>NZ_BQHR01000006.1 GCF_021601625.1 Pseudomonas paraglycinae | reverse complement strand
TTCCGGAATTTCCGGTGGCGTGGGCAGCGGCTCGGCCCGCGCCTGCTGGAAAAACCACCAGGCGCCGCCGTGTATCAGCGCCGACACCGCCACCAGCAACAGCATCTGCTGTTTGTTCAGGCCGCCGGGCTGCGAAGTGTTGGCCTTGTAGACGGGTCGACCCGCCACCGACGCAAGCGCTGCGTTCGGTACTGGCCCCGGCGGCGTTCTGTGCTTTACCGCATCGTTCATTAAAGCTCCCTCGGGTGGATGAAGGGCAATAAGGTGCCGTTCGAACAACACAGCGTTGTTCGAGTGAGTGGTCGCAACTTTCATACGGGTGTGCAGAAGCCGATAGTTGAACTATCTATTGAACAGGGCTTGTGCAGCGTGTTGTTTCAGTAATGCCGACTTCGATGGTTCATTGATCCGGTCCGTGGCTGTTCTTTTATAAGTGAGTGTGCAATTGAGTGGCGAATATCGTTCTTGCCCTCATGGTTGATGCAATAGCAACCGCTGTGCCAAACAGTAAACAAATGTGTAGCGGTTATTTCACGGATGATACGTATGTCGCATTTATATAAGTTTCATCAGGCACGCCGGTTTTCATGGGCGCATAACCTCCCGACGGCCCTGTTTGCAGGGCTTTTTCAAAGGCGAGACAGGCCTGGCGCGGTATCGCGCTGTTCAGCGAGATAGAGCGGCTGTTCTCGTGTCGGCCAGGACGCGTGATGGTGCGTGGCGGACTGATTTGGTGCGGGTCAGTGTTTTAGCGGGTCACAGGCGCTGTTCCTTGTTCTTGTCTAAATAAAATCGCGTTCGGGGTAATGATTGATAGTGCAGTTTTGGTGCGCTTCGGAGATTAACGCCGAACAGCGAAAGTTGTAGCAGTGTGCTGTCTAGAAGTTATTGTCGAACAATGTGTTGTTGCATTCATTAATGCAGCGCGCACGCAATGACTTCTTGCGTGCTATTTAAAAAATAAATAGTGCAGGCGTTCAGGTAATAAAAGGAATGCACGGACAGTTCGCAGGACGAACACGGCGCAGGTACAGGGGCACGGAGAGAAGAGTGTGGCGCAGCAGATGAAGATTCACGCGGTGAACTCCTTGTTGCCAGCTCGGATACGCGAACTTTTGGTTCGGTATCGCACCTTACAAGAACGCGGATAGCGTTCGCTGATTGCTCTTGGTGCGGGATGGGCACCGCCAGCGCTGTTTTGCGAGATCAGGGATTCGCAAGCTGCCGATGAATGCGCAATCCGTGCCAAATTCGATACAACAGCTATAAATAGGGCCAGGCAGGATGCCTTTCGCAGTGGAGGAGGGGATATGTATCAGCTCTACGGACATCGCAATTCAGGGGCGGCGGCCATCGAGGCGGCGCTCGAGCTGTGTCAGGTGGCTTACCGCTTCATCGATATCGAGGCCAGCGCGGAAGCGGCGCAGGAGCTGGCGCGGCTCAATCCGCTCAAACAGATCCCGACCCTGCAACTGCCGAACGGCAGTGTCATCACCGAAAGTGCGGCGATCCTGATTCATCTGGGGCAAAGCTTTGCGCAATCCGGCCTGCTGCCGGCCAACGGCACTGACCGCGATCAGGCGATTCGGGGCCTGGTGTACATCGTCAGCAATTGCTATGCGGCCATCGGGATTATTGATTACCCGGAACGCTGGCTGGTGATGCCGGACGAGGCCTCGCGGCAGAATTTGATGGCGGGGGCGCGGGAACGACTGCACTGGAGCTGGGAGGTGTTTGCCGATCAGTTCTCGGCCGAGCTGTACCTGGACGATGAAACACCGGGCGCACTGGATGTGCTGGCGGCGGTGGTCACGCGCTGGGCCGGTGCCCGCGAACACCTGCGCCAGGCCCGACCCGGTTTCCATGCGTGGCTGCAGCGCATCGACCGACACCCGGTGCTGGCGCCGGTCTTTGCGCGGCATTGGCCTGGTTAAGAAATCGAATCAGATGGTGATCGTTGATCGTTCCCACGCTCCGCGTGGGAATGCAGCCCGGGACGCTCCGCGTCCCAAAGCGTGACGCAGAGCGTCACAAGAGGCGTTCCCACGCAGAGCGTGGGAACGATCAAACCGGAACTATTCCCCGCGAATGTACTGCTCCAGCTGTTTGATCAGCTCGGCCTGTTCGGCAATCGCTTCCTTGACCAGGTCGCCGATCGACAGCAGGCCGATCAGTTTGCCGTCCTCCACCACGGGCAAGTGACGCAGGCGTTTGTCGGACATGATGCCCAGGCAAGTGTCGACGGTCTGGTGGGTGTCCACCGTGATCACGTTCGCCACCATGATGTCGCGCACCGGCGTGCCCACCGAGGAGCGCCCGTGCAGCACCAGTTTGCGCGCGTAATCGCGCTCGCTGATGATGCCCACCACTTTGTCGTCTTCCACCACGAGCAAGGCGCCGACGTTCTTCTCGGCCATTTTCATCAGCGCTTCGAGCACCATGTGATCGGGTTTGATCTGGTGCACTTCCTGATTTTTCGGATCTTTGAGCTTGAGCAGCTGGGCGACGGTTTTCATGGCGGTTACTCAGGTGTTGTCGTTGTTCTCCAAGCATCGTAGACGCAGGCGCGCAGGGCAAGGCCGCAAAACGGCAGATAACACGCAAAAAACGTCATTTGACCGGGTTTTTCATGGCGAGGCCTTTGTCACGGGTTACGGCAATGCCGCGTAGAATGCCCGTCTGAATCAATTCCTGAGGTTGCAGTGGTGGATTTACAGCAGGGCTTCGTCCTGACCCGGCATTGGCGCGACACCCCGGCCGGCACCGAAGTCGAGTTCTGGCTGGCGACCGACGCCGGGCCGCGCCGTGTGCGCCTGCCGCATCAGCCGTCGGTGGCGTTCATCCCGGCGGCGCAGCGCGAGCAGGCCGAACGGGTGCTGGCGGACGAAAAGAACGTCGAGCTGCGCCCCCTGGCCTTGCAGGATTTCGAGCATCGCCCGGTGCTCGGTCTGTATTGCCAGCAGCACGGTCAGTTGATGCGTCTGGAGACCGCGCTCAACCGCCACAGTGTCGATGTCTTCGAAGCCGACGTGCGACCACCCGAGCGCTACCTGATGGAGCGTTTCATCACCGCACCGGTCTGGTTCAGCGGCACGCCCGATGCCGACGGTGTGCTGCTCGACGCCCACCTCAAGCCAGCGCCCGACTATCGTCCGCAACTGCGGCTGGTCTCGCTGGACATCGAAACCACCGAGCAGGGCGAGCTGTATTCCATCGCGCTGGAAGGCTGCGGCGAACGGCAGGTGTACATGCTCGGCGCACCAAACGGCGATGACAGCCTTGTCGACTTCGACCTCGAGTACTGTGAATCGCGCACCCTGATCCTCAAGAAGCTTAATGACTGGTTTGCCCGCCACGACCCCGACGCCATCATCGGCTGGAATCTTGTGCAGTTCGACCTGCGCATCCTTCACGAACACGCCCGGCGTCTCGGCGTGCCGCTCAAGCTCGGGCGTGGCGGCGAGGAAATGCAGTGGCGCGAACACGGCAGCCGCAATCACTACTTCGCTGCAGCGGCGGGACGGTTGATCATCGACGGCATCGAATCCCTGCGTTCGGCGACCTGGAGCTTTCCCTCGTTCAGCCTGGAAAACGTCGCCCAGACTTTGCTTGGCGAAGGCAAATCCATCGACAATCCGTACCAGCGCATGGACGAGATCAACCGCATGTTCGCCGAGGACAAACCGGCGCTCGCCAAGTACAACCTCAAGGACTGCGAGCTGGTCACGCGGATCTTCGCCAAGACCGAACTGCTGAAATTTTTGCTCGAGCGCGCCAGCGTCACCGGCCTGCCGGCGGATCGCAGCGGCGGCTCGGTGGCGGCGTTCACGCATTTGTACATGCCGCTGATGCACCGCCAGGGTTTTGTGGCGCCGAACCTCGGCACCAATCCACCGCAGGCCAGTCCCGGCGGGTTTGTCATGGACTCGCAACCGGGGCTGTACGAATCGGTGCTGGTGCTCGACTACAAGAGCCTTTATCCGTCGATCATCCGTACCTTTCTGATCGACCCGGTGGGCTTGATCGAAGGCTTGCAGCATCCTGACGACAGCGACTCGGTGGCAGGTTTTCGCGGCGCTCGTTTCTCTCGCACCCGGCATTGCCTGCCGTCCATCGTCGCCCGGGTCGCCGAGGGTCGCGAGACCGCCAAGCGCGAACACAACGCGCCGTTGTCCCAGGCGCTGAAGATCATCATGAACGCCTTCTACGGTGTGCTCGGTTCCAGCGGTTGCCGGTTTTTCGATACGCGGCTGGCTTCATCGATCACCCTGCGCGGCCACGAAATCATGTTGCGCACTCGGCAACTGATCGAGGCTCAGGGGCATGCGGTGATTTATGGCGACACCGACTCGACATTTGTCTGGCTGCGTCGCCCCCACGGTCAGGAAGAAGCGGCGACCATTGGCCGGGCGCTGGTTGCGCACGTCAACGACTGGTGGCGCGAGCATGTGCGTGAGCAGTACGGGCTGGAAAGCGCCCTCGAATTGCAGTTCGAAACCCACTACAAGCGCTTCCTGATGCCGACCATCCGTGGCGCGGAAGAGGGCAGCAAAAAGCGCTACGCCGGTCTGGTGACCCGCGCCGACGGCAGCGAAGAAATGGTCTACAAAGGCCTGGAAACCGTGCGCACTGACTGGTCGCTGCTGGCCCGGCAATTCCAGCAGGAGCTGTACGAGCGGATCTTCCAGCGCAAGCCGTATCAGGAATACGTGCGCGAGTACGTGCGCAAGACGTTGGCCGGCGAGTTCGACGAACGACTGGTTTACCGCAAGCGCCTGCGCCGCACCCTCGACGACTACGAACGCAACGTGCCGCCCCACGTGCGCGCCGCGCGGCTGGCCGACGATTACAACGCGCAGCACGGTCGCCCGCGCCAGTACCAGAACGGCGGCTGGATCAGCTACGTCATCACCCTGGCCGGGCCCGAACCGCTGGAAGTGCGCCGCGCGGCAATCGACTACGACCACTACATCACCCGCCAGCTGCAACCGGTGGCGGATGCGATCCTGCCGTTTGTCGACGACGATTTCTCAACCCTGATCGGGGGACAACTGGGCCTGTTTTGAGTCCAGCAGTTGCAGGGTCCATTCGTCCTGAATGCCGTGGAAATAACGCTCCAGCGCCTGATGCCAGAGGCTGTCGTCGTCCGCGAACTGGGCGAACAGGGTCATTGATGAGTGGAATTTCAGGTCGTCCGGATGGCCGAAAATCTCGGCAATCGAACGCTGCTGAACATTCAGCACAAGCTGCGTGCAAGTCCGCAGCCGGGCGCCGAGCAACGGGTGGTCGAGGTAGGCGCGGGTTTCCGGCGCCGAGCTGATCGCGAACCGCCGCGACATCTCGCTGCCCCCGAGCCCGGCGAACTGCGGGAACACAAACCACATCCAGTGGCTGCGCTTGTGGCCCTCGCCGAGCTCGCGCTGGACCCGTTCGAACACCGGATCCTGAGCGAGCACGAAGCGTTGCAGGTTGAATGGATCGTCCTGATCAGTGCTTCTCATGGCGAAGCCCTCTGTCAGTCGGCGGTGGCTCAGACCATGGCCAGCCGCTGCTTGCGTTGTGGCGCGTGAAACGCCTGGTCCAGCGCCGCCAGATCCCCGGCATCAAGTTGAAGCTGCGCCGCTTGTGCATTGAGCTGCACGTGTTCCGGGCGCACGGCCTTGGGAATCGCAATCACCCCATCCTGACGCAGAATCCACGCCAGCGAAACCTGTGCCGGGGTCACGCCGTGACGAGCGGCAATCTGTTTCAGCACCGGCTCGGCAAGCATGGCGCCGCCCTGGCCGATCGGGCAGTACGCCATTAGCGGCATGCGCTGTTGCTGGCACCACGGCAGCAGGTCGAATTCGATGCCGCGTTCTTCCAGGTTGTACAGCACCTGATTGGTCGCGCAGACCGAACTCGACAGTTCCTCAAGATCATCGACATCGAAGTTCGACACGCCCCAGCGACCGATCTTGCCGTCCTCGCGCAGACGCTCGAAGGCTTCGACGGTTTCTTCCAGCGGATACTGGCCGCGCCAATGCAGCAAATAGAGGTCGATGTAATCGGTGTCGAGCCGGCGCAGACTGCGCTCGCAAGCCTGGGGAATGCCTTTGCGGCTGGCGTTGTGCGGGTAGACCTTGCTCACCAGAAACACTTGATCGCGCAGGCCGGCGATGGCTTCGCCGACCACGCTTTCGGCACCGCCCTCGGCGTACATTTCGGCGGTGTCGATCAGGGTCATGCCCAGCTCGATGCCGCTGCGCAGGGCCGCGACTTCACGCTTGTGCGCCGAGCGGTCTTCGCCCATGCGCCAGGTGCCCTGGCCAATCACCGGCACCTGCACGCCAGCCAATTCGAGGGTACGCATTCAAACCTCCTTTCTGAAACGGTCGATACCTTGGGTGGGCAGCAGGATAGCCCACGGGTTCCGTCCGGTTCCAGAAAGGAGGTCAGGTGCTTACTTGGCGGAGAACTTCAACACCACGCTCTGGGTGTAGGTCTGGCCGGGATCGAGGCGGGTACTCGGGAAGTTCGGCTGGTTCGGCGAGTCCGGGTAGTGCTGGGTTTCCAGGGTGAACGCGCCCCAATGCGGATAGACCTTGCCACCCTTGCCCTTGACCGTGCCGTCGAGGAAGTTGCTGGTGTAGAACTGCACGCCCGGTTCATTGGTGTACAGCTGCAAATGGCGACCGGACTGCGGGTCGCTGACTTCGGCGGCGAGTTTGCTGACGTCACCCTTGGTGTCCAGCGCCCAGTTGAAATCGAAACCGCCTTGTTTCTCTTCAGCGAATTTCAATTGCGGGTGATCGGCCTTGATGTGCTGGCCGATGGCGGTGGGTTTGGTGAAGTCCATCGGCGTGCCGGCCACGGGGGCCAGTTCGCCGGTCGGGATCAGTTTGGCGGTGACCGGTGTGTAATGGCTGGCGTGCAGGGTGGCGACTTGCTTGAGGATGTCGCCGTTGCCGGCGCCGGCGAGGTTGAAGTAGCTGTGGTTGGTCAGGTTGAGCACCGTCGGTTTGTCGGTGCTGGCCTTGTAGTCGATGCGCAGCTCGTTAGAGTCGGTGAGGCGGTAGGTCACTTCGGTGGTGAGGTTGCCGGGGAAACCCATTTCACCATCCGCCGACAGATAGGTCAGGGTCACACCGACCGAATCCTTGTCCTTGGTTTCCTTCGCCTTCCAGACCTTTTTGTCGAAGCCCTGAGTGCCGCCATGCAAGGCGTTGGTCTTGTCGTTCTGCGGCACCTGGTAGCGTTTGCCGTCGAGTTCGAAGGCGCCGTCGGCCAGGCGATTGCCGAAGCGGCCGATGGTAGCGCCGAAGTACGCGGTGCCTTTCTGGTAACCCTGCACATCGTCGAAACCGAGGACGATGTCGTCGAGCTTGCCGTGTTTGTCCGGTACCTGCAGCGCCTGCAAGGTCGCGCCGTAGGTGATGACCGTGGCTTGCATGCCGTGGCTGTTGCGCAGGATGTATTGCTCGACGGGCGTGCCGTCATTGGTCTTGCCGAAGGCTTTGTGTTCGCTGGTCAGGCCGGCGGCCTGGGCGGTGAGGGTGGCGATCATCAGGGACAGTCCGAGGCCGCAGAGTGAGTGTCGGGATTGAAGCATGGTTGACCTTCCTTTTTGTTGTTGTTTTGAAAATCTTTAAATAGTCATGCTAATTAATGGGTGAATGGGAATTTATAGCGGATTAAACGATTAATGCAAAAATAAAGTCGGACTTAATGCCTTAAGCAGTTAGCGCCGAAGGTCGGGAATCCACGCCGGCACTGCACTTTTGCGAAATCCCCGGCTCTATCCATGGCCAGGGTGCGGTGACTTCCGCCGCACAGGAACGTGTCCGTCAAAGAATTCATGCCGAGAGTTTTGCACCCCATCACTGCATTCATTCATCGCCCGTGCCTGCTGCTGGCCTGCCTGTCGACGCTGTTGCTCGGCGGTTGCAGCCATCAGGACGGCAACAATTTCATCACCCAGATGCGCGAGGGCAGGCCTCAGGAATTTCTCCAGACCAGCGTCGATCGCATGGCCACACTGGCGATGCGCGACAACCTCGACAGCCTCTATCGCTTGATGGGCAAGTTGTACCTGCGCAACCCGGACGAGCTGCGCAAATCCGGGTTCCTCGACGTCAAGACCGCGGTCAAACAAGTGCGGCTGGCCATCGAGCAGCAACAGCCTTTGCCGACCCTCGGCGGCAAAAAAGACCTGGCGGCGCTGAGCTATGCCATGAGCCCGGAGTTCCTCGGCGACCGGGTCGGCGCATTCATCTATGCGATCGGCAGCATGCTGGTCACCGCTCACGGCAATCGCACCGAGTTTTACATGACCGATGCGATCAACCCGACCTTCGTCAACAACGCCGCGCGCAACATCGAGAAAGCCACGTGGATCCTCGCCCAGCGGCAGAACAAGGAAGGCCAGCCGCTGCTGTTTTCCAACGAAATTTCCGAGGAGGGCAGCAACCTGAGTTTCGCCACGGAGTTCGGTAAAGTCGTGGCGCGTCTGGATCTGCTGACCCAGATGCTCGACGAGCGCTACCGGCGCATTGGCCTGAATTACGCCCAGAGCCTGCTGTTTTTGAATTTTTTGCCAGTGCAGTGAGCCAAGTCGGTTAGAGTGGCGGACGATCGTGTTTGTATACAATCTTTCGTCCGATTTGACTCAAAGGGAGCTGCACCTGTCATGACCGACCCCGCAAGCGCCGATTACACGAGCCTGGAACGTGCCACCCGCACCGACAAAATGCCTTACGCCGCGTTGCTGGCGTTTGCCATGACCGGCTTCATCGCCATCCTCACCGAAACCCTGCCGGCCGGTCTGTTGCCACAGATCGGCGCCGGTCTGAACGTCAGCGAAGTGCTGGCCGGGCAACTGGTGACGCTGTATGCGCTGGGCTCGATTGTCGCGGCGATTCCGCTGACGGTCGCCACCCGTGGCTGGGGGCGCAAGCGGGTGCTGCTGATGACGGTCGGCGGGTTTCTGCTGTTCAACACCATCACCACGTTTTCCAGCCATTACAGTTTGACCCTGGCCTCGCGGTTTCTGGCCGGGATGGCGGCGGGGCTGTCGTGGGGGATCATGGCCGGTTACGCGCGCGGGATCGTGCCGGTGCATCAGCAGGGCCGGGCCTTGGCGATTGCCATGCTCGGCACCCCGGTGGCCTTGTCGCTGGGCACGCCGGCCGGCACTTGGCTGGGCAACGTGATCGGCTGGCGCGCCTCGTTCGGGATCATGTCGGCACTGGCGCTGGTGCTGGCGGCGTGGATCGTCATCGCGGTGCCGGATCGTCCGGGTCAGGCCCGCGCCGAGCGTTTGCCGCTGATGCAGTCGCTGCGTTTGCCCGGCGTACGCCCGGTATTGTTTGTGGTGCTGACCTGGATGCTCGGCCACAACATTCTCTACACCTACATCGCGCCGTTTCTGACGCAGGCCGGTCTTGGCGAACGTGTCGATCTGGTGCTGCTGGTCTTCGGTCTGTGCTCGCTGCTGGGGATCTGGATTATCGGCCTGCTGGTGGATCGCTGGCTGCGCGGGCTGGCGCTGATCAGCCTCGCGGTGTTTGCCGTGACCGCACTGGTGCTGGCACTGGTCGCGCCGTCGCCTTGGCTGATTTATGCGTGCATGGCGGTGTGGGGCCTGTCGTTCGGTGGCTCGGCGACGTTGCTGCTGACTGCCGCAGCGGACTCCGCCGGAGAACATGTGGATGTGGTGCAAGCGATGCTCACCACTTCGTGGAACGTGGCGATTGCCGGCGGCGGATTGTTCGGTGGTTTGCTGCTGGACCGGGCAGGGGCAATGTCGTTTCCGTGGGCATTGCTGATCCTGTCGCTGATCGCACTGGCGACGGTCTGGCTGAACAGCACTCACAGTTTCAAACCGGGCCGACGACAGCACTGATACTGATGAAATGGCATAACGATAGATCCTATCGATATAGGGCGTTATAAGAAAACTGGTTATCCTGCGGGCCGGATTTTTCCTGTGGTTTGTCTGGACGTCTTAATGGAATTGGCAAATTTCGGCCTGGTGATTGCCGGGCTGGTCGTGGGGTTCATCGTCGGTATGACCGGTGTCGGCGGCGGTTCGTTGATGACGCCGATCCTGCTGTGGTTCGGTATCAATCCGGCCACGGCGGTGGGCACGGATCTGCTGTACGCCGCCATCACCAAATCCAGCGGCGTGCTGGTCCACAGGAAGAACAAGAACATCGACTGGGCCATCACCGGCTGGCTGACCCTGGGCAGTGTCCCGGCGGTGGCGATGACCTTGTGGTTCCTCAGCACCCTGCACACCGCACCGGACGCGATGAACGCCATCATCAAGCAGGCCCTGGGCTTCGTGCTGTTCGCCACGGCGCTGGCGATTCTGTTCAAGAAGCGCCTGCTGGAATTCGCCCACAAACGTGCCGGCGGCAACTACAACCCCAGCGGCGCGCGCCTGAATGTCATGACCGTGATCACCGGTCTGATCCTCGGCACCATGGTTGCCCTGACCTCCATCGGCGCCGGCGCCCTCGGCACCGTCGCGCTGTTCATCCTTTATCCGTTGCTGCCGACCCGCCGCCTGGTCGGCACCGAAATCGCCCACGCCGTACCGCTGACCCTGGTCGCCGGCCTCGGCCACGCGAGCATGGGCAACATGGACTGGGGCGTGCTGGGCTTTCTGCTGGTCGGCTCGCTGCCGGGCATCTGGCTCGGCAGCCACCTGACCGGCCGCGTCTCCGATGAACTGCTGCGCCCGTGCCTGGCGACGATGCTGGTGTTGATCGGTTACAAGCTGGCGTTCTGATCGAGCGCGCGCTTCATCACCGTCACCGGCAATCCGTCGTACTCCGTTTCTTCCAGCACCTCCCAACCCAGCCGCGCATACAGCGACTGCGCGGCATCGGTGTACAGGTACAACTGCGGCACGCCCAGTGCGGCAGCTTCCTCGGCGATGCGGTTGACCAGTTGCGAGGCGATGCCGCGACCACGCTGTTCGGCCTTCACGTAGACCCCGGCCAGCCACGGCGTCAATTGCGGACGGGCATCCATGTCGCTGTCGATCAGCAGCGCACCGCCGAGCAGTTTTCCGTCTTCGATCGCCACTACCACGCTGGGAATCGCACCTTTGCCGCAGGCGGCGCGCATACGTTCGGTGCGGCTGGCGAGGGTGTCTTCGGGTTTGTACTGGCCCCATTCCTTGAAGTTGAGTTCGGCCAGTTCTTCAATCAGTTCGGGGTGATCGCACAGGTAGTCGATGTGCATGCGCGTTGAACTCCATTTCACAGGTTGGACAGCCACCCTAATGCGGTCATAAAAGGTAATCAAATGCGCGACATGATCGCGCCCGACCGGTTGCGCAAAATCGGTGCTGACCTAAGCTTTGGGCAAGGCGAAACACTTTTGCCGGGCAGCCCCCGGAACAATCGCCGAGATGCGCAATCATTAGAGCGTGGATATCAAAAGGAGATGCGCATGCTCATCAGGTCACTGACCCTGACACTCTTGCTGGCGATTGCCGGCCCCCTGTTCGCCGCCGACGGCGATTCCCCTCTGGACGTCGACAAGGGCATTAACCGCCCATTGATCGTGATCGCTTCCAGTACGGTCGATTCTTATTGGGTCAGCCTGAAAAAAGCGCTGGACGACCCGGCCAACAAACAAGGCATCGCCGACCGCAAGATCAAGGTTTACACCATCCTGAGCATGAGCGGTCAGGTCGATGGCAAAAGCCTCGAGCAGCAGCAAACCATGGCGCTGCTGCGCTCGCTGAAGTTGGGCGCGGGGGCGTATCCGAAGGTCTTCCTGGTGGGTAAGGATGGCGAGACCAAACTGACGGCTTCGGGGGAGGAAACCGCGGCGGTCGATTTGAAGAAGATCTTCGACACGATTGATGCGCTGCCTGCCGCCGAGAAAGAAACTACTTCCACCGTGGTCACCGCCCCGGCCGCTGCAGAACCGGCGCCGGCCAAGGGCGCGAAAGGGACAAAACCGGCGAAGCCGACCAAACCGGCCAAGCCGCCGGAAATGCCGGATGACTGATTGAGGCAGGCTCTGAATAAGAATGGCGAACGTTATCAAGCGTTCGCCATTTTTTTTGCCCGACTGTCACCAACTGTAGCGATACCCGACATTCACGGCCCACGGCTGCTCGATATCGCTGCCCTTTGTGTACTGGCCTTCGACATACGCATGGTGGTTCTGCGCGGCCGTCAGCATCAGGCCGCCGCCCAGTTCGGCCCGTGACCCCGGCAGGCGGCTGTCGAGCCGTGCACCGCTGACGGTCACTTCGCTATCGCCGGCATGCTTGGTGACCCACGCGGCTTTCACGTATGGCTTGATCCGCAGGCCCTGGTCCAGCTGCCATTCGCGACCGAACTGACCGCCGACCCGGCTCTGCACCGAGGTCATTGCATCCTGCCGCACGTCCAGCCCGTTGCTGGCGACGTAGTCGCCACCGCTGATGTGTGTCACCTGCAAACCGGCCTGCGGCTCGACGAACCAGCCCCGACCCAGATCGATGATCTTGCCGAGCTGCGTTTCTGCGCTCACGGCATGGTTGCTGTATTGCGCCTTGACCGGCTCACCGAGGTTGCTGGTGATCTTGATTTCGTTGTCCAGCCGCGAATATTTCAGTGCGCCATCGACATACAACCCGCCCTGATCCTGATAGCTGGCGTAGGCACCGAACGTGGTGCTGTCGATCGTGCCCTTGCTGCGCTCACCGAAATCCTGGCGGCCCTGACCCTGACCGAACAGCGCACCGACGTACAGCGTGCCATTGGCCATTGGCAGTGCCTTGTCAGCGCCGATTTCCACGCCGTTGGCCTGCTGTTGAAAAGCGCGACTGGTGCGGGAGTCGAGTTTTTGTTCGGCGCCGTAACCCCGAGCCCAAATGCCGCCCTGATCGTTGTCCGAACGCAAGTCGGAAAAGTGCTGCCGGGTGCTGGCGTTCTGTGCGTCGAGCAGCGCGGCGGTGGCGGCCTGACTGGCGACAGCGGCGTTCGCGCCTTTGCTGAGTGTCAGTGCTTGCGGCTGCGGAGTTGCGGGTGGTTGACTCACAACCGGTTGCACCCCGGATTCGGGGCGCCCTTCGACCGGTTTTGTCACAGGTTCAGGCTGGCCGTCGACGGGAGGAGTCTGCGACTCATCGGTATTTTCATCAGGGTTGCTGACCGCCGGTTTGCCCAGGTACCAGTCATCGCCCTGTTTCTGCAACGAGTAGCGATAGGCGCCGGCGTCCACCGTGCCGCCGAACAGCTGGAAGTCGCCGTTGCCGCCGTTGCCATCAACCAGCATCAGGGCTTGTTGTTCGCCCGACGGTGCCGTACCGGAGTCGGCCACCACCAACGTGTGCAGATCGTTGATCGGCCCCTGCACCATGAGCAGGTCACCGCGCAACGACGCCAGGTCGGTGTTCATCGCGAAGGTCCCACTGCCGTTCAACGGGCCATTGGTGGTCAGGGTGTGGAATGCGCCGCTGATGGCGGGGTCGGCAAACTCGACCCGGCCGGAAATGAGGTTGGCGCCGTTCAGGGTTGCGTCGCCCTTGAGGCGCAGCAGCGCGCCGTCGTTAAGCGTCGTGTCGCTCGCGGCGGCTCCGGCACCCAAAACCATCAAGCCGCCCTGATTGACGGTGGTGTCGAACACGCCGGTGCCCGCCACGCTGGCGAGCACTCCGCCTTGATTGATCACGGTGTCGCGAACCGTGGCGCGGTCCTGGACCGATACCGAGCCTCCCTGATTGACCGTGGTCTGCTGCAGTTGGCCGGCCATGTAGACCGTCATTTCGGCGTTGGTCACGCGGGTATTCTTGGCGCTGGCATCGTTGAAGACATACATCGTGCCGCCGTCCAGTTGCGTGTCGCTGACCACCGCGTTCTGTGCAACTTCCAGGTCGCCGTCGAGCACTTGCGTGGTCATTGCTGTGGCGGAACCGGCGACCACCATCACGCCATTTTCGACGAGAGTGCCCTGTACCCGGGCATCGTCGTGAACCTCGAAGTGGCCGGTGCCCTTGACGATGGTGCCGGTCGCACGGCTCTCCTCCAGTAACCGGATCACGCCATTGCTGACCGAGCTGTCGCTGAGCGCGCCTCCAGTACCGACGCTGAAAGTCGTGCCATCGTCGACCAGAACATTGGCTTGCGGGGTGGTCAGGCACGTATTCACAACGCAATCGGTCGCAGAGGCTGGCAAGGCAACGGCTCCCATCATCAGCAAGCCACCCGACAACGAAACCCGAGAAAACCGCACACCCGATACAAACATGATCACCCGCCGCCAACCGAATTGAGAGGCGGCGAATTCTGCTCAGGCGTGGGGGCGGGGTAACGCAGGCACTTCCCAAGTTTTTGTAGGAAGCGTCCTACAGCGAAACGCTATGCAAGGCCACTTGCAGGTGTGCCTGCAAGCGCTTCATCTGCTGGCCGAAGGCTTCGAACAAACGGTGTACTTCCTGGCGCGTGGTGCTGACTTCGCAGGTCGACTCCAGTTGTTCGCACGCGGCAATCAGCGGCGCGGCGTGAATGATCCGCGCACTGCCGAGGATCTTGTGGCAGCAGCGTTTCATGCCCGGGAAATCCCCGGCCTGGAACAACGCCTGCATCGTCTCGAAGTCTTCCTGGTTGGTGCGCAGTACCGTGGCCAGCAGTTGCCGGGTTTGCGTGCTGTCGCCGGCGGTGATAGCGCTGACTTTCGACAGGTCGAAGCACGGAGCGGTCGCCTGTCGGGCCTGTTCCGCCTGACGCAGATAATCCTCCAGCGCACGGCGGGTGAGCGGCTTGAACAGGCAATCGTTCATGCCGGCATCCAGGCAACGCTGGATTTCCTCAGCCTGTGCATGGGCGGTGAGGCCCAGCACATGGGTGGGAGCGCGGCCCTCGGCGGCTTCGATGGCGCGTAATTGACGGGTCATCCTGTCGCCGTTGAGCAGCGGCATGTTGCAGTCGGTGATCAGGTAATCGAACGCGCCTTCGCGCCAAAGACGCAGGCCTTCGATCCCGTTTTCGGCGCAGGTCACGCGCATGCCCAGCGATTCCAGCTGACGCTGCAGCACCACGCGGTTGAACTCGTGATCCTCGACGATCAGCACATCCCGCACAGGTAATGGCGGCAGGTTTTCCGGGGCAATCTGCGCCAGCGGCTCGTGGTCGGGCAGGCGTTGCAGATCGATATTCAGCGTGAAGCAAGTGCCTTGCCCGGGGCGACTTTCGCAGGTCAACCGGCCGCCCATCAGTTCAGTCAGTTGCCGACAGATCGACAGCCCGAGTCCCGTGCCGGTCTGCACTTCGCTGTCACCGGCCTCGAATTGCGTGTAGGGCTGGAACAGACGCTGGCGCTGCTGATCGTCCAGGCCGATGCCGGTGTCGCGGACGGTCAGGCACAGATGAGCGCGGTCACCGTCGGGCGTCAGGTTGAGCTCGACGGTCACGCTTCCCTGCGGGGTGAACTTGATCGCATTGCTCAGCAGGTTCGAAAGAATTTGCCGAAAGCGCAGGGAGTCCAGCTCCACGGCGCTGTCGGCGTGGTCACTGATGAAGTTCAGTTCGAGGTTTTTCTGTCGGGCCAGGCTGGCGAATCCCTCAAGCACCGCGCGCGCCAGTTGTTCGGGATGGCAGCGGCTGCTGCGCAGTTCGAACTGGCCGGCCTCGATTTTGGTCAGGTCGAGAATCTCGCCGATCAACTCCATCATGCCGCCGGCGGACTGCTGGGCGATGTCGATCAGTTCGGTGTCGTCCGGGCGCGGGGCGTGCTGACGGCGCAACAGTTCGAGGACGCCGATCAGGGCGCTCATCGGTGTGCGGATCTCGTGGCTCATCACCGCCAGGAAATGGCTCTTTCCCCGGTTTGCCGCCTCGGCCTGATGCTTGGCCGCGAGCAAGGCGTGTTGCAGGTGCTGCTGTTCGGTGAGGTCGATCCAGCCGCCGATCACCCCGGTCATGGTGCCGTCGGAATCGCGGTAGGGCAGGGCCCAATGGTAGATGTGATAAGTCTTGTCCTTGACCGTCATGGTGAAGTTGTCGAACGACGGCTCGCCGCTTTCCAGCGTGGCGCGGTGGATGCGTTTGTACTGGTGGGCGGTATCCAGCGGCAGAATATTGGCCTCGATCAGCCCCTTGTTCAGCACCTGCTGCGGCTCGACTTCCATCACCTGCAGATAGGCGCGGTTGCCGCTCAGCAGCAGACCTTTGCGGTCGCGCACGTAGATCGGGTGCGGCGTGCCGTCGACCAGCACTTGCATGAACAGCAACTGATCGCTCAAGGCTTTCTGCGCTTTTTGCCGCTCGGCGATCTGCCGACGCAGGCCGAAATTCCACGCCAGAATGGCCAGCAGCACCGTCAACAGCACCAGCGTCGCGCGCAGAATCCAGTGTTTGTAGGTGCTCCAGTCATCCTGGCGGTCTTGCGAGTTCTGCCAGCGGTTGGCCAGATCGCTAAGCTCGTCCGGGGCGATATCGAGCAGTGCCTTGTCGAGGATCGAGATCAGCATGGCGTTCTGTTTGCCGCTGGAGAAACCGATCAGCGCCGGTTGTGAACCGAGCACCGAATCGATTTGCAGGCGGCCGCGAAAGAACCGGTCGATCAGATACGCCGCGCCCATCTGCGGCTGGATCACGCCATCGACCTGGCCTTCGGCGAGCAGTTCGTAGGTCTCGATCGGTGTTTCGACCGGCACGGTCTGGATGTCCGGCCATTCGCGCTCCAGCCAGTTGGCGGCGGCAGAGTCCTTGATGATCGCGACCCTATGGCCCTTGAGGCCGGCCAGCCCCTGACGTTCCGGTTGCGTGCGGGTGACCAGCACGAACGGGTTGATCACGTAGGCCCGGGAGAACGTCAGGCGTTCGTCGCGCCGGGCGCTGTAGGTCATCGCGCCGATCAGGCTGGGCGGATCCCGTTGCGCACGGCCGGTCATGGCGTCGACGGAGGACATCTTGACCGGCCGGAACGTCAGGCCGGTGCGGTCGTTGATCGTTTCCAGCAGATCGGCTGCCATACCGCGCAGCTGGCCTTCGTTGTCGAAGAAACTGAACGGTGAATAGCGGTCGTTGGCCAGGACCTCGATCTGCGGGTGATCCTTGATCCATTGCTGTTCGGCGGCAGTCAGTTGCAGGCGGTTGTAACCGAGTTTCGGGTTGGTACCGATGCCCCAGCGCCGGGCGATGACGGTGCGTTCCTGAGGCGTGATCTTGGCCATCGCGGCATTGAGCAGGCTGAGCAACCGCGCATCGTCCTGCTGCACGGCGAAGCTGAAGCCCAGCCCTTCGGAGTCGCGTTGAATGGTCTGTTTCAGGCTCTGCTGGTAGCTGCGTTCGAGCAGGTATTGCGCGGTAATCGCATCGGTCAGCAACACCATGCCTTCGCCGTAGGCCACCCGGCCGAGGCCTTGCTGGGTCGAATTGACGGCTTGCAGCGGATGTTCGGGAAACAGCGACGCCACTCGCTCCCGGGTGATCCAGTCCTGATCGAACAGCACGGTGGTGCCGGCGGGCAGCCGATCATTGGGCCAGTGGGTGCCGAAGTGGCTGACCAGCACGGCCTGATCATAGGCATAGGGCGCGCTCAAGCGCAGATCGCTGTAGTTCGTTTCGAGGTGATTGATGCGTGGCACCAGATCGACCTCGCCCTGTTGCAACGCGGCCAGGGCCTGGGCCTGACTGGTGTATTGCGCCACCTCGACTCGTAGGCCAAGGCTGCGGGCGATCACATCGAGATAGTCAGCCGACAGGCCTTCGTAATCTTTCTGGTTGGCGGTGATGTCCAGCGGTGGCCGATCTGGCGCATACACCCCGGCGCGCAGCACATTCTTGTTGGCCAGCCATTGGTGCTGGGCACTGTTGAGGGGCAGGGCGATCTGATTGTCAGCGGCACGGCTAAGCAGGTTCAGCGCCCCTGCATTCGCCATCAGCGCCAGCAGCGTCAGGCTCAACGCGCTCAGCCATCGTCCGAAACGCATGGTTCAGACCAGATGATTGCGTTTGGCGAAATCGATCAGCTCAAGCAGCGTGCCTGCGTTGAGTTTCTGCATCAGGCGCGTCTTGTAGGTGCTGACGGTCTTGTTGCTGAGCAGCATGTCATCGGCGATCTCCTTGTTGCTTTTGCCCTGAGCCAGACCATGCAACACCTTGAGCTCACGTCGCGACACGCCATCGAGCAACTGCGCATCGTCCCGGGCAAAATCGCTGGACCGCACCGAATTCAGCGCATTGACCGGAAACCACGTCTTGCCGCTGGCCACCGCTTTGAGCGCGGTGATGATCTCCACCGGATCATCGACCTTCGACAAAAACGCCGACACCCCGGCCCGCAGGCATTGCGCCGCATAGGCCTGGCTTTTCAACCCGGTGTGCACCAGCACATGAGCCTTGCTGCCGCCGATGCGCAGCCGGTCGATCACCGCCATGCCGTCGAGCTGCGGGATATCCAGGTCGAGCACAATCGCATCGGGCTTGAGCGCGAACGCCTGGCTCAACGCATCCACACCGTTGTCGCACTCACCCACAACCTCATGACCCTCACGGGCCAGAATCATCCCGATCGCCATGCGCACTACCGCGTGATCATCGACCAACAGCACTTTCATGGATCAATCCTCAGGCCCAGTTTCAGCATAGTCCGCAGGGGGTAACAGGCCCGGCGGATCGGATGCGTGGTGGTGGGGCGGTGAAAAAAAGGCGCGATCCTACAAGGTTTATGGGGGGAAGCAATGGGGCGTGTCGCGTAGAGGTATTTTTGGCGCTGGGGTGTATCTTTTTGTCAGGGTTGGGCGAGGTAGTGGCGGATGACGTTGACCAGAACGGGAGAGAAGGGCTGGAGCCGTCCTTCCTTGGGCTTCAGCAAATCATCCAGAAGAATGCCCAGCAGTTCTTCGTCTTCCAGCTCGTCGGGACTCATCCCGCCTGTGAAAATCAAATCGTCGACGAGTTTTTTTCGTGCCCCGATCAGTCCGCGATTGCTTTCGTCGGTATGGCCGAGGTTGAGAGTCTTGATGGATTCCTTCGCGCGTTCGGTCTGACCGGCAACTCGTCCAGACAGATAAAACTTCAGCTCGGATTCGCATTCGGCCATCAACGGAGTCAGATCAATGGGTTGAGTCTTTCGGCCATGACCGCACTGATTCGGACGTTGGCAACTGGCGACGATATTGGTGAAGTCCAATGTTCGTTTCGGAGTGCGGTCCTGAGCTTCGATATGTTCGTTATGTGCATCGTCAACGACGATGGACTGGCAGCAATAGGCGCAAAGGCCGTATTGCTCCTCAATGCATGAGCTGCGAACAGATTGCCGTTCTTCCGCCGGTAAGTCCCGGTAACGTAACGTGGTGTTGGCGCGCTTCCATTGGGTCAGTTGTTTCGGCTCAGCTCCTTTGATGATCTTACGCACGACGTAACTCCAGCTTGCGTAGCAATAGCGCGGCTTTGGCCAATTCGATATGGCCATCCGGAAGCTCCTCGGCCAGTTCGGCGAAGAGTTTTTGTGCAGCGTCCAAATCACCGTCCTGCAAGCGTTCGAGCAGGTTGTTCAAGCGTTTTTGAACGTCGCTGTTACGGATGTCGGTGTCCATGACTTCCAGCAGTACCTGATTGGCATCGAGGCCATACAGGCCGTTGTGTTCGTGGAGTTCACCGTCATTGAGCACGTAAACCAGCACGTCCTTGGCATCACTGATCACCAGTGGCGAGTGGGTAGTCAGTACGAATTGGCAGTTGGGGAAGGTTTCGCTCAGTTGGCGGATCAGACTGCGTTGCCATTTCGGGTGCAGGTGCAGATCCACTTCGTCGATCAGCACGATGCCGTCGCCGTGGAGCGGGTTGTCCAAGGACTGGTTCATCATTGCCAAGCGGCGGGCAATATCGCCGACCAGCGCCATCATCGACTTCTCGCCTTGAGAGAGCTGGGCGACGTTGAGGGTGACGCCGTCCTTGTCGATGGCCATGTGCAGGCGTGGTTTGCGTTGCACGCGCAGGTTGGTGAAGCCGGGCATGAAGGCGGCGATTGCGGAGCGGACGGCGGTCAGTTGGCGGTCGCGGGAGGAGGCTTTCAGGTTGGATAGGGTTTTCCAGACATCACTGTCATAGCCGAATTTTATGGAGATTTCGGCCAGTGCAGTGTCGGAAATGCCGGTTTCGTTTTCGCTGTCTTCGCGCTCGCGGAACCATTCGAAGAACCGGCGGAAGTCGACGCCTCGGTTGAGCGAGTTGTCGTAGCCGTCGAGTTGGTCGAAGGTGTGTTTGGTTTTGATTTTTAAAGGGATTTCGAGAACTGAGCGCTCGACCGGGTAATAGGCGATTAATGGAAGCGAGGCTCTGTCATCGTTGTTAAGTCGAAGGCGATATTTATCTGCAAGCCTCGTGGCATCTCCCAGCGAGCTTTGTACCGCACTTTTTCTCCCTAATTTGGCCCGAGCAAGGGCCCAACAGTGGGCTCCCTCTTCAATGTGAGTAAGGTTCGAGTAAGTTCGCGCGCCGTCCACTACAGCAATTTTAATTTCCGCAATCAGCCCGCCGTTTCGAATATCTTCATTAGCTAGGTGATTACCGCTACCTTTGTCGACTCGAATTCTGGCGATCAACCAGCTCAATGAAGTAGCCAGTGATTTTAGAAGGGTGGTTTTACCGGCTCCATTGTTGCCTACCACCACCGTTACATTTGATGCGTGCTTCGCAGTTGGGGCGAATTGAATGTCCAGATGGGTGAACCGACAGACATCCTTGAGAATGAGTCTAATAATTTCCATTACAGCGCCCTTTGAGCGTCAGTTGGCATTAAAGCTTTGGCGCGCATTATGTCATCCCCGGCCACGGATTGATTCGGTGGAGTGTAGATACTCCATCTCACCCGGTCACCCATGAAAATAGTTGCCGCATATTCCAGCCTGACGTGCTGCGCAACACCCTTCAAATCCATCGGACATTTCCTTCAAACCGCGGTGGCGTTGGTGAACTGGTGGCTTGAGTCGTACGCCGATAACCTCATCGGGCCGCTGCAAAATCAGCGGTCGGATGTGGAAGTCCGGTGAATCCTGAAAGCGCATGTGCGCCTGTAAACACTTGTTGGCGCCTTTTATGCCAACATTGTTTGCTTATGGCAGCTATGCGCAGGAGCACTCTCGAGTGCACCGGGTTTTTCTCGGGGTCCCGGACTTCCACACCTGCGCAAAGCTGCCACCCTCTCGTGGAAGGGAGCTCGGCAGTTTTTTCTCTAACTGCACGAGATCTTCACGCATGAACAAATTTGATTCGAACGCAGCCGAAACTCCCGCGAACCCGGATTCCCCCGAACACATCTCCAACCCCAAACCCCGCTACATCCCCATCACCGGCATCGACTGCCCGATTCCCTGTCTCCTGATCGACCGAGAAGCCCCGTTAGACGTACTCCACGGCACCGCCGCCTACCGCTTGCGCTGCGTGACTCAACTGCTGGAAACACTTTCATTGAGCGACGGCACCGGCCACGACGCTTTGCTGCTGCAGGACTTCGCCCGGGTGCTTGCGATCCCGCTGCGCGACAGTTGCGATCTGATGGATGTACTGGGCTGGAAGCTACAGGCGTAGTTTTTCAAACCCCCAAACAAAAACGGGCGACCTTCTCAGGTCGCCCGTTTTTTATGGCGTGATTACCGGGTCAATTCACCCAGAATCTTGTGCGCAATCTTCACCCGCTCTCCATTCGGGTAATTGCGGTTCGCCAGAATCACGATACCGACTTTCTTCGACGGCACGAACGCGACATACGCGCCGTAGCCAGCGGTGGAGCCAGTCTTGTTCAGCAGCACGTTCGCTGGTTCAGGCTGTGGCGGATTCAGCCATTTGACCTTGTGCGCCTCCATGGCCATTGGCGTCGAATTGCCGTCCAGCAGGCGGTCGAGGCTGATGGGGTAGGCGTAGCGTTCCCAACCCAGGCCCTGGGTCATGTCGCCGACGGTGTAGTAGCCGGTGTGGGTGAGGGCGATGGCTTTCTGCAGCGGGGTTTCGAGTTTGGCGGTGTCGAGGTTGGCCTCGACGTATTGCAGCAGGTCGGCTGCGCTGGTTTTCACGCCGTAGGCTTCGGAATCGAGGGCGCCGGGGCTGACACGAACCGGTTTGTTGTTCTTGTCATAGCCTTGGGCGTAGAGCTTCTCTTCAGAGGCCGGCACCGACAGGAAGGTGTGCTGGAGCCCGAGTTTCGGCAGCAGGGTTTCGGTCATGGCCTGATTGAACGGCTGGCCGAGGCTTTTTGCGGCCAGGTAGCCGAACAGGCCGATGCTCGGGTTGGAATACAGGCGATGGCTGCCGGCCGGATACGTCGGTTTCCACTGTTGGTAATAGCCGAGCATTTTGTCGGCGGAATCCGCGGCGTCCGGGAATTGCAGCGGCAGGCCGCCGGCGCTGTAGGTGCCCAGTTGCAGCAGGCTGATGTGGTCGAAGGCGCTGCCTTTCAGTTCGGGCCAGTGCTGGCTGGCCTTGTCGGAGAACTCCAGTTTGCCGCTGGCCTGGGCGTAGGCGGCGAGGGTTGCGGTGAAGGTTTTGCTCACCGAGCCGATTTCGAACAGGGTGTTTTCATTCACCGCTTGCCCGGTGCTTTTGTCAGCGACACCGTAGTTAAAGTAATGTGCCTTGCCGTCGACGGTCACGGCCACGGCCAGCCCCGCAATGTCCTGTTGTTGCATGACCGGGGTCACGGTGGCCTTGACCAGCGCCTGCAGCTGATCGTCAGTTTGCGGGGCGGCCAGGCAGGTGGCGGCGCTGAAGAAAAGTCCGAAAGCGCTGTAGGACTTGAGTTTGTTCAGGTTGATCGAAGACATGCGTGAACCACTCTCCATGAGTGTTGATGGTTTATCCCGCTACACTGCGAGCGTTTTCCGTCGGGCCGGCTGATCGGCGCCGCCAAATCTAGGCAGTCCGGCGTCTTTCGACAAACGATGAAAACTCGGATGAGCCATTAGAAAAATTTGGGATTTGGCATGATTCGACCTCAATTGCCCTTGAATGCATTACGCGCCTTTGAAGCCTCTGCGCGCCACCTGAGCTTCACTCGTGCGGCCGTGGAGTTGTGCGTAACCCAGGCGGCCGTCAGCCATCAGGTCAAAAGCCTGGAAGCGCAACTCGGCGTGATCCTGTTCAAACGCCTGCCCCGTGGGCTGATGCTGACCGGCGAGGGCGAAACCCTGCTGCCGGTGCTGACCACGTCGTTCGATCATATCGCGCAGATGCTCGAGCGTCTGGCGGGCGGGCAATATCGGGAAATGCTCACGGTCGGTGCGGTAGGCACCTTCGCGGTGGGTTGGTTGTTGCCGAGGCTGGCGGACTTTCAGGCGAAACATCCGCTCATAGATTTGCGGCTGTCGACCAATAACAACCGGGTGGACGTGGCCGCCGAAGGGCTGGATTACGCGATCCGGTTTGGCGCCGGGGCGTGGCACGGCATCGAGGCGACCCGTTTGCTGGAGGCGCCGTTGTCGGTGCTGTGCGTGCCGGAAATCGCCCGACAGTTGCACGCGCCGGGGGATCTTTTGCAGCAGCGTTTGCTGCGTTCCTATCGCACCGATGAGTGGCCGGAGTGGTTTCACGCAGCCGGTCTGGCGACCCATGCCGCGCCGCCCCAGAGCATCGTGTTCGACTCGTCGCTGGCGATGATGGAGGCGGCGTTGCAGGGCGGCGGGGTGGCACTGGCGCCGCCGTTGATGTTTGCCCGGCAACTGGCGGCGGATCTGATCCGCCAACCCTTTGCCATCGAAATCACCACCGGCAGCTACTGGCTGACGCGCTTGCAGTCACGGCCTGAGACGTCGGCGATGGCGGCGTTCAGGCACTGGTTGCTGGAGGCTGCGCAGGCCTAGCGCACCAGGCACGGCTTCTTGTTATCGAACGTCCACCCCGGAATCAGAAACTGCATCGCCACGCTGTCATCCCGCGCACCCAGGCCCATGCCTTTATAGAGTTCGTGGGCCTTGGCCATTTGATCCATGTCCAGTTCCACGCCCAGCCCCGGTTTCTTCGGCACTTGCACGCAGCCGTCGACGATTTGCAGCGGCGCCTTGGTCAGGCGCTGGCCGTCCTGCCAGATCCAGTGGGTGTCGATGGCGGTGATGTCGCCCGGCGCGGCGGCCGCGACGTGGGTGAACATCGCCAGGGAAATGTCGAAGTGGTTGTTGGAGTGCGAGCCCCAGGTCAGGCCCCATTCGTGGCACATCTGCGCCACGCGCACCGAACCCTGCATGGTCCAGAAATGCGGGTCGGCCAGCGGAATGTCGACCGACTGCAACTGGATCGCATGGCCCATTTCACGCCAGTCGGTGGCGATCATGTTGGTGGCGGTTTTCAGCCCGGTGGCCCGACGGAATTCAGCCATCACTTCACGGCCCGAGTAACCGTTTTCTGCACCGCACGGGTCTTCGGCGTAGGCCAGCACATGATGCTGGTCGCGGCACAGACGGATCGCTTCTTTCAATGACCACGCGCCGTTCGGATCGAGGGTAATGCGGGCGTCGGGGAAGCGCTCGGCCAGTGCGGTCACCGCTTCGATTTCGGCATCACCGCTGAGTACGCCGCCCTTGAGCTTGAAGTCCTTGAAGCCATAACGCGCGTGGGCAGCCTCGGCCAGGCGCACCACGGCGTCGGCGGTCATGGCTTTCTCGTGACGCACGCGGAACCAGTCATTGTCGGCATCCGGTTCGCTGCGGTAGGCGAGGTCGGTTTCCCGACGATCGCCCACGTAGAACAGGTAACCGAGCATCTTCACTTCATCACGCTGCTGGCCTTCGCCGAGCAATGCCGCCACCGGCACGTCGAGATGCTGGCCGAGCAGGTCGAGCAGGGCGGCTTCCAGCCCGGTGACCGCGTGAATGGTGATGCGCAGGTCGAAGGTTTGCAGGCCACGGCCACCGGCATCGCGGTCGGCAAAGGTCTGGCGCACTTGGTTGAGGATCTTCTGATACGTGCCGATCGGGCTGCCGACCACCAGACTGCGCGCGTCTTCAAGAGTCTGGCGGATACGTTCGCCGCCGGGCACTTCACCGACCCCGGTGTGGCCGGCGTTGTCCTTGAGGATGACGATGTTGCGGGTGAAAAACGGCCCGTGGGCGCCGCTCAGGTTGAGCAGCATGCCGTCGTGGCCGGCTACCGGGATGACTTGCATCTCGGTGATGATCGGGGCTTTGGCGATGTCGTGTGCGGTCATTTGGGATTGTCCTTTCAAGCGTGTTTTGGCGCGGCATCGGCCACGGCGACTTCAGGTGCGGATTTGGGTGTCATACGAGCGGCGAACACGATGATCGCGGCGATGATCGAGGTCGCGGCCAGACCATAGAGGCCGCCCTGGATCGAGCCGGTGTGTTGTTCCAGCAAACCGAAAGTGGTGGGGGCGACGAAGCCGCCGAGGTTGCCCACCGAGTTGATCAGCGCGATCACGGCAGCGGCGATCCGCGCATCGAGATAGGCCTGCGGGATCGGCCAGAACAGTGACGAGGCGGATTTGAAACCCAGTGCGGCAAAGCAGATCGCGACGAAGGCAAAAATCGGCCCACCGGTGGTGGACATGAACATCCCCGCGGCGGCGATCAGCAATGCAGTGGCGACCCACGCCTGCTGGTGTTTCCACTTCGCCGAGAATGAGGCGAACGCATACATGCCGATGATCGACAGCAGCCACGGAATCGAGTTGAACAGGCCGACCTGGAAGTCGCTCATCTCGCCCATCTTCTTGATGATGCTCGGCAGCCAGAACGTCGCGGCGTAGATGGTCAATTGAATGAAGAAGTAGATCAGGCAGAACAGGATGATCTGGCGATCCTTGAGCAGTTTGCCCAGCGACGGCCGGATCGGGGTCGCGGCTTCGCGGGCTTTCTGTTCATCGTCGATCGCTTTGACCAGCGCATCCTGCTCGGCGCGGGTCAGCCATTTCGCATCGTGGGGTTTGGCGTCGAGCCAGAACCAGACGAATACGCACAGGCCAACCGAGAACATCCCTTCAATGAAATACATCCACTGCCAGCCGTGCATGCCCAGACCTTCGATCTGCAACAGCAGACCGGACAACGGGCCGGAAATCAGCGAGGCCACGGCCGAACCGCTGAGGAAGATCGCAATCGCCTTGCCGCGCTCGGCCCCCGGCAACCAGCGTGTGAAGTAGTAGATCACCCCGGGAAAGAACCCGGCCTCGGCCACGCCCAACAGAAATCGCAGGATGTAGAAGTGGGTTTCGTTCTGGATGAACGCCATGCCGGCGGCCACCAGGCCCCAAGTGAGCATGATGCGGGTCAGCCAGATTCGTGCGCCGACCTTTTGCAGCAGCATGTTGGAGGGGACTTCGAACAGCGCGTAACCGATGAAGAACAGTCCGGCACCGAAACCGTAGGCCGCGGCACCGATGCCGAGGTCGTGTTCCATGTGGGTGCGGACGAAGCCGATGTTCACCCGGTCAATGTAATTGACGATGAACATGATGACGAACAGCGGCAGGACGTGGCGTTTGACTTTGGCAATGGCGGAGGACAGCACGGAATCGGCGCCCTCGTTCATCCCGGCAATGGATGATTTCACTTGGTTTTCTCCCACTCGTTATTTTTATGCGGGGTATGTCTGGTGTTGCGTTGTTGATAGACATCATACAACTAGGTTTTTTTGTCCTACAAGCGGGAGTGCTCAATCAAATTTGTCTACGGGGAGTGGTTTTTATGCTTTTTCAGATATTAATTGCCGTATTTGTTGGCTTTGGTAAGGGTTGTGTCAGATATGAGAAAGCTTTCTAGGGCAGTGATCGTGGGGCGATTGCTCGGCGAAGTGCGTGGTTTTCTAGCTAAAATCGAGTGTTGTCATACAAGTTTGGCCCCGAAATTCATAGGAGCTCATACAAGTCATCGCCGCCAGTGCTACGATCGGTTTGCCTCGATCACCGGAACCGACCATGCAAGAAGACCTCGACGCTCCCGCTCGTAAACGCGCGCACAACCTGGCCCATGATCTGGTGGAAAAACTCACCCAGAGCATCCTGCTCGGCCAGATGTTGCCCGGTGACAAGTTGCCGTCGGAAAACTCGATCGTTCAGGAACACGGCGTCAGTCGCACCGTGGTGCGTGAGGCGATTTCAAAATTGCAGGCGTCGGGGCTGGTGGAGACGCGGCACGGCATCGGCACCTTCGTGATCGAGCGCGCGCCGGAGCAGGGATTGCGGCTGAATGTCGACACCGCGCTGGGCGTGCGCAGCATTCTCGAATTGCGCATGGGACTGGAGACGCAAGCGGCGGCACTGGCTGCGCAGCGCCGCACCGAGCAACAACTGGCGCAGATGCGTCAGGCGCTGGACGACTATCAGCGTCTATTGGCCAACAACGACAGTTGCGTCGAGGCCGACCGGCGCTTCCACCTGCTGATTGCCGAAGCCACCGGCAATGTCTGCTTCACCGAAATCATGCAGCACCTGGGCAGCGCAATGATCCCGCGCACCCGGGTCAACGCGGCCGAGCGCGGGGCGGTGGATTTGAGCAAGCTCGGGCAACTGGCGAATCTTGAGCATGAAGCGATCCTCAATGCGATCAAGCGTCAGGACCCGGACGCGGCGCGTGCGGCGATGTGGCTGCACCTGACCAATAGTCGTGACCGGTTTTCGGCGGGCGGCGCCTAACGCCGCCGCGACTCAAGTCTCTATGGCCCGCACCACCGTCGGCCGCTCCAGATTCAACGCCAGGACACTGATCAGCACTACCGCCGAGCCCACCAGCACCAATAGCGTCGGGCGCTCACCTAAACCCACCGAGGCAATCCCCATCGCGGTCGGCGGAATCAGGTACAGCGTCATCGTCGCCCGACTCAGATCCACATGCTTGAGCACGAATGCCCACGCCAGATAGGCGAGGGCGCTGGGAAACACGCCCAGACCCAGCACCGCCCATTGCACCCGCAGTGGCGCACTGGCCACGCTGTCGGCCAGCCCCGGCAAGTAGATCAACAGCAACAGTGTGCCGGACCACACCGTGTAACAAACCAGCGTCAGCCCGTCGTAGCGTCCGGCGTGGTGTTTTTGCAGAGCGAAGTAAACGCTCCATGACACGGCGGCCAGCAGGATCAATAAACCGTGCGCGTCGAGGCTGCCGAGGCCGCGATCGCCGCTGACCACGATCACCACGCCGACGAATCCCAGCAACACACAACCCCAGCGCCAGACGCTGACCCGATCCTTGAACAGGAACCGCGCCAGCAGCGTGCTGAACAGTGGCGTCGATTGCGCCAGCACACTCGACGCGCCAGCGCTGACGCTTTGCTGACCAATGTTCAGCACCACGTGATGCAGGCTGACGGCAAAGAAGCCCAGGGCAAACAACAGCGGCAAATCCTGCAGGCGCGGCAGATGAATGCCCTTGAAACCTGCAATCACCGCCATGAAAAGCGACGCCAGCAGAAACCGCAGCAAGGCCAGATGACCGGGGTCGTAGGCTTGCAGGCCGATGTGGATGCCGGTCGGCGAATAGGCCCAGCAACCGACCACGAAAGCCATGGCCAACAGAATTTTCAAAGGCGAAGTGGAAGGCATGAGCGAGGCACCAAGAGGGTTGATGCGCCAAGTATCCGGGCGGTCAATCATTCGTCACAACTGACTTATACTGCGCCAACCATTCACTGTGAGTGACGAATTATGGAGCTGGCGCAGATCCGCATGTTCAAGACCGTGGCCGAGGTCGGCAGCATCGCCAAAGCGGCTGAAAAGCTGTTTTGCGTCCCGTCGAATATCACGGCACGGATCAAATCCCTGGAAGCGGAACTGGGTGTGGCGTTGTTTCTGCGCGAAGGGCGCGGGCTGCGGATCAGTCCGGCGGGGCAGACCTTTCTCGCTTATGCAGAGAAGATTCTGGCACTGACGGCTGAAGCCAAGCGCGCAGTCGATCCTGCCGCCGAACCTTCCGGGCCGCTACGCATCGGCGCCATCGAATCTTCGGCGACCGGGCGTTTGCCGCGCCTGCTGGCAAAATTTCACAAGCGCTACCCGAACGTGGCGCTGGAACTGACCACCGGCACCTGGGGGCAACTGCTCGACGATACCGTCAGCCATCGACTCGACGGCGCGATCGTTGCGGTGGACGTCGAGCGCTCGCAGCTCAAGCGCACGCCGATGTATCGCGAAGAATTGCTGCTGATCGCATCGACCTCGTTCGGGCCGGTGCGCGACCTCGACGATTTGCAGGACAAAACCGTGTTCATGTGGCCGCAAGGCTGTCCGTATCGCGCCGCGTTGGAGCACTGGCTGTTGCGTAAGGGCCTGGCGTTGCCGATTGTCAGTCTGGCCAGTTACGGGGCGATTGTCGGTTGCGTGAGTGCCGGCGCCGGCGTGGCCCTGGTGCCTAAAGGCGTGTTCGAGCAATACGCCAAAGGCGCGGGGTGTGCGGGTTACGAATTCCCGGAACTGGCGGCCATCGACAACTTGTTCTACTGGCATGAAAACGCCGGGGTGCACCCGGCGCGTGAGGCATTTGTGGCGATGTTGCGCGAGGAGTTCGCTGGATAAAGCAATCACCTTCACCCTGACCCCTCATGAGGGATACGGGGCGACTTGACGGTCTTGCATCAACCATCGGCGCTATGGTTTACCGGCGCGAATTCTGCTTTTACGAAATATGTTTTTTCTTCAGCTTCCAGATTCGAATTGCCTGCCTGTGCGCCGACTTCAACTAGTTTTGCCTTAACTGACAGTTCCAGGTTTTTGTCCGTGGAGAATGACGTGGTCTCTTTTATTTCCAGTGAGGCTGTCAGGCACCCGCCGACTTCGCGGGCGAATACGACAGCCTTCCAGGATGGCTCGTAGGAAAGCCAAAAGAAGTTGTCTCGATCGGCTTTGCTGTCTGCTTTCCAGGATCTGCCAGTTAGCGAGAATTCACGAGTGTCGAGTGTGTCAGTGTCGCGCTCAGTTTTACCCATGTAACTGGCATCTCCACCTCCCAGGGAGCCGGCTTGCACCGACACTCCTCCGGTAATGGTATTGCGGGTTTTGTCCGAGGCTTTTTTGGTAATGCTGATTTTCGTAGCCCCGAGATGGACTAGCAGCTTGATCAGTTCTGACTCGCGCTCTTCCAGAAGGATTGCATCGTAGCTGTCGCTTGGGATGTACAGTTTCCCATTTTCCGGATTTGGGTAGTCATTCAGTGGGTGTTTACGGTACGCCTTGCCAACAACGGGGTGCCCAGGCTGGAAGCGATATCCAGCGTCTTTTGCTTGGCTGCGGGACAACGAATGGTGTCGTATGTACGCTGCGAGCGAACGTGATTCCTCTGTTATGACTGGGAGCGGTTGCTCGGGTGTGGCACTGCGATCTTTTGTGAAAAGCGATCCGCCAATGCTTGCTGCACCCGCTGCAGCGGCGCCAGCTATCAGAGAAATTGGCAGCATAGGAGTCAGGAATGACGACGCGGACAGGGCCGCTAGCGCAGCCGCAGTTGGCCCTGAATAGTTGGGTTTTGCACTCAGGAGCGCAGGGTCTTGACCTGAGAGTGTGAAGTTTGGGGTGTAGCGTGAGTCATCTATTTCAGAGGGGGCGGATGCAGGCTGGTCTTCGACGATGTATATGAGGTCTAGCATTGGATAACGCTCCTTGTAGGCCAAGCACTTGGTTGCCCCGCCGTCATTTTGTGATCGATTCCTGGCAAGGGAAGTGTTTTTTGATCTCTCTGTTTATCGGCGTTACTCGACAAGTCTTGATGGCCGCCATCCATGTCGCCTTGCCCGATTGGAGGTTTCTACTCTGAGTAGGGCGGATTGGATAATTAGGCGGCGCCGATATCCCGCATCAATAACCCGAAGCGCAAATCCACCGCATCCGGAATCGGCAGGTACACCGTGTGCCCGTCCCCCGGCGCCACGTCGATGGCTTCACCTTTCAGGTTCTGCAGTTCATGCAGATCAAAATGGAAGTTGCCCTTGGGCGTCATCAGTTCCAGATGATCGCCCAGTGCGAAGCGGTTTTTCACCTTGACCTCGGCCAGTCGATCCCGGCGCTCGCCGGTCAGTTCACCCACAAACTGCTGACGCTCCGACACTGAGCTGCCGTTCTGATAGTTCTGGTATTCGTCATGCACATGGCGGCGCAGGAAACCTTCGGTGTAGCCGCGCTGGGCGAGGGATTCCAGATCGGTCATCAGGCTGCGGTTGAATTCGCGGCCGGCCACCGCATCGTCGATGGCCCGGCGATAGACCTGGGTGGTGCGTGCGCAATAGAAGTGCGATTTGGTCCGGCCTTCGATCTTCAGTGAGTGCACGCCCATGCGGGTCAGGCGTTCGACGTGCTGTACCGCGCGCAGGTCCTTGGCGTTCATGATGTAGGTGCCGTGTTCGTCTTCGAAGGCCGGCATCAGTTCGCCGGGACGGTTGGCTTCCTGCAACAGGAACACCTGATCGGTGGGGGCGCCGAGGCCGAGGGTCGGTTGCGGTTCGAAGGTCTGCACGATCTCGCCGAGCTGGTTTTCAGTGGCCTCCTGCGCCGAGTATTTCCAGCGGCAGGCGTTGGTGCAGGTGCCCTGATTGGCGTCGCGCTTGTTCATGTAACCCGAGAGCAGGCAGCGGCCGGAGTAGGCCATGCACAGTGCGCCGTGGACGAACACTTCCAGCTCCATGCCCGGCACTTGTTCGCGGATTTCGCCGATCTCTTCGAGCGACAGTTCACGGGACAGGATGATTCGGCTCAGCCCTTGTTGCTGCCAGAACTCGACACTCGCCCAGTTCACCGTGTTGGCCTGCACCGACAGGTGGATTGGCATGTGCGGAAAGTGTCGGCGTACCAGCATGATCAGTCCGGGGTCGGACATGATCAGCGCATCCGGCGCCATCTCGATCACTGGTGCAAGATCCTTGAGGAAGGTCTTCAGCTTGGCGTTGTGCGGCGCGATGTTGACCACCACGTAGAAGCGCTTGCCCTGGGCCTGGGCTTCACGGATGCCGAGCGCGAGATTGGCGTGATCGAACTCGTTGTTGCGCACCCGCAGGCTGTAGCGCGGCTGGCCGGCATACACTGCATCGGCCCCGTAGGCGAAGGCGTAGCGCATGTTTTTCAGGGTGCCGGCGGGGGCGAGCAGTTCGGGGGTGAAGGAGGTCGTCATGGCGGCGTCGGTCGCAAAAGCGCGGCAGGGTAGAGCAGTTGCGCCGAGGGTTTATTGATCTGGATCTATGCTCCATGAAGAAACAGGGCACTCGCGCTGACGCTGGCTGACTAAACGGGACGGGCGCGGGTGGCGCCTGACTGACCTGGACCGGACATGAACCAAAAGAGTCTGCAATTCAAATCCCTCACCGTGCTGCTGTTTCTGGTGACGGTCGCTTTTATCTGGATCCTGCTGCCGTTCTACGGCGCGGTGTTCTGGGCGGTGATCCTCGGCATCCTGTTCGCACCGATGCAGCGCCAGTTGCAACTGAAATTCGGCTGGCAACGCAATCTCACATCGCTGTGTACTTTGAGCATCTGCCTGGTGATCGCGATCCTGCCGGTGATCGTCATCAGCGTGCTGCTGGTGCAGGAAGGGGCGACGCTTTACGACAATATCGAGAGCGGCAAGCTCGATATCGGCGCCTATCTGGCGCAGTTCAAGCACAGCCTGCCGCCTTACTTTCAACACTTGCTCGACCGCTTCGGCATGGGTGAACTCAATGCCTTGCGCGAGAAGATCGTCAAGGCTTCCATGCAGGGCAGTCAGGTGCTGGCAAGCCAGGCGTTCAGTTTCGGCCAGGGCACGTTCGAATTCGTGGTGAGTTTTTTCATCATGTTGTACCTGTTGTTTTTCTTCCTGCGCGACGGCGCCGAACTGGCGCGCAAGGTGCGCACGGCGATACCGCTCGAGGAGCATCACAAACGTCGTTTGCAGCTGAAATTCAATCGGGTGGTGCGCGCGACGGTGAAGGGCAATCTGCTGGTGGCGATCACGCAGGGTGCGCTGGGCGGGGCGATTTTCTGGTTTCTCGACATTCCCAGCTCATTGCTCTGGGCGGTGCTGATGGCGTTTCTGTCGTTGCTGCCGGCGGTGGGGGCGGGAATTGTCTGGGTACCGGTCGCGGCGTACTTTCTGCTCAGCGGGATGATCTGGCAGGGGGTGGTGCTGGGGTTGTTCGGGGTATTCGTGATCGGTCTGGTGGATAACCTGTTGCGCCCGATCCTGGTGGGCAAGGACACCCGGATGCCGGACTACATGATCCTGATCTCGACCCTGGGCGGATTGGCCGTCTTCGGGCTCAACGGCTTTGTGATCGGGCCGCTGATCGCGGCCCTGTTCATGTCGAGCTGGGCGCTGTTCATCGAGAGCAAACCGAAAGTGCAGCTGCCTTAGGCCTTGAACGGATCGTTGACCAGTTGCTGTGACAGTGCCTGGGCGGCCGGCAAGGACGTGAGCGGGCCGCTGACCGGCTCGCCGTCGCGAACCAGATACCAGCAGGCGAGCAAGCCCAGCTCTCTGAGCGATGCGGGAACGGCGCTGCCGATAACGGACATGATTTGAACCTGAGCCATGAGAAGTACCTCCATCAATCTATGGAGCTACCTTAGGGAATTGGCCTTTTCAGGAACAATCAACGCTTTCGATAGTGGTCATTGATGCCAGTGAGGACTGGCTCAATCCACCACTTGATCGAGCATGTGCACAATCTCGTGTTCGTTGAGAAAACCCTTGCGCACCAGGTTTTCCGCCAGTAGCGAGAGAAACTTCGCCGTGCGGTGGCCTTCCAGGTGCTTGAGTTCGGTCAGGGCGTTGTAGACCTTGCTCGAGGTGCATAAACCGACGATGCGGTGTGGATTCTGTGTAGGCATTCAAGTCGTCCTTGTTGTTATCAACCTGTTGTATGCGGACGGATTCAGAGTGCGGTTCCGTCATGACAAATAGATGACCGTTTGTATTTTGCCCCCGACGGTCGAGTCCATCATGCCGACTTTAACGGTTCAAACTGTCCCCACAGCGACTTTGGCGAGATTTTTTCAGACCTTGGCCGACGGACGGTTGGCTTTTCCGTGGGCAATAATCTGCGAGCAATAAAAAGCCCCGCTCTCAAGCGGGGCTTCGTGTGCCGGTTACCAGCGCGGGCCACCGTAATAGTGTGGCCGGCCGTAATAACCGCGCGGCGGGCCGTAATAGACCGGGGCCGGTTGGACGTAGACCGGTTGCTGCACATAAACCGGGGCCGGCTGGTAGTAGACCGGTGGCGGCGGTTGCTGCACGTAGACCGGTGCCGGTTGAGCGTAAACAGGCTGTTGGACGTACACCGGCCGATCCTGGTTGATGAGCGCCGAGCCGATGATGGCCGAGCCGACGATCGCACCAAATACCGCCGGGCCCTGCCAGCCACCGCCGTGGGCTTCTGCCTGACCCGTGATCGCGAATGCACCAATCAACAAGGCCACGATGGGGAGTTTACGAATCATGATAATTCCTCGGTTCTTCGACCCGGCGTCCGAACCTGCAACAGGCTCGGGATGGCGCGGGGATACTTCTAAGACAGCAACATTTTGAAAAACAGCACGGCCGCTAGGTAAATTTTGTGTAAGGTCTGTACCGGTTTGTTTACCGGATTTCCGGCATCGGCTGTGATGCCCGGAACAGACCGCCTTATGATCGTTCAGAACCCGATGGCCTGGCTAATCCCGTCCATCCGAAAGTGCATTCGAAGGAGCCTCCCATGCAGATGAACCCCAACAAAGACACCCAATTGTGCATGTCCCTGTCTGGGCGTCCCGGGAATTTCGGTCTGCGTTTTCATAACCATTTGTATGAACAACTGGGTCTGAATTTCTACTACAAGGCGTTCAGCAGCCAGGACCTTCCCGGTGCGGTCGGCGGGATCCGCGCGCTGGGGATTCGCGGTTGCGGCGTGTCGATGCCGTTCAAGGAAGCCTGCATTGCGCTGGTCGATGAACTGGATGCTTCGGCGGCGGCGATCCAGTCGATCAACACCATCGTCAACACCAACGGCCATCTCAAGGCCTACAACACCGATTACATCGCCATTGCTCAGTTGCTGGAAACCCACGCGGTGCCGAAGGACACGACTTTCGCCCTGCGCGGCAGCGGCGGCATGGCCAAGGCTGTGGCCAGTGCCTTGCGCGATGGCGGTTACAAAAATGGTTTGATCGTGGCCCGCAACGAGCGCGCCGGCCGCGCGCTGGCGGATTCCCTGAGCTATCGCTGGCAGGCGGAACTGGGTGACGAGCGCCCGCAGATGTTGATCAACGTAACTCCGGTCGGGATGGATGGCGGTCCGGAAGCGGGTCAGCTTTCTTTTGAGGTGGATGTGATCAAGTCTGCCGACACCGTGTTCGATGTGGTGGCGATCCCCTCGGAAACCTCGCTGATCGTGCGCGGTCGTGCCGAAGGCAAAAAAGTGATCACCGGGCTGGAAGTGATAGCGATCCAGGCGCTGGAGCAGTTCGTGCTGTACACCGGCGTGCGGCCGACTGTCGAGCAGTTCGATGCGGCGGTGGCGTTTGCCCGTAGCTGATGGAGCCTGAGCAACGGCATATTCGCCCGGATTTGTCGTTGCCTATACTGCCGGATCAGCAAGCACAGACTTGCCCATCACAAAAGCCGAGGTTTGCATGCATCCGCCCATTCTCAACCTGAATGACGTCGAACTCGAACCGCTTCCCGAAGCCCTGTCCCCCGAGGGCGAAACCGCCGGGCGTTATCAGCAACGGTTCGCCCGGGTCGGCCAGCAATTGGGCGCGCAGAAGCTCGGATATCGTCTGTATGCGCTGCCGCCGGGCATGCGCGGCAGTCCGTTTCACAGTCATCGGGTCAATGAGGAAATGTTTTACGTGGTGGCCGGGGAAGGGGAGGTGCGCCTCGGCGCCGAACGTTTCCCGATCCGCGCCGGTGACGTGATCGCCTGTCCGCCGGGCGGCCCGGAAGCCGCGCATCAGATCATCAATACCAGTGCTGCGGAGCTGCGCTATCTGGCGGTCAGCACCCAGCAGCAACCGGAAATCTGCGAGTACCCGGATTCGAACAAATACGCGGTGATGGACAACTTCAGCGTCGATGCCGAAGGCAATGCCTCGGGATTCGTCGCGGTGGCGCGGCAGGCGGACGGGGTGGATTACTGGGACGGCGAATAACGCCGCCCCGGTGCGCTTATTCTTCGAGGCGGGCCAGACGCTCTTCCAGTGCTGCAATCCGCGCTTCCAGCTCTTCGATGCGCTCCACTGACACGCCGCTGGCAGCCCCGCGATCACTCGGACTCTGCCGCGCCGCGATAATCGCCTCGATGTCCGCCGGATCGCCCAGTGCGTGGGTGTAGCGATCTTCGCGCTGGCCGGCCTGACGTGGAATCAATACCGCCAGCTCCCGGGCGATCAGGCGTTCCAGCTGATGCACCACTTGTTCTGAATCTTCAAACTCATGCATGCGACCGCTGCGGGTCAGCAGTTCGTTGACGGTCTGCGGGCCGCGCAGGAACATCAATCCGGTCAGAATCAATTGCGCCGGCACCAGCTCCAGCGCCTTGTCGACCTTGTGCTCCCAGCGGTCGGCGCGACTGCCCATCACCAGTTTGGCGAAACCGCGGCTTTCGAGAGCGCGCAGGCTCTGGCCGACCTGGCCCTGGGTCAGGTTCATCACCGGTTCCCGGCTGGTTTTCTGGTTGCAGGCCAGCACCAGCGCGTTGAGGGTCAACGGGTAGGTTTCCGGGCTGGTGGCCTGTTTCTCGATCAACGAGCCCAGAATGCGGATTTCCGTGGCGTTGAGCCGAGGTTCGTCGGAGCGGGTTTCAAATTCGGTGGTCATCGCGCGTTCCCTCTGCAGTCGAAGGCGCCTAGCCTAATCCTTGCTGGATAAAAGACAAGCCGCGCCGCCCTGCGAGCATGGCTATAATCGCCCCCACGATTCAACCAGCCACCACGTGAGACTGCCATGACCATTTCCCTGTACGCCGCATCCGTCCCGGTTTTTCAACAAATGCTCAACGCCCTGAGCGATGTGCTGAAAAAGGCTGAAGCCCACGCCACCGAGAAAAACATCGACCCGAACGCCTTCCTGCAAGCGCGTCTGTACCCGGACATGTTCCCGCTGGTGCGTCAGGTGCAGATCGCCGTGGACTTCGCCAAGGGCGTGTCCTCGCGTCTGGCCGAAATCGAAATCCCGAAATATGACGACACCGAAACCACCTTCGCCGAACTGCAAGCGCTGATCGCCAAGGTTCTGGCCTTCATCGGCGAGATCAAGCCAGAGCAGATCAATGGCAAGGAAGGCATCGAGATCGTGACTCGCCCGGGCACCCCGAAAGAGAAGCGCTTCAGTGGCCAGGCTTACCTGCTGAGCTACGGCCTGCCGCAGTTCTTCTTCCACGTCACCACCACCTACGCATTGCTGCGTCACAACGGTGTGGAAGTAGGCAAGCGCGATTACATGGGCGCGTTCTAAAACGTTCTTCAACAAAAAGCCCGCCAAGGTTTACGCCTTGGCGGGCTTTTTGTTGCGCCGGGTTTTTACGCCGGACGCTGGGCTTTCTGCTCTTCGCCCAGGCACGCGGCGGCGGTGAACAGCACGTCGGTGGAGGAGTTCAGCGCCGTCTCGGCCGAATCCTGCAGCACGCCGATGATGAAACCGACGGCCACCACCTGCATGGCGATTTCGCTCGGGATGCCGAACAGGCTGCACGCCAGCGGGATCAGCAGCAGCGAACCACCGGCCACGCCCGAGGCACCGCAGGCGCAGATCGCAGCGACGACGCTGAGCAGGATCGCGGTCGGGATGTCCACGGCGATACCCAAGGTGTGCACGGCGGCGAGGGTCAGCACGGTGATGGTGATCGCCGCACCCGCCATGTTGATGGTGGCGCCGAGCGGGATCGACACCGAGTAGGTGTCTTCATGCAGGCCCAGGCGCTTGCTCAATTCCAGGTTGACCGGAATGTTCGCCGCCGAGCTGCGGGTGAAAAACGCAGTGATGCCGCTTTCACGCAGGCACTGGAGCGTCAGCGGGTACGGATTGCGACGCAGCTTCCAGAACACGATCAACGGGTTCATCACCAGCGCCACGAACAGCATGCAGCCGAGCAGCACCGCCAGCAGGTGCGCGTAACCGATCAATGCACCAAATCCGGAGGTGGCCAGGGTCGATGCCACCAGGCCGAAAATACCCAGCGGCGCAAAACGGATCACGACCCGGACAATCACTGTCACGCCGTTGGACAGATCACCCAGCACTTCGCGTGTAGTGTCACCGGCGTGCCGGATCGCCACGCCCATGCCGATGGCCCAGGCCAGAATGCCGATGAAGTTGGCGTTCATCAGTGCGCTCACCGGATTGTCGACCACGCTCAGCAACAGGCTTTGCAGCACTTCACTGATGCCGCCCGGCGCGCTTACGGCGATATTGTCGGTGGACAGCACCAGATGCGACGGGAACATCATGCTGGCAATCACCGCGACCACGGCAGCGGCGAAGGTGCCCAGCAGGTAAAGGAACAGGATCGGCCGGATGTGGGTTTCCTGGCCGTGCTTGTGGTTGGCGATCGAGGCCATGACCAGCACGAACACCAGGATAGGCGCCACGGCTTTCAGGGCCGAGACGAACACTTTGCCGATGAAGGCTGTGCCTTTGGCCGCTTCCGGCGCGAACAGCGCAAGGGCGATGCCGGCAATCAGGCCGATCAGGATCTGGGTGACCAGGCTAAGGCTTTTAAGACGTTGCAATAGAGAAGGGGATGAAGCGGTCATAACGGCATCTCTGTTTTTATAGGGTGCAAGGTTACGTGATCCGGGCGATTGATCGGGGGCAGGCCACGGACACAAACCGAAAGGACTGACGCGCCAGCCACACCGTTAAACGGGTGGTTGAACAGGGTGTACGTTTTGCAGGGCGCGGACTTTATCACAGCGTCGTCCGGATCCTTCAGACCTGTGACGATCTGCCACCGGATCCCTCTGCAACTTAGACAGGTTTGTGCAAGTCACTCGGGAAACACTCTGTTAAGATTGCGCATCCTTATTTTCAAGTTCTGCCAGCGGGCCCTCGGGTTAACGCTGGTGTCGTCGTTTTGCTGGAGTTCCTCATGCTGTTGCCCATCCTTCTGTTGTCCGCCGCCGGGTTCACGGTGCTGACCACGGAGTTCGTCATCGTCGGCCTGCTGCCGGCGATTGCTCGCGACCTGGCCGTCACCATCCCGCAGGCCGGGCTGCTGGTGACTCTATTCGCTTTCACCGTGGCGATGTTCGGTCCTTTCTTGACCGCATATTTCGCCCGCTTCGAGCGCCGCAAACTGTTCATCACCATCCTGATCATGTTCGGTCTGGCCAATACCGTCGCGGCATTGGCGCCGAACATCTGGGTCATGGCGATTGCCCGACTGATCCCGGCGCTGGGGCTGCCGGTGTTCTGGGCGCTGGCCAGTGAAACGGCGGTGGACATCGTCGGCCCGGACTTCGCCGGTCGCGCGATCGCCAAGATCGGCTTCGGCATCGTCTGCGCCACCGTGTTCGGCATTCCGGTCGGCACGCTGATTTCCGATGCGTTCGGCTGGCGCAGTGCGTTCGCCATTCTGGCGGTGATCGCGTTCGCCAAGGCGCTGCTGCTGTTTGTCTATCTGCCGAAAACCAGTCTGCACCAGCATCAGGTCAGTTTCGCTTCGCAGTTCAAGATCCTGCGCAGCCCGCTGATGCTGGGCCATGTGCTGCTGTCGATCCTGGTGTTCAGCGGCATGTTCACCGCCTACACCTATCTGGCGGACATCCTCGAGCGTCTGGCCGGCTTCAATGGCACCGTGGTCGGCTGGTGCCTGATGGGCTTTGGTGCGGTCGGTCTGATCGGCAACTCGTTGGGTGGTCGTGCGGTGGATCGTCATCCGCTGATGGCCTCGGTGATGTTCTGCGCGTTCATGATCCCGGGGATGGTGGCGCTGGTGCCGAACATCAATTCGTCGCTGGGTCTGGCGGCGGCGATGGGCATCTGGGGCGTGACTCAGGCGGCGCTGTTTCTGGTCAGTCACGTGCGCTTGATGAAAGCCGCACCGGAAGCGCCGGCCTTCGCCGCGTCGCTGAACATTGCCGGGGCCAACCTCGGGATTGGTCTGGGCGCGATCATTGGCGGTCGAGTGATCGACAGCGCCGGCCTCGGCTTTGTGGGCTTCGCCGCTGCCGGGTTCATTCTGCTGTCGATTTTCCTCGCCATGGTGTTGATGGTGCTCAAGCCGCGCGACGTCTGCGCTCCGGCTTAAAACGCTGTAAACAGCTCGCGTCGGGCACCTTCGGTAATCGCTTTGATGCCGGGGTGCTTGACCTTGCGCTCCACCGAGATCGCGTAGAACGACTCGCTCACCGCGTCGGTCTGGCCGATCAACTCGACGCCGTACTGGCGCTTCACCTCATCGGCAATCACGCTCGGGCCAATGAAAATCCCGCTGCCGGATTGGCCGAACGCCTGCATCAAAGCGCTGTCATCGAACTCCCCGACAATCCTTGGCTGAATCTGCTGCTCGGCGAACCAGCGCTGCAAACGGCTGCGCACCACGGTTTCCGCGCCGGGGATCAATAGTGGTGCACCGTGCAGGCTGCGCGGGAAATCCTGTCCGTATTGCGCTGCCAGTTCGGCGGTGGCGAAGAAACTGATCCCGCATTCCCCGAGTTTCTGGCTGTAGCCCTTGATGTCCAGGTGCGAGGGCATCGGGCTGTCGGAGATCACCAGGTCCAGACGCTGGATCGCCAGATCCGCCAGCAGGCGTTCGAGTTTGTCTTCGCGGCAGGTGATGCGCAGTGGCTCGCTCAATTCCATGGTCGGCGCGATCAGGCGATAGACGATGGATTTGGGCACCACATCCGCCACGCCGACCCGGAACAGGATCTGCTGTTCATTGGGCTGGGCGCGCAGCATCAGCTCCAGTTCGCCGCCGAGCTGGAACATTTGCTCGGCGTAGGGCAGGGCCTGGCGCCCGGCCTCGGTGAGCTCTAATTGCCGGCCGACCCGTTGAAACAACTCGATGCCATAGGTCTGTTCGAGCAGGGAAATCTGCCCGCTGATGGTCTGCGGCGTCAGGTTCAGTTGCTCGCAGGCGCGCACGATGCTGCCGGTCTTGGCCACCACCCAGAAGTAATGCAGTTGTCGGTAATTGAGCATGGGGTTCGGTCCGTCAAATACAGTTCGTATAAATCGAAGTATAGCCGCTAAAAATACGAATTTTCCTGAAGTGTTTGTCTACCTAGAATGCCCAGCCATCGACGGCCGGTCTGTACGGCGCTGTCTGTTCTATCGAGGGAAGCATCATGAAACTAAAAACTACGGCGTTGTTGATCGCGTCTTTACTGGTACTGGCCGGTTGCGACCAGGCCGAAAAGAGCGCCCAGCAACTGATGGGGCAGGCGGCTGAAGCGGCCAAGCAAGCCATCGACGACACGCATAAAGCTGCCGAAGAGGCGCTCAGCGATGCCACCGGCAATCTGATCAGCAAGAAAGAACCGAAAGACGACGAAGAAAAATCCGAATCGTCCTCCCAGGAAATCTAAACCGTCTTACACAGAGTCAGGACTGACCCATGGAATATCTGTTAGAACTCGCCGCCAGCCCGACCGCCTGGATTGCCTTGGCCACACTGGTGGTGATGGAGATCGTGCTTGGCATCGATAACCTGATCTTTATCTCGATCCTGACCAACAAATTGCCCGAGCAGTACCGGCAGAAGGCTCGTCGTCTGGGGATCGGCATGGCGCTGATCATGCGTCTGGCCTTGTTGAGCACCATCGCGTTCATCGTTCAGCTGACCGCGCCGGTCATCGAGATCCTCGGCCACGCGTTCTCCTGGAAAGACATGATCCTGATCGCCGGCGGCCTGTTCCTGTTGTGGAAAGCCACCACGGAGATCCATCACAGCATGGACCCGGCGCCGGAAGATCCGAAGACCGCGACGTCGAAGGTGACCCTGGGCTTCGCCGCCGCCATCGGGCAGATCCTGATGCTGGACATGGTGTTCTCGATCGACAGCATCATTACCGCTGTCGGCATGACCGAACACTTGCCGATCATGGTGATTGCAGTTGTTGTCTCGGTATTGGTGATGCTGTTTGCGGCTGATCCGCTGGCCAAGTTCATCAACGACAACCCGACGGTGGTGATGCTGGCTCTGGGCTTCCTGATCATGATCGGCATGACGCTGATCGCCGAAGGCTTCGGCGCCCACGTACCAAAAGGTTATGTGTATGCCGCCATGGCGTTCTCGGCTGCGATTGAAGTGCTGAACATGATGTCGCGCCGTGCCAAGCAGAAGAAACTGACTGCCGAAGCGTAAACGCTGGAAAACCAAAGGCCGCCTGAACTCGCGAGAGTCCAGGCGGCCTTTTTGTTTGTGTCGGTTACGGAAAGTCAGTGCGCGGTGGCGTGACGGGCGTCGTGTTTCTCGATCTTCCTGGTCGGTGCAGGTTGTACCGGGTGGTGATGGCGGCGGGAAATCCGCAACACGCCCCACAGCATGGCGGCGGCAACGGCCAGCCAGCCGGCAATCAGCATGACGATGGTCATGGTCAGGCTCATCTGTGCCTCCTCTTTGCCCTGCGTCGGGCGCTCTTTCTTTGGCTCTTGTCTGAGTGACAGTCTAGTCGCTGGCGTGTTTCAGGCTATTGACCAAAGGTCGGTGGTGACCAATCAGTTCGCTCTATGCAACCGATGCATCTGCCGCTTTGGGCTATACCGCAGCGTGGCGCCGTCCTATGATCCTCGACCAAGCCGGAACACGATGACCGGTAACTGATCAAGAGAGTGACGATGGTGCAGCTATTTTCCCGGATTCGCGCGGCGCTGCTGGTGGCCGGTTGCGTGACAGCATTGGTGGGGTGTGCGGGCAGTGTGGCGCCAGAGGTCAAGCGCCTGCCGGAGCGGGTCGAGCTCAGCGGCACCTTCTATCGCGGTGAGGCCTATCAAAGTGGGCCGCAAGTGCTGGCCAGCCTGCTGTCGCAGCAGGGCATCGTGATCACGCCGGGTCTGCTGGAAAAACCGCTGCACTTGCCGGGCGCCGAGGACAAGTTGCAACAGAATTTACAGGACCTCGCACGTGAATACGGCATGGTCGTGTATCCGCTGGACAGCAATCTGCCGGCGCTGCTGACTCAAGTGGCGGCCGGGTATCCGGTGATGGTGCGTTTCAGCGAGGGATCGGCGTTTTGGGCGGAGCCGCGTTACGCGATCCTGTCGGGCTATGACCGCTTGAGGCAAAAGGTGCTGCTGCGCGCCGGGATGAATCGCCGTGAATTGATGAGCTTCAGCTCGTTTGAGTCAGCCCTCGAAAAATCCGGCGGCTGGGCAGTGTTGATCCAGAAACCGACGCAGATTCCGGCAGCGGTCGATCAACAGCGCTGGCTTAAGGCCGCCGATGCACTGGCGCAAGCCGGCCAGGAGCGAGAAGCGGCGCAGGCGAGGAAGGCGCTGGCGGCGGATTGAGGTTCCGTTCGTCGCTTGTCGGGCACCCTGGCGGGGGATGCGCTTCTGAACTGTAGCGTCCCGTGTTTTACGGGCCTGGTATCAGGAGATGAACATGGCAATCCCCAATTCACCCAGTGGGCCGCATTCTTCCGAACATGGCAGTGGCGACGATCTGGGCTTCGATCCGGACTCGCCTGATCTGGACGATCCGCAAGTCGATCCGATTGGCCCGGCGAAGGCGCCGAAGGATGTGCAGCCGGGCGATGATCCCAAGCGTCCGGCCAAGCCTTACGATCCCTTGGCTGATCTCAAGCCTTAAGCGAGGTGCATATGAGTACCGATTCGAGTTTCGACGACCACAAACCTGACAGTGTGCCCACCACCCCTGAGCCGGAAGTTGATCCGGTGCTGGATCCGGACAGCCCCATGCGCGATCCGCTGGCGCGTCCGGCGGTGGTCACGCCAGAGCATTCGCGCGACCCGAGTGCCGGTGACGGCATTCCCGATGACGACAAGATGCCGTTGCCCAACGACTGAGTGCATAAATGAAAAAGCCCCGACGATTCGGGGCTTTTTCATGGGTGACGGATTATTTGGAGGCTTCGATCACGCCGCTCTGGCGACTCTTGAGGTTCTTGTCGGCCTTGTATTGCTGAGCCACGGCCGGGACGTTGGCACTCTTGCCGGTTTCCACCCAGCTGCGGATGCGGCTGGCATCGGCGAAATGGGTGTATTTGCCGAACGCGTCGAGAATCACCAAGGCGACGGGGCGGTTGGCCATGCGGGTCACCAGTACCAGGCAGTGGCCGGCCGGGTTGGTGAAGCCGGTTTTGGTGATGCGAATATCCCAGTCGGCCTTGTTGACCAGGTGATCGGTGTTGCGGAAACCCAGGGTGTAATTGGGTTTACGGAACGAAACGGTCTTTTCCTTGGTGGTGGTCAGCTCGATGAGCAGCGGCTGTTTATGCGCAGCCACTAGCAGCTTGCTCAGGTCGCGAGCGGTGGAAACGTTGCGCTCCGACAGACCGGTAGGTTCCACAAAATGCGTGCTGGTCATGCCCAGCGCCTTGGCCTTGGCGTTCATTGCGGCGATGAATGCAGCGTAACCGCCCGGGTAGTGGTGAGCCAGGCTGGCGGCGGCGCGGTTTTCCGAGGACATCAGGGCAATCAGCAGCATCTCGCGGCGGGGCAGTTCGCTTCGCAGTTTGACGCGGGAAAACACGCCTTTCATTTCCGGTGTGCGGCTGATGTCGACGTCAATCCATTCGTCCATGTTCTGGTGCGCTTCAACCACTACCAAACCGGTCATCAACTTGCTCACGGAAGCGATGGGCACCACCACGTCCGGGTTGCTGGAATAAATGACTTTGTTGGTCTGCAGATCCATCAGCAGGGCGCTGCCGGAGGCGATCTTCAATTGCGAAGCGTCTCGAGGGGCCGCGGTGGTTTCGGCGGCGTTGACCGTTGGCGTGAGGAGCGTGCCTGAAAATGCAAAAACCAGGCTCAGGATGGACAGACGAATATTCACGCGGGCGAACTCATGAAGGTTGGAAATGCCGTATTTTGTAACGGCCTGTGTCGTAAAAACGACGCATTTTAGGAGTATGGCTGAAGAACTGTCGATGGTTGTTTGAAGGGCATGAAAAAGTCGTGAAAAGCCCTGTAAAAATAGGGGTTTCCGGCGAACGGTAAAGGTTTTTTCGAGGGCATGAAAAACCCCGCACAAGGCGGGGTTCTCGGAGTGTGGAAAACGCGACTCAGGCGTGCAGGGTTTCTGCCGCGTAGAGGGTGTTTTCCAGCAGGCAGGCGCGGGTCATCGGACCGACGCCGCCCGGGACCGGAGTGATCCAGCCAGCGCGGGGCAGGGCGGTTTCATAAACGACGTCACCGACCAGTTTGCCGTCGTCCTGACGGTTGATGCCGACGTCGATCACGATCGCGCCTTCCTTGATCCACTCGCCCTTGACCAGGCCCGGCTTGCCGGCGGCCACGACCACCAGATCGGCGCGGCCGACGTGGCCGGCCAGATCCTTGGTGAAGCGGTGGGTGACGGTCACGGTGCAACCGGCCAGCAGCAGTTCCATCGCCATCGGGCGACCGACGATGTTGGAAGCGCCGACAACGACTGCGTCCATCCCGTACAGATCGGCACCGGTGCTTTCCAGCAGGGTCATGATGCCCTTCGGGGTGCACGGGCGCAGCAGCGGAATGCGCTGGGCCAGACGGCCGACGTTATAAGGATGGAAACCGTCGACGTCCTTGTCCGGGCGGATGCGCTCCAGCAGTTTGGAGGCGTCCAGGTGCTCCGGCAGGGGAAGTTGAAGCAGAACGCCGTCGATTGCCGGGTCGTCGTTCAGTCGATCGATCAGATCGGTCAGCGCTTCTTGAGTGGTTTCGGAAGGCAGGTCGTAGGCTTGAGAGAGGAAGCCGACCTCTTCACAGTCTTTACGCTTGTGCGAGACATAAACCTGAGAGGCAGGATCGCTGCCGACCAGGATCACCGCGAGGCCGGGAGTGCGCAAGCCTTGCTCGCGACGTTCGGCTACCCGTTGGGCGATCTGCTGGCGCAGGCTGGCGGCGATTGATTTGCCGTCGATTAGTTGTGCAGTCATTGCGCGTGATTAACCATCGAGAGGGGAAAAAAAGAGAACGCATTCTCGCATGTCAAACGGTGAGGGCAAAGGCGCTTGGTCAGCAAATTCCCCTAAGCCCTTTAATTAAATGAATTTTTTTCAAAAAGGATTTGACGACCTTCAGGTCGCTCTATACTATTCGTCGCACTTGTCGGGCACAGCCTAGCACTGGTTAAGAAGGTCGAGCGAAATCAACGTTTTGCGAGACTGGAAAGCACTTAGTTTGTAGTCCTCCAAGGGTACAGCTAACAAGGCGCCCGTAGCTCAGCTGGATAGAGCATCCGCCTTCTAAGCGGATGGTCGCAGGTTCGAGTCCTGCCGGGTGCGCCATTAGGCAGCATTGGCACAAGTAACGCGATATGGTGGGCGTAGCTCAGTTGGTAGAGCACGGGATTGTGACTCCCGTTGTCGTGGGTTCGATCCCCATCGTCCACCCCATATTTCGAAAGGCGCCAGATGTAACAGTCTGGCGCCTTTGCTTTAAAAAGCTTCATCCGCGGATGTGGTGGAATTGGTAGACACACTGGATTTAGGTTCCAGCGCCGCGAGGCGTAAGAGTTCGAGTCTCTTCATCCGCACCAATCAAAGCTTCATTCATGCCGTTGGCCGGGTGAAGTTCTACAAAGAAGTTGTTTGGCTTCTTTGGCACGCAATATGGTGGGCGTAGCTCAGTTGGTAGAGCACGGGATTGTGACTCCCGTTGTCGTGGGTTCGATCCCCATCGTCCACCCCATATTCCGAAAGGCGCCAGATTTAACAGTCTGGCGCCTTTTTTGTTTTACGGTTTCGGATTTTGGCGGCTGCAGGTTTCGGGTCGCAGGGCAGGGTGCTTCGTCGTATCAATGTTGCTCGATGATGCTGCGCTGCCTGCCGGTCTTGCTTGCGAGGTCGGCTGTCAGGGAGATGATTCAACCGCCTCTATATATAGAAGAGGTTGGCGCGGAGCCCTGGCTTGAATTGGCTGTATTTGCTAACAGGGCGAGGCGCAACCGTTTGTCCCCGCCTTCAAATGGCCTGCTGTTTTTTTACCCGTTTTCAGTAGGGTGACTTCTTGAGTTTGACCTACTAGAATGCTTGCCCTTGATTCTTGGGTCGGAAACGGCCGGCTAACGTCTGTGCAACGAGGAATATCCATGCAAGTTTCTGTTGAAAATACTACTGCTCTTGAGCGCCGCATGAGCATCACCGTGCCGGCTGAGCGCATCGAGACTCAGGTCAACAAGCGTCTGCAGCAGACTGCCCAAAAGGCCAAGATTGCTGGCTTCCGTCCAGGCAAAGTGCCAATGAGCGAAATCAAGCGCCGTTTCGGTGCTGATGCGCGCCAGGAAGCGATCGGCGACGTGATCCAGTCCTCCTTCTACGAAGCTGTGGTTGAGCAGAAGCTGAACCCGGCCGGTTCGCCGTCGATCGAGCCTAAGTCGCTCGAAGCTGGCAAGGACCTGGAATACGTAGCCGTATTCGAAGTGTTCCCTGAGTTCACCGTTGCCGGCTTCGAAGGCATCACCGTCGAGCGCCTGAGCGCTGACGTGGCTGACGCCGATCTGGACAAGATGCTGGACATCCTGCGCAAGCAGAACACCCGTTTTGAAGTAGCCGATCGCGCTGCCCAGAACGAAGACCAGCTGAACATCGATTTCGTTGGCAAGGTTGACGGCGAAGTGTTCGCTGGCGGTTCCGCCAAGGGCACTCAGCTGGTACTGGGTTCCGGCCGCATGATCCCTGGCTTCGAAGAAGGCCTGGTTGGTGCTAAAGCCGGCGAAGAGCGCGTTCTGAACCTGACCTTCCCAGAGGACTATCAGAACCTGGACCTGGCTGGCAAAACCGCCGAGTTCACCGTGACTGTAAATACCGTTTCCGAGCCAAAACTGCCTGAGCTGAACGAAGAGTTCTTCGCTCAATTCGGCATCAAGGAAAGCGGCATCGACGGTTTCCGCACCGAAGTTCGCAAGAACATGGAGCGTGAACTGCGTCAGGCGATCAAATCCAAGGTCAAGAATCAGGTAATGGACGGTCTGCTGGCCACCAACCCGATCGAAGTGCCTAAGGCTCTGCTGTCCAACGAAGTTGACCGTCTGCGCGTGCAGGCTGTTCAGCAGTTCGGTGGCAACATCAAGCCAGACCAACTGCCGGCCGAGCTGTTCGAAGAACAAGCCAAGCGTCGCGTTGTACTGGGTCTGATCGTTGCTGAAGTGGTCAAGCAGTTCGACCTGAAGCCAGACGAAGCCCGCGTTCGCGAAATGATTCAGGAAATGGCTTCGGCTTACCAAGAGCCTGAGCAGGTCGTGTCCTGGTACTACAAGAACGAGCAGCAACTGAACGAAGTCCGTTCGGTTGTGCTGGAAGAACAAGTTGTGGATACTGTTCTGCAGAAAGCTAGCGTGACCGACAAATCGGTCTCTTACGAAGAAGCGGTCAAGCCGGTAGAAGCTCCAAAAGCCGACTGATTGTTTTTGCGTTAGAAGCACACACCATAAGCCAGCCTTCGAGCTGGCTTATGCGTATTCAAGACATGACTATTTGGGAGTGACTGCAGAGCATGTTCCGTAATTCCTATATTCAGCAGAACTCTGATATCCAGGCCGCCGGCGGCCTGGTCCCGATGGTTGTCGAGCAATCTGCTCGTGGCGAGCGCGCCTATGACATCTACTCGCGTCTTCTCAAGGAACGAGTGATCTTTCTGGTGGGTCCTGTAGAGGATTACATGGCCAACCTGATTTGCGCGCAATTGCTGTTCCTTGAAGCGGAAAACCCGGACAAGGACATCCATCTTTACATCAACTCCCCGGGCGGTTCGGTGACAGCGGGCATGTCGATCTACGACACCATGCAGTTCATCAAGCCAAACGTATCGACTACTTGTATCGGTCAGGCGTGCAGCATGGGCGCATTCCTGCTGACGGCCGGTGCACCCGGCAAGCGTTTCTGCCTGCCGAACTCGCGCGTGATGATTCACCAGCCACTGGGCGGTTTCCAGGGACAGGCATCGGACATCGAAATCCATGCCAAGGAAATCCTCTTCATCCGCGAGCGTCTGAACACGCTGATGGCCAAGCACAGCGGCCGTACGCTTGAAGAAATCGAGCGCGACACCAACCGCGACAACTTCATGAGTGCAGAAGCTGCGAAGGAATACGGTCTGATCGACGAAGTGATCAACCAGCGCCCAGCTTAAAAATAAGCAGCTCAAAATAGGCTTGGTCGGCGCGTCTGATCAGCGGCGGGCTTGAAAAAGCCCGCAATAGCCTTCATCTTGTGTTGCAAGCCTATCGGATTTGGATCGAACGAATGACTGACACCCGCAACGGCGAGGACAACGGCAAGCTGCTCTATTGCTCCTTCTGTGGCAAAAGCCAGCATGAAGTGCGCAAATTGATTGCCGGCCCCTCGGTCTTTATCTGCGACGAGTGCGTCGACCTGTGCAATGACATCATCCGCGAGGAGGTGCAGGAAGCACAGGCCGAAAGCAGCGCGCATAAATTGCCTTCGCCTAAAGAAATCAGCGGCATCCTTGATCAGTATGTAATTGGTCAGGAACGTGCCAAAAAGGTTCTGGCAGTAGCGGTGTACAACCACTACAAGCGTCTGAACCAGCGTGACAAAAAGGCTGACGACGTCGAACTCGGCAAGAGCAACATCCTGCTGATCGGCCCGACAGGCTCCGGTAAAACCCTGCTGGCCGAAACCCTGGCCCGCTTGCTGAACGTTCCGTTCACCATCGCCGACGCAACCACCCTCACCGAGGCGGGTTATGTGGGTGAAGACGTCGAGAACATCATTCAGAAGCTGCTGCAGAAGTGTGATTACGACGTAGAGAAAGCCCAGATGGGCATTGTCTACATCGACGAAATCGACAAGATTTCCCGCAAGTCCGACAACCCGTCGATTACCCGGGACGTTTCCGGGGAAGGCGTGCAGCAGGCCTTGCTCAAACTGATCGAAGGCACGGTCGCTTCGGTTCCGCCGCAAGGTGGCCGCAAGCATCCGCAGCAGGAATTCCTTCAGGTTGATACCCGCAACATCCTGTTCATCTGCGGTGGCGCATTCTCCGGTCTGGAGAAGGTCATTCAGAACCGTTCCACCAAGGGTGGCATCGGTTTCAACGCAGAAGTGCGCAGCAAGGAAGAAGGCAAGAAAGTCGGTGAGTCCCTGCGTGAAGTCGAGCCTGACGACCTGGTCAAGTTCGGTCTGATCCCGGAATTCGTCGGTCGTCTGCCGGTCCTCGCGACGCTGGACGAGCTGGATGAGGCTGCGCTGATGCAGATTCTCACCGAGCCGAAAAATGCCCTGACCAAACAGTATGCCAAGCTGTTCGAGATGGAAGGCGTGGATCTGGAATTCCGTTCCGACGCGCTGAAATCGGTCGCCAAGCGTGCCCTGGAACGTAAAACCGGTGCCCGTGGCCTGCGTTCGATTCTCGAAGGTGTGCTGCTCGACACGATGTATGAAATCCCCTCGCAGTCCGAGGTGAGCAAAGTCGTGATCGATGAAAGCGTGATCGAAGGCAAGTCCAAGCCACTGTATATCTACGAAAACAGTGAGCCGGCTGCCAAGGCTGCACCTGACGCGTAAGCGCCCGGTCTGCCGGTACAAAGAAGGGGCCTTCGGGCCTCTTTTTTTTTATGTCGTTTTTTACATCCGCTTTGCGCTTGTTTTTTTTCAAGGCAGCCCCCATCTTGGTTTCAAGCTTAATTCCATCTGATTACGGCCATATGGCCGCCGTAGAGGCGAAATCATGAAGACCACCATCGAATTGCCTCTCCTGCCATTGCGTGATGTCGTTGTGTATCCGCACATGGTTATCCCGCTGTTCGTGGGGCGCGAGAAATCCATCGAAGCCCTCGAGGCCGCGATGACGGGCGACAAGCAGATCCTGCTGCTGGCCCAGAGAAACCCGGCTGACGACGATCCCGGTGAAGAAGCTCTCTATCGCGTAGGTACCATCGCCACTGTTCTGCAGCTGCTCAAGCTGCCTGACGGCACCGTCAAGGTTCTGGTCGAGGGCGAGCAGCGTGGCGCTGTCGAGCGCTTCAGCGAAGTCGATGGCCACTGCCGTGCCGAAGTCTCGCTGATCGACGAAGTCGACGCCGCCGAGCGCGAATCCGAAGTGTTCGTGCGCAGCCTGCTGTCGCAGTTCGAACAATATGTGCAGCTGGGCAAGAAAGTCCCGGCTGAAGTCCTGTCGTCGCTCAACAGCATCGACGAGCCTGGTCGCCTGGTAGACACCATGGCCGCGCACATGGCGCTGAAGATCGAGCAGAAGCAGGAAATCCTCGAAATCATCGATTTGTCGGCCCGGGTCGAGCACGTTCTGGCCTTGCTGGACGCCGAGATCGACCTGCTGCAAGTCGAAAAACGCATTCGTGGCCGCGTCAAAAAGCAAATGGAGCGCAGTCAGCGCGAGTACTACCTGAACGAGCAGATGAAGGCCATTCAGAAGGAGCTCGGCGACAGCGACGAAGGCCACAACGAAATCGAAGACCTGAAAAAGCGTATCGACGCTGCCGGTCTGCCGAAAGATGCCCTGGCCAAGGCCACTGCCGAGCTGAACAAGCTCAAGCAGATGTCGCCGATGTCTGCCGAAGCCACCGTGGTGCGCTCGTACATCGACTGGCTGGTTCAGGTGCCGTGGAAGGCCCAGAGCAAGGTGCGTCTGGACCTGGCTCGTGCCGAAGACATTCTCGACGCCGATCACTACGGCCTCGAAGAGGTCAAGGAACGCATCCTTGAATACCTCGCCGTGCAGAAACGCGTGAAGAAAATCCGTGGCCCGGTGTTGTGCCTGGTCGGTCCTCCGGGCGTGGGTAAAACCTCGCTGGCCGAGTCGATCGCCCATGCCACCAACCGCAAATTCGTGCGCATGGCCCTCGGTGGCGTGCGTGATGAAGCGGAAATCCGTGGTCACCGTCGGACTTACATCGGTTCGATGCCAGGAAGATTGATTCAAAAGATGACAAAAGTGGGTGTGCGCAACCCGCTGTTCCTGCTCGATGAAATCGACAAAATGGGCAGCGACATGCGTGGCGACCCGGCGTCGGCGTTGCTGGAAGTGCTCGATCCTGAGCAGAACCACAACTTCAACGACCACTATCTGGAAGTCGATTACGACCTTTCGGATGTGATGTTCCTGTGCACCTCGAACTCGATGAACATTCCGCCGGCGCTGCTGGACCGGATGGAAGTGATCCGTCTGCCGGGTTACACCGAAGACGAGAAGATCAACATTGCGGTCAAGTACCTGTCGCCGAAGCAGATTGCAGCCAACGGCCTGAAGAAGGGCGAGCTGGAATTCGACGAAGAAGCGATCCGCGACATCATCCGTTACTACACCCGCGAAGCCGGTGTGCGTGGCCTCGAGCGGCAGATTGCCAAGGTCTGCCGCAAGGCGGTCAAAGAGCACGCACTGGAAAAACGCTTCTCGGTAAAAGTGACAGCTGATCTGCTGGAGCATTTCCTCGGCGTTCGCAAGTTCCGATACGGTCTGGCCGAGCAACAGGATCAGATCGGTCAAGTGACCGGCCTGGCCTGGACTCAGGTGGGCGGCGAACTGCTGACCATCGAAGCCGCCGTAGTGCCGGGTAAAGGTCAACTGATCAAGACCGGTTCGCTGGGTGACGTAATGGTCGAATCGATCACTGCGGCCCTGACCGTGGTGCGCAGCCGTGCCAAGAGCCTGGGCATTCCGCTGGACTTCCACGAGAAGCGTGACACGCACATCCACATGCCGGAAGGCGCTACGCCGAAAGACGGCCCGAGCGCCGGTGTAGGCATGTGTACTGCGCTGGTGTCGGCTTTGACGGGTATTCCTGTGCGCGCCGATGTTGCCATGACCGGCGAGATCACCCTGCGTGGTCAAGTCCTTGCCATTGGCGGTCTGAAGGAAAAACTGCTGGCCGCTCACCGTGGCGGAATCAAGACAGTGATTATTCCGGAAGAGAACGTGCGCGATCTGAAGGAGATTCCTGACAATATCAAGCAGGATCTGCAGATCAAACCGGTTAAATGGATTGACGAGGTCCTGCAAATTGCGCTGCAATACGCGCCGGAGCCCTTGCCGGATGTGGCTCCGGAGATAGTTGCCAAGGACGAAAAACGTGAGTCTGACTCTAAGGAAAGAATTAGCACGCATTAATACGCTTTTGCCTGGGGGGCTTCCTTGACAGCTTTTTAGAGCCCTTGTTATAAAGCGGCTCTTAAGTGTCTGTAGGCCATTCAGCACTCGTTTTTGCTTTCACCAAAAAACTTAGAATCATACTCAAATAGATATAAGGGGACTTAGAGTGAACAAGTCGGAACTGATTGATGCTATCGCTGCATCCGCTGATATCCCGAAAGCTGCTGCTGGCCGTGCGCTGGACGCTGTAATCGAATCCGTCACTGGCGCTCTCAAGGCTGGCGACTCCGTTGTTCTGGTTGGTTTCGGTACTTTCTCCGTGACTGATCGTCCAGCTCGCATTGGTCGTAACCCACAGACCGGCAAGACTCTGGAAATCGCGGCAGCCAAAAAGCCAGGTTTCAAAGCCGGTAAAGCCCTGAAAGAAGCCGTCAACTAAGTTTGATTCAGGTTTTTACCCATCCGGGTCGGGGTCATGCCTGACTTGGCAGCGGAGCGGTAGAGCAGGCGGTTGGAATAGCTGCCTGTCACACCGGGATCGAGGGTTCGAGCCCTGTCCGCTCCGCCAGTTACGAGAAGGCGCATCCTCGGATGCGCCTTTCTTCTATCCGGATTCTACCCACGCTCCACGGTTGCCTAATTTTGAAGTTCAACCGTTTCTGGGGGACGCATGCTGCAGAATATCAGGGACAATTCACAAGGCTGGATTGCCAAGACCATTATCGGAGTCATCGTTGCACTGATGGCTCTGACCGGTTTCGACGCCATTTTCCAGGCCACGACTCACAAGAATGAGGCGGCCAAGGTCAACGGTGAAGAAATCAGCCAGAACGAGCTGAGCCAGGCGGTGGATATGCAACGCCGTCAGCTGATGCAACAACTGGGCAAGGACTTCGACGCTTCCTTGCTGGACGAAAAAATGCTGCGCGAATCGGCCCTCAAGGGTCTGATCGATCGCAAGCTGCTGCTGCAAGGCGCAGAACAATCGAAATTCGCTTTCTCCGAAGCGGCCCTGGATCAAGTGATCCTGCAGACGCCTGAATTTCAGGTCGACGGCAAGTTCAGCTCCGACCGTTTCGATCAGGTGATCCGTCAACTGGGCTACAGCCGCATGCAGTTCCGCCAGATGCTGGCTCAGGAAATGCTGATCGGCCAACTGCGCGCCGGTGTGGCAGGCAGCGGTTTCGTGACCGATGCTCAGGTGCTGGCCTTCGCCCGTCTGGAAAAACAGACCCGCGATTTCGCCACGCTGAACATCAAGGCTGACCCTTCGGCCGTGAAGCTGACCGATGACGAGGTCAAGGCTTACTACGACGAGCACGCCAAGGAATTCATGACCCCGGATCAAGTGGTCATCGATTACCTGGAGCTGAAGAAGGCTTCGTTCTTCGATCAGGTCGCCGTCAAGGACGAAGACCTGCAGGCGGCGTATCAGAAAGAGATCGCCAACCTGTCGGAACAGCGTCGTGCTGCGCACATTCTGATCGAAGTCAACGACAAGACCACCGAAGCTCAGGCCAAGGCGAAGATCGAAGAAGTCCAGGCGCGTCTGGCCAAGGGCGAGAAATTCGAAGCGCTGGCCAAGGAGTTCTCGCAGGATCCGGGTTCGGCCAACAACGGCGGTGACCTGGGTTATGCCGGTCCTGGCGTTTACGATCCGGCCTTCGAGAAAGCCCTGTACTCGCTGAACAAGGATCAGGTGTCCGAGCCGGTTCGCACCGACTTCGGTTTCCACCTGATCAAGCTGCTGGGTGTCGAGGCGCCTGAAGTGCCGACGCTGGCCAGCCTGAAAGACAAGCTGACCCGCGAGCTGAAAACCCAGCAAGTCGAGCAGCGTTTCGTCGAGGCGACCAAGCAACTGGAAGACTCTTCGTTCGAAGCATCCGACCTGGCCCAGCCAGCGCAGGACCTGAAACTGACCGTGCACACCTCCAAGCCGTTTGGCCGTGAAGGTGGCGAAGGCGTTGCAGCCAACCGTGCCGTTGTGACTGCTGCGTTCAGCACCGAAGTGCTGGAAGAGGGTGCCAACAGCACCGCCATCGAGCTGGATCCGGAAACCGTGATCGTGCTGCGCGCCAAGGAGCACCTGAAGCCTGCTCAATTGCCGCTGGAAAGCGTGGCCACCGCCATTCGCGCCCAGTTGACCAAAGAGCACGCCAGCGCGGCTGCCAAGACCAAGGCGGAGCAACTGATCGCCAGTCTGCGTGATGGCAAGAACCCGCTGGACAAGGCGGTGGACGGTCAGAGCTGGAAAGTTACCGAAGCAGCAAACCGCGCTCAGGAAGGCGTTGATCCGGCGGTGCTGCAAGCGTTGTTCCGCATGCCGAAACCGGCCGCGAAGGACAAGCCGACCTTCACCAGCGTTACGCTGGCGGACGGCAGCCTGACCATCGTGCGCCTGAACGGTGTGAACGAAGCGGCGGCTCCGACCGATGAAGAGAAAGCGCAATACCGTCGCTTCCTCGCATCGCGCGTGGGCCAGCAAGACTTCGCGGCGTACCGCAAACAGCTGGAAGCCGAAGCCGACATCAAGCGTTTCTGATGCCTGGCTGAGCCGCAAGACCCGAGCCCCGGATGAAAATCCGGGGCTTTTTTGTGCACGCTATCCGGCGTTCGGGAAACCATGGCTCCGGGCATTGGTGGTCGCATACAGAGTCAGCAGCAACAGACCCGCGACAATCCACGGGTAACTCCCGACGCCCAGGTTGTTCAGCAGCAGACCGCCCGCAAGCCCGCCGCCGGCAATGCCGACATTCCATAGAGTCACCAGCATCGATTGCGCGGTATCGGCAGCCTCCTTGGCAGTTTTCGCCAGGGCTGTCTGCAACAGAGAGGGCATCGCGCCGAACGCCAGACCCCAGACGGCGGTGGCGGTGTAGACCACGCCCGGCGATTCGCGCCACAGGCCCAGTGCGATCGCTGACAGCAGGAACAGCATTGCACTGACCAGCGCCAACTGACGCAGCCAGCGATCAATCAGACTGCCGACGATCCACAGGCTCAGTACTGACGCCAGGCCGAATACCAGCAACACTCGGTCGATTTCTCCGCCAAGTCCCGATGGCTCCAGAAATGGCGCGATGTAGGTGTACAGCAGGTTGTGCGCGACGACGTAGGACAAGGTTACAAACAACACGGATCGCACGCCCGGCAGGGTAAACACCTGGCGCAGTGGCAGGCGTTTGCCGGCGCGTTCACCGGCGAAGTCCGGTACTTGCCAACGCACCCAGATCACCAGCAGCACGGTCAGCCCGGTCATGATCGCGAAGCTCAGGCGCCAGCCGACCGCCGTGCCCAGCAGCGTCCCGGCCGGAATGCCCAGCGACAGCGCAAGGGGTGCCCCGAGCATGGCCACCGTAATGGCCCGGCCTTGCAAGTGGGGTGCGACCATCCGGCTTGCGTAGCCGGCCAGCAACGCCCACAGCAGCCCCGCGAATACGCCCGCGATCAAGCGTGCAATCAGGGTCAGCCAGTACAGCTCCGACAGCGCAGTGATGCTGTTGGCAATGGCGAACCCACCAATGGCCGACAGCAGCAGCGGGCGTCGACGCCAACCCCGGGTGGCAATGGTGAGTGGAATGGCCGCCAGCATCGAACCAATGGCGTACAGCGTGACCAGTTGCCCGATCAGGGCCTGAGAGACATCAAGCCCCGCGCTCATCTGTGGCAACAGGCCGGCGGGCATCGCCTCGGTCAGCACGGTGATAAATCCGGCGGTGGCCAGTGCGAGCAATGCACCCAGCGGTAATCGTTCTGCGGGCTCGACGGTGCCGGCGAGCGTGGGGGAAGTGAGTGGCGCATCGTTCATGGGCGGGTTTCCATTTTGCCAAAGGAGACGAAGGCCATAGGGTAGGGCGCTGCACATTCGGGAAAAACAGGTTAGGGTTCCGAACATCTCGGACAAGAATGTCGTGAATCAGGGAGGGATAAATGGACAGCCTGGGCAGTATTTCGGTGTTCGTGCAGGTGGCGGAAACCCGCAGTTTTACCGAGGCCGGTCGCTTGCAGGGCGTGTCTTCGTCGGCGGTCGGCAAAAGCATCGCCCGCCTGGAGGCACGGCTCAATGTGCGGTTGTTTCACCGCACCACTCGCAGCATCACGCTGACCAGCGAAGGCGCGCTGTTTCTTGAACGTTGCCGCAAGATCCTCGCGGAGGTCGAAGCGGCTGAATTTGAAATGTGCGATGCCGCAGCGGCGCCTCACGGCAAGTTGCGGGTCAGCCTGCCGCAGGTGCATGACCTGGTGATGCCGGTCATGAACGAGTTCATGGCGCTGTATCCGCAGATCGAGCTGGATCTGGACCTGACCGATCGCATGGTGGATGTGGTGGACGAAGGTTTCGATGCGGTGATCCGAACGGGTAAACCGCGAGACTCGCGACTGATGGCACGACCGTTGGGCGAGTTTCATATGGTGTTGGTGGCCAGTCCCGCGTATCTGCGCGAGTGCGGCGAACCTCAGACCCCGGCCGAACTGACGCAGCACGCCTGCCTGCGCCATACGTTTCACGCCACGGGCAAACTGGAGTCCTGGCCGCTCAAACGCGAGGAGGGCGCGCCCGAGCCGACCCTGCCGACACGTCTGGTCAGTACCTCGATCGAAGCCGTGCGGCATGCGGCGCTGGCGGGCATGGGCATCGCCTGTCTGCCGGACTTCATGATCCATGAATCTCAGCAACAGGGTCGCCTGCAGCGCGTACTGGAGGAGCATCTGCAGCACGTCGGGCAGTTCTGGGTTTTGTGGCCGTCGAGCCGGCACGCAACTGCCAAATTGCGGGTGTTCATCGATCATTTATCGGCGCGACTTTTTCCTGTCGCTCATGACCGGTAGAGTTGTAACTGTTTTAAGACACTAATCCATACGCCGCGGGGCAGCGATCTGTTGCACAATACGCCCCGGACCGTTTTCCCTCAGGATGTTTAATGTTGAATTCTATTCCCGTGCGTTTCATCGGGTTGGCGTTGTTGCTGACCGCCGCTGCCGGCTGCTCCAAGGACAAGCCCATCTACGAGCATGAGAATTTCGACGACTCCGGCACCTTTTCGCGCAATTACCCGGTGACCGACACCGCCAGTTGCGAAGCGGCCCGCCGAGCGTTGCTCAGCCAGGGCTACATCATTACCAGCAATGACCCGAAACTGGTCAGCGGGCACAAGAGCTTCCAGCAGACCGGCGAAACCCACCTGGAGATCAGCTTCAACGTGGTGTGCGCCGATGATGGCAGCGCCGGCCATCACGCCACCGTGTTCGCCAACGCCCTGCAGGACCGCTACGCACTGAAGAAGACCAACAACTCGGCCAGCCTCGGTGTCGGAGTGTTGGGTTCGGTGTCGATGCCGATCGGCTCGTCTGACGATTCGATGGTCAAGGTCGCCAGCGAAACCGTGTCGTCGCAGAAGTTCTACGAGCGTTTCTTCACGCTGGTCGAGCTGTTCCTGCCGGCCGATGCGAAGAAAGCCGCGCACATCACCGAGAAACCGAAGACCGACCTGGGTGTGCCGGAAGCCAAGGCGACGCCGGCTCCGCTGGCTCCAGCCCCTGCGGCTGAACCGACCCCGGCCCCAGCGCCGGCCGCTGAGCCCGCTGCGGCACCAGCGCCTGCAGAAGCGGCCCCTGCCAGCTCCGAACCTGTAGCACCGCCGGCCGAAGCTGCACCGATCACCCCGGCGCCAGTTGCCGAGCCTGCGCCTGCGACGGAAACCATCACGCCGCCGGCCAACCCGACGGACATGCCGCCGCCCTCCGAGCCGATTCCGGCCATGCCTGCCTCCGGTCAGTAAGCTTTACGCCACGCCTCCGACCTCTGTCGGACGCGTGGCGTTTTGTTATCTCCCTTGAGCTTCTTCCTGCCAGCCCTGTCGAAAAATTTCCCGCGATAAATTCCTGACCGCCTGCTACGTTTATTTCATGAAGGACGCGTTTCATTTTTCCTTCACACGGGCACTTTATGCTCGAGGCACTGGTCATTTGTTCCAGGCCATTTCAAGCAAGCAGTAGGGGGATTACGCAATGGATGACTATCAAGAAGAACTGCTCGAATTCCAGGCCTTTGAGCTGGATTCACCAGAGCCTGCGGAAGACGCCACCGAGCTGTGAGGCGTCAGCCTGTCTTGCGGTGACTGCGGCGAAATTCGCCCGGTGTCTGGCCGTTCCAGCGCTTGAAGGCGCGCTGGAAAGCTTCGGCCGAGGCAAAGCCCAGCAGGTAGGCAATTTCACCGAATGCCAGTTCGGTGTCGCGGATGTAGGTCATCGCCAGATCACGGCGGGTGTCATTGAGGATCGCGCGAAACTGCGTGCCTTCCTCGGCCAGCTTTCGCCGTAACGTCCAGGTCGGCAGCTTCAGGCGTGCCGCCACTTCTTCCAGGTCCGGTTCCCGGCCGCCATTGAGCAATGGCCCGAGCAATTGCGTGATGCGTTCACGCAGGCTGCGGGTGCGGGTCAATTGCTCCAGTTCCCGTTCGCACAGACCGAGCAAATGTTTCCAGGTGCTGGGGCAATGCTCCGGGTTGCGTTGGGCCAGGCTGGTGAGGCTCAGACGCAATTGATTGTGTTCGGCGCCGAACTGTATCGGGCAATCGCCCAGCACCGCATAAGCGTCGCGATAATCCGGGCTATCGAATTCGATCTCGATCCGCTCGGTGCGCAAGGGCTCGGGGCTGACGCTGGACAACTGCTGCAGCCAGCCGGCGATGATCGAATCCACCACAAAGCGGTTGTAGGCGTTGTACGGGCTGATCGAGTAGAAGCGCAGCCACGCACCGCTGGCGTCTTCGTGGAAACTCGACTGGCCGCGATAGTTGGAGCCGTACAAGGGTTCGAAGCGAGTCAGGCAGCGAGCGGCTTCGCGCACGGTTGGCGCCTGCGCGGCGGTCACACCGGCCAGCCCGGCCTGACTCAGGCGACTGAGCCGGCCCATGCGCAAACCCAGTGCCGGATCGCCGGTAAGCTGAATCGCGCCATGCCCCAGGCGCATGTAGCGCGGGATCGACAGGCGCGCCCCGGCTTCGGCCAGTCGTGCGGCATCCAGGCCGTACTGCTCGAGCAATGGCAGCGGATCGACGTCATGGCTGCGCACGGCATCGGCCAGGCTGTGGACGAAGCCCACCGACAGATCCCCGAGACGCATGGGCTGCGGTTTCATGGGTTACAACCAGAGGTTCAGCAGGCGCGCGCCACGGGCTTCGCTGTCAGCGAATTGCTGGCCGTTGCTGCTGAGGAAACTTTGCCCGGAACTCGGTTTGTCCCAGAACTGCCCGCGCAGAAACACACTCATGCCGGCCAGCGCCTTGCTGGCCGACGGTTGCGCGGTCAGGGTCAATTGGTGCCAGGCCTGGCCCTCGCTGACGGCTCCCGGTTTCAGGCTGACCGAGTCCGGCACGCTCAAGCCTTTGTAACCCTTCCACGGTTGATCCCACACGCCATGACCTGTGATCAGCGCCGGGACCGCAATCAGTTGCGCGCCTTGCTCATCCAGTTTGCGGTAGTTGTCCGGATACCAGCTGTCTCTGCCGATGAGCACGCCGAGGCGCCCGGCCGGGGTATCGACCACATTGATCCGGGAAGCCTCGCCGGAGCTGTCGTCCTGATCGAAGATCGGGCGCATCTGCCGTTGTGGCTGGCCGAGCGGGGCACCGTCGCGGCCAAACACTACGGTGCTGTTGTACAGCTCACCACTGCCGGTCTTGAGCCGGCCATCGATGATGTTCGGTTCAGGCAATACGATCGAGCCGGCCACCAGGGTGATGTGGAATTCCTTGGCCAGGCCACCGAACAGCGCCTGATAGTTCTTGGCCATGTCCCGGGATTTCATCCGCAGGTGCGCGTCATCCAGACGGCTGCTGCCCTTGGCGGCGAGCCAGGCGCGAGCAAACTGCACCGGATTGCTCGCGGCCAGCCAGTTCATCGCTTCGGCGAGGGTGGCGGCCTGGTACAGCTCGTCTTTCTCGCCGCTGATCATCAGCCAGGTGCCGACATGCTCGGGCAGGATGACCACGGTTTTATCATTCAACAGCCCCTGATCCTGCGCCTGCTGCAAATAGGCGGCGAGCTTGCGGTGCAGGCGTTCGGGGCTTTGGTAGTCGGTGGGGAACAGCTCGGGCTGGATGCCCAGCAGGTTGCCGCGATCGGCGGGCGTGCCCTGATCGACCGCCAGTTTGATCCGCAGGTCCGACAGGTAATGACCGGCCGGGCGGTCAGCCGCCCACATGGCGTAGAAGGTGAGCGCGGCGATGAGCGCCATGGAAAAAGTCAGGTACAGAAGTTTGCGCATGAAATCCAACAACAACCGGGTACAGGGTGTGCGGACAGGGTAGGGCGCCAGCCCCGGCTTGCCAAGGGGCGCTGCGCATTTGGATCAATAACTTGTCAGTTTCGGTCATTGAGTGACAGCGATGCGACTCCTAATCTGTCGAGCATGACTGACGGGGGACGCAGAGCTCCCGCATTTTCCGTGATCGCTGCTGTGGAGTTAACGATGACCGCCACTCAATACCCGCACCTGTTGGCCCCGCTGGACCTGGGATTCACCACGCTGCGCAACCGCACCCTGATGGGCTCGATGCACACCGGCCTTGAAGAGAAGCCGGGTGGTTTCGAACGCATGGCGGCGTATTTTGCCGAGCGTGCCCGTGGCGGTGTCGGCCTGATGGTCACCGGCGGTATCGGCCCGAACGACGAGGGCGGTGTGTACTCCGGCGCAGCCAAGCTGACCACCGAGGAAGAAGCGCTCAAGCACCGCATCGTCACTCGCGCTGTGCATGATGCGGGCGGCAAGATCTGCATGCAGATCCTCCACGCCGGCCGTTATGCCTACAGCCCGAAACAGGTCGCGCCGAGCGCCATCCAGGCGCCGATCAACCCGTTCAAGCCCAAAGAGCTGGACGAGGAAGGCATCGAGAAGCAGATCAGCGATTTCGTCACCTGCTCGGTACTGGCCCAGACCGCCGAGTACGACGGCGTGGAAATCATGGGCTCGGAAGGTTATTTCATTAACCAGTTCCTCGCCGCCCACACCAACCACCGCACCGACCGTTGGGGCGGCAGCTACGAAAACCGCATGCGCCTGCCGGTGGAAATCGTACGCCGCGTACGTGAAGCGGTCGGCCCGAACTTCATCATCATCTTCCGTCTGTCGATGCTCGATCTGGTGGAAGGCGGCAGCACCTGGGAAGAAATCGTCACCCTGGCCAAAGCCATCGAGCAGGCCGGCGCGACCCTCATCAACACCGGTATCGGCTGGCACGAAGCGCGGATCCCGACCATCGCCACCAAAGTGCCGCGTGCGGCGTTCAGCAAGGTCACCGCCAAGCTGCGTGGCTCGGTGAGTATTCCGCTGATCACCACCAACCGTATCAACACCCCGGAAGTCGCCGAGCAGATCCTCGCCGAAGGCGATGCCGACATGGTCTCGATGGCGCGGCCGTTCCTCGCCGATCCGGACTTCGTCAACAAGGCAGCTGAAGGCCGCGCCGACGAAATTAACACCTGCATTGGTTGCAACCAGGCCTGCCTCGATCACACCTTCGGCGGCAAGCTCACCAGTTGCCTGGTCAACCCGCGTGCCTGCCACGAGACCGAACTCAACTACCTGCCGGTCAAGCAGATCAAGAAGATCGCCGTGGTCGGTGCCGGTCCTGCCGGTCTGTCCGCTGCCACCGTGGCCGCCGAGCGCGGGCATCAGGTGACCTTGTTTGATTCGGCCAGCGAAATCGGTGGCCAGTTCAACGTCGCGAAACGTGTGCCGGGCAAGGAAGAGTTCTACGAAACCCTGCGCTACTTCAAACGCAAACTGCAGACCACCAACGTCGAGGTGTGCCTGAACACCCGCGTCGACGTGGCGAAACTGGTCGAGGGCGGTTACGACGAAGTCATCCTGGCGACCGGCATTGCGCCGCGTCTGCCGGCGATTCCGGGTGTCGAGAACGCCAAGGTGCTGAGCTACCTGGATGTGTTGCTTGAGCGCAAACCGGTCGGCAAGCGTGTGGCGGTGATCGGTGCCGGCGGTATCGGTTTTGACGTCTCGGAATTCCTCGTCCATGAAGGCGTGGCCACCAGTCAGGATCGCGCCGCGTTCTGGAAAGAGTGGGGCATCGACACGAATCTGGAAGCCCGTGGTGGCGTGGCCGGGATCAAGGCTGCACCGCACGCACCGGCGCGCGACGTGTTCCTGCTGCAACGCAAGAAATCCAAGGTCGGCGACGGTCTGGGCAAGACCACCGGCTGGATTCACCGCACCGGTCTCAAGAACAAGCAGGTGCAGATGCTCAACAGCGTCGAATACCTGAAGATCGACGACGAAGGCCTGCACATCCGCATCGGCGAAACCGGCGAGCCGCAAGTGCTGCCGGTGGACAACATCGTCATCTGCGCCGGCCAGGATCCGCTGCGCGAGCTGCACGACGGTCTGGTCGAAGCCGGGCAGAACGTGCACCTGATCGGCGGCGCCGATGTGGCGGCCGAACTGGATGCCAAACGTGCGATCAATCAGGGTTCGCGTCTGGCCGCCGAGCTCTGATCCACCCTAGAATGCCGGCTCTTTGCACAGAGCCGGCCTTCATGTTTCTGCCTCCCACCGACTGGCTACCTCAAGCCCCCCTCGAAGCGCTTCATCTGGACTGGCTCACCGCCGCCGGCGTTGAAGTCGCGATCCTGCGTCTCGACCGGATCGATCCGCTGATCAGCGGCAACAAGTGGTTCAAACTCGTCGAACATCTCAAAGCTGCCGACCGTGCGGGCGCCGAAGGCATCATCAGCCTGGGCGGTGCGCACTCCAATCATCTGCATGCGCTGGCGGCTGCGGGCAAACGCCTGGGATTCGCAACGGTCGGGCTGTTGCGCGGGCATCAGCAGGACACGCCGACGGTGAGGGATCTGCGGGATTTCGGCATGCAGCTGCACTGGCTCGGTTACGGCGGCTATAGGGCGCGGCACGAGCCGGGGTTCTGGCAGCCGTGGCTGGCGCAGTATCCGACGCTGCATCCGGTGCCTGAAGGGGGCGGCGGGTTGCCGGGCGCGCAGGGCTGCGCGGCACTGAAGGATCAGGTCAGTCAACAACTCGGTAAGCTCGGCTGGGACGACTACCACGGTTGGTGGCTGGCCTGCGGCACGGGCACCACGCTCGCGGGATTGGTGTTGGCCGAGTCCGGACAACATGCGGTGTACGGCGCAATGGCCGTGCCCGACGATCACGGCGTCGCGGCCAATCTCGAGGCAATTGTGGGCAAGGCTGGAGGCTACGAACTGATCGACGCCAGTCGTGGCGGTTTCGCCAAGGTCGATCCGGCGTTGCTTGAATTCATCGCGCAAACCGAACAGGCCAGCGGCATTCCCCTCGAACCGCTGTACACCGGCAAAGCCTTGCTGGCGCTCAAACAACAGATCGAGGCGGGTCGCTTTGCCCGCGGTTCACGCTTGATCTTCGTCCACACCGGCGGCTTGCAGGGTCGGCGTGGATTCGACGGTTAACCCTGGCTGCGCTTGGGCATCATCCGCAGCAGCGTGTTATCGCGCACCACGTAATGGTGATAGATCCCCGCCAGCGCATGCAGGCCGATCAGCCAGTAGCCGATGGTGCTGATCAGCACATGCCAGTGCTCGACGTCTTTGGCGAACACCTTGTCTTCATTCACCAGCAACGGCAGGTCGAAACCGTAGAACATCACCTGATGACCTTCGGCGCTGGTGATCAGCCAGCCGAGAATCGGCATGCTGATCATGAACAGGTACAAGGCCCAATGCATCAAGCGTGCGAGGGTGGTTTGCCACTGTGGCGAGGCCGGGAAGATTTTCGGCGCCGGGCCCAGGCTGCGGGCGAACAGGCGAAACCAGACCAGCACGAACACGGTCAGCCCGAGCATGTAATGCACTTCGCGGATCAGCGTGCGACCGCCGCTGCCCTTGGGAAACAGCCCGCGCAATTCCATGCTGGCGTACACCAGCACCAACAGCACCAGCATCAGCCAGTGCAACAGGATCGACACGGTGCTGTAACGGGATTCGGAATTTGTCCACGGCATACGGCGTTCCTCACGGTTCAGGGCTCAAGCGTGCCGTTCTGCGACGGCATGCCTTAACTGTAATCCCCTTTGGCGCGTTTGCCCGAGGCTAAAAAAGCTTTCACTGAGCTGAGTCAGCGATTTGACTGAAAACGCCCATGAAAAAACGCCAGTGTCGGGCAGACACTGGCGTTTTTGTTTGCGGCAGACGGCGCTATCAGCTGCTTTGCGGCATCTCGCCGTTGGCCAGGCGCTTGTTGATGTCGGCAATCACTTCCGGCAGATCGGTGATGGTGTCGATCATGTAGTGCGGGCGCGAACCTTCGAACAGCGCGTGAATGCGCTTGCGCTCACTGGCCAAGGCGTCGCTGCCCAGTGCGCGATAGCCTTCGTAATCCAGGCCCAGCGCGTTGCCGGAGCAGATCAGCGCCACGGTCCACATGCCGGCGCGACGGCCTTCGAGAATCCCCGGCACGGTGTCGTCGATCTTCACGCAGGCGGCGACATCGTCGATGCCCAGCGCAATCACGTTGGCCAGCGCCTGGGCTGGCCATGGGCGGCCGTTCGGCACTTCGTCGGTGGCGACGACGTGGTCGGCGACGTAGCCGTTGGTGGCGGCGAGTGCCACAACCTTGTCCATCACCTGCTTCGGATAACCCGAGCAGGAACCGATCTTGATCCCTTGCTGACGCAGGTTGGCGATGGTCTCCAGCGCGCCGGGAATCAGCGCCGAATGCTCGGCGATTTTCTCGATCTGCAGCGGCATGAAGCGGTTGTAGATCGCGGTCACGTCATCGTCGGTCGGGGTGCGGCCGAACGCCTTGCGATAGCGCTCGGCAACCTGCGGCTGATCGCACAGGGTGCGGATGTGATCCCACTTGCCCATGCCCATCGGGCCACGGGCCTCTTCGATGGAAACCTGGACGTCGAACTCGGCGAAGGCTTCGACGAAGATCTGGGTCGGTGCGAAAGAACCGAAGTCGACCACGGTGCCGGCCCAGTCGAGGATGGCGGCTTGCAGCTGGGTTGGGTTGTTGTAGTTCATGTTGGTCAGAATCCTGTGTGGGCAATGCAATTCAAATGAGGGAGCGGGCCGGGTGAATCAGATGTCGAGCACTTCCATCTCGCGCAGCACTTCACCCACCGCCGCGACGGCTTCGCGCATCTGCGCGGGGGTGACGTGGCCGATGCAGCCGACGCGGAAGGTTTCGACCTGGGTCAGCTTGCCGGGGTAGAGGATGTAACCCTTGGCCTTGACCCGTTCGTAGAAGTCCTTGAACTGGTAGCGCGGATCTTTCGGTGCGTGGAAGGTCGCGATGATCGGCGCCTGAATCGCAGCAGGCAGGAAGCTGCGCAAGCCGAGTTTGCCCATCTCTTCCATCAGTGCCTGGCAGTTGGCGGCGTAACGCGCATGCCGCGCCGGCAGGCCGCCTTCTTCGTTGTATTGCAGCAGGGCTTCATGCAACGCGGCGACCACATGGGTCGGCGGGGTGAAGCGCCATTGGCCGGTCTTCTTCATGTAGCTGTGCTGGTCGAACAGGTCCATCGCCAGCGAATGCGAATTGCCGGCGGCTGCGGCCAGAGATTCCTTGCGTGCAAACACGAAGCCCATGCCCGGCACGCCTTCCAGGCATTTGCCGGAGGCGGCAATCAGCGCGTCGAACGGGACTTTTTGCGCATCCACCGGCAGTGCGCCGAAGGAGCTCATGGCATCGATGATCAGGCGTTTGCCGTGTTGCTCGACGACCTGGGCGATCTCCGGCAGCGGGTTGAGGATGCCGGTGCTGGTTTCGCAGTGGATCAGCGCGACGTGGGTAATGTCGCTGTCGGCACGCAGCAGGCGGTCGACGTCGGCGGCGGTGGTCGGTTCGTCTTCAGCGGTTTCAAAGGTGCTGAACGAGCGGCCGAGCACTTCGCAGATTTTCGCCAGACGTTTGCCGTAGGCGCCGTTGATCAACACCAGTACCTTGCCGTCGCGGGGGACGAGGGTGCCGATCGCGGCTTCGACAGCGAAGGTGCCGCTGCCCTGCAAAGGTACGCAGTGATGGCTGTCGGCGCCGTTGAGGATCGCCAGCAGTTGTTCGCACAGGCTGGCGGTCAGTTGGTTGAAGCGGTCATCCCATGAACCCCAGTCGACCATCATCGCCTGGCGGGTGCGGGCCGAGGTGGTCAACGGGCCGGGAGTGAGCAGGATGGGTGCGGCAGTACTCATTCGTGTGTCCTCGCGATAGCGCTGTGGGATGAAGCTACGGGACCTACGTTGCAATTCGGCGGATCATCAATCAAATTGTTTGTTGTTATGCCAGCCATCAGTGAGGGTTATTAATGAACCTGTTCCAGCTCCGCGCCTTCGACGCCGTGGCCCGGGAAGGCAGCTTCACCCGTGCCGCCGCACGCTTGTTCATCAGCCAGCCGGCGGTCACCGGGCACATCAAGGCGCTGGAGGAGCATTACCAGATCACGCTGTTGCGACGGACGGCGCGCCGGGTCGAGCTGACAGAAGAGGGCATCAAACTGGCGGCGATCACCCGGGCGATGTTCGGTATGGCCGAAGAGGCGCAGGCGCTGCTTGAGGCTAATCGGCAATTGCTGACCGGACGCCTTGAGGTGGCGGCGGACGGTCCGCACATGGTCATGCCGATGCTTGCCAGCCTGCGGGCGCGCTATCCGGGGATCACGGTGAATCTGCGGTTGGGCAATGCCCAGGAAACGTTGGCGGCGTTGTTGTCCGAGCATGCCGATGTGGCGGTGCTGACCGAGGTCGAGCCGCGCAAAGGGCTGCATCTGCAAGCACTGAGTGAATCGCGGATCTGCGCACTGGTGCCGGCCGCGCATCCGTGGGCGACGCGTTCCGGCGAGGTCAGGCTCAAGGAACTGGATCAGGTGATCATGGTGTTGCGCGAGCCGAGTTCGATTACCCGGCGTACGTTTGATCAGGCCTGTGCGCAGGCGTCGGTCAGCCCACGGGTTTTGCTGGAGCTCGACAGCCGCGAGGCAGTGACGGAGGCGGTAGCGGCTGAATTGGGGGTGGGGGTGGTGTCATCGGTGGAGGTCAGTCATGACCCCCGTGTCGTCGCAATTCCCATCGCGGGAGAAGGGCTGGTGAACCGGCACATGATTGGCTGCGTGGAGCGGCGGCGAGAGTTGCGGTTGATTCAGGCGTTTTTCGGGTTGGCGCCGGTCTGAACAAGACTTTCGCGAACCATCTCGAGAAACGTCGCCACTACCCGCCGCGAGCTCTGCTCCCGCAGGCACACCAGTGTCTCGGTCAGTCGCCGGGTGCAATCGGTGATCGGCAACGCGCAAACCCGCGAGTCCGCACCAAACTCCGCCGCCGACACCACGCCCACCCCAATCCCCACGACCACTGCCTCCCGCGCCGCTTCCCGGCCTTCGACCTGAATCGCCGGGCGGATGCGGAAACCGGCGCGGGCCATTTCCTCTTCCAGGGTCTGGCGGGTCACCGAGCCGTGTTCACGCAGCACCAGCGGCGTGTCGTCCAGATCCTCCAGGCAGATCGATTCACGCTCGGCCCATGGATGATGGCGCGAGACGAACGCCACCATCGGATCGTTGCGCAGCGGCACGCACAGCAGGCGTTCATCGCTGACATCGCGCCCGAGCAACGCCAGATCAGCCTGATAGTTGAACAGTCGAAACAGCGATTCATCGGTGTTACCGGTCTCGATCTTCACGCTGATCCCCGGATAGCGCTCACAAAACCGGGCAATCTGCGGCAGCACATGCACCGGTGCATCCACCGCCAGAATCAGGCTGCCGGTCTGCAAGGCCTGGGATTCCTGCAGCAACTCCTGGGCTTCGGCTTCGACCACGAACAAGCGCTGGGTGATCGCCAGCAAGCGTTCCCCCAGATCCGTCAGGCGCACCGAGCGCTTGTTGCGATGGAACAGCAACACACCGAAGCGTTCTTCCAGCTTGCGCACCTGGTCGGAAATCGCCGGTTGCGTCAGATAAAGCCGCTCGGCGGCCTTGGTGAAGCTTCCGTGCACGGCCACGGCGTGAAAGGCTTTGAGCTGGGCGTGGGAAACCGACATGGCTGATTCCTCGTTTACAGGCGAACTTCAGTAACAAGCTGAGCTTATGTGTGAAATACGATAAATCGATTTTATTTATTAAACAGTAATTGCTTTGATCGGCTCACGCCAACGCTGACTGCCCGGTCGGGCAGCGACGCTGGCCATGAGCCTGTGCGTGCAACACCAGGACTCATCTGACCGGTATCGCCGAAGGGACGGGGTGATATCGCAGTGCTCAACAATAAAAAACACAGGCGTTTACTCATCGATTCTGCCGGCACACTCACACCCTGAGGTCAGAACCACAATGAACAAGCACATCGGCACCATTGCGCGTTGGCGCATGCAGATCTTCGCTGTCACCTGGCTCGCTTACGCCGCGTTCTATTTCACCCGCAAAGCCTTTTCGGTGGCCAAACTGGGCATCGCCGAAGACCCAAGCTTCACCCTCGACAAAATGGCCATGGCCAACCTCGACGCGATTTACCTGGCGGCCTACGCCATCGGCCAGTTCACCTGGGGCATGCTCGCCGACCGCTTCGGTCCTCGGGTTGTTGTCCTGGGTGGTTTGCTGATTTCCGCTGCTGCGGCGCTGGTGATGGGCAGTTTCGCGACGCTGCCGATCTTCGCCACTTGCATGCTGATTCAGGGGCTGGCGCAGTCCACCGGCTGGTCGGGGCTGTGCAAGAACCTCGGCAGTTTCTTCCCCTCCGAACAACGCGGGCGAGTGCTCGGGTTGTGGAGTTCCTGTTATGCGTTCGGCGGTCTGGTGGCGTCGCCGTTCGCTGGCTGGTGGGCGTACACGCTGATCGGTTCGTGGCACGCGGCGTTCATTTCCAGCGCGGCGGTGGTCGCGGTGGTGGCGGTTTTGTTCTTTATCTTCCAGCGCGACAAGCCGGAAGACGTCGGCTTGCCCGCCGTGGAGCCGGAGCCGGTCATCAGCGCCGAGGAAGCCGAAGCCAACAGCAAACTCAGCGTGTGGGAACCGCTCAAGGAAATCCTGCGCAACCGTACGGTGCTGGTGCTGGGTCTGGCGTATTTCCTGTTGAAACCGGCGCGTTACGCGATTCTGCTGTGGGGCCCGGTGATCGTGTTCGAACAGATGCCTTCGGTCGGCAAGGTCGGCGCGGCGATCATTCCCACCGCGTTTGAACTGGCCGGGCTGCTGGGGCCGATCATGATTGGCCTGGCCTCGGACAAACTGTTCGGCGCCCGACGCATGCCGGCCTGCGTGTTGAGTCTGCTGGCGCTGACCGTGACCCTCGCGCTGTTCATGGGCGCCTTGCACACCGGCAGCGTGATGTTGGTGGTGGCACTGTTGTTCGTGATGGGCCTGACCCTGTACGGCCCGGACTCGATGATCAGCGGCGCGGCCGCGATCGATTTTGGCAAGGCCAAGGCCGGCGCCACGGCGGCGGGATTCGTCAACGGCTGCGGCTCGGTCGGTGCAGTGCTCGGAGGTTTGCTGCCGGGCTACTTCGACTCAGTGACGGTGTTCATCGTGTTCGCCGGTTGTGCGCTGTTCTCGGCGCTGGTGCTGATTCCGCACTGGAACAGCCGCCCGGTCGGCGTCATGGAGCCACGTGCCTACGTGCCCAATCGTGCCCTGACCATCAAACCCCTGCGTAACTGAATAAACCCTGCCTCGCGGCCTGCTGCGGCATTCGCGGCAGGCTGTGCCGTGGCCGACTGACTGGAGAACTTTCATGAGACCGTTTTGGCTGGAGCAGGCTTTGCAGCTCGACACGTCCGAACCTTGCCCGCCGCTGCAAGGCGATGTGCGCACCGACGTGTGCATCGTTGGCGGCGGTTACACCGGGTTGTGGACGGCGATCATGCTCAAGCAGCAGAACCCCGAACTCGATGTGGTGCTGATCGAAGCCGACATCTGCGGTGCCGGCGCCAGTGGGCGCAACGGCGGTTGTGCGTTGTCGTGGTCGGCGAAGTATTTCACCCTCGAGCGGCTGTTCGGCGTCGAAGAGGCGGTGCGGCTGGTCAAGGAGTCGGAGCGCAGCATCCACGCCATCGGCGAGTTCTGCGAGCAGTACGGCGTCGATGCCGATTACCGACTCGATGGCACGCTTTACACCGCCACCAACCGCGCGCAATGCGGCTCCACCGACGCGGTGATTGCGGCGCTGGAGCGCAATGGCATCAACTCGTTTACCCAGCGGCCGGTCGCCGATGTACAGCGCATGGCCGGTTCGGCAAAACACCTGGAGGGCTGGTTCTCGCCGGCCGCCGCCAGTGTGCAGCCGGGCAAATTGGTGCGTGGCTTGCGCCGGGTGGCGTTGCAGTTGGGCGTGCGAATTCACGAAAGCACGGCGATGACCGGGCTGGAAGAGGGCCGTCCGGCTCGTATTCACACGGCGAACGGCTGCGTGACCGCCGACCGCGTGGTGCTGGCGATGAACGCGTGGATGGCCCGCGCTTTTCCGCAGTTCGAACGCAGCGTGGCGATCGTCTCCAGCGACATGCTGATCACCGAGCCACGTCCGGATCTGTTGCAGGAAATCGGTTTGACCAGCGGCGTCACGGTGCTCGACTCGCGGATTTTCGTGCATTACTACCACAACACCCCGGACGGCCGGATCATGCTCGGCAAGGGTGGCAATACCTTCGCCTATGGCGGGCGGATGCTGCCGGTGTTCGATCAGCCCTCGCCCTATACCGGGTTGCTCAAACGCAGTCTCGATGACTTCTTCCCGGCGTTCGCCGATGTGAAAGTCGACGCAACCTGGAACGGCCCTTCGGATCGCTCGGTCACCGGCCTGCCGTTCTTCGGCCGGATGAGTGCCAGCGGCAACGTGTTCTATGGTTTCGGCTATTCCGGCAGTGGCGTCGGGCCTTGCCACATGGGCGGGCAGATTCTCGCCTCGCTGGTGCAGGGCCTCGACAACCCGTGGACGCGCTCGCCGCTGGTCAATGGGCCGCTGGGCTATTTTCCGCCGGAACCGATCCGCTACCTCGGCTCGCTGATGGTGCGCAACGCCATTCGCCGCAAGGAGCGCGCCGAGGATCACGGTCGGCGGCCCCGGCACCTCGATGTGCGTCTGGCGAAATTCGCAGCGGCGGCGGGCAAGGCCGACAAAGGTTAATCGTCAGCGCGGCGGGGCGGAGCGGTTGAGCAGCCAGTCGAGCAAGAGGTCGTCGTCGGGCTCGGTTTCTTTCGGCTGTGCCGGTCGGGGTCGGCAGACGTCGAGGCAGAGGATCGGCCGGTCGGGATCGCTGTCGAGAAAACTCACCCAGACCTCGCTGCCGGCGCAGGGCAGATCTTCCCGAGGCAGGCCGCCGCCGACGTGGGGCATGACCACTGGCAACCACAGTCCTTCGCTGGCGCTGGCATCAGGTTGGTCAGGCCATAACCGCACGGCGATCCGTCCCTGATCGTCCACCTGCGCCGGTTGCCCCGGCGCGCCAAGCACTTGCGCCGGCTGATACCCCGGAATGCCCGGGCGCGGTTGTTTCGGCGGCGGGCGAAACGGGGTCGACCAGGGCAGCGCGGTGAAGTCGTTGTGATAGCGACGAACCGTCGGCACGGGATCGAGAATCGAAGGTTGCTGGCCCTGATGACGCAAATCGGTGATCAGCCACTGCTCGTTGAACGCGTTTACCGGGTGCTCCATGACTTGCAACAGACGCCCGCTGAGCAGTCGCGGACAATCGCTGCGGCCCTGAATCGAGCGCGACCGGCAGCGTTGGCGTTCCAGCAGTCGACGACTGCGCTGGGCCGCGTGACGTTGTGCAGTCGGCAGAAATCCCGGTGGGGCGACGGGACTGCCCAGCGTGTGATTGGCGGCCTCCTGGCCCGTAATCGAATGCCCTCGCTCACGCACGCCGGCAGGAATCTGAGGCAGCACCGCCTCATGGCGCTGGAACAGGCTGCTGAGGCCGGTTGCCGGCGCATCGATCTGCGTGTTGAAAGCAATCGCCGTCGGTTGCTGCGGCAGGCTCAGACTGTCATCGGCGAACACCACCACATGGCCGTCCGGCTGATGTTCGAAGTGATAGTGGATGCCTTCCTCCTCACAAAGCCGTTGCACAAAGGCCAGATCGGTTTCCTCGTACTGAATGCAGAACGGCCGCGGCGGGTAGTGGCCGACGGTCATCTCGATCCGGTAGCTGTGGGCAGGCAGGTGATGTTCGCTGAGCAGTTGCTCAAGGATGGCCGGCACGTTCAGTTGCGTGAAGACCCGGCGTACGGGATGTTGCTCCAGCGCTTGCAGATGCGGCATCAGCACCAGTTGGTAGGCGATCCGGTGCGTCGCGCGGTGTTCGCAACTGGCGCTTTGGATGATGCCGTGAATCCCGTGGTCGTCATCCAGATGCAGAAACGCCGCCTGATGCAGCAGCGTGCCGGGTGACCAGGCGGGTGCCAGGCCCATGACTTCGATTTCAAACCGAAAGGGCTGATTCAGCGCTTCATGACCGCTGAAGCGCAGGACCGGCAGGCTTATCCCGCCTTCGGCCAGGGTCAGCGAAAACGGACTTTCCTTGTCATTGAGCATTCGGGCGGGCTCTGTTCAGGCAATACGGGCCACAGAGGGTACGAAAACACGACGTTGAATGGACGTGGCAAACCGGTTTTTCAGAATCGCCCTACAAGGCGCGTAGAAGATGTCGATGCGCATCGGAATTTTTGGTCGATTGCCGACTTTAGGCCGTATAAACTTGGCGCCATGCGTCGGCCAATAGATGTCTCGGCGCCACAGATCAAGAGAGTGAGTAATGGGCGCACAGTGGAAGGTTAAACACAAAGAAGCGGCAGCCAACGCCAAGGGCAAGATCTTCGGCAAACTGGTGAAGGAAATCACCATTGCTGCGCGTAACGGTGCCGATACCGCCACCAACGCACACCTGCGTCTGGTGGTCGAACAGGCCAAGAAAGCCTCGATGCCCAAGGAAACCCTGGACCGCGCCATCAAGAAGGGTGCTGGCCTGCTGGGCGAAACCGTTCAATACCATCGCGTGACCTACGAAGGTTTCGCACCGCATCAGGTGCCGCTGATCGTCGAGTGCGTGACCGACAACATCAACCGCACCGTGGCGGAAATCCGCGTGGCGTTCCGCAAGGGCCAACTGGGTGCTTCCGGTTCCGTTGCCTGGGACTTCAACCATGTCGGCATGATCGAAGCGTCGCCGGACACCCCGGACGCCGATCCTGAGATGGCCGCGATCGAAGCCGGCGCCCAGGATTTCGAGCCGGGCGAAGAGGGCGCGACCCTGTTCCTGACCGATCCGACCGACCTCGATGCCGTGCAGAAAGCCCTGCCGGAACAAGGCTTCACCGTGCTGTCGGCCAAACTGGGCTACCAGCCGAAGAACCCGGTCAGCGGCCTGAGCGACGAGCAGATGGCTGAAGTCGAGGCGTTCCTCGAAGGCCTGGACAACCATGACGACGTGCAGGACATGTTCGTCGGTCTGGCCGGCTGACACACCAGAAAATCGCAGCCCTCGGGCTGCGATTTTTTTCAGGCGTGTTGCAACGCCAGACTGATCTCGCCAAACCCCGGCCGCGCCAGCACTTGCGGCTGACAGCAGCGCTGTTCCAGGTCTTCCAGCACCTGACGCTGTTCATCGCTCAACCCCGAGTCAGTGCGCGCCAGCAGTTCCCCCAGCAGAATCCCGAACGCCCGCACTTCGAGGCGTTGCAGTGCACGGGTTTCAGGCGTGTCCGCCGTGGCATGGAACGACGCCGCACCAAAATCCCCCAGCAGACAGTCGCCCTGATCGTTCAACAGAATGTTGTGTCCGTAGAGATCACCGTGGGTGATGCCGTGACGATGCAGATGCCCGGCGACCGACGCAATGCCCCGGGCGATGCGCAGGGCAACATCGGCACTGAAACGGCAATCCTCGGCATACACATCCCTTGAACAGGACGCCAGGCTCGGCAACCCGGCGAGGTTGCGGTAACTCGGATCGATCAACTGCATCACCAGGCCTTGCTGGTCATCGGGATGCTGGTCGATGCGGCCTTCGACGCGGATCAGGTTCGGGTGCAGCCCGGCGGTGATACACGCGTTCATTTCATGCAGCGGCGAGCCGTCGCTGGTCATTTCACCCTTGTACAGCTTGACCGCCACTGGCGTGGCCTGCTGATCCGCAGGCTGCCACTGCGCCCGGTAAATGACCCCGGAAGCGCCTTCGCCCAGCCGTTGCTCCAGCTGCAGCGCCGACCAGTCTATCAGGGGCGCTTTGTCGAGGGCGGCGGCATCGGCTTCGGTTTCCAGCGGATTGCCGGCGTAGGCCAGCCAGGTCAGGCTTGGCAGGGTCAGCAGCCATTGCGGCAACTCGGTCAACTGATTGGCGGCGATGCGGATCAGCTCCAGCCGATGGCACTGACTCAGTGACGGCGGCAGGGTGCGCAGGCGATTGCCGGCAAGCATGAGTTTTTGCAGCAACGGGCGCTCGCCCAGTTCCGTGGGCAGGGTTTCGATGGCGTTGTCGGTCAAGATCAGCCAGCGCAACTGCGGCGGCAGCGCCGCGCCGGGTATCTGAGTGATGCGGTTGGCCTTGAAACCGATCATCGACAGCGTCTGGCACTGGCCCAGGCACGCCGGCAATTGGGTGAACCGATTGTCGGAGCAGAACAGCACGCGCAGGCGCGTCAGACGATGCAAGTCGTCCGGCAGGCTGCTCAGGGCATTGCCGCTGAGGTTGAGCACTTCCAGCGTGTCGGCCAGGTTGAAAATCTCCGGCGGAAATTCAGTCAGGCCTTCGGCCAGATCCAGCCGGGTGATGCCCGACAGTTCGCCAGCGCGCAGTTGTGCAAGGGTGTGCATGAAAAGGATCGCTTTCGAGAAGGCGCGGGGCGCCGGAAATGGGCCGCATGATAACGGCAAATCAGCCCTGTTCGTGCACTTCGCGCAATTGCCCGAGCCGGCTGCGGGTGCGGGCCAGATCGATGGCCTGGCCGCCGAGGCTTTCGTGTAAGGGGAGTTGGCCGAGCAGGGTCAGGTGTTTGTCCTGGTCGTAGAGTACGTCGATCAGGTTGATAAAGCGCTGCTGGGCGGCGATCGAACATTCGCCCAGCTCCGGCAGTTCGTCGATGATCCAGTGGTCGAAGCGTCGACACAGTTCCAGATAATCCATCACCGCCGTGGGCTGTTCGCAGAGGTCGTTGAAGGTGAAACCGATGCGCCGGTCTTCGCACAGCCGCGCCTGCAAATGCCGGCTGCCGACCGCCAGAGGCAACGGCGTGGCGTCGAGTGGCGGCAGGTTCAAGGCCTGGCGCTGCGCCGGGCTGGCCGGCCAGACGTAATGGCCCTGAGTGAACACCTGATGCGCGTGACGACGCGCCTGGCTGCGGTAATCGTGCGGGCCACCGACTTCAATGACCTGCATGCGCGCATTGATCAGGTCGATTACCGGTTTGAACCGCGCGTGGTACAGCGGGTTGGGCAGCAAACCTTCGGGCGGGTAGTTGGAGGTCACCAGCAACAGGATTCCGCGCTTGAACAGCGCCTTGAACAGACGGGTGATGAGCATCGCATCGCCGATGTCATGTACATGAAATTCGTCGAAACACAGCACCCGACAGTCCGTCAGCAACGTATCGAGAGTGACGGCGAGGGCGTCATCGCGGTCGCGGTGCTCGAACATGCCCTGATGCAACTGGGCAAAGAACCCGTGGAAGTGCAGGCGGCGTTTTTGCTCGATCGGCAACGCCTGGAAAAATCCGTCCAGCAACCAGCTCTTGCCGCGCCCGACCGCTCCGTGCAGATACAGGCTGGGCGGGGTTTGCGCAGGGGTGCCGAACAACAGACCGGCCTGATGAGCCATGCAGTCGATGACCCGCTGCTGGCTGTGGCTGAGGGTGTAGCCCTGGCCGTGGGCCTTTTGCCGGAAATAGTCACGCACCGATTGCGCGCTGGCGGCGCACTGGCCCGCGTTTGTGACGGAGCGTTTGCCGAAGAAATGGCGCAAGGCTGACCAGCGCTGGGTCAGACGCGAACGTTCGGGCGGTCGGGCGGGCACTGCATTCACTCCGTCATCATCGGGCCGGCTCCCCGCGAGCGCGGCGGGGTAGTTTAACCAGACGGATAGTTTTGCTTCCACTGCGCCTTGTCGTTTTTCCGCAGAGCAATCTGCGGCGTGTACAGGATTTTTCAACACTTTAAATCGACATGTTGCCAACCTTTCGAAACAAATCCCGGCGGGTAACTGGATCCAATCGACTGGCGCAATCGGCGTGCGTTGCTAACCTGAAACACTGTAACGACAGAGACGCTGTCGCCATCAAGGAACGGGCGGTGAATGCAGGGATGGTCTGGGCATTGCTGGGCGGGCTCGCGATACCGGTCCACGCCGCCGACCTTCAGGTCGAGGTGCGGGTCGATGTGCAGCGCGGTTGCCAGTTGATCGGCCAGCAACGCGAGGCCGGTATCGAGCAACTGGGCGTGCTCGATTTCGGCACCACGGCGCGGCTCGGCGACCGGGACGGGCCACTCGGTGCGGCGCTGACCAATTCGCGCCTGCCGCGTCTGGAATGCAATCCGGACACCCCGTACCAGTTGCGCGTCGATGGCGGCCTGCACGGTGGCATTGGCGAGGTGCGTTATATGGCGGGAGAGGCCGGCAGCAAGCCGATTCCTTATCGCCTGTATCAGGACGCCGCACGGCGGGTGCCGCTGGTGGTAGACGTGCCGGTCAGCGGCCGGGTGCCGGATAGCGGCACGGTGGACTTGCCGTTATACGGGCGGATCGAGCGGATGGCGGAGGTGCCACGGGTCAGCCGGTATTCGGATCTGGTGAAGGTGACGGTCACCTGGTGATCGCGGAGTTTTTCAGCCATTCGGTGGAGCCGGGTGGCGCAGGGAAGGGCGTTCAATGACGAGCGCAGTGGTCGAGTGATCCTGAAGGAGTAGGGGCTCAATGATGGGCAGACACGGGCGGGTAATCGCCGCAGCCACATTGCTGTTGTTCACCGAGACCGCGGCAGCGGCAGTCAGTGGGCAGATCCTTGCGCGGCTGACGCTGATTGCCGGCTGCGAAGTGACCAACGCAACCAGCCCCGCCAGCCCGGTGGATGGGCTGGGCTCTCTCGATTTCGGCCAGCAGGGCCCGACCTGGAACGCACCGATCAAGGCCAGTCTCAGCGAAGCGGGCAGCGGCCAGCTGAATGTCGCCTGCAATCCTTCGGTCACCGGGTTCACCGTGACCATCGACGGCGGTAGCCATGGCGACGGCACCACACGCCGCCTGAGCAACGGGCGCCAGACGCTCCCCTATCAGCTATTCCTCGATGCCTCGGGCAGCCAGAGCTACAGCATCGGTCAACAACACAATTTCGCTGTCACCAGCGGCGCACAGATACCCATCCCGGTATTTGGCTCGGTGGTGGCGAACACCCGTGCGGTACCGGCCGGTGTCTATACCGACACCCTGACGGTGACGCTCGACTGGTAACCCCGTAGAGGACGGACACCATGCGTACGATTGCATCAAGGATAGGTTTGTCGTTGCTCGGCCTGACGCTCGCTTCCAGCGTCAATGCCGCCACCACGGTCACCGGCCAGATCACCTCCAGCCTGATCCTGATCAGCAGTTGCCAGGTCAACGGTTCCGGCGGTTCTACCGGGCTGAACTTCGGTGCGTTGAACTTCGGCACCGCCAACAGCCTGTTCACCACAGCCACCGGGCAGGTGCTGGGTGGCGGGGGCGGGGCGCTGTCGATCCTGTGCTCGGCCGGCACCACGCCGACGGTCAAGGTCCGCGCCGGCGCCCATGACGGGCTCTCGCCGGGTGGTACCCGCGCGTTGTACGACGGGGTTGCCAACTATGTGCCGTACGATCTGTACACCGACGCCGGGCACTCGCAATTGCTGGCCATCGACGGGGTGATCAACCTCGCCGCCAGTACCGGTGTGGCGCAGACCGTGAACATCTACGGTCAGGCGGTGGGCAAGGCCGGGCTGCCGGCGGGCACCTACACCGACACGATTTCCGTTGAACTGACGTTCTAGTGTCATGGGCCGACATCGCTGTGCGGCGCTGCTTCTGCTGTGTGCGGGCAGCTTGCCGCTGCCGTTGGCGGCGGTGACCAGCCAGAGTTTTCAGGTCAGTGCCACGGTGACACCGGGTTGTCTGGTGGTGGGGGGCGTATCGAACTATGGCGGGCTGAATTTCGGTTCGCGTTCGGCGCTGGCTACCGGCACGGTGCAGGTCGCGTTGACCGGTGGCGTCACGCTGCAATGCACGCCGGGGGTGGCGCTGAACATGACGGTCGATGGTGGCCAGTACAACAGCGGCGGGCGACGCATGCAGATCAGTGGAGGCAGCGCGAAGGTGGCGTATGCGCTGTTTCGCGATGCGGCGTACAGCCAGAGCCTGGGCATTGGCCAGAGTGTGGCGGTGGCCTACAGCGACGCGAACAACATCAGTCTGCCGATCTACGGTCAGGTGCAATTGCCGGGCAATCAGCCCGGGGGGACATACAGCGATGTGTTGCAGGTGCAGCTGTCGTGGTGATGTGAAATGACAAGGAGCAGGTTTATGGGGTTTTTCACGTCACGTTATTCGTCCGTTTGTTGCGCCGTGCTGGCGCTGGTCATGTTCGGGACGCTCAAGGCCCAGGCCGCCAGTTCGGTGCTGATCTGGCCGATCGATCCGGTGCTGGAGGCCGATCAGCAGGCCAGTGCGCTGTGGCTGGAAAATCGCGGCACGGAAACCGCCAACCTGCAGATCCGCGTGTTCGGCTGGAGCCAGAGCGGTTTCGAAGAGCAATACCGCAATCAGCGCGAGGTGATCGGCAGCCCGCCGGTGGCGAAGATCGAGCCGGGCCAGAAGCAACTGGTGCGCCTGACCCGCACCAAGGACGTGCCGCCAGGCCAGGAACTGGCGTACCGGATCATCATCGATGAAATCCCCTCGGCTCAGCCCCCCGTTGCCGAAGACGGCAAGACCGCTGCGGCGATTCGCTTCCAGATGCGCTACTCGGTGCCGCTGTTCGCCTATGGCGCGGGTTTGTGGAGCAAGGAAGACAGCGCCCGTCAACGTGACCCCAAGGGCATCGGCCTGCCGCAACTGAGCTGGCGCACGGTGGCGGTGGAGGGGCGTCCTTATGTGGAAGTGCGCAATCAGGGCGCGGTTCATGCGCGACTGACCGATGTGGCCATAAAGCAGGGCAGCCAAAGCAAGCCGCTGGCCGAGGGATTGCTCGGCTACGTATTGCCCGGCGCGGTAATGCGCTGGCCGGCACCGGGACCGGTGACGGGAGAGCTGGCCGGGCGGATCAATGGCGCGGCGAAGGTGCAGAGCATTCCGCCGGCGCGATAGCCGTAGCGAGTCATGTCGAAGTGATCAGGCTTCGGCGCCAGCGGTTTCAGGAGGAATCAGTCCATTGACGGACGTAACACGCTAATGAGTCCAGGATGGGCTCGACGTATTCAGCGTCCGTTGTGGCTCATGACCGGCGCGTGGTGCCTGATGTTCATTCATCCATCCGGGGCCGGCGAATTGCCGCCGCCTCCCAGCGGCATGGAGGCCGTCAGCGATGCACAGTTGTTTCTGGAACTGGTGGTCAACCAGATGAATACCGGCCGGGTGGTGGCGGTGGAGCAGCGCGGCGGGCGCCTGTTCCTGCCGGCCAGCGTATTGCGCGACACCGGCATGAAGCTGCCGGAAGAGGCGGGTACCGAAGTCGATCTCGACGGCCTGCCGGGCCTGCACAGCGATTACGACAGCGTCAGCCAGCGACTGCTGCTCGACGTGCCACCGGACTGGCTGCCGGAGCAGTTCATCGGCAACCGTGAAGTCTATCCGCGCACCCCGGCGCTGAGCAGTTTCGGCGCGTTGTTCAACTATGACCTGTACCTCAATGACACCGACGACGCCGGCACCTATCTGGCGGCGTGGAACGAAGTGCGGGTGTTCGACAGTTGGGGCACGTTGTCGAACACCGGGCAATATCGCCGTACGTTGTCGGGGGATGCGGTCAGCACGCTGGACAACGGCTATCTGCGTTACGACACCACCTGGCGCTACTCCGATGATGAGCGGATGCTGACCTACGAGGCCGGGGACCTGGTCAGCGGCGCCTTGCCCTGGAGCAGTTCGGTGCGGCTGGGCGGCGTGCAATTCTCGAGGGATTTTGCGGTGCGCCCGGATCTGGTGACCTATCCGCTGCCGCAGTTCGCCGGGGAAGCGGCGGTGCCGTCCTCGGTGGATCTGTTCATCAACGGCTACAAATCCAGCAGCACCGACCTGCAACCGGGGCCGTACACCCTGACCAACATTCCGTTTATCAACGGCGCGGGTGAGGCGGTGGTGGTGACCACCGATGCGCTGGGCCGGCAGGTGTCGACCACGGTGCCGTTCTATGTCACCAGCAGCCTGCTGCAAAAGGGCCTGAGCGATTTTTCGGTGGCCGCTGGTACGCTACGCCGGGATTACGGCCTGAAGGATTTCAGCTATGGGCCGGGCGTCACCTCGGGCAGTTTGCGTTATGGCGTCAGCGACACCTTTACTCTGGAGAGTCACGCCGAGGCGGCGGATACCCTGACGCTCGGGGGACTGGGCGGTAACTTGCGGCTGGGCAATTTCGGGGTGCTCAACAGCGCGATCAGCCAGAGTCGTTTCGACGGCGATGGCGGTCAGCAATTGAGCCTCGGTTATCAATACAGCGGCCAACGCTACAGCTTTTCCTATCAGCGTTTGCAACGCCGCGACCGTTACGCCGACCTGACCGTGGTCGACAGCCCTTACACCACACTCAGCAAGCGCAGTGAGCAGGCGACCCTGAGCCTCAACCTCGAACGCTGGGGCAGTCTCGGCGTCGGGTATTTCGACATTCGTGCGGCAGACGAAACGCGCACACGGTTGCTCAACCTGAGCTGGAGCAAACCGCTGTGGCGCAACAGCAGTTTCTACCTGTCGGCCAACCGCGAAATCGGCGACAGCAACTGGGCGGTGCAGGCGCAACTGGTGATTCCGTTCGACCTGCGCGGCAGCCTGGCCATCAGCAGCGAACGCAGCAAGACCGGGCAGACGCAGCAGCGGGTCAACTACAGCCGCGCCGTACCGTCCGAGGGCGGGGTGGGCTTCAATCTCGGCTACGCCAAGGGCGACGGCGCCGATTACCGCCAGGCCGACGTGACCTGGCGCCTGCAATCGGTGCAATTGCAGGCGGGCGTCTACGGCACGTCCGACGCCGAAACCCGTTGGGCCGATGCCAGCGGTTCGCTGGTGTGGATGGATGATCAAGTGTTCGCTGCCAATCGCATCGACGATGCGTTCGTGGTGGTCAGCACCGACGGCTACGCGGACATTCCGGTGCGTTACGAGAACCAGCAGGTCGGCCAGACCGACCGTAACGGCCACTTGCTGGTGCCGTGGAGCAGCGCCTATTACCGCGGCAAGTACGAAATCGATCCGCTGAACCTTCCGGCCAACGTACGCAGCCCGAATGTCGAACAGCGTGTAGCGGTGCGCCGGGGCAGTGGCTATCTGCTGGAGTTTCCGCTGAGCCGGGTGATCGCCGCGAGTATCGTGCTGGTGGACGCGCAACAAAAGGAATTGCCGCTGGGCAGCGGCGTGCTGCACGAGCAGAGCGGTACGCGGACGGTGGTCGGCTGGGATGGGCTGGTCTATCTGGAAAATCTTCAGGCGCAGAATTCGCTGCGGGTGACTCTCGCGGACGGCAAGACCTGCAAGGCGCAATTCAGCGTCGACCTGCAGCAGGATGAAGTGCCGCTGATCGGCCCGCTGGTGTGCCAATGATCCGGGCGCGGTTTGTTTTGTGGCTGCTGTTGCTGTTGCCGGGACTGGCGCAGGCGCTGTGTTCGGTGGTCACCACCACACCGGCCGGGTTCGGGAACATCAGTTCGATCGCCGTGCGCACCACCTCGCAACTCAGTTCTACCCTGAACGGAGGCTTGAGTTGCACCGGTTCGCTGCTGTCTCTGTTGACCAACAATGACCATTTCTGGGCCACCGTTACCTCGACCCAGAGCGGTTTGCTCGGGCCCACCGGCGACGTGATCGGTTACACGATCTACGCCAACAACAGCACCAGTTACCCGCTGACGCGTGGCACCGCCTATGACTTCGCCCGCAACGGCATTATCGATGCCTTGGGTTTGCTGGGCGGTACGGTGCCGAAAACCGTTCCGCTCTATTTCGGGACCACCATCGGCAGCAACGTGGCGGCGGGGGTATACACCGAAACCCTGAGCATTTTCTGGAACTGGAATTATTGTTCGGGCATCGGTGCGGGCGGGCTGTGCCTGGGTCGTGACATCAACAGCGGCACGACGACGCTGACGGTCAACCTGACGGTGTCCAACGACTGCACCATCACTGCCCCGAACATCGCTTTCGGCAGCGCGCCGGTGGTCAGCGCGTTCACCCCGGTGACCGGGCAGACCATCAACCTCGCCTGCACCAAGGGCAGTGCCTACACCGTGGGGCTGAACGACGGGCAGAATGCGCTGAGTGTCGGCGGACGGCGGCGGATGATTTTCGGCAGCAACTATCTGGCCTACGACATTTTCAAGAGCGCCGGGACCACCCGTTGGGGCAGTGTCGGTGCGGCCCGTCGGGCCAGCAGCGATGCCGAGGTCAACCCCGGCAACGGGCTGGGCACCGGCAGCCAGATCTTCAATTACAACGCGAAAATCTACACCGACCAGACCACACCACCCGCCGGAACCTATCTGGACAATGTGGTGCTGGATGTGGGGTTCTGAACCGGCTAGAAACTCACGGATTGCTTGAGCATTTTCGCTGCGGGTGTGTCGGTCGGGCTGATCATCGCGTAGTTATAGCCCTTGCCGGACCAGTACTCGGCCTGCAGATCCCCGTCCTGGCGGCTGCCTCGGGGCAGAAAGGTATTTTTAGGTCCCGGTGGGCGCACGTAGAAACTCACCTTGTGCCCGCTCTGGTCTTCATACATCACCATCGCCGCCGGGCCTTCATCGGTGCTCAGCAGACGGCCGCTGACCGGTGCAAAACCGGCCGACGTCAGGTCCGGCAGGCGATTGGCCTGAGTGAAATAACGGTCGAGCCAACGCTGGATGTCGCCGTCACCATCGACCTTGTAGTCCGCCGGCAGAAGTCCTCGCTGGGCGATCAAGCGGTACGCCTGCAAGGCGTCCGTCATCGGTGCCGGGGGATGAAACACGGTCATGTCCCGGGCTTTCCAGCCACCGACACCGCCGAGGCTGACGGCAATCAAAAGCATTGCCGCGCTGGCCCATTGGCGGCGCGACTGGCGTTTGAGTCGCTGGCGAATCAGCGACGGATCAAGGTCCGGATTGGCCGGTTGTTGCAAGGCACCGCCGAGGGCGGCGCGCAGGTGCTGGGCGTCCTGTTGCCAGGCGCGAACCTGCGCCGCTTCGTCCGGATGGCTGGCGAGCCAGGTTTCCAGCACATGCCGGTCGGCCTCGCTGAGCTGGTGGTCGACGTAGGCGTGCAGGTCACGTTCGTTGGGGGGCAGACTGATCATTTGAGTATCCGCAAGGAAGGGCTGCTGATTTCCCCGTCGCTGAGCTGGCGCAGGGCCTGGCGAGCACGGGACAGGCGCGACATCACGGTGCCGGTGGGGACGTCGAGAATCTCGGCGACCTCCTTATAAGTCAGGCCTTCCACCGACACCATCAGCAGCAGCGCGCGCTGTTCGGTGGGCAGTCGGTCGAAAGCCTGCAAGGTCGATTGGGCAATCACGGTGCGTTCCACCGAGGGCTCGGCGTCATCGCGGCCGGTGAAGAATTCGAGCATCCGCGCATAACGCCGCGAGCGCCGATGCGCATCGAGAAACTGCCGGTACAGGATCGAAAACAGCCAGGCGCGCAGATCGCCGTCGGCGCGCTTCTCGCCCCAAGCCGACAGTGCCCGCTCGAGGCTGGCCTGTACCAGGTCGTCGGCGCTGCTGCTGTTGCGTGTCAGCGAAAGCGCGAAGCGGCGCAATCTGGGAATCAGATCGCGTAATTGCTCGTCGAGTGTATTCATGACAGGGACATGCTCTGGGCCAGAAGCGCGGTAGTGGTAGGAAAGACGCCTCTCGACACAGCTTATTCCATTCCAGGAGTTGAAAGATTTCATTACTGGCGACGTAGGAAAGTTCGCCGCGTTCTGTAGTGCGTGTAATGGATTCAAATCTCCCGGCTCAACCCGTCCGACAAGCGCAAGCAGCCACCGATGTCGCCAGCAGGCAATCGGTGGCCGAAGCGGCTGAAACGATGATTTGAGCAAAAGGGATGTTTGAGATGCATGCAATCGTAATGAATACCCCAGCCACACCGAGCGAAGGTTATGACGCCTGGCGGACATTCGGCTGCGGCCCGGTGGCCGAGCCCGAGTTCTCGTTGATCCACCGTGCGATCGAAGCGCGGGCGGCGACTCATCCGCAGCATGTGGCCGCGCGTTTTCAGGGGCAGATCCTTACCTATGGCGAGTTGAACCGCCAGGCCAACCGGTTGGCCAGTTTGTTGTCGAGTCATGGCGTAGCCCCGGGCGATCACGTGGCGCTGTTTGTCGAACGTTCGATCCCGATGCTGGTGGGCATGCTCGCGACCTTGAAGGTGGGGGCCGCCTATATTCCCCAGCATGTCGGCATTACTCCGGCCACGCAGTTGAGCCACATCATGTCGGTTGCTTCGACGCAGGTGGTGTTGACGCTTTCAACACTGGCCCACGGGATTCCGCTGACAGCCGGGCAGCATTGCATTCATCTGGATACGTTCATCGACTCACCGGGCTCGGCTGCCGATGACGTGAATGTGGGGGAGGACATTTCGTCACCGGATGCCCTGTGTTTTGTGTTGTTTACGTCCGGTACGACCGGCCAGCCCAACGGTGTCAGGGTGACCCAGCGCAATGTCTGCAACATTCTGCTGACCGGCCCCGGCAATCTCGGCATGCGGCCGGGCATGAACGTCGGGCAGATTCTCAATATCGCCTTCGACATGGCCGCCTGGGAAATCCTTGGCTGTCTGGCCCATGGCGCGACGCTGCTGATCCGGGGCAAGGACATTGCCGAAACCGCCGAGCAGTGTGACGTGCTCATCGCGACCCCATCGATTCTCGCCACGCTGGATCCGGAGCGCTGCAGTCAGGTGAAGGTGGTGGCCCTGGCCGGCGAACCGTGCCCGCAGCCCCTGGCTGATCGCTGGGCGTCCTTTTGCGATTTCTACAATGCTTGCGGCCCCACAGAAACCACCATCGTCAACACCATGCAGCATTACCGAGGCACGGGCCCGTTGACGATCGGCAAGCCAACGCCGAACAACACCGTGTATGTACTGGATGAAACGGGCCAACTGTGCGCGCCGGGTGAGCAGGGCGAAATGTGGGCCGGTGGCGACTGTGTGACGGCCGGGTATCTGGGCAATCCTGCCCTGACTGCCGAGCGTTACCGCCTCGATCCGTTTCTGGGACAGGGCCGCATGATGTTTCGCACCCGTGATCTGGGGCGCTGGACTGCTGACGGCGAACTGGAGCACCTGGGCCGGGTGGACGATCAGGTGAAAGTCCGGGGCTTTCGCGTTGAACTGGACTCGGTGTCGGCTGCGCTGGAGTCCGCACCGGGCTGCGAGCGCGCGGTGACCTTGAAGTTCGATAACCGTCATCTGGTGGCTTTCGTCTTCCCTGCATCCACGGACACCGATGTGGCGCGACGCCGTTGCGAGGAACGACTGGCCTATTACTGCGTGCCTTCGATGATTCTGCCGGTGGACGACATCCCGCTGACTTCAAGGGGCAAGGTCGACAAACGCTTGTTGCTTGAGCGGGCACAGGCGCATCAGGCGCAGCTCGCTGCCGCCCGGCAGGAGGCGGGGCAATGAGTCAGGTCGACGACGCTTTTGCCCTGCCACCGCGACGTCCGCTCTGGCGGCGCCTGGGAACGCTGCCGCTGTTTTCACATTACAACCGCCTGGTTGCGCTGGTGTTGCTGGCGAACCTCGGGGCGCTGGTGTACGGGATCACCGTCGGACAGTGGTGGTCGGCCTCGGAGGTTGCGTTGGAGGCATTGTCGCAGCTGGTGTTGGCGAACCTGTCGATGGCGATCCTGATTCGTCAGCAATACTTGATCAATCTGCTGTTCTGGCTGGCGACCCGGGCTCCCACGTGTTGGCCGCTGGCGATTCGTCGCTCGCTGGCCAAGGTTTATCACTTCGGCGGTTTGCACAGTGGCGGGGCGATGGCCGCGATTGTCTGGTTCGTTGCGCTGCTCGGCTCGATGATCTGGCAAAGGACCGACGGGGCAGGTGGGGTTTCGCTGACGCTGCTGGCCATCAGCGCCGCGCTTCTGGGGTTGTTGCTGCTGATGGCGATCATGGCGTTGCCGGGGATTCGCTCACGGTTTCACAACGCTTTCGAACGCACACATCGGTTCGCCGGTTGGGCGGCGCTGCTGCTGTTCTGGGGCATGACGCTGGTGTTTGCCCGGGATCGTCATCCTGGCGCCGACTTGGCGCAAGTACTGTTGACGTCCGTTTCATTCTGGATGCTGCCGCTCCTGACACTCAGCATTGCCTTGCCCTGGCTGCGCCTGCGCAAGGTGCCAGTGACGCTGGTCAAACCGTCGTCGCATGCGGTGATTGCCCGGTTCAATCACCACACACCGTTCGCCGGATCCTCTACCGCAATCAGTCGCCATCCGCTGTGGGAATGGCACTCGTTTGCCAACATTCCTGCACCGGACGAACAGGGTTTTCGCCTGATCATTTCCCGTGCCGGCGACTGGACCGGTGAACTGATCGAGCAGCCGCCGAGCCATGTCTGGGTCAAGGGCATCACCACGGCAGGCGTCGCCCATATCGAAACCCTGTTCAAGTCAGTGGTGTACGTCGCCACCGGCAGTGGCATTGGGCCGGTGCTGCCGCATCTGCTGGCGCGGCAGGTGCCGATCCACCTGATCTGGTCCACCCGCAGCCCGCGCGAGACCTATGGTGATGCGCTGGTGGAGGAAATCCTGCAGGCACAACCCGATGCCCATATCTGGGACACCGACCGGTTGGGCAAACCAGATCTGGTGGCGCTGGCGTATGCCGCCGTTCGAGCCCGCGGTGCGGAGGCGGTGATCTGTATTTCCAATCAGAAGCTGACCGAGCGAGTGGTCGAGGAAATGGAATCCCGGGGTATTCCGGCCTACGGCGCGATCTGGGATTCCTGACGGCGCGTCGGTGTTTTTCCACTCACTCCGCTATTCAAAGAGATTGCGATGAACCTATTGATTGAACGACACGGCCCCGTGGTACTGATCCGCCTCAACCGCCCGCACGCACGAAATGCGCTGGATACATCACTGATGCGCGAATTGCTGGAGGCCTTGCAACCGCTGGACAGTGATCCGGGTGTCGGATGTTTCCTCATCACCGGTACCCGGGATTATTTCGCTGCCGGAGCCGACATCAAGGAGATGTACGAAAAGTCCTGCCTGGAAATGATCGAGGAAGACCATTTCGCCGGCTGGGATGCATTTGCCGCTCTGCGCACGCCAAAAGTCGCGGCGGTGGCGGGCTTCGCATTCGGAGGAGGCTGTGAATTGGCAATGATGTGCGACGTGATCGTGGCGGCCGAGTCCGCGAAGTTCGCATTGCCGGAAATCACTCTGGGCGTGATGCCGGGCATGGGCGGTACGCAACGCCTGACCCGGTTGATTGGCCGCGCCAAAGCCATGGACATGATACTGACCGGTCGCACCATGTCCGCCCGTGAGGCCGAGCAGGCAGGGTTGGTGTCGCGGGTGACAGACGCCGATCACCTGTTGGAGCAGGCCATGGACATTGCACAGCGCATCGGCGGATTTCCCCGCACGGCGACACGGGCTGCCCGGGAAGCGGTGGACCGGGCGTCAGAGTCGGGATTGCGCGAGGGCATACTGTTTGAACGACGCTCGTTTCACGGCCTGTTCGCGACACCTGGACAGAAGGAGGGCATGCAGGCGTTTCTGGAAAAACGCGCGCCGCGTTTCGATCAGATTTAGCCGGCCGCGATTGGACTCCGACGCCACTCCATGAAAGAAACTACAGTTCAGAGGGAATAATCCTACGAGGCGTGCGTCTCATAGCACCTTTCCCTATGGCCGATGGCCCTGGAGTCTTTCATGGTTGATCGCAGCTCACCGCCCGGCGGGCCTCAACGCCCGCCACTGAGTGCCGCGAACCTGGTGTTGCGTCTTGGCGGAATCGCCGTAGTGGTCGCAGCCCTGGCCGGGGCGTTTGCCTACGTCCATGGTTCATTTGACCCACAACGCCTGACGCCAAAAGCGTTGGTCGATGTGCTGGAAAAGAACAACGGTGTGCATCCCGGCTTTCGTCGCAATCACGCCAAAGGTGTTTGCGTGATCGGACATTTCGAGAGCAGCGGCGAGGCTCGCGCGTATTCTGTCGCGCAAGTGTTCAATGAGCCGCGCACGCCGGTGGTCGGGCGCTTTGCGTTGCCGGCCGGCAGTCCGTATGCGCCGGACAGCGCCGTACCGATCCGCAGTCTGGCGCTGCGTTTCACTCAGGCAAACGGCCAGCAGTGGCGCACCGGGATGAACAGCATGCCGGTGTTCCCGGTCGGCACGCCCGAGGCGTTCTATCAGTTGCAGCAGGCGCAATCGCCGGATCCCGCCACCGGTAAACCGGATCCGACCAAAGTGCCGGCATTTTTTGCCTCACACCCGGAAGCCGTGCCGTTTCTGACCTGGATAAAAACCGCCAAACCCTCGGCCAGTTACGCGACGGAAACCTACAACAGCGTCAACGCGTTCTATCTGGTGGATGCCAGCGGCAAGAAGCAAGCAGTGCGCTGGAGCATGACGCCTCTGGCCCAGGATGCTGCCGGTGCGACTGCGCCCGAAGGTAGCGATTTCCTTGAGAAGGATCTGGTGCAGCGCCTGGCCGAAGGGCCGCTGCGCTTTCAGTTGAACATCACCTTGGCCAACGCCGACGATCCGGTGAACGATGCGAGCAAGACCTGGCCCGCCGGTCGCAAGGTGTTGAACGCCGGCACCCTGGTGCTGGAAAAGACCCAGCCGCAACTCAGCGGCGAATGCCGTGACATCAACTACGATCCGCTGGTGCTGCCGGCCGGCATTCAGGGTTCCGACGATCCGTTGCTGGCCGCGCGTTCGGCCGGTTACGCCGATTCCTACCTGCGTCGCACCAGCGAAGTCAGCCAACTGCCAACCGGCAAAAAGGAGGCTCGCCCATGAGCACGCAACCGACTCATTTCAATCCGCTGGCGCGGTTGCTGCACTGGCTGATGGCGTTGATGATCATCGCGATGTTGTTCATCGGCGCCGGCATGGTGACCTCGGTGTCGGCGCGGCATGAATGGTTGATCAATCTGCACAAACCATTGGGCATCGCGATACTCGCTTTGGTGATCGTGCGCATTCTGGTGCGGCTCGGCACCCGTCAGCCGCCGCTGCCGGCGGATCTGCCGGGCTGGCAGGTGATGGCGGCCAAGGCTTCTCATCTGTTGTTGTATGCGCTGATGTTGGTGTTGCCACTGCTGGGCTGGGCGATGATCAGCGCGGCGGGGGATCCGGTGATGCTTGGCACGTCGCTGCAATTGCCGTCGATCGTGCCGGCGGATGCGCAGGTATTTGCGTTGCTGCGCAAGGCTCACGGGTATATGGCGTATCTGCTGTTCCTGACCGTGCTGCTGCATTTGGCGGCGGCGCTGTTCCATGGCTGGGTGCGCCGCGACGAGGTGCTCGACAGCATGCTGCGGGGACGCAATCGCGGTTGATCGTGTGTCAGTCCGACGTGGCGAGGGCGCAAGCAGCCTCGCCACGTTTCTGTTTGGCCACGGTGCTCCACCAATAAAGCAGCGCGACCGTGTTGATTGCGGCACCCAGCCAGCACACGCCCGGCCATCCTGCCCAGGCGTACATGGCCGTCGAGGCGATTGAGCCCAAGGCGCTGCCAATCGAGTAAAACAGCATGTAGCCGGCAGTCAGTCGGCTCTGTGCCTCTGGGCGGACGCTGTAGATCATGCTCTGGCTGGTGACGTGCACGGCCTGCAAGCCCAGATCCAGGGTGATGACGCCAAGCAGCAGTGCCCATAACGAAGTTTGGGTAAGTGCGATTGGCAGCCACGAGCCCAGCATCAGCAGCAGCGACAGGCCGCTGACCCATTGCCCCAATCCTCGATCCGCCAGATGTCCGGCTCTGGCCGCGGCCAGTGCGCCTGCCGCGCCAGCGAGTCCGAACAATCCGATTTCACTGTGGGAAAGTGACAGCGGCGGGGCGGCCAGCGGCAACACCATCGGCGTCCACAACACCATGGCGCTGGCGAAGGTGAGCAGGGCGAGGATTGCTCGTTGGCGCAGCACCGGTTCCTCACGAAACAGGCTGAACACTGAGGCGATCAGTGCCACGTAACGCGTGGTCGGTCGTGCGTCTTCATCTTTGGGTAACACCCGAAACAGCAGCGCGGCCATCACCAGCGTCAACCCCGCCGACAGCAGATAGATCGAGCGCCAGCCGGCCAGATCAGCCATCCCCCCAGCCACCGTTCGCGCGAGCAAAATGCCGACGACGATACCGCTGGTGATCACACCCACAACCTTTCCGCGTTGTGCCGGGACGGCCAGGGTAGCGGCGTAGGCGACCAGCACCTGGGTGACCACGGCCAGCAGGCCAGTCAGGGTGACGCCGATCAGTAGCCAGGCGCTGTTCGAGGCCAGAGCGATCATCAGCAAGGCTGCGGCGGACAATAGCGTTTGCGTGACGATCAACCGGCGGCGGTTGAGCATGTCGCCGAGGGGCACGAGCAATAACAGCCCGAGGCCGTAACCGACCTGGGTCAGCGTCATGACGATACCGATGCTGCCCGGCGACAGGCCGAAGGCGTCGGCCATCGCATCCAGCAGCGGCTGGGCGTAATACACGTTGCCCACCGCAAGGCCGCAAGCGATGGCGAAAAGCAGTACGACACCTTTATCGAGTGTTGCAGTGTTCATGTCCCGGATCCTTTCAGGTTTCAAGTTGAAACTTGATTGACGGTAAGTAATCCAGTTTTGATTTGCAACCTGATTGGGTAAAAGTCGGCGCAAAAAAAAGATCGCAGACAGGCTGCGATCTTTCGTGAAGCGAAAATCCGAGGGGATTAGCGCAGGGTGTCGACCATGTCTGCGATGGTGGTCAGCACGTCTTTGCCCAGTTGCTTCGAGCGTTTGCCCGACCAGCCGGTGAGCGGGTTCGGCGCGTCATCGTGATCCTTGAATGGCATTTCCAGGGTCAGCGACAGGCAGTCGAACTTCTGGCCGACGCTGTTGCAGGCCAGAGTCATGTTGGCCTGGCCCGGCTCGTCGCGGGTGTAGCCGTACTTGGTCTGGAAATCTTTGGTGGTGTGCTTCAGGTGGCTGCGGAAGTGCTCTTCGAGCTTCTCCAGGCGCGGGGTGTAACCCGGGTTGCCTTCGCAACCGGCAGTGAACACGTGGGGGATTTCTTCGTCGCCGTGTACGTCGAGGAACAGATCGACGCCGTACTTTTCCATCTGCTGTTGTACGAAAAGTACTTCGGGGCTGACTTCCTGACTGGCGTTCTGCCAGGCGCGGTTCAGGTCCTGGCCCATGGCATTGGTGCGCAGGTGACCGTGGAAGGCGCCGTCCGGGTTCATGTTCGGCACCAGGTACAAATCGGCGCTGGCCAGCAGTTTGTTCAGTACCGGATCGTCATGATGCTCCAGGCGTTCGATCACGCCTTCCATGAACCACTCGGCCATGTGCTCGCCGGGATGCTGCTGGGCGATGATCCAGATCTTGCGGCGACCTTCGGCGCCAGTGCCTTTGCGCAGCAACTGGATGTCGCGGCCTTCGACGCTTTTGCCGGTGGCCAGCAGTTCGGTGCCGGCCTTGGTCAGTGCTTGCTCGATCAGCCAGTCATGACGGCCACGGCTGTAAGGTTCGAAATAGGCGAACCAGGCGTGGGTCTGCTCGGCTTCAAGGCAGAAGCGCAGGCTGTCGCCTTCGAATTGAGTCGGGATACGGAACCAGTTGACGTGGTCGTAGGAAGCGACCGCCTGATAGCCGGTCCAGGCTTTGTTGTAGGAAGACTGGCTGGCGTTGACCAGGCGGAACCAATGTTCCTGATGGACGTGCAGGCCGCTGGCCTTGAAGTGGAACCACTGGAAATGAGCGCTGCGGGTATCTGGCCGAATTGCCAGAACCGGGTTGAGCGGATTGCTGATGTCGATGACTTGGATGTTGCCGCTGTCGAAGTTGGCGCTGATGTCGAACGAAGATTTGGCCACGGTCATAATCGGTTCCTGAATATGATTTTTATGGCGGCTACTTTACACGCAAGACAGGGGTGAAACCGAGGGAAATTGCGGGTTGCGGCGGGGGGCGTCTTCCATGACGCGGATGCAGCTTAGTGGCTGTGCGATTGATTCTCAAGTGCTAATTGGCGTTACTTTGCCCCAATGTGGCCGGGGTCCGCTTGCCAAGCAATATTCTTTTGATACTATCCGCGCCATCGAATTTGCGGCATCCAAAGACTTCATTAGCCTGAAGCCACAAGCCAGAAAACTGGCAAAAAAAAGACCCGGCAAAAAGCCGGGTCAAAAACCGTGATTAGCCTGATGAGGAGATAGTCCAGAAGACCGACCTAAGGTCTCTGGTCCATCGACTGATCTCGCGACCAGTTGCTTGCAATAATAATCATTATCATTTGCAAGTCAAATGTTTTTATCTGCGCGATTGGAAAATTCTTTCCCGTCCGTCCGAACTCCCGTGTTCAGCGAACTGCGCCATCGAGCGAGTGATCAACCATCGCCCGCGCCATGTCCACCATGTGCACGACCGAAAACGCCAGATCCCGATTGACGCCCTGCAGGCCGTCCGCCGCCTTGAACGCCGTCGCTGCTGCACATCGCAGCAGATCGGAGGCGTGGACCAGGGATTCTTCGCCGCTCAGATTGCTGTTTACGCCGAAAAAGCGCTCATCCACTTCCGGTTCTGACACAGCTGGTTTCAAGTAATAGTCCAACGCCCGTTGCGCAGCGGCGCACCCTTGCGGGGACGTGAAGGTGGTGTCCATTTGCAGGTCGGGCAAGTCTTTGCTGGTGATATTCATGGTGAAAGGTCACTCCTTGGTCGATTCAAATCCGTGACTCAAGCATAGTACTATCAGTATTTGTGACCAGAATTTAAATACTACAATATGTGTTTTGCCGGCCGCAGGCGTCCACGTATGGTGCCGCACATGGATAAATGGATTGAGTTGGTCAAGGCCAAAATGAGTGAACTCAACGTCACTCAAGTCGAGCTCGGCGAGCGCGTCGGCATGTCTCAGGGCGGTATCGGCCATTGGCTGAACAAGCGCCGCGAGCCCGGCATCACGCAGATGAACCGCGTGCTGAAAGCGCTGGGCATGGAGTATCTCGAGGTCGCGGTGGTGATTCGCGAACCGCAGATCGATGCGGATGACGAAATGCCTCTGGCGCAGAAGTACAACCCTTACTTTCGCTACCCGGTCAGCGAGTGGAATGCGCCGGTCGAGGCCCGTGAGAGCCAGCCAGCGTATTCGAGTGCCAAGGACAAGCGGCGTTTCGAACTGACGGATTACCACGCCCGTGGCCCGGCGTTCTGGCTTACCGTGATGGGGAATGCGATGACTGCGCCCACGGGGCAGAGCATCGGCGAAGGGATGATGATTCTGGTGGACCCGGCGCTGGAAGCCGAGCCCGGAAAACTGGTGATCGCCCAGTGGCCTGACAGCGACGAGGCGATTTTCCGCAAACTGATCGAAGAGGGCGGCCAGCGTTACCTGGTGCCGCTCAATCCGACCTGGCCGAAAGCCTTGTTGACCGACGAGTGCCGAATTATCGGCGTCGTGGTTCAGGCAACGGCCAAATACTAGTCAGATCGATCCTCGCCAGGCGTAGGATCGATCCATCTTTCAAGCTTCTTCCAGTTCGACCAGTGCGCTGCCTTCGCTGACCATTTCGCCTTCCTGGCAATACAGCGCCTTGATCACCCCGGCGTGGGGCGCGCGGATGCTGTGCTCCATCTTCATCGCTTCTAGCACCACCAGTTGCGCACCGGCTTCAACCGCTTGCCCGGCCTCCACCAACACTCGGACGATGCTGCCGTTCATCGGCGCCGTCAGACCACCCTGATGGCTGTGACTGGCTTCGACAGCGCTGATCGGGTCATACGTTTCAACGCGTCGCAACTCGCCGTCCCATTGCAGAAATAGCACCTCTTCACGACGAATCGCCCGCAGCTGTCGACGCAGCCCGTCGTGCTCGAGTATCAGTTGCTCGCCGATCAGTTTTGCACTGCCGCCAGCACCGAGCGTCAACGCCCGATCCTGCCCCTCGCAGCTCAGATGCAGAGTAATTTCACGTGGCAACCCGGCGCGCAAACCGCTGTGAAGCGCCCAAGGAGAGGCCGGATCATCTGCCCGAGCCATCCCCGGCAGACTCTGCGCAAAAGCCTGCGCCGCCACACTCCAGAACTCATCGCTCAGCGCCGCAGGCGCTGGAAGCAGTTGCTCCTGATAGCGCGGAATGAACCCAGTATCCAGCTCCGCCGCCGCAAACGCCGGATGACCAATGATCCGCCGCAGGAAGTTGATGTTGGTCTTCAGCCCGCCAATCGCGAACTCATCGAGCATGCTCAGCAGCCGCAAACGCGCCTGTTCACGGTCCTCGCCCCAGGCAATCAGCTTGCCGAGCATCGGGTCATAGAACGGCGAAATCTCATCGCCTTCCTCAACGCCGCTGTCCACACGGCGCCCCGGCCCTGCGGCGGATTCGCGATACAGATCCAGACGCCCGGTCGCCGGCAGGAAATCATTCGAAGGATCTTCCGCGTACAGCCGAACCTCAATTGCATGCCCGTTCAACGGCACCTGATCCTGAGTGATCGGCAGCGCTTCGCCACGGGCGACACGAATCTGCCAGGCCACCAGATCGAGCCCGGTGATGGCTTCGGTCACCGGGTGCTCGACCTGCAACCGCGTGTTCATCTCCATAAAGAAGAACTCGCCGCGAGCGTCCAGCAAAAACTCCACTGTGCCAGCGCCGACGTAACCGATGGCCTGCGCCGAACGCACGGCCGCTTCGCCCATCGCACGACGCAGCTCCGGACTCAGCCCCGGTGCCGGCGCCTCCTCAACAACTTTCTGGTGCCGGCGCTGGATCGAGCAGTCGCGCTCGTTCAGGTACAGGCAATTGCCATGCTGATCGGCGAATACCTGGATTTCCACGTGGCGCGGCTTGAGCAGGTATTTTTCCACCAGCATCCGCGAATCGCCGAACGATGACTGCGCTTCACGCTGGGCCGAGGCCAGCGCTTCAGCCAACTGGCTGACGTCCTCGACAACTTTCATACCTTTACCGCCACCGCCAGCGGTGGCCTTGAGCAGCACTGGATAACCAATGCGCTCGCAAGCATCGCGGAAGGTGCCCAGATCCTGAGCTTCGCCGTGATATCCCGGAACCAGCGGCACGCCAGCAGTTTCCATCAGGGCCTTGGCGGCGGATTTGCTGCCCATCGCGTCGATGGCCGAGGCGGGCGGGCCAAGGAAAATCAGGCCGGCGGCTTCAATGGCGCGAGCAAAACCAGCGTTCTCCGACAGAAAGCCATAACCCGGATGAATCGCCTGAGCGCCGCTGGCCTTGGCCGCTGCGATCAATTTATCGATTTGCAGATAGCTGTCGGCCGCTTTGCTGCCGCCCAGATCGACGCGGATATCCGCTTCACGGCTGTGCCGCGCTTCACGGTCGGTGGCGCTGTGCACGGCGACGGTGGTCAGGCCCAGCGCCTTGGCGGTACGCATGACCCGGCAAGCGATTTCGCCACGGTTGGCCACCAGCAGGGTGGTGAGAACAGGTGCGCTCATCAACGCGGCTCCTTGGTGGTGGTTGCGGCTTGCCAGCTCGGTGGACGTTTCTGCAAAAACGCCCGCAGACCTTCCTGGCCTTCCGGGCTGACACGGATGCGGGCGATGGCGTTCTCGGTGTAACGGCGCAGGGCCGGGGTCAGCGCGCCGTTGCCGACCTCACGCAGCAGATCCTTGCTGGCGCGCATGGCGGCGGGGCTGTTGAGCAGGAGGTTGTCGATCCATTGCTCGACTTTCTGTTCAAGTTCGGTTGCCGGATAGCTTTCCGATAACAAACCGATTTCCCGCGCCCGCTGCCCGCCGAATCGCTCAGCCGTCAGCGCATAACGCCGCGCCGCGCGTTCGCCGATGGCCTGCACCACGAACGGGCTGATCACCGCCGGCGCCAAGCCAATGCGCACTTCCGACAGACAGAACTGCGCGTCATCGGCGCCAATCGCCATGTCGCAGCAACTGATCAGACCCAGCGCGCCGCCGAACGCCGCGCCTTGCACCACGGCCACGGTCGGGATTTTCAGTTTGGCGAGGTTGTACATCAGCTCCGCCAGTTCCCGGGCGTCGTCGAGGTTGGTGTGGTAATCGAGTTCGGCCGATTGCTGCATCCAGGCCAGATCCGCGCCAGCGCTGAAGTGTTTGCCGCGTCCGCGTACCAGTAAAAAGCGCAGGCTGGCATCGCTGGCGACCTTGTCCAGCGCCAGGATCAGTTCGCGGATCATCTCGGCGTTGAACGCGTTGTTCTTTTCTTCGCGGCTCAGCCACAGGGTTGCGAAACCCCGTGGATCGCTGTGCAATTCGAGGGTGTTGAAGTCGCTCATAGGGATCTCCCGATCACATCCGGAACACGCCGAAGCGGCTCGGTTCGATAGGCGCGTTCAACGACGCGGACAAGGCCAGGGCCAGCACATCGCGGGTCTGCGCCGGGTCGATGACACCGTCGTCCCATAGCCGTGCGCTGGAGTAGTAGGGGTGACCCTGCTCTTCATACTGGTCGAGGATCGGCTGTTTGATCTCGCTTTCCTGCTCGGCGCTGAACGCCTGGCCGCTGCGTTCGGCCTGCTCGCGCTTGACCTGGACCAGTACGCCGGCCGCCTGTTCGGCGCCCATCACGCCGATCCGCGCGTTCGGCCACATCCACAGGAAGCGCGGATCGTAGGCCCGCCCGCACATGCCGTAGTTACCGGCGCCGAAGCTGCCGCCGATGATCACGGTGAATTTCGGCACCTTGGCGCACGCCACGGCGGTCACCAGTTTGGCGCCGTGTTTGGCGATGCCGCCGGCCTCATATTTCTGGCCGACCATGAAGCCTGTGATGTTCTGCAGAAACAGCAGCGGAATCCCGCGCTGGCAGGCCAGTTCGATGAAGTGCGCGCCTTTCTGCGCGGCTTCGGCGAACAGGATGCCGTTGTTGGCGAGGATCGCGATCGGGTAGCCATGCAGATGAGCGAAACCGCACACCAGCGTCGTACCGAACAAAGCCTTGAATTCATCGAACACCGAACCGTCGACCAGTCGCGCAATAACTTCGCGCACATCGAACGGCTGCTTGGCGTCCGCCGAAACCACGCCGTACAACTCATCGCTGGCGTACAGCGGCGCAATCGGCGTGCGCTGCTGCACTTCGCCAAGCTTGCGCCAGTTGAGGTTGGCGACGCTGCGGCGGGCGAGGGCGAGGGCGTGCTCATCGCTTTCGGCGTAATGGTCGGCGACCCCGGAAATCCTGCAGTGCACATCGGCCCCGCCGAGATCTTCGGCGCTGACCACTTCACCGGTCGCGGCTTTCACCAAGGGCGGGCCGGCGAGGAAGATCGTCGCCTGATTGCGCACCATGATCGCTTCGTCGGCCATCGCCGGCACATAGGCGCCGCCGGCGGTGCAGGAACCCATGACCACGGCAATCTGCGGAATGCCCATGGCGCTCATGTTGGCCTGGTTGAAGAAGATCCGCCCGAAGTGCTCGCGATCCGGAAACACTTCGTCCTGACGCGGCAGGTTGGCGCCGCCCGAGTCCACCAGATAAATGCATGGCAGACGGTTTTGCTGGGCGATGGTCTGGGCACGCAGGTGTTTCTTCACGGTCAGCGGGTAGTACGAGCCGCCTTTCACCGTCGCGTCGTTGGCGACGATCATGCATTCGACGCCTTCCACGCGACCGATCCCGGCAATCACGCCAGCGGCCGGCACTTCTTCGCCATACACAGCGTGGGCGGCCAACTGACTGATTTCCAGAAACGGCGAGCCCGGATCGAGCAAGCGGTTGATCCGCTCACGCGGCAGCAGTTTGCCGCGCGAGGTGTGCCGTTCCTGAGCTTTCGCGCCGCCGCCCTGGGCCACTTGGGCGAGCAGAGTGTGCAGGGCGTCGACCTGTTCGAGCATCGCTGCGCTGTTGGCGGCGAACTCCGATGAACGAGGGTTGAGCTGGGTATGCAGGATAGCCATGGACAGCTCCGTTTAGCGGGTTTCGTTGAACAGTTCGCGACCGATCAGCATGCGACGAATCTCACTGGTACCGGCACCGATTTCGTACAGCTTGGCGTCACGTAGCAGACGGCCGGCCGGGAATTCGTTGATGTAGCCGTTGCCGCCGAGAATCTGGATCGCGTCGAGGGCCATTTGCGTGGCGCGTTCGGCGGTGTAGAGGATCACGCCGGCAGCGTCCTTGCGCGTGGTTTCGTTGCGCTCGCAGGCCTGGGCCACGGCGTAAAGGTACGCGCGGCTGGCGTTGAGCTGGGTGTACATGTCGGCGACCTTGCCCTGGATCAGCTGGAATTCGCCGATGCTCTGGCCGAACTGCTTGCGGTCATGGATGTACGGCACGATCAGGTCCATGCACGACTGCATGATTCCGGTCGGGCCACCGGACAGCACAACGCGCTCGTAATCGAGGCCACTCATCAGCACTTTCACGCCGCCGTTGAGCACGCCGAGGATGTTTTCCTCCGGTACTTCGACATCATCGAAGAACAGCTCGCAGGTGTTGGAGCCGCGCATGCCGAGCTTGTCGAACTTGTTGCTGCGGCTGAAGCCTTTCCAGTCACGCTCGACGATGAATGCGGTGATGCCGTGCGGGCCTTTTTCCAGGTCGGTCTTGGCGTAGATCACGTAAGTGTTGGCGTCGGGACCGTTGGTGATCCAGGTCTTGCTGCCGTTGAGCACGAAACGGTCGCCGCGTTTATCGGCGCGCAGTTTCATCGAGACCACGTCGGAACCGGCGTTCGGTTCGCTCATCGCCAGAGCGCCGACGTGTTCGCCGCTGATCAGCTTCGGCAGGTATTTGGTTTTCTGTTCGTGATTGCCGTTGCGGTTGATCTGGTTCACGCAGAGGTTGGAGTGGGCGCCGTAGGACAACGCCACGGAAGCGGAGCCGCGGCTGATTTCTTCCATCGCCACCACGTGCGCCAAGTAACCCAGGCCAGCGCCGCCGTACTCTTCCGGTACGGTGATCCCGAGCAGGCCCATGTCGCCGAACTTGCGCCACAGATCGGCAGGGAACAGGTTGTCGCTGTCGATCTGCGCGGCACGCGGGGCGATCTCCTTGGCGACAAAGGACTGAACCTGATCGCGCAGCATGTCGATGGTTTCGCCGAGGGCAAAGTTCAGGGATGGGTAGCTCATGGGTCACCTTTTGGCTTTTTTGTAGGGTGGGGAGAAGGGCGTTTCAGTTCTCACCTTTACGTTAACGTAAGCCTGTGACGAATGGCTGTCAATCACCCTTTACGTTAACGTCAACTTGAGCGAGAGTAGAGCCAGTTCTGAATGGTCGGAGCTGCCGCAGCTCCGTTCCAACACCCACTAATAAAGACAATAGGGGTCGTCATGGATCAACCCAGTGCAAACCCGCAGCGCAGCTACACCCGCGGTTCCCAGAGCAAAGCCTTGCTGGCGATGACCATCGGGCAGAAGTTCGACGAGACCGTCGCGCAGTACCCGGACGGCGAGGCGCTGGTGGTGCGCCATCAGCAGCTGCGTTACACCTGGCGGCAACTGGCCGACGCGGTAGACGTGCATGCCAGAGCGCTGCTGGCGTTGGGTTTGCAGACCGGTGACCGACTTGGCATCTGGGCGCCGAACTGCGCGCAGTGGTGCATCGCTCAGTTCGCCACCGCGAAGCTCGGCGTGATCCTGGTCAACATCAACCCGGCCTACCGCAGCTCCGAACTCGAATACGTGCTCAAGCAATCCGGCTGCCAATGGTTGGTCTGCGCCGGGGCGTTCAAGAGCTCCAGCTATCACGGCATGTTGCAAGGCTTGCTTCCGGAACTGGCCGAGCAATCCATCGGCGAACTGCGCAGCGAGCGCCTGCCGGAGTTGCGTGGCCTGATCAGCCTCGATTCACAGCCGCCTTCGGGTTTTCTCCCGTGGTCGCAACTGGCCGATCTGGCCGCCAGTGTCTCTCCAGAACAATTGCGTGAACGCAGCGACAGCCTGCACTTCGATCAGCCCGTCAACATCCAGTACACCTCCGGCACCACCGGTTTCCCCAAGGGCGCGACCCTCAGTCACTACAACATCCTCAACAACGGTTACATGGTCGGCGAAAGCCTCGGCCTGACCGCTGCTGATCGCCTGGTGATCCCGGTGCCGCTGTATCACTGCTTCGGCATGGTCATGGGCAACCTCGGCTGCATCACCCACGGCAGCACCATGATTTATCCCAACGATGCCTTCGATCCGCTGCTGACCCTGAGCACCGTCGCCGAAGAAAAAGCCACCGCGCTGTACGGCGTGCCGACCATGTTCATCGCCATGCTCGATCAGCCGCAGCGCGCCGAGTTCGACCTGTCGACCCTGCGCACCGGGATCATGGCCGGCGCGACTTGCCCGATCGAAGTGATGCGCCGGGTCATCAACGAAATGCACATGAGCGAAGTGCAGATCGCCTACGGCATGACCGAAACCAGTCCCGTGTCCCTGCAGACCGGCCCATCTGACGAACTGGAATTGCGCGTCACCACCGTCGGCCGCACCCAGCCACAACTCGAAAGCAAAATCATCGACGAGGCCGGCAACCCGGTGCCACGCGGCACCATCGGCGAACTGTGCACCCGTGGCTACAGCGTGATGCTCGGCTACTGGAACAACCCGAATGCCACCGCCGAAGCCATCGACGCGGCAGGCTGGATGCACACCGGCGACCTGGCGAGCATGAACGACGAGGGTTACGTGTGCATCGCCGGCCGTAACAAGGACATGATCATCCGTGGCGGCGAAAACATTTACCCGCGCGAACTGGAAGAGTTCTTCTTCACCCATCCAGCGGTGGCGGACGTGCAGGTGATCGGCATTCCTTGCTCGCGTTACGGTGAGGAAATCGTCGCCTGGATCAAATTCCATCCCGGCCACAGCGCCACCGAACAAGAACTGCAAGCGTGGTGCAAGGAGCGCATCGCTCACTTCAAGACGCCGCGGTACTTCAAATTCGTCGAGGAGTTTCCGATGACGGTGACGGGCAAGATCCAGAAATTCCGGATGCGCGAGATCAGTATCGAGGAGTTACGTAGCAACGAGGGCTGACGATTAGAGCTTTCGAAGCCAGGGCGCGCACCCTGGCTTCGAAAGCGGCGCTTATTGCTTTACTTCTACATTTTCCAACGCCTGATTAACCGCTAACTCCCCCAACATCACCACTTGCGCAATGCCCAACAGGGTCTTGCGGTTCGGCCCTTCCAGCAGGCCGGCAAAGTCGCCGAGCATGACCGTGGCTGACGCGAGCGACTCGCAGGCATTGGCCAGCAAGGACTCCGTGTCGGTTTGCGGGTTGACCATGAACATGTCGTTGGGGGTGTAAGGCGTGGCCATGATCTGGGCTGCGGGGGTCAGGTAATAGTCGAGGGCGCGTTCGGCGGCGTCGTGGAGCTTTCTAGAATCGGGAAACTCGTAGGGGGACACCGGATCTTCTAACGGTGGAATGACGGTCTTGGACATCAGCTGGAACTCCGGAAAAGAGTCGCTTGAGGATTTTTATAGACGGCTGCCAGGCAGTGAGGGGACAAGCCCCTCACCGAGGCGGCAACTACCGCGAGACGTGATGGTTATCCAGCACACGATTGACCAGCAGCTCACTCAGCATGATGACCTGCTGCAGAATCTGCATCGCCTTGCGCTGCGACGGATCGACGGTTTCGCCAATATCCCGGGCCATGTCACTGGCCGACGACAGCGTTTCGCACGCTTCGACCAGCAGCGTTTCGTCATCCATCGTTGGATTGACCAGATAGATCTTGCCGGGCTTGCGCGATGGCTTGGACGTCTTCTGCGCCCCAGGATCGAGGTAATGATTGATCGCCCGCTCGGTGGCCGTTTTTATGTTTTCGGCTTCGAGTGCGGCGTCGTAGGGGATTGAATCGGTTTCTGGTGGGTTTGGTGTGGCTTTGAACATACGTGTAACTCCTATCGCAGATCTCAAGGAGCCATCACCCACGCTACCAAACGATGGGTGGCGGCCATACGCGGGTTGGTAGACCGGCTGCAATAGGAACCCGGCGCTCACGAATGAGCCCCACGCATGACCACCATAAAACAGAGCCCCCAAAAGGGCCTGCATACGGTGTTGCCATACAGCTATTACAGACGGGCTACCAAACCCGATCACTGTTTTTCAGTGACAGGGAAACGATATAGCCCACCCCATAGCCGCGTAAGCCGGCGGATTCTGGCGTACGCGTAGGCAACGACGCAAGGTGTTGTAGCCCTCGTGGCGTAACGGTTCGTGTACTTTAAACGCCCATGCGGCGTCGTGTTTACACACAGCGAAAGCCGTAAACCCTCCGTGTTTTTTTGGGGATTACTTGTATGTGGGGGCTAGATCGAGAAGGGGGAGGAGATCCGTCGCGGACAATTTCAGAACGCCAGACAGCACAAAGGGGAGCCGAAGCTCCCCTTTAATTTTGTCGTCGCGTGCTCTTTTTTATTATTGAGGGGCGGTCTGTTGTTGTTTTTAGCAACCGTGGCCCTTTACCGCTGTTTTTTGGCGACCCCCATCCGGGGTCAAGAGCAAACGTATTTTTTTGAGCGCTGATCTGCTTTCTCGCCAAGCGATCCAACCGATTCGGGAGCTACCTGAAGGTAGTTTTATTGTTCTCTGCCCGGTTGCGGGTCATTCCGAGGAATACCCTGAAAAGCACACCTTCTCCAAAAAAATCTGTTAGCTGCGTCTCTGCCGTGTTGTTTTTGTTATGTCAGAGTCGGTACGTCTTATTTTTATTGGTTTGCTGCTTTTTATTCTTGTTATGCCATAGAGATAGCAGAAGCCGTGCCAACTTTTATAAACCCTTGTAAATCAAGGGTTTGGGTTTTTTGAAGGATTTTTCCTTCAGGCAAAACCAGACAATTTGTTTCCGTGTTACTCGCTTGTGCCCACGTTTCGCGCTCGGCGGTAACACCATCCCCTCACTGTGCGCTGCGAGCCTTGGCCACGCGCGAACCGGTCGGGCGACCCAGCACGGCGCTGATCTGCTGGCCGGCGGCAATCAAGCCGTCGAGGTCGATACCGGTCTCGATCCCCAGGCCGTTGAGCAGGTACACCACGTCTTCGGTGGCGACGTTACCGCTGGCGCCCTTGGCGTACGGGCAGCCGCCGAGGCCGGCGATGGAGCTGTCAAACACCGCGATGCCTTCCAGCAGGCTGGCGTAGATGTTGGCCATGGCCTGGCCGTAGGTGTCGTGGAAGTGGCCGGCGAGTTTCTCTCGCGGCACCTGATTCGAGACCACTTCGAACAGTCGGCGGGTGGCGCCCGCAGTGCCGGTGCCGATGGTGTCACCCAGCGATACTTCGTAGCAGCCCATCGCGTACAGCTCGCGGGCGACCATGGCCACTTGTTCCGGGGCGACCTCGCCTTCATAAGGGCAGCCGAGCACGCAGGACACGTAACCGCGCACGGTAACGCCGTGCTGTTTCGCCGATTCCATGATCGGCGCGAACCGCGCCAGGCTTTCGCTGATCGAGCAATTGATGTTGCGCTGCGAGAACGCTTCGGACGCAGCGGCAAACACCGCGACTTCCTTGACCCCGGCGGCCAGCGCATCCTCAAAACCGCGCAGGTTCGGCGCCAGCGCGCCATAGGTCACGCCGGGCTTGCGCTGGATCTGCGCGAATACATCAGCGGAACCGGCCATCTGCGGCACCCACTTGGGCGAAACGAAACTGCCGACTTCTATATAGCCGAGGCCGGCGGCGCTCAGCGCGTCGACCAGTTGCACCTTGTCGGCGACGCTGATTGGCTGGGCTTCGTTCTGCAGGCCGTCACGGGGGCCGACTTCAATCAGGCGTACTTGGGAGGGGAGGGACATGGCGTTGACCTGTTGTGGTTGTCGGGAGGCTACTGCGCGACTTGCTGACTCTTGAGCGTCTGCTCCAGCGCCTGCACACAGCGTTCTTCGGCGGTGTCGAGTTCCAGCTTCATCTGTTCGATGTCCAGCAGTTGCTGTTCAAGCTGTGCCCGGCGCTCGCTGATTTTCGCCAGCATGCTGTTGAGTTGTTTGGTGTTACCGCTGGAAGGGTCATAGAGCTCGATCAGCTCGCGGCACTCGGCCAAGGAAAAACCGATGCGCTTGCCCCGCAGGATCAGCTTCAGGCTGACCTTGTCGCGCGGCGAATAGATGCGTTCCTGGCCTCGGCGCTCAGGGCTGAGCAGGCCTTGTTCTTCATAGAAGCGGATCGCCCGGGTGGTGATGTCCAGCTCGCGGGCGAGGTCGGAAATGCTGTAGGTCTGGCTGCTCATGAAAGCGCTCGAAGAAGGGGCTTGGCGCTAAGCTAATGGCAGGTTGACGTTTACGTCAAGTAGCGGGCGCCTGCAGCTTGTCGAGCTTCTTCTCGTGCGCTGTCACTTGCTGGCACAACTCGATCATCTGCTCGCGCATCCAGCGGTTGGCCGGGTCCTGATCGGTGCTTTCGTGCCAGTACAAATGGGTTTCCACCGGCGGCACATCGTTGACCGGCAGATTGAACGCATGCAGGTCATGGCGGCGGGCGAAACGCTCCGGCACGGTCATCACCATGTCGGTCTGCTGCAACACCTGGGACGCCATCAGATAGTGCTGCGAGCGCAGGGCGATCTTGCGCTGGATGCCCATTTTGCCCAGCGCCAGATCGACATGGCCCAGGCCACTGCGCCGGCTGGAAATATGAATGTGGGTCAGCGACAGGTAATCGTCGAGGGTGAATTTTTCCTTGGTCGCCAGCGGATGACCCTTGCGCATGGCGCAGACGTAACGGTCTTCCATCAGCTTGACGTGGCGCACCTGCGGGTCGGTGTTGAGCGGCGCGTCCACGGCGAAATCGAGGCGCCCGGCGGCCAGTTCCTTGGTGGTTTCCCGGCGTTTGGACAGGAAGCTTTCGATGATCACCGTCGGCGCCAGGCGACGCAGGCGCTGGAACAGCGGCGGCAGAATCACAGCCTCAGTCAGGTCGGTCATACTGATACGGTAAGTCTTGACTGCTTGCGAGGGGTTGAAAATGCGGCTTTCCTGAACCGATACCCGCAACAGCGACAGCGCGTTGCGCACCGGGCCGATGATGTTCTGCGCCATGGGCGTCGGCACCATGCCCTGGGCGGTGCGTACGAAGAGCGGGTCGTTGAAGGTCTCGCGCAACCGCGCCAATGCGTTGGACACCGCTGGCTGGGTAATGCCGACAATCTGCCCGGCGCGGGTCAGGTTGGCTTCGGTGTAGATCGCGTCGAAGACGATGAAAAGGTTGAGGTCGACCTTGCTCAGATTCATTACGCGGCTCTCTTGTTATAGGTGAATGGCGCGGGTCAGGGCGGCCAGGAAAATCAATCAATCATATATCGGTGATGAATGTTTATACACGCCGAGAATAGGCTAGGTAAATTATCAACGCTGTTCTAGCATCGATTGCATGACTTAAACAACCTGCCGAAAAAAGGTAATTGCTCATGGATTTCGCTTATTCGCCCAAGGTGCAAGAACTGCGTGAGCGCGTGACCGCGTTCATGGACACTTACGTTTACCCGGCCGAAGCCGTGTTCGAACGCCAGGTCGCAGAAGGCGATCGCTGGCAGCCGACGACGATCATGGAAGAACTCAAGGCCAAGGCAAAGGCTGAAGGGCTGTGGAATTTGTTTCTGCCTGAGTCGGAGCTGGGTGCTGGCCTGACCAACCTCGAATACGCGCCGTTGGCGGAAATCATGGGCCGTTCGCTGCTCGGGCCCGAGCCGTTCAACTGCTCGGCGCCGGACACCGGCAACATGGAAGTGCTGGTGCGTTACGCCAACGAAGAACAGAAACAGCGCTGGCTCGAACCGCTGCTGCGCGGTGAGATCCGCTCGGCGTTCGCCATGACCGAACCGGACGTTGCGTCCTCCGACGCCACCAACATGGCCGCCCGCGCCGTGCGCGATGGCGACGAGTGGGTCATCAACGGCAAGAAATGGTGGACCTCCGGCGCTTGCGATCCGCGCTGCAAGATCCTGATCTTCATGGGCCTGAGCAATCCCGATGCCCCGCGCCATGCCCAGCACTCGATGATCCTGGTGCCGGTCGACACCCCCGGCGTGAAGATCGTCCGTCCGCTGCCGGTGTTCGGTTACGACGACGCACCGCACGGTCACGCCGAAGTGCTGTTCGACAACGTGCGAGTGCCGTACGAAAACGTCCTGCTCGGTGAAGGACGCGGCTTCGAAATTGCTCAAGGTCGCCTTGGCCCAGGCCGGATTCACCACTGCATGCGTTCGATCGGCATGGCCGAGCGTGCACTGGAACTGATGTGCAAACGTTCGGTGAGCCGTACTGCATTCGGCAAACCGCTGGCGCGTCTGGGCGGTAACGTCGACAAGATCGCCGACTCGCGGATGGAAATCGACATGGCACGCCTGCTGACCCTGAAAGCGGCGTACATGATGGACACCGTGGGTAACAAAGTCGCCAAGAGCGAGATCGCGCAGATCAAGGTCGTGGCGCCGAACGTCGCGTTGCGGGTGATCGACCGGGCGATCCAGATTCATGGCGGGGCAGGGGTGTCGAACGACTTCCCGCTGGCCTACATGTACGCCATGCAACGCACCCTGCGCCTGGCCGACGGCCCGGACGAAGTGCACCGCGCCGCGATCGGCAAGTTCGAGATCGGCAAGTACGTGCCGAAGGAAATGCTGCGTAGCGAGCGCTGATCCAAAAGCGCGTTGTCGTTCATCGCTGGCAAGCCAGCTCCCACAAGTCTGTGGTGTTCACACCGTTTGTGTTCACCGAAGATCCCTGTGGGAGCGGGCTTGCCCGCCAAGGCGTCAGTGGCTGCAACGCATCACCATCAGATTCAGTAAACCCAAACCTCAACCCGCCGATTCTTGATCCGGCCTTCATCCCCGCTGTTGGTCGCCACCGGCATCAGCGCGCCAAACCCGCGCACCTCGCGCAATACCACGCCGTTTTTCACCAGCTCCCTGCGTACCGCCATCGCCCGCAGCTTCGACAGCAAATCCGCCCGTGCCGGGTCGTCCTTGGCGTCGCCGAAGCCCACCAGTGTTACCGCGCGGTCGGTCTTGTCGTGGTGCTTTATATAGTCGAACACCCGGGCCAGATCCTGGCGGGCCTTGTTGTCGAGGCTGGCGCTGCCTTCTTCGAAACGGAAGTTCACCGTCAGACGCTGGGCGTGGCGGCTGAGGGATTGATAACCCTCGGGCATCAGCGCATTCGGCGTGACGGCGATAGCCTGCACGGTCTGGGCGATAAAACCGTTGGCCGCGACAATCGCCTGGCCCCGACGGCTCTGCGCAAACTCCACAAACGCCCTGGCCCAGGGATTGTTGCTGTCGGGCGGCAGATAGAAGAACAGCCGCCGCGACAGCGGATAGTCTTCGGTGGCGATCAGGCTGGCGAGCGGCAGCATCGCCTGAGATTGCCCGTCAACAATCGCCACGGCCTTGGCCTGTCGCACATAGGGCAGGCCGATGAAACCGATGGCCTGCGGATCGCCACTCACGGCGTCGGACAACTGCTCGCTGGATTCAAACCGTTTCGCGGCATTGCTCAGGGATTTCCCACGACGGCTGAGGACAAGTTCCTTGAAGGTGTCGTAGGTGCCGGACTGATCATCCCGCGCATATAAATGAATCGTCCCACCCTTGCCGCCGATGTCTTCCCACGTCTTCGCCTCGCCGCTGAAGATTCGCGCCAGTTGTTCGGTGTTCAGTTGATTCAGCGGATTGTCGGGATGGAGGATGATTGCCAGGCCATCGATGGCGATAACCTGCTCTGCGGCGGGGCTTTTCAGATCGCCCCGGGCTTGCAGGTTCAGCAGTTCGCTGTCCTTGATCGGGCGCGAGGAGGCGGCCAGATCGGCGCTGGCGTTCTTGAGTGCAGTGAAACCGGTGCTCGAACCGTGGGCGGCGATCTCCACCACGACTCTTTGGCCCTGGGCCGTCAGGCCGACGACCCGCTGTTCATTGGCGGTGTCCGGGGTTTCGCTGTGGACTTTCAACAGCCCCTGATCTTGCAACAGGCCTTCCACCAGTGCCGGACCGAGCGCCGCGCCAATGGTGTTGGAACCCTGGATACGCAATACCGGGCCGTTCTCGGGAATGGGCAACGCCGCAAACCCAACCTGCAGCCAGGCGCTCAGGAGAAAGACGAACAGAACACGCATGGTCATGCCGGCACCGATTGCAGCCAAGGGGATTGCCGGGGAGATTAAGTCAGTGAGGTTGCTGAAAGATGACAGGCCAGAAGATCACAACCACTGGTTGTGATCTTCTGCCTCAAGCGGATTAGCTCAATTCAAGCCAGATCGGCGCATGGTCCGAAGGCTTTTCCATCCCGCGCAGTTCATAGTCGACGCCGGCGGCTTTCACCCGTGGCAGCAAACCGTGGGACGCCAGAATCACATCGATGCGCAGGCCACGTTTCGGCTCGTCTTCAAACCCGCGGCTGCGGTAGTCGAACCAGCTGAACGTGTCGGTCACGTCCGGGTTCAGGTGACGGTAGCTGTCGGTCAGGCCCCAGTTTTTCAGGCGGGCCATCCACTCGCGCTCTTCCGGCAGGAAGCTGCACTTACCGGTTTTCAGCCAGCGCTTCATGTTGTCCGGGCCGATGCCGATGTCGCTGTCTTCCGGGGAGATGTTGACGTCGCCCATCACCACCAGCGGTTGTTCATTGTGGAACTGGCTTTCCAGCAGAGCTTGCAGATCGCTGTAGAAGCGCTGCTTGGCCGGGAATTTGGTCGGGTGGTCGCGGCTTTCGCCCTGTGGGAAATAGCCGTTCATGATCGTCACCGGAACGCCGTTGGCGTCGGCGAAAGTGCCCCAGATAAAGCGCCGCTGCGCGTCTTCTTCATCGGTGGCGAAGCCTTTGTGCACGGCAATCGGTTCCTGACGCGAGAGCAGGGCGACACCGTAATGGCCTTTCTGGCCATGGAAATACACGTGATACCCCAGGGCCCGCACTTCTTCCAGCGGGAACTGGTCGTCGTGGACCTTGGTTTCCTGCAGGCCGATGACGTCCGGCTGATGCTTTTCGATCAGCGCCGCCAGCTGATGCGGACGGGCCCGCAGTCCGTTGATGTTGAAGGAAACGATCTTCATGGTCGGCAGTCCTGGCAAAAGGGCGATGCTAGCTGACATGTAGGATCTGGGCCAGCGTGGCGGTAGTCCATATGCGCTGCTAATGTCTTTCGGGTGTGGGAACGATCCCTTCAGCCCAAGGCTCGTATAACAAGAACGGGGCCTGTTGAGTCCCGTCCAGGGAGAATCACCGTCATGCCTGAAACCCAAACCGCCATCGCCGACATCCACATGCTCGACCGCGGCTATTCCCGGGAAGCGCGATCCCTTCTTTATCAGGCTTACCGCCACGAGCCGACCTTCGCTTACCTGTTCGAAGCCGAGCGTCCGGGTTACGAACAACGGGTGCGCGCCACGGTACGGGAGCTGGTCAAACAGCATTTTTTGCAGGATCTGCCCGCCATCGGCCTGTTAGTCAACGATCGCCTGATCGGTATCGCCCTGATTGCACCGCCGCAACGGCGCCTGGGTGTTACCGAGAGTTGGGCCTGGCGTTTGCGCATGGTGCTGAGCACCGGTTTTCGTTGCACACGTCGCTATCTGGAATATCACGCCGCCGTTGAGGCCTGCGTGCCGACCGACTCGGTGCACATGCTGCCGCTGCTCGGCGTGCATCCGCAATTTCAAGGCAAACACTTCGGCGAACAGCTGCTGCAAGCGGTGCACAACTGGTGCGCGGTGGACGAAAGCTCCCAAGGCGTGATCCTCGACACCGGCAACCCGCGTTACCTGGAGTTCTACAAGCGTCAGGGTTACGAGGAAATCGGTGAAGTGGCCGTCGGCCCGGTGCGCGAGCACGTGTTTTTCCACGCCAACCCACAGGTGTTACAAACAGCAACGGGATGACCGTCGAACTTTTGGGGGAATTTCCTGTTCTATCACGCTCCCAAGCCCGTGATAGCATCCGCGCCTATGAAGTTTCCAGGAAGATTTACCAGTGGCGTGCTCATGCTGTTAACCAGCTGCGCGGCGCTGGCGCAAAGTGAATTGGATGTGCGGATCAAACCGTCCAACGATGAACTGAAAGCCAATATAGAAGGCTATATCGGCAGCCTCGGCGATCGTGACGAAGAAGCCTTGCAGCGCTTCAGTCGCGGCGCCGAAGAGCAGGCGCGCAAGGCCGCCCAGGCCTTGGGTTATTACCAGCCGCAGATCGAAAGTGACGTCAAGGGCGGAGAAAAACCGCGTCTGGTGCTGAACATCGATCCCGGCGAGCCGATTCGCCTGCGCAACGTGACCGTGCGTGTTGACGGCCCGGCGGCCTCTCTCAAATCCTTTCGAGTCCCGAAAAGTGACGTGCTCAAACCCGGCGCGGTGCTCAACCATGGGCGTTACGAAGACGCCAAACGCCTGATTCAGAATCAGGCCTCGCGTTATGGCTTCTTCAGTGGCCGCTTCACCAGCCAGAAATTGATGGTCGATCCCCGCGCCGGGGTCGCCGACGTCGAACTGATCTACGAAAGCGGCCCGCGTTATGCGCTGGGCAAAGTCAGTTTCGAGGGCGACACACCGTTCGATGAAGACCTGCTGCAACGCATGGTGCCGTTCAAGGCCGGCGAACCCTACGACTCCGAGCTGATCGCCGAACTCAACCGCGACCTGCAATCAAGCGGATATTTTGAAGGCGTGCGGGTCGACGCCGCGCCGACCGCCGCCAAAAACGACGTGATCCCGGTGGACGTCAAACTCGACACCCGCAAGCCGCGCACCATGGGCCTGGGTCTTGGTTATTCCACTGACGTCGGCCCGCGGATCAAGGCCAACTGGACCCGCCATTGGGTCAACCCGCAGGGCGACAGTTATGGCTGGGAGGCCGAACTGTCGGCGCCACGGCAAAACGTCGGCCTGTTCTACGACATCCCGCTGGACCCGCCGTTGACCGACAAACTGCGCTGGGCCGGCGGTTATCAATATGAGGACATCGACGGTTCCGACACCTTGAGCAAGCTGCTGACCTTCGGCCCGGAATGGCACAGCAAACTGCCGAGCGGCTGGCAGCGGGTGATCTCGCTGAAATGGCAGCGCGAGGAATACCAGCTCGGCGACGACTCCGGTCTGAGCACCTTGCTGATGCCCGGCGTCAGCTATTCCTACCTCAAGAGCGACAACCGCATCGATCCGCACAATGGCTATCGCCTGACCTTCGAAAGCAAGGTTGCGAAAGAAGGCCTCGGTTCGGACAACAACCTGGTTTACGGCACGGCGCTGGTCAAAGGCCTGACCACCGTGTTCGACAAGCACCGTTTGCTCGGCCGGGTACAGGTCGGCGGCAGCGCCACCAACGGCTACAAATCGGTGCCGCCGTCGCTGCGCTTCTTCGCTGGCGGTGATCAGAGCGTGCGCGGCTACGACTATCAGAGCCTGTCCCCGGAAAACTCCGAGGGCGACCGCATCGGCGGGCGCTACATGGTGGCCGGCAGCGTCGAGTACCAATATTCGATTGCCGAGAAGTGGCGCGTGGCGACCTTCGTCGATCAGGGCAACTCCTTCAATAAACTCGAACTGCCGAACCTCAAGACCGGGGTCGGTATCGGTGTGCGCTGGGTTTCGCCGGTGGGGCCGATCCGCCTCGACCTGGCTCATGCGCTCGACGACGATGGCGGCATCCGGCTGCACTTTTCCATGGGGCCTGAGCTGTGAAGCGTGGTTTGAAAATATCGGCGCTGGCGCTGTTGTCGCTGGTGCTGCTGATTGTATTGAGCATTACCGCTGTGCTCGGAACGCAGGCCGGCAGCCGTTGGGTGATGGGTCTGGTGCCGGGCCTGAGCGTCGACAATTTCCAGGGTCGTCTCGGTGGGCAGTGGAGTGCCGATCACCTGCTCTGGCAGCAAGACACCAGCCGCGTCGAGCTGAGCAAGCCGATCTTCGAATGGTCGCCGCTGTGCCTGACGCGCATGACGTTGTGCATCCAGCAGCTCAAGGCCGATACCGTCAGCCTGCAATTTCCGCCGAGCGAAGAAGTCACTGAAAGCGGCCCGATCAAGCTTCCTGATCTGCAATTGCCCGTGGCCATCGAGCTGGGCGACGTGCAGGTCGGCAGCCTGCTGTTCAACGGCAGTGAAGAGTTGAAAGGCCTGCAACTGGCGGCGCACTGGACCGCCAAGGGAATGCAGATCGACAGCGTGAAACTGCAACGCGACGAGTTGAGCCTGAATCTGTCCGGCCTGCTGCAACCGACCGGCAACTGGCCGCTGAACATCACCGGTGATCTGACCTTGCCGTCGCCGGCTCCCGAGCCGTGGACGCTGGCGCTGAAAGTCGACGGCGACCTGCTGAAAACTCTCAACCTGCACGCCGACAGCCGTGGCTACCTCGACGGCCAGTTGAGCGGCGAACTGCAACCGCTGGTGGAGAATCTGCCGGCCAAGGTGCGGATCACCTCGGAGGCGTTCAAGCCGAGCGCCGATCTGCCGGACACCCTGCAATTCAATCAACTGGTACTGACCGGCGAAGGCGACCTGAAGAACGGTTACCAATTGCTCGCCAATGCGACACTGCCTGCTGAAAAAGGCCCGGTGGCGTTGCTGCTCAAAGGCAAGGTCGACGCCAAAGGCGCGCAGATTGCCGGCCTCGACCTGACAGCCAACGATAAGCAAAGCCTGAAGCTCACCGGCAACGTCGACTGGAGCAAAGGCCTCAGCGCCCAAGCCAATATCAACTGGCTGGATTTTCCCTGGCACCGGCTCTATCCGGAGATCGACGAGCCGCAGGTCACGTTGCGTACCTTCACCGGCGAAGTCTCCTACACCGACGGTCAGTACCTCGGTAACTTTGCCGCCGCTGCAGATGGGCCGGCGGGAGCGTTCACCCTGAGCAGTCCGTTCAGCGGCAATCTCAAGCAGATTTTCCTGCCACAACTGAAACTCGAAGCCGGGCAGGGTAAGGCCGAAGGCCATGTGGACGTGCAGTTCGCCGATGGCATTGCCTGGGATACCGCGCTGGAGTTGTCGGCGCTCAACCCGGCGTACTGGGTTGCGGAGTTGCCGGGCACCCTGGCCGGACCGTTGAAAAGCAAAGGCGAAATGAAAAACGAGCGCCTGAGCCTGAATGCCGACCTCGACCTGAAGGGCAAACTGCGCGGGCAACCGGCGATCCTGCAAGCCAAGGCCGACGGCGCGGGCGAGCAGTGGAATCTGAATGCCCTGCAAATCCGCCTTGGAGATAACAGCATCAACGGCAAGGGCAGTCTGCAACAGAAGCTCATCGGGCAGATCGACATCAAACTGGCGCGTCTGGCCCAGCTCTGGCCGCAGCTGCGCGGGCAGATCAACGGTCGGGTCGATGTTGCCGGTACGCTCAAGGCACCGCAGGGCAAGCTCGGTCTGCAAGGTTCGCAACTGGCGTTCCAGGAAAATCGCCTGCAAAGCCTTAACCTCGACGCCGCCCTCGACAGCGCGCAACGGGCGAAAATCGACCTCAAGGGCAGCGGCATCCAGGCCGGCGATACGTCGCTGGGCACCCTGACCGCCAGCGCCCAGGGCGATATCAAAAACCAGAAACTCAACCTCGACCTGCTCGGGCCGAAGCTGAAACTGGCGCTGGGTCTGGACGGCAATCTGGACAAGGGCAACTGGCGCGGGCGTCTGGCCAGCGGCGACATTCAGGCCGGCGGCCAAGACTGGAAGCTGCAAAACCCGGCCAAACTCGAACGTCTGGCCGACGGCAAGATCAACTTTGGCGCCCATTGCTGGATGTCCGGCAATGCCAGCCTGTGCGGTGAAGATCAACGCCTTATGCCGGAGCCGAAGCTGCGTTATCACCTCAAGCAGTTCCCGATCGAAAGCCTGGCGCAGTGGTTGCCGAAGGATTTCGCCTGGCAGGGCAAGCTCAACGCCGACCTGCAACTGGACCTGCCGGCCAGCGGCCCGAACGGCCAGATCAGCGTTGACGCCAGCGGCGGCACCTTGCGCATGAAGGAAAAGGATCAGTGGGTCGACTTCCCGTACCAGACCCTCAAGCTCACCAGCAAACTTACGCCGAAACGCATCGACACTGATCTCAACTTCGTCGGCGGCAAGCTCGGTGAGCTGATGGTGCAGGCGCAGCTCAACCCGCTGCCGAAGAACAAACCGCTCAGCGGTACATTCCGCCTCAGCGGACTGGATCTGTCGGTGGCGCGGCCGTTTGTGCCGATGGTCGAGAAACTCACCGGGCGGCTGAACGGCAGCGGCACGATTTCCGGCGGGCTGCTCGCGCCGCTGGTCAACGGCACCGTGCAGCTTAGCGACGGCGAAGTGTCCGGGCCGGAGTTGCCGATCGAGCTGCAAGCGTTGCAACTGCAAGCGGTGATCGCCGGTGAAGCCGTGCAATTGAACGGCGGCTGGAAAAGCGGCAAGAGCGGGCAGGGCAGTCTGAACGGCAACATCGCCTGGGGTCAGGCGCTGGTGGTGGATCTGGCGCTCAAGGGCACGCAATTGCCGGTCACGGTCGAGCCCTACGCGAAACTGGAAGTAGCGCCGGACCTGAAGATTTCCATGGCCGGCGATGAGCTGGCGATTGCCGGCAAAGTGCTGGTACCGAAAGGCGAAATCACCGTGCGCGAACTGCCGCCATCAACGGTGAAAGTCTCCGATGACACGATCATCGTCGGCGCGCAGACCGAAGAGGGCAAGCCGCCGCTGGCGATGAAAATGGACATCGACGTGGTGGTCGGCCAGGACAAGCTGAGCTTCGCCGGATTCGGCCTGACCGCCAATCTGCAAGGTCAGGTGCATATCGGCGACAACATGGATACCCGTGGCGAACTGTGGCTTAACGACGGGCGTTATCGCGCCTACGGCCAGCGCCTGACGGTGCGTCGCGCGCGTCTGCTGTTTGCCGGGCCGATCGACCAGCCGTATCTGGACATCGAAGCGATTCGCCAGACCGATGATGTGATCGCCGGTATCCGCCTGAGCGGCAGCGCCGAGCAGCCGACGACACAGATCTTCTCGGAACCGGCCATGAGCCAGGAACAAGCGCTGTCTTATCTGGTGCTGGGGCGTCCGCTGAGCACCACCGGCGAGGACAACAACATGCTCGCGCAGGCGGCGCTCGGTCTGGGTCTGATGGGCAGTTCCGGGGTCACCAGCAGTCTGGCCAGTGATTTGGGCATTCAGGACTTCCAGCTCGACACCCAGGGCAGCGGCAACACCACCAGCGTGGTGGCCAGCGGCAACATCTCGGAAAAACTCAGCCTGCGTTACGGCGTCGGCGTGTTCGAGCCGGCCAACACCATCGCCCTGCGCTACAAGCTGAGCAAAAAGGTCTACCTCGAAGCCGCCAGCGGCGTGGCCAGTTCGCTGGACATCTTCTACAAGCGGGATTTCTAGCCCGCGTTCCCCCTGGCCGGATCGTGTCACCACGATCCGGCTTTTTTCTGGATGTATTAGACTGACCGCAGCTTGAAGGGCGCCGTTTGCGGCTGCCCGAAACGCCCCGGGGGCGCCAATGGTTCGTTTGAGTATGGTCTTGCTCGGTCACGATTTTGTCCGCCGGCGCTGGTCAGCACTGGCATTGACCGGCGTTGTCTGGGGTGCGGCCGGAGTGGCCATCTTCATCGATGCGCTGGACGGCGTTCTGTATTTTCCGCTGCATGTGTTCGGCTATCTGCTGTTGCTCGAAGCCCTGATCATTCTGCTGGTGCCGGCCCCGAAAACCGGCACAGCGGCGGTTTTGCGCAAGGCTCGCGGTCTGGCGTTTCTGCTGCTGGGGCTGCTGATCGTCGACCGACAGCATGCTGCCGGTGTGATTCTCGCGGTGCTGTTCGGTGCGGCTTTTCTGCTCGATGGCGGTTTTCGACTGGCGGCTGCGGTGGTGGTGCGCTTTGTCGGTTGGCGAATGTCACTGCTGGTGGCGCTGTTCGAGATCGGTTTTGGCGTGTTCATCCTCGAACCGTATCCGAGCCTCTACAAGGGGACGGTGCCGTTCTGCATCGGCATGAGCATCTTTCTTTCGGGCTGTGCCTTGTTGCAGCAGGCATGGCGGTTCAAGAACAGACCGTCGCCGGTGACGCCTTCCCCGGTCCATGCCCCTGCATGCAACAGCGCAATGGTGATCCATGTCTGGACACCCAGCGGTACGGTTGAAGACACCCTGGTGCGCAACCGCTTCCTCAATCGTTATATCGCGGCGGTCGATATCAACGGCGTCATCTCTGCCGGCCACGCGGCACTGGAATGTGGGCCGGACATTTACATCAGCCATTACCCGCTGGACGATATCGATCGCTCGGCGCGGGATTTCGTGCGGTTGCTGCGAGCTACGCCGAACAACGACGTGGTGGGGCGGTTTCTGCCGGACTATGCGAGCGAGGTCGCCGACTGGTGCCCGTCGTCGGTTCAGGTCAGCTTCGCGCACTACGACGCCGCGCGGCTTCAGGCGTTCTGGGCGGCCTATCGACAGACCACCACCTACAACCTCACCAGCCGCAACTGTTCGAGTGCCGTTGCGCACAGCCTGGAAGCGGCACTGGAAGGTGCGATGAACCGGGGGCATTCGAGCATGCTGGATTTCGCCCGGGTCATCATCAGCCCCGAATTCTGGGTCGCGGCTCAGGTGCGCAAACGCGCCGAGGCCATGGCCTGGACGCCGGGCCTGGTGCTTGATTATGCGCGGGCGTTGCATGCCGCCATCGAGCCGGCACCGCCGGGCTGGCACGGCATTTACGCGGGAGCCAGGCGTGCCTGCGGTTATGTGGCAACTGCGTTGCGTGGGCGTGAAGTCCATCCCCTTCAGCCACCACCGATGAATCACCCCTCCGACAAATCCTGAACGGCTCTACACCGAGTCGCTGTCTTCGCGAGCAAGCTCGCTCCCACATTGATCCGTGTATGCGTGAGATCCCCTGTGGGAGCGAGCCCGCTCGCGATGGCGTCTGCACGGACGACAGAAAAAACCAGTCCACTGGTCAACTAATTACAAAGCAACCTAACTATTACGTTGACATTCGCTGCCTAGGCAGTAACATCTCGACATACATTCACTGCCTAGGCAGTTATTAGGTGAGCACATGAAGCATTTCACCCCAGACGAATTCAAGCATTGCCATCTCGGCCTGTTGCTCGGCCGTGCGGCCTTGCTCAAGGACAAGATCATCGACACCCACATGGAACCCCACGGCATCACCGCCGCGCAGTTCAAGGTGTTGATCATCATGGCCCAGTTCGGCGTCGACACCCCGGCCGAGCTGTGCCGGCATCTGTCGCTGGACAGCGGTTCGATGACCCGCATGCTCGACCGTCTGGAGCAGAAAGGTTTCCTGGTTCGCCAACGCAGCGAAGGCGATCGCCGTCAGGTGCAACTGAAACTCACCGAGCAGGGCCAGCAACTGGCCGATCGCCTGCCGCACATCGGCGCCGACGCCATGAATGAACTGGCCGGCGCCGTGACCCCGGACGAGTTGAAAACCCTGGAATACATCCTCAAGAAAATTTTGCTGGCAGCCGGTGACCCGATCACCATCCAGCGGTTAGGTGAACACAATGAGCGGTAAAACCTTGCGCAGCAGCCTGACACTGGTGCTGTCGGCGATGATCCTCGCCGGTTGCGCCAACTACAGTGGCCTCGATACCCAGGGCGCCAGCCTCGATGCGAAAACCCTCAAGACCGGGCAATCGCTCAACGGCGTGACCCTGTCACAGGCCGCGTGGCCGAAGAGCGACTGGTGGACCAGCCTCGGCGATCCGCAGCTCGACGGTCTGATCCGCGAAACCCTGAAAGACAGCCCGGACATGCAGATCGCCGACGCCCGCGCCCATCAGGCCAGCGCCGCCGCGTACGCCGCCGATGCCGAGCGCTATCCGACCCTCGACGCCAGCGCCGGCATCAGCCGTTCGCGTCTGGCCCGGGATCAGGATCCGCTGGGGCAGGGCGGGGCTTACTCCACCGTGCGCAACATCAGCGCCGGCTTCAATTACAACTTCGACCTGTGGGGCGGTCAGCGTGACGCCTGGGAAGCCGCACTCGGTCAGGCCCGCGCCGCCGAAGTCGACCGTCAGGCCGCGCAACTGACCCTCGCCGCCGACGTGGCCCGGGCCTACAGCGATCTCGGTCAGGCGCACATCGTTTATGACCTGGCCAACGAAGACCTCAAACGCACCAAACAGATGCTCGACCTGAGCCAGCGCCGCCTGAGTTCCGGGATCGACAGCCAGTACCAGTTCCAGCAGACCCAAAGCCTGGAAGCCAGCTCCGAAGCCAGCCTGATCGACGCTGAAAAGCGCCTGAACAGCGCCAAAATCGCCCTGGCCGTATTGCTCGGCAAAGGCCCGGATCGCGGTAACGAAATCGCTCGGCCGAAAGTCCTGCAAGCCAGCGCTGTCGCACTGCCATCGGTGCTTCCCGCCGAACTGCTGGGCCGTCGCCCGGATCTGGTCGCCGCGCGCTGGCGTGTCGAGGCGGCGAGCAAGGACATCGACTCGGCCAAGACCCGCTTCTATCCCAACCTGAACCTGTCGGCTTCCGCTGGTGCCGAATCCTTGTTGGGGGACGCGATGTTCGGTTCCGCCAGTCGCTTCTTCAACATTGCCCCGACGATTTCGGTGCCGATCTTCGATGGCGGACGCCTGCGCGCCAACCTCGATGCCCGCGACGCCGATTACGACCTCGCCGTGGCGCAGTACAACAAAAGCCTGGTGAAAGCCCTGGGCGATGTCAGCGACACCATTAACCAACTGCGTGACATCGGCCGGCAGATCGGCGCCCAGCAGCACGCAACCGAGATTGCCCAGGATTCTTACAACACCGTCGTCCAGCGTTACGGTTCCGGCATCGGCAACTACCTGGACGTGCTCAGCATCGAGCAGCAATTGCTGCAGGCCCAGCGTCAGCTGGCCAACCTGAATGCCGAGCAGATCGACCTGTCGATTCGACTGATGCAAGCGCTGGGCGGCGGCTTCCAGGGGCAAACCCTGACCGCAGCCAACGCCACCCCAGCCACGCCGCACAACTAATTCAAGGTACTTGTCATGGCCACTGCCGAAAACACACAAGCTCAAGACAACGCCCAGGACACTGGCAATCCGCGCAAACGCAAGGTGATGCTGCTGGTGCTGGCCGTTGTGGTTGCCCTCGCCGGTGCCGGTGTCTGGGCGTATCACGAATTCATCGGGCGCTGGAGCGAAAGCACCGACGACGCCTACGTCAACGGCAACGTGGTGGAAATCACCCCGCTGGTGACCGGCACCGTGGTCAGCATCGGTGCCGACGATGGCGATCTGGTGCATGAAGGCCAGGTGCTGATCAACTTCGACCCGAACGACGCCGAAGTCGGCCTGCAAAGTGCCAAGGCCAATCTGGCCCGCACCGTGCGTCAGGTGCGCGGCTTGTACAGCAACGTCGACGGCATGAAGGCCCAGGTCAATGCGCAACAGGCCGAAGTGCAAAAAGCCCAGGACAACTTCAACCGCCGGAAAAATCTCGCGGCCGGCGGGGCGATTTCCCAGGAAGAACTGTCCCACGCCCGCGATGACCTGACCTCGGCACAGAACGCCTTGGCCAACGCCAAACAGCAGCTGAAAACCACCAGCGCGCTGGTCGATGACACTGTGGTCTCGTCGCACCCGGACGTGATGGCCGCCGCCGCGCAACTGCGTCAGGCCTACCTGACCAACGCACGCAGCACCTTGATCGCGCCGGTCACCGGTTATGTCGCCAAGCGCACCGTGCAACTTGGCCAGCGTGTGCAGCCGGGCACCGCGCTGATGGCGGTGATTCCGCTGGATCAGCTGTGGATCGACGCCAACTTCAAGGAAACCCAGCTGCGTGACATGCGCATCGGCCAACCGGTGGAGATCGAGTCGGACATCTACGGCAGCGACGTCAAGTTCAGCGGCACCGTCGACAGCCTCGGCGCAGGCACCGGCAGCGCGTTCGCCCTGTTGCCGGCGCAGAACGCCACCGGTAACTGGATCAAGATCGTGCAGCGTGTGCCGGTACGGATTCACGTCAACGCCGAAGAACTGGCCAAGCACCCGCTGCGCGTCGGTCTGTCGACCAATGTCGAGGTCAACCTGCACGACCAGAGCGGTCCGGTACTGGCCCAGCAGCCTCCGCAAAAGGCCTCGTTCAGCACCAACGTCTACGACCGCCAACTGGCCGAAGCCGACGCGATGATCACCCAGTTGATCCACGACAACAGCGCGGCGGTCAGCAAGACTGCGCAACGCTGACCTCTTTCCCCCTGTGGGAGCGGGCTTGCTCGCGAATGCTGCCTGACATTCAACATAGATGTTGTCAGACACACCGCTTTCGCGAGCAAGTCGAATCGTCGCACCGCCGCTCCCACAAAGGGCAGCTGTGTCCGTAACAGACACGGCGCCAACCCGGCTTCATAGGATTCGCGATGAGCAATAACGCCTCTTTCACGCCGCCCAGCCTGTTGCTCAGCACCATCGGCCTGTCGCTGGCGACTTTCATGCAGGTGCTCGACACCACGATCGCCAACGTGGCGTTGCCGACCATTTCCGGCAACCTCGGCGTGAGTTCGGAGCAGGGCACCTGGGTCATCACCTCGTTCGCCGTGAGCAACGCCATCGCGCTGCCACTCACTGGGTGGCTGAGCCGTCGCTTCGGCGAGGTGAAGCTGTTTCTGTGGGCGACCATCCTGTTTGTGCTGGCTTCGTTCCTCTGCGGTATTTCCACGTCTATGCCGGAACTGATCGGCTTCCGCGTGCTGCAAGGCCTGGTGGCCGGGCCGTTGTACCCGATGACCCAGACGCTGCTGATCGCGGTGTATCCGCCGGCGAGGCGGGGCATGGCCCTGGCGTTGCTGGCGATGGTCACGGTGGTGGCGCCGATTGCCGGGCCGATCCTCGGCGGCTGGATCACCGACAGTTACAGCTGGCCGTGGATTTTCTTCATCAACGTGCCGATCGGGATTTTCGCGGTGATGGTAGTGCGCCAGCAGTTGGCCAAGCGCCCGGTGGTCACCAGTCATCAGCCGATGGATTACGTCGGGCTGATCACGCTGATCATCGGCGTGGGCGCGTTGCAGGTGATCCTCGACAAGGGCAATGACCTGGACTGGTTCGAGTCGAACTTCATCATCATCGGCGCGGCGATTTCGGTGATCGCGCTGGCGGTGTTCGTGATCTGGGAAATGACCGACCAGCATCCGGTGGTCAACCTGCGGCTGTTTGCCTATCGCAACTTCCGCATCGGCACGCTGGTGCTGGTGCTGGGTTACGCCGGGTTCTTCGGCATCAACCTGATCCTGCCGCAGTGGTTGCAGACCCAGATGGGCTACACCGCGACCTGGGCCGGGCTGGCGGTGGCACCGATCGGCATTCTGCCGGTGCTGCTGTCGCCGTTTGTCGGCAAGTACGCGCACAAGTTCGACCTGCGTCTGCTGGCCGGGTTGGCGTTCCTGGCGATCGGCCTGAGCTGCTTCATGCGTGCCGAGTTCACCAACGAGGTGGACTTCCAGCACATCGCCCTGGTGCAGTTGTTCATGGGGATTGGTGTGGCGCTGTTCTTCATGCCGACCTTGAGCATTCTGATGTCGGACCTGCCGCCGAGCCAGATTGCCGATGGCGCTGGTCTGGCGACGTTCCTGCGGACACTGGGCGGCAGCTTTGCGGCGTCGTTGACCACCTGGATCTGGATTCGCCGGGCGGATCAGCATCATGCGTATATGAGCGAAAGCATCAGCACTTATGAGCCGGCGACTCGCGAGACTTTGCATTCGCTGGGTGGTGCGAGCCAATCGGCCTATGCGCAGATGGATCAGATCCTCACCAGTCAGGCGTACATGCTCTCCACAGTGGATTACTTCACGCTGCTGGGATGGGGGTTTATGGGGTTGATATTGATTGTGTGGCTGGCCAAGCCGCCGTTTGCTGCCAAGGCAGGCCCGGCCGCCAGCGGTCACTAAGTCCGACAGATCGTTCCCACGCTCTGCGTGGGAATGCAGCCCGGGACGCTCCGCGTCCCATGCCGAAGCGGACGCGGAGCGTCCATTGAGGCATTCCCACGCAGAGCGTGGGAACGATCAGACGGTGGCGGGAGCGGGCAGTGCTGGCGGTGGCGCAAAATCAAACGGCGCCAACGCAAACCCGTTCTCATCCACCTGCAACGCCCAGCCCTGACGATCCCAATCCCCCAGCACAATCCGCTTCGCCGCCTGATCGCCGATCTGCAACTTGTGGATCGCCGGGCGATGGGTGTGCCCGTGAACCAGGGTTTTCACCCCGTATTCCTGCATGATCCGCGGAATTTCCTCCGGCGTGACATCGACGATGTCATTGGCCTTCATCCGCGTCTGCGCCCGGCTTTCGCTGCGCAACTTGCGCGCAAGCTTGTGCCGGGTGCGCAACGGCAGATTACGCAGGATGAACAGGCTCAGCGGATTGCGCAGGTAGCGGCGCAGCTTCATATAGGCTTCGTCGCGGGTGCACAGGCTGTCGCCGTGCATCAGCAGCACCGGTTCGCCGTAAAACTGCACGACACTCGGGTCCTTCAACAGCGTGCAGCCGGCCTCTTTGCAGAAGGCCTTGCCGAGCATGAAGTCGCGATTGCCGTGCATCAGAAAAATGGCCGTGCCGCTGTCGCTGAGTTCGCGCAGGGCCTGGCAGATGGAACGCTGGAAGGGGGTCATGGCGTCGTCGCCAATCCACGCTTCGAAGAAGTCGCCCAGAATGTACAACGCACTCGCCGAGCGGGCGCGTCCGGCGAGCAAATCCAGAAACGCCCGGGTAATGTCCGGGCGCTCCTCTTCCAGATGCAAGTCTGAAATCAGCAATATCACGCTTCGATGATCTCGGCTTTCTCGATGATCACGTCGTCTGCTGGTACGTCCTGGTGGCCTGCCTTGGACGTGGTGGAAACGCCTTCGATCTTGTCGACAACGTCGGTGCCCGCAACCACTTTACCGAACACGGCATAACCCCAGCCCTGAGCGGTCTTGGAGGTGTGATTCAGGAAGCTGTTGTCGGTGGCGTTGATGAAGAACTGAGCCGAGGCCGAATGCGGATCCATGGTGCGAGCCATGGCCAGGGTGTACTTCTCGTTCTTCAGGCCGTTGTCGGCTTCGTTCTGGATGCTCGGGCTCTTGTCTTTCTTTTCTTTCATGCCTGGCTCGAAACCGCCGCCCTGGATCATGAAACCTTTGATGACGCGGTGGAACACGACGTTCTCGTAGTGACCCTTTTTCACGTACTCGATGAAGTTGGCCACGGTGATCGGGGCTTTTTCAGCGTTCAGTTCGATGAGGATGTCACCGAAGTTGGTGGTCAGTTTTACTTGAGTCATGATCGCTACTCTTTATAAGGAATTCGTGGGTATTGGGACATTTGCGCCCTTTACCGGTTCAGCCCGTGAGGGCCAAGGTGCGCAGTTTAGCGTGACAGGCGCGAATTTCGAGGCTGTTTTTCCAAATCCCTGCGATTAAATGCACTCCTTTATAGGGCCTGCTCTGTCAGCCCCTTGACAGCATCGGCTATGATAGCGGCTTTGTTTTGTCTGGCCCCCTCTGCGGCCGCGCACATGTAAGTCAAGGATCCTATGAGCAAGCCCACTGTCGACCCTACCTCGAATGCCAAGTCCGGCCCTGCCGTGCCGGTCAATTTCCTGCGGCCGATCATCCAGGCAGACCTGGACTCGGGCAAGCACACGCAGATCGTCACCCGTTTCCCGCCTGAGCCCAACGGCTACCTGCACATCGGCCACGCCAAGTCGATCTGTGTGAACTTCGGCCTGGCCCAGGAGTTCGGCGGCGTCACTCACCTGCGTTTCGACGACACCAACCCGGCCAAGGAAGACCAGGAATACATCGACGCGATCGAAAGCGACGTCAAATGGCTGGGCTTCGAATGGTCCGGCGAAGTGCGCTACGCCTCGCAATACTTCGACCAGCTGCACGACTGGGCCATCGAGCTGATCAAGGCCGGCAAGGCCTACGTCGACGACCTGACGCCCGAGCAAGCCAAGGAATACCGTGGCAGCCTGACCGAGCCGGGCAAGAACAGCCCGTTCCGCGACCGTTCGGTGGAAGAGAACCTGGACTGGTTCGCCCGCATGCGCGCCGGTGAGTTCCCGGACGGTGCCCGTGTGCTGCGCGCCAAGATCGACATGGCCTCGCCGAACATGAACCTGCGCGACCCGATCATGTACCGCATCCGCCACGCCCATCACCATCAGACCGGTGACAAGTGGTGCATCTACCCGAACTACGACTTCACCCACGGTCAGTCGGACGCCATCGAAGGCATCACCCACTCGATCTGCACCCTGGAGTTCGAAAGCCATCGTCCGCTGTACGAGTGGTTCCTCGACGCACTGCCAGTGCCGGCGCACCCGCGTCAGTACGAGTTCAGCCGTCTGAACCTCAACTACACCATCACCAGCAAGCGCAAGCTCAAGCAACTGGTTGACGAGAAACACGTCAACGGCTGGGACGATCCGCGCATGTCCACGCTGTCGGGCTTCCGCCGTCGTGGCTACACCCCGGCGTCGATCCGCAATTTCTGCGAGATGATCGGCACCAACCGTTCCGACGGCGTGGTCGACTTCGGCATGCTCGAGTTCAGCATCCGTCAGGACCTGGACGCGAACGCCCCGCGCGCCATGTGCGTGCTGCGTCCGTTGAAAGTCGTGATCACCAACTACCCGGAAGATCAGGTCGAGAACCTCGAACTGCCGCGTCATCCGCAGAAAGAAGAACTCGGCGTGCGGAAGCTGCCGTTCGCTCGTGAAATCTACATCGACCGCGATGACTTCATGGAAGAGCCGCCAAAGGGCTACAAGCGCCTGGAGCCGAACGGCGAAGTGCGTCTGCGCGGCAGCTACGTGATCCGTGCCGACGAAGCGATCAAGGACGCCGACGGCAACATCGTCGAGCTGCGTTGCTCGTACGATCCGGACACCCTGGGCAAGAACCCTGAAGGCCGCAAGGTCAAGGGCGTGATCCACTGGGTGCCGGCCGCTGCCAGCATCGAGTGCGAAGTGCGTCTGTACGATCGCCTGTTCCGTTCTCCGAACCCGGAGAAGGCCGAAGACAGCGCGAGTTTCCTGGACAACATCAACCCTGACTCACTGCAAGTGCTGACCGGTTGTCGTGCCGAGCCTTCGCTGGGCAATGCACAGCCGGAAGACCGTTTCCAGTTCGAGCGCGAAGGTTACTTCGTCGCGGATATCAAGGACTCGAAACCAGGCCAGCCGGTATTCAACCGTACCGTGACCCTGCGCGATTCGTGGGGCCAGTGATCAAGTCTTAAGGAAACACCGTGCTTACGATCTACAACACGCTCACCAAGAGCAAAGAAGTCTTCAAGCCGCTGGATGGCAACAAGGTGCGCATGTATGTCTGCGGGATGACCGTGTACGACTACTGCCACCTGGGCCATGGCCGCAGCATGGTCGCGTTCGACCTGGTGACCCGCTGGTTGCGGTTCAGCGGTTATGACCTGACCTACGTGCGCAACATCACCGACATCGACGACAAGATCATCAACCGGGCCAACGAGAACGGCGAGTCGTTCGAAGCGTTGACCGAGCGCATGATCGCCGCGATGCACGAAGACGAAGCGCGCCTGAACATCAAGAAGCCGGACATGGAGCCGCGCGCCACGGATCACATCCCTGGCATGCACGCGATGATCCAGACCCTGATCGACAAGGGTTACGCCTACGCCCCGGGCAATGGCGACGTGTACTACCGCGTCGGCAAGTTCATGGGCTACGGCAAGCTCTCGCGCAAGAAGATCGAAGACCTGCGCATCGGTGCGCGGATCGAGGTCGACGAAGCGAAGGAAGATCCGCTGGACTTCGTGCTGTGGAAAGGCGTCAAACCGGGCGAGCCGAGCTGGGAATCGCCGTGGGGCGCCGGGCGTCCGGGCTGGCACATCGAGTGCTCGGTGATGTCCACCTGCTGCCTCGGTGAGACCTTCGACATTCATGGCGGCGGCAGCGATCTCGAGTTCCCGCACCACGAAAACGAAATCGCCCAGAGCGAAGCGGCCACCGGCAAGACCTACGCCAACGCGTGGATGCATTGCGGCATGATCCGCATCAATGGCGAGAAGATGTCCAAGTCCTTGAACAACTTCTTCACCATTCGCGACGTGCTCGACAAGTACCACCCGGAAGTCGTGCGTTACCTGCTGGTGTCGAGCCACTACCGCAGCGCGATCAACTACTCGGAAGACAACCTCAAGGACGCCAAGGGCGCACTGGAGCGTTTCTACCACGCGTTGAAAGGCCTGCCGAACGTGGCGCCGGCGGGCGGCGAAGCGTTCGTCGAGCGTTTCACCACGGTGATGAACGACGACTTCGGCACGCCGGAAGCCTGCGCGGTGCTGTTCGAGATGGTGCGTGAGATCAACCGTCTGCGCGAGAGCGATCTCGATGCAGCGGCCGGTCTGGCAGCGCGCCTGAAAGAACTGGCCAGCGTGCTGGGTGTGTTGCAGCTCGAAGCCGATGACTTCCTGCAGGCCGGCGCCGAAGGGCGTGTCGATGCAGCTGAAGTCGAGGCGCTGATCGCTGCGCGTCTGGCGGCACGTGCCAGCAAGGACTGGGCCGAATCCGACCGCATCCGCGACCAGCTCACCGCCATGGGCGTGGTGCTGGAAGACGGCAAGGGCGGCACGACCTGGCGTCTGGCTGACTGATCGCTGCGCTTGCTACAAACAAAACCCGCCTTGTGCGGGTTTTTGTTTGGCTGCGAGAAGAGCCCCTCACCCTAACCCTCTCCCAGAGGGAGAGGGGACTGAATGGGGGATATTCAAGAAATACGCCGACCTGAAAGGTTTTCTCCGAATCCATAATCGACGCAATCTCTCAGGTCGATGTAGAACGCCAGACACCTCGGTCGGCTCCCTCTCCCTCCGGGCGGTCCGACGTTTCGGGAGGGCTGGGGTGAGGGATTGCTTTTGACGTTCGCGTAGGTCTTGATGTCGGCAACGCGCTCAGCCGGATGCTGATCGGCGACGTTTATGGAATGGAGACATCATGGCAAACCACTATCGCGAACTGGTATCGACACCCGGCGCCACCGGGCTGATCCTCGCGAGCTCCATCGCCCGACTGCCCCAGGCAATGATCGGCATCGGCATCATCACCATGCTGGTGCAGCAGACCGGCGTTTACTGGCTGGCCGGCGCAGTCGCCGGCACGTTTACCCTGGCCAATGCGCTGCTCGGCCCGCGCATCTCGAAACAGGTTGATCAGTATGGCCAGAGTCGCGTGCTGCCCGTCGTCACGGTTTTCAGCATCGTCATGTTGCTGGCGCTGATTGTGGCCGTGCACCTGAGGGCGCCCGCTGCGTTGTTTTTTGTACTGGCGGCACTGGCGGGGACGATGCCGAGCATGCCGTCCATGATCCGCGCACGCTGGACGCAGCTGTTTCGTGGCAAGCCGCAGCTGCACACCGCTTTCTCGCTGGACACCGTCCTCACCGAACTGGCTTACATCGTCGGCCCACCCCTGGCGATCGGTTTGAGCGTGAGTTTCTTCGCGGAAGCCGGGCCGCTGGTGGCGGTGGGGCTGCTGGCCGTCGGCGTGACGGCGTTTCTCATGCAGCGTCAGACCGAACCGAAAGTGGTGGCCAGCAACCGGAAAAACAGTGGTTCAACCCTTCTGATTCCCGGCGTTCGCACCATTGTCCTGGCGCTGCTGGCGATGGGGGCCATAGGCGGGTCGATCGATGTCGCCGTTGTGGCCTTCGCCAATGCCCAGGGCTGGCCATCGGCTGCCACCTTCATCCTCGCCGCCTATGCGTTCGGCTCGCTGGTGGCGGGCCTGACCTTCGGCGCGTTGCGGGTTTCGCTGGCGATTGAAAAACAGTTCTTTATCGGGATCCTGGTCACGGCAGTCACCGGCGTATTGCCGGTGTTCTCACCGGACGTTTATGTCCTGTCCGCGATGTTGTTTATCGCCGGCATCTCGTTTGCGCCGACCATGGTTGTAGTCATGAAGCTGGGGACGATCATCATCCCGGCGGCGAGAATGACCGAAGGGCTGACGTGGATGACCACCGGGATCAGCATCGGCGTGGCGCTCGGCGGCATGCTGGCGGGGCTGGTAATTGATGCCTGGGGCGCACGGGCAGGATTCGGCGTTGCGATAGCCGCAGGTCTGATGATGATGGTTGTGGTGTTGATGGGCCTGCGGACGTTGGCGGCCGCATCGGCTGCGCCTGTTGAGCCCGCCGTTTCGGCCTGATCCGCTATGAAGGCGCTCAGCTCTCAAGCTGCCGCAATCGCTTGTACAGCGTATTGCGGCTCACCCCCAACCGTCGGGCCAGATGGGAAATATTGCCCCCGGCCAGTTGCAACTCCCGGTTCAACGCCTCGGCATCGTTCAAATCGATGCCCAACGGCTCGGCCACTTCCACGGGCTCCATCTCCAGATCGACGAAGAAGTCGTCCGGCAAATGCTCGGGTCGAATCGGTTGTTCCTCGGCCATCGCCAGCGCCACCTGCATCACACTGCTGACCTGGCGCAGATTACCCGGCCACGGGTGTCGTTCAAACAAGTCCAGCACCTCGCGACTCAATCCCGCCCACTGCGATGGCTCGCGATGCTGTTCCCACAACCGCTTGAACAGCGCCTGCTTGTCACTGCGCTCGCGTAGCGGTGGCAATTCCAGAGTCAAGCCGCCAATGCGGTAGTACAAGTCCTCGCGGAAGCGCCCCAGTTGCACCTGTTCCCTGAGCGAACGGTTGGTGGCGGAAATGATCCGCAGATCCACCGGAAACAGCTCGCTGCTGCCCACCGGTTGCACGCAACGCTCCTGCAACACGCGCAACAGGCGGGCCTGGGTCGGCAGCGGCATGTCGCCGATTTCGTCGAGGAACAGCGTGCCCTTGTCGGCCTTGCGGATCAGTCCGATGCTGCCTTTCTGGTTGGCGCCGGTAAACGCGCCTTTCTCGTAGCCGAACAGCTCGGACTCCACCAGTTCGGCGGGGATCGCCGCGCAGTTGACGGCAATGAACGCCTGTTTGCTGCGGGAGCTGGCCTGGTGCAGGGCCTTGACGAAGACTTCCTTGCCGACCCCGGTTTCCCCGTGAATCAGCAGCGGAATGTCCTTTTCCAGCAGGCGTTCGGCCTGGCGCACGGCTTTCTCCACGCGACTGTCGCCGAAGTGCAACGTGCTCAGGCTGATGGCCGTAGGTACGACGACTTTCGGTTCAGCGGTTCTGGTTTCAGCAAAGACCCGGGCCTGAATCGGCGCCTGTTTAGGCCGTTTCAACAAACACTGAAAACGATTGCGCCCGGAGGTCTGCAAGGCAAACGGCAAACCGTCCGGCTGATTGATCAACTCCAGCAACGACACCTTGAACAGGCTTTCAACGCTGACCCGCGACAACCGCACGCCCAACAGATTGTCGGCCCGTCGGTTGGCCGATAGCACCTGACCGCTCTCATCAAAGATCAGCAGCCCGGCCCACTGGCTGTCGAGGTTGTTCAACCCGGTGTTGAAGGTCAGTTGAAAGTGCTGGCCATGGAACAGGTTGAGGATCAGCCGGTTCTCCACGGTCTGGCTCATCATCTTGACCATGCCGAGGGTGTGCGACGGTGGCAGATAGCTGTCGCTGGACACATCGAGCACGGCGATGACCTTGCGCTCTGCATCGAAAATCGGCGCGGCGGAACCGGTCATGAAGCGATTGGCCTTGAGAAAGTGTTCATCGTGTTCAATGTGCACCGCCTGCTCGCAGGCCAGCGCCGTGCCGATGGCGTTGGTGCCGCTGGCGCGCTCGACCCAACTGGCGCCGGCCTGAAAACCGCGCGCCAGGTTCGGCTCGATAAAGCGCTGGGTGCCCCAGGACGTCAGCACCTGGCCCTGATTGTCGGCCAGCATGATCAGGCAGTTTGAGTTGCTCAGGATGTTCTCGTAATACGGCAGCACTTCCTGGTGAGTGGTCTGCACCAGCGAATGATGACGGTCGAGCAACTGCGCGATGCCGGCAGCGGGCAACTGATCGAAGGCCGGGGCGCTTTGATGATTGAGACCGAAGGCGCGGCAACGGGACCAGGAGTCCTGGACGATGGCGTCATGGGAAAGCGGCGGGGCAGGTGCGGCCATGATTGGCAGTCTCTGAAGGGTGCTTTGTTGTTTTTGTTATGGCTCGTTCGACGAGCAAAAAAGCATCCATAGAGTGTTGTTCACTATTGTTCATTGTCAATCGCCCGACTGTTCAATTGTTCAGTCGCGACTGTTCACTTGTGTTCAGCTACGAACCCCGGTTTGCGTGGCCTCCATCGAATTTTCCGGTAAATCAACAGCTTGCCGTTTCTGGCACGAATGTCGCTCTACAGGACAGGTCGCTTGACTCCAATAATAAAAAGGCCGAGCCATGTCACTCACCCTGGAGCACGTCAGCCGTACCGTCGAGGGCCAGACCTGGATCGACGATGCGAGCCTGAAATTCGAACCTGGATCCTTCAACGTTTTGCTCGGGCGCACGCTGTCCGGTAAAACCAGTCTGATGCGCCTGATGGCCGGTCTGGACAAGCCCGACAGCGGCCGCATCCTGATGAACGGCGTCGACGTCACCCAGCGCCCGGTACGTCTGCGCAACGTGTCGATGGTCTATCAGCAGTTCATCAATTACCCGACCATGACGGTGTTCGAGAACATCGCCTCGCCGCTGCGCCAGGCCGGTATCTCCAACGAGCAGATCCAGAGCAAGGTGCAGGAAACCGCGAAGATGCTGCGCATCGAGAAGTTTCTGAAGCGCTATCCGCTGGAACTGTCCGGGGGCCAGCAGCAGCGCACCGCCATGGCCCGGGCGCTGGTCAAGGATGCCGAACTGATTCTGTTCGACGAGCCGCTGGTCAACCTCGACTACAAACTGCGCGAGGAGCTGCGCCAGGAAATGCGCGAGCTGTTCAAGGCGCGCCACACCATCGCCATCTACGCCACCACCGAGCCCAACGAAGCGCTGGCGCTGGGCGGCACCACCACCATTCTTCATGAAGGCCGGGTGATCCAGAGCGGCCCCTCGACCGAGGTCTATCACCAGCCACAAACGGTGCTGGCCGCTGAATTGTTCTCCGAACCGCCGATCAACCTGATGCAGGGGCGCATCGCCGGCAACGAAGTGAGTTTCGCCAACTTCGTGCACTTTCCGTTGAACGTCGACCTGCGGCCGGTGGGCGAGGGCGAGTTCCGCTTTGGCGTGCGCCCGAGCCACATCTCGCTGGTGCCGAGCAACGACGACGACCTGGAACTGGCGGTGACCGTCGAGGTGGCGGAAATCAGCGGTTCGGAAACCTTCCTCCACGTGCGCAACGAGCATTTTCTGCTGGTGCTGCATTTGCCGGGGGTTCACGAATACGACGTCGATGCGCCGATCCGCATCTATATCCCGACTCATAAACTGTTTGTGTTCGATGCGCAGGGCCGTCTGGTGCAGGCACCGGGCCGGCGCGTCGCGAGGGTTGCCTGATGGCCGAAATCCGTTTGCAGCACCTCGCCCACAGCTACAGCAAAACCCCGAGCGGGCCCGAGGATTACGCGATCCGCGAGATGGGCCACATCTGGGAGCAGGGCGGCGCCTATGCCTTGCTCGGTCCGTCGGGTTGCGGCAAGTCGACCTTGCTCAACATCATTTCCGGTCTGCTCAGCCCGTCCCAGGGTCATGTGCTGTTCGACGGCAAAGAGGTCAACGACCTGACCCCGGAAAAGCGCAACATCGCGCAGGTTTTCCAGTTCCCGGTGGTCTACGACACCATGACCGTGTTCGACAACCTGGCCTTTCCCTTGCGCAATCAGGGCCTGGCCGAAGCGAAAGTACACAGCAAGGTGCAGGAAATCGCCGAAGTCCTCGACCTGCAGAACCTGTTGAGCAAAAAGGCGCGCAACCTCACCGCCGACGAAAAACAGAAAGTTTCCATGGGCCGTGGCCTGGTGCGCGATGACGTGTCGGCGATCCTCTTCGATGAGCCGCTGACGGTGATCGACCCGCACCTGAAATGGAAACTGCGGCGCAAGCTCAAGCAGATCCACGAGCAATTCAACATCACCATGGTCTACGTCACCCACGATCAGCTGGAGGCGTCGACCTTCGCCGACAAGATCGCGGTGATGTACGGCGGCCAGATCGTCCAGTTCGGTACCCCACGGGAATTGTTCGAGCGGCCGAGCCACACCTTTGTCGGCTACTTCATCGGCAGCCCGGGGATGAACCTGATCGAAGTGCAGCCGCAACCGGGCGGGGTCGCTTTCAATTCGACTCATCTGCCGCTCTCCGACGGCTTACAGCGCCATATCGAACACGGCCAGTGGAAAAATCTGAAGGTCGGCATCCGTCCCGAGTTCATCCATGTGTGGGACGAGCCGTTTGATGATGCGATGCAGGCACGGGTCGTACACGTCGAGGATCTCGGCACCTACAAGATAATGACCCTGGATCTGGACGGCGCACCGCTGAAAGTGCGCCTGGCCGAGGACAAACCGGTGCCGCAGGGTACGGCCTACATCAGTTTTCCGGCGCAGTGGCTGATGGTCTATGCCGACGAATTTCTGCTGGATGCCACCGACAGCGAGGTACAGCCATGAACAAGGTGCAGAACAACAAGGCCTGGTGGCTGGTGTTGCCCGTATTCCTGCTGGTGGCCTTCAGTGCCGTGATTCCGATGATGACCGTGGTCAACTATTCGGTGCAGGACATCTTCGACCAGTCCAGCCGCTACTTCGTCGGCGCCGACTGGTACAAACAGGTGCTGCTTGACCCGCGCCTGCACGATTCGCTGCTGCGCCAGTTCATTTACTCGGCGTGTGTGCTGCTGATCGAAATCCCCCTCGGCATCGCCATTGCGCTGACCATGCCGACCAAGGGTCGCTGGTCGTCGGTGGTACTGATCGTGCTGGCGATCCCGCTGCTGATTCCATGGAACGTGGTCGGCACCATCTGGCAGATTTTCGGCCGCGCCGACATCGGCCTGCTCGGGTCGAGCCTCAACGCCATGGGCATCAGCTACAACTACGCGGCGAACACCATGGATGCCTGGGTCACCGTGCTGGTGATGGACGTCTGGCACTGGACTTCGCTGGTGGCGCTATTGTGTTTCTCCGGGCTGCGGGCGATTCCCGACGTGTATTACCAGGCCGCGCGCATCGACCGGGCTTCGGCCTGGGCGGTATTCCGGCACATTCAGTTGCCCAAGTTGAAGAGCGTGCTGCTGATCGCGGTGATGCTGCGCTTCATGGACAGCTTCATGATCTACACCGAGCCGTTCGTGCTCACCGGCGGCGGGCCGGGTAACTCGACGACCTTCCTGAGTCAGACCCTGACCCAGATGGCCGTAGGCCAATTCGACCTGGGGCCGGCGGCGGCATTCTCGCTGGTGTACTTCCTGATCATCCTGCTGGTGTCCTGGCTGTTCTACACCGCCATGACCCACAACGATGCCAACCGCTGAGGCCCGGCCATGAGCAAACGTCTTACCCCTATGAAAAAAGTGATCCCACTGCTGCTCTACATCCTGTTCCTGCTGGTGCCGATCTACTGGCTGCTGAACATGTCGTTCAAGAGCAACACCGAAATCCTCGGCGGACTGACCCTTTTCCCACAGGATTTCACGCTGGCGAACTACAAGGTGATCTTCACCGACCCGAGTTGGTACACCGGCTATATCAACTCGCTGTACTACGTCAGTCTGAACACGATCATTTCCCTGAGCGTGGCGCTGCCGGCGGCGTATGCCTTTTCGCGCTATCGCTTTCTTGGCGACAAGCACCTGTTCTTCTGGCTGCTGACCAACCGCATGGCGCCACCGGCGGTATTCCTGCTGCCGTTCTTCCAGCTGTACTCGTCGATCGGCCTGTTCGACACCCACATTGCCGTGGCGCTGGCGCACTGCCTGTTCAACGTGCCATTGGCGGTGTGGATCCTCGAAGGTTTCATGTCCGGGGTGCCGAAGGAGATCGACGAAACCGCCTACATCGACGGCTACAGCTTTCCCAAGTTCTTCGTGAAGATCTTCATTCCGCTGATCGGCTCCGGCATCGGTGTGACGGCGTTTTTCTGCTTCATGTTTTCCTGGGTCGAACTGCTGCTGGCGCGCACGCTGACCTCGGTGAACGCCAAACCGATCGCGGCGGTGATGACGCGCACGGTGTCGGCGTCCGGCATTGACTGGGGCGTACTGGCGGCGGCGGGGGTGTTGACTATTCTCCCCGGCATGCTGGTGATCTGGTTCGTTCGCAACCACGTGGCCAAGGGCTTTGCCCTGGGCCGGGTCTGAGGAACTGATGATGGAATGGATGAGCTGGACCGTCCCGACGGCGGCGTTTTTCATCGTGATCGGGTTGATCCTGGTGGGCATGACCACCTGGGAATTGCGCTCGCCGAGCATCTTGCGGCGAGGGTTTCTGCCGATTGCCACCACCCGTGGCGATCGCTTGTTCATCGGTCTTCTCGGCAGCGCCTACCTGCATCTGCTGGTAATCGGCGTGACCGACTGGAGCATCTGGGTAGCGTCCGCGTTGTCCCTGGTGTGGCTGTTGGCTGTGATGCGTTGGGGCTAGTCGAATCGCTCGGCAATCTTGCTCCGAAAACCTAACAGGAGGTCTCTATGTTCGATAAGAAAAATAAGCTGCGACATAGCATTTCATTGGCAGCCATGCTGGCACTCAGCGGTTTGAGCGCGTCCGCCTGGGCCGACGCCTACGAAGATGCCGCAAAAAAATGGATCGGCAGCGAGTTCAAGCCGTCGACCCTGACGGCCGAGCAGCAACTCGAAGAACTGAAGTGGTTCATCAAGGCGGCCGAGCCGTTTCGCGGGATGGACATCAAGGTCGTCTCGGAAACCCTGACCACCCACGAATATGAATCCAAGGTGCTGGCCAAGGCCTTCAGCGAAATCACCGGCATCAAGCTGACCCACGACCTGCTGCAGGAAGGCGACGTCGTGGAAAAAATGCAGACCGTGATGCAGTCGGACAAGAACATCTACGACGGCTGGGTCAACGACTCGGACCTGATCGGTACGCACTTTCGCTACGGCAAGACCGAATCGATCACCGACCTGATGGCCAACGAAGGCAAGAACTTTACCTCGCCGACCCTCGACATCAAGGACTTCATCGGCATCTCCTTCACCACCGCGCCGGACGGCAAGATCTATCAATTGCCCGACCAGCAGTTCGCCAACCTGTACTGGTTCCGCGCCGACTGGTTCGAACGCGCCGACCTGAAAGCCAAGTTCAAGGAAAAGTACGGCTATGAACTGGGCGTGCCGGTGAACTGGTCGGCTTATGAAGACATCGCCAAGTTCTTCAGCGAAGACGTCAAGGAAATCGACGGCAAACGCATTTACGGGCACATGGACTACGGCAAGAAAGACCCGTCCCTGGGCTGGCGCTTCACCGATGCCTGGTTCTCCATGGCCGGTGGCGGCGACAAGGGCATTCCCAACGGTTTGCCGGTGGATGAGTGGGGGATTCGCGTCGAGGATTGCCACCCGGTCGGTTCCAGCGTGACCCGCGGCGGCGACACCAACGGCCCGGCGGCGGTGTTCGCCACCACCAAATACGTCGACTGGCTGAAGAAGTACGCGCCACCGGAAGCGGCGGGCATGACCTTCTCCGAATCCGGCCCGGTGCCGTCCCAGGGCAACATCGCCCAGCAGATCTTCTGGTACACCGCCTTCACCGCCGACATGACCAAACCGGGCCTGCCGGTGGTCAACGCCGACGGAACGCCGAAATGGCGTATGGCACCGTCGCCACGCGGGCCGTACTGGGAAGAAGGGATGAAGCTCGGTTATCAGGACGTGGGCTCGTGGACCTTCATGAAGTCCACGCCTGAGAAACAGAAACTCGCGGCCTGGCTGTACGCGCAGTTCGTGACTTCGAAAACCGTGTCGCTGAAGAAAACCATCGTCGGCCTGACGCCGATTCGTGAGTCGGACATCAACTCGCAAGCGATGACCGATCTGGCGCCGAAACTCGGTGGTCTGGTCGAGTTCTACCGCAGCCCGGCCCGCGTGCAATGGACCCCGACCGGTACCAACGTGCCGGACTACCCACGCCTGGCGCAACTGTGGTGGAGCCACATCGCTGAGGCCGCCAGCGGCGAGAAGACCCCGCAACAGGCCCTCGACGGTCTGGCCAAGGATCAGGACGCGATCATGACCCGTCTGGAACGGTCCAAGGCCCAAGCGGTGTGCGCACCGAAAATGAACCCCGAGCGCGACGCGCAATACTGGTTCGACCAACCGGGCGCACCAAAACCGAAGCTGGCCAACGAGAAGCCGAAGGGCGAAACCGTGAGCTACAACGAACTGCTCAAGTCGTGGGAGGCGGCACGCAAGTAAGCGCTTTTGCGGGACGGAACGGCACCTTCGGGTGCCGTTTTTTTTAGCCCTCGATTTCACGTTTCACCGCTCGGCGCACCGCTTTAAGGAGGGCGTTTTCAAAGGCGTTGTGCCCGGCGTGCAGCAGCCGGCAATGGATGTTCATGCGTTGCCTGAGCCAGCGCACGCTGGCCATGCCATGGGTATCGCGGATGCCCTGGATCAGCAGGGTGTTGTCATCGAGGGTCAGGTCTTCATCCTTTGGCGTGAAGCAGTAGTTCTGCAGGTGGTAATGCAGTTCCAGACGAATCGCGAGCACGGCTTCCTGATCGACGAAGCGCTCCAATGTGTCGGGGCAAATCGTCTGCCCTGTGCGACGTAGAACAGCGTTCAACCATTCGATGGCGGCGCGGTTTTGCTGCGATGGACAGCCTTCGCCAAGGATCCGGTAGATGTCCTTCGCGCGATGGCCTGACGACGCTTGAGGCGATTGCGCCAGCCCGTCATTGAGCGCCTGATCGTAGGCCCGGACATTGTCGGCAAACGGCACGAATACCGAGACCAGCGTGGTTTTCAGCAGGTGCTGCGGATAGCGCTGTTGGTACTGGATCGCCAGCCAGCTACCCCATGACACCCCCAGCACGCTGATTTTTTCGAAGCCGAAATGCTGGCGCAGGGCATCGATGTCTTCGACACACTGCCCGGTAGTGTTATCCCGAAGTTCGCCGTAGGGCGTCGAGCGTCCGCAACCTCGTTGATCAAACAGGATGATGTCGAACCGGCCCGTGTCGAAGAACTGCAAATGGTGGCGGCTGATACGCCCGCCGGGACCACCATGGATAAAAAACACCGGTTCGTGTCCCGGAACACCATGCCGTTCCCAATAGAGTTGATGGCCGTCGCCGGTCGGGTAATAACCTCGGCTGTGCAGGGAAAAACTCATGGCGCCGGAACCGTCAGACGATAGAACTGGAACAGCTCGACCTGCCCGGGCCGTGCCGCGACGCTGGATTCAAGTTTCAGGTGGTGGAGGGAGGCGAGCCAGGTGACCGAAATCAACACCGGGGTGTGCCCGAAAACAAGGATCGTGCCGCCGGGCTTGACGCAGCGGATCAGCGATTCGAATGCGGCCTGGGCATCCCGTCGGGTCAAGACTTCGGCGTTGAGGAACCGCAGGACCAAGACATCGCAGCGAATCCCGGAATCGAAAGCTTCACTCGCCTCCAGCACGTCGAATTCGATGGATGTTCCGCTGTGCCAGCGCCTGGCGTGTTCGATCATCGAGGCCGAACGGTCGCTGCCCAGGCACAGACAGTCGGGCAGGGCGCGGGCGAGGTGGGCGATGAACGCGCCGGTCGAACAGGCCGGGTCGTAAATCAGCGCGCCTTTTTCAGTGATGGCCTGGAGCAGCCCGGCGCAGTATTCGCGCAAGTGGTGTTCGTCAGTGTTCAGCCGTTCGGCCAGTGATTCGTTGTATTGCCAGAAGTCTGCCGGGCAGACCGCTTCCCGGCCCGCCTCATCCAGCAGCGGAAAGGGAAACAGGACCTCGCTGTCAGCCTGATGCAAGGCGTGCTCGAAGAAATGCGCTTTGTCTGCGGGGGAGACCGTCCGATAGCCGATCGACAACCCGTCATCACCCCACAATGAGTGGAGGTGCGGGCCAAACAACATGTCGGGTTTAAGCGCGCTGCTAGCCTGCCACTGAAAATGCCGGCCACGTTGCAGGAGCTTGCGGCCGACCCAGAGCTCATCGTTCACCCGCAGGAAAAAAACGTGGTGCAGTCCGCTGCCTCGTGGTTCGAGGTAGTGGCCAACCGTGCCGTTCTCGTTGAGGTAAAGGCGCATCGAACGGGCCAGTGTCAGTTCCCGGGTGCGATCGAGTCGGTTCATACGGCTGGCCTCTCCAGCGTACGGCCTCGGGCTTGCGGAATGACGACGTTGCCGCTGGAGACCACGAAGAAGCGTTCCAGTCCGGGGATCACCACGTTGAGCAGGGTGGTGCCGAGCTCGGTTCGCTGCAGGATGGCGGCCCCCAGCGTACGGCCATGAATCCGCAGGTCTTGAGTCAGCAAGTACAGTTGGTTTTCCACCGACAGGTATTTAGCGGAATCCGGCAGTCTGATTTCGTGTTGAACGCAGCGATGCAGGAGCGTCTGCGGATCGAACTGCGCACAGCGCAGCAGGCGCGGGAAGGGCTGCAGATTGCGCAGCGCGTTGTTCAGCGTCTGTCGGTATTCGGGTTCGGCGGCGCTGAGTTGCAATTGCACCAGTTCAGTGAGCGCCCGCCACGCCGCGTGGCGCGGGTCGAGGGAGCTGCCACTGCCGAATACCTGTGGGTGAGCGCCCGGCTTCGTGGTGAGGGCCAGAAAAGTCCGGGTCGTGAACTCGGTGCTGATATCCACCAGCACGATTTCGCCGTCGATCTCCTGTTCGGCATCGGCCCACAGACGACCGAGTTCGTCGCTTTCAGTGAGACGCGCCACCCGCCGCAGTGGTGGATGATTTTCGTAGTAAAAATGGTTGAGCAAAAACAACGACACGGCGTCGCGCTCGATGCATTCGTTGGCGGCGTGCAGCATCGCTTCGTTGTAAGTGGCGCCAATCGCGGTGCCGCTGTTGCTGGCGTAGCGCTGCACGGCGCGGTAGTCCGCCATATCCGGTGACGAGGGCAAACGTGAACCGTTCGGCGAGGTCAGCGCCACCGGATAGGAAAAACGGTCATGCCACGGCGGACAGACATAGGTCCGGCAGGTGATGCGCACGTTTTGCTGGCAAGTGAGCCTGTGCAGAAGCGAGTCATCGGCAAACACCGGCGTGTCTTTGAAATAGCCTTCCGTCTCGTGGTGAACATCGTAGGTACAGAGCTCATCCGTCCAATAGTGCTCGAGCGCTTCATAGAGCGCGCCCAGGTGCGCCTGATTCGCATAGCCCTTGCCGGAGCCACGGGCATGACGGTTGTCGCTGCCATGCAGACTGGCCTGAACGGCAACCACTTTGCTGCCGAGGGTGCGGGTGTGTGGTGTGAGGCCCAGGCGTGAAAGTTCGGTGTGGATACGCCGTTCTGCCTGAGCGGCCGTGAGCTCACGCTCGGCCAACGTTGTCTTGTCCATGATTCCCTTCCTGGAAAGCCCGCGAGGGCGCAGGGCCCCCGCGGGTTCTGTCACTCGGCGTTGAGTTCCGCCTGTTCTTCCTCGGTCAGTTGCAGCGCTTCGATCTGCTCTGGCGAGGGTGCTTCCTGCTCTTCCAGTTCATCGATAGGGTTTGCGTTCAAGCTGCCCATGTAGCCCATGATGTTGCTCCTTGGTTGTTGTTTGGGAGTGCTGTTGCAAGCACGAACCGAATCTAAAAGGGCGGTGAGGGCGGGGTCAAAAATGTCCGGACGTTTCCAGCCGCGGGTTTCAGCGGTGTCGAAATACGTACTGATAAAACGTGAATTGACGCCGGGCGGATGTGTTTCTGGGGGGCAGCACTGCGTGGCAACGGGCGAACCATGCGAAAGGAGTCAGCGGTTTGAGGCGTTCTGTCGTGTGCCGCTGTCGGACGTTTCAGCGCGGGGACGACGCAAATTCGTACTGAAGGATTTACGGAGATGGATGCAGCACTTGTGCGGTGATTTTTCCCATGAGGTTTGAGAAAACACCGCACAAATCGGCTTGACGGTTCAGTGCCGTTCCCGGTGCATCACAGGAAACACCAGACTGAACACCGTCATCGCCCCCGGACGGCTTTGAACCTGCGCGGAGCCCTGATGCAAGGTCATGATCGAATGCACGATGGCCAGCCCCAGCCCGGTACTGCCCTGTGAACGGGTGCGACTGCTGTCGACCCGGTAAAAACGGTCGAACAGATACGGCAGGTGCTGCGCTTCGATGCCTGTGCCGGGATTGCTCACCCGCAGCGACACCTCGTTCGGCGCCTTTTCGATGAACAGCGAAACGGTCTTGCCGGACGGGCAGTGGCGCAGGGCATTGGACAGCAGATTGGAAATCGCTCGCTGAATCATCAGCCGGTCGCCCGATACCTGAGCGCTGCCGATGACCTTCAGATCGATCTGTTTGTCCTGTGCCGTCAGAGAAAACAGATCGGCCACTTTGAACGCCTCTTCCTCCAGCGCAATCGGCTCGAACGAGGTGTGTGCCGCAGGCTGGCTCGCCTGGGCCAGGAACAGCATGTCCGAAACAATCCGCGCGACCCGCTCCAGCTCTTCGGTGCAGGACACCAGAACGTTGGTGTATTCCTCGACCGAGCGCTCTCGCGACAGCGTCACTTGGGCCTTGCCCATCAGGTTGTTGATCGGCGTGCGCAGTTCGTGGGCCAGGTCATCGGAGAACTGCGACAACTGCTGCACGCCGCTGTCCAGTCGATCGAGCATGACGTTGATGCCCTGCGCCAGTTCGCTGAGTTCCTGGGGCATGTTCAGCACCGACAACCGGTGATCGAGATCCTGCGTCGTCACTCGTGCCGCCACTTTGCGAAACTCCCGAAGCGGGGCCAGCCCTCGCTGCACGGCGCCCCATGCGGTCAGGCCGATGAACACCAGCAGCAACGGCAAGGCCATCAGCGTCGAGCGCAGGTAGGCGCTGAGCAGAGCCTGATCGTGGGCGTTATCCATCGACAGCAGCACCGGTACGTTGCTGCCGTCCTTGAGGCGAATCAGCTTGGAGACGGTGAGAAACTTCGCGCCTTCAGCATCGGCGCTGTCGGTGTGGGTCAACTGATCGGTGGTCGCCCGAACTGCCTTCAGTTCAATCCGTGGATCGGTCAGGCCCGAGCCGGACTTGAGCAGCGGGGTGCGCAGGTTGTTCAGGTCGTAAATGGTCAGGGTCAGGTTGTCATGCCCCATGACCTGATCGAGCAGAATGTGTGGCTTGGCGCTGATCTCACCGGTGTCGGCGTACAGCGTCAAGCTGTGCTCGACCTGTTCCATCTTCTTTTCCAGGCTGTCGCGCGATAGCGCGTTCAGCTCATGGGTCAGGGCGAAATACGCGAGGATGGCCAGGAACACCACCAGCAATGCACCCAGAATGCTGACCGTCAGACCCAGCCGCAGCGACAGGCTGGCCGGCTTCATTCCCGGGCCTCCAGCACATAGCCGACGCCGCGCAGGGTGTGGATCAGTTTGCTGTCGAACGGGTCGTCGATTTTCGCCCGCAGGCGGCGGATCGAAACTTCGACCACGTTGGTGTCGCAGTCGAAATTCATGTCCCACACCAGCGAGATGATCTGGGTGCGGGTCAGCACTTCGCCGGACTGGCGCATCAGCAGGTGCAGCAGGGCGAACTCCTTGGTGGTCAGGTCGATGCGCTGCGTGCCTCGAAACGCCCGGTGACGGCCCGGATCGAGTTCCAGATCGGCGACCTTGAGCACCTGCGGCACCGGGATGTTTTCGCTACGGCGCATCAACGTGCGTACCCGCGCCAGCAGTTCCGGAAACTCGAACGGCTTGACCAGATAATCATCGGCGCCCAGATCCAGACCGCGGATCTTGTCCGCCAGCCGCCCGCGTGCGGTGAGCATCATCACCCGGGTGGAGTGGGTGCGACGCAGTTGTTCCAGCACGCTCCAGCCGTCGAGTTCCGGCAGGTTCACATCGAGAATGATCAGGTCATAAACCTGTTGTTGCGCCAGGTGCAAACCATCCGCGCCATTGACGGCGTGATCAACGATATAACCACTTTCGGTCAGGCCCTGATGCAAGTATTCGGCAGCTTTAAGCTCGTCCTCGACGACAAGGATTCGCATGATGTTTCACCACTTTTAATGAATGGGTATTTAAGTAAGTGAGTCTGGAAGTTGCAGTTTTTGCAGGGGCTTCCTGACGGACTTTGAAACTGAGTGGCGGGCACGGTAAAGGCTGTAGTGGCTACAGAGTCAACGCCTGAGCGCTTTAAATCGGCCGTCCGCGACAGCCTGTCGCAGTGGAATGGCGCATTTTTCACGACTTTCATTTCGGCAAGTGCTGTCCGGCAGATAACTAACGTGCATTTGTTTCTATCTATTGCAATAAAGCCATTCGAACTTCGAATCCTAGAGCAAAACAACTTCGATAAACCGTGGATAACGGATTTGTAATGTTCACGTCACCTTGTCGATAAGTTCAAAACCCTACCGTGGCGCCATCAATGATTCTTGATTGAAGGAAGCCTTCCATTGCCCGGTTTAATTGAACTGACGGCGCGATCACGCCTGAAAAAAACCGCCAGCGGCCTCTTGTTGCTGGCTTGTACCAGCCTTGCTAGCGCGTCGACCCTGACGCTGGATCAGGCGCTGCAAACCGCCTTCGCCGGCAACCCGGATCTCGCCGCCGCGCAGTGGGAAATCGGCATTGCCGAAGGCGACCGCAAGCAGGCCGGGCTGATCCCCAACCCCGAGGTGTCGTGGGAGGCCGAAGACACCCGACGTGAATCGCGCACCACCACGGTGATGCTCAGCCAGCCGATCGAGCTGGGCGGCAAGCGTGGCGCGCGGATTGATGTGGCGAGTCGTGCGCAGGATGCCGCCGGCATTGAACTGGAGCGCAAGCGCAACGCACTGCGCGCCGACGTGCTTCAAGCGTTCAACGGTGCGCAAACCGCGCAGCAACGTTTGCAACTGGCCCGGCAGTCGCTGCAGCTCGCCGAGCACGGTGTGCGTGTGGCGCAGGGGCGGATCGAGGCGGGCAAGTCGTCGCCGGTGGAAGGCACGCGGGCGCAAGTGCAGCTTTCGGAAGTGCGCCTGGAATTGAGCCGCGCCGAGCGCGATCAGGCCAATGCGTACCAGCAGTTGGCACAGGTCATGGGCGCACCGTTGCCGACGTCGACTACGGTGCAGACCGCGACTCAAAGCCTGCCCAGCGCACCGCTGCCCACCCGTTTGCTTGAACGCTTGAATGAGACGGCGGAGCTGCGCCTGGCCAGGTTGCAGATCGACCAGCGCGAGGCGTCGCTGGGGCTGGAAAAGTCCCAGCGGATTCCCGATCTCACCGTCAGCGTCGGCAGCCAATACAGCGAAGCCGAGCGCGAGCGGGTCAACGTGGTGGGGCTGTCGATGCCGATTCCGCTGTTCAACCGCAATCAGGGCAACGTGCTGGCGGCGGCGCGGCGTACCGATCAGGCGCGGGACCTGCGCAACGCCACCGAGCTGCGTTTGCGCACGGAAATCCAGACCACGCTGGCGCAATGGCAGACCGCCAACGGCGAAATCCAGGCATTCGACCGGACCATTCTGCCCGCCGCGCAAAGTGCGGTGGACAGCGCCACTCGCGGTTTCGAAATGGGCAAGTTCGGCTTCCTCGACGTGCTCGACGCCCAGCGCACATTGATCGCCGCTCGCAGCCAATACATCCAGGCGGTGAGCGAGGCGACCGACGCCCGGGTCCGCATCGAACGCATCTTCGGCGACCTCAGCGCCAACCCTTGAATTTCAACTTTCTGATCACTGCGCGATGGTTTGGCGCAGAGGAGTTTCCATGGATAAAAAACTGATTGTGGTCGCTGCGGCGACGTTGGCGCTGGGCATTGGCATCGGCTCGATGTGGAGCGGCAATGCGTCCATCGATGCGCATGCCGACGAAGCGGCGGAACACGCCGATCACGCCGAAGAAGGCGCCGCTGCTGACGGCGAGCATGCCGAAGAAGGGCACATAGAATTGACGGCCGAGCAGATCGCGGCGGCGGGGATTCAACTGGCCGCCGCCCAGACGCATAGCTTCAGCCTCGGCCTGTCGTTCCCCGGTGAAGTGCGTTTTGACGAAGACCGCACCGCGCATGTGGTGCCGCGCGTGCCGGGCGTGGTCGAGTCGGTGTCGGTCAATCTCGGGCAGTCGGTGAAAAAGGGCCAGTTGCTGGCGGTGATCGCCAGTCAGCAGATTTCCGATCAGCGCAGCGAGCAGGCAGCCGCGCAACGCCGCTTGGCCCTGGCCCGCACGACGTTCGAGCGCGAGAAGAAACTGTGGCAGGACAAGATCTCCGCCGAACAGGATTTCCTCCAGGCACGTCAGGCCCTGGAGGAAGCCGAAATTGCCGTGAGCAATGCCCGGCAAAAGATCAGCGTGCTCAGTGGCAGTGTGGTCGCCACCGGTGGCAATCGCTATGAACTGCGGGCGCCGTTCGACGGTGTGGTAGTGGAAAAGCACCTGACGCCGGGCGAGGTGGTCGATGAAACCACGGCGGCGTTCACGCTCTCGGATTTGTCGCGGGTGTGGGTCACCTTCGGCGTGTCACCGAAGGATTTGAACAAGGTGCAAGTGGGCAAACCCGTCACCGTCAGCGCGGCGGAGTTGAACGCCGAAGTCAGCGGCACCGTGGCTTACGTCGGCAGCCTGCTCGGCGAACAGACCCGTACCGCGACCGTGCGCGTCACTTTGGAAAACCCGCAAGGCTCATGGCGCCCGGGCCTGTTTGTCACGGCGCTGGTCGCCACCGACAGCCGCCAGGCCAAAGTCGCCGTACCGGAAACCGCAATCCAGACCGTCGAGGACAAACCCACGGTCTTCGTGCGCACAGAAGACGGCTTCAAGGCCCAAGCGGTGGAGCTGGGCAGTCGCGCGGCGGGTCAGGTGGAAGTCACCGCCGGGCTGGAGCCGGGCGTTCAAGTCGCGAGCGCCGGCAGCTTCGTCCTCAAATCGGAGCTGGGCAAAGCCTCGGCCGAGCACAGTCATTAATCGCGGAAGACTCCCATGTTCGAACGCCTGATCCAGTTTGCCATCGAGCAGCGCATCATCGTGTTGCTCGCCGTTCTGCTCATGGCCGGCCTCGGTATCGCCAGTTATCAGAAACTGCCGATCGACGCCGTGCCCGACATCACCAACGTCCAGGTACAGATCAACACCGGCGCGGCCGGGTTCTCGCCGCTGGAAACCGAGCAGCGCATCACCTTTCCGATTGAAACCGCGATGGCCGGCCTGCCGACGCTGGAGCAGACGCGCTCGCTGTCGCGTTCGGGGTTGTCCCAGGTCACGGTGATCTTCAAGGACGGCACCGATCTGTTCTTTGCCCGGCAATTGGTCAACGAACGATTACAGTCGGCCAAGGAGCAGTTGCCCGAAGGCGTGGAAGCGGTGATGGGGCCGATTTCCACCGGTCTCGGCGAGATCTTTTTATGGACGGTCGAGACCAAGGAGGGCGCGCTGAAGGACGACGGTACGCCCTACACGCCGACCGACTTGCGGGTGATTCAGGACTGGATCATCAAGCCGCAACTGCGCAACGTCCCCGGTGTGGCCGAGATCAACACCATCGGCGGTTTTGCCAAGGAGTACCAGATTGCTCCCGATCCGAAAAAACTCGCGGCCTACAAACTGACCCTCACCGATCTGGTGACGGCCCTGGAGCGCAACAACGCCAACGTCGGCGCCGGGTACATCGAGCGCAGTGGCGAGCAATTGCTGATTCGCGCACCGGGCCAGGTGGCGAGCACCGATGACATCGCCAACATCGTCATGGCCAATGTCGACGGCACGCCGATCCGGATCAAGAACGTCGCCACCGTGGACATCGGTCGCGAACTGCGCAGCGGCGCCGCCACGGAAAATGGCCGTGAAGTGGTGCTCGGCACGGTGTTCATGTTGATCGGTGAAAACAGTCGCACCGTCTCCCAGGCCGTCGCCGCCAAGCTCGAACAGATCAACAAGTCGTTGCCCACCGGCGTGATCGCGGTGCCGGTGTACGACCGCACGCATCTGGTCGACAAGGCCATCGCCACGGTGAAGAAGAACCTCGTCGAAGGCGCGATTCTGGTGATCGCGATTTTGTTTCTGTTTCTCGGCAACATCCGCGCTGCGCTGATCACGGCGATGGTTATTCCGCTGTCGATGCTGTTCACCTTCACCGGCATGTTCAGCAACAAGGTCAGCGCCAACCTGATGAGCCTCGGCGCGCTGGACTTCGGGATCATTGTCGACGGCGCGGTGGTAATCGTTGAAAACACCCTGCGCCGACTGGCCCATGCGCAGCAGCGTCACGGGCGTCTGCTGACGCGATCCGAGCGTTTCCATGAAGTGTTTGCGGCAGCGAAAGAGGCGCGGCGACCGCTGATTTTCGGCCAGTTGATCATTATGGTCGTGTATCTGCCGATCTTCGCTCTGAGCGGCGTCGAGGGAAAAATGTTCCACCCGATGGCGTTCACCGTGGTCATCGCGTTGCTCGGCGCCATGCTCTTGTCCGTGACCTTTGTGCCGGCGGCGATTGCGTTGTTCGTGACCGGCAAGGTCAAGGAAGAAGAGGGCGTGGTGATGCGTGGTGCACGTCGCGTGTATGCACCGGCGCTGGCCTGGGTGATGTCGCATCGTGCTGTTGCCGTGGGTGCGGCGCTGGGCGTGATCGTCCTCAGTGGCGTGGTCACCAGCCGCATGGGCAGCGAGTTTGTGCCGAGTCTCAGCGAAGGCGATTTTGCCTTGCAGGCGTTGCGCGTGCCGGGCACCAGCCTGACGCAATCGGTGGATATGCAGCAGCGGCTGGAAACGTTGATCCTCAATAAAGTGCCGGAAGTCGAGCGCGTGTTCGCCCGCACCGGTACTGCGGAAATCGCCTCTGACCCGATGCCGCCGAACATCTCCGACAGCTACGTGATGCTCAAGCCCAAAGAGCAATGGCCTGACCCGGGCAAGTCCCGCGAAACCCTGATGGCCGAACTGCAACAGGCCGCGGCGACGCTGCCGGGCAGCAACTATGAACTGTCGCAGCCGATCCAGTTGCGCTTTAACGAACTGATCTCCGGCGTGCGCAGCGACGTGGCGGTCAAGGTGTTCGGCGATGACATGGACGTGCTCAACGCCACGGCGGCGAAGATTGCCGCCGCGATGCAGAAGGTCGACGGTGCGTCCGAGGTCAAGGTCGAGCAAACCACCGGTCTGCCGGTGCTGACCATCAACATCGACCGCGACAAGGCTGCGCGTTACGGGCTCAACGTCGGCGATGTGCAGGACACCATTGCGGTGGCCGTCGGCGGGCAGAAGGCCGGGACAATGTATGAAGGTGATCGTCGGTTCGACATGGTGGTGCGCTTGTCCGACGCCATGCGCAAGGACGTCGACGGGTTGTCGGCGCTGCTGATTCCGGTGCCGGCGGCTGGCGGTGAGGCGGCCAGTCAGATCGGTTTCATTGCGCTGAAGGACGTTGCCAGCCTCGATCTGGTGCTGGGGCCGAATCAGGTCAGCCGCGAGAACGGCAAACGCCTGGTGATCGTCAGCGCCAACGTGCGTGGGCGTGACATCGGTTCTTTCGTCGCCGAGGCGGGCGAAGTGATCGAGCGCGACGTGCAGGTGCCGGCGGGTTACTGGACCACCTGGGGCGGTCAGTTCGAGCAACTGCAATCGGCGGCCAAGCGCTTGCAGATCGTGGTGCCGGTGGCGTTGCTGCTGGTGTTCGGGTTGCTGTTCATGATGTTCAACAACCTCAAGGACGGCTTGCTGGTGTTCACCGGGATTCCGTTTGCGCTGACCGGCGGGGTCATGGCGTTGTGGCTTCGGGACATTCCGCTGTCGATCTCGGCGGGCGTCGGGTTTATCGCGCTGTCCGGTGTGGCGGTGCTCAACGGGCTGGTGATGATCGCGTTCATTCGCAACTTGCGGGAGGAAGGCCGGTCGTTGTCCGAAGCGATCCATGAAGGCGCGCTGACGCGATTGCGCCCGGTGTTGATGACGGCGCTGGTGGCGTCTTTAGGCTTCATTCCGATGGCTCTTGCGACCGGCACCGGGGCCGAGGTGCAGCGACCGCTGGCGACGGTGGTGATTGGCGGAATTCTGTCCTCGACCATTCTCACGCTGCTGATCCTGCCAGCGCTGTATCAGCTGGCGCATCGTCGGGACGAGGAAGCGCTTACGGCTGCCTAGTCACTTTTTACCTCAACAACAGGCCCGCCATTGCGGGCCTTTCTACATGACGGATATGTAATTTCGGCGCCACCGTCACGAAAGGTTCGGATTGTTACCTTGATCCCGTCAGTGACTTGAATGAGGAATCAATGATGAAACTTGCACAGATTGGCGCGTTTGCCGTGGCTCTGATGATGTCTTCGCTGGTGTTGGCCGAAGGTGGCGGGGATCGCACCTTCGACCGAATGATGACCGCCAACGAGCGCTCCATGGAGTTGTATGTCGCCAGGGAAAAGGCCCGCGACCCGGTTGTCGTCAATGAGAAGAAACACGACACCACCAAGGACCTTTAAAAACGCCGCGCTGGAACAAGCCTGTCGTCCGAATTCCGATGCCGGGCTTTTTTGGAGGAATTGAACATGAAGTGGATCAAGTGGATGACCTTCGCCGGCGCCATGGCGATGTCTGTGAATGTGCTGGCCGAAGGCGGTGGTGATCGAACCTTCGAGCGAGCGTTCAGCGCCAACGCCAAGGCCATGGAGCAATACGCGGCCGAACGGGGCAAGGCGGCGCCCGTGGTGAAGGATTACGAATACGGAATGAAGCTTGATGTGGTGAAAATCGTCAGCGTTGTGAAGCCCCAGCCCGCTTGCGCCGTCGTCCCCACTGCGATGACCTATGAGGATTCGAACGGGCAGCTCAATACGCTCAAGTACCGCGTGGCGGGTGCTTGCCGGAACAGCGGCAGTTGATGCTGCGCACTTTCACGGTGTGCACCCGGCCATTGTGGTCACGCGCGGAAGACCCTGGCGTCTGCCGCGCTTCTGCGTTTGCGGGCTATTTGACTGGCAATGGCTCAGCAGTCGCGCCGGCAGTTACCGCAGGCGCTTCATGGCTCAGTTTGCGGCGGGCAATCTCTGCTCCACGCTGGCGCAGGGGCGTTTCGATAAAGCGGTAATTGAGCTCGCTCAGCACTACCAGCAGAACCAGAGACGTCGCTAACAGCTCAAGGGTAAAGCGCCCGTCCAGGGGCACGCCCTGACTGGCGGCCACACGGGTCCAGATCTCTGTACTCAGGTGATTGGTGAAGACGTGAATCACGTAGAGTCCATAGGATCGCGAGCCGGCCCACTGCATGAAACCGCGCATGAAGACCGGGCAGTAGATGTAACCCTTCTCGTAACTCGCCAGCCAGACAATCAGCACCGCGACGAGCGCGACCATGCCGACGGCAATCGGCATGGCTATCAGTTGTATGGCGACAGCACCCAACATGTAGAGCAGAAACAGCGTGCAGACCATGGATCTGGTCGAACTCTGCCCCAGCTCACGCGGTTCGATCTGCCGATAGAGGCGGGTTCGGGTAAACAGGCACAGGAGAATTCCCCAGAGCATTGCGTCCAGGCGGAAGTACGTGAGGATGCTCATGGGGTGGCCGAAAGGATTTCGATCCACACCAAACTGCAAGGCAATGAGCGCGAACAGGACGATGACGCGCCAGCGTGGCGACGTTATGAACAGCAGAAAAAACGGAAAGACGAAGTAGAACTGCTCCTCCAGCGCCAGGCTCCAGTATTGGGGGCTGGAACCCAGCAGTGATTGGTAATGAGCGATGTTGCCAGTGAATGTTGCTACGGCAGTGAAACTGCGCAGATTGTCGTACCACGAGCCGAAGGCGTTCGACTGGTTGAACACAATGGAAAACAACAGCGGGAGGAGAATCCAGAGCCACGCAGTGGGCAACAGCCGGTAGGCGCGCCGTAGCCAGAAACAAGCGGCGGCCAGCCCCGGCTGGCCTTGCGCGCGGTGTTTGTCGAAATAGTCCAGATAGGCCTTGCTCACCACGAAACCGGAAATGCAGAAGAACAGATCGACCCCGGTCCAGGGCATGAAGACAGAAAAGATCCTCAGCAGCGTATCGGCGTGAAACGGCAGCATCATGTTGACGTGGCTCAAGAGGGTCATGGCGACGGCCGCGCCTCTCAAGTATTCGATTTCCAGGTTTTTACGCGCGCTCATCGATCCCTCGTTGTTCTTGTTTTTCAGCGCTGGCGAAGATGGCAGGTGACCGCTTGTCCGGTCAAGAAATCGATCTGTTATTTGCGGAACAAAAAAAAGCGCCCCGAAGGACGCCAAAGGATTCACCTCTTACCAAAGGAGCAAGGAGCTTCTAAAGGTGAATGGGCATTGCTCGTGAAACTCAGAGAATCGCCAGCGGGTATTCGACGATCACCCGTACCTCATCCAGGTCCGACTCAAATGCCGTGGCTCTGGTCGTGGCCTGGCGCAGGCGCAGCGACAGGTCTTTCATCGAACCGCTCTGCACCACGTATTTGACTTCGATGTCACGTTCCCAGCGCTTCTGGTCGGTCAGTGGATTGCCGTCGGCATCGCGGCGCATGTACACGGCGTTGGCGTTGGAGTAATCGGCGTCGGTGCCGCGTGCATAACGGGTCATGAACGACAGGCCGGGCACGCCGTAGGGGGTCATGTCGAGGTCGTAGCGCACCATCCACGAACGCTCTTTCGGCGAGTTGAAGTCGCTGTACTGGATCGAGTTGTCGAGGAAGATCGAGTCGGACTGGCGCAGGTAGTCGAAGTCGTCGTTGCCGTTGTTGCGCTGGTGGGAAAGGGCGACGGAATGCGCGCCGAGTTTCACGCCGACGCGGCCGCTCCAGATGTTGTTGTCGAACTCGCCGAGCAATTGTTTGCCCTCGTCGACCGCCTTGTAGTAATTCAGGCCGCCGAACAGCGACAGGTCATCCGACAGCGGATATGTCCAGGCGGTGCCGGCGTAGTACTGGTTCCAGGCATCTTTGAGGCGGCTGGAGTAAAGGCTGAAACTCAGGTTTTTGTTCAGCGCATAATCGCCGCCGCCGTAAGCGATCCACGGCGAATTGACCGGGCCGGCATAGAAGGTCGCGAAGTTTTCGCGCAGGTCGCTGGACACCGGTTGGCTCATCGCATGCAGCCAGCCGCCCTGGATCGACAGACCTTCGATGCTGGTGTTGGTCGCCGTCACACCGCGAAAGCTTTCCGGCAGCAATCGTGAATCGCCTGCCGCGACCACCGGGTTGGCCGGGAACACATCACCGACTTTCACCACCGTATCGAAGGCCCGCACTTTGGCGGCGCCGCCGACCTTGGTGTATTCGTCCCGTGCTTCACCGTCGCTGTTGACCGGCAACACATCGAACGAACTGCGGCCACCGTTGCGGCCGTCGCCGGTGTCGAGCTTCAGGCCGATCATCGCAAATGCATCCACCCCGACCCCGACGGTGCCCTGGGTGAAACCGGATTCGAACTTGCCGATGATGCCGTGGGCCCAGGCTTCGGAGTATCCATTGCCGGTAGGGCTGGACTGACCGTTGCGGTGATCACGGTTGAAGTAAAGGTTACGGTTGAGCACCGTCAGGCTGCTGCCTTCGATAAACCCTTCGGGTTTTTCTTCTGCAAACACCGTGGACGGCCCGGCGCCGACGACCACTGCCAGAGCGGCCATCGATATTTTTGTGTTGTTAACCATCAATCACTCCTTGGGTTCGGCAGAACGGGAACGAGCTTCGGCGTGGGTTTTATTGTTCGACGGACAAGGGGCCCGCCGGCATGGTCGCCGGGTGACATCGTTGCAGGCTGCAGATAACGGGGAGGTGATTGGGGAATTACAATTTTGTCAGGTGAGGCGGGCGAAACTCACACACAGGGTGGGTCTGATCGTTCCATGTATGCAAATGTTCGTTTCTACCGTTCGAAGCTATCCAGCACGTCTTCTGGCAGAGAGGTATCGATGTCATTGGGAAGTGTGAGTTGGCCCTTCATGGTTCCGATCCGTTGGGCGCGCGTTTTTTTCAAGGTGACTTTGTCTTTGCGTTCTTCGGCTAACGCCTTTAGGCCGTCCATCAACTCTGAAAAAATATCTCGCTTCATGGTTTCTGGATCTCCACTTGATGGGTGACTTTCGAATTTAACGGCATAGGCCAACTGCGTGATGTCAGCCGTTGCTCATCGTTTTGAAGGCAAATTCCTAAAAAGGGGAGGGCGTTGAAAATCAAAATCCCACAAAAACAAAAACGGCACCCGAAGGTGCCGTTTCTGTTTCTAGCCAACTATCGCTGAGCGATCAGCCCGCCAGGCCCGATTGCTGAACCAGGGTCAGCAGCGGTTGTGGGTAGACGCCGAGGAAGAACGCAACCACAGCGATCGCCAGCAGCATCACGCCGCCTGCTTTCTGTTCCCAGTGCAGTTGGGCGTCGTGGCGGCGCAGGTTCGGTTCGATCAGGTACAGGGTGACCATCACGCGCAGGTAGTAGAACACGCCGATGGCGCTGCCCAGTACCAAGGAACCTACCAGCCACCATTGGTGCGACTCGACACCGGTAGCGATGATGTAGAACTTGCCGATGAAGCCAGCGGTCAGCGGGATACCGGCCAGGGACAGCATCATCACGGTCAGTACGGCGGTCAGGTACGGACGGCGCCAGAACAGGCCGCGGTATTCGTACAGCGCGTCTGCGTCACGGCCGTTGTACGGCGAGGACATCAGGGTGATCACGCCGAAGGCGCCGAGGCTGGTGATCACGTAGGTGACCAGGTACACGCCGATGGCTTCCACCGCCAGACCCTTGCTCGCCACCAGTGCGATCAGCAGGTAGCCGAAGTGCGCGATGGAGGAGTAACCGAGCAGACGCTTGAGGTTGCTCTGGGTCAGGGCCAGCAGGTTACCGAACAGGATCGAAGCGATGGCGATGATGGTCAGCACGTTGCTCAGTACGCCACTGCTTGCGGCAGGGGAGATTTGGAACAGACGAACCATGACCGCGAACACAGCCACTTTCGACGCGGTGGCGAGGAACGCGGCCACCGGTGCCGGAGCACCTTCGTACACGTCCGGCGTCCACAAGTGGAACGGTACCAGCGACAGCTTGAACGCCAGACCGATCAGCATCATGCCCAGGCCCAGTTGTGCCAGCGAGCTTGGCAAGCCGGTCGCGGCCAGGGCCTGACCGATACCGACGAAGCTCAGCGAACCCGAGTCTGCGTACAGCAGCGCCATACCGAACAGCAGGAACGCGGAACCGGCGGCCGACAGCACCATGTACTTGATGCCGGCTTCCAGCGAACGCTTGTTGAAGAAGGCGTAGGCCACCAGACCGTAGACCGGCACCGACAGCAGTTCCAGACCGATGAACAAGCCGGCCAGGTGCTGCGCGCTGACCAGAACCAAGCCACCGGCGGCGGCCATCAGGATCAGCAGGTACAGTTCTTCACGGTTGCCCGGGTAACCCGAACCGCCATCGCCGAGGTAGGCGTGGGCGAGGGTGACGCAAGCGAGGGTGGCGACCAGGATCAGCGCCATGTACAGGCAGGCAAAGGTGTCGATCTGCAGCAATGGGGTCACGGCCAGAGGCGCGACTTTCAGGGCCGGCAGGATCGACAGCAAGGCCAGGTTCAGACCTGCCACCGAAATCAGGAAGGTCTGCGAGTGGTTGCGGCGCCAGGCGATTGCCAGCATCACCACGATAATGGTGAGGCTGGTGATCAACAGTGGCGCAAGCGCAATAAAGTGTTGAATCGTGAATTCCATAGCGCTCTTACCGGGCCGAAGCGAGTTGAGTGAAGGCGGTGCCGAGCCACTGCTGCACGCCATGCATCGTGGCGGCAGAAGTGTCGAGGAACGGTTGCGGGTAGACGCCGAGGTAAATCAGCAGTACCGCAAGGCCCAGCACCATGATCAGTTCGCGACCGTCCATGCCGTGCAGGATCGAATCCGATTTGGACGGACCGAAGTAAGCGCGGTGGATCATGATCAGCGAGTAGACCGAACCGAACACCAGACCGGAGGTGGCAATCGCGGTGATCCATGGAGCACTGGCGAACGTACCGATCAGGATCAGGAACTCGCCGACGAAGTTACCGGTACCCGGCAGACCCAGAGAGGCGGCTGCGAAGAACAGGCTGATCGCCGGCAGGTAAGCGATACGCGACCACAGACCGCCCATCTCACGCATGTCACGAGTATGCAGACGCTCGTACAGCTGACCGCTGAGGATAAACAGTGCCGCCGCCGACAGACCGTGCGCCAGCATCTGGATCACGGCACCTTGCAGCGCCAGTTGGCTGCCGGAGTAGATGCCGATCAGTACGAAGCCCATGTGGGAAACGGACGAGAAGGCGATCAGACGCTTGATGTCGGTTTGCGCGAAAGCGAGGAACGCACCGTAGAAGATCCCGATCAGACCGAGGGTCATGGCGATCGGCGCGAATTCGGCCGAGGCGTTCGGGAACAGCGGCAGGGCGAAACGCAGCAGACCGTAGGCCGCGGTTTTCAGCAAGATACCGGCGAGGTCGACGGAACCTGCAGTCGGCGCCTGGGCGTGAGCGTCAGGCAGCCAGGAGTGAAACGGAACCACTGGCAGCTTGACCGCGAAGGCGATGAAGAAGCCGAGCATCAGAATGTACTCGGTGGTCATCGACATCTTGGTCTTCAACAGATCGGCGTAGTTGAAGGTGATCACGCCGGTGCTGTTGTAGTTGACCAGGACCAGACCGAGGATCGCCACCAGCATGATCAGGCCGGAAGCCTGAGTGAAGATGAAGAACTTGGTCGCGGCGTAGATACGGGTTTTCTTGCCGTCCGAAGAACTGTGACCCCAGAGCGCGATGAGGAAGTACATCGGCACCAGCATCATTTCCCAGAAGAAGAAGAACATGAACAGGTCGAGGGCCAGGAACACGCCGACAACGCCGCCCAGGATCCACATCAGGTTCAGGTGGAAGAAGCCAACGTGACGTTGAATCTCTTTCCACGAGCAGAGTACCGACAGGATACCCAGCAGACCGGTCAGCAGGATCATCAGCAGCGACAGGCCGTCGAGGGCCAGGTGCACGTTGATGCCGAAGCGCTGGATCCAGACGTGCTTGAACTCAAGCGCCCAGGTCGGATCGGCGCCAGGCGCCGGAGCAAATGAATAGTCACCGTGGGCCCACAGCCAGAGGCCGAGGGCGAGTTCCAGGGTCATGGTCAACAGCGCAATCCAGCGGGGGAGGGTGGCGCCGAAGCGCTCACCCAGCCAGCACAGCAGGCCGCCGATGAAGGGGATCAGGATTAGCCAAGGCAGAATCATGACGGGCTCGTTTCCTTTCGCAAATTCGCAAGGTTCATATCAGACCGCTACCAGCACGACAGCGCCGATGACCAACACGGCACCAGCAGCCATCGAAGCAGCGTACCAACGCAGTTGACCGGTTTCGGTACGGCTCAGGGCGGTGTGACCACCCTTGGCCATGCGCGGGATCAGACCGATGGTCTGGTCGAGCGGGTCTTTGCGCAGCATGTGGCTGATCGCAAGGTACGGCTTCACGAACAGTTTGTCGTAGATCCAGTCGAAGCCCCAGGCAGCGAACCACCAGGCCGAAAGGAGACGGCCGATGCCGCTGTTGGCAATCGCGGTCACGAAGCGACGCTTGCCGAGGAACAGCAGGGCCGCCAGCAGGATACCGGCCAGGGCGATGGCGCCCGAAGCGATTTCCAGACTGTGCTTGGCTTCGCCACCGGCATGGCCAACGCTCTCGGGCAGTACGCCGTGCAGCGGTGGAACGATCATGGCGCCGACGAAGGTCGACAGCACGATCAGCACCGACAGCGGCAGCCAGTGAGCGATGCCGTGACCGGCGTGGGCTTCGGTCTTGGCTTCACCATGGAACGCGATGAAGATCAGGCGGAAGGTGTACAGCGACGTCATGAATGCGCCGACCAGACCTGCGTAAAGCAGACCGTGGTTGCCGCTGGCGAACGCTTCCCAGAGGATTTCGTCCTTGGAGTAGAAACCTGCAGTCACCAGTGGCAGGGCGGCCAGAGCGGCACCACCGACGATGAAGCTGGCGTAGGCCAGCGGCAGTTTCTTCCACAGGCCGCCCATCTTGAAGATGTTCTGCTCGTGGTGGCAGGCAACGATCACCGCACCGGAAGCAAGGAACAGCAGAGCCTTGAAGAAGGCGTGGGTCATCAGGTGGAAGATCGCGCCTTCCCAGGCGCCAACGCCCAGCGCCAGGAACATGTAGCCGATCTGGCTCATGGTCGAGTAGGCGAGGATACGTTTGATGTCGGTTTGCACCAGTGCTGCAAAACCGGCCAGAACCAGGGTCACACCACCGACGATTCCCACGAGATGCAGGATGTCCGGCGCCAAGGCGAACAGACCGTGGGTACGGGCGATCAGGTAGACACCGGCAGTCACCATGGTTGCGGCGTGGATCAGTGCCGAAACCGGGGTAGGGCCGGCCATCGCGTCCGCAAGCCAGGTCTGCAGCGGCAGTTGAGCCGATTTACCGACCGCACCGCCCAGGAGCATCAGGGTCGCCAGCACGATCCAGAAATCGCCGACCTTGAAGTGCTCAGGCGCCTTCACCAGCAGTTCCTGGACGTTCAGCGTGCCCAGTTGCTGGAACAGGATGAACAGGCCGATCGCCATGAACACGTCGCCGATACGGGTGACGATGAAGGCTTTGAGTGCGGCGTTACCGTTGTTGCGGTTGCTGTAGTAGAAGCCGATCAACAGGTACGAGCACAGGCCCACGCCTTCCCAACCGAAGTAGATGAACAGCAGGTTATCGCCCAGGATCAGGAACAGCATGCTGGCGATAAACAGGTTGGTGTACGAGAAGAAGCGCGAGTAACCGTCTTCGCCACGCATGTACCACGATGCAAACAGGTGGATCAGGAAGCCGACACCAACGACCACACCGAGCATGGTCACGGACAGACCATCCAGGTACAGCGCGAAGTCAGGCTGGAAACCTTCCACCGACATCCAGCGCCACAGCACCTGGGTGTAGACGCCACCTTCCGGTGGCGCGACGTTGAATTGCCAGATCACGTAGGCCGCGACGATGGCAGACAGGCCGATGGAGCCGACACCGATCAGCGCCGACAGGTTTTCCGAGAAGCGGCCGCGCGAGAACGACAGCAACAGGAACCCGATCAGAGGGAATACGAAAGTCAGAAAGAGTAGGTTCATCCGCGCATCTCACTGGCAGCGTCGATATCGAGCGTGTGGAAGCGGCGATACAGTTGCAGCAGGATCGCCAGGCCAATACTGGCTTCGGCGGCTGCAAGGCTGATCACCAGGATGAACATGATCTGTCCATCCGGTTGCGCCCAGCGGGCGCCCGCAACGATGAAGGCCAGTGCAGAGGCGTTCATCATCACTTCCAGACTCATCAACACGAACAAAATGTTGCGGCGGACCATCAGGCCGACCAGACCAAGGCAGAACAGGATGCCGGCGACGGCCAATCCATGTTCGAGAGGGATAGCAGGCATGTCTTACTCCTTCGCCTCGTTACGGCCCAAATGGAACGCCGTGACGGCTGCAGCGAGCAGCAGCATCGAGGCGAGTTCGACCACCAGCAGATACGGACCGAACAGGCTGATGCCCACGGCTTTTGCATCGACGGTGGTGTGGCCGATGGCCTGACCGCTCTGGTGAGCGAACAGCACATACAGCAGTTCGGCCAGCAGCAGGGCGGCGAGAATCACCGGCCCCGCCCAGATCCCGGGCTTGAGCCAGGTGCGTTCCTGCTGAACCGAGGCCGGGCCCAGGTTCAGCATCATCACCACGAACACGAACAGCACCATGATGGCGCCAGCGTAGGCGATCACTTCCAGCACGCCGGCGAACGGAGCGCCGAGTGCGAAGAAGGTCATGGCCACGGCGATCAACGAAATGATCAGGTAGAGCAGGGCGTGCACAGGATTGGTGTTGGTGACCACACGCAATGTGGACACAACAGCGATACCCGATGCGAAATAGAAAGCGAATTCCATCGTTCTTCCTTAAGGCAGCAAGCTCTTCACGTTGATCGGCTCGGCTTCGTTTTGTGCGGCGCCTTTCGGCTTGCCCGCAACGGCCATACCTGCAACACGATAGAAGTTGTAATCAGGGTTTTTGCCGGGGCCGGAGATCAGCAGATCTTCTTTCTCGTACACCAGGTCCTGACGTTTGAACTCGGCCATCTCGAAATCCGGGGTCAGCTGGATCGCGGTGGTCGGGCAGGCTTCCTCGCAGAGACCGCAGAAAATGCAGCGCGAGAAGTTGATACGGAAGAAGTCCGGGTACCAGCGACCGTCTTCGGTTTCAGCTTTCTGCAGCGAGATGCAACCCACCGGGCAAGCCACGGCGCACAGGTTGCAGGCTACGCAGCGTTCTTCGCCATCGGGGTCACGGGTCAGGACGATGCGACCACGGTAGCGTGGTGGCAGGTAGACCGGCTCTTCCGGGTATTGCAGGGTGTCGCGCTTGCGAAAGCCATGGCCGAAGACCATGACCAGGCTGCGCAACTGGGTACCGGTACCCTTAACGATGTCGCCAATATATTTGAACATGGGTCAAATCCTCACTGAACCGCAACCGCAGGCGTGTTCCACAACACGATTGCAGCGGTCACCAGCAAATTGATCAGGGTCAGTGGCAGGCAGAATTTCCAGCTGAAATCCATCACCTGGTCATAACGCGGACGCGGGATGGAAGCGCGCAGCAGGATGAACAGCATGATGAAGAACGCGGTCTTCAGTGCGAACCAGACGAAGGACAGTTGCGGCAGGATGCCGAACGGACCGTGCCAGCCACCGAAGAACAGGGTGACCAGCAGCGCCGAGATCAGGATGATGCCGATGTATTCACCGACGAAGAACATGCCCCATTTCATACCGGCGTATTCAATGTGGTAACCGTCGGCCAGTTCCTGTTCCGCTTCCGGCTGGTCGAACGGGTGACGGTGAGTCACGGCCACGCCAGCGATGAAGAAGGTACAGAAGCCGAAGAACTGCGGAATGATGAACCACAGGTTCTGCGCCTGGTACTCGACGATGTCGCGCATGTTGAACGAGCCGACCTGCACCACGATGCCCATCAGAGCCAGGCCCATGAACACTTCGTAGGACACGGTCTGCGCCGAGGCACGCAAGCTGCCGAGAAGGGCGAACTTGTTGTTACTCGACCAGCCGGCGAACAGCACCGCGTAGACCGACAGACCGGCCATGGCGAAGAAGAACAGCAGGCCGATGTTCAGATCCGCCACGCCCCAGGTCGGGGTGATCGGGATGATCGCGAAAGCGATCAGCAGGGCGGACATGGCCACGACCGGTGCCAGGGTGAAAATCACCTTGTCGGCAAACGGCGGGGTCCAGTCTTCCTTGAAGAACATCTTCAGCATGTCGGCCGCGATCTGGAACATGCCGAACGGACCCACGCGGTTCGGACCGTAACGGTCCTGCCACCAGCCCAGCAGGCGACGCTCGACAAAGCTGAGCAACGCGCCTGCGACCACCACGGCCAGCAGGATCACGATGGCCTTGATGACCGTCAGGATCACATCGATCACTTCAGGGGTGAACCAGGTCATTGCGCTGCCTCCTGCAGACCATCAACGGTTTGGCCGAAAATCGCCGGCGGAATGCCTGCCAGACCGGCCGGCAGTGCAACCAGGCCAGCGCCCAGCTCTTCATTGATGCGCAGCGGCAGACGCAGGGTCTGGCCGGCAACATTGAGGCTCAGCAATGCGCCGTCGTTGACGCCCAGACGGTCCGCTTCGGACTTGGCCAGTGCAACGTAGGCGGCCGGGATGCGTTCCTGGACCGGAGCGGCTTTCGACGAGTTCTCGTCGCTGCCGAACAGGTGGTAGAACGGCACGGCTTGCCAGGTGCCCTGGGCCGGGTTGAACGCGCGCGGAACACTGGCGAACCAGTTCAGCGAATCACCAGTGCTTTCGATCAGGCGGGTGCCCGGATCGCCAGCGCGCAGGTGACCACCGACTTCGTCCTGGAACTTGTTCCAGGCTTGCGGCGAGTTCCAGCCCGGCGACCAGGCGAACGGCACTTGCTGACGCGGTTCGGCGGAGCCCGAGTAACCTTCCATCGAGAAGGCGAACGCGGTGTCCTTGTCTTGCGGGGTGCGTGGTTCGTGAACGCTGATGTCGGCGCGCATCGCGGTGCGACCGGAGTAACGCAGCGGCTCACGCGCCAGTTTCAGACCCTTGATGCGGAACGAGGCGGACGGCGCGGCGTCGACGATGCGGGCCAGTTGCGTGGTGCTCGAAGCAACGGCAGCGGTCACGTGGTCGAGTTGCGTCCAGTCGATCGGCTGGTTCAGCAGGGTGGCGCGCAGGGCGTGCAGCCAGCGCCAGCCTTCGTGGACCAGAATGCTCGCGTCCATGTATTGCGGGTCGAAAACCTGGAAGAAGCGCTGGGCGCGACCTTCCTGGCTGACCAGCGTACCGTCGCCTTCAGCGAAGCTGGCGGCTGGCAGAACCAGATGCGCACGGTCGCTGGTGGCGGTTTTCTGATGGTCGGCAACGATCACCACTTTCGCAGCGTTCAGTGCCGTATCGACCTTGGCCTTGGCGGTACGGGTGTACAGATCGTTTTCCAGCACGACGATGGCGTCGGCCTTGCCGTCGATGACCGCTTGCAGGGCGGCATCAACCGATTCGCCACCGAGCATGGCCAGGCCGAGGCTGTTGGCTTCCGGCACGATCAGGCTGATCGAACCGTTCTTCTCGCGCAGCTTCAGGGCCTTGGCGATGTTCGCAGCGGCTTCGATCAAGGCTTTGGAGCCCAGCGAAGTACCGGCGATGATCAGTGGACGCTTGGCCGCGAGCAGTGCGTCGGCGATGCGCTTGGCCAGTTCCAGGGCTTCGGCATCCAGACCTTCAACGGCAGGGGCGCTGGCGTCCAGGGCGTGAGCCACGGCGAAACCGATGCGGGCCAGATCGTCCGGAGCGGCGTGTACACACTCTTCGGCGATATCGTCGAGCTTGGTTTCAGCCAGGCTGGCGATGAACAGCGGGTTCAGCTCGTGCTGGCCGATGTTCTTCACGGCGGCGTCGAGCCAAGGCTGGACGCGCATGGCTTCGGCCATGTCTTCGGCCTTGCCTTTTACCGACTGACGCAGGGCCAGGGCCATGCGGGCAGCGGTCTGGGTCAGGTCTTCACCGAGGACGAACACGGCGTCGTGGTCTTCGATGTCGCGCATGTTCGGCACTGGCAGCGGGCTGTCTTTCAGCACTTGCAGGACCAGACGGATGCGTTCCAGCTCGGAGGCTTCGATACCGGAGTAGAAGTGCTCGGCGCCTACCAGTTCACGCAACGCGTAGTTGCTTTCCAGGCTGGCACGCGGCGAACCGATACCGACGATGTTGCGACCGCGCAGCAGGTCGGCGGCTTTGTCCAGCGCAGCATCCAGGCCAAGCTTGGTGCCGTCGGCCAGCAGCGGCTGACGTGGACGGTCGGTGCGGTTGACGTAGCCATAACCGAAACGGCCACGGTCGCACAGGAAGTACTGGTTCACCGAACCGTTGTAACGGTTTTCGATGCGACGCAGTTCGCCGTAACGCTCGCCCGGGGAGATGTTGCAACCGCTCGAGCAGCCATGGCAGATGCTCGGCGAGAACTGCATGTCCCACTTGCGGTTGTAGCGCTCGGAGTGAGTCTTGTCGGTGAACACACCGGTCGGGCAGACCTCGGTGAGGTTGCCGGAGAACTCGCTTTCGAGGGTGCCGTCTTCAACGCGACCGAAGTACACGTTGTCGTGGGCGCCAAATACACCGAGGTCGGTGCCGCCGGCGTAATCCTTATAGAAACGCACGCAGCGGTAGCAGGCGATGCAGCGGTTCATTTCGTGGGAAATGAACGGGCCCAGTTGCTGGTTCTGGTGGGTACGTTTGGTGAAGCGATAACGGCGCTCGTTGTGGCCGGTCATCACGGTCATGTCTTGCAGGTGGCAGTGACCGCCTTCCTCGCACACAGGGCAGTCGTGCGGGTGGTTGGTCATCAGCCATTCAACAACACTGGCGCGAAACGCCTTGGATTCTTCATCGTCGATGGAGATCCAAGTGTTGTCGGTGGCAGGGGTCATGCAGGACATGACGATGCGACCACGGGTGTCGTTCTCGTCGGTGTACTGCTTGACCGCGCACTGGCGGCAGGCCCCGACGCTACCAAGCGCGGGGTGCCAGCAGAAATAAGGGATGTCGAGGCCCAGCGACAGACATGCCTGTAACAGGTTGTCTGCCCCGTCGACTTCGAGCGCTTTGCCGTCTACGTGGATAGTGGCCATGGTTCAAAGGTCTTCGTTGGCCCGGTGTCAGCGGGCGTGGCTAATGGAATCTTGTTATCCGTCCGAATCCAGTCAGCCCCGAAAGGCGTCATCGGACGAAAGGCGAAGGGCACGGACCCTTCGCCTTTTCTAAGCGTTTACGCGCCGACTACGATCGGCTTCGCCAGAGGCGGGACGGTGGCGCTTGCAGGCGCGATACCGGCTTCGAACTCTGGACGGAAGTATTTGATGGCACTGCCCAACGGCTCCACGGCACCCGGTGCGTGAGCACAGAAGGTCTTGCCCGGGCCGAGGAAGTTGACCAGACCCAGCAGGGTCTCGATGTCGCCTGGCTGGCCGCGACCTTGTTCGATCGCCATCAAGAGCTTGACGCTCCATGGCAAACCATCACGGCACGGGGTGCAGAAGCCGCAGGATTCGCGAGCGAAGAACTGCTCCATGTTGCGCAGCAGGGACACCATGTTGACGCTGTCGTCCACCGCCATGGCCAGGCCGGTACCCATACGGGTGCCCACTTTGGCGATGCCGCCGGCGTACATTTGTGCGTCGAGGTGTTCCGGCAACAGGAAACCGGTACCGGCGCCGCCTGGCTGCCAGGCTTTCAGCTTGAAGCCGTCGCGCATGCCGCCGGCGTAGTCTTCGAACAGCTCGCGACCGGTCACGCCGAATGGCAGTTCCCACAGACCAGGGTTCTTGACCTTGCCGGAGAAGCCCATGAGCTTGGTGCCCATGTCTTCGCTGCCGTCGCGGGCCAACGATTTGTACCAGTCCACGCCGTCGGCGATGATCGCCGGCACGTTGCACAGGGTTTCAACGTTGTTCACGCAGGTCGGCTTGCCCCACACGCCAACGGCGGCAGGGAAGGGCGGTTTGGAGCGCGGGTTGGCGCGGCGACCTTCGAGGGAGTTGATCAGTGCGGTTTCTTCACCACAGATGTAACGCCCGGCGCCGGTGTGGACGAACAGCTCGAAATCGAAGCCGCTGCCCAGGATGTTCTTGCCCAGCAGGCCGGCAGCCTTGGCTTCTTCCACGGCACGGTTCAGGTGCTTGGCAGCGGTGGTGTACTCGCCACGCAGGAAGATGTAGCCACGGTAGGTTTTCAGCGCGCGGGCGCTGATCAGCATGCCTTCGATCAGCAGATGGGGCAGTTGCTCCATCAGCATGCGGTCTTTCCAGGTGTTCGGCTCCATTTCATCCGCGTTGCACAGCAGGTAGCGGATGTTGATGGATTCGTCCTTTGGCATCAGGCCCCACTTCACGCCAGTGGGGAAGCCTGCACCGCCGCGACCTTTGAGGCCGGCGTCTTTCACGGTCTGGACGATGGCGTCCTGATCCATGTCGGCGAAGGCCTTGCGCGCAGCGGCGTAACCGTTCTTGGCCTGGTACTCGTCGAGCCACACGGCTTCGCCGTCGTCACGCAGGCGCCAGGTCAGCGGGTGAGTCTCGGCCGAACGCTGGATGCGGTTGGCCGGGCCGAAAGAAGTCAGGGTCATACGTAGCCCTCGAGCAGTTTGGCGACGCCGGCAGGCTGGACATCGCCAAAGGTGTCGTCATCGATCATCAGCGCCGGTGCCTTGTCGCAGTTGCCGAGGCAGCAGACCGGCAGCAGGGTGAAACGACCGTCGGCGGTGGTCTGACCCAGGCCGATACCCAGGTTGTTCTGGATTTCGCTGACCACCGACTCGTGGCCGCCGATGTAGCAGACCATGCTGTCGCAGACGCGAATGATGTGACGGCCGACCGGCTGACGGAAGATCTGGCTGTAGAACGTGGCCACGCCTTCAACGTCGCTGGCCGGAATGCCGAGGATCTCGCCGATGGCGTACAGAGCGCCGTCCGGCACCCAGCCGCGTTCCTTCTGAACGATCTTCAGGGCTTCGATCGACGCCGCGCGCGGATCTTCGTAGTGATGCAGCTCGTGCTCGATGGCCGAGCGCTCGGTTTCACTCAAGGTGAAACGGTCTGTCTGGATAAGCGTGCTGTTCATGCTTAGCGGTCCACGTCGGCCATAACGAAATCGATACTACCCAGGTACGCAATCAGGTCCGCGACCATGCTGCCTTTGATCACCGAAGGGATCTGTTGCAGATGCGGGAAGCTCGGAGTACGGATCCGGGTACGGTAGCTCATGGTGCCGCCGTCGCTCGTCAGGTAATAACTGTTGATGCCCTTGGTCGCTTCGATCATCTGGAAGGATTCGTTGGCCGGCATGACCGGGCCCCACGAAACCTGCAGGAAGTGCGTGATCAGGGTTTCGATGTGCTGCAGCGTGCGCTCTTTCGGCGGCGGCGTGGTCAGCGGGTGATCCGCCTTGTACGGGCCTTCCGGCATGTTGCGCAGGCACTGGTCGATGATCTTGACGCTCTGGCGCATCTCTTCGACGCGAACCATGCAGCGGTCGTAGGCATCGCCGTTGGCAGCCAGCGGTACTTCGAACTCGAAGTTCTCGTAGCCGGAGTACGGACGCGCTTTACGCAGGTCGAAATCGCAACCCGTGGAACGCAGGCCGGCACCGGTGACGCCCCATTCCAGGGCCTCTTTGGTGTTGTACTGGGCAACGCCGATGGTACGACCCTTGAGGATGCTGTTCTGCAGGGCGGCCTTGGTGTATTCGTCGAGGCGCTTTGGCAGCCATTCAACGAAGTCTTTCACCAGTTTTTCCCAGCCGCGCGGCAGGTCGTGGGCGACGCCACCGATGCGGTACCAGGCCGGGTGCAGACGGAAACCGGTGATGGCTTCGATCACCGTGTACGCCTTCTGGCGGTCGGTGAAGGTGAAGAACACCGGAGTCATGGCGCCGACGTCCTGGATGTAGGTACCCAGGAACAGCAGGTGGCTGGTGATCCGGAAGAACTCGGCCATCATGATGCGGATGACGTCGACCTTCTCTGGCACCTTGATGCCGGCCAGCTTCTCGACCGAGAGCACGTACGGCAGGTTGTTCATCACGCCGCCGAGGTAGTCGATACGGTCGGTGTAAGGAATGAAGCTGTGCCAGGACTGACGCTCGGCCATCTTCTCGGCACCACGGTGGTGGTAACCGATGTCCGGAACGCAGTCGACGATCTCTTCACCGTCCAGTTGCAGGATGATGCGGAACGCACCGTGAGCCGAAGGATGGTTCGGGCCCAGGTTGAGGAACATGTAGTCCTCGTTCGCCCCGGAACGCTTCATGCCCCAGTCTTCAGGACGGAAACGCGCGGCTTCTTCCTCAAGCTGTTGCTTGGCCAGGTTCAGGCTGAACGGATCGAATTCGGTGGCGCGCGCCGGGAAGTCCTTGCGCAGCGGGTGACCTTCCCAGGTCGGCGGCATCATGATGCGCGACAGGTGCGGGTGACCTTTGAAGTCGATGCCGTACATGTCCCAGACTTCACGCTCGTACCAGTTGGCGTTCGGCCAGATGCTGGTGACGGTCGGCAAGCTGAGGTCGCTCTCGGACAAGGCGACCTTGATCATCACGTCACTATTACGTTCCAGCGACATGAGGTGATAGAACACGGTGAAATCGGCACCGCTCGGCAGCCCTTGACGCTTGGTGCGCAGACGCTCGTCCACGCCGTGCAGGTCATAGAGCATGACGTACGGCTTGGGCAGGTTGCGCAGGAAGGTCAGGACTTCGACGAGTCTGGCGCGAGCCACCCACAGCACCGGCATGCCGGTGCGGGTCGGCTGAGCGGTGAACGCTTCGGCGCCAAAACGGTTGTTCAGTTCGACGACCACATCCTGGTCGTCTGCCTTATAAGGCGGGATGTACAGAGCACTGCCTGTAGTCATGGTTATTTTTTCGCTTTCGGTCAACGTAAAGAATGAAGCCAGCTTCTCGTTTCTTTGAAACAGACTGGATCAGACTTCGTCAGGGCTGCGCAGGTTGGTGACTGCGATTCGCTGTTCGCGGCGCTGTTCCTTCTGCGAAGGCATGTCGGCGCGATAAACGCCTTGATCGCCAACGACCCAGGAAAGTGGGCGACGCTCCTGGCCAATGGATTCCTGCAACAGCATCAAGCCTTGCAGAAATGCTTCTGGACGGGGCGGGCAGCCAGGTACGTAGACGTCAACGGGCAGGAACTTGTCCACCCCCTGAACCACGGAGTAGATGTCGTACATGCCGCCGGAGTTGGCGCACGAACCCATCGAGATCACCCACTTGGGCTCGAGCATCTGCTCGTACAGGCGCTGAATGATCGGCGCCATCTTGATGAAGCAGGTCCCGGCGATAACCATGAAGTCGGCCTGACGCGGTGATGCCCGGATAACTTCGGCGCCGAAGCGCGCGATGTCGTGGGGCGCCGTGAAGGCGGTGGTCATTTCCACGTAGCAGCACGACAGACCGAAGTTGTACGGCCACAGGGAGTTCTTACGTCCCCAGTTGACCGCGCCACTCAGCACGTCTTCCAGCTTGCCCATGAAAATGTTTTTGTGGACTTGATCCTCTAACGGATCGGAAACGGTTTCCCGCTGGCCGATCGGATACTGCTCGTTAGGAGCATCGGGGTCGATTCTGGTGAGATTGTATTGCATTGCCAAAGCCTCATTGTTTCAGCTTCGCCTGCCGCTTGCGACGAGCTTCCGGAGCCCAGTCAAGGGCGCCCACTCGGAACAGGTAGACAAGACCTGCCAACAGAATTGCTATGAAAACGAGAGCTTCGACGAATCCGGTCCAGCCGCTTTCGCGGACGGACACAGACCATGCAAAGAGAAAGAGGGCTTCGATATCGAAGATCACGAACAGCATCGCGACCAGATAGAATTTGGCTGAGAGCCGCAAGCGGGCGCCACCGGTAGGTAGCATGCCGGACTCGAACGGTTCGTTTTTGCTGCGGCCCCAGGCTTTTGACCCGAGGAGGCTGGAGACGCCGAGCATGAAGGCACACAGGCCGACTACACCCAGAAGGAAAATGGCAAAGCCCCAGTTGTGGGCCATGAGTCCTGTCGCTTCGGGCATGCTGGAAATCCTTAACAGAGAGCAAAGGTCTCTGAGCTTGATAAAGAAATAAGGCAGTGACGATATGTCGCAGCAATCAATCGCGCTGATTTTATGGCTAAACACCCTGCAAGTAAAATTCCTATAGCGAAATTATTTATTGGAATAAGGACATAGCGCACCTCGAAGGGCCCGCAGCCCATGCGTTGCGGGCATTAGCCGGGATTTCACGAATTATGTTTTGTAGGAAATGTAACGAACATAGTTGTCGCTAAATGATAATTGATATCGTTTGGAGTGGTTTGGTAACTGTTTAACGGGTCAGTAGTTGGGAAGTTGTCTTATATGCGCGTTACTGCAAGTAGCGGCGGCGCCCGTTTTAGCCGATTTTTGCGATGCGGATACCGCTCTGGATCAATGTTTTGCCTGACAGGTTGTGCCAATTCCTGAGGCGCTCGGAAAACCGCAGGCAAAAAAAACGCCCCGAACCAGTCGGGGCGTCAGTTTTTCGGCAATGCGGTTAGCTTTCTATACGGTCCGCAAAGGCCGTTCGCTCAGGCGAAGTCGATCAGTGGAACTGTTCTTCTTCGGTCGAACCGGTCAGCGCGGTCACCGAGGACGTGCCGCCCTGGATCACGGTGGTCATGTCGTCGAAGTAGCCAGTGCCCACTTCCTGCTGGTGAGCCACGAAGGTATAACCCTTGGCGGCGTCAGCGAATTCCTGCTCTTGCAGCTTCACGTAGGCAGTCATGTCGTTGCGGGCGTAGTCGTGCGCCAGGTTGAACATGCTGTGCCACATGTTGTGAATGCCGGCCAGGGTGATGAACTGGTGCTTGTAACCCATGGCGGACAGTTCGCGCTGGAACTTGGCGATGGTCGCGTCGTCCAGGTTTTTCTTCCAGTTGAAGGAAGGCGAGCAGTTGTACGACAGGATCTGGTCCGGATATTCCTTTTTGATCGCTTCAGCGAAACGACGGGCTTCGTCCAGGTCCGGCTTGGCGGTTTCGCACCAGATCAGGTCGGCGTACGGCGCGTAGGCCAGGCCGCGGGCGATTGCCTGGTCCAGGCCTGCACGAACCTTGTAGAAACCTTCCTGAGTACGGGTGCCAGTCACGAACGGCTGGTCGTACGGGTCGCAGTCGGAAGTCAGCAGGTCGGCAGCGTTGGCGTCGGTACGGGCCAGGATGATGGTCGGTACACCGGCAACGTCGGCAGCCAGACGAGCAGCGGTCAGCTTCTGTACGGCTTCCTGGGTTGGAACCAGAACCTTGCCGCCCATGTGGCCGCATTTCTTCACGGAGGCCAGCTGGTCTTCGAAGTGAACGCCGGCGGCGCCTGCTTCGATCATGCTCTTCATCAGCTCGTAGGCGTTCAGTACGCCGCCGAAGCCGGCTTCGGCGTCAGCCACGATTGGCGCGAAGTAGTCGATGTAGCCTTCGTCGCCCGGGTTCTTGCCGGCTTTCCACTGGATCTGGTCGGCACGACGGAACGAGTTGTTGATGCGCTTGACCACGGTTGGCACCGAGTCCACCGGGTACAGCGACTGGTCCGGGTACATCGATTCGGCGGAGTTGTTATCCGCAGCGACTTGCCAGCCCGACAGGTAGATCGCCTGGATACCGGCTTTGACCTGTTGCACAGCCTGGCCGCCGGTCAGGGCGCCCATGCAGTTGACGAAATCTTTCTCTGGGCGGAAGGACGGCTTGGCACCCTGGGTGACCAGGTTCCACAGTTTTTCGGCGCCCATTTTTGCAAAGGTGTGCTCTGGTTGAACCGAGCCACGCAGACGGACGACGTCAGCAGCGGAGTAATTGCGAGTCACGCCTTTCCAGCGCGGGTTTTCAGCCCAGTCTTTTTCAAGGGCTGCAATTTGCTGTTCGCGTGTCAGTGCCATGGAGATAAACCTCGTCGCGTCTTTATGAAAAGTTGTTCTGCGGTGGAAAATTCCTTGCGCTCGCTGACCAGAAGCTTAGGTGGTCAGGTCGGGTTCGGCGGGGCAGGCGACGGGATGAACGATGGGCTCGAGGGGAAGTGAGCAGGTAAAGGCGAACTGGCGGGCGCATTCGGGCGTCGTGGGCCTTTATACGAACTACAGTGTAAAGCCGGGTTACCTAATTACGCTTCCGTCCCTCGGGACAACTTCGTTCCAGTCGGCAACCTCGTCAAACACACCTTGTGGGCGGTACAGACACGAAACGGCTCGCGGGGATGGTTGCGAGCATCGCTTCGAAGGCCCTTGCCAGGGCCTCTGATTAGCGGGAGCGAGGCCATCATGCCTTCGCTTTTTTGGCTCGTCAAACGTTTTGTAGTGCTTTTTTTCAAGCACTACATCTTTCGTCTAATACGACTAATCAGTCAGTTTTCGGTGCTTTAGTCCAACGTGTCGACTTTCACCCGCAACGTCATGTCATCCCGGCCTTGAGTCGAGTAGCTGCGGGCCAGGCCCTGTTTGTCGGCCTGAGTCTGGCGATTTACGCCAGCGAGGGTGATCCACTCGCCCAGGCGTCCGGTGACAGTTGTGTCGGTGCTTTGCACGTTCACTACATCGGGACGTTCCTGGCTCATGCGGTCACGGTTGGTACTGATGGCCAGGTGAACGGTTTCGCCGGTGACGCTTGCGGTGACATAAAACCCCTGGGTGACGTTGCGATATTGAGTCTGGCTGCTGTAATCGCCGTAGGAGTTGGTCTGGCTGCTGGTGATCGGCACGCTTTGGCCAACCTGGATCAGCGCCGGTGCGCCTTCGCTGGCCTGGATCTGCTGAATGCCGCCGTCACGGCTGGCAGTGCTGCGACTGATGATGCGGGTTTGCGCGCCATTGACCGAATAGCCTTCATCGCCACGACCGTTGTTTTCGTTGGTGTCGACCGTGATCAGCAGGCGCTTGGGCGCGGTGTCGAGTTGCGAGAGCAGGTCCTTGAGTTCTTCGATCTTGCCGGGTTCAGCCTTGACGATCAGTTGGTTGCCATAGGCGCTGACCTGGCCGTCCTTGCCGATGAAGTCTTGAGCCACCGGCAGCATGTCGGCGCTGGTGTGGTATTTGAGGGGCACGATTTCTGTGGCTGCCATCACCGAAAAACTGCAGCCGAGCAGCAGGGTGGTGAGCAGGGTGCGTAGGGACATGTCCGTTATCTCCGCTTTCGAAAGGCTTGATATTGCCAGTTTGTCGGCCCGGGGTGGGGCAAGTTGAATCCTAGACAGCAAAACGCCCCGGCATCGTCGGATGGCGGGGCGTTTTACGTGATCGTTCCCACGCTCCGCGTGGGAATGCAGCCAGTGACGCTCTGCGTCACATGCCGCAAGGGACGCGGAGCGTCCCGAGAGGCATTCCCACGCAGAGCGTGGGAACGATCGGCGCCTCGGTCTTAAGCTGAGTGACGAACCATATCGACATGCGGAATCCCGGCTTCGAGGAATTCCTCGCTGACCAGGTTGAAACCGAGGCGCTCATAGAACGCCGTGGCCTGTACCTGGGCGCTGAGCATCTGCTGCTTCAGGCCGCGTGCTTCCGCTTCGGCAATCACCGCTTGCATCAGCGCATCGCCGACCTTCAGGCCGCGCCAGTCTTTCAGCACCGAAACCCGGCCGACATGCCCGTCGGGCAAGAGGCGGGCGGTGCCGATCGGAAAGTCGCCTTCGAAAGCCAGGAAATGCACCGCCGTGGCGTCATCAGCGTCCCACTCAAGCTCGGGTGGAACCGATTGTTCGGCAATGAACACCGTTTCGCGAATGCGGCGGATCTCGGCGTTGTCCTTTTGCCAGTCTGCAACACGTACGCGAATCTTATTCATCGTCGGCGAACCCCAGGCTTCCCTGTTTGACCAGTTCGCACAGCAGGCCGCGACCGTCTTCGTCGCTCAGCCAGTCACCGAGGTTGTCTGTGTGCAGGGCGTCGGCGGAGCAGATCAGCTTCAGCAGTTCGCGCAGCTTGCCCGGCAGGTAACGGCTCTGACCGCTGGCGAACAGCAGCAGATCGTCATCGACGTCCGACCACGCCAGACGCGCGCTCGGGTTGCGGATCAGGATGGCACCGTCTTCGAGCGCGCCGAGGAGGTCTTCTTCCTCGACTTCTTCCGGGCCGACCACCAGCTCTGGATAACGCGGCTCGGTCATGTACTGGCCGAACCAGGTCAGCAGCAGGCGTTCGTCGCTCATGTGTTCGGCGAGCAGCGCTTTCAGGCGGCCGAGTGCATCGTGCTGGATCTGATGTGGATCATCGCTGACCGGCTTGGCGTCGGCGTCGGTGTAGCGCTCTTCGTCAGTCAGGAACTGGCTGAGGAAGTCGGTGAAGTGGGTCAGCACTTCAGCGGCGCTCGGTGCGCGAAAGCCGACCGAGTAGGTCATGCAGTCATCGACGGCAACGCCGCAGTGAGCCAGGCGCGGCGGCAGGTAGAGCATGTCGCCCGGCTCCAGGACCCACTCTTCGGTCTCGTGGAATTCGGCGAGGATGCGCAGATCCGCGTGTTGCAGCAGCGGGCTTTCGGAGTCGCACATCTGGCCGATTTTCCAGTTGCGCTTGCCGTGGCCTTGCAGCAGGAACACGTCGTAGTTGTCGAAGTGCGGACCGACGCTGCCACCCGGAGCGGCGAAGCTGATCATCACGTCGTCGACGCGCCAGCTCGGCAGGAAGCGGAAGTTTTCCAGCAGCTCGCTGACTTCCGGCACGAACTGATCGACCGCCTGCACCAGCAGGGTCCACTCGCGCTCCGGCAGTTTGCTGAATTCGTCTTCGGCGAACGGGCCGCGACGCAGTTCCCAAGGGCGCTCGCCGTGCTCGATCACCAGGCGCGATTCGACTTCTTCTTCCAGGGCCAGGCCGGCGAGTTCGTCGGCGTCGATCGGGCTTTCGAAATCAGGAATCGCCTGACGGATCAGCAGTGGTTTTTTCTGCCAGTAGTCGCGCATGAATTCGCGCGCCGTAAGACCACCCAGAAGTTGAAGAGGAATATCGGGATTCATATGTAACCTATTGAAAAAAAGCATTTTTCAGACGGGAATAAAAACGCCCGGCGCGGCCGGGCGTCTCAAACGGGTCAAACAGTCGATCAGATGCGTTTGGCTTGCGCTACAGCGTTTCCGATGTAGTTGGCCGGCGTCAGTTGCTTGAGCTCGGCTTTCGCAGCGGCCGGCATGTCCAGGCCATCGATGAAAGTCTGCAGCGCTTCAGGGCTGATGCCCTTGCCGCGCGTCAGTTCTTTCAGCTTCTCGTACGGATTTTCGATGTTGTAGCGGCGCATCACGGTCTGGATCGGCTCGGCCAGGACTTCCCAGCAAGCGTCCAGATCGGCAGCGATCTTGTCAGCGTTCAGCTCGAGCTTGCTGATGCCTTTGAGGCTCGCTTCGTACGCGATCACGCTGTGGGCGAAGCCGACACCGAGGTTACGCAGCACGGTGGAGTCGGTCAGGTCGCGCTGCCAGCGGGAGATTGGCAGTTTGCTCGCCAGGTGCTGGAACAGCGCGTTGGCGATGCCCAGGTTGCCTTCGGAGTTTTCGAAGTCGATCGGGTTGACCTTGTGCGGCATGGTCGACGAACCGATTTCGCCGGCGATGGTGCGCTGCTTGAAGTAGCCCAGGGAGATGTAGCCCCAGATGTCACGGTCGAAGTCGATCAGGATGGTGTTGAAGCGCGCAATGGCGTCGAACAGCTCGGCGATGTAGTCGTGCGGCTCGATCTGCGTGGTGTACGGGTTGAAGCCCAGACCCAGCTCGTCTTCGATGAAGGCGCGGGCGTTGGCTTCCCAGTCGATCTGCGGGTAGGCCGACAGGTGAGCGTTGTAGTTGCCGACAGCGCCGTTGATCTTGCCCAGCAGCGGAACGGCAGCGACCTGAGCGATCTGGCGCTCCAAACGGTAAACCACGTTCGCCAGCTCTTTACCCAGAGTGGTCGGCGAAGCCGGTTGGCCGTGGGTGCGCGACAGCATCGGCACGTCGGCGAAGCGGATGGCCAGTTCGCGGATGGCATTGGCAGTCTGGCGCATCAGCGGCAGCATCACGTCGTCACGGCCTTCGCGCAGCATCAGGGCGTGGGACAGGTTGTTGATGTCCTCGCTGGTGCAGGCGAAGTGGATGAATTCGCTGACCTTGGCCAGCTCAGGCAGCTTGGCCGCTTGCTCTTTGAGCAGGTATTCGATCGCTTTTACGTCGTGGTTGGTGGTGCGCTCGATCTCTTTCACGCGCTCGGCGTGCTCCAGCGAGAAGTTTTCGGCCAGTTCATTCAGAACGGCGTTGGCTTCGGCGGAGAAGGCTGGCACTTCCGGGATGCCGGCGTGAGCCGCCAGGCGCTGGAGCCAGCGCACTTCAACCAGAACGCGGGCACGGATCAGACCGTACTCGCTGAAAATTGGGCGCAGGGCCTGGGTTTTGCCGGCGTAGCGGCCGTCAACAGGGGAAACCGCAGTGAGCGAAGAGAGCTGCATGGGGTGTTCTCGGACAGTCGGGCAACGAAATGGGGCGCGTATCATACATGAAAAAATCCGCCGGTCCGTCGCCAACTGACCGGCGTATTACGCGTTACAGACTACAAAGCTTTTATTGCGCGGCGATTTACTCGCTGCGCATCAACGGATACAGCTCTTTGAGCAATTTGCGTCGGCTGACGACAAGCTGCCAGCGATGACCGCCGAGCTGACGCCACAGGCGTGCCGAACGAATGCCGGCGAGCAGCAGAGCGCGAATCTTCGAGGCGTTGCTCGGCTGCTGCAGATTGCGCATGTCGCCATGCACCTGAATGCGCTGGCGCAGCGTGCTCAGGGTGTCCTGATACAGCGCACCGCAGGCTGCGATCACGTTTTCGTGGGCCGGGCCGAAGTGCTCGACCTGCGACTGGATCTGCGGCAAGCGCTTGCCGATCACGTCGAGCATGTCGTTGCGCTTGGCCAGTTGTCGCTCAAGGCCAAGCATCGACAGGGCGTAGCGCAGCGGCTCGCGCTGCAAGGTGCTCGGGTCGCGCTCGAGGGCGCCGATCAGCGCGCGGTAACCCTCGCGCAGGTTGATATCGTCGCCGCCGTAAACATCCAGGGTATCTTTCGGGTCGCGAACCAGCAGGCTGCCGAGCATGCAGCTCAGGCCGGCCTCGTTGGTCTGGCCGGTCTTGGCGATCCGGTCGACCAGCACGGCGGCGAGAAACACGCCGCCCAGAGCGGTCAATTGCTCCTGAGTCGGGCTCATGCCTGGCCGCTCCACGGCTCGGCGACTTCGATCACGCCGCCACCGAGGCAGACTTCACCGTCATAGAACACCACCGACTGGCCCGGCGTGACCGCGCGCTGCGGCTCGTCGAACACGGCGCGATAGCCGGTTTCGGTTTTCTCAAGGGTGCAGGCCTGATCGCTCTGGCGATAACGAACCTTGGCAGTCAGGCGCAGCGGCTGGCTTAGATCGATCGGGTTGACCCAATAGATTTCCGAAGCGAGCAGGGCGCTGGAGAACAGCCACGGATGGTTGTTGCCCTGACCGACGATCAGCTCGTTGGTGTCCAGATCCTTGCGCAGCACGTACCACGGCTCGTCGCCGGCGTCTTTCAGGCCGCCGATGCCCAGGCCCTGACGCTGGCCGATGGTGTGGTACATCAAGCCGTGGTGACGGCCGATGACTTCGCCTTCGGTGGTCTTGATCTCGCCCGGTTGTGCCGGCAGGTATTGCTTGAGGAAATCGCTGAAGCGACGCTCGCCGATGAAGCAGATCCCGGTGGAATCCTTCTTCTTGGCGGTCGCCAGCTCGTATTTCTCGGCAATCGCGCGGACTTCCGGTTTTTCCAGCTCGCCGACCGGGAACAGGGTCTTGGCGATCTGTTCGCCGCCGACGGCGTGCAGGAAGTAGCTCTGATCCTTGTTCGGATCCAGGCCTTTGAGCAGCTCGGTGCGGCCATAGATGTCGCGGCGGCGCACGTAGTGACCGGTGGCAATCAGGTCGGCGCCGAGCATCATGGCGTAGTCGAGGAACGCCTTGAACTTGATCTCGCGGTTGCACAGGATATCCGGGTTCGGCGTGCGGCCGGCCTTGTATTCGGCCAGGAAGTGCTCGAACACGTTGTCCCAGTACTCGGCGGCGAAGTTGGCGGTGTGCAGCTTGATACCGATCTTGTCGCACACGGCCTGGGCATCCGCCAGGTCGTCCATGGCGGTGCAGTATTCCGTTCCGTCGTCTTCTTCCCAGTTCTTCATGAACAGGCCTTCCACTTCATAGCCCTGCTCGATCAGCAGGAGAGCGGAAACGGAAGAGTCCACGCCGCCGGACATGCCGACAATGACGCGCTTCTTGGATGTGTCAGAAGGGGCTGGATCACGCATAGGGATTCAATGAGTGTCTTGAAAAAGGACGCGATTCTATCAGGCTCACGGCCTCAAGGCTAAAGGGAAGGGCGGATCAGTTCGAGGCCGAAGCGATTGCCCGCCAGATAATCATCGATGCAACGGATGATCAGCTCGCTGCGCCAGTTGTCTCGCTGGGCCAATAATTCGTCGCGGGTCAGCCACTTGGCGCCGACGATGCCGTCGTCCAGCTGATAATCTGGGTGGTGTTTCACGGCGTTGGCGCTGAAGCACACGCGCTGGTAAGTCACGCCGTTGCTCGGGGCGGTGTACAGATAAATGCCGACCACGGCGGTGGGTTCGACGTCCCAGCCGGTTTCTTCGAGGGTTTCGCGCACGGCAGCTTCGATCAGGGTTTCGTCCGGATCCAGATGGCCAGCGGGCTGATTGAGCACATTACGCCCGGCCTTGTGTTCCTCGACCATCAAAAAACGACCGTTGTCCTCGACGATGGTGGCGACGGTGATGTGGGGTTGCCATTGCATTGATTGAATCTCCTGAGCGATAGGCAGAAACACAAACCCCGGCGCAAGGCCGGGGTTTGTGATGTTCCCTTTACAACCTTATATCAGCGCAGCGATGGCCGCGTTGAGGGTTGCGCTTGGGCGCATGGCCTTGCTGATCAGCTCGGCATTGGCGTGGTAGTAACCGCCGATGTCCACTGGCTTGCCTTGAACGGCATTGAGCTCGGCAACGATGGTCGCTTCGTTCTCGGTCAGGGTCTTGGCCAGAGTCGCGAACTGCGCTTGCAGTGCAGCGTCTTCGGTCTGGGCAGCCAGGGCTTGTGCCCAGTACATTGCCAGGTAGAAGTGGCTGCCGCGGTTGTCGATGTTGCCGACTTTGCGCGATGGCGACTTGTTGTTGTCGAGGAACTGGCCAGTGGCCTGGTCCAGGGTCTTGGACAGAACCAGCGCTTTCGGGTTGTTGTAGTTCACACCCAGGTGCTCGAGAGACGCGGCCAGGGCCAGGAATTCACCCAGCGAATCCCAGCGCAGGAAGTTCTCTTCGACCAGTTGCTGCACGTGCTTCGGAGCCGAACCGCCGGCGCCGGTTTCGAACAGGCCACCGCCGTTCATCAGCGGCACGATCGACAGCATCTTGGCGCTGGTGCCCAGTTCCATGATCGGGAACAGGTCGGTCAGGTAGTCACGCAGTACGTTGCCGGTCACCGAAATGGTGTCCTTGCCTTCGCGGGTGCGCTGCAGGGTGTATTTCATGGCATCGACCGGCGCCATGATCTGGATGTCCAGACCGGCGGTGTCGTGATCCTTCAGGTAAGCCTGAACCTTCTCGATCACCACGCCGTCGTGGGCGCGCATCGGGTCCAGCCAGAAAATGGCTGGCGTTGCGCTTGCACGAGCACGGTTGACGGCCAGTTTGACCCAGTCCTGGATCGGCGCGTCTTTGGTCTGGCACATGCGGAAGATGTCGCCGGCTTCAACAGCCTGTTCCATCAGCAGGGTGCCTTTGCTGTCGGTTACGCGAACCACGCCGTCGGCCTTGATCTGGAAGGTCTTGTCGTGGGAACCGTACTCTTCAGCCTTTTTAGCCATCAGGCCAACGTTTGGCACGCTGCCCATGGTGGTCGGATCGAAAGCGCCATTGGCTTTGCAATCTTCGATCACGGCCTGGTAGATGGTGGCGTAGCAGCGATCCGGGATCACAGCCTTGGTGTCGTGCAGCTGGCCGTCGGTGCCCCACATCTTGCCGGAGTCACGGATCATGGCCGGCATCGAGGCGTCGACGATAACGTCGCTCGGCACGTGCAGGTTGGTGATGCCTTTGTCGGAGTTGACCATCGCCAGCGAAGGACGAACGGCGTAGACCGCCTGCACGTCGGCTTCGATCTGGGCTTGTTGTTCGGCCGGCAGGGATTTGATGCGGGCGTACAGGTCGCCGATGCCGTTGTTCAGGTTGAAGCCGATCTCGGCCAGCACGTCGGCGTGCTTGGTCAGGGCGTCTTTGTAGAACTCGGCAACGATCTGGCCGAACATGATCGGGTCGGAGACCTTCATCATGGTGGCTTTCAGGTGAACCGACAGCAGCACGCCTTGTTGCTTGGCGCTGTCGATTTCAGCGGCGATGAACGCGCGCAGAGCCTTTTTGCTCATCACGGAGCAGTCGAGGATCTCGCCCGCCTGAACGGTGGTTTTTTCTTTCAGGACGGTGGTGGTGCCGTCTTGGGCGACCAGCTCGATTTTCACGGTGTCAGCGGCGTCGATCAGGGCCGCTTTTTCGCTGCCGTAGAAATCGCCGGTGCTCATGTGAGCGACGTGGGACTTGGAGTCCTTGGCCCAGGCGCCCATTTTGTGCGGGTGCTTGCGAGCGTAGTTCTTGACCGACAGCGGCGCGCGACGGTCGGAGTTGCCTTCACGCAGAACCGGGTTCACGGCGCTCCCCTTGACCTTGTCGTAGCGCGCCTTGGCGTCTTTGTCGGCGTCGCTGGTCACGGTTTCCGGGTAGTCCGGCAGGTTGTAGCCCTGGGCCTGCAGTTCTTTGATCGCGGCTTGCAGTTGCGGAACCGAGGCGCTGATGTTCGGCAGCTTGATGATGTTGGCTTCAGGCGTAACGGCCAGGTCGCCCAGTTCGGCGAGGTGGTCGGCTACGGCTTTGTCGCCCAGTTGCTCGGGGAAGCTGGCCAGAATACGTGCTGCAAGAGAGATATCGCGGGTTTCCACGGCGATATCGGCCGAGGCGGTGTAAGCCTCGATGATCGGCAGCAGGGAATAGGTGGCGAGGGCTGGAGCTTCGTCGGTGAAGGTATAGATGATCTTCGAGCGGGTGGGCATATTCGGATTAACTCTCTCTTCTTTGCTAAAGCGTGCGCAGAAACTCGAGGGGCGCCGGGTAAGCGCGTTCGTTCAAAGTCATCCATGAACCGAATGTCGAGAATCTTCGCGGTGATGTTGGGTGCATCAGTAGAGCGTCAAGCAGTCGGACTGCGGTAACAACCCGACCAATCAGGCGGAAAGTCTCGTGCTAGAGAGGCCAGCCGTCGTGACCCTTTGGTCAGCGGGCGGCATTATACATAGGTAGCTGGCAATCTGCCGATGGTTCATATGCAACGATTCTCGTCCATTGGTCTAAAGGTCGCAGGCCGGGGTGGGGCGTAGAGTCGCCGTGAATGCTTGAGATTGGCGCTTTTCCCTTTGCTTTCAGGCTTGTACGAACCGAGATGTGGTCGCGCCCGGAACAGAGGGTTTGCGTGTTGATTTAACTGGGTTACGCTCGAACCAAGCCAGATGTTCAATCCAAACAATGGAGTTCAGCATGGGTTACAAGAAGATTCAGGTTCCAGCCGTCGGCGACAAAATCACCGTCAACGCAGACCATTCTCTCAATGTCCCTGATAACCCGATCATTCCCTTCATCGAAGGTGACGGCATTGGCGTCGACGTCAGCCCTGTGATGATCAAAGTGGTTGATGCTGCCGTAGAAAAAGCCTACGGGGGCAAGCGCAAGATTTCCTGGATGGAGGTTTATGCTGGCGAAAAAGCAACTCAGGTTTATGACCAGGACACCTGGCTGCCCCAGGAAACCCTGGACGCGGTCAAGGATTACGTGGTCTCCATCAAAGGCCCGCTGACCACTCCGGTCGGTGGCGGCATCCGTTCCCTCAACGTCGCCCTGCGCCAACAGCTTGATCTCTATGTCTGCCTGCGCCCTGTGGTGTGGTTCGAAGGTGTGCCGAGCCCGGTGAAAAAGCCTGGCGACGTCGACATGGTGATCTTCCGCGAGAACTCCGAAGACATTTATGCCGGTATCGAATGGAAGGCCGGCTCCCCTGAAGCCACCAAGGTCATCAAATTCCTGAAAGAAGAAATGGGCGTCACCAAGATCCGTTTCGACCAGGATTGCGGCATCGGCATCAAGCCGGTTTCCAAAGAAGGCACCAAGCGTCTGGTGCGCAAGGCCCTGCAATACGTGGTGGACAACGACCGCAAGTCGCTGACCATCGTGCACAAGGGCAACATCATGAAATTCACCGAAGGTGCCTTCAAGGACTGGGGTTACGAGGTGGCGAAGGAGGAATTCGGCGCCGAGCTGCTCGATGGCGGCCCATGGATGAAATTCAAGAACCCGAAAACCGGTCGTGAAGTCGTCGTCAAGGACGCCATCGCCGACGCCATGCTTCAGCAGATCCTGCTGCGTCCGGCCGAGTACGATGTGATCGCCACCCTCAACCTCAACGGTGACTACCTGTCCGACGCCCTGGCAGCGGAAGTGGGCGGTATCGGTATCGCGCCGGGCGCCAACCTGTCCGACACCGTGGCCATGTTCGAGGCGACCCACGGTACTGCGCCGAAATATGCCGGCAAGGACCAGGTCAACCCGGGTTCGGTGATTCTGTCGGCGGAGATGATGCTGCGCCACCTTGGCTGGACCGAGGCGGCCGACCTGATCATCAAGGGCACCAATGGCGCCATCAAGGCCAAGACCGTGACCTACGACTTCGAACGTCTGATGGAAGGCGCCACGCTGGTGTCTTCTTCGGGCTTCGGTGAAGCGCTGATCAAGCACATGTAAGAACGGCAGCTGCAACGAAACCGCCCGGCTCGAGTGATCGAGCCGGGCGGTTTGTTTTCTGGCAGGTGTTCGGGTTGCTTCAGCTGGTCACTGATTGGTGATGAGCGGCTGCCGAGGCGGCATCTTTTGCGGCTTCGACATTCTTGATTTCTGTAGCGTGAAGGCCTTTGGGGCCTTGGACGATCACGAATTCGACGATTTGCCCGGCTTTGAGGGTTTTGTACCCGTCCATCTTGATGGCGGAAAAATGGGCAAAGAAATCGATATCCTTGCCGTCCTCGTCCTTCCCCTCGCGGGATTCGGTATTGATGAAGCCGAACCCCTTGGCATTGTTGAACCATTTCACCTTGCCGACAGCCATGCTCAAATCCCTCTGCAACAGTCTCCATCGCTGGAGTATCATCCAATTCATCCGCAGTCGAATCCGTTAAAAAGATTGACTCCGCGGATCTTTTTTCCCCACTGTGGGTTCTATTGGTTGTAACACCGTTTTCCCGATAGTCAAGGTGACCGGGCAGTCGGAGTTGAAAACGTGTCAAGCCGCCCCCACCACTGTATTTGCACAACTGACGAACCTTTCTTTCCATGCATGCAATCAGCCAGATTCGACTAACATTCAATCAGGATCGCCCGCTTCTCCAAAAGGATCTTCCACAGGAGCACGACGACGATTCGGCAGGCGTTGCTGTTCAGGAAGCAAAGCCTGCGTTACAGGCGCCGCCGATGTACAAGGTGGTTTTGTTTAATGATGACTACACACCGATGGATTTCGTCGTCGAAGTGCTCGAGGTGTTTTTTAACCTGAATCGCGAGCTGGCGACCAAGGTCATGCTGGCCGTCCACACAGAAGGGCGGGCAGTATGTGGAGTGTTTACCCGCGACATCGCCGAGACAAAGGCCATGCAGGTCAACCAGTACGCCAGGGAAAGCCAGCATCCGCTACTCTGTGAAATCGAGAAGGACGGTTAATCGCCGACCACTTGGGTATGAGGTGAAGCTATGTTAAACCGCGAGCTCGAAGTCACCCTCAATCTTGCCTTCAAGGAGGCACGTTCGAAACGTCATGAATTCATGACCGTCGAACACCTGCTGCTGGCCCTATTGGACAATGAGGCTGCCGCCACCGTATTGCGTGCCTGCGGCGCAAACCTCGACAAACTCAAGCACGACCTGCAGGAGTTCATCGACTCCACCACGCCACTGATCCCCGTCCATGACGAGGATCGCGAAACCCAGCCAACCCTGGGCTTCCAGCGTGTGCTGCAACGTGCTGTCTTTCATGTGCAGAGCTCGGGCAAACGCGAAGTGACCGGCGCCAACGTGCTGGTTGCAATCTTCAGTGAGCAAGAGAGTCAGGCGGTGTTCCTGCTGAAACAGCAGAGCGTTGCACGCATTGATGTCGTCAACTATATCGCCCACGGCATTTCCAAAGTGCCGGGGCATGGCGATCACTCTGAAGGTGAACAAGATATGCAGGACGACGAGGGCGGTGAGTCTTCTTCTTCAGGCAATCCGCTGGACGCTTACGCCAGCAACCTCAACGAACTCGCACGCCAGGGCCGGATCGATCCGCTGGTCGGGCGTGAAACGGAAGTCGAGCGTGTCGCGCAGATTCTCGCGCGCCGTCGCAAGAACAATCCGCTGCTGGTAGGCGAGGCTGGCGTGGGTAAAACCGCGATTGCCGAAGGCCTGGCCAAACGTATTGTCGACAACCAGGTGCCGGACCTGCTGGCCAACAGCGTCGTTTATTCCCTCGATCTGGGCGCACTGCTCGCGGGCACCAAGTATCGCGGTGACTTCGAGAAGCGCTTCAAGGCGCTGCTCAACGAACTGAAAAAACGTCCGCAGGCGATCCTGTTCATCGACGAAATCCACACCATCATCGGTGCGGGTGCTGCGTCCGGTGGCGTCATGGATGCCTCGAACCTGCTCAAACCGCTGCTGTCGTCTGGCGACATTCGCTGCATCGGCTCGACCACGTTCCAGGAATTCCGTGGCATCTTCGAAAAAGACCGTGCCCTGGCGCGTCGCTTCCAGAAGGTCGATGTCGTCGAGCCGTCGGTGGAAGACACCATCGGTATCCTGCGCGGCCTGAAAGGGCGTTTCGAACAGCACCACAACATCGAATACAGCGATGAGTCGCTGCGCGCCGCTGCGGAATTGGCTTCGCGCTACATCAATGACCGGCACATGCCGGACAAGGCCATCGATGTGATCGACGAGGCCGGCGCTTATCAGCGTCTGCAACCGGTCGAGAAGCGTGTGAAACGCATCGAAGTGCCTGAGGTCGAGGACATCGTTGCGAAAATCGCGCGGATTCCGCCGAAGCACGTCACCAGCTCCGACAAGGAACTGCTGCGTAACCTCGAGCGTGACCTGAAGCTGACGGTGTTCGGTCAGGACGCGGCGATCGATTCGCTGTCGACTGCGATCAAGCTGTCCCGTGCCGGGCTCAAGTCGCCTGACAAGCCTGTCGGTTCGTTCCTGTTCGCAGGACCGACCGGTGTTGGTAAAACCGAAGCCGCGCGTCAATTGGCCAAGGCGTTGGGGATCGAACTGGTGCGCTTCGACATGTCCGAGTACATGGAGCGTCACACCGTATCGCGTCTGATCGGTGCGCCTCCGGGGTATGTCGGTTTCGACCAGGGCGGTCTGTTGACCGAAGCGATCACCAAGCAGCCGCATTGCGTATTGCTGCTCGATGAAATCGAGAAGGCGCATCCGGAAGTCTTCAACCTGCTGCTGCAGGTGATGGACCACGGTACGCTGACCGACAACAACGGGCGCAAGGCGGATTTCCGCAATGTGATCGTGATCATGACCACCAACGCCGGTGCTGAGACGGCGGCACGTGCTTCGATCGGTTTCACCCATCAGGACCACTCGTCTGATGCGATGGAAGTGATCAAGAAGAGCTTTACGCCGGAATTCCGCAACCGTCTGGATACCATCATTCAGTTTGGTCGCCTCAGTCATGAGGTCATCAAAAGCGTGGTGGACAAGTTCCTCACCGAACTTCAGGCGCAGCTGGAAGACAAGCGTGTGCTTCTGGAAGTTACCGATGCGGCGCGCAGCTGGCTGGCGGCCGGTGGTTACGATTCGGCCATGGGCGCTCGTCCGATGGCGCGTCTGATCCAGGACAAGATCAAGCGTCCGCTGGCGGAGGAGATTCTGTTTGGCGAGCTGGCCGAGCATGGTGGTGTGGTTCACATCGACATCAAGGATGGTGAGTTGACGTTTGACTTCGAGACCACTGCAGAAATGGCCTGACGGCTGGTAAGTGAAAAGGCGCCTTCGGGCGCCTTTTTATTGTCTGCGGTTTTTATTTTGGGGGCATATCCGTTGCTTCGGGAGCTGCCGCTGGCGGTTTCGCCCTTACGGCGAGTCACCTTTTCCAAACGCCGAAAAGGTAACCCAAAAGGCTTCAACCCTGACGTACGGCCCTCGCTGTGGCTCGGGTTCCTTCGCTCCGGTATTGATCCGGGGGCATCGCCTACGGTTTGCTTCGCTGCACCTCCTCTCGATGTGTTTGGCTTCGCCAAACGGTCGCTGCGCTCCCACCCCCGGATCAATCCCTCCACTCAGCCTGCCGACGGGCCCTGCGATCAAAAGCGGTACTCGAGCTAACGCTCATCGTTTTGAGTGGAGAGGAGCGGGGCGTGTTTGGCTTTGGTTTTGTGGTGGGTTTACCCCTCACCCCAGCCCTCTCCCTGAGGAGAGGGAGCCGATTTTTGTGCTTTTCAAAGCCTGAGTTCAACGCGGTATCGCATGTCGGCGAACCTCTCCCAAATCACTCGATCAGTCCCCTCTCCCTCCGGGAGAGGGCTAGGGTGAGGGGCTCTTGATCTGGCTTTCGCTCTGGCTCTGGCTTTTGATTTTTTGCCCCTTCGGCAGGCCGAGCGGAGGTGTCCATCAGGGGGTAGGCGCGCAGCGCCGTGCGGCGAAGCCGCATACATCGAGAGGAGGTGCAGCGAAGCAAACCGTAGGCGATGCCCCCTGATGGACACCGTAGCGAGGGAACACTGAGCCTAAGCGAAGTGCCGTACGCCGGGGCGTAGACTTTTTGGTTACTTTTGAGGCGTTTGTCAAAAGTGACTCGCTGTAAGAGCGAAACCGCCAGGGGCAGCTCCCGAAGCAACGGATATACACTCAAAACTCAAGCACAAACCCAAAACCCAGACAAACAAAAACGCCCGGCATTAAGCCGGGCGTCTTGTATTGACTTGATTAGCGAGCGCGGTAAGTAATACGCCCTTTGCTCAAGTCATAGGGCGTCAGCTCGACGCGCACTTTGTCACCGGTAAGAATACGAATGTAGTTCTTGCGCATCTTGCCGGAAATATGCGCGGTTACGACGTGCCCATTTTCCAACTCCACACGAAACATGGTGTTGGGCAGGGTGTCGACGACAGTGCCTTCCATTTCGAAGCTGTCTTCTTTCGACATGCAGTAAAGCCCTCGGTATCCAATGAATGGCCCGGTGCAACTGCGCCAGGCAAAAGCGGCGTGCATTGTGCCCGAAAAATGGGGTTTACGCCAAGGGGTTTAGGGTTTGCGTTTAGTTCAGGACGACCCAGCGCTGATTGATCAGCAGTTCGATAGGCCGATATTGGGTCTTGTAGTTCATCTTTTTGCAGTTTTTGATCCAGTAACCCAGGTACACCGCCTCAAGCCCCAGCCGCTGGGCTTCGGCGATTTGCCAGAGGATTGCGTAACGGCCCAGGCTGCGGCGTTCCTCCGTCGGCTCGTAAAAGGTGTAGACCGCCGACAGGCCGTTGGGCAGCAGATCGGTCACGGCAACTGCCAGCAACCGTCCGTCGAGTCGGAACTCGTAGAAGCGTGAGAAGGGCAGGTCGCGTACCAGAAAGGTCGAGAATTGATCGCGGCTCGGCGGGTACATGTCGCCATCCGCGTGGCGCTGTTCGATGTAGCGCTGATAGAGGTCGAAGTACTCTTCGCTGAACGCCGGCTTGACCGGGCGCACCTGCAAATCGATGTTGCGCTTGAAGATGCGTTTCTGCTGACGGTTGGGGTTGAACTGAGCAACAGGAATGCGCGCAGGCACGCAGGCATTGCAGTTCTGGCAATGCGGGCGGTACAGATGGTCGCCGCTGCGACGAAAGCCCATTTCTGACAGGTCTGCGTAGACATGCACATCCATGGGCTGGCTCGGGTCGAGAAACAGGGTCGTCGCCTGTTCCTCGGGCAGATAACTGCAAGAGTGAGGCTGAGTGGCATAAAACTTCAACCGCGCCAACTCGGTCATGATCAACCCTCAAGGGTAAGCTGGTGAATTAAGTGTAAGCCACGCGCGCAAAAGTCGCTCAGCAAACCCAGGTCGCGTGATTGGGTTGATCAAGGTGTCGGGCCAGATATTCAGCGAATGCAGAGCGGGAAATCGCCCGGGCGCCAAGGCTGTGCAGATGATCGGTAGGCATCTGGCAGTCAATCAATACGAAACCCGCCTGTTTCAGATGTTGCACCAGCGTCGCAAAACCGTACTTGGACGCGTTGTCCGCGCGGCTGAACATCGACTCACCGAAGAACAGCTGCCCCATCGCCAGGCCGTACAGGCCGCCGACCAGTTCGCCCTCATCCCAGACTTCCACCGAGTGAGCAAAACCGCGCCGATGCAATTCGATATAGGCGTCCTGCATCGCCTCGGTGATCCAGGTGCCGTCGGCGTGTTCCCTGGGAGCGGCGCAGGCGTGGATCACGGCGTCGAAATCCTGATCGAAGGTCACTTGATAACGCTGTTTGCGCATCAATTTGCCGAGGCTGCGCGAGACGTGCAGTTCGTCGGGAAAAAGCACGGTGCGCGGATCCGGCGACCACCAGAGAATCGGCTGACCTTCGGAAAACCATGGAAAGCAGCCGTGACGATAAGCCTGGATCAAGCGATCGGCGGACAGGTCGCCACCGGCCGCCAGCAATCCGTTGGGATCGCGCATGGCCTTTTCCAGTGGCGGGAAAGTCAGTGAATTGCGTTGTAACCAAGTCAGCATGGCGTCCAGGCTTGCAGAAGGGGAGGGCGGTGGGCGCTGGGCCCGAGGTAAAGTGTGCCGGGAAATGACGCGAATGTCCTCCACTGAGGTGCTGTGTTTTGACCTCTGCAACTTGAGCATCCGAATGCGGTCGTAATCGGGCGTTGCACCGGTGCGGGCAAGGTTGCCGATGCCAATGTGTTGCACTCAGGGGAGATGAGGCGCGAATGCTTCGCTACGTTCATCAAATACACCTCATAAGCCTTTGTCACAAAAGGTAATGCATGCTCAAATTGAACGCCGGGTGTTGTGCGTTTGGCTATGCTTGAACCTGGGGCCTGGAAGCATGGCATCGAACGCGCAAACCCGTACAATGCCGGGCTGTTACAGAATATTCGCCGCGTGCCGTGTTTATAAAAGGCGGGGCGCAGTGTTAAAAGTAGTCTCCGTTGCGCCCGTCAATTTTTTTACCTGCCTGGATTGGGCAGTTTTTTATCGTCATTCAATAGATGGACGCGCCTCTGGCGCAGGAAAAGAAGCGTTTTGAAGAAATCCACGGAAGCACCAAAAACAGTCGTTCCGCTCTGGCGTCAACAGTTGCACTACCGGCTCAAGGAAGGTGCATTGATTGCCATCGGTGCCTTGTGCCTGTTCCTGATGATGGCGTTGCTGACCTACGGCAAGGATGATCCGGGCTGGAGCCACAACAGCAAGATCGACGACGTGCAGAACTTCGGCGGCCCGGCCGGTTCCTACAGCGCCGACATCCTGTTCATGGTGCTGGGTTATTTCGCCTACATCTTCCCGTTGCTGCTGGCGATCAAGGCGTATCAGATCTTCCGTCAGCGTCACGAACCGTGGCAGTGGAGCGGCTGGCTGTTCTCCTGGCGCCTGATCGGCCTGGTGTTTCTGGTGTTGTCCGGCGCCGCGCTGGCGCACATCCATTTCCATGCCGCCACCGGTCTGCCGGCTGGTGCCGGTGGTGCGCTGGGCGAAAGCCTTGGTGATCTGGCCCGTAATGCCCTGAACATTCAGGGCAGCACGTTGCTGTTCATCGCACTGTTTCTGTTCGGCCTGACGGTGTTCACTGACCTGTCGTGGTTCAAGGTGATGGACATCACCGGCAAGATCACCCTCGACCTGTTCGAACTGTTCCAGGGCGCGGTCAACCGCTGGTGGTCGGCGCGCACCGAGCGCAAGCAACTGGTCGCGCAACTGCGTGAAGTCGACGATCGCGTGCACGACGTGGTTGCACCGACAGTCACCGACAAGCGCGAGCAGGCCAAGGTCAAGGAGCGTCTGATCGAGCGCGAACAGGCTCTGAGCAAGCACATGTCCGAGCGCGAGAAACACGTTCCGCCGGTCATCGCCCCGGCTCCGGTCAAGGCGCCGGAGCCAAGCAAGCGCGTGCAGAAAGAGAAGCAGGTGCCGTTGTTCGTCGACAGCGCCGTAGAAGGCACCTTGCCGCCGATCTCAATTCTCGACCCGGCTGAAAAGAAACAACTCAATTATTCGCCCGAATCCCTGGCGGCGGTCGGCCACTTGTTGGAGATCAAACTCAAGGAATTCGGCGTTGAAGTCACCGTGGATTCGATCCATCCCGGTCCGGTCATTACCCGTTACGAAATCCAGCCTGCTGCGGGTGTGAAGGTCAGCCGTATCGCCAACCTGGCGAAAGACCTTGCACGTTCGCTGGCCGTGACCAGCGTACGGGTGGTCGAAGTGATTCCGGGCAAGACTACGGTCGGTATCGAGATTCCCAACGAAGACCGGCAGATCGTGCGCTTCTCCGAAGTGCTGTCGACGCCTGAGTACGACAACTTCAAATCGCCGGTCACCCTGGCCTTGGGCCACGATATCGGCGGCAAGCCGGTCATCACTGACCTGGCGAAGATGCCTCACCTGCTGGTGGCCGGTACCACCGGTTCCGGTAAATCGGTGGGCGTGAACGCGATGATCCTGTCGATCCTGTTCAAGTCCGGCCCGGACGACGCCAAGCTGATCATGATCGACCCGAAAATGCTCGAGCTGTCGATCTACGAAGGCATTCCGCACCTGCTGTGCCCGGTCGTGACCGACATGAAGGACGCCGCCAACGCCCTGCGCTGGAGCGTGGCCGAGATGGAGCGTCGCTACAAGCTGATGGCGAAGATGGGCGTGCGAAACCTGTCCGGCTTCAACGCCAAGGTCAAGGAAGCCCAGGACGCCGGCGAGCCCCTGAGCGATCCGCTGTACAAACGCGAAAGCATCCACGATGAAGCGCCGCTGCTGCAGAAGCTGCCGACCATCGTCGTGGTCGTGGACGAATTCGCCGACATGATGATGATCGTCGGCAAGAAGGTAGAAGAACTGATCGCCCGTATCGCCCAGAAGGCGCGTGCGGCCGGTATCCATCTGATCCTCGCGACCCAGCGGCCATCGGTAGACGTGATCACCGGTCTGATCAAGGCCAACATCCCGACGCGGATGGCGTTCCAGGTATCGAGCAAGATCGACTCCCGGACCATCATCGACCAGGGCGGCGCCGAGCAACTGCTCGGCCACGGTGACATGCTTTACATGCCGCCGGGCACCAGCCTGCCGATCCGGGTTCACGGCGCCTTCGTGTCCGACGATGAAGTTCACCGGGTGGTGGAAGCCTGGAAGCTGCGCGGTGCGCCGGAATACAACGACGACATCCTCAACGGTGTCGAAGAGGCGGGCAGTGGTTTCGAAGGCAGCAGCGGCGGCGGTGACGGCGACGATCCGGAAGCTGACGCGCTGTACGACGAAGCCGTGCAGTTCGTGCTGGAAAGCCGTCGCGCCTCCATCTCCGCTGTACAGCGCAAGCTGAAGATCGGCTACAACCGTGCCGCACGCATGATCGAAGCCATGGAAATGGCCGGGGTCGTGACGTCGATGAACACCAACGGTTCCCGCGAAGTACTGGCCCCTGGTCCGGTACGCGACTGATTCGATACCCTGATCCAAATGCAATGGACGGTGCATGAAGCGCCGTCCACTTTCCCACGAGTATTCAAGAGGACTCCCATGCGTCTTATCCGCATGTTGCTGCCGGTACTGGCTCTGACCACCCTCACGGCTCACGCCGATGACAAGGATGTGGCTCGCCTGACCCAATTGCTCGAAACATCCAAGACCCTGACCGCCAACTTCTCCCAGCTGACCCTCGACGGCAGCGGCACCCAGTTGCAGGAAACCACCGGCGACATGACCCTGCAGCGTCCGGGCCTGTTCTACTGGCACACCAATGCGCCCGCCGAGCAGACCATGGTGTCCGACGGCAAGAAGGTCACCCTGTGGGATCCGGATCTGGAACAGGCCACCATCAAGAAGCTCGATGAGCGTCTGACCCAGACCCCGGCCCTGTTACTGTCCGGCGACGTGTCGAAGATCAGCCAGAGCTTCGACATCAGCGCGAAAGAGGCGGGTGGCGTGATCGACTTCACCCTGAAGCCGAAAACCAAGGACACCCTGTTCGACAGCCTGCGCTTGTCGTTCCGCAACGGTCTGGTCAATGACATGCAACTGATCGACAGCGTCGGCCAGCGCACCAACATCCTGTTTACCGGTGTGAAGGCCAACGAAGCGGTCCCGGCATCGAAGTTCAAGTTCGACATCCCGAAGGGTGCCGACGTGATCCAGGAATAAACACAGAGGTTTCAACGGTACGTGATGGATCTGTTTCGCAGTGCACCGATTGCCCAGCCACTGGCCGCCCGTTTACGGGCGACCAATCTGGATGAGTACGTCGGTCAGGAACACGTGCTCGCTCGCGGCAAGCCTTTGCGCGAAGCGCTGGAGCAGGGTGCCCTGCACTCGATGATCTTCTGGGGCCCGCCGGGCGTGGGCAAAACCACCCTGGCGCGGTTGCTGGCGGAAGTCTCGGATGCGCACTTCGAAACGGTCTCGGCCGTCTTGGCCGGGGTCAAGGAGATCCGTCAGGCGGTGGAAATCGCCAAGCAGCAGGCCGGCCAGTACGGCAAGCGCACGATCCTGTTTGTCGATGAAGTGCACCGCTTCAACAAGTCTCAACAGGATGCGTTTCTACCGTACGTTGAGGACGGCACGCTGATCTTCATTGGCGCCACCACTGAAAACCCTTCTTTCGAACTGAACAACGCATTGCTGTCGCGGGCGCGGGTCTACGTACTCAAGAGCCTCGACGAAGCGGCGTTGCGCAAACTGGTGCACCGCGCGCTCACCGAAGAGCGTGGTCTGGGCAAGCGACATCTGACCCTCAGCGATGAAGGCTTCCAGATGCTGCTGTCCGCCGCCGACGGTGATGGCCGGCGCCTGCTGAACCTGCTGGAAAACGCCTCGGACCTGGCCGAAGACAACAGCGAGATGGGCACCGAGCTGCTGCAAAGCCTGCTCGGCGACACTCGCCGGCGTTTCGACAAGGGCGGTGAAGCGTTCTACGACCAGATTTCTGCGTTGCACAAATCGGTTCGTGGGTCGAATCCGGACGGCGCGCTGTACTGGTTTGCGCGAATGATCGACGGCGGCTGCGATCCGCTGTACCTGGCCCGGCGCGTGGTGCGCATGGCCAGCGAAGACATCGGCAATGCCGATCCTCGAGCCCTGAGCCTGTGCCTGGCCGCGTGGGAAGTGCAGGAACGTCTCGGCAGCCCGGAAGGTGAGTTGGCAGTGGCTCAGGCCATCACCTATCTGGCTTGCGCGCCGAAAAGCAACGCGGTGTACATGGGCTTCAAGACCGCGCTGCGCGCCGCCGCCGAACATGGCTCGCTGGAAGTGCCGCTGCACCTGCGCAATGCGCCGACCAAATTGATGAAGCAATTGGGTTATGGCGACGAATACCGTTACGCCCACGACGAACCGGACGCCTATGCAGCCGGCGAAGACTATTTCCCGGAAGAACTCGACCCGATTCCCTTCTACCAACCGGTGCCGCGCGGCCTGGAGTTGAAGATCGGCGAAAAGCTCAACCACCTCGCCCAACTTGATCGTTTAAGCCCCCGGCAGCGGAGAAAATAGTGGTTCCATTGATCGTTGCAGTCTCCGTTGGCGGGATTGCCGGCACCTTGTTGCGCTTCGCCACCGGCAATTGGGTCAACGCCAATTGGCCGCGGCACTTCTATACCGCGACGCTGGCCGTTAATATCGTGGGCTGTCTGCTGATTGGCGTGCTGTACGGCCTGTTTTTGATACGCCCGGAAGTACCGATCGAGGTACGTGCCGGGTTGATGGTCGGCTTCCTCGGGGGGCTGACGACTTTTTCATCCTTTTCACTGGATACGGTGCGCCTGCTGGAAAGCGGGCAAGTGCCGCTGGCCCTGGGCTATGCGGCCATCAGCGTATTCGGCGGGCTGCTCGCGACCTGGGCCGGCCTGTCCCTGACCAAACTTTGATAACGAGAAACCGACATGCTCGATTCCAAACTGTTACGTAGCAACCTCCAGGACGTAGCGGACCGCCTGGCTTCCCGTGGCTTTGCCCTGGATGTCGCGCGCATCGAAGCGCTGGAAGAACAGCGCAAGACCGTCCAGACCCGCACCGAAGCACTGCAGGCTGAGCGTAACGCGCGTTCCAAATCCATCGGTCAGGCCAAGCAGCGCGGCGAAGACATTGCGCCGCTGATGGCAGACGTCGAGCGCATGGCGGGCGAACTGAGTGCCGGTAAAGTCGAGCTGGACGCGATCCAGACCGAACTGGATTCGATCCTGCTGGGTATTCCGAACCTGCCGCACGAATCGGTACCGGTCGGCGAAGACGAAGACGGCAACGTCGAAGTACGCCGCTGGGGCACTCCGACCGCTTTCGACTTCCCGGTTCAGGACCACGTGGCCCTGGGCGAGAAGTTCGGCTGGCTCGATTTCGAAACTGCCGCCAAGCTGTCCGGCGCACGTTTCGCCCTGCTGCGTGGCCCGATTGCCCGTCTGCACCGCGCACTGGCGCAGTTCATGATCAACCTGCACGTCACCGAGCACGGCTATGAAGAGGCCTACACGCCTTATCTGGTTCAGGCCCCGGCGCTGCAAGGCACCGGTCAACTGCCGAAGTTCGAAGAAGACCTGTTCAAGATCGCTCGCGAAGGTGAAGCCGATCTGTACCTGATCCCGACCGCCGAAGTGTCGCTGACCAACATCGTGGCCGGTGAAATCGTCGATTCGAAGCAGCTGCCGATCAAGTTCGTTGCCCACACTCCGTGCTTCCGCAGCGAAGCCGGCGCGTCGGGTCGTGACACTCGCGGCATGATCCGTCAGCACCAGTTCGACAAAGTTGAAATGGTCCAGATCGTCGAGCCGTCGAAGTCGATGGAAGCGCTGGAAAGCCTGACCGCCAACGCCGAGAAAGTTCTGCAACTGCTGGAGCTGCCTTACCGCACCCTGGCGCTGTGCACCGGCGACATGGGCTTCAGCGCGGTCAAGACGTACGACCTGGAAGTGTGGATCCCGAGCCAGGACAAGTACCGTGAAATCTCGTCGTGCTCCAACTGCGGCGACTTCCAGGCCCGCCGCATGCAGGCGCGTTTCCGCAACCCGGAAACCGGCAAGCCTGAGCTGGTGCACACCTTGAACGGTTCCGGTCTGGCGGTCGGACGTACCCTGGTTGCCGTGCTGGAAAACTACCAGCAGGCCGACGGTTCGATCCGTGTGCCGGACGTGCTGAAGCCGTACATGGGTGGCCTTGAGGTCATCGGCTAAATGAAATATCTGCCGCTGTTTCACAACCTGCGCGGCAGTCGTGTGTTGGTCGTCGGTGGGGGGGAGATTGCCTTGCGCAAGTCCCGCCTGCTGGCCGATGCCGGTGCGCTGCTGCGGGTGGTCGCACCTGAAATCGAAGCGCAACTGCGCGAACTGGTTGCCGCCAGCGGTGGCGAATGCCTGCTGCGTGGCTACGCCGAAACGGATCTGGACGGTTGCGGGCTGATCATTGCCGCCACCGACGACGAAGCGTTGAACGCGCAAGTTTCCGCCGATGCCCATCGGCGTTGCGTGCCGGTCAATGTGGTCGATGCGCCGGCGCTGTGCAGCGTGATTTTCCCGGCAATCGTCGATCGCTCACCGCTGATCATCGCGGTCTCCAGCGGCGGCGATGCGCCGGTGCTGGCCCGGCTGATCCGCGCCAAGATCGAAACCTGGATTCCCTCGACCTACGGCCATCTGGCCGGTCTGGCCGCGCGGTTTCGCGATCAGGTCAAAGGCCTGTTTCCCGATGTGCAGCAACGTCGCGGTTTTTGGGAGGACGTGTTCCAGGGGCCGATTGCTGATCGGCAACTGGCAGGACAGGGCGCCGAAGCCGAACGTTTGCTGCAAGCCAAGATTGACGGCGAAGCCATGGTTACGACCGGTGAGGTGTATCTGGTGGGCGCAGGGCCGGGTGATCCGGATCTGCTGACCTTCCGCGCCTTGCGCCTGATGCAGCAAGCCGATGTGGTGCTGTACGACCGCTTGGTGGCTCCGGCGATTCTTGAGCTGTGCCGCCGCGATGCCGAGCGTGTCTACGTCGGCAAACGTCGCGCCGATCACGCCGTGCCGCAGGATCAGATCAACCAGCAACTGGTGGATCTGGCCAAGGCCGGCAAGCGTGTGGTGCGGTTGAAGGGCGGGGATCCGTTCATCTTCGGCCGTGGCGGCGAAGAGATCGAGGAACTGGCGGCCCATGGCATCCCGTTCCAGGTGGTGCCGGGCATCACGGCGGCCAGCGGTTGCGCGGCGTATGCCGGGATTCCGCTGACTCATCGCGATTACGCGCAGTCGGTGCGTTTCGTTACCGGTCACCTGAAGGACGGTTCCACCGATCTGCCGTGGGCCGACCTTGTCGCGCCGGCGCAGACGCTGGTGTTCTACATGGGCCTGGTGGGGTTGCCGATCATCTGCGAGCAGTTGATCAAGCATGGTCGCGCAGCTGAAACGCCGGCCGCGCTGATCCAGCAGGGCACCACGGTCAATCAGCGGGTCTTTACCGGCACGCTGGCCGACCTGCCGCGTCTGGTGGCGGAGCATGAAGTGCATGCGCCGACGCTGGTGATCGTCGGCGAAGTGGTGCAACTGCGCGAGAAACTGGCGTGGTTCGAGGGCGCTCAGGGTCAAATCTGACGACTCTGAAGGGATCGTTCCCACGCGGTGGGAACGATCCTGCTTTCAACCTCTGCGCCAAACCCCTTTCCCGCCCAACCGGTCCCGGTCATGGGCAACAGTGAAATCCTGCTCCGGCCCCTTCGGTACAACCCCGGTCGGGTTGATGGTCTTGTGGCTGCCGTAGTAGTGATTCTTGATGTGCTGGAAATCCACGGTCTCGGCAACGCCCGGCCACTGGTACATCTCACGCAGCCAGTTCGACAGATTCGGATAATCGCTGATCCGCCGCAGATTGCATTTGAAGTGCCCGTGATACACCGCGTCGAAACGAATCAGCGTGGTGAACAAGCGCACGTCCGCCTCGGTCAGGTATTCGCCCGTCAGATAACGGTTGGCGTCCAGCACTTGCTCCAGATGATCCAGTTCGGTAAACACGTCATCGAAGGCTTCTTCATAGGCATTTTGCGAGGTGGCGAACCCGGCGCGATACACGCCGTTGTTCACGGCAGGGTAGATCCGCTCGTTCAGCGCATCGATTTCGCTGCGTAACGGTGCCGGGTAGAAGTCCAGATCGTTGCCGGTCAAGTCATCGAACGCACTGTTGAACATGCGGATGATCTCCGCCGATTCGTTGCTGACGATGCGCTTGAGCTTCTTGTCCCACAGCACCGGCACGGTGACGCGGCCGGTGTAGTCGGCGGTGTCGGCGGTGTAGCGCTGGTGCATGAAGTCGAAGTGGTCGAGTTTGTCGCCGGTCGAACCGAGGTTCTGATCGAAGGTCCAGCCGTTTTCCAGCATCAGCCAGCTGACGACGGAAACGTCGATCAGGCTTTCCAGGCCCTTGAGCTTGCGCAGAATCAGCGTGCGATGAGCCCACGGACAGGCGAGAGAGACATAAAGGTGGTAACGCCCGGCTTCGGCGGCAAAACCGCCTTCACCGCTCGGGCCCGGCTCGCCGTTGCGAGTGACCCAGTTGCGGCGCTGCGCCTGTTCGCGCTGGAACGCGCCGTCCTTGCTGCTTTCGTACCACTTGTCCTGCCAGCGGCCGTCGACGAGTAAACCCATGATCAAGACTCCAGAAACCAATAATCGTTGGAGCCGAGTCTATTCCGATGAGTTCGAACAAAAAGCGCAAAGATCGGGCGTTAATGATCGGTTAAATCGATTTGTCCCGCGCGGCCCAGTATTGCTCGGCGGTTTCGAAAGCCTGTTCACGGCTCTGGCCGAGGCCGCGCAGCGCCAACGCCATGGTCGAGATCAGCGCCATTTGCGGATAGCTGTCGACCACATCGCCACGCCAGACGGCCTTCAAATGCTCGATATCCAGCGAACCCGGTTTGACATGACGTTGCGCCGACAACTGCGGCCATTCCTCGTCCCAGCTCTCGCCGCCAGTGGTGCCGTACAGATGGCTGTCGGCATCCGGGTTGATCTCGATTTCGCCGCCGTCGCCCTTGATCACGATCGCCGTGTCGCCGAGCAGACCGCTGGCATCGCGGTGCACCGCTTGATAGCCGGGGTGGAAAATACTCTGCAAACCGCAACGTGCGCCCAATGGATTGAGAATCCGCGCCAGCGAGTGGATCGGCGAGCGCAGGCCGAGCGTGTTGCGCAGATCGATCATCCGTTGCAGCTGCGGCGCCCAGTCCACCAGCGGCATGAACGCCAGGCCACCGTTATCCAGCGCCGCGCCGACCTGTTGCCAGTTGCGGCACAGCGGAATGTTCAGCTCATTGAGCAATTGTTCGGAGTACAAGCGCCCGGCGGTGTGCGCGCCGCCGCCGTGCATGAAAATACGCACGCCGTTCTGCGCCAGGCACTTGGCGGCCAGCAGATACCACGGCAGGTGACGCTTCTTGCCGGCATAGGTCGGCCAGTCCAGATCAACGTTCAGTGCCGGTGCCTGTAAGCGTTGGCGCAGGGCTTCGGTGAAACCGGCCATCTCCTCGGCGCTTTCTTCCTTGTGCCGCAGCAGCATCAGGAAAGCGCCGAGCTGGGTTTCTTCGACCGCTTCGTCGAGCACCATGCCCATGGCTTGCCGGGCTTCCTCGCGGGTCAGGTCGCGGGCGCCGCGCTTGCCCTTGCCGAGGATGCGCACGAACTGGGCGAACGGGTGCTCGGCGGGCGTTTCGAGGGTCAGCGCTGGATAGTCGGTCATAGGCAATTCGTCGGTTTGGGCAGGCCCGCCAGTTTCGCGGCGAGTTTGGCAGGGGTGCCTTTGAACAGTCGGTTCAGGTGCAGGCTGTTACCTTTCTCCGCGCCGAGCTTGAGCGCGGTGTACTTGATCAGCGGCCGGGTGGCCGGGGACAACTGGAATTCGGCATAGAAGCTGCGCAGCAGTTCGAGGATTTCCCAGTGGTCCGGGCTCAGTTCGATGTCTTCGGCAGCAGCGAGGGCGCTGGCGACTTCGGCCGACCAGTCGTTGAGGTCGACCAGAAAGCCGTCCTTGTCCAGTTCAATGGCGCGGGTGCCGACGGTCAGCGCATTCATAGCCAGGAGTTGACCTTGTCGTGGTGGATCGACAACTCGACGAAGGCGGCGTAATCGACGGCTTCGGCCCAGTCCGGAACCTGCACGGCACGGGCTTGCGCGTCTTCGGCCAGCACGAACAATTTCACCCGGCGGGTTTCCAGCGCATTGAGCGGCGCAGTGCCGGGTTGCAACGCATAAGCGGCATCGCCCGACAGCAACAGCGCATCGCTGGCACCCAGCAGGCGCAGGCAACTGGTCAGGCGTTCGTCGCCGAACGGGGAATGGGACAACACATGCAAAGTCGACATCAGAGGGTGATCACCTGGTCGTAACGGTCAATGAGGGCGGTGATTTGCTCAGCGGCCAAGGGCTGCGCCTCGTCCAGCGAACGATCGCCGAGGCCGCGAACACTGGCGCTGTCGGCGCAGTAGAACAGCTCTTCGACGCCGAATATCGGCAACGCTTGCAGGTTGGCGCTCAGGTCTTTCTGTTGCAGGGCTTTGGCATTTTGTCCGGCGGCCAGTTGCAGCACGCCGTCGTCGAGAAACAGCAGACCGATCGGCAGATCGAAGACGCCGCCGGCCAGCACGATGTCCAGCGCTTCGCGGGCGCCGGGGCCGGACCATGGCGATTGACGGCTGATAATCAGAAGGGACTTGGCCATGTCATGCGCCTCCGAAACAGATGAGGCGGTCGGCATCCTGCACCGCGTCATGCAACTGACCGAGGCCGGACAATTCCCACGGTGCGCTGACGGCCACGGCATCACGCTGATAACGCCCGGCTTCCTCCGTATTCAACACGCCACGGCGCAGGGCCGCGGCGATGCACACCACGCCGTCGAGGTTTTGTTCGGTGATAAAGGTTCGCCACTGCTTGGGCAGGTCCAGCTCGTCCTGCGGCGTGACCAAGGCGTCGGACGCGTTGTGGACCCCGTCCTGATAGAAAAACAGCCGGACAATTTCATGCCCGCCGGCCAGCGCAGCCTGGGCGAACAGCAGGGCGCGGCGCGAGGAGGGCGCATGGGCGGCGGAAAACAGCGCAATGGCGAACTTCATGACGGACTCGATCAGCAAAACTGCGGCCATGATAAAGCTTTCTCGGCGGGGCGGCGAAGTGGATGTTTCCCGCGACCGTCTCGATGCGAGCAGGTGTCCTTCAGCGTGGCATGTAGCCCAGTTGCCAGCGCCGCGGAATCTTCAGGGTCAGCAGCCCCAGTACGGCGGCGAACAGACCGCTGACCAACATCGCCTTGAGTCCCAGATGATGTTCCAGCACCGCCCCCAGAATGGCGCCGACCAGCATCCCGCTCCACGGCACCAGTTGCACCCGCCAGCCACTTCGCCGTTCGCCGAGCACCCACCGGCCCAATCCTCGACCGAATCGGGACAGGGCGCCGGTGACGTACGTCAGCCCGACCGGCAGACCGTTCACTTCTTCCACCGCTGCGTTGAGCATGCCCATCGCAATGATCGCCGCCAGCAGGGCCGGCAGTTGCGTGTCAAAGGGCCAGGCTGCCAAACAGAGCAGAGCGGCGATGGATAGCAGCAACGGCAGCGCCCGCCGACCACCCAGCCGGCTGACCACGACTCCGAGGGCATTGCCGACAATGAACGTCGCGACCAGCAGGATCAGCCTTAACGTCAGTGCGCTGTCGCCATCGCTGATCGCCACCGCCAGCCGCGTGGTGTTGCCGCTCATGAAGGAAACGAAATCGCCGCTGGCCATGAAACCTATGGCGTCGGTCATGCCGGCCAGTACCGAAAGGCTGGCAACCAGCGCCAGCCCCACACGGCCGCGCCATTTCTGTATATGAAGATGTCCGGGGCTGGCGCGGTGGGTCGAGGTGGAAGGCAGCATCGAGGCAGCGTCCTTGAGCGGGGTTTACGGTTCTATGCCATACAGATCGCAATATTCCAGCCAGTCCATGCCGGCCATTTCCGCCACTTCGCGATGCACTTCCAGGCGTTGCGCCTGATACTCCTCGGGCGTCGCGGCGGTGAGTTGCAGCGTCAGTTCCCAGGCGAACAAACCCTGGCTTTCGGCCTCGGCTTCGAAGGCTTCGTGCAGACGTTCTTCGCGGTACTGCGCCTGGGTTTCGCCCTTGGCCTGGGCCAGCAGCGGGTTGAGGTGGTCAAGGGCTTCGCGCAGTTCCGGGCGCGCATCGAGAAACAGTTTCAGGGCCTGTTCGTGTCGCTGGTCAGTAGGCGCCATGGGCTTTCCTTGTAAGGCTGATGACCGTTAATGTGCCGCAGCGGCCGGCATGTGTCGCGCTCTAAATGCAGTAAAGCAGAACGATTTTTGGCGTTGCGGTGATACAGTCCGCTTTTTTCCGAATGAGCGAATGCAATGCGAATGCTGATGGTAGCGCTGGCGGCAACCCTGCTGGCCGGTTGCGCGGGTTCGGCGATGGAAGACGCCCGCACGCAAACCCCTTACAAGACCCTGAATTCGGACAAACCCGAAAAAGTCGTGGCCCAGTGCGTGCAATTCGCCTGGCAGGACGAAGCGGTGTTCGGTGTAGACGCGGCGGCGTATCTGCAACCGGGCAAGAAGGGCGGTTCGACGGTCTATACGCGCTCGGCGGAGTCGTTTGTCGACTTGACCGCGGATGCGTCCGGCACGGTTTTGAATTACTACGCGCAGAAGGATGATTTTGTGGCCCAGCGCCGCTTGGCGGCGCTGGCGACCTGTCTGTAACGGGCGGCTGAATGCGTTGACGCTACGCGACCCTCGCCAGCCTGCGGGCGAGGGTCGCTGAATTCAATCAATCAAACGCTTCTGGAAGAAGTGCCGCTTGTGCCCCAGCGGATAATCCACAATCTCGCCACACTCGGTATACCCCAGTTTTTTGTAGAACCCGGGCGCCTGAAAATCAAAGGTATCGAGCCAGATCCCCACGCAGTCTTTTTCCCGAGCGAATTCCTCGACCATGTTCATCAGCTTCGAGCCGATGCCCTGTCCCCGGCCTTCTTCCGGCACCGCCAGCAACTCGATAAACAGCCACCGATAGAACGTGTGCCCATAAAGGCCACCAAGGATCGCGTCGTTATCGTTGCGCACCAGCAACGCGACCGGTTCGTACAGCGAAGGCCCGGCTTTGGCGATGTTGTGGGCACGCAGGGGCGCCAGGATGGCTGCGCGCTGTTCTTCGGTAGGGTCCTGTGACAGCTCGATCCGCAACGTCATGTTGTCTTCCTTGTAGTAATGAATCGGCAGCCTAGCGCGCCGCAGCCGATTGAAGCAATCGCTTGGAACCGTCGCTGCTGCGCCGGGGTCTAGCCCTTTAGGGCGTCCATCCGGAACGCGTTTGCCTGGGAGATTCCATGAACATTTTCGAAGCCCTGCGTGAAAGCCACGATCGTCAGCGGACCTACGCGAAATCGTTGATCAAGACCAGCGGTGACACCCCGGAAAGGGTCGAGGCCTACAAGCAACTCAAGGCTGAGCTTCAGGCTCACGAAACGGCCGAAGAGCGCCATTTCTATATCCCGCTGATGGAGTTCGACAACGGTGTCGACCTCAGCCGCCATGCCATCGCCGAGCACCATGAAATGGACGAAATGATGGAAGAGCTCGACGAGACCGAGATGTCCAGCCCGGCCTGGCTGGCCACGGCGAAAAAGCTCTCGGAGAAGGTCCATCACCACCTGCAGGAAGAGGAGCAGAAATTCTTCCAGATGGCCGGCAAGCTGCTCGACGACAAGCAAAAGGAACAGCTCGCCGGGCAGTATCAAAAGGAGTTCGAGGCGCAGCTTCCCTGAGCCGGTGAATGCAGGTTTTTGTAATGACGCGGTGTAGTCTTTTTGCCATGCGACGGGTGAGCGTCGTCGCAATGTACTGTGTTTATATACAGTGTTTTCGGCGTTTTTCGAGTTTCGTCGAGGCAGACTGCGACAAAACCGCCGATGGACAAAAAATCCCCCTCCGTTAGCTTGAAGGCCTCTCCTCGGACAGGAGAGTTCTTAAATCAACGGAGTGAAAAACATGAACCAACCACAAGCTCAAACCCAACTGCGACACGGTCGCGTCATTTCCCCTGCAAGCCGCGGCGCGGTGGCCATCGAGCAAGGATTGCTCGGCGGCTGGCAGGTCAATGAAATGGAAGGCGGCAAGAACTTCCCGGCACTCGCGGCCGGTCCGTTCCCGGCGCCGTTCGAAAGCGACAACCCGAGCGTCGTACCGCCGGCTGACGGCTATATTCTCAGTGGCGGCAAGAACGACGCACGTGACTGTGTGAACTTCACCGCAGAAGAAATGAGCAAGAAACTCGGGCGTCCGTTCTCCTGGCCGCTGCTCAATGTCACCCCCGGTCAGACCCTTGAGGTCAAGTGGGAGTACACCGCGCCGCACACCACCCGCGGTTATCGCTGGCTGATCACCAAGGATGGCTGGGACCCGAAACAACGCATCAGCCGAGCGCAACTGGAGGCGCAACCGTTCGCCGAGGATTTCTATCCGCAAGTGCCGTACTACAGTCATTCGGCGGAATTGAAAGCCAAGGTCAACCACGCCGTGAAACTTCCGGACAACAAGCAGGGTCATCACGTCATCGTCCTGATGTGGATCGTCGCCAACACCGGCAACGCCTTCTATCAGGCCTTCGATGTGGACTTCAAATAAGCCCGCAACGTCAAACCCACACGTTCTGAAGGATTAGAACATGTCAAACATCGACTTCACCCTAATGAAAAACCAGGCCAGCGACGCGGCGTCGCTGATGCCAAGCCTTGCCGGCAAGAAGATCCTCATGGGCTTCTGGCACAACTGGCCGGCCGGCCCGAGCGACGGTTACCAGCGCGGTCAGTTCGCCAACATCGCCCTGGAAAACGTGCCGAAGGAATACAACGTGGTCGCGGTGGCCTTCATGAAGGGCAGCGGGATACCGACCTTCAAGCCGTTCAACGTTTCCGATGCCGAGTTCCGCCGTCAGGTCGGCGTGCTCAACAGTCAGGGGCGGGCCGTGCTGATTTCCCTGGGCGGTGCCGATGCGCACATCGAGTTGCGCGCTGGTCAGGAGCAACCGCTGGCCAATGAAATCATCCGTCTGGTGGAAACCTACGGCTTCGACGGCCTGGACATCGATCTTGAACAGAGCGCGATTGATTTCGCTGCCAACAAGACCGTCCTGCCGGCCGCGCTGAAACTGGTCAAGGATCACTACGCAGGCCAGGGCAAACATTTCATCATCAGCATGGCACCGGAGTTTCCGTACCTGACCGCCTCCGGCAAATACGTCGGTTACCTGCAGGCGCTGGAAGGCTACTACGACTTCATCGCTCCGCAGTTCTACAACCAGGGTGGCGACGGGGTCTGGGTGCCGGAAGCCAATAACGGCAACGGGGCGTGGATCGCCCAGAACAACGACGCGATGAAAGAGGACTTCCTCTATTACCTGACCGAGAGCCTGGTGACCGGTACTCGCGGCTTCACCAGGATCCCGGCAGACAAGTTCGTCATCGGCCTGCCGTCCAACGTCGATGCCGCTGCCACCGGTTATGTGATCGACAAGACCGTGGTCGGCAACGCGATGAAACGCCTGGCGGTCAAAGGGCATCCGATCAAGGGCCTGATGACCTGGTCGGTGAACTGGGACAATGGCACCAGCAAGGATCGCGTGCCGTACAGCTGGGAATTCAGTCGGCGTTATGGACCGCTGATTCACGGGGCGCCGTCTGCGGCCCAGGGCGCTGATGCAGCAACGGTAAACGTGGCTCATCAGTAGTCAATGAAGGAAAAGCCCGGTAGCGCTGCCGGGCTTTTTTTTCGTCGGCGGTTCGCATCATTTCACCTACCATGGCCATCTTCCGATGACAAAAAAGGATCAGGCGTCATGTCCAACACAGCCGAGCGGGTCAACATCGTCGATACCCAGGTGTTGTCCCACGACTGGTATCTGCTCAAGAAAATCACCTTCGACTATCACCGTAACAACGGTGACTGGCAGCGTCAGACGCGCGAGGTCTACGACCGTGGCAATGGCGCGGCGATCCTGCTGTTCAACCGCGAGCAACGCACCGTGGTGCTGACCCGGCAGTTCCGCCTGCCGGTGTTCGTCAACGGTCACGACGGTTTGCTGATTGAAGTGGCGGCCGGACTGCTCGAAGGCGCGGCGCCGGAGCAGCGCATACGCGACGAGGCGGAGGAGGAAACCGGTTATCGCGTGCATGACGTGAAGAAGGTGTTCGAGGCTTACATGAGTCCGGGTTCGGTGACCGAGAAGTTGCACTTTTTCATTGCCGAGTACGATGCTTCGTCAAAGGTCAGTGAAGGGGGCGGTCTGGAAGAGGAAACAGAAGAACTTGAAGTGCTGGAGTGGCGTTTCGACGACGCGCTGGCGGCGTTCCAGCGGGGTGAAATCTGCGATGCCAAGACCATCATGCTGTTGCAGTATGCGGCGATGAATAACCTGTTTGGCGGTTAGAACAAGTCACCGGTTTTACCGATGTCTGACCACTGGCCACCTTCCAGGGTCAGCAGACGCTCCTTGGCTTCCAGGCCTCCGGCAAAACCGGTCAGTTTGCCTGAGGCGCCGATGACCCGATGGCACGGCGCAATGATCGAGATCGGATTGCGCCCGTTCGCCGCGCCGACGGCGCGCACCGCACTCGGGTGGCCGATCTGTTCGGCGATCTGGCTGTAGGTGCGGGTTTCGCCAAACGGAATGGTCAGCAGCGCGGCCCAGACCTTTTTCTGGAACTCGGTGCCGGCAAAGTCCAGCTCCAGATCGAACGCGTTTCGCGTTCCTGCAAAATATTCTTCCAGCTGTCGCGCGGTTTTCATCAACACCGGATTGTCCGGTGCTTCGCTCATCGGTCCCAGTCGCACCCGGTTCGGTTTGTCGTTTTCCCAGAGGATGGCGGCCAGACGTGAGCCGTTCGCGACCAGCTTCAACGCGCCGACGGGCGAGGGCAGGGTGATGAACGTGTAGGCCATGGGGAAAACTCCGGGACGGGGTCGAAAACTGCGCCCAGCATACTGCCGGATCGGGGAGGCGCAAACCGTAATCGCGACCATACTGGCTGATGCTCTTGAAGCGCTTTCCTACCTTATAAAAAGAAGAGACCGACTCATGAAGTACGAACCTTTTGCCAAATCGCTGATTGCGACCTCATTGGCGCTCAGCTGCCTCATGGCCCACGCCGCCTCGGTTGCCCCGGTTGCTGCCGAAAACGGCATGGTGGTCACCGCCCAGCACCTGGCCACTCACGTGGGTGTCGACGTGTTGAAAAGTGGCGGCAACGCGGTGGATGCGGCGGTCGCCGTGGGCTATGCACTGGCGGTGGTTTACCCGGCGGCGGGCAACCTCGGTGGTGGTGGTTTCATGACCATTCAACTGGCGGACGGGCGCAAGACCTTCCTCGACTTCCGCGAAAAAGCCCCGCTGGCCGCGACGGCCAACATGTACCTCGACAAGGACGGCAACGTCATTCCGGACCTGAGTACCCGTGGCCACCTCGCGGTCGGCGTTCCGGGCACTGTGTCCGGCATGGAGCTGGCGCTGAGCAAGTACGGCACCAAACCGCGCAAGGAAATGATCGCCCCGGCCATCAAACTGGCCGAAGACGGGTTCGAACTGGAGCAGGGCGACGTCGAGCTGCTGGAATACGCCACTGACGTGTTCAAGAAGGACATCAAGGATTCCGGTGCGATCTTCCTGAGCAACGGTGAGCCGATGCAAGTCGGGCAGAAACTGGTGCAGAAGGACCTGGGCAAAACCCTGCGCACCATTTCCGAAAAAGGCGCCGACGGTTTCTATAAAGGCTGGGTGGCCGACGCCATCGTCACGTCCAGTCAGGCCAACAAGGGCATCATCACCCAGGCCGATCTCGACAAGTACAAGACCCGTGAACTGGCCCCGGTGGAGTGCGACTATCGCGGCTATCACGTTGTGTCCGCACCGCCGCCAAGCTCCGGCGGCGTCGTGATCTGCCAGATCATGAACATCCTCGAAGGCTATCCGATGAAGGATCTGGGCTTCCATTCGGCTCAGGGCATGCACTACCAGATCGAGGCAATGCGCCATGCGTACGTGGATCGCAACAGCTATCTGGGCGACCCGGATTTCGTGAAGAATCCGATCGAACACCTGCTGGACAAGAACTACGCGACCAAGCTGCGTAACGCGATCCAGCCGCAGAAGGCCGGTGTGTCGGCGGAACTCAAACCCGGCGTCGCGCCCCATGAAGGTAGCAACACCACGCACTATTCGATCGTCGACAAGTGGGGCAACGCTGTATCGGTCACCTACACCCTCAACGACTGGTTCGGCGCGGGCGTGATGGCGAGCAAGACCGGGGTGATCCTCAACGATGAAATGGACGACTTCACCTCCAAGGTCGGCGTGCCGAACATGTACGGCCTGGTGCAGGGCGAAGCCAACGCCATCGCTCCCGGCAAGGCGCCGCTGTCTTCGATGAGCCCGACCATCGTCACCAAGGACGGCAAAGTGGTGATGGTGGTCGGTACGCCGGGTGGCAGTCGCATCATCACCGCGACCCTGCTGACCATGCTCAACGTCATCGACTACGGCATGGGCCTGCAGGAAGCGGTCGACGCGCCGCGTTTCCACCAGCAGTGGATGCCGGAGGAAACCAACCTCGAAGACTTCGCCGCCAGCCCCGACACGAAGAAGATTCTCGAGAGCTGGGGTCACAAGTTTGCGGGCCCGCAGGACGCCAACCACATCGCCGCGATTCTGGTCGGTGCACCGTCGCTGGGTGGTAAACCGGTCGGCAAGAACCGCTTCTACGGCGCCAACGATCCACGGCGCAACACCGGGTTGTCATTGGGTTACTGAGCAGAGTAAAAAGGGGGCGGGCACACGTCCGCCCCTGTCTCAAGGACCGATCAAGGAAGGCTCACCATGACCACCGCATTGCTGATCATCGATGTCCAGCGCGCCCTGTGCACAGGCGAATACGAATGCCACGACATCAAACGGGTGATCGATACCATCAACGGCCTCAGCGCCCGCGCGCGTCAATCGGGTGTGCCGGTGGTGCTGATTCAGCACAACGAAAAGGACAGCCCGTTCGCCCACGGTGCCGAGGGCTGGCAACTGGCTGACGGCCTGGCCACCGCGCCCGGCGATCTGCGCGTCGACAAGACTGCCAACGACTCGTTCTACCAGACCAATCTGCAGAAACTGATCCCCCGCGAAGACTTCGACCGCCTGGTGATCTGCGGCCTGCAAACCGATTACTGCGTCAACGCCACCGTGCGTCAGGCCCATCAACTGGGCTACGACGTGGAACTGGCGGCCGATGCGCACTCCACCATCGACAACGGCAACATGAGCGCCGAAGACATCATCGCCGAACACAACAAGGACTGGGCGCACCTGACCGGTTCCGTGGCGCGGATCGATGTGAAGCCGGCGGCCGGGATCACATTCTGACTCTTTCTTGCGCGAGAGCCCGGTTGTGCGCCAACAACCAGTGAAAAATCCAGAGCATCGATAGCCCGGGCCCGGCATACTGCCGCCGCCTCAGGAATGGAATCTGTCGATGCTCGCTTTCAATCTCCGTCACGCCTTGCTGCTGACGTGTCTCGTATTTGCTACCACGTCCCACGCTGCCAGTTTCGACTGTGCTGGCGCTTCCAGCCCGGTTGAGAAAGTCGTTTGTGCCGACCCGCATCTCTCGGGGCTCGATGACAAACTGGCTGCAGTCTGGCGTTCGACGCTGGCCAAAGTTGCCGATCCCAAAGCCCTCAAGGCTGATCAGCGGATGTGGCTGAAAAGCCGCAATGGCTGCGACCAGCAGCTGGCCTGTCTGCGCCGCAATTATCTGATGCGAATTGCCGAGCTCGAATACGCCGCCAAACCTTTTGACTGGAACGCCACGTGGCAGCTCATCCCTGATGGTCCCTCGACAGCCGCCGAAATCAATACCCTGCAACGCGACGCCGGGCATATCGCTTTCGATATTTCGGCGGCAGAGGGCGGTAACTCGGGCGATCTGGAGGGCGTGGCTGTGCTGAAGGGTAACCAGGCCGATTACGCTGAAGGTGAATGTGCGCTGAGCTTTACCGCGATCAACGGCATTCTGAACGTTGTTCAGGATGGTTCCGACGCCGCCTGCGGTGGGGGAATGGGGGTTTCCTACGCCGGTCGCTATGTGGCTTCCGGGCAACCATTGAAGATCGAATACGATTTACTCAGCCTTGGTTTCGCCCGTTCGTCTCAGGACAACGCGACGTTGCACGCATTACTTAGCGCTGACTACCAGGTGCTGGTGGAAACATCCGGTTCAATGATGATCGGCGAACCCGGTGCCGATGTGCCGGACGGTCAGGTTGTGGAAATGTGGATGCGTGGTATAGGAGGGACGGCGATTTTCATGAGCGCCCCAGACAGTCGGTTTTGGGTGATGCTGATGGCCTACGACGGCAAGGGGAATTCCCGTGTCCGTTACTACACCAACGTGCCGGAATGGAAGGCGCGATTGCCCGACAACATGCAGGCCTGGTACAAGCAAAGGTCAGGTGAAGCAGCGCTGCCGCTGGATTTCATGCCCTGACGCTTCAAGTCGCAAACAGTACGCCGCGGATTTCCCCCGCCCGCGGTGCCACTACCCCCTCCAGCACCAACCGCGTAATCGTCTCCGCCGCCACCGCATAATCCTCATCCTGCGGCACCTCCCGTCCGGTGATGCGCCCCATCTGCCAGCCAATGTTGGTATAGGTGCGCGTCGCCGACCAGATAAACAGCATCAGATGCTCGGGATCCACCGGCGCCAGCAGCCCGCGGTCGATCCAGCTGCGCAGGCACTCGACATTGCGCCGGGCTTCGCCGTGCAGCAGGTCGCGGCATTCGTCGGGCAACTGGCTGCCGCCGAGCAGCAACTCACCACTGAAAACCTTGGCGATTGCCGGATGCTCGCGGGCGATGCGGATGCGGGCGGAAACGTAGGCGCGCAGGCCAATCAGTGGGTCGTCGCTTTCGCGCAGCACCGCCGAGGCTTCCAGCAACGGTTCGACAAAGCCGAGCAGCACTTTGCCGTAGAGGTTTTCCTTGCTCTGGAAGTAGTAATAAAGATTGGCCTTGGGCACACCGGCGCGGGCGGCGATGTCGCGGGTCTGGGTCGCGTCGAAGCCGTTGGCGGCGAATTCTTCACTGGCGGCGGCCAGGATCAGTTGCTGGTTGCGTGCGCGGATGCTACTCATGGACGGCATGGAGGGTCTGGCCATTTCGGGTTCGCAATATACAAAACTATATAGCGATTAAGCCAGCGAACTCGCTCCTCAGCGCTATGCTGGTTTCAATTTCAGTAACCTCAGGAAAGTGACAATGACCCTTCAGGCACTGCGCGCCACGACGATTCACCTCGACGCGGTGGCGAAGCTGTTCGACGGCTATCGCGGTTTTTATGGCCAGCCGTCAAATCTCAAGCAATCGCGGGCCTTCATCGCCGAACGCATGGCCGGCAATGAATCGGCGATTTTTCTGGTTGAGGATGAAAGCGGTGAGGCGCTTGGATTCGTCCAGCTATACCCGACGTTTTCTTCGATAGACGCCCATCGCACCTGGCTGCTCAGCGATCTGTTCACTACGCCAGCCGCCCGGGGCCGTGGAGTGGGGCGATTATTGATGAACACCGCCCGCGACTTTGCCATCGAAACCGGCGCCAAGGGCCTGGTGCTGGAAACCGCCACCGACAATTTCACAGCCCAGGGTTTGTACGAATCACTCGGTTGGATACGTGACACTGGCTATTACACCTACCTGCTGGACTTGCGGCAGGGGTGATCCGGTCTCAGCCGACCTGAGCCAGCAACCGCTCGATCTGCGCCAGCTCCCAGGTGCTGAGCAGGCTGACCGGGTCGGTGCCGAAACGCTGAGTCGTGTCGAGTCGCCACACCCGATCTTCCGGGCAGCGGCATTGCAGGCAGTGGTGCAGGCGCTGACCGTCAAAGTCGAGCAACAGCTGCCAGCCGTCGATCTCGACCGAGATCTGGCCGGGCCCGGATTCCTGCGCAATACGCTGTAGCGCGCAAACCTCCAACGCCGCATCGCGCAAGCGCTGGCAGACTTCGCGAGTGGATAGCGGTGACATGTTCAAACCCGTTGATCGATGAAGCGCGCAAGCATAGAGCGCCAACCCGTTCCTGTCAGCGATTGCTAGCCCACGCCGGTGCATTTGCGTAACATCCGCAACCCTCTTTTTCCGCGGCGCTCTTTTGCGCCAATGCATGCGGCCGCGCCTGTCGGCCGCTCTGTCAGGTAAGCCATGAAACCGATTCGTCTGCGCGCCGATGTCCTGGCCGGACTCACCACCTCGTTTGCCCTGTTGCCCGAATGCATTGCGTTTGCGCTGGTGGCCCACCTCAATCCGCTGATGGGCCTGTACGGCGCCTTCATCATTTGCACGCTGACCGCGCTGTTCGGTGGCCGGCCGGGCATGGTGTCCGGAGCGGCCGGTTCGATGGCGGTGGTGATCGTCGCGTTGGTGGTGCAACACGGTGTGCAATATCTGTTAGCGACGGTGTTGCTCGGTGGCTTGATCATGATGGCGTTCGGGCTGCTGCGGCTGGGCAAACTGGTGCGCATGGTGCCGCACCCGGTGATGCTCGGGTTCGTCAACGGTCTGGCGATCATCATCGCGCTGGCGCAACTGGAGCATTTCAAGAGCGGTGAACAGTGGCTCAGCGGCACGCCGTTGTACCTGATGACCGGGCTGGTGCTGCTGACCATGGCCATCGTATATATATTGCCGCGCCTGACCCGCGCCGTGCCGCCGGCGCTGGTGGCGATTCTCGGCGTCGGTTTGCTGGTTTACCTGCTCGGCCTGCCGACCCGCACCCTCGGCGACATGGCGCACATCGCCGGCGGCTTGCCGACCTTCGCGCTGCCGGACATCCCGTGGACGCTGGACACCCTGCGCATCATCGCGCCTTACGCGATTCTGATGGCGCTGGTCGGCCTGCTGGAAACCCTGCTGACCCTCAACCTCACCGACGAAATCACCGAAACCCGTGGCTATCCGGATCGCGAATGCGTGGCGTTGGGTGCGGCAAACGTAGTCTCCGGTGCCTTCGGCGGCATGGGTGGTTGCGCGATGATCGGTCAGACCGTGATCAACCTCAGTTCCGGCGGGCGCGGGCGTTTGTCCGGGGTGGTGGCCGGGGTTTTGATTCTGCTGTTCATTCTGTTTCTGTCGCCGCTGATCGAGCGGATTCCGCTGGCGGCGCTGGTGGGCGTGATGTTCGTGGTGTCGCAGCAGACGTTTGCCTGGGCCTCGTTGCGGGTGCTGAACAAAGTGCCGCTCAACGATGTGCTGGTGATCATCGCGGTAACCACCATCACGGTGTTCACCGATCTGGCCACGGCGGTGCTGTGCGGGATCATCATTGCCGCGCTGAATTTTGCCTGGCAGCAAGCGCGCGAGCTGTACGCAGATGAACATCTGGAAGCGGACGGCAGCAAACTCTATCGCCTGCACGGTACGCTGTTCTTTGCCTCGACCACGCCGTTCCTCAATCAGTTCGACCCGGCCAGTGACCCGCAACGGGTGACGCTGGATTGCCGGCACCTGAGCTTTGTCGATTACTCGGCCATCGCCGCGCTGAAAACCCTGCGCGAACGCTATGCCAAGGCGGGCAAGCAGTTGCAGGTGTTTCATCTGTCCGAGCGCTGCAAGAAGTTGCTGAAACGCGCCGGGGTCGATCACGACTGAGATCGACCCCGATCACTGGTCAGGCATCGATGGCGGGGAAGTCGATATCGGTCAGCGCCACGTTGTTCAGGTAGTTGGTGAGGGTTTGCGCGGCGACGACGGCGATCACTTCGATGATCTTCTTGTCGTCGATGCCGGCAGCGCGGGCGGCGGCAATCTGCTCATCGTTCAGATGACCACGGGTTTCGGTCAGTTGATGGGCGAGGGTGGCAAAAGCATTCAACCGACCGTGACGCGCTTCGATGATTTCTTCTGCTGCCAGCCCGGCCTTGCTGGCGAACAGGGTGTGCGCCGCCAGGCAATAGTCGCAACCGTTGACTTGCGAGGTGGCCAGATACACCGCCTCTTTTTCCTTGGCGCTCAGTGAGGTCTTGCCCAGAGTGGCGGAGATTTGCACGTAGGCATCCAGCGCGACAGGTGCGACGGCGAGGGTCTTGAACAGGTTGGGCAGGAAGCCGATTTTTTTCTGCACGCCTTCGAGTGTCGGGCGAGTGGCGTCGGTGGCGGTTTCGAGGCTGAGAGGGGCGATGCGGCTCATGGTGATTCTCCGAAATTCCGGTGCGAAGTGCGCCGGGGATGGAGTGAATGCTACGGAGCGCGGCTGGTGCTTTGGGTGCAAATCGTCGAGGATATGCGACAGATCGTCCAAACCTGTCCTTGCGAGAATCAGTCATGGATCGCCTTTCTACGTTGCTCAGCCACTTCGGCGTCAATGCCGGCACCTTCCACAGCGGCACGTTCTGCGGGGTGAGCGCCTACGGCGGCGATCAGGTGTGCGGGCATGTGCACCTGTTGCAGGCGGGGGAGCTGTTGCTCAAACCCGGGAGTGATCCTGAAATTTCGCTCAACGAACCGACCCTGATCTTTTTCCCCCGTCCCATGGCCCATCGCTTGTTCGCCGATGAAGGCATGGGCACGCAACTGGTGTGCGCTTCGCTGACCTTCGACGGCGGTGCGGGCAATGCTTTGGCGGCAGCGCTGCCGGATTATCTGGTGCTGAAACTCGCCGACCTCCCGGAAATGGCCAACACCCTGGAGTGGCTGTTCAAAGAAGCTTTCGACGGACACTGCGGGCGCGAAGCGGTGATGGACCGATTGTTCGAATTGCTGGTGATTCTGTTGTTGCGCCATTTAATCAGCAGTCGCAACCAGCAGCCGGGCATGATGGCCGGGCTGGCCGATCCGAAGATTTCCCGAGCCTTGAACCTGATGCACGACCAGCCGGCCAAGGCCTGGAGTGTCGCCGAGCTGGCGAGTGCCGCCAATCTGTCCCGCGCCGGTTTCGCCGAACACTTCCGGCGGGTGGTGGGGCAGACGCCGGTGGATTATCTGGTGAGCTGGCGGATCAGCCTCGCGCAGAAACGCCTGCGTGAGGGACGGCCGATTGCGTTGATCGCCGAAGAGGTCGGTTATGAAAGTCCGTCGGCGCTGGCCCGGGCGTTTCGGCGCAAGACCGGACTCAGCCCGCGAGAATGGAAATCCGGCGCGAGCTGAAAACTATTTGGCGAATTTCTTCGCCCCGGCCACGCACAGGATCACCCCCAGCGTCACCACCAGCATGCTCACGCTGACATGTTCATGCAGCAAGGTCGCGGCCAGTGCCAGGCCGAAAAACGGCTGCAGCAATTGCAGCTGCCCGACCGCCGCAATCCCGCCCTGAGCCAGCCCGCGATACCAGAACACAAAACCGATCAGCATGCTGAACAGCGAAACGTACGCGAGGCAAACCCACGCCGACACGCTGATACCGCTGAACGAGGCGGGCGCCAGCCATACGCTCAGCACGGCCATCACCGGCAACGACAGTACCAGCGCCCAACAGATCACCTGCCAGCCGCCGAGGGTGCGCGACAGTTTTGCGCCTTCGGCGTAACCGAGGCCGCAGGCGAGGATCGCTGCCAGCATCAGCAGATCACCGGTGGGCGAGGCGGTCAGGCCTTGTGAGATAGCAAAACCGACCACCAGCGAACTGCCCAGCACCGAAAAAATCCAGAACACCGGACGCGGCCGCTCACCGCCGCGCAGCACGCCGAAAATCGCCGTCGCCAGCGGCAGCAGCCCTACAAACACAATGGAATGCGCCGACGTCACGTATTGCAGCGCCAGGGCCGTTAACAACGGGAAACCCACAACCACGCCCAGCGCGACGATCAGCAACGACAACCACTGATCCCGCGCCGGACGCCGTTCGCGAAACAGCCACAACAGGCACAACGCCAGGGCGCCGGCGATGGTCGCGCGGATGACGGTGAGAAACACCGGGTCGAATTCCAGCACCGCCAGCCGCGTGGCAGGCAGCGAGCCGCTGAAGATCACGACGCCGATAAAGCCATTGATCCAGCCGCTGGTTTTTTCCAGGGCCGGGGTGCCGAGTTGGGTGGTTCGTTCCATACGCATTGCGCTCAGTGGTGGGTTGCGTTGAAACAATCCTAGGGACGAGAATCAGCACAATCAAAGAATTGTCATGGATACAGCCCGACATGCCGCGCTCCCGTTACAAGACCCTCGTCGACACCTATGCCGCCGACATTCGCTCCGGTCGCCTTTTGCCCGGCACTCGCTTACCGACTCACCGGCAACTGGCAGCGAACGAAGGGCTGGCGCTGGTCACCGCCTCGCGCGTATACGCCGAGCTTGAGGCCATGGGCCTGGTCAGCGGCGAAGCCGGGCGCGGCACGTTTGTGCGGGAAACGTCGTTGTTGCCGGGGCAGGGGATTGACCAGAAGGACGTCGCGGTCGGCATGATCGATCTGAACTTCAACTACCCGTCATTGCCGGGGCAGGCCGAGCTGCTGCGCACCGCGTTGCGGCAACTGGCGCTGTCCGGCGACCTCGAGGCGCTGCTGCGCTATCAGCCCCACGCCGGTCGCCAGCATGAACGGGCCTCGGTGGCGCGGCACCTGCAAACACGGGGTTTGAGTGTCGACGCCGAGCAGGTGTTGATCGTCAACGGCGCCCAGCAAGGGCTGGCGGTAACGCTGATGGCGCTGCTCAAACCCGGTGATGTGATCGCCGCCGACGCCTTGACCTACTCCGGATTCAAAGTACTGGCCGAAGCGCTGCACCTGGAAGTGGTGGCGATTCCCGTCAATGAGCAGGGCCCCGATCTGGCGGCCCTCGACAAACTCTGCCGCCAACGACCGGTGCGTGCCGTGTACAGCATGCCGACCCTGCACAATCCATTGGGCTGGGTAATGCCTCTGGCACAGCGCGAGGATTTGATCGCGATTGCCCACCGGCATGATCTGACGATCATCGAAGATGCGGCCTACGCCTTTCTGGTCGATAGCCCACCACCGCCGTTGGCCGATCTGGCGCCGGAGCGCACGGTCTACGTTTCGGGCCTGTCGAAAAACATCGCCACCGGCCTGCGTGTCGGCTTCATTGCCGCGCCGGTCGAGCAGGTGGCGGCGCTGGAGCGGATCATCCGCGCCACCACCTGGAACACCCCCGGCGTGATGACCGCCATCGCCTGCGGCTGGCTCGACGACGGCACCGTCACCTTCCTCGAAGCACAAAAGCGCAGCGACGCCCAAGCCCGGCAAGCACTGGCTGCTCAGATCCTCGAAGGTCTCCCGACCGTCAGCCATCCCTCTTCGTATTTCCTTTGGTTGCCGCTGCCGGAAGATGTGCGGGCCGACCACATCGTGGTCGAGTTGATGCACGAGCAGGTTTCCGTCACCACCGCAGAACCCTTCACCGTGTCCACCCATGTGCCGCACGCGATTCGCCTGGCGCTGGGATCGGTGGACATGCTTGTCCTGCGTCAAGCCTTGCTCAAAGTTCGTCAGGTCGTGGGCGCCTACCTGTAGCGCAACTTGCCGCGCACGATTACCCTTGGCGCCGCCGAAGATCTGGAATTCCCCGATGAAAAACGCTGCATTAACGCTCGCCCTGATCCTCAACGCAGGCCTGCTCAGCACGCCAGCACTGGCTGCCGGTGACGCCGAGGCCGGCGCCAAAATCTTCCCGCGCCTGTGCGGCGGCTGCCACCAGGTCGGCGAATCCGCCCGCCCGGGTTTCGGCCCGGAACTCAACGGCATCATCGGCCGCCCGGCGGGGACGTCGGCGAATTACGTGTATTCCGACGCGATGAAAAACTCCGGCCTGACCTGGGATCGTGAAACGCTGACGAACTATCTGAAGGATCCGAAGGGCGTGGTGCCGGGGACGCGGATGATCTTTTGGGGGCTGAGTGATGAAGAGAAGATCGATAATTTGTTGGCGTATCTTCAGACTTTTTCTCAGCAATGAAGCGTCTGTGCGGGAGCTGCGCAATGCACTTCCCGTTCACTGTGAAGAACTGCCAGCAGCGATTGCCCGGTTGATGACACGGTTCTGGACCCGATTGAAGACCAACACCTGATTCAATCGCGGGTCAGCCGAGTCCGTCAACTTCGGTGAGTGACGTCTGGCAGGCTACGCGATTACGACCCTCGGCTTTCGCCTGATACAACTGTTGATCAGCACGTTTGAGCAGTGCTGTCGGAGCGTTGTCGGCCGGGTCGGCCAGGCCGACACCGATGCTGACCGTCACCGCGCCGGCCGCTGGAAAGGTCGCCTCGGCAATCGCTGACCGAATCTTTTCGGCGACGATATCGGGCGTATCGGGCTTGGCGATTTCCGGCAGCAGCACCGCAAATTCTTCGCCTCCATAACGGGCGACGAAATCCGTGCTGCGGATGCTGATCTGGATCAGCTGCGCCAGTTGCTGCAGTACGTCGTCGCCGGCCGCATGGCCGTGAGTGTCGTTGATGTGCTTGAAGTGATCGGCATCAATCAGAAGCAAAGCAAACGGCCGCCCGGTACGACGAAACAACAGGCTGTATTCTGTGAGTTTTTCGTCGAAGCGGCGACGGTTGTAGACACCGGTCAAGCCATCGTGGGTAGCGAGGTTCAGCAACTCGGCGTTGGCCAGGGTCAGGGCCGCCGTGCGTTGGGCGACGGTGGCTTCGAGCGAAGCGTTGGTCTCTTGCAGCTCACGCTCCTTGGCAAGCAGCGACTGGGTCATGGCATCGATGGACTGGCCGAGCTGGGCAATTTCCCGCACGGGATGCCGGAGCGGAAAGTCCGCACCAGGCTGGTTGTTCTGCACTTTTTGGGCTGAACGCGCGAGGTGCTCGATGGGTCGGCTCAGGTACAGCGCCAGGTAATACGCAACCAGTCCGAATGCCACGGCGGCGAAAACCCCCAGCAACAGCAATTTATAAAACAGCAGTCGCGCCGGTTGCAGCGCAGTGTCCAGTGGTTGACGCACGGCAATCGACCACGACAGCGCGGTGCCCGTAGGCGTCGGCACAGTCACCTCGCTGGTCAGGTACCCGTTGCCGACGACCCAGCCCGGGGACTTCTGATCCTTGGCCGGCATTTGTTGACCAACCAGCGCTTCCGGGTACAGCACCTTGCCGTCGTGATCGATGATCAGCGCTTCGATATCCGGCTCCGCCCCCTTGTGCGACATCGCTGCCGATTCGACGATGTGCGTGACCCAGCTCCAGTGCGCATGGGCGCCGAGCACACCGATCACCTGCCCATCGGCGTTGCGGATGGGCGCGGCGAAGTCGATGAAGCGCAGTGGCTCGCCGTTGGGCAGACCCGGCAACAGTTTCGCCAACAAAACGGCTTCGTGCGGATCGCCGGTGTATTCCCCGCGCAGACCGGCCTGAAACCATGGGCGCTGTAGCACGACCTGACCTACCAGCAAACCGTTGACTGCCTGATGCACACGCCCCTGAGCATCGGTCACCCCCATCCACGCATATTCGGAGCGGGCTTCGGTGCGCAGCTGCATCGATTTGAGAATTGCCGGATTGTCCAGATCGCCGCGTTCCAGATGCGGCGCCCGGCTGAGCAGATAGACCTCCAGTTGCCGCTCGCGCAACTGCTCGCCCAGCAGCGTCGCCGCCGACCGCGCGGTACTCAGCAGCGCATTGCCGCTGGCGCGTTTCATTTGTTCAGTGGCGATATCACCGACGTAAAAGCCCACGCTCAATAGCGTCAGCAGAGACAAACCGGCAAACCAAAGGGTCAGGTGGCTGCGCAGACTGGCTTTGAGCATGGAGAAATGTCTGTTTTTATTGAAGTGGCGCCATGGTATGCGACATCGCGGACGGGCTGCCAGCAAGGCGTTTAATGAAAGTCTGCCGAGGCCGATATCAATGAGCCACTGCGTTCGGTAAAGTGTGCGCCGCCCGAGAGACGGATCCCGGGCGTTTTCCCATGGAGTCTCGCAGTGAAATACCTCAGCAAAGTAGTCGCCGCCGCACTGTTCGGTGTGGTTCTGGCAGGTTGCACCGGCACGCCGATGAACACCAGACATTACGACAGCAGCCAATACACCGTGATTGGCCACAGCGAAGCCACTGCCACCGGCCTGATGCTGTTCGGCGTGATCCCGATCCGGCAGAACAGCCGTTTCGTCCGTGCGCAAGAGGCCGCCATCCAGGCCAAGGGCGGCGATGCCATGATCAACACTCAGATTCAGGAAAACTGGTTCTGGGCATGGGTCCTGAGCGGCTACACCACCAAGGTCTCCGGTGACGTGGTCAAACTGAAAACCGTGCAATAAGCACCGGTTGGACGTGAAAAAGCCCGGCTGATCAGGCCGGGCTTTTTGTGAGCGTTACGATGTGAACACGCTCTTGTCATGAGAAAAAAGGGAATAGGGCAGGTATGGAAGCGCAAGAGTTATATTCTTTTTTACGTGATCCTCGGTTGCTCAAGTTAATTGAGTTGAACAAGATTACCGACGATATGTTTGAAGTTTTGAAGCTGTATGAAAATCAGAACTCCCGAATGTTGGAGTGGTGCATGACTCCGAATGAGGGGCATTCGCAGGGTGATGCGGTGATTAAAGATTTTCTTGAAGCTGCTCATGCCGCCAGTGATGATTGCATTCGGGATAATAAGAAGTTCTTTGCAAAGTGGACGCCCGGAAAGATACGCACAACCAGTTTTGGTGCTGCTTTTTTAACTCGTGAACTTCATATAAAGACGAACGGTGGGGCCGATAGTGGCAGGCTTGACCTGTTTCTTTTGGATCCGCTAAATAAGATATTGATAACCATTGAAAATAAAGTTAAATCTTCTTTGACCTCGGTACAGCTTGATAAATACGTGCAGGCTGTGAAGGGGGAGTTAGGAAAAAATAAAACATTTGCTGGCTATGATTTTGCTTTCGTCGTGTTGGATAAAGATCTGGATGCATATTCTGAAGCACACTTGGCTAGTCTAGGCAATCGGTGGGCACTCTTAGATTATCAATGGCTGGAAGCTTCTGCCAATAGGGCTAGGTTTCAGGTGGATCGGGGAAATGCATCGGCGCAGTTGTTGGCATCTTATTGTCAAAGTGTAACGAAGTGGGAAAGCCCGGTAAATACGGAGATTTCGGAACTGTCTTCAGATATTGTATTGGCTCATCCTAGTGTTATCGGTGCATTAAGGGAGTTGAAAGGACATTCCATTACACGTTGGGTAGCAAATTCCTTAGATGGAGTGCTTGGTGAACTAATCTTGTTTCGTGCGCAAAATAGAACGGTTTGTGAACGATTACTCAATATTCGTGGCGTAGCCAGTATGCTGCCAAGCATCATCAAAGCTATCCCTTCGCTGACGCCGGATTGTATCGAAGAGGGTAGTTACTGGATTTGTCTTATGCCGCCAAAATTTCAGTCGGTAATGAGCGGTGGAAGCTGGGCGGTTTTTCTTGAACTCTACCGCGTGACAAAAGCTTCTACAAAGTCTGCGCCGGTATTTAATGTGCGTTTGGTCTGGCGTCGGAGCGAGTTTGATAGTTCAAAATGTAGTGAGTTGGAACTGCGAACAATCTTTGATAAGGATTTTCCTGGTTTGAAGAAGTTTGCTTCTTCAGACACACGGAGAGTTTTGATTGCTAAGCATGTATCCTCTGTTGAGTCGATAAAGCACCTCGTGAGGTCGATAGAGATTTTAGAGAAGGGTATTGATCAATATCGTATGTGAGTCATAGGCACAGCCGTTGTAGCGAAACATAAAGCCCGGCTGATCAGGCCGGGCTTTATGTTTGTACAGCGGTGGAACACTTGACTCATGCGACGCGGCGTCCGATCAGGCGATCCGCACCACCTTCTGTCACACGGCGTTCTTGCAGACGATCCGAACCACCTTCAGCCACACGGCGTTCGATCAGACGATCAGCGCCACCTTCGGCAACGCGGCGTTCGATCAGACGATCAGCGCCACCTTCAGCCACGCGACGTTCGATCAAACGATCAGCGCCACCTTCAGCCACGCGACGTTCGATCAAACGATCAGCACCACCTTCAGCCACACGACGTTCGATTAAACGATCCGAACCACCCTCGGCCAAACGACTTTCAATCAACCGATCCGAACCGCCTTCGGCGATCATGGTGTGGGCGGGTTTGGCTGCAAAAGCGTTGACTGCAAGAACCGAGAAAGCGATGCCGAGAAGGATTTGGCGTTTCATGATCGTGTGCTCCAGGGGTGTTGTTTGTTTGGTATGGAGCCGATGTTACGCCGCGGATTTTTTATGAGAACTTCATTGAACTGATGGTGACTATCGACGCCAGCAATGAATGCCGTTATCGCGGCATGTGTCTGATTTCATTGGCCAGCTCGTAGGCTTGCTCACGGAGTTCGGCAAATTTTACATTCAGTTCGCCATAGCCGCGCTTCCAGGCAAATGCACCGTTGATGCTGGTTTGTCCGAGCACGACATCATTGAAGGACCCCATCCCGCCATAGGCCGAGAGCAGCCACGTGATTCCGGAATAATCGGAGTCCAGCAATCGTGCGCGAGCTTTTCGCATCCACGCGCTCCAGTGCGCTTCTCCGTCGCTTTCCAAAACACTGATTAGCTCATTCAGTACCTTGATCAGCGTTTCGGTTTTCGGGCCCATGTTCAATGAGTGCTCCTTTTGATGAGGCGTAGATACTCAACCAGTGACGGCTTCAAGACGCCGAAGAGTGAGCGTTGCGCAAAGAGCGATCAAACAAGCTGACGCTTCACGTCCAGCGCGATCGAGGCAAAGCCTTTACCTTTGCCCGGATTAGATGTCGAAGTATTTTGCATCGATGAGACGTCCTCCCAGCGATCCACGGACTCAATGTGTTCATGGGAGGCGTCCGTATCGATTTCAAATGCGATGAAACATTCGTTTTGATCCAGCAAAAGTCCGAACAGGCGAGGCATGCCGGGAAAGTCGATTTCCAGTTCCAGCACGATGGACGAAGACCAATCGATGCCTTGGGATTCTCCGTACCGAGTCAGGGCGACAGGCACACCCCGTTTGCGCCATTCACTGACGCAAAGCATCAAACGATGCGCAACGACTGCGTTTTGCTCCTGCACGTTGAGCTGTTTTTTCTTCAGTAGTCGTTCAATGTCCATGGGAAACCTGAAATTCGCAGCGTCGGACTGGGAGCTTACCCAGCAAACGCAAAAAACGCGCGCAAAGAAAAGCCCGGCTGATCAGGCCGGGCTTTTCTATATGCGCAGCTTACTTATGCAACACGACGTTCGATCAAACGATCAGCGCCACCTTCAGCCACACGGCGTTCGATCAAACGATCAGCGCCACCTTCAGCCACACGGCGTTCGATCAAACGATCAGCGCCACCTTCAGCCACACGGCGTTCGATCAGACGATCCGAACCACCTTCAGCCACGCGACGTTCGATCAGACGATCAGCGCCACCTTCAGCAACACGGCGTTCGATCAAACGATCCGAACCACCCTCGGCCAAGCGACTTTCAATCAACCGATCCGAACCGCCTTCGGCGATCATGGTGTGGGCGGGTTTGGCTGCAAAAGCGTTGACTGCAAGAACCGAGAAAGCGATGCCGAGAAGGATTTGGCGTTTCATGATCGTGTGCTCCGGGGTGTTGTTTGTTTGGTATGGAGCCGATGTTACGCCGCGGATTTTTTTAGAGAACTTCATTGAGTCGATGGTGACTATCGACGCCAGCAATGAATGCCAGGACCCTTGTTCTAGGGCACCAGCGGCCGAATGCACAGCTCTCCGGTGGCGCGGGTCAGGGCCAGATCATGCAGCGCATCACGGGTCAGGCCGGTACGCGCCTTGGCCAGCCACGCCGGGCAGTTCGGATCGTGACGGTAGGGTGTGAAGTCGGCGTATTGCTGCAGCAGACGGGTTTGCAACTCGTCCAGACGCGGGCGAATCTGCTTGCCCAGATCCGGTCGCGGCGTGTCCGGCGCGGCACCGGCCGCTTGCCATTGTGCGAGCAAACCGTACTGCACCAGTTTGTTGGCCTCCATCTGCGCGGCAATCAATTGCGCGACGTCTTCCGGATCGAGCTTGCGTTCGGCAGCCAGCTTGCGGGCGTTGTCGATCACCTGCGCCTCACGGGGACTGTCCTGGATCGGCTTGCCGCTGTCCCATTTGGTCAGGGCGACGAGGTCGCCGATGTTCAGGCGTTCGTTCAGGGTGTTCACCAATCCTTGCACCACTTCGGGCGAGCGCGCGGGGCCGGCGTGGACGCTCGTCGCCAGAGCGGTCAATAAGGTGCAACTCAGCAGAAACGGGGAACGGCGCATGGGAGGGATTCACTTCCTGTCGTGATGGAGAGGCTTTGCAGATTGGTCGGGGTGCAGATTACGAAGTTTTAATGCAAACGGGTACGACCTGAACCGCATTGCATACCTTAGACTCTGTCATCAGCTCCCACCCGAGACGGACCCTCAATGCAAACCCCCGCTCAATCCCCCCTCTGGAAAACCTACCTGCTGTTCCTGGCCCCGATGGTGCTGTCGAACTTCCTGCAATCGATGTCGGGCACGGTCAACAGCATCTACATCGGCCAGATGCTCGGCACGCAGGCGCTGGCGGCGGTGTCCGGGATGTTTCCGATCATCTTTTTCTTCATTGCGCTGGTCATCGGTCTGGGCGCCGGGGCAGGGGTGCTGATCGGTCAGGCGTGGGGGGCGCGTGAGTCGCATATGGTCAAGGCGATTGCCGGTGCGACGTTGTTGCTGGGGGTGTTGATCGGGCTGGTGGCGGCGGTGCTGGGCAGTGTGTTTGCGCGTGAGGCATTGCAGGGTTTGGGCACGCCGGCGGATGTGCTGGATGATGCGGTGGCCTATGCCCGGGTGATGATGTGGACCTTGCCGGTTGTGCTGGTGTACGTGTTGTTCACCCAGTTGTTGCGCGGGGTGAGTGACACGCTGTCGCCGATGCTGGCGCTGTTGCTGTCGACCGTGGTCGGGCTCGCGCTGACCCCGGCGTTCATTCGCGGCTGGTTCGGCTTGCCGCAACTGGGGATTCAAAGCGCGGCGTTCGCCGGTCTGGCCGGTACGCTGGCGGCGATGGCGTGGCTGTCATGGAGCCTGATCCGCAAGGGCCATCCGCTGGCGCCGGATCGCGAGTTCTTCGCGGCGCTGCGACTGGACGGCGCGATTCTCGGCAAGGTGTTGCGCATCGGTCTGCCGACCGGGGTGCAGATGATCGTGCTGTCGCTGTCGGAGCTGGTGATTCTGGCGCTGGTCAACCAGCACGGCTCGCAGGCGACGGCGGCCTATGGCGCGGTGACGCAGATCGTCAACTACGTGCAGTTTCCGGCGCTGTCGATTGCGATCACCGCGTCGATCCTCGGCGCTCAGGCGATCGGTGCCGGACGGCTGGAGCGGATGGGGCCGATCCTGCGCACCGGGTTGTGGATCAATGTGTGCCTGACGGGTGGTTTGATCCTGGCGGGTTACCTGTTGTCGCACTGGTTGCTCGGGCTGTTCCTGACCGAAGACTCGACCCGGGAGATGGCCGAGCATCTGTTGCACATCATGTTGTGGAGCCTGTTGATCTTCGGTTTCCAGGCGATCATCGGCGGCATCATGCGCGCCAGCGGTACGGTGCTGGTGCCGGTGGGCGTGGCGATCATCTGTGTGCTCGGCGTGCAGTTGCCGGCGGCCTACTGGCTGGACGGGCAGTTCGGTTTGCAGGGCGTGTGGATGGCGTTCCCGATCGCGTATCTGGGGATGCTGGTGTTGCAGACGCTGTATTACACACGGGTCTGGAAGCATCAGAAGATCGAGCGGCTGGTGTGACGAAGCGTTTAGGGTCGACATTGGCGGGGCTGGCGCAAGTGACGGATGTTTGCTTAAGTCATTCGAGCCCCATCGGGCACCGGAGCATTGCATGTCGATTCGATTGTTGTTGGCGGCCGCGTCTTGCCTGACCTTCATCCCTGCTGCGAATGCGGTGGAGTACACCCGGGTCAACACCACCGCCAGCCAGATCAGTTTCACTTACAGCCAGATGGGCTCGCAGATGTACGGCACCTTCGGCAAGTTCGACGCGATGCTGGATTTCGACAGCGACAACCTGGCCAGCGCCCGCACCACGCTGCACATCGACCTCACCAGCATCGACGCCGGCAGTGAAGATGCCAACACCGAGTTAGTGAAACCGGCGTGGTTCGACACCAATAAATTCCCGGTGGCGGTGTTCGAATCGACCCGCTTCAGCCCGGCCGGCGACAACCGTTATCTGGTCGACGGCCACCTCACCCTCAAAGGCATCACCCGTGAGGTGCAGGTGCCGGTGCAACTCAAACCCGACAGCAGCATCGGCATTTTCGACGGCGAACTGGTACTCAAGCGCGACGAGTTCGGCCTTGGCGCGGGGGAGTGGGCGGACACCGTGGTGTCCAAGGACATCGACATCAAGTTCAAGGTCGTTGCCCCCGCGCAGTGAAGGGCCTCAATACGCCCGCCAATGTCCCGGCATCCAGCGCCATTGGTTGCCGGCCCAGCGGTAATGCCCGGCGACCCAGTGATAACCCGGCGCAGGCATGACCGGAACCACTTCGACGATCGGTGGTGGCCGATGCGGGCGAACCGGTTCGACGACACAGCCCGACAGGGTGATCGCCACCAGCGCGGCAGCGAGCAAGCATTTCATTGTTTTCGCGCAACGCAGAACGTTCATGGCAGCTCCTCAAGGCGTGCGTCGGAAAATGAACGCAGCTGAAAAATTGGACGCCAAATCGGCGAAAGATCCGTTCTCGGGCAGATGAAATTTTTGTCAGGCTTGCACAGGGTATGATGTCGCGGTTCGCCGGTCGCTCAACCTACCCGGCAACTTGTGTTTTACCGCCGGAGTTCCCCCGCCATGCCCCGCATCACCCACTACAAATCCCCATGCCCCGAAGGCGTCAACAGTCAGATCCTGCAGATGGTGGTCGACAACCTGACCGACATCAGTGCCATCGGCCTCGGCCCGAGCAACCTGTTGTACAACGTCTATCAGTACGCGGTCGGCTACGAGGTGCATCTGTATCTGGAGGCGTTGAACGGCGAGAAGGGCACTGAGGTGGAACTGCTGGTGGCCACCGATGACGATGATCCGGAGCAGGTGATCGGCTTCCTGTTGTACCTGCCGGTGCAGGGTGATTGGGAGGCGTGCAACGTGGCCTATCTGGCAGTGCGCGAGGGGCATCGACGTCAGGGCGTAGCCCGTTCGCTGATCGCGGACATGGTGGCGCGTTACCCCCATGCCGAGCTGACCTGCAGCGTCGGCAAGGTGCCGTATTTCGAGGCGCTGGGCTTTGAAGTGCTGGGCCAACTGGAGACGCAGGTGCTGATGAGCACCCGGCACTATCGCAGCAACGGGCTGCGCGGTTTTATCGACACGACGCCGATCTACCGTTCGCTGGAAGTGCAGCAGATCCACACCTACTTGCTGCAAAAGCACGGCAAGCGGGCAATGCTCGATGCCGAGAAACAGCGCGACCGGCATCTGGATCAGGTCACTCGCCGCACCGAAGAATTTGTTCGTCAGCGTCTGACCGTTCACTGATCCCTTCCCTTTGAAACGACGAAAGCCCTTGTTGCGATCAGCGCAGCAAGGGCTTTTTTGTGCCGGTGATTTCAGGACAGTTTCACGTTCATGGTGATCCGCGCCGTGAACACTTTCTTGCCTTCGGCGTCGTGGACATCCACCGGCACGATCTTGTCGCCTTCGGTCTGCCAGTCCAGTCCTTCGCCGTTGGCCACGGCGGTCACGTCGGTCTTGGCCTTGGCCAGGTATTCGACGGTCATGCCTTTTGGAATCCAGCGCGCGCCGGCGGGAATCGACACGTCGGTCATCATCCCGGCCGCCAATTCGGCAGCATTGCACAGGGCGATTGCGTGCACGGTACCGAGGTGGTTGGTGATCTCGCGGCGAAACGGCACTTGCACCTGCGCCGAACCTGCCCGCAACTCGGTCACCAGCGGATTGATGGTGCTGAAGTACGGCGCGACCTGGCAGGCCATTTGGCTGAACGCCTGGGAACCGACGCTGTTGAACATGCTGAGAAACTGACTCATGGATGAAGCCTCGCAGTAAATGGATTTACAGAATCATGTTCCGTTACAGAATATTGTTCTGTAACGGAACGGTATTCTGTCCGCGTGAAATCTGTCAACCTGTGCGTGTTTCGATCATCGGCACGGATGTGCCCTTTACCCGGATTTTCAAGGCTCATGGACACCGCAGATCTACTCGAACGCAGCTACCCCGGCCGCCGCGCCGAACTCAAGCGCGACATCTTTCGCAAGGCCCTGCGCCTCTTCAACGAGCAGGGCATCGAGGCCACTACCATCGAAATGATCCGTGCCGAGTGCGACACCAGTGTCGGGGCGATCTACCACCATTTCGGCAACAAGGAAGGGCTGGTGGCCGCGCTGTTCTTCACCGCGCTGGAGGATCAGGCGCGCCTGCGCGACGCCTATCTGGCTGACGCGACGACCACCGAAGAGGGCGTGCAGGCGTTGGTCTACAGCTATGTGGATTGGGTCGAGAACCAACCGGAATGGGCGCGGTTCCAGTATCACGCGCGTTATGCCGTGACCCGGGGGCCGCACAAGGATGAACTGGCCGAGCGCAACAAGACCCGCAACCTTGGCCTGCGTAACTGGCTGGCCGAGTCGGGGCGTGCGGCTGAACTCAATGAATGCCCCGCCGAACTGCTGCCGTCACTGATCGTCGGGCAGGCCGACAGCTATTGCCGCGCGTGGTTGTCCGGGCGAGTGCAGGGCAGTCCGAAGGCTTATCGCGAATTGCTGGCCCAGGCCACGTGGCGTTCGATCCGCCGCGAACCCGAACGCTGATTTTCAGAGACAAAAAAAGAGCCTCAAGACTCTTTGATGGGGAGGAAGTAGAGCCCGCGAGGCTCAAGATGCGCATGAAGCCAGGTGCGGGCTTGATTGGGGTTCAGAGCACCCGCACCTACGCAACGGCTTGGCGGACCAAGCGACTGCGTAGTTCCATCGTAGGAAGGTGGGCTGATGCGCTCAAGTACCGTCAGTCACCTGCCTGGGTAGCGCGTGCGGCGGCTCTTTCGACCATCGCAATGATGGTTGCCAACAGCTCGTCACGGGCCTGTTCTGCGCTGATTTCGTCGGTGGCCGCCGCTTGTGACAAGGCTTCGGCGGCGCCGAGCATGGCACGTAATCCTGCCTGACCGATCTCTGCGCCGTCAGCGAAAGGCGAGAGCACGCTGCGGCACTTCTCCAGAAAGATCGCCTCGTATTCGCGCTTGATCCTCTCCAAATCCGGCGTGCTCGCCAAGGCGGCAATCACTCCCGGAATCTCGTTGCCCTGGGTCAGCACGCAATCGACATACGCCGTGGCAATCACCGTCGCAGTGCCGCTCAAGGTCGCTTCGGCATTGGCCAGTGCTGCGTCCATCACCGCCGTCTGGCGTCGGTCGAAATCCTGATACAGCGCTGCGAGCAGACCGGCGCGGGTGGTGAAATGGTCGTAGACCACCGGTTTGGTCACGCCGGCCTTTTCCGCCAGATAGCCGAGGGTCAGGGCATCGGTGCCTTCTTCGCGAATCAGTTGCCAGGCCATGTCGAGCAACTGGCGCTGGCGGTCTTCCCGTGACAGGCGTCGACGGGGTTGTGCGGGTTCTGGGATTTCAGTGGTTGACATCGCTTATATACCAAACGTAACTTACTGAAGGTAACTTACTAGTAGTAGCTTACCAATCGTAGCTTTTCGCAAGGGTAAGCCCTTGGTCAGCAATCACCAACTGGAGATTTCCCCCATGCACGCATTGATTGTTGTAGATCACGATGATCCACGTTCGCTGACCCACGCGTTGGCGCAGCAGATTGCCAAAGGCCTGTCGGAAAGCGATCCCTCCAACACCTTCGAAATCGCCGACCTGCACGCCGAAGAATTTGATCCGCGCTTTGGCGTGGCCGACTGGGCGGTGCACCACCGCGAATCCGCGCCACCGCAAGACGTACTGGCCGAGCAGGCACGCATCGACCGCGCCGATGCGCTGGTGCTGGTTTATCCGGTGTTCTGGTGGTCGATGCCGGCGCTGCTCAAGGGCTGGATCGATCGGGTGTTCAGCAACGGTTGGGCCTTTGATTTCGACGGCGATTCGACATTGAAGAAGCTCGGACAACTGCGCGTGCACCTGGTCGCGCTGGGCGGGGCAGACGCGCGTACCTACGAGCGCCACGGCTACGACACGGCGATGAAAGCGCAGATCGATCACGGCATTTTCGATTATTGCGGGACGACGGTGGCGGGATCGACATTGTTGCTTGAGTCCGAGTCGAGCGATCCGGCGATGCAGTTGCAGGCGGCGCGCGAACTCGGACTTGGGTTGTTCCGCTGAGTGTCAGCGAGCACCCGGCCAGCCGGCTTTTTCCAGGGCGGCCAGCAGGGTGGCGGCATCCAGCCCCGGCACCGAATGCCCGTTGCCTTCGGTGCTGTCGCTGGCAAGCAAGGCGTTGATGATCGCTTCTTCCACAGCCTCGGTCGCTGCCAGAAACAGCTCGCTGATGTGATCGTTGTTGACCATCCGCAAGCCATCGCAGGTCGATGCGCCTTTACCTTCGTAGGCGGCGGGCGGGATATGACCGTTGCCGGTGGCGAAGGCGATGAAGATGTCACCGCTGTGATCCTCATTGCCGCCGCCAGTGCGCGCCAGACCGAGACTCGCCCGTTGCGCCAGTCGCGTGCATTGATGCGGCAACAGCGGTGCATCGGTGGCGAGGGCCACTATGATCGAGCCCATGCCCGGATGTGGCAACGAAGCGCGCAGGAACGGCGAATCCACCTGTTCCATATATCGCCCGACCGGGTAGCCGTCGACTCGCAACTCGCTGCGAATCCCGTGGTTGGCCTGGACGATGGCACCCACTGTCCAGCCACCCTGAGCCTTGCTCAAGCGGCGTGATGCGGTGCCGATCCCGCCCTTGAATTCATGACAGATCATGCCGCTGCCACCGCCCACCGCGCCTTCCTGCACCGGGCCGTCAACGGCATTGCTCATCGCTTCGGCCACATGCTTGGGCTTCACATGAAAGCCGTTGATGTCGTTGAGCAAGCCATCGAAGGTTTCCAGCACCACCGGCATGTTCCAGTAGAGACGACCGTCATCCGGTTGCTGCGCGCGATCCAGTTCGATCAAGGCATCGCGCACCACGCCGAGGCTGTGGGTGTTGGTGAAGGCGATCGGACTGGTCAGCAGGCCGGCTTCGCGAATCCACTCCAGTCCTGTGGCGTCACCGTTGCCGTTGAGTACGTGGACGCCGGCGAAACACGGTTGTGCGTTGGTCGAACCGGCGCGTGGTTCGATCAGGGTAACGCCACTGCAAATGTCACGACCGCTGGCGCTGCGGCCGCGCACGTTGCTGTGGCCGACCCGTACGCCGGGTACGTCGGTGATGGCGTTGAGCGGGCCGGGTTGCATTTGACCGATGCGGATATGGAGATCGCGGGCACGTGGTTTCATTGATGTTCTCTCTGTTAAAAGCAGTGATTCGAGGGCTTTTATTGACCGTTCTTGACCTTGCTCCACACCCGCGTGCGCACCCGTTCGGTGGCTTTGGGCAAGGGTTCGAGGGTGTACAACGTGGCCATCGCCGTGGCTGACGGGTACACCGCCGGGTTGTCGCGGGTGGTCTGGGCAACCAGCGCCGTGGCGGCGCGATTGCCGTTGGGGTAGGACAGGTGATCGCTGACCGGCGCAATCACATCGGGCCGCAGCAGGTAGTCGATGAACGCGAGACCCTGGGTCGGATGTGGCGCGTCCTTGAGCAAGACCAGCGTGTCGAACCACACCGGCGCGCCTTCCTTCGGCAGGCTGTACTGGATTTTCACGCCGTTGCCGGCCTGCTCGGCGGTGGTCCTGGCTTCGAGCATCGCGCCGGACCAGCCGACCGCCACGCAGATGTTGCCGTTGGACAGATCACTGATGAATTTCGAGGAGTTGAAGTAGGCAATGTGCGGGCGCAGTTTCAGCAGCAGCGCTTCGGCTTTCTGATAGTCCTCGGCGTTGGTGCTGTTCGGCGGCAGGCCGAGATAATGCAGCGCGACCGGGAGCATTTCCGACGGCGAATCGAGCATCGCCACACCGCATTCGCCGAGCTTGGCCAGGTTCTCTTCCTTGAACACCAGGTCCCAGGAATCCACCGGGGCCTTTTCGCCCAGCACCGCGCGCACCTTGTCGACGTTGTAGCCGATGCCGTTGGTGCCCCACAGGTAAGGCACGGCGTACCGGTTGCCGGGGTCGTTGTTGGCCAGTTTGCTCAGCAGATCGTTGTCGAGGTTCTTCCATCCCGGCAGTTGTTCGCGGGGCAGCGGGGCGAGGGCGCCGGCCTTGATCAGGGTCGGCAGGCTGAAATTGCTCGCCACCACCACGTCGTAGCCGCTGCGGCTGGTCATCAGTTTGCCTTCCAGGACTTCGGCGCTGTCGAAGGTGTCGTAGACCGGTTCGATACCGCTGTCACGCTTGAAATCATGCAGGGTGTTCGGGCCGATGTAGTCGTACCAGTTGTAGACATGCACGCTCGGCGCATCGGCCGCCTGCGCACTCAGCGCTGCGGACAAAACGCCCATCAGACCCAGGTTGATATACCCACGATGACCACGCATGATGCGGCACTCCTGGCCTGTTGGCAGGCCGGTGATGAACAGGAGTGGTCAGCCTATCGGGCGGGCTGCGCCGCACCCATTCCCATCATGGGTTACACAAAAGGGGTAGAGCGTGGACGCGTTGCTGCAGGAATTGCCGGTGCACCAGAGCCTGTCGCGGGTGTTCGCCACGGTCGGTCAGGACGGTTTCTGGCGGGCGCTGGTCGATACGCTGCGGCTGCTGGTGCCGCTGGACAATGCGCTGGTGGCGGTGATGCAGACGGGGCGCCCGCCGCAATTGCTGATCGACTTCGACAGCCAGGGTCGCGCCGACGAGCAGGAAGAACTGGCCGGTTACTGTGCCGGCATGTACTTGCTGGATCCGTTCTACCAGGCCGCCGTCGCCGGGATCGCAGACGGTTTGCACAGCCTCGCGTCAGTGGCGCCGGATCAGTTTCTGCACAGCGAGTACTACCTGAGCTATTTCCGCTCGGTGGTCGGCGCAGATGAGCTGCAATTTCTGGTCAACCTCGACGACGGCGTACTCGGCTTGTCGATGGGCCGCTCGACGGCGTTCAGTTTGCAGGAGCAGGGGCGCCTGCTCTGCGTGCGGGACTGGGTGCTGTCAGCGATGCGTCGGCATGTGCAGTTGATGCCGCCGCAAGGTGCGGCGGTCGAGGCGCCGGTCGGCGATATTGCGGCGCTGCTCGACCGCTTCGACGCCCGTCTGACCGCGCGCGAGATCGATACGGCGCGTCTGATTCTCCAGGGCTTTTCCAGCAAGGCCATCGCCCAGCACATGAACATTTCGCCGGAGACCGTGAAGGTGCACCGGCGCAATCTCTATCACAAGCTCAACGTCACCGGGCATGGCGAGTTGTTTGCGCTGGTGTTGCGGCCGCGCTGAGCGGGTCAGCCGATCTGCTTGAACAGCAGCGCCTTCAGACCGCTTTCAGGGTCGATATCCGGAAACTCCGGCGGGTTTTCCAGCCGTTGTTCGAAGCGCAGGCTCGGCGCTTCCTGGGTCACGCCATCGATCAGGAAGTCCGAACCGAACGAAGGGTCGTTCATGCAGGCCAGCACCGTGCCCTGCGCCGTCAGCAATTCCGGCAGACGACGCAGCACGCGCTGGTAATCCTTGGTCAGCAGAAAACTGCCTTTCTGGAACGACGGCGGGTCGATGATCACCAGATCATAAGGGCCGCTGTTGATTACCTTGCCCCAGGATTTGAACAGGTCGTGGCCGAGGAAACTCACCTTGCTCAGGTCATGCCCGTTCAGCCGGTGATTGTCGCGGCCCCGGCTCAGCGCGGCGCGGGACATGTCGAGGTTGACCACATGGCTGGCGCCGCCCTCGATGGCCGCCACCGAAAAGCCGCAGGTGTAGGCGAACAGGTTCAGTACCCGTTTGCCCGCCGCCTGTTCGCGCACCCAGTTGCGCCCGTAACGCATGTCGAGGAACAGCCCGGTGTTTTGTTTGCGGCCCAGATCCACCCGATATTTGAGTTCGCCCTCGACGATGGTCATTTCGTCGATTTCTTCACCGAGCAGCCATTCGGCGGTGCTTTGCGGCAGGTAACGGTGCTGGATCAGCAAAGTGTGGGCGCCGGACTGCTGCCATGGTGCCGAACCGGTGATTTCCAGCAACAGGCGCTTGAGGTCTTCCAGCTGCGAAGCCTCGGGCTCCTTGAACAACGACACCAGAACCACGCCTTGCAGCCAGTCCACGGTGACTTGCTCCAGCCCCGGCCAGCAACGCCCACGCCCATGGAACAGGCGCCGGGTTTCGGCCGGAGCCGAAGTCAGCGCGGTGAGCAGGTGAGCATGGAGAACGGCGAGGGCTTGAGGGTTCATCAATCGGGATCGGCCAGCAAAAGGGCGAGCATTTTAACCGCAATTTCGTACCGGCGACTGCCCATCAACCGAGTGTTATCGAAAAGACCTGTATCAAAAATGAATTTCTGTAGAAGGTGCTGCTCATACCTGATAAGCAGCGGATTCAAGCCGCTAAATCGTTCATGCAATTCAGGGAGTGCCAGTTCATGTGTCCAATTTCCACGTCGAGCGCGCACCTTCCTGGCGGATTGATTCTGGTAGTCGAGGACGATCCGTTGATTCTGGAGTTTCTGTGCGAAATTCTTCAGGAGGAAGGTTTCAAGGTCGAACCGCAGACCAGTGCCGATGCGGCCTCGCAATACCTGGAAGAGCACGCGCCCGAAGTCGCGCTGCTGCTCACCGACATCACCATGCCCGGCACCCTCAACGGGGCGGACCTGGCCAATCTGGTCGGCGAGCGCTGGCCGGACAAACCGGTGATGGTCATGTCCGGTTATGAAACGCCGGAAACCTCGGGCGTGAAGCATCCGGTGGCGTTCATCAAGAAGCCCTGGGCCATCGGCCAGTTGCTCGACTGTGTTGACGGTGCGTTCAAATCCAAGGCGCCGCGTCTGCACTGAAGCGTCCCGCAAGTGCTACATTGCCGGGCAACGTTGCCCGGCCCCTTGCGAGGAAGTGATCTTTTGTCTGCTCACGATGCTGTTTTCAACCGCGCGTTCGGCGCGTTCCTGTTCGACATGGACGGCACCGTCCTCAACTCCATCGCCGCCGCCGAGCGGATCTGGTCCGCCTGGGCCGTGCGTCACGGGGTGAACGTCGAAACGTTCCTGCCGACCATCCACGGCGTGCGCGCCATCGACACCATCACGCGTTTGAACCTGCCAGGCGTGGACGCCGAGGCGCAAGCGGCGTTCATCACCGAGGCGGAAATCGAAGACGTCGAAGGCATCGTCGAGATCCCCGGCGCGGCAGCGTTTCTCAAATCGTTACCGGCGGATCGCTGGGCCATGGTGACCTCGGCGCCACGGGATCTGGCGTTGCGACGGATGGCGGCGGCGGGGATTCCTGAGCCGGCGGTGATGATCACCGCCGAGGACGTGAGCGCCGGCAAACCGGATCCGGCCGGTTATCGGCTGGCAGCCAAACGTCTGGGCCTGGAACCGGCGGACTGCCTGATTTTCGAAGACGCCACCGTCGGTATTCAGGCCGCTGAGGCCGCCGGTGCGCCGTTGATGATCATCACCACGACTCACCAGCATCCTCTGGAAACCGTACACGCGACCATCGCCAGTTACCGCGACATTGCGCTGAGCATCGACAGCGACGGCCAGTTGCGCCTGCAACGTCAATAAACTCCGGGCACCAAGCGCCAGCTGCGGGCGCAATAGGCGTCGTATTCGGCACCGAACTGCGTGCGCAGCAGGGCCTCTTCGGAGTGGATGCGGGCGATCAGCGGGATCAGCGTCAGCGCCGCGAGCAACAGGCCGACCACCGAGCGAAACGCCAGCGCCCAACCGATCGCATTGATCACCAGCCCCAGATAACTGGGGTTGCGCAGATGCCGGTAGATGCCTTCGGTGACCAACCGGTGCCCCGGCTGAATCGCCACCAACCCGCTGAACCGATGGCCCAACACAAACACAGGCCACAAGCGCAACCCGCCACCGACGATAAACAGCAACGCGCCCAGCCAACGGGTACCTTCGCGGCCGATGGTCCAAAAGCCGATGCGGTCGCAGTAAGCCGGCAGAAAGGCACTGACCAATCCGATTACGGCGAACGCCGGAATCACCCAGCGATTGGCCCGGTCCTCGCGCTCGCCGGTGCTCAGATTCACTTCCGTGAACAGCGACGCCACCACCATGGCCAGCGTGGCCAGGGCCACCACGACCAACGCGCCGTGAGAAAAAAACACCGCCACGCCACCGATGCCCCACATCGCCAGGCCCAGATAGGCGAGGGTGGCGAGCACGGCGACCACGGTCATTTGCGCAGACATTTTCATAAGCACCTCACGGCTGTTCCGTTCAGTGTAGATCCCGGCACGATCCCCGGCGTTTAGCTGGTGGCAGGGGCGTGGACTAAACTTCAGGCAGAGACGTTCCGATCATCCGAGCCGCCGCTTCGCGAGTCCGCCATGCTGCACATCCGCACGCCGCTGATCCTCCATCCGACCCTGTCGACCGCGTCCCGGCGCATCTGGCTGAAGCTGGAAAACCTGCAACCGTGCGGCTCGTTCAAGCTGCGCGGGATGGGCTTGTTGTGCAGTCAGGCAGCGGCGCAGGGCAAGCGCAAGGTCGTGTGTCCGTCCGGCGGCAATGCCGGACTGGCCACGGCGGTGGCCGCCGTCAGCCTGGGCCTGCAAGCCTGCATCGTGGTGCCGCACACCACACCGGAAGCGACCCGCGCGCGTATTCGCCGCACCGGCGCGGAGGTTATCGTCCACGGCAAAGTCTGGGACGAGGCCAACCAGCGAGCGCGAGAACTGGCCAGCGCGGCAGACACCGAATACGTGCCGGCCTTCGACCACCCGGTACTGTGGGAAGGGCACAGCACGATGGTCGACGAAATCCTCGACGACTGCCCGCAGGTCGATACTGTGGTCACGTCGGTCGGCGGCGGTGGTTTGCTGGCGGGAATTCTCACCGGGCTGCTGCGCCACGACCGCCGCGACTGCCGCATCGTCACCTGCGAAACCGCAGGCGCCGCCTCGTTCGCCGCCGCCGTCCAGGCTGGCCATCCGGTGCGTCTGAGCCGTATCGACAGCGTCGCCACCTCCCTCGGCGCCGCCCAGGTGGCGGCTTGGCCGGTAGAGCATATCGGCGAGTTCGATCATGAGTGTCTGGTGCTGTCAGATGACGACGCGATCATGGGCGTGGTGCGTTATGCCAGTGATCTGCGGCAGTTGGTGGAGCCGGCGTGCGGGGTTTCGCTGGCGGTGGCGTACCTCGACCATCCGGCGTTGGCGGGGGCGAATGATGTGGTGGTCATTGTTTGCGGCGGGGTGAGTATCAGTACGCAACTGGTGGCGGGGTGGGCGCGGTTGGGATCTTGAATGCTCATGGATTCCGTGTCGACCGCTGGCCCTCACCCCAGCCCTCTCCCGGAGGGAGAGGGGGCCGACCGAGGTGTCTTGAGAGGTACATCGACCTGATGCACCGAGTCGATTATGGATTCCAAGCATTGGCCTGAGACACAGATTCGATTATGGGTTCCGGGACTGTCGTGCATTCTGCGTCGACCGTTGGCCCTCACCCCAGCCCTCTCCCCGGGGGAGAGGGAGCCGACCGAGGTGTCTTAAGAGGTACATCGACCTGAAAAACCGAGTCCATTATGGATTCACCGCAGATTTTTCAGGTCGATGTATTCCGACAATATCCCCCGATCGGTTCCCTCTCCCTCTGGGAGAGGGCTAGGGTGAGGGGGCTTCTGGATCAGAGCCGCAATCGACGCTCCTGCGCAACCCGCACAATCTGCTCCAGCACATCCCCCATCTGCCGAATCACCTCCAGATTGCTGAACCGCACCACCTCAATCCCCAGCCGCTAAAGATAAACCGTCCGCCGACGGTCATGAGTTAATCCCGCCTCCTCAAAATGCTGCCCCCCATCCAGCTCCACCGCCAGCTTCAATTCCACACAATAGAAATCCAGCACAAACGGCGGAACCGGCGCCTGCCGGCGAAATTTCAGCCCCGCCACCTGCCGCGCCCGCAGCTTCTGCCAGAGCAGTTGTTCGCAGTCGGTCTGGGATGTGCGCAAGTGGCGGGCGAACTGGCGTTGGGCGAAAGTAGGGCGATTTTGCATGCTTCACGTCCTTGTGAAGGGGATGGAGATTTCACTGTAGACCCGACCAATAGTCAGCACCACCGCCATTCCCGCGAGAGAGGTCTATCCTAGGCGGAGCCCTTTTTCGTGCCTACGGTGACCCGCGATGATCAATCTGGCCACGGCCCATCTGCTCACGGACTACAAGACCTGGGCCAATCAGCGTCTGTTCGACAGCCTGCAAGCGCTGCCGGCGGGGGAGACGACGAGGGAGCGCAAGACGGTTTTCAAGAACATGATCGGTACGCTGAACCACATCTACGTGGTCGACCGGATCTGGCAAGCGCACCTCGAAGGGCGCGAGCACGGTTTCACGACGTCCCATGATCTGGTGCACGCCGATCTCGGCGAGTTGCGTCAGGCCCAGCAGGAAGTCGACGGCTGGTATCGCACCTGGAGCGCGCAGCAGACCGAAGCCTCGCTGAACCGCCCGATCGATTTCAAATTTGTGTCCGGCGATGGCGGCACCATGAATGCCGGGGCGATCCTGATGCACGTGATCAACCATAACAACTACCACCGTGGCTGGGTGGTGCAGATGTATTTCGACATCCCGCAGATGCCGCCGATGACCGACCTGCCGGTGTACCTGCACGAGGTCGATCCGGGGTTCAAGCCGATCAGTGCGCCTGCGGTGGAAGAGGCGCCGACATGTGATGGGCAATCAGCGAGCGCAACCAGCGTTCCGCCGGATCGTTGTCGTTGACCCCGTTCCAGACCATCGACAGCTCCGAAGGCACGATGTCGAACGGCGGGTCGTCGGCGCGCAACACGCTGCTGCCTTCGACCAATGCGCAGGCGGCGAAGTCCGGCACGGTGGCGAGCATGTCGGTGCCCGCCAGAATCGCCCGCAGCGGAGCGAATTGCGGCACCGCCAGCACCACGCGCCGGGCGCGGTTGATTCGCGCCAGATCGTTGTCGATGGCCCCACCCAGATCCCCGGAAAACGACACCAGCGCATGGGGCCGTTCACAATATTCGTCGAGGGTCAGTGCGCCGGGACGATCATCGCCGCGCAGGATCTTGCAGCGCAGGTCCCGCAGTTTTTTGCGTTTGGCATTGGCCGGCAATTCGGTGGTGTAACTGACGCCGACGGAAATCTCCCCGGACGCCAGCATCGACGACATCAGCAGGAAATTCACCCGGCGGATCACCACCACCACGTCCGGCGCTTCTTCGCGCAATTGCTTGAGCAACGGCGGCAGCAGGCCGAACTCGGCGTCGTCCGACAGACCGATGCGAAACACGTCGCGGCTGCTCAGCGGGTCGAAATCCTTGGCCCGGCTGACCGCGCCGGAGATGGTGTCCATCGCCGGCTGCAATTCCTTGAGGATCGCCAGCGCCCGCTGGGTCGGTTCCAGCACGCGGCCGTTGCGCACCAGTAACGGGTCGTCGAACAGGTCGCGCAGTTTGGCCAGTGAAGCACTGACGGCGGGCTGGCCGAGGAACAGCTTTTCCCCGGCGCGGGTCAGGTTCTTTTCGAACATCAGGGTTTCGAAAATCACCAACAGGTTCATGTCCACGCGACGCAGGTCATTGCGGTTCATGCCGGAAGACTCGCTGGTTTTTTGAGTCTTTTCAGTAAAGCAGCAAAGTCTTGGGCTGTCGGGTCACTGGGCGGGATCGACGCCGGTCAGAACCTTGCGAAACGTTTCCACCAGCGGCCGCAGGTTGATCCGGTGCCACGCCGCCCACAACGGCGTGGTGAACGCCAGCCACGGCACTTCCCGCAGCACCACGCCCGGCGGTGCGTTATGGCTCAGGCCTTTCTGGATCATCGCGATCCCCAGCCCCGAAGCGACCAGCCCCAACGCGGTAAACGGCTCGGTGGCCTGCATCCGTACATCCGGGGTGAAGCCCGCGCGAATGCAGGCGCTGACGAACTCATCGTCAGCGCCTTGGCGAGGCTGCACGCCGATCCATTCCTGATCGGCCAGATCCGCCGGGGTCAGCGAGGGCAGTTGGTTGAGAGGGTGATGTTCGGGCAGCGCCAGCAGCATCGGGTCGTCCAGTACCTGAAAGCCCAGCAGGTCCGGGTCGTCGATCGTCGGCGGTTCACTGACCAGCGCGATATCGAGGCTACGCTGACGCAGGCCTTCCAGTTGTTCGGCGGAACTCAGGTTGTACAGCGCGACATGCACGTTGGGCCGGTCGACCCGCAGCACACGCAAGGCATTGGGCAAAACCCCGGCGTGCATCGCGTTCTCGATGTAGCCGATGCACAGGCCGCCTTCTTCGCCACGGCCCAGGCGTTTGCCGAGGGATTCCAGGCGATTGGCGTGGGTCAGCAGGGCACGGGTTTCGGCGAGAAAAGTCTGGCCGTCGCGGGTCAGGCGGATGCGCTGCTGGCTGCGTTCGAACAGGGTCAGGCCCAGGCGCTCTTCCAGCTGGGCGATCTGCCGGCTCAGGGGCGATTGGGAAATGTGCAGGCGCTCGGCGGCGCGGCCGACGTGTTCTTCCTCGGCGACGGCGACGAAGTAGCGCAATTGGCGGATGTCGATCATGCCAGACCTTTAGGGACTCAAGTGCTGCGGATTATGTCTTGGACGGTCTGAGTGGCGCAATCTAGGATCTGCTCAACGGTCAACACCGACCACGAACTACGAGGACAGCATCATGAGCTTGAAAGACAAACTCCCCGGCCAACTCGGCTTTGGCACGGCGCCACTGGGCAACATGTTCCGCGCCATTCCTGAAGAGGAAGCCCAAGCCACCGTGCACGCAGCGTGGGATGCCGGCGTGCGGTACTTCGACACCGCGCCGTTCTACGGCTCGGGCCTTTCGGAAATCCGCCTCGGCGAAGCACTGTCCCGCTACAAGCGCGACGACTATGTGCTCAGCACCAAGGTCGGCCGGGTAATTCTCGATGAAGTCGAAGACGCCGCCGCCCGGGATCTGGGCGAGAAAAGCGGGGTGTTCGAGCACGGTCGCCCGAACAAGATCGTCAACGACTACAGCGCCGACGCCACCTTGCGCTCGATCGAAGACAGCCTCAAGCGTCTGAAAACCGATCGCCTCGACATCGTCTGGGTCCACGACATCGCTCAGGATTTCTACGGCGACCAATGGCTCGAGTATTTCAATCAGGCACGCACCGGCGCCTTCAAAGTCCTGACCCGCCTGCGTGAAGAAGGCGTGATCAAGGGCTGGGGCCTGGGCGTGAACAAGGTTGAACCGTGCGAGTTGACGCTGGACCTGACCGAGGCGCAGCCTGACGGCTTCCTGCTGGCCGGCCGCTACACCTTGCTCGATCACGACCGTGCCTTGCAGCGTTTGATGGATTCGGCCCGGGCGCAGAACGTTGAAATCGTGGTCGGCGGCCCATACAGCTCGGGGATTCTGGCCGGCGGCGCGCACTTCGAATACCAGAAAGCCAGTCCTGAAATCGTTGCCAGGGTCGAGCAGATCAAACGCATCGCCGCAGCCCACGGCGTCGATGTCAAAGCGGCTGCACTACAATTCTCGCTGGCCAATCCGGCCGTGGCGGCAGTGATTCCCGGCGCGAGCAAACCAGGGCGCATCGCTGAAGATGTGGCGGCGCTGTCGGCGGTCATTCCGGCCGGTTTCTGGCAGGCCATGCGTGAAGCGAAACTGGTGTCCGAACGTGCACCATTACCCATCGACGAGGTGAAAGCATGAAGATCGATCTGAGCGGAAAACTGGCGATTGTCAGCGGCAGCACGGCGGGCATCGGTTTGGGCATCAGCCAGTCGCTGGCCGAGGCGGGCGCCACGGTGGTGGTGATCGGTCGCGACGCGGCCAAGGTCGAGCAGGCGCTGGCAAGCATTCGAGACAAGGTGCCGGGCGCGCAACTGCGCGGTTTGACGGCGGATCTGGGCACGGCCGAAGGCGCGCAGAAACTGTTCGCCGCCGAACCGAAAGCCGACATCCTGGTGAACAACCTCGGCATCTACAACGCCGTGGATTTCTTCGACGCGCCGGACGATGAGTGGACGCGCTTCTATGAAATCAACGTGATCTCCGGCGTGCGCCTGTCGCGGCATTACGTGCCGGCGATGGTCGAGCAGGGCTGGGGGCGGGTGATCTTCCTGTCTTCGGAATCCGGCGTGGCCACCCCGGCCGACATGATCAACTACGGCGTGACCAAAAGCGCCAACCTCGCGGTGTCCCATGGCCTTGCCAAACGCCTGGCGGGCACCGGGGTTACGGTCAACGCGATCCTCCCGGGGCCGACCTTCACCGACGGTGTCGAAGAAATGCTCAAGGATGCCGCCGCCGAATCTGGGCGCAGCCTGCGGGACGAGGCTGACGCCTTTGTGCGCCGGGCCCGTCCGAGCTCGATCATCCAGCGCGTGGCGGATGTGGAAGAGGTCGCGCACCTGGTTACCTACATCGCTTCACCGCTGTCTTCGGCCACCACCGGCGCCGCTTTGCGGGTCGATGGCGGCGTGGTCGACAGCCTGACTATCTGAATTTATCGAGAGAGACTTTTTATTTATGGCAACAGCATCAGCAACGATCGACATCCCGGCTTCGGCCGATCAGGTCTGGCAATTGATTGGCGGCTTCAACACCTTGCCGGACTGGCTGCCGTTCATTCCCAACAGCGAACTGAGCGAAGGCGGGCGTGTGCGCACCCTGCAAACCGCTGACGGTGGCGTGGTGGTCGAGCGTCTGGAAACGTTCGATAACGCGGGCAAAACCTACAGCTATTCGATTCTGCAGGCACCGTTTCCGGCCACCGATTATCTGGCGACGATTCGTGTTGAGCCCCAAGGGCAGGGCGCGAAGGTGACGTGGTCGGGACGCTTCACGGCCAAGGGCGTGACTGATGAGGAAGTGGTGGCGCTGTTTAGAGGGATCTATCAGGGCGGGCTCGGAGCGCTGCGCGCCAACTACCCCGCCTGAGTTTGTTCACTGATCGTTCCCACGTCGAGGCGTCGAACCGTCTGCGTGGGAATGCCTCAAGGGACGCTCCGCGTTCCAGCTCTGGAAGGGACGCGGAGCGTCCCGGGCTGCATTCCCACGCAGAGCGTGGGAACGATCTATCTCAAGACTGTGAAATCAGGCTCTGCCGACAATCCAGCACCAGCTTCGCCCCACCCAGATCGCTGCGTCCCACCTCAAGGCTGAACCCATGCAGGTTGACGATCGCCGCGACGATCGACAGCCCCAGGCCAAAGCCGTTCTGCAATTGCCCGCCCTCGGCGCGGTAGAACCGCTGGAACACCGCCTCCCGTTCCGACTCGGGAATGCCGGGCCCGGAGTCATGCACTTCGATCCGCGTATGCCCCGCATCATTGACCCCGCGCAACACCACCGTGCCACCGGCCGGGGTGAACTTGATCGAGTTGCTCAACAGGTTCGCCAGCGCTTCAAACAGCAACGCCCGATCGCCGTTCAGCATCGGCAGAGTTTCCGGCATGTTCAGCTCGAAGTGCAGCTCGTCGTCTTCGGCCAGCGGCAGATAGAACTCGTGCAGTTCCTGCAGCAACAACACCGGATCAAGCTCGACAAAACCCGAGCGCCGCTGACGATCCTCCAGTTCGGAAATCCTCAATAAACCGCGAAACCGCGCCATCAGCGTATCGGCCTCGGCCAGCACCAGATCCAGTTGCGCCGCTTCCGGCGAGCCTTCGCCGGCCTGCTGCTGCATGCGATACAACTGCGCGCGCAAGCGGGTCAGCGGGGTGCGCAGGTCATGGGCGATGTTGTCGCACACGCCTTTGACTTCGTTCATCAAGCGCTCGATGCGATCGAGCATGGCATTGACGATGGCGGCGAGCATGTCCAGCTCATCTCGGCGATTGGACAGTGGCAAACGGTGGGTCAGATCGCCGGCGACAATCGACTGGGCGCTGGCCTGGATCGCCCGGATCCGTCGCAGTGGCCGACGACGCAGCAAATGCCAGCCGATAATCCCCGGCACAATCGTCAGCGACACGCCCCAGAGCAGCGCATGCAGAATGATCTTCGTCACCGCGAACAGCGAGCCGTTGTCACGCAGCAGCACCAGCCAGCGACCGTCGCGGGTCGGGGTGGCTACCGCGTCGCAGCTGTCGGCGGGCAGGGTCGGGTCGTCGGAGTCGGCGCATTCGCTGAGCATGTGGATCTTGCCGTCCAGCGGCAGGCCCTCGGGGATCCTCTGCAACGCGCCACCCAGGTAACGGTGCTGAGCGTCGAACAGACCGTAGGCGTCGATGCCACGAATGTCGAAGGTCATGCTGGCGGCGAGCGCGTCTTCCAGCTGATCGCCGCGAAAGTGCGAAAACAGATGCTGACGTTGCATCAGCGAATGTTTGGCCAGATTGTCGAGATAACCGGACACCTCGAAGTACATGACCCCCATGAGGATCGCGCTCCAGGCCACGAACAACGAACTATACAGCGCCAGCAAGCGGCTGCTGGAGGAGCGCCAACCGTCAGACGGGTTCGGCAATGACATAACCCGAGCCTCGCACCGTGCGGATCAGCGGGACGTTGCCCGGCGGGTCGATCTTCTTGCGCAGGCGGCCGATGTGCACGTCGATCAGGTTGGTGCCGGGGTCGAAGTGATAGCCCCAGACCTCTTCGAAAATCATCATCCGCGACAGGATCTGGCCGCTGTTGCGCATCAGGAATTCCAGCAATTTGTACTCGGTCGGCAGCAGCGTCAGCACCTGTTCGGCGCGGCGGGCTTCGTGGCTGATCAGATCGAGTTGCAGATCCGCCACCTGCAACGTGGTCGGCTGGGCGCCATTGCTGTTCTGGCGACGCAGCAATACTTCGACCCGGGCGGCCATTTCATCGGTGGCGAACGGTTTGGTTAGGTAGTCATCGCCGCCGGCGCGCAAGCCGCGCACGCGCTCGTCGACATCGGAGAGGGCGCTGATCATCAGGATCGGCGTGGCCACGCCCATGGTGCGCAGGGTGGTGACGATGGCCAGGCCATCAAGCTCCGGCAGCATGCGGTCGAGGGTGATCAGGTCGTAGTTGCCGCTGACGGCGCGGTCCAGGCCTTCACGGCCGTTGTCGACCCAGTCCACGTCGAGGCCGTGGCTGCTCAGTTCGGCGACAATTTCCCGGGCGGTCACGGCGTCGTCTTCGATGGTGAGGATGCGAGTCATGGTGGGCCTGCTGGTCTGTTCAAACGCAATGGCAGCATTTTGCCAAGATTTTGCGCCGGCGCTTTAAATTAACTTTCATGTTTTAGCGGATACAAACGCCACGGCCGGGCTTTTGTGCCAATGCATAAAACCCGCTGTTATCGACCCGTTGTTGCAATTTGCATGGTCTTAGGAAGTTCAGACTTTTTAAGCTATTGAATTCAAACGATTTATTTAATGTGGGCGACTGGCACGGTCACTGCAATTCCTCTGATGACGAGTTGTAACACCATTTTTCATGCCTGGAGCACTACAACAATGAATAGATCCTCTGATGGGTTTTATCCTGCCTACGAAGGAGAGTCGAGCAACGTCTCGGGGGTGTCCTGGGGCGCGATCTTCGCAGGGGCTGCCGCTGCGGCGGCACTGTCGCTGATTCTCGTGCTGCTGGGCTTCGGTCTGGGCTTCTCCGCCGTTTCACCGTGGGCCGGGGAGGGCGTCAGCGCCAAGGGCCTGGGCATTTCCACCATTATCTGGCTGGCGGCCACGCAAATCATCGCTTCGGGGCTCGGCGGCTACATCGCTGGCCGCTTGCGAGTGAAGTGGGCCAACATGCACGGTGACGAGGTGTATTTCCGCGACACCGCTCATGGCTTTCTCTCCTGGTGTGTAGCGACTCTGGTCACCGCAACGCTGGTGGTCGGCTCGGTCAGCAGCATCGTCAGCGGTGGCGTGCAGGCCGGTGCGAGTGTTGTCGGCGGCGCTGCCGGTGCCATGACGCAAGCGGCCGGCACGGCGGCCGGCAACACCGACAGTGACCAGTACGGCTACTTCGTCGACAGCCTGTTCCGCGACGATCGTCCCGCCGCCGTCAGCGATGACGCCGCCCGTGGCACCGTGACCCGGATCTTCGCCCAGAGCCTGGCCAACGGTCAGCTCAGCGCCGAAGACCGCACCTACCTCGCCCAACTCGTGGCCCAGCGTACCAACCTGACCCAAGCCGATGCCGAACGTCGGGTCGATGAAATCTACGCCCGCACCCAGAAGGCAATCGCCGACGCCAAAGTGAAAGCGCAACAAGCCGCCGACACTGCCGCCAAAGTCGCTGCCCTGACCTCGCTGTGGATGTTCATCGCGCTGCTGGCCGGTGCGTTCTTCGCCAGCCTCTCGGCCACCTTCGGCGGTCGCCGCCGGGATGCGGTCGAGTACGTCGAAGTCGAAACCTACACCACGACCACGCTGCCGCCAGTCCGTTAATCAAGGAGAACCACCATGCGCTCACTACTGCTGTTTTTCCTCGGCGTTCCAATCCCGATCATCATCCTGATCGCCCTGTTCGTGCACTGATTCCTTGAGGCACATGCCTTGGCCGCTTCCACCTTCGGGTTGAAGCGGCTTTTTGCTTTCTGCGCGGGGCCGAAGGCGCAGAACCGACCAGTCATTTCCATGGCCTGGATCAATATTCGTCGGCGCAATATCCCCTACCGTGAAATTTCCAGGCCCTTGCCGCTGGATCGACTACATTGCTTGCGCGCACTTTGCTGCGCGAGCGGAACCAACCTGCCGGCCCGATAGAGAGATAACACCCGACGTGCCGGCGAGGTGTAGTGCAGCAAGGAGCTGTTTCAACCTCACCTGAACTTTTCACGGATGATCATTGCAATGCACTGCCTAGAAAGAACCTTCGATATCCAGCCTTTGGCGCAGGCGGATATGACTGTCCACATCAACGGCCAGCCGGTCACCGCCGCCATCGGCGAAACCGTGCTCAGCGTCATTCAGTCCCTCGGCGTGCGCCAGGTCGCGCGCAACGATCACAACCAGATCAGCGGTGCCTATTGCGGCATGGGCGTGTGCCAGTGCTGCCTGGTGAAAATCAACGGCCGGCACAAGCGCCGCGCCTGCCAGACCGTGGTACGCGAGGGCATGCTGATCGAAACCCAGGTCAACCGTATTCACGGGCAGGAGGTGGTATGAGCCTGCATCCGGTGATCGTCGGCGGTGGTCCGGCGGGAATGGCCGCGGCCATCGAACTGGCCCTGCACGGGGTGCGCTGCACCTTGCTCGAAGAGGCTTCGCGCCTGGGTGGCGTGGTCTATCGCGGGCCGCTGCGTGACGGCGTGCAGCTGGATTACCTGGGGCCGCGCTATGCCGAGGCGCTGGGCAAACTACACGGTGATTTTCAGGAGCAGTCCGGGCTGATCGACGTGCGCCTCAACCACCGCGTGGTCGGCGCCGAAGGCACGCGCTCGCTGGTGGTGCTGGACGGCGACGAGCGTCTGCACGAAATCGAATACCCGCAGTTGCTGCTGGCCGCCGGTTGCCATGAACGCAGCGTGCCGTTTCCAGGCTGGACGCTGCCCGGCGTGATCATGCTCGGCGGCCTGCAATTGCAGATCAAAAGTGGCGTGGTCAAACCGCAGGGGCCGGTGGTGATCGCCGGTACCGGGCCGCTGTTGCCGCTGGTGGCGACTCAGTTGCATGCGTCGGGTGTGAGCGTGGCCGGGGTCTACGAGGCCTGCGCGTTCGGCAAGATCGCCAAGGAAAGTCTGGCACTGCTGAACAAGCCGCAACTGTTCCTCGATGGCTTGAGCATGCTCGCTTATCTGAAACTGCATGGCATCCCGATGAACTACGGCTGGGGCGTGGTCGAAGCGCACGGCGAAGGCGAACTGAAAAGCGTCAGCGTGGCGCCGTACTCGGCAACGTGGGAGCCGGACATGAGTCGCGTCGAACGCTTCGAGGCGAAGACACTCGCGGTCGGCTACGGCTTCATTCCGCGCACGCAACTGAGTCAGCAAATGGGCCTGGATCACGGCTTCAGCGACGACGGTTACCTGCGCGCCAACGCCAACATCTGGCAGCAAAGCAGCGAGCCCCACGTGCATCTGGCCGGTGACATGGGCGGGATTCGCGGCGGTGAAGCGGCGATGCTGGCCGGCAAGATCGCGGCGACCTCGATCCTGCTGCAACGCGGTGTGCTCGAAGAGGAACTGGCGCGCGTCCGTCGCGACCGTTATCTGGGCAAACTCAAAGCCATCGTGCGCTTCCGCGCGGCGGTGGATCGCTACACCGAACGCGGCGTCGGGCAGACCGCATTGCCGGCTGCCGACACGGTGATCTGCCGCTGCGAACACGCGACCCGCGCCGACATCGACCGCGCGCTGGAGCAGGGCGTGCAAGACATCGCCAGCCTGAAAATGCGCACCCGCGTAAGCATGGGCGACTGTCAGGGGCGGATGTGCGTCGGCTATTGCAGCGACCGCTTGCGTCAGTCCACCGGGCGCAAGGATGTCGGCTGGCTGCGGCCGCGCTTCCCCATCGATCCGATTCCTTTTTCCGCGTTCCAGTCCCTCGGCACGGAGGCCGTTTCCCATGAGTAAGTTCTATGACGTGGTCATCGCCGGCGGCGGTGTGATCGGCGCGTCCATCGCCTACCAATTGTCCAAGCGCAAAGGCCTCAAGGTTGCGCTGATCGACGCCAAGCGTCCGGGCAACGCGACCCGCGCTTCGGCCGGTGGTTTGTGGGCGATTGGCGAGTCGGTGGGATTGGGTTGCGGGGTGATTTTCTTCCGCATGATGTCGGCCAACCGCAAGCGCGAAACCCAGGGCGCGGCGGTGGCGGTTGACTCCAGCACGCCGCACATCCTGCCGCCGTCGTTCTTCGATTTTGCCTTGCAGTCCAACGCGCTGTACCCGGCGTTGCACCGTGAGCTGCGTGACAATCACGGGATGGATTTCAAGTTCGAAAAGACCGGGCTCAAATTCGTGATCTATGACGATGAAGACCGGTTGTACGCCGAGCACATCGTCGGCTGCATCCCGCACCTGGCCGATCAGGTGCGCTGGCTGGATCAGGCGGCATTGCGCGAGTCCGAACCGAGCGTCAGCCATGAAGCGCGCGGGGCGCTGGAGTTTCTCTGCGACCACCAGGTCAGCCCGTTCCGCCTGGCCGACGCCTACACCGAAGGCGCCCGGCAGAATGGCGTGGACATGTTCGTCAACACCAACATCACCGGCGTGTTGCATCACGGCACGCGAGTGACCGGGGTGCAGACGGCCGAAGCCGGGGTGTTTCACTGCAAGACCCTGATCAACGCCGCTGGCGCTTGGGCGGCGGATTTGAGCGAGTGGGCCACGGGCATTCGCATTCCGGTGAAACCGGTGAAAGGCCAGATCCTGCTGACCGAACGTCTGCCGAAAATCCTCAACGGTTGCCTGACCACCAGCGATTGCTACATGGCGCAGAAGGACAACGGCGAAATCCTGATCGGCAGCACCACCGAGGATAAGGGCTTCGACGTCACCACCACCTGGCCGGAAATCGCCGGGCTGGTGCAGGGCGCGGTGCGTTGTTTGCCGGAACTGGCGGATATCAACCTCAAACGCACCTGGGCCGGGTTGCGGCCGGGCTCGCCGGACGAATTGCCGATTCTCGGGCCGATGGCCGGGGTGGAGGGGTATCTCAACGCCTGCGGGCATTTCCGCACCGGGGTGCTGACGTCGGCGATCACCGGGGTGTTGCTGGACAAGCTGGTCAACGATGAACCGCTGCCGCTGGACATCACGCCGTTTCTGGCGGACCGGTTTGAAGTGGTGCCGGCCAAAGAAGAGAGGGAGCTGGAGATAGCCTGAGCCTGCTGGCTCCCATCTGATCGTTCCCACGCTCCGCGTGGGAATGCCTCAAGGGACGCTCCGCGTTCCAGCTCTGGAAGGGACGCGGAGCGTCCTGGGCTGCATTCCCACGCGGACGGTTCGACGTCTCGACGTGGGAACGATCAGCAAGAACTCAGGACTTGCCCGATTGTTCTTCCAGTTGATCCGACTCGAACAGCCGGGCCAGTTCCGCCCGCGCTTCCTGGGCGGTCTGCAGCACTTTGGCCGCGTCGTCGTACACCGCGTGTTGAGCTTCCAGCACCTGTTCGTCATGGTGCTTGAAGCGCTTGATCCGCGCATCGGCCTGAGCCTGGGTCAAGCCAAGGCCAACCAGGGTGCGGCGGCTCATTTCCAGACTTGAGTAATAGGTCTCCCGGATCGGATCGGCCCCCACATCCACCAACCGATGAACATGCTGCCGGTTACGCGCCCGGGCGATGATCTTCATGTCTGGGTAGAGCTTGCGCACGATCTCGGCGGTCTTGATGTTGGTTTCCGGATCATCTGTGGCAATCACGAAGTACTCCGCTTCACCGACCTTGGCCGCACTGAGGATTTCCGGACGCATCGGGTCACCGTAGAACACCGGTACGCCACCAAAACTGCGCGACAGTTCGATGGTTTCCACCGAGGTGTCCAGCGCCACGAACTTGATGTTCTGCGCCCGCAGGATCCGCGCCACGATCTGCCCCATACGGCCCATGCCGGCGATCACTACCCGTGGGGATTCGGTCTCGATCTGGCGGAATTTCTCCGGCACTTCCACCGGCTGCACCTTCGGGCTGACCAGCCGTGCGCAGACCAGCAGCAACAGCGGCGTGACGGCCATCGACAGGGTGATGGTCAGCACCAGCAGGTCGTACAGACGTGGTTCAAACAGGCCTTGATCGCGGCCAATCTTGAACACTACGAAAGCAAACTCACCGCCTGCCGCCAGCACGATGCCGAGGCGAATCGCGCTGACCTTGTTCAATCCACCGGCCAGACGCCCGACTACAAACAACAACGGCAACTTCAGGGCGATCAGCAACAGCGTCAGCCCCAGCACCGTGATCGGCGCGCTGAGCAGCAGACTGAGGTTGGCGCCCATGCCGACGCTGATGAAAAACAGCCCCAGCAGCAGGCCCTTGAACGGCTCGATCTGCGCTTCCAGCTCATGGCGATATTCCGAATCCGCCAACAGCAACCCGGCAAGAAACGCGCCCAACGCCATCGACACACCAACCATGTCCATCAGCCACGCGGTGCCGATCACCACCAGCAACGCGGTGGCGGTGGAGACTTCCGGCAGACCGGTTTTCGCCACGATGCGGAACACCGGACGCAGCAGATAACGTCCGCCGATCACCACCACCGCGATGCCGCCGAGCACCTGCAAACTGTGGCGCACGTCGTCGGCGGTGCTGGTGTGGTGATCGACCCCCGCGAGCATCGGCACCAGCGCGATCAGCGGGATCGCGGCGATGTCCTGGAACAGCAGAATCGCAAACGCCAGCCGACCGTGGGGGCTGGTCAGTTCCTTTCGCTCGGCGAGGCTTTGCAGGCCAAACGCGGTGGACGACAGCGCCAGACCCAAGCCCAAGACAATCGCGCTGTTCAACGGCTGGCCGAACACCGACAGCGCCAGCACACCAATCACCGAACCGGTCAGCAGCACCTGCGCCAGGCCCACGCCGAACACCGATTTGCGCATCACCCACAAACGTCGCGGCGACAGCTCGAGCCCGATGATGAACAACAGCAGCACCACCCCCAGTTCCGAGATATGGCTGACGCTTTGCGGATTGCCGATCAGGCCCAGCACCGACGGGCCGATGATCACCCCGGCAAACAGATAACCGAGCACCGCGCCCAGTTGCAGGCGCTTGGCCAGGGGAACGGTGAGCACGGCGGCGAAGAGAAAGACGACGGCGGCTTGCAACAGATTGCCTTCATGGGGCATGAGCGGAACTCCAGTAACGCGGTACGGCGGGGGGCGACAAGGATAAAGGCTGAAATGATTGCAGATCCAGCGCAGAGCCTGATTGAGCAGATGTGCTTCTGTAATAATTTGCATCAATTGGTTACATTTATAGCCTCAGCGAATCAATTCCTTCGAGTTTTCCATGGCCATCAACTTCGACCTCAACGACCTGCAAGCCTTTCGCGCCGTGGTCGAGCAGGGCAGTTTCCGCAAGGCCGCCGACACCGTGCGCCTGTCGCAACCGGCCCTGAGCCGACGCATCGAAAAGCTCGAAGACGCCCTCGGCGTGAAGCTGTTCGAACGCACCACGCGCAAGGTCAGTCTGACCCAGGCCGGACGCGGTTTCATGCCCAGCGTCGAACGTTTGCTCGACGATCTGGACGTCGCGTTGCTCGGCATCAGCGAAGTCGCCTCGAATCGGCAGGGCCACGTAACCGTCGCTTGCGTGCCGTCGGCGGCGTACTACTTCATGCCGAGCGTGGTCGCCCGTTATCACCAGCAGTTTCCGCGAATCAAAGTCAAAGTCCTCGATTCCAGCGCCCACGACGTGCTGAGCGCGGTGGTCAACGGCGAGGCGGATTTCGGTCTGAGTTTCATGGGTACCCAGGAGGCGGGCGTGGATTTCGAGCCGCTGGTGCAGGAGAGCTACGTAGTCGCCTGTCGCCGCGATCATCCGTTGGCCGGAAGCAGTAGTGTGACCTGGGACGAGTTCTACCGGCAGGATTACATCTCGCTCGACAAGACCTCGGGCAACCGTTTTCTGCTGGATCAGGCCCTGGCCAAAGTGGTGCCGCAGCGCCCGAGCATTTGCGAGACGCGGCATGTGACGACCATGATTGGTCTGGTGGAAGCGGGATTGGGTGTGGCGGCGGTGCCGCTGATGGCGATGCCGGCGGCGGATCATCCGATTCTGACGCGGGTGCCGCTGACCGATCCGCAAGTGATGCGCAGCGTCGGCATCATCAAACGCCGGGGTCGTACGCTGACCCCGGCGGCACTGGAGCTGGAGCGGCTGGTGGTGGAAATGAAAGTCCAGCCGCCGACGGTCAGCGCTTGACCGAATCCAGACCGGTGGCCTGCACGTCAGGCTGGGCTGCAGGTGCGGCCAGATAAGCGAGCAACGCCTTGGCTTCCTGCGGATGCTGCGCACCCACCGGAATCCCCGCTGCAAACCGCGTTACCGACTGCACCGATTCAGGAATCTTCGCCACAAAACTCACCCCCGGCACCGGCAGCAATTCGCTGACCTGCTGGAAGCCCAGTTGATAGTCGCCGGTGGCGACCACCGAGCCGACCGGGATTTTCGGGATCATCTTCGCCTTCGGTTTCAGCTGATCTTCGATGCCGAGTTTCTTGAACAATTGCTGCTCGATGTACACGCCGCTGGCGCTGTCGGAGTAGGCCACCGACTGGGCGTCGAGCAGGGTTTTCTTCAGGGCGTCGACGTTGCTGATGTCCGGTTTCGGCGCGCCTTCGCGCACCACCAGGCCGATCCGCGAATCCGCCAGCTCCACACGCGAAGCCGGGTCGACCTTGCCTTGCTTGATCAGATCATCGAGGGCGTAGCCGACCATGATCACCACGTCGGCCTTTTCACCACGGGCGAGGCGATTGGGGATTGCCTCCGGCGCCTTGCCCATCGACGGGCCGAGTTGGGTGTCCAGCGTGTTGCCGGTGGCGGCGGCGAATTTCGGCCCGAGGATCTTGTAGGCGGCGGTGAAACCGCCGGAAGTCATGACCCGCAGTTCTTCGGCCTGGGCCGCAACGTTGAACGCAAGACCGGCGAGCAGGGCGGTAACGGTAAACAGTTTTTTCATGGTGATGTTCTCAGGCAGTAACAGGTTGCAGACGACCGCCGGCCCGGCGATACAGATAAAGCGTCGCGCACAATGCGCAGAGCGCGCCGATGCTCATCCAGTAACCCGGTGCGGCTTTGTCGCCGGTGTACTGGATCAGGAAGGTCGACATCGCTGGAGTGAATCCGCCGAACACGGCAGTGGCGAGGCTGTAAGCCAGGGAGAAACCGGCCACCCGCACTTCCACCGGCATGATTTCGGTCAGCGCCGGAATCATTGCGCCGTTGTACAGGCCGTAGATAAACGACAGCCACAACAGCGACAGCAGCATGTGGCTGAAGCTCGGCGCCTGCACCAGGTACGACAGCGCTGGATACGTGGTGGCCAGCGCCAGCAGCGCCATGGCGATCAGCACCGGACGGCGGCCGACGCGATCGGACAATGCACCGCCAATCGGCAGCCAGAAGAAGTTGGAAACGCCCACCAGCAGCGTCACCAGCAACGCATCCGATGTGCTCAGGTGCAGCACGGTTTTACCGAAGGTCGGTGCGTACACGGTGATCAAGTAGAACGCGGTGGTGGTCAAGGCAACCATCAGCATCCCGCCCAGCACCACGCCCCAGTTCTGGCCGAGGGTGCGGAACACTTCCTTCATGCTTGGACGATGTTTCCGAGCGGCGAACTCTTCGGTTTCCGCCAGATTGCGCCGCAGAAAGAAGATGAACGGAACGATCATGCAGCCGACGAAAAACGGAATCCGCCAGCCCCAATCGGCGACCGCTTCCGGCGCCATCCATTGGTTCAAACCGTAACCGAGCGCTGCTGCGACGACGATGGCCACCTGCTGACTGGCCGACTGCCAGGCGGTGAAAAAGCCTTTGCGACCGGGTGTAGCGATCTCCGAGAGATACACCGAAACCCCGCCCAGTTCCGCACCGGCGGAGAAGCCTTGCAACAGCCTTCCGATCAACACCAGCGCCGGGGCGAACAGACCGATGGTTTCGTATCCGGGCACCAGCACAATCAATATCGTGCCGCTGGCCATGATCGACAGGGTGACGATCAACCCTTTGCGCCGACCGACGTCATCGATGTACGCGCCGAGCACAATGGCCCCCAGCGGACGCATCAAAAAGCCTGCGCCGAACACTGCGAAAGTCATCATCAGGGACGCGAACTCACTGCTCGCCGGAAAGAACACCGCCGCAATCTGCGTGGCGTAGAAGCCGAACAGAAAGAAGTCGAACTGTTCGAGGAAGTTACCCGAGGTCACCCGGAAAATGGCGCCGGCCCGCGAGCCGCCGTGTGGGATTGAGGCTGTCATAGAAAAGTACTCCACCGCTTTTATGACGTGCGCGACGGGGAGGCGGCGCACGGTTCTTATTGGGGCGGATAGTGGCGCGCAAGGATCGATTTGTTAATTGCATTGTTGGCATGGATTGATGCGCTATGCAGATCAATGGCGTGCTATGGCAGCTGTTTTGGCGTCGCTGCCTGTACGGTTCTGGCTACCATCGAGTCTTGCGCTGGTGCGGCGATGTTCACAAAAGTCCCGTCCCAGTCAGGGTCTATCCTGCGAATGCGTTCACGCAGATCCGGATGGCCCGAGAGCAGAAGAGAGCTGGAAGTGCCAGGGCCGAAAAACAGGTGGCTGAACTCGGCGGCACGGGCGGCCTTGAGGGTCGAGCCCATTTTGTATCCGCCGATTTTCTTCAGTGCCCCGGCAATACTGTCGGGGTTGCGGGTGTATTGCACGGCGGTCGCATCGGCCAGGAATTCGCGTTGCCGGCTGACTGCAGCCTTGATCAGGTTGCCGAAGAACGTCCCGGAGAATCCGACAATGCACAGCGCAGTGCCAAACATGCTGACCAGAATGGTCGGCTGCTTACGATTGGCAGATGAGTGTGGTGTGTCCTCAAGACCGCGCAAGAGATGGTTTCCCGCCAACCCGATCACCATGATCCCATGGACGATCGCTACCAGTTGAGTGTTCAGGCGCATGTCGCCGTTATAGATATGGCTGAATTCGTGGGCGATAACGCCTTGCAGTTCATCGCGTGACAACAGGCTTATCGCACCTTGAGTGACGCCAATCACTGCATCCTGAGGAGCGAGGCCGGCAGCAAATGCATTGATGCCCAGATCTGGCAGCAGATACACGGGAGGGACTGCGGTGCCGGACGCCAAGGCCATTTCCTCCACTACGTTGACCAGGCGGCGCTCTTCCAGAGTCCGCGCGTCATGGTTGATCAGACGACCACCCAAACGGCGCGCGACCACTTTGCCGCCCCCTTTCAGTTCGATGTATTTGACCAGCCCGCCGAGCAACACAACACCCGTTACCAGCGCTGCAATGATCGCGAAAAACTGCCAGTTTTCCGCAAGATCCTCGAGCGTTTTGCCGTACGAGATCGGCAGAATCAGTAGCATGAAGGACACAAGAATCAAGCCGAGTACGGCGAGAAACATCAGGATCACGAGCTGCACCGAGCGACGTTTGGCCCGGCACTGTTGTTCAAAGAAATTCATCTAGCCATCCGTGGACGTGGAGTCTGAATCAATCCGCCGTTGCCGTCATCTGATCAGGCACCGGTTTGCCCGCTGCGGCAGCCGTCGTAAAACTCCCATCCCACTGCGGATCGATTCGACGAATCCGCACGCTCAGATCAGGGTGGGTCGCAAACATCCGGCTCAGCAAACCTGAGCCGCCGGTGCTGAAAAACAAATGACTGAACTCGGCGGCACGGGGGGAGCTGATGACGGAGCCTTGTTTATGGGCGCCGATTTTTTTCAGGGCGCCGACAATGCTTTGCGGATTGCGCGTGTATTGCACCGCGCTGGCATCGGCGAGGAATTCACGCTGGCGACTGACAGCCGCCTTGATCAAATTGCCATAGAGATTTCCGATAAATCCGGCCACGCACAGTGCGAAACCGAGCGCAAAAACCACCAGCATCAACCGCACGTCGCGTTTGTCGCGCTTGAGCAGGCTGGCCATTATGTAAGTGCCGGCCAGCCCCAGCACCAACAGGCCGTGCACCACTGCCACCAGTTGCGTGTTTAGGCGCATGTCACCGTTGAAGATGTGGCTGAATTCGTGGGCGATCACTCCTTGCAGTTCTTCCCGGGTCAGCAGCGTCACCGCGCCACGGGTCACACCAATGGCCGCGTCCTCCGGTTTAAATCCGGCCGCGAAGGCGTTGATGCTTTCGTCGGGTAATAGATACACCGCTGGCAGGCAGGTGCCGGAGGCAATCGCCATTTCTTCGACGACGTTCATCAACCGCTGCTCGTCCAGGGTTCGCACATTGCCATTGAGCAGGCGGCCACCCAGTTTCTCCGCGACGACCTTGCCGCCCGCGCGCAGCTGCCGATATTTCAGCAGACCGCCAATCACCACGATGCTGCTAATGAACGATGCGATAACGGCCATTGCCAGAAACGCGTCCGCCAGCGTGCCAGTCCCGCTCAGGTAATCCTCAAAACCATTGAAGACGAAGGGCAGGCTGGTCATCCCGATCAGCATGACAATCGCCAGAATCATCATGCACACCAGCCGTTGCGTCTGGTTTCGGGCCTGGGTTTGTCGTTCGAAAAAGTTCATCGAGCCCTCCATGGAGAGAAGAAGTCAGAAAGAAACGTTGGGCGCGGTCTTGATGGCCAGCGTATCGGCAAACTTCAACGGAACCGCATCCTCGCGATGGCCAAAACTGGCCGCCAGCAGCACCGCCGGAAAGCTCTGCTTGAGCGTGTTGTAGGCCATCACCGCATCGTTGAACGCCTGCCGCGCGAAACTCACCTTGTTTTCGGTGCTGCTCAGCTCTTCGCTCAGTTGTTGCATGTTCTGCGAGGCCTTGAGTTCCGGATAAGCCTCCAGCGTCAGGTTCAAGCGACCCACCGCGCTGCTGAGTGCGCTGTCCGCCCGCCCCAATTGCGCGATGTTCTGGGCGCTGCCCGGTTTCGCCTGTGCAGCCTCAAGTCCGGCCACGGCGGCATTGCGTGCGGCGATCACCGCTTCAAGGGTTTCGCGCTCATGGGCCAGATAACCCTTGGCAATGCTGACCAGATTGGGGATCAGGTCATAGCGGCGTTTGAGCTGCACTTCGACCTGGGCAAATGCGTTCTTGATCTCGTTGCGCCGGGCAACAAGCTTGTTGAAAAGATTGACAGCGTAGAGCCCCAGCAGCGCAAGCAATACCAGATTGACGATGAGGTAGATCTTCACGGTGATGTCCTTATTCACTCGGCAGGGGCGCGCGATCTTATCGCAAATGGATGCCGTTGACTGTATTGGCCCGGTGGCGGGTTAGCCCGGATCGCGTTCCGGGGCGCGACTACAATCTCCGGTTCAGCATCATCAAAAAACAAGGAATGATTCCAGAACCCCGCAGTCGGAGTTCAGGTATCACACATTTCAGGAGGTTCACCGATGAACAACAAGACCCTAATCGCCAGCCTGGCCCTCGTCGCCGGCATCGCCGGGATCAGCCCACTCGTTCAAGCGGCGCAAACCTCGAACGACACTGTCGAACAATCACCGACCGGCAACCGCGAACTGAACGTCAACGACCGCGCCCCGGACATTTACCAGCGCAGCGAAAAAGCCATCAAAAACTGGAAACAGAAAGGCCTCAAGCAGCCGGAACCGCAGGCGCAGTGGGTGCAGATCAATGACAAATACGTGATGGTGATGATTACCAACGGGACGATTGTGGATATCAAGCCGGTGGAGCGTTAATACAGCCCATTAAATGACGGTCAGCACTTTCTTGCCGACCGTCAACAGCCTGGAATTTTATCTTCACAAAACGTCGCAGCGAATTTTCATCTCGCCCAATTGGCAGACAGCTTTAGTATTTCGATAAAGAGCGTAACCGGCACGATTTTGCCTGCCGCTAAGTGTCTCTCCAAAGTAAGCATCGACGATACGATCAGGCTCGTTGAGTTGTTCGTCGGTTAATGTGTGCTCTTCCGTGATGATCAAGTCATGGCCAATCGAGATTTTTCCATTTTTCAGTAAGTTTCGGAAAAGATTCCACTCGTAGAAAGCGACACCTTGGGTGCTGTGAAAATTAAGGAAAGGCAAATTGTGCAGGAGGATGAAGTGGGTGTTGTTTGAAGTGGCCGATGATAGTCCGCGATCGTTGAGTTTTTTTCTAATGCTTGGTTCGTTAAGGTTGTTTTTAAGTGTTAGTAGTTGTATGGCGTAACCTTTTTTAAAATCGGATTTCTGCATGACTTCATATTGTTCACTCAGGAACGTCGGTTGAGAGCTTAGGCGGTACTTTGCTTGGATGAAGTAAAAAGTGTCGTAGGTCGTGTCTTCAAGAACCAAGTCGATGTCGTAATCTGGTACTTTTGCATTTTTTTCAGCTTTGAACCCTGGATGAACCTTGAAACGCTTTTCTGCAATATTTTTAATGTAGTCAATCATGTGTTCCTGTTCAAAGTTGTTTCCAATTAAACTCTTGACGTCATGCTTGTTCTTAGGGTCTTTGGTGTTCCCCAAAAGAATGCCTACCAATTTTTTCAATCCGTATTTGAAGTTGAGAGCGCCTCGAATGTATTCACTGCCCTGTACCGATATGAAGCTTTGCGCAGTGTCGACTTTGGGTAGCGAATCACAGGTCAAAGCGCTCGTCATACAACTCAAGGATCCAGCAGTAATATATCTAGAGAATGCCGCGTAATGAGTTTTTCGATTTCCGTGAATTGATCGCATTTCAAGAAATAGTGCGACGAACACAATGTCCCGGAGGTACTGATATCTGCTGTTTTCCTTAAGCTTTGGAGAGAGATACCTGACGTGGATGGAAAGGCATTTGTCAAGTATATAGTCGGTTAGCATTTCTTTTGCTTCAATCGAGAGTGGTTTTCCTTGGGCGAGTGATTTTCCAAATTCCTGCAGAAAAACACGATCAGTCATATTGGAATGAGCTTCTGATGTTTCCGCCAGCCATCTGTTTCGCAAGCTCGGCATCAATTTTCGTGTAGGTCTGATAAGGATTTCATCTTTACGATATTGTGCTTGCATAAGCCCCAAGGACAATAGAAAGAAAATTTCGCTCAGGAAATAGGTAGTCCAAAGTTGCTGATGTGCCAAGGTTGAGTGAAGATAAGAGTCATCAAGATCAAGGTTTTCACTTATACGGTTGCAGGTGTATTCAAGCTTGGTGAAAAGAGTTGATTTTAGATAGAGTTTAATTTGCTCATGATCGCTTTCGGTGGTTCTGCTTAAAAAAGATGGAGATATTTCTATATTGAAGTATTGGGTGAGCGTGTTGAGGTGCAACTCAAGGTGTTTTTCGCCAATTAGTTCTGGCGTTGGTTTGAGCTCCGACTTGTATGAATGTTTTATTTCGAGCAGATTTTTCTTCAGCGCATCACCAATTAGGGATTTTATTTGGTTTTCTCCAAGTAGGGTGCGCGTAATCGGAAAGCGGTATAGTAATCGAGTGTATAGACTTGGCTTTGTGCAATATTTATCCAGGTAGTCGATGTTTCTCAATGGGTTTTGGAGAAAGTGTAGATGGTGAGTCTCGACCTGGTTGAAGAGCATTGTACTAGTCCTTGATAAGAGTCGTGTTTGGCACACGTTGAAACTGAGACTCAGTCGATCCGGCTATGGCTCAACGCCTGTCCGCCGCCCAATCGATACTGATTGTTCCCGCTGCGCTTGGCCTCGTACATCGCCAGATCCGCAATGTGCAGCAACCGGTCCATGGTCGGTGCGTGGTCGGGGAAGACGGCGACGCCGAGGCTGGTGCCGATGTGGCGTTGTTCGTTGCCGATGGGGATCGGCGGGGACAGTTCGATGAAGATTTTCTGGCAGATGCTGCGAGCTTCGTCCTGCAGGTTCAGGCCGGGGGCGAGGCCTTGCAGGATGACCACGAATTCGTCGCCGCCGATCCGCGCAACGGTGTCACTGACCCGCAGGATGCGTTTCAGGCGCGCAGCGGTGGTGATAAGAACGCGGTCGCCGGCGGCGTGACCGTAGCGGTCGTTGATCCCCTTGAAGCCGTTGAGATCGATGAACACCAGTGCCACCCGCGTTTCGGTCATGCGGGCATGTTCGAGTGCTTCCGATAGCCGTTCTTCCAGCACCAGGCGGTTGGGCAGGCCGGTCAACGGGTCGAAATGAGCGAGGTGCTGGAGGTAGCTGGCCGAGGCCTTTTCTTCGGTGATGTCGCGCACCACGCCCATCATCTTGATCACCGCGTCGTGATCGTTGCGCACCACATTGCCGGTTTCCCGCAGCCAGCGGATTGTGCCGTCGGGCCAGACCACGCGGTACTCCTCGTCGTGGTTTTCGCCGGTCTCCAGGCATCGCAATTCCCCCGCGCGCACCCTGGCGCGGTCATCGGGGTGTACGCAGGAACAGAACAGCGCGTAGGAGGGTGTCACTTCGCCGATCTTGAAGCCGAACATGCCGAATATTGCGTCGGACCAATAGAGTCGATCCGTGTCGACTTCCCAATCCCAAGTGCCGATCCGCGCAAAATACTGGCTGCGCTTGAAGCGGTCGGCGTCGCCATCCTGACGGATGTTCTGGCCCTCGGCGGCGCGGGTGAGCAGTTCGCGATACTCGGCGAGTTGCTGACGAAGCTCGCGCACTCGGCGGATCAGAACGGCGATCACGACCAACAGCACAACGACAATGGCGAAGCTGATCCAGAGTTGAGTCATTCAAGCGTCGCTGTCATGGCGTATCGATCAGGATTGGTAGCGGGTGGCCATCATCCATCACGGCCGACGTAGGGTCAAACGGTTGCCAATGGCCGGTATTTCTGGGAAAACGGCGGCCAGCGGAACAATAGAGCGAATGTTATGAATGATGAACTGCAGATAATCGATCTTCAGCCCGGCGACGGAAAAGCCGCCGTCAAAGGCGCGTTGATCACCACCCAATACACCGGTTGGCTGGAAGACGGCACCGAATTCGATTCGTCCTGGAGCCGGGGCAAGCCGTTCCAGTGTGTGATCGGCACCGGTCGGGTGATCAAGGGTTGGGATCAGGGGATCATGGGGATGCAGGTTGGCGGCAAGCGCAAGCTGCTGGTGCCGGCGCATCTGGGTTACGGCGAGCGGACGATGGGCAAGATTCCGCCGAATTCGAATCTGGTGTTCGAGATTGAGTTGCTTGAGGTTTTGACGCGGGAGGATTGAAGCTCGTGGGTGAGTACGTTGTGATGAGGGGCGTTCCTGATCACAACGTCCTGCATGCAAGGGCCCGATGAATCAGGTAAATGCCTCAATGTCGTCAAGCGTGTCTGCGATCACGCCTTCCAGGGAGGGGAATCTTGTCTTTACTTCTTCCAGCGCTGAGAGGGCGACATCTTTGTCCAGCTCGCCGTGCCTGCGAGCGATGTGGCCTAGAGCGGTAATGGCGGAGGAGACTACGGCTTCATTGCTGCTGTCGAAATACTTCAAGCAAGTTTGTTGGGCCCAAATCCTGTCTTCTTCGTTGAGGCCAATAGAAATCAGAGCCTGGATAACGTCTGTGTCTGTGCGGCTTTGAAGAAGTCTCACTGCTTCATCATGGCTAATAGACGGGTCTTTATAGGTCAAGCTCACTTCTTGGCTCCCAAAATGTTGCCTTTGTTATCCGCTTTCTTGGCTTTGATTAGCGCGTTTTTCATATCCTGATGGAGTTTGTCCCAAGGTCTGACATGTCCATGGTAAACATCGCCCCCTGTGCGATCAAAGACGACGAACTCGCTGGTATCTGGATCGACACCGATTCTGCGTGGTGATGTAGGTTTTACCTGAATTGAATTCTCCAAGGCTTCCTGACCATTGACAGGGCCTTTGCTCTTTACAGGAGTGTCTGCCTTTCCATGATAACTGGCAGCATCAAACTCCAACGCCAAGACAATATAGAGAGGCTTGATACCGGAGTCGGCCGGAAACACAAGGATGAAATCCTCGTACTCTGGCGGATAAAGCGGGCTGACGATGATCTTGTCTGCTTGCTCGGTGGGAGGATAAATCCAGATAGTCGGTGTTTGCGGGGCACTTTCCAGCGGCGGGATGACCGAAGTGCTGGATGGGTCGACGGCTGGCGTCCAGGTCAATGTGATGCCATTGCCAAAGTCAGCCACTTGTCGAGAGCCTTGAGCAACGAATTGCACGACCGGAATCATTTCCCAGTCAGGGCGCTTCTGAGTGTTGTACCCGTACCCTTTGAGACGGCCATCGGCCTGTTGCTCTACGTGCAGCCGGATACGTGTTCGGCCCTCCTTCAGTGATCTGAGCTGTTCTTCGGTATAGAGCGAACTGTCCCCCAGATTCGATGGCCACAGAAGTGCAACCATTCCCGCCAATGCACCTCCTGCAACGCCGCCCGTGACTGCACCAACACTGAAAGTGGAGCTTGCGCCGGCGCCAGCAAAAGCGGGACTGCCCAACACAAGCGTGCCCAGTGCGGACGGCAAATTGGCACCGCTGATTTTTTTGAGGGGAATGTTTCCCGACGCATCTCTTTCGCGCCCCCCAAGCAGTGAGAACGCTCCAAAGTCGGCAAGCCTTTCGACAGGAATAAACCCTGCCGGGCTTTCATGGTTGATGACGCCATCGGGGAGGTTGCAGCTTTTGGCGAATACACAACCTACGGCGCTGAGTTGACTCTGTCGTGGCGTCTGCCGAACAAAACGATCTTCATAGGCTTGTTGTCTGGCCAGCATATCGTCGTATTTCTTTTGTCTGGCATCCTGCGCAGCAAGTTCGGTAGCAGTCATGAAGCGGGTAGTGATGTGGTGCCCGTCACCTGACGGCGGATTTTGAATCCGGGGGAGGAGTGTTTTTCGAGGCATGAGCGTCCTTGTTTCATCTTTTCAAAGCGTGGAGGACGCTATCTGAATGAGAGTTTGAAAGATGTAGGACGCTTCTGAAGCTCAGATGGTTGTTACAAAAAAGCACTCTCGATAATGCCCATGGGACACCAGTCTTGTGATTGTAAAAGCCAAACCCGCTGCCTCCTTTTACGGAGCCAGCGGGTTTTTTCTTGCCTTTTACCTGAGGCGTTACGCAGCTATAGCCATCTCATCCAGCGTCGCGGCAACCGTGCTGGTCAGGCTCGGAAATCTGCGTTTGACGCTGTGGAGTGCCGGCATGACGCGGTTCCGGTCCAGTTTGCCGTGATCGCGGGCGAGTTGGACAAGGGCCTCGAGGGCGGCGGTGACGATGGATTTTCTTTCGCTTTCGAGCAGGAGCAGACAGGCCTTTTCGGCCCATTGGCTGTCTTTCTCGTTGAGGCCGATGGAGATCAGGGCGGCGACGACGTGTGCATCGGATTTGCTTTCCATGGGGTGTTCCTCAGGTCGTGGCATCGAGAGTGTCCAGCGCCCGGTTCACGGCGAGCTCGCCACACATCACCACTTGGGCGATGCCCAGCACGGTGCTGCGGTAGGGCGGGTCCAGCAGCGCGGCGAAGTCGCTGAGCATCACGCTGGCCGAAGCCATCGACTCGCAGGCGTGGGCCAGCAGGGCATGCTGATCGATGTGGGGGGCGATGAGGAACATGCGGCCGGGGCAGTGCTGTTTCGGGGCGGTGGGTTTCAGGTAATGGTCGAGGGCGCGCTCGGCGGCTTCGTGGAGTTTTTTTGAATCGGTTGTGGAGTAGGGAGAGGTTGGGTCGGATTCGGACTGGATGTCTGTTTCCGGAGGATTGGGTGTTGGCTTGATCATTTGCTTAGAACCTTTCAATTGAGGCTTACACCGTCATTTGCGACTAAACAAATTGGGTGGCAGCTATGCGCAGGTTAGTCGACCGGTGGTTCTAAGCTTTCCCGGCGCACCCGAAGGTGCCCTGCGCACAGCTACCATTAAGTACAGGCGTAGAAATGCCTGACAGAAATGACTCTATGCAGCTTAAAACCCACCGAGCGACTAAACCCGTTCACTGACCATTCAGTGATGCGAATCAAGTTACGGGCAGGCTCCAAACCGCACAAGCCGGCGGATTCTGGCGTAGTTGTAGGCAAAGGCGCAAGGCAATGTAGCCTCCCGGATGGGGGCAAAATGATGCGTCATTTTTCAGTCCGCCATCGCGAGCAAGCTCGCTCCCACAGGGTTCTGTGTCGGCTTATCAGGTGTGCCGGCTCGCGCATTTCTGCTTTGTGATACTGGATATTTAATAAGCCACTTCGAGCTTGATTTATATCGGTTTCGATATAGCCTGCATGGCACATCCAGCACAAGGAATCAGGCTAAACCATGACGGATCATCAAAATCCACCCCAGCGTTTCTCAAGCGTCTGGGATGCACTGGAAGACACGCCGCAGGAAGCGGCCAACATGCGCCTGCGGGCCAAGCTGATGCGCACGTTGTGCGAAACGATTCGTGCCTGGGAGCTTCCGCAGAAGGAGGCGGCCAAGCGTCTAGGCATCACCCAGCCGCGCCTCAACGACGTACTCAACGGCAAAATCGACAAGTTCTCTCTGGATGCGCTGGTCAACCTGTCGGCTGCAGCGCAACTGGACGTAGACCTCTGCTTCTCGTCGTCCTCGCCACTGCAATGGGCCTGACAGACGAGGGTTCTCAACGATCCTGCCTCTGAAACACCTTCCAGAGGCGGTTGCCGACTGACGCTCCGCCTCAATCCTTTCACGTCAAAAATTCAAGCTGCGACGGATGGTCGAAAACAGGCCTTGCCCCTCTCGATCGGAACAGCGACTATGCTCGCCATATAGGGGTAGGAGGTATAGGTATGTCGCACACGCACGAACACAAAGGCGAATTGCTCAACCGGGTCCGGCGTATTGCCGGGCAGGTTCAGGCGGTTGAACGGGCGCTGGAGTCCGAGGCCGATTGTGCCAAGACGTTGCACCTGATGGCGGCGATTCGCGGCGCGGTCAATGGCTTGATGGAGCAGTTCATCGAGGCCCACGCCCGCGAGCATGTCGCCCGTCCCGACCTTAGCGACGAAGCCCGCGCCCAGGGCGTGGAAGAGTTGCTGCTGGCCATCCGCCGATATTCCAAGTGAGCGCCGACATCATGACCCTCAAGGTTGATGACTTTTCCCACAACCACCAGTTTCTCGGTGCTTCGCACGATGAAAACGCCCGCCGCACCCTGTGGGTGGTGGTGCTGACTTTCGTGATGATGATCGGCGAAATTGCCGCCGGTTATCTCACCGGTTCCATGGCATTGCTGGCCGACGGTTTCCACATGGCGACCCACGCCGGCGCCTTGGGCATCGCGGCGGCGGCCTATGGTTTTGCCCGGCGTAACGCCAACAACCGACGCTACAGTTTCGGCACCGGCAAGGTCGGCGATCTGGCGGGTTTTGCCTCGGCGATGGTGCTGGGGCTGGTGTCGCTGGGGATTGCCGGGGAATCGGTTTTCCGTCTGTTCCAGCCAACCAGTGTGGCGTTCGGCGAAGCAACCTTGATTGCCGTGGTCGGCCTGGGCGTCAACCTGCTCAGCGCTTTTCTGCTGGCCGGTCACCACAGCCATCACGACCACGGCCATAGTCACGACCACAGCCACGATCATGGCCATCACCACCATCACGACAACAACCTGCGTTCAGCCTACGTGCACGTATTGGCGGACGCGTTGACGTCGGTGCTGGCGATTGCCGCGCTGCTGGCCGGGCGCTATCTGGGCTGGGTGTGGATGGACCCGGTGATGGGCATCGTCGGTTCCATCGTCATCGCCAAATGGGCCTGGAACCTGATGCGCGACAGCGCCGCCGTGTTGCTCGACACCACCGATGAACCCGTGGCCGAGGAGATCCGCGAACTGCTGGAAACCTCCGATGATGTGCGCATCAGCGATTTGCACGTCTGGCAGGTCGGCCCGCAGGCGCGGGCGGCGATTGTCAGTGTGGTCGCGGTGGCGGGCGTGACTGCCGACGCGATCCGTGAGCGCTTGGCGCCGGTGCATGAACTTTCGCACCTGACCATCGAATTGCGCAACGCTTAAGGCTGCACCTCGCTGAACATCGGAATTCTCCCATTCAGCGAAGGCCGGTAGTGCCATGCGAATCGCCCCGGATCGATGTCGCGGGCGAGGATTTCAGTGAGTGTGGCGCTGGCGATCGTCATTGCCAGCATCTGTCCGGGACATTGATGCCGACCGCTGCCGAACGTGAAGCTGCGGCGATTCGGGCGATCCGGCATAAAGCGATCCGGGTTTTCATTGAGTGCCGGATCGCGATTGGCCGAGGCCAGCAGCACCAGAATCACGTCACCTGCTTCCAGCCGCACGCCGTCGATTTCACAGCTGTTCGCCACAAATCGACGGGTGTTCTGTACCGAAGGATCGAAGCGCTGGACTTCAGCCAGCAACGAATCCACTGACGCCGCGCGTAATTCAGGCTGACGCTGCAACGCCACCAGCGCATTACCGATAAGCCCGGCGGTGGCTTCGAATGTCTGCGAACAGAGGCCGATCAGGTTGGCGAGCAGCACATCCTCCTCGCCGACAAAACGCTGTTGGATGTCGGCGAGAAACGGATTCGGATCCGCCAGCAATTCAATAAAGTAAGCGCGCAATTGCTCCGCCGCCCGATGGGCTGCGGCCAGTTGCAGGTCATTGCTCAGCGGCGACAGACACGCCGCGAAATCCGCCGTCAGTTCACTGATGACCCGCGCCTGCGCCGGGGTGAATCCGAGCAACGATGCAACCACGCACACCGGGCCGCGAAACATGGCTTTATAGAGGCCGTCGGAATCATTGGTGATCAACCGCGCGGACACCAGAGCGCTGACTCCTTCCCGATCAAAGAGCCCCAGCGGAGGCTCAATGGCCGAACGCGGGCAACGCTGAGCTTCACCGTCATTCATACGCATCAAGAGGCCAAACACCTTGCCCGCCATGCCATCGGCAATCGCCTTGGGCACCGGCTCCTGCACCGGACGCACCCGGCAATCCGGATGCGCCAACACCGCACACACCGCGCGGGCGCTACTGGCAATCCACAGTTTCAGTCCGTGATGAAAGGTCAGCCCGCCCGCCGCGCGCAGTTCGGCGTAGTAGGGGTAGGGATCGGCGTGAGTCGCAGCGATGATCGGGTCCATGGATCGCAACCTTGTCGGTGAGGAAAGTGTTGCTACTATCTCCAGTCCGTGAGGGCGATGATTCGTCCGGGAGCGAAATATGCACGCAGGACATCAAGACATCGGCGTCTCGCAAGTGGCTGCCGCCATCGCGGAACCGGCGCGAACCAAAATGCTGTGCTCGCTGATGGACGGCCACGCCCGCACCGCCACCGAGCTGGCGACCCTTGCCGAAGTCAGCGCCTCGACCGCCAGCGCACACCTGGCCAAGCTCAAGGATCTGGCCTTGGTGCGCCTGCATGTGCAGGGCCGCCACCGTTATTACAGCCTCGCCGACAAGCGCGTGGCCCAGGCGCTGGAAGCGCTGATGGTGATCGGTCAGAACCCCGCACCGACCTTCAAGCCGCACACGCCGGATCGCCTGCAATTCGCCCGCACCTGCTACGACCACATGGCCGGGACGCTGGCGGTGTTGTTGCATGACCGGTTGCTGGAGGGCGGTTGGCTGGTGGAAACCGATGAGCAGGTTTATCGCCTCAGTGACAGCGGCGAGGCGTTTTTTGAAGGGCTGGGCATTGAGGTCAAGGATCTGTCGACGATGCGCCGCCGCTTTGCCTGCCCGTGCCTGGACTGGAGCATGCGTCGGCCGCATCTGGGCGGTTCGCTCGGGGCGGCGTTATTGCAGGCTGCATTGAAGCGCAAATGGGTGACGCAGGATCTGGACAGTCGCGCGCTGACATTGACGGTGCAGGGGCGCCGAGAATTGTCATCGCGCTGGGGGCTGGTTTTGCCCGAAGCCGGGCGGGATTCGTCAGGTCGCCAGTTGGCTGATTCCACGCCCGGATCGGTGCATGCGCGTTAGCTCAAGGTGTATCCGCTGTCGACCACCCAATCCTGACCGATGACGCCGCGTGCGCCATTGCCCAACTGGAAAAGAATGACGTCGGCCACTGCCGCAGGTTCGAGGAATTGTCCGCCCAATAGTCGTTGGTTGACGCCTCGGGCTACGTCTCCGAGCGCTTCTTCGCTCAGACCCAGTGTCGACCAGATCGGCGTTGCGGTCGGGCCGGGGGAGACACAATTGATGCGCACACCATGGGGTGCCAGCTCGACTGCAAGGGTTCGGGCATGGGCGATCAACGCCGCTTTTGACGCGATGTAGGCGGCCAGTCCCGCGAAACTGATTCCGGCCAGAAAAGTACCGATGAACACCACTGACGCCTTGTCTGCAAGGTGCGGGCGCAGGGCGGCCAAGGTGTTCAGGGCGCCGGCGCCGTTCACTGCCCATTGGCGATCGAACGCCGAACTGTCGAGCCCGTCGGCGAGTTCTGCGATACCGGCATTGGGCACCACGAAACTCACCGGGCCCAGACTCGCAGCTTGCTCGGCCAAGGAGGCAAGGTCAGAGGCTTGAGTGACATCGCCGGGTTGCCAGACCAGTTGCTGCGTATACCGCTCAAGCAGTTCGGCCAGTGCGCCGAGTTTTCGCGACATGGCCAATACGCGCGCGCCTTGATCCAGCAGACGCTCGGTCGCGGCCAGGCCTATGCCTGAACTGGCACCGGTGACGACGGCAAGCTTGCCCTGAAAAACATGATCCATGTTCGACTCCCGTTTTGGTCTTCAGCCAAATGGCTACGGGGAGTCAGTCAATTTTCGGGCCATGCCGGACAGCCTTTAATATCAAGGGCTGCGCAGGGTTGATAGTCATTATGACGCTTGTTGAATCGAGTCAATCTGACTGCTGCCGAGTCAAATTGACCTGACTCCTGCGGTGCGACATTCCGACGAAGAGCGGCATTGCACCTTGTATGAGCCAATCGCTCTCTATACTGTATATGCGAACAGTATCGAGTCCGTGCCATGCAAATCATTGACAAGCTCAGCATCCTCGCCGACGCCGCCAAGTACGACGCTTCTTGTGCGAGCAGTGGCGCGCCCAAGCGCAGCTCCGAGGGCAAAAGCGGGCTGGGATCAACCGATGGCATGGGCATCTGCCACAGCTACACGCCGGACGGGCGTTGCGTGTCGCTGCTCAAGATTCTGCTGACCAACTTCTGTCTCTACGATTGCCAATATTGCGTGAACCGCCGTTCCAGCGACGTGCCCCGTGCGCGTTTCACACCCGAGGAAGTGGTGACGCTGACCCTGGATTTCTACCGGCGCAATTGCGTCAGCGGGTTGTTTCTCAGCTCGGGGATCATTCGTTCGGCGGACTACACCATGGAGCAACTGGTGCGCGTCGCCAAGCTGCTGCGCGAAGAGCATGAGTTCCGTGGCTACATTCATCTCAAGACCATCCCTGATGCGGATCCTGCGTTGATCGAAGAGGCCGGGCGTTATGCTGACCGTTTGAGCGTCAACATCGAATTGCCCACCGATGCCAGCCTGCAAACTCTCGCGCCGGAGAAGCACATCGGCTCGATCAAGCAGGCGATGAACACCATCTACACCGGTGTGCAGACCGTGCTCAACGAACCCCGCGCTCCGAAGTTCGCCCCGGCCGGGCAGAGCACGCAGATGATCGTCGGTGCCGATGACACCGACGACAGCACCATCCTGCACAGCGCGCAGGCGCTTTACGGCAACTTCCGTCTGCGCCGGGTCTATTACTCGGCCTTCAGCCCGATTCCCGACAGCCCGAAAAGCGTGCCGCTGGCCGCACCGCCGCTGATGCGCGAGCACCGCTTGTATCAGGCGGATTTTCTGTTGCGCGGTTATGGCTATACCGCCGGTGAGTTGCTTCAGGGGCCGGGCAATCTGGCGTTGGACATCGACCCGAAACTGGCCTGGGCGCTGCAGAATCGCGAGGTGTTTCCGCTGGACCTCAATCGCGCCGAGCCGGCGTTGATTTCACGCATCCCCGGCATCGGCTTGCGCACCACCGAACGTCTGGTGGAACTGCGTCGGCAGCGGCGCATTCGCTACGAAGACGTGGCGCGCATGCGCTGTGTGCTGGCCAAAGCCAAGCCGTTCATCATCACCAGCGATTACCACCCTCAGCAGGCGGAAGTCACCAGCCAGATGCTTTATCAGCAATTGCGCGACCGACCAATGCCGCAACAGATGGGGCTGTGGGGATGATCAATCTCGACTGCGACGACCTGTTCGACACCTGGCGCCAGCAGGCGCGCTGGCTGCTCAGCCATGAAATTGATCCGAGTCTGGTGAGCTGGGCGTCGGAAGGGGTAAGTGATCTGTTTGCCAGTGACGTGGCGGTGCCCGAAGGGCAGGGGCCGTTTCAGGCACGGATTCCGCGTGCGTTGCTCGACACCCTGGAACAAGCGTCGCGATACCGTGGCGATCAGCGCTGGAGTTTGCTGTATGAAGTGCTGTGGCGAGTCAGCCACGGCGACCGCACGGCAATGATGGCCGGAGACAAGCTGGGCAGCGAGTTGCAGCGGCGGATCAAGCAGGTGCAGCGCGAAGCCCATCATCTGCATGCGTTCGTGCGCTTCATCGAGCGCCCGCCAGAGCTGCCGGGCCCGCAATACGTCGCATGGCACGAACCGGCCCACGACATTCTGCACAGCGCCAGCGAACACTTTATCGGGCGCATGGGCCGGCATCGCTGGCTGATCGCCACGCCTCGCGACGGGGTTTATTACGATGGTGAACAACTGATCCATGAACGTCAGTGTCCGCTGGAGTGGCAGCAACTGGCGCAGAACGTCGACGATCCCCACGGTGACTTGTGGCTGACGTACTACAGCCACATCTTCAACCCGGCGCGTTTGAACGAGAAAGTCATGCAGGGGCATTTGCCGACGCGGTTCTGGAAGAACCTGCCGGAAGGAGAGCTGATTCCCGGATTGATTACTCAGGCACGAATGGGCAAGCAGCAGAACGGGCAGGCGAGCGGGATCGCCGGTCGTGCGGGCAAGCGGATTGCCATGAAGGCCACGGAGCCAAACGAATAAAAAAGCCCCCATCGATCACTCGATGGGGGCTTTTGTGCATCTGGCCGTCAGATCAAACCTTGACGATCCAGCCGGCTGGCGCTTCGACGTCGCCGGTCTGCACGCCGGTCAGCTCTTTGTAGAGCTTCTGGGTCACAGGGCCGACTTCGGTTTCGCTGTGGAACACGTGCAGGTGGTCGTTGTAGCTGATGCCACCGATCGGGGTGATCACCGCCGCAGTACCGCAAGCACCGGCTTCCTTGAAGTCCGACAGCTTGTCGATGAACACGTCGCCTTCGACCACTTCCAGGCCCAGACGGGACTTGGCCAGTTCGATCAGCGACAGACGGGTGATACCCGGCAGTACCGAGGGCGAGTTCGGGGTCACGAACTTGTTGTCGTGGGTGATCCCGAAGAAGTTGGCCGAACCGACTTCCTCGATCTTCTTGTGGGTCAGCGGATCCAGGTAGATGGCGTCAGCGAAGTGCGCTTTCTTGGCCTGGGAGCCCGGCATCAGGCTGGCCGCGTAGTTGCCACCGACCTTGGCGGCACCGGTGCCTTGTGGCGCGGCGCGGTCGAAGGTGGAGATCTGGAAGTTGTGCGGGGTCAGGCCGCCCTTGAAGTAGGCACCGACCGGGATCGCGAACACCGAGAAGATGAACTCAGGTGCGGTACGCACGCCGATGTTGTCACCCACGCCGATCACGAACGGGCGCAGGTACAGCGCGCCGCCGGTGCCGTAAGGCGGGATGAAGCGCTCGTTGGCGCGAACCACTTCCTTGCACGCTTCGATGAACTGCTCGGTGGACACATGCGGCATCAGCAGGCGGGCGCAGCTGCGTTGCATGCGCGCGGCGTTCTGGTCCGGACGGAACAGGTTGATCGAGCCGTCCTTGCAACGATAGGCCTTCAGGCCTTCGAAGCATTGCTGGCCATAGTGAAGGGCAGTGGAGCCTTCGCTGATGTGCAGCACGTTGTCTTCGGTCAGGGTGCCTTTGTCCCACTCGCCATTGCGAAAGTACGACAGATAGCGTTTGTCGGTCTTGATGTAGTCAAAACCCAGCTTGTCCCAGTTGATGCTTTCGTTACCCATGACACCCTCTATCACTGAACAACCGCCGAAGCGGTTCAAGGCTTCTGACGTTTTTTTGGATGGGCACAACAATACTTCATTCTTGAGCGGTTTCGCAGCCCGAAATCTCTGCCTTTGATCGTTCCCACGCTCTGCGTGGGAATGCAGTCCGGGACGCTCTGCGTCCCAACAGCCGAACGCGGAGCGTCCGTGGAGGCATTCCCACGCGGAGCGTGGGAATGATCTGCGACCGAGCGTTACAGGTGCAACGCGTGGCCGAGGGCACGCAACGCCGCTTCCTGCACCGCTTCGCCCAGGGTCGGGTGCGCATGGATGGTGCCGCCGATGTCTTCCAGTCGCGCGCCCATTTCCAGGCTTTGCGCGAACGCAGTCGACAATTCCGATACCCCGACACCCACCGCCTGCCAGCCGACAATCACATGATTGTCCCGACGGGCGACCACCCGCACGAAGCCGGTTTTCGATTCCAGCGTCATCGCCCGGCCATTGGCCGCGAACGGGAAGTTCGACACGATGCAGTCAAGTCCCGCCGCCTTGGCCTCGTCCGGGGTCTTGCCGACGACCACCAGCTCCGGGTCGGTGAAGCACACGGCAGCAATGGCGGTCGGGTTGAATTCGCGGGTCTTGCCGCTGATCAGCTCGGCAACCATTTCGCCCTGAGCCATGGCGCGGTGAGCCAGCATCGGCTCGCCGCTCAGGTCGCCGATGGCGTAGACGTTGCGCATGCTGGTCTGGCAGCGGCTGTCGATCTTGATCGCCGAGCCGTTCATGTCCAGGTTCAACGCTTCAAGGTTCCAGCCCTGGGTATTGGGTTTGCGACCAACGGCCATCAGCACCTGATCGGTTTCCAGATTCAGGGTGTCGCCGTTCGGATCGCGCACCTGCAACATGCCGTCGAAGCCCAGCACACTGTGCTTCAGGTACAGCTTCACGCCCAGTTGCTTCAGCGCGTCGTGCACTGGTTGGGTCAGTTCGGCGTCGTAGGCCGGCAGGATCCGATCCTGTGCCTCGACCACACTGACCTCGGCGCCGAGCTTGCGATAGGCAATGCCCAGCTCCAGACCGATGTAACCACCGCCCACCACGATCAGGCGTTTCGGCACCGACTTCGGCGCCAGCGCCTCGGTGGACGATATGATCGGCCCGCCAATCGGCAGGATCGGCAGATTGACGCTTTTCGAACCGGTGGCCAGCACCAGGTGTTCGCACTGGATGCGGGTGTCGCCGACTTCCACGGTCTTGCCGTCGATGACCTTGGCCCAGCCATTGATGACCTGAACCTTGTTCTTCTTTAGCAACGCGGCGACGCCGGTGGTCAGGCGATCAACGATGCCGTCCTTCCATTCGACGCTCTTGGTGATGTCGAGGGTCGGCGCCGAAACACTGATGCCCAGTGCTGAATGCTGGTTGTGGTGTTGAGTCTGGTGAAACTGCTCGGCTACGTGAATCAGCGCTTTCGACGGAATGCAGCCGATGTTCAGGCAGGTGCCGCCCAGCGATTCGCCCTCGATCAGAATGGTCGAAATGCCCAGTTGCCCGGCGCGAATGGCCGTCACGTAACCGCCGGGGCCGCCGCCGATGATCAGCAGCGTGGTGTTCAGAGTTTGCATGCCATCACTCCACAAACAGGGTCGCGGGTTGTTCGAGCAAGCCACGAATGGCCTGGATGAAGAGCGCCGCGTCCATGCCGTCGACCACGCGGTGATCGAAGGAGCTGGAGAGGTTCATCATCTTGCGGATCACCACTTGGCCTTTGACGACCATCGGGCGTTCGACGATTTTGTTGACGCCGACGATCGCCACTTCCGGCAGATTCAGCACCGGGGTGCTGACGATGCCGCCGAGGGCGCCGAGGCTGGTCAGGGTGATGGTCGAGCCGGAGAGTTCATCGCGGCTGGCTTTGCCGTTGCGGGCAGCGTTGGCGAGGCGGGAGATTTCCGCCGCGCTGTCCCAGAGGCTGCGCGCTTCGGCGTGACGCACCACCGGCACCATCAGGCCGACATCGCTTTGGGTAGCGACGCCGACATGCACCGCGCCGAGGCGGGTGATGACCTGGGCTTCGTCGTCGTAACGGGCGTTCATTTGCGGGAAGTCGCGCAGGGCGACGACCAGTGCGCGCACGAGGAACGGCAGCAAGGTCAGCTTGCCACGACTCGCGCCGTGTTTTTCGTTTAGGTGGGCACGCAGCTCTTCAATCGCGGTGACGTCGATTTCCTCGACATAACTGAAGTGCGCGGCACGCTGAGTGGCGTCCTGCATGCGCTGGGCAATCTTGCGGCGCATGCCGATAACCTGAATCTGCTCTTCATCGTTGCGCTGGGTGTACGCGGCGGCGACCGGCGCCGAAGCGTTCGACTGACCTTGCGCCAGATAGGCGTCGAGGTCTTCGTGCAACACGCGACCGGCCGGGCCGGAACCGCGCACCAGACGCAATTGAATGCCCAGGTCCAGCGCATGCTTGCGCACGGCCGGCGAGGCCAGCGGACGCTCATCGGCTTGGCGAGCAACCATCGGACCCTGGCAAACGGCAGCTGCCGGACGTGGTGCGGCGGGAGCAGGTTTGCTTTCAACGACAGCTTCAACTTTGGTTGCGACTGGAGTTTCTTTCGCCGCCACAGGTGCCGGTTTGTCCGACTCCTTCAGATTGCCTGCGCCTTCAACCTCGATGCTGATCAGAATACTGCCGACCGCCATCACTTCACCCGGCTGACCGCCCAGCGCAATCACCTTGCCGTTGACTGGCGACGGAATGTCGACCATTGCCTTGTCGGTCATCACATCCGCCAGCACCTGATCTTCAACGACCAGATCGCCGACCTTGACGTGCCACTGCGACAGTTCTACTTCTGCGATGCCTTCGCCGATGTCCGGCATCTTGATAACGTGCGTGCCCATTCAGACCTCCATGACCCGTTTCAGTGCCGCGCCCACTCGGGACGGCCCAGGGAAATACGCCCACTCCTGCGCGTGCGGGTAGGGGGTGTCCCAACCGGTGACGCGTTCGATCGGCGCTTCCAGGTGGTGGAAACAATGCTCTTGCACCAGCGACACCAGTTCGGCGCCGAAACCGCAGGTGCGGGTGGCTTCGTGAACCACGACGCAACGGCCGGTTTTCTTCACGGATTTGACGATGGTTTCCAGGTCCAGCGGCCACAGGCTGCGCAGGTCGATGACTTCGGCGTCAACACCGCTTTCTTCAGCCGCAACTTGCGAGACGTAAACGGTGGTGCCGTAGGTCAGCACGGTTACGTCCTTGCCCGGACGGGTGATGGCGGCCACGTCCAGCGGCACGGTGTAGTAACCGTCCGGCACCTGGGCTTGCGGGTGTTTCGACCACGGGGTTACCGGGCGGTCGTGGTGGCCGTCGAACGGGCCGTTGTACAGGCGTTTCGGCTCGAGGAAGATCACCGGATCATCGTTTTCGATGGAGGCGATCAGCAGGCCTTTGGCGTCATACGGGTTGGAAGGCATGACCGTGCGTAGACCGCAGACCTGAGTGAACATCGCCTCGATGCTCTGGCTGTGGGTCTGGCCGCCGTAGATGCCGCCGCCGCAAGGCATGCGCAGGGTCATCGGCGCGGTGAACTCGCCGGCCGAGCGATAACGCAGACGGGCGGCTTCGGAAATGATCTGGTCAGAGGCTGGATACACATAGTCGGCGAACTGAATCTCGGCGACCGGGCGCAAGCCATAAGCGCCCATGCCCACGGCGACACCGACGATGCCGCTCTCGGAGATCGGCGCGTCGAACACCCGCGAGGTGCCGTACTTGGTCTGCAGGCCTTCGGTGCAACGGAACACGCCGCCGAAGTAGCCGACGTCCTGGCCGAACACCACAACGTTGTCGTCACGCTCAAGCATCACATCCATGGCCGAGCGCAGGGCCTGGATCATGGTCATGGTGGTCGTGGTCATGGCGGTTTCCAACTGAATATTGTTGTTGTGATCGTTCATGTCAGATCCCCAACTGCTGACGCTGGCGCTTCAAGTGCTCCGGCATCTCTTTGTAGACGTCTTCGAACATGGTCGCGGCGCTTGGAATCTGGCCGCCGGCCAGGGTGCCGTACTGTTCGGCCTGTTTCTGTGCGGCGATCACTTCGGCTTCGAGCTCGGCGCTGACGGCGGCGTGCTCTTCTTCCGACCAGTGGCCGACCTTGATCAGGTGCTGTTTCAGGCGGGCAATCGGGTCGCCCAGCGGGAAGTGGCTCCAGTCGTCGGCAGGACGGTATTTGGACGGATCGTCGGAGGTCGAGTGCGGGCCGGCGCGGTAGGTGACCCATTCGATCATGGTCGGGCCGAGGTTGCGGCGAGCGCGTTCTGCAGCCCAGGCGGAGGCGGTGTAGACCGCGTAGAAATCGTTGCCATCGACCCGCAGGGAAGCGATGCCGCAACCGACGCCGCGTCCGGCGAAGGTGGTGGCTTCACCACCGGCGATGGCCTGGAAGGTCGAGATCGCCCACTGGTTGTTGACCACGTTGAGGATCACCGGCGCACGATAAACGTGGGCGAAGGTGAGGGCGGTGTGGAAGTCCGATTCGGCGGTGGCACCATCGCCGATCCAGGCCGAGGCGATTTTGGTGTCGCCCTTGATCGCCGAGGCCATGCCCCAGCCCACGCCTTGAATGAACTGAGTGGCGAGGTTGCCGGAAATGGTGAAGAAGCCTGCGTCCTTGACCGAGTACATGATCGGCAGTTGACGGCCCTTGAGCGGATCGCGCTCGTTGGACAGCAGTTGGCAGATCAGGTCGACCAGCGGTACGTCGCGGGCCATCAGAATGCTTTGCTGGCGGTAGGTCGGGAAGCACATGTCGTCGATGTTCAAGGCCAGGGCCTGGGCGCTGCCGATGGCTTCTTCGCCAAGGCTCTGCATGTAGAACGACATTTTTTTCTGACGCTGGGCGACCACCATTCGGTTGTCGTAGATCCGGGTCTTGAGCATGGCGCGCATGCCTTTGCGCAGGATCTCGACCGGCACGTTTTCAGCCCACGGGCCGAGAGCGTTGCCCTGGTCGTCGAGCACGCGGATCAGGCCACGAGCCAGGTCGGCAGTGTCGGCCGGTTCAACGTCGATGGAAGGTTTACGCACCGTGCCCGCATCGGTCAGATGCAGGTAGGAGAAATCGGTTTTGCAGCCTGGGCGGCCCGAGGGTTCAGGGACGTGCAGACGCAGCGGTTCATACGCTTGGGTCATGGCTTCTACGCTCGATCTTGTGAATTTCTTGTAGTGAGCTGGCAGTCATTCTTCGATAAAAGAAATCTTGTCCTACAACAATCATAGGCCCGGGCAAGAAGAATATTTCTCTCTGTTTCGTTGCGCTGAAGATCATTTGCAGATAGAAATTCTGCATAAACATAAAAAGCAGGTGGTTTTGTCTCATGCGCAAACTGGACCGTACCGACATCGGCATTCTCAACAGCCTTCAGGAGAACGCGCGCATCACCAACGCTGATCTGGCCCGTTCGGTCAATCTGTCGCCGACGCCGTGCTTCAACCGGGTCAAGGCGATGGAAGAACTGGGGCTGATCCGCGAGCAGGTAACCCTGCTGGACGCCGACCTGCTGGGGCTGCACGTCAACGTGTTCATCCACGTCAGTCTCGAGAAACAGGTAGAGGAAGCGCTGCAGCATTTCGAAGAGGCGATTTCCGACCGCCCCGAAGTCATGGAGTGCTACCTGATGGCCGGCGACCCGGACTATCTGATCCGCGTGCTGGTGCCGACCATTCAGGCGCTTGAACGCTTCATGATGGACTTTCTGACCAAAGTCCCCGGCGTGGCGAACATCCGGTCAAGCTTTGCCCTCAAGCAGGTGCGCTACAAAACGGCACTACCATTACCGGCCAATGGCCTGATCCTCGGGAGCTGAGTGCTCAGCCCTGATCAGAGATCGGCATAGCCGTAATCCAGACTTGCCGTGTTCAAGGTCTGTTCCACCCTGAAAGGCTGAAGCCAGGGCGCAGGTTCATTGTCCGGATTGAACATCAGCGTTGAACCGAGCATCCCGTGTGGTGCGTTCTCGGGAAATGCGATCACCGGCTCGGTCGGGTGTTTGCGCTTCCAGCGCTCCCAGAGATAGTCGAGATAACAGTGGTGCAAGAAGAACAGCGGGTCGTTGGGAGAGGAGGCTTCACCCATGTTGCCTCCAACCCAGGCATGCACATCGTTGTGCATTATTTCCGTCAGGTTTTCCCATCCGGTCGGCTCGAGCCAGTAGGGCGTTCTGTTCAATAAGGTTTCGACATCCAGCGCAGAGGGGAGCGGTGAGGGGCCTGCTCCAAAGTTGCGCCGCAAGCCAGGATCTCCTGTCTCACCATCCCAGACCTTTATGCCGAATAAACGACGCTCGAGGGCAAACGGGCCAATGGTTACCCGCTGGTTTTGCGTCGGGTCGCCGTCTCTGCCCATGAAATCGTCAGTAAAGGGGTCATCCGCACCATTCATGCTCCAGTTCCAGTACGGCAGCGTGATGGTCGGGTTGTCTGCGGCGGCTTGCAGTTCCAGTTCGAACTGGCGAATCAGGACGCGATGCCAGGGAAAAAATAAAGGGGTTCCATGGGGGTTGGGGAAGATCGGGTTACCTCGTCCCATGGAATTCTTGTGGATCTGTACAAAGTCATCGTAGCGACTCTGCTGGCCCGGGCGCAGCACGCTGGGCGTCTGGTTTTTCAGTATCAGAATGGCATTTACGAAGGCGTGTTTCTGTTCCGGCGTCAGGTCGCGATGGTTACGGCGAATATCCATATTGCCAAATCTCCATGGGTTGATTACCCCATGAAGTCTGCCTGTCGGCCGAGATTACGCCCAGTTCATGGGATCCGACGTGACAGGTACGAATCCCCTTGTTTCCGGTTCCTTCAATGATTTTTTCTTACACGGAGTTGATCGGAATCTTCAGGTAGACAACGCCATTGCCTTCCGCCGGCGGCAAATTTCCTGCGCGCACATTCACCTGAATCGCCGGCAGCAACAGCGTCGGCATGCCCAACCCTGCATCGCGCTTGGTGCGCATCTCGACAAACGCGGCTTCGTCGACGCCGTCATGCACGTGGATATTGCTTTTGCGCTGTTCACCCACGGTGGTCTGGCACTGCGAGTCGCGACCTTGCGGCGGGTAGTCGTGGCAGACGTAGAGCTTCACGCTGGCGGGGAAGGCCAGCAGCTTGTGAATCGAATTGAACAGCTGATGCGCGTTGCCCCCGGGGAAGTCGCAACGGGCGGTGCCGACGTCGGGCATGAACAGCGTGTCGCCTACCAGGATCTGTTCGCCGTCGATCAGGTAAGCCATGTCCGCCGGGGTGTGGCCGGGGACGTGCAGGGCGGTGGCCTTGAGATTGCCGATCCGGAACGACTCGTTGGGTGCGAACAGGTGATCGAACTGCGAGCCATCGACGCGAAATTCCGGTTCCAGGTTGAACAGCGCCTTGAACACGTTTTGCACTTTGCTGATCGATTCGCCGATCGCGATTTTCCCGCCCAGTTCCCGGCGCAGGTACGGCGCGGCGGACAAGTGATCGGCGTGGGCGTGGGTTTCCAGCAGCCATTGCACTTGCAGGTTATGGGTGCGAACGAAGGCGATGATCTTGTCCGCCTGAGCCGTGCAGGTGCGGCCGGCGGCGCCGTCGTAATCAAGCACCGGATCGACGATTGCGCACTGCCCGCCGTCGGCCTCGTAGACCACGTAGCTGTAGGTCGAAGAGGCGGGGTCGAGGAAAGCTTCAATCAGCGCGGGCATGGACGCGGTCCTGTGCAGGAAGGTGAAAAGTCAGGTTGCAACACTTTATGTAAACACATAATGTCCGCAGCTTAAGTGACGTTGAAGGCATCCTGCAAATGCAATCCAGTCTGACCGAATGTGAAGTCGCCCAACTGCGCGCGTCGGCCTCCAAGGCCTGTTCGCTGCTCAAGGCATTGGCCAACGAAGATCGGCTGCTGATCCTGTGCCAGCTGACCCAGGGCGAGCGCAACGTCGGCGAGCTGGAGAAAATGACCGGCGTGCGTCAGCCGACCCTGTCCCAGCAACTGGGCATCCTGCGCGATGAAGGGCTGGTCGCGACCCGTCGTGAAGGCAAGTACATTTTTTACGGTCTCGCCAGTCACGAAGTGATCCAGGTGATGAAAACCCTCTCGGGACTCTACTGCGGAGCCGTGCTCAAAAGCTGGGCGCAATAGACCCGGCTATCCTTGCGTGCAGCCATAAGGAACAAACAATGAACGATCAACACTGGGGCCCATCCATCAGTGCGGACATCGTGGTCATCGGCGGCGGCACTGCCGGCATCGGTTTTGTCGCGAGCCTGCTCAAGCGCGATCCCGGCCTGAAAATCACGGTGATCGAGCCGAGCACCCTGCATTACTACCAGCCGGCGTGGACGCTGGTCGGCGGTGGCGCCTTTGATGCCAAAGACACCGCCCGACCGATGAACAAGGTGATGCCGCGTCAGGCCACCTGGATTCAGGCAGCCGTGACCGGCATCGACCCCGACCAGCGCCGTCTCACCCTCAACGATCAACGCACGGTCATTTATCAGAACCTGATCGTCTGCCCCGGCCTGCGCCTGGCGTGGGAGAAGATCGAAGGCTTGCAGGACAGCCTCGGCCAGCACGGCGTCACCTCCAACTACAGCTATCAGCACGCGCAATACACCTGGGATCAGGTGCAGAAACTGAGCGGCGGCAAAGCGCTGTTCACCCAGCCGCCGATTCCGATCAAGTGTGCCGGCGCGCCGCAAAAGGCGCTGTACTTGTCCTGCGATCACTGGCTCAAGCGCAACGTGCTGAGCAAGGTCGAGGTCGAGTTCAATCTGGCCGGAGCTGCGTTATTCGGTGTGCCGACCTTTGTGCCGCCGCTGATGAAGTACATCGACAAATACAACGCGCGGTTGGCGTTCAATTCCAATCTGGTGAAGGTCGACGGCCCGGCGAAAACCGCCTGGTTCGACGTCAAGGATGCGGAGGGTAACGTCACCCGCCAGGCCAAGACTTTCGATCTGCTGCACGTCGTTCCGCCGCAGGTTTCACCGGATTTCATCGCGCAAAGTCCGCTGGCCGATGCCGCCGGCTGGTGCGAGGTCAACCCGCACACCCTGCAACACCCGCGCTATCCCGAAGTGTTTGCCTTGGGCGATATCTGCGGCACCACCAATGCGAAAACCGCCGCGGCAGTGCGCAAGCAAGTTGTGGTGGTGGCGGAAAACCTGCTGGCCCTGCGCAAGGATCTGGCGCTGCCACTGAAGTACGACGGCTACGGCTCCTGCCCACTGACGGTGGAGAAGGGCAAGGTGATCCTCGCCGAGTTCGGCTATGGCGGAAAACTGCTGCCGACCTTTCCCCTCGACCCGACCGTGCCGCGCCGCTCCGCGTGGTGGCTGAAGGCGACGCTGCTGCCGTGGTTCTACTGGAACGGCATGCTCAAGGGCCGCGAATGGCTGACAAGTCTGTCCAGGGTCGACTGAGAACACACTATGTTGCTGGCAAGCCTGTTTGGCGTGGTGATGGGGTTGATCCTTGGACTGACCGGGGCCGGCGGCGGGATTCTCGCCGTACCGGCGCTGGTGCTCGGGCTGGGCTGGACGATGACGCAGGCGGCGCCGGTGGCGTTGTTTGCGGTGGGTAGCGCAGCGGCGGTCGGCGCGATCGATGGATTGCGCCATGGTCTAGTGCGTTATCGCGCGGCGCTACTGATCGCGGCGCTCGGCGCGGTGTTTTCACCGGTGGGCATCTACTTCGCCCATCAGTTGCCGGAAAAGGTCCTGATGATCCTGTTCAGCCTGCTGATGGTGATGGTGGCGTGGCGCATGCTGCGCCGCGAACGCCAGCAGCAGGGACCGAGCGACCATGGCCACGCCAGTTGGGGCCAGAAAAACTGCATGCTCAATGAACAGACCGGCCGTTTCGACTGGACCGCCAAATGCACCGCGACCCTCGCGGCGCTCGGCGCGGTCACCGGCGTGGTGTCCGGGTTGCTGGGGGTGGGCGGCGGGTTTCTGATCGTGCCGGCGTTCAAGCAACTGACCGATGTGCAGATGCGCGGCATCGTCGCCACGTCCTTGATGGTCATCAGCCTGATTTCCGCGATCGGCGTGATCGGCGCGTTCCATGCCGGGGTGCGCATCGACCAGCTGGGCGCGTCGTTCATCTTCGCCAGCATCGTCGGCATGATTATCGGCCGCAAACTCTGCGCGCGAGTGCCGGCAAGGACGTTGCAGGTGGGGTTCGCCAGCGTATGTCTGGTGGTCGCCGCTTACATGTTGCTGTGTGCGTGAGACAAAACCTGTGGCGAGGACCTGGCGCCCTCGCCACAGCGTTAGCGTTACAACACCAGATGCGGTAACCACAGCGACAGCGCTGGAACGTAGGTCACCAGCATCAGCACCAGGAACAGCACGGCGTAGAACGGCAGCAGCGCCTTCACCGTACTTTCGATACTGACCTTGCCCACCGCCGAACCCACGAACAGCACGGCGCCCACCGGTGGAGTTATCAGGCCGATACCGAGGTTGACCAGCATGATCATGCCGAACTGCACCGGGTCGACGCCGATACCGAGGATCACCGGCATCAGGATCGGCGTGAGGATCAGGATCAGCGGAGCCATGTCCATCACGGTGCCGAGCAACAGCAGCATGACGTTGATGCACATCAGGATCACGTAGCGGTTGTCGGACAGGGTCAGGAACAGCGTGGTGATCTTCGCCGGGATCTGCATCAGGGTCATGATGTAGCCGAAACTGGCGGCGAAGCCGATCAGAATCATCACGATGGAAATGGTGCGCACCGTGCGATGCATCAGTTTCGGCAGCTCACTCCATTTGTAGTCGCGGTAGATGAACATGGTGACGAAAAACGACCACAGCACGGCGATGGCCGCCGACTCGGTGGCCGTGAAGATCCCCGACAGAATCCCGCCGAGAATGATCACCATCGCCATCAGCCCCCACAGCGCTTCGCCGCAGATCTTCAAGGCTTCGCGCAGCGGGATCACTTCGCCCTTGGGATAGTCGCGTTTGCGCGCGAAAATCAGGCACAGCACCATCAGGCACGCGCTCATCAGCAGGCCCGGCACCACGCCGGCCATGAACAGCGACGCAATGGAAACGGTGCCGCCGGCCGCCAGCGAGTAGAGCACCGAGTTGTGACTCGGCGGGGTCAGCAGGGCTTGTACCGAACCGCTGACGGTGACCGCTGTGGAGAATTCCCGAGGGTAGCCCTTGCGCTCCATTTCCGGGATCAGCACCGAACCTACCGACGCGGTGTCGGCCACCGACGAGCCGGAAATCGCACCGAAAAAGGTCGAGGCCATGATGTTGACCAGCGACAGCCCGCCACGCACGAACCCCACCAGCACCCCGGCGAACGCCACCAGCCGTCGCGACATGCCGCCCTCGGCCATGATCGCGCCCGCCAGCACGAAGAACGGAATCGCCAACAGGGAGAATTTGTTCACCCCGCCCGCCACCTGGATCATCAAGGCCTGAAACGGGATGTCGATCCACCACGCGCCGATCAGCGCCGACAACCCGAGCGCATAGGCAACCGGCATGCCGATCAGGATCAGTGCGATAAAACTGCCCAGCAGAATCAATGCGTCCATCAGGCAGCCCCTTCGTTTTCTTCAACCAGGTCGAACCGCACCACGCGGCGATTGCTTTGATCGCCGAGCAACAGTTTTTCCAGCACGAAAATCAGCGTCAGCGCACCACCCACGGGGATCGGCATGTAGGTGATGCCGACCCGCAATGTCGGCAGGGCGCTCATGAACTGGTTCCACGTCGACAGGCACAGTTTGGTGCCCCAGATGGTCATGAACAGGCAGATGGTGCCCATGAGCACTTGTGAAATAATGCTCATAGTTCGGCGCATCTTCGGTTGCAGGCGATCGGTGACCATCGCCACCGCCATGTGCGCACCGGCGCGATAGCTGGCGGCGGCACCGATGAAGGTGAAGACCATCATCAGCAGGATGGCGGTGGGCTCCGGCCAGCTTGAGCCGGTGCCGAGGACGTAACGGGCGAACACGCCCCAGGGAATGATCAGGGAAATGGTCAGCACCGACAGACCGGCGACCCAGATGCAGGCCATGTAAATCCGGTCATTGATGCGCAGCAGCAAATTCTTCATCGGGTTCCACCGTAACCGGGCAGGCGTGAGCGTCGAGCGACGCCAGCGCTGCCGGGCCTTGTATTGAGGGCAGGGAGGTTACTGAACGGCTTCGATGCGTTTGATCAGGTCGACGTAGGGCGCGCCGTATTTTTCGCGGATCGAAGCGGTGGCCTCGTAGAAGGGTTTCTTGTCGACGGTGATGAACTCGACGCCGGCGGCCTTGAGTTTCTCTTCACTGCTGGCCGACTTGGCATCCCACAAGGTGCGCTCCTGGGCCTGCGCAGCCTTGGCGGCTTTTTTCACCAGGGTCTGCTGATCGGGGCTGAGTTTTTCCCAGGTGATTTTCGACATCACGATGGGCTCGGGCAGGATCAGGTGCCCGGTCAGGCTGTAGAACTTGGCGTTCTGGTAGTGGTTGTGTTCAAGCAGGGTCGGCGGATTGTTTTCCGCGCCGTCGATAACGCCGGTCTGCAGCGCACTGAAGATTTCGCCGGTGTCCATGGCGATCCCGTTGCCACCCATGGCGTTGATGGTTTCGATGAACATCGGGTTGCCCTGCACACGGATTTTCATACCCTTGAGGTCTTCGAGGCTGCGCACCGGTTTCTTGGTGTAGATGTTGCGCGTGCCGCCATCCATCCACGCCAGCGCCACGAGGTTGAATTCGGAGTTACTGATCTTGTCGAGGATTTCGTCACCGATTTCACCGTCGATGATCTTGCGCATGTGCGCCTGATCACGGAACACGAACGGCATATTGAACACGTTTACGTCCGGCACCACCGGACCGACGATACCGAGGCTGACGCGGGCCATCTGGATGGCGCCGACCTGAGCCTGTTCGACCACTTCCTTTTCCGAGCCGAGCACGCCGCCAGGAAACATTTTGAAGGTCAGCTTGCCGTCACTTTCGGCAACCAGGGTCTTGCCCAACTGTTCTTCAGCGACCACGGTCGGATAACCGGCGGGATGGATGTCGGCGAATTTGATTTCCAGCGCATGGGCGGCGCTGCCGAAGGTGAGCGCGAGGGGGAGAGCGGCGGCGAGCAACGTGCGTTTGAAGTCCATGAGGGGTTCTCCAGTCTTGTTATTTTTGTGTTCAAGGCACAGCGATGCAGCAGGGGGTTACAGCAGGTCGTCGAACAATGGCTCCGGCAGGCCTTTTATGCCGGGGTTGAGGGCGAACACGCCGCCGGCCAGCGATTGCGGATCCTGGTCGTCGCCGGGGCGAATCGAAGTCACGAACAAGGTGTCCATCCGGCTGCCGCCGAAGGCGCACATGGTGGGTTTTTTCACCGGTACCTGCAGCGAGCGGTCAAGGCGACCGTCGGGGGTAAAACGATGGATCAGGCCGACGTCGTTGGCGCAGATCCAGTAGCAGCCATCGGCATCCACGGCTGCGCCGTCGGGGCGGCCATAAAAATGGTTCATGTCCACGAACACCCTGCGGTTGGAGGGTGTGCCTGTCTCGGTGTCGTAATCGAAAGCCCAGATCAGTTGCACGTTCGGGTGCGAGTCCGACAGGTACATGGTTTTGCCGTCCGGGCTGAAGCCCAGACCGTTGGGCACGATGAAGCCAGCAAGCTGTGCCTCGATCACGCCTGTTTGCCCGGCACCGTAACGATAGAGCCGGCCCTCGGGCAGATTCAGGCCCATGTTCAGCACCATGCTGCCGGCCCAGAACCGGCCCTGACGGTCGCAGCGACCGTCGTTCAGACGCATGTCCTGACGGCTGTGTCCGACGCTCGCCAGTTGCTCGCTGTCGAGGCTGCCATCGCTGTGCGGTTGCAATTGAAAGAACCCGCTCTCCATACCGGCCACCCAGCCGCCCTCGCTGTGGCGGGCGAGGCAGGCAAGCATTTCGGGAGTCTTCCAGGCATGGACGTGGCCAGTGTCGGCGCTCCAGCGTTGCAGACCACCGTTGGGGATATCGACCCAGTACAAGGCGTTTTCCTGTGGCACCCAGACCGGGCTTTCACCGACCGCGTTGCGGGCGTCGACGATCAATTCGGCTTGCATACTCATTCCCTTGGTTTGTGCTTTTGGAGACGGACAAGCGCAGCGATCAATCGCCGAACGGGCCGGCCGCAACGAAGGCGCCGCCCTGATAGATCCGCGCCGGGTCATCGCTGGCGGGCATCGGCTGCGCCTCGACCTTGTCGCGAAACACTTCGGACGTGTCTTTGGCCTCGAAACCGAGGTGGCTGGCGAAGCGGTTGTCCCACCACACGTCTTTGTTGGCGGACATGCCATAAACCACGGTGTGGCCGACGTTGGGGGTGTACAGCGAACGTTCGAGCAGTTGAGTGAGGTCGTCGAAGCTCAGCCAGGTGTGCATCATTCGGCGGTTCTGTGGTTCGGGAAACGACGAGCCGATGCGGATGCTGACGGTTTCGATGCCATAGCGATCGAAGTAGAAACTGGCCATGTCTTCGCCGTAGGACTTGGACAGACCGTAGTAGCCGTCGGGGCGACGAGCAGAGCTGGCGTCGAGGTGTTCGTTCTGTTTGTAGAAGCCGATGACATGGTTGGAGCTGGCGAAGATCACCCGCTTCACACCGTGTCGGCGTGCCGCTTCATAGATATGGAATACGCCGCAGATGTTGGCGCCGAGGATTTCTTCGAAGGGGCGCTCCACCGAGACACCGCCGAAGTGCAGGATCGCATCCACGCCTTCGACCAGCTGATGCACGGCAGCTTTGTCGGCGAGGTCGCAGAGCACGATTTCTTCGCGGTCATCGATGGCCGGGGCGAGGGCAGCGATGTCCGACAGGCGCAGCACGTTGGCATACGGGCGCAGACGTTCGCGCAAGACTTTGCCCAGGCCACCGGCGGCGCCGGTCAGCAGCAGGCGATTGAACGGAGTTGGGGCGGTGGGGGTGGACGTCATGGCAATCCCTTACACGTTGTTATTAGGTTTGTTGTAGGTTGTCGTATGACTGCGCTGAAGTATCGGTAGGGTTTCCGGAACTTGTCAACGCGACTTTCGGTGTAAGTGACGGAAGGCCGATTCACCCTCCGTTCACCCCATGCCGGGGTTTACAACAACGAAATCGGGTAACTGATGAAGATCCGGTTCTCGTCGAATTCATTGGTGCTGAAGTCCCGGCGAATCGTCGCGTTGCGCCATTTGACGTTGAGGTTTTTCAGCGGACCGCTCTGCACGGTGTAGGCCAGTTCCGATTCACGACCCCATTCCTTGCCATCGGTGATGGTGCCGGTGTGCACGTTGTCGCCGCTGATGTAGCGGTTCATCAGCGTCAAGCCGGGGACGCCGAGGACGACGAAGTTGTAGTCGTGGCGGATCTGCCAGGAACGCTCCTGCGCGTTGTCGTAACTGGCGTTGTAGCTGTCGTTGGCCAGGGTGCCGCCGCTGGTTCCGTTGACGCGCATCCAGGCATCGTCGCCGCTGAGCTTTTGCAAGCCGATGTAGAACGTGTTGCCGCCGTACCGGGCCGAGAGCATGGCGAATGCGGTTTTGTTGTCGAGGTCGCCGGCCTGGGCGCTGCCGTCTTCCTTGCCGGTGAAGAATCCGAGGTTGGCGCCCAGTGTCCAGTCGCCCAGTGGCTGGCTGTGGCTGAGGTTGAAATACTGCTGCTGGTAGATGTCGCTGAGTTCGGCGTACCACAGACCGACAAGCGTGCGTTTGTCGTTGAAGGTGTATTCGCCGCCACCGAAGTTGAAGCGGTCGGACGTGAATGCGCCGCGGCCGTTCATCGACATGTCTTCCATGCTCGCGTCGTTACGCGGGCTGTTGCCATGGAACTGGCCACCGTAAAGGGTCAGGCCATTGATTTCGGTAGAAGTGATCTGGCCGCCCCGAAACGTCTGGGGCAGGGAGCGACCATCATCCGAGCGCAGGATGGGCAACACCGGCATCCATTCGCCGACCTTCAATTCGGTCTTCGACACCTTGGCCTTGAGCGCTACACCCAGGCGCCCGAAATTGTCCGCCGGGCGCCCGTCATCGTGGATCGGTAGCAGTTGCGTACCGCCGGTGCCTTTGCCGCCATCGAGCTTCTGCGAATACATGCCCAGCACGTCCAGGCCAAACCCGACCGTGCCCTGAGTGAAACCGGATTTGGCGTCGAGGATGAAGTTCTGTGTCCACTCTTCAGCCTTGCCCTGCGGATAGTTCGGGTTGACGAAGTTGCGATTGAAGTAGGCGTTGCGCAGGTTCAGGGTGGCTTTGCTGTCTTCGATGAAGCCTTCGGCGTCGGCGCCCATCGGCAAGGCGAGGGCGAGACTGCTGCAGCCGATCAGGCTCAAGGTGGAATGCGGGCGGGGGATAGAAAAACGGGACGTGCGGACGGAATTGCAGACGAATGTGCTCACTGTGACGCTCCCTGTTTCATTTGTTGTTTTTATTATTTGTTATACGTCGTCGTACAACATGGTTGCGGATATTTGCGAGGTTTTCCGGAAAAGTCAACAGGGCGTCGTACGATGACTTCCCGTGAGCGAGCAGCCCTCCAAATGCTGTGAGGAAGGCTGCTTCGGGCCGCTTTTATTGGTTGTAGAGCGCCTCCGTGTTATCGATCAGTGGATTTTTTTCGGTCAGCACGATTTGTGCGATCTGATCCTTGCGCATGAAACTCACCTTCGGATGCGACTGGGCGTACCGGATAAAACGCTCCATGGCCTCGACCATCGCGGGCGTGCCGCCAATACGGTCGTGCAGGCTCACCGACATCATCCGCCGCTTGCTCGCGCCTTCGGCGTAGAGGCGATCGAATTCCAGCACCAGTTGCTGGTAGAACTGCTCGGCGGAGAAATGCCGGCCCTCAATCAGCACGATGTCGTTGTTGCGCAGGGTGTACGGCACCACGGCGAATTTGCGCCCACGGACCATGGTCACGAACGGCTCATCGCGGCTGACATCGTCGATGTGATAGGTGAAGTTCAGATCCTGCAGCACCTTCAGCGTATTGGGGCTGCGCCTTAGCCAGTTGGCGTTGTAGCCGACCGAGCGCTGGCCGGTGATTTTTTCCACCGCCGCGACGCCGTCGCCGATGAACTGTTTTTCCTGGGCGTAGTTCATGTTGTACGAATCGGCCCAGCGCATGCCGTGGGCCGCCAGTTCATGACCGCGCTCGGCAATCGCCTTGGCCAGTTCCGGGTGCTTGAGCGCCGCTTCGCCGACCACATGGGAGGTCACTTTGATGCCGGTGCGATCCCACAGATCGAGCATGCGCCACAGGCCTTCCTTGTAGCCGTAATCAAACCAGGTCTGCGCCGGCAGGTCCGGATAACCTTTTGGCAGCGGTGTACCCGAGAATGGGCTTTCTGCGCCTTCGGGCTGGCCGCCGGTTTCGAATTGCATCGACACCGAAATCACCAGTTGCGAGCCATCCGGCCACGGGCGTTCCTGGGCAAAGGCGAGGGCGGGCAGCAACAGCGTGGCGGCCAACAGGTTTTTCAGCAGACGCGGGGAGCGTTGCCAGCGGGGAATGGTCATAACGGGCACCTTGCAGGTTGAGAAGTGCCGCAAGGTTGGCATTCGCCAGGCCCTGGAAAAATCCGCTGCGGGCGAGATGACTTTTAAACAAAATTTACGAATTGCGATGCACGAATTCCTGGTGGGAGCGAGCAGGCTCGCTCCCACAGGGATATGTGTTTGGCTGCAGTTTTGCGGCAAACTCAAGCCATCACCGTATAAGGCCAATCAATGAACCAATACGCCCCGCGCAACTGGCAGCCGCACGAGAAGCCCAGTCTGCCCGGTTCCCCCTCGACGCCGCTGCACTCCAACCCCAAGCGCCTGGCTTATGCGCTGGTGGGCGTGCTTGTGGCGGTGACCGGTGGGCTGGGTAATGCGCTGGTGGTCGCCAACCTGCCTTACCTGCAAGGCGCGCTCGGGGCGACCACGGCGGAGATGGCCTGGCTACCGGCGGCGTACGTGATGACCAACGTATCGATGAACCTGCTGCTGGTGAAGTTTCGCCAGCAGTTTGGTCTGCGGGCGTTCACCGAGGTGTTTCTGGTGCTGTATGCGCTGGTGACCTTCGGCCATCTGTTCGTCAATGACCTGAATTCGGCGATTGCCGTGCGTGCGGCCCACGGCATGGTCGGCGCGGCGTTGAGCTCGCTGGGCCTGTATTACATGGTGCAGGCGTTCCCGGCCAAATGGCGGATGAAGGCGCTGGTGCTGGGCCTCGGCACTTCGCAGCTGGCCTTGCCACTAGCGCGACTGTTTTCCGAAGACCTGCTGCAGATCGCTGAATGGAGCGGCCTGTACCTGTTTGAGTTGGGCATGGCGTTGCTGTCGCTGGGCTGCGTCCTGATGCTCAAACTTCCGCCGGGTGACCGGTTCAAGACCTTCGAACCCCTCGACTTCCTGACGTTCGCGATCCTTGCGACCGGCGTTGCGCTGTTGTGCGCGGTGTTGTCCTTGGGGCGGATCGACTGGTGGCTGGAGGCCGACTGGATCGGTATCGCACTGGCCGCTTCGATTGCGCTGATTCTCGCGGGGCTGGCCATCGAACATAACCGCAGCAACCCGATGCTGATGACCCGCTGGCTCGGCAGCGGGGTGATGATCCGCCTGGCGCTGGCGGTGATCCTGATTCGCATGGTGACCTCGGAGCAATCCACTGGCGCCGTGGGCTTCATGCAGAACCTGAACATGAGCAGCCAGCAACTTCATAGCCTGTATGTGGTGATGCTGATCGGCAGCGTCGCCGGGCTGCTGACCAGTGCGCTGACCATCGACCCGAAACACCTGCTGATGCCGCTGATCATTTCGCTGGCGTTGATGGCCACCGGCTCGATCATGGACAGCTCATCGAACAACCTGACCCGCCCCGGCAACCTGTATTTCAGCCAGTTCCTGCTGGCGTTCGGCAGTACCTTTTTCCTCGGCCCGACCATGGTGCTGGGCACGCGCAACGTGCTGACCAACCCGCGCAACCTCGTGAGTTTTTCGGTGTTGTTCGGGATCTGCAACAACCTCGGCGGCCTGATTGGTGCGGCGTTGCTGGGGACGTTTCAGATCGTGCGCGAGAAGTTTCATTCCAGCCACATCGTCGAGCAACTGGTGCTTTCCGATCCGCGTGTAGCCGCCCGGGTGCAGAGCGGCGGGTCGGCGGTCGGCTCCGTGATTGCCGACCCGAGTCTGCGCAATCTGCAGGGCATTCGCAGCCTGGCCAACGCCGCTACCCGCGAAGCCAACGTACTGGCCTATAACGATGTGTTCATGCTGATCGCGGTGATCGCGATCCTGACCATGATCTGGATTTCCATCCGTGCGCTGTGGCTGATCAGCACCACCAAAGCCGTCGCCCCGACACCTTCCGTACCTTCCAGCGGTGCCACTTCTTCATGACCGAACCGACTACCACGACCACCAATGCCATCGCCGCCACCCCTGAAGGTGTGGCGCCGCCGTCATCACCGAACACCGAGCCGCGCTCGTTGCGGGTGCGGATCATCTCGTCGCTGGGGTTTGCCGCGATTGCCATCGTCGGTGTGCTGATCGTGCTTTACGCCTGGCAGCTACCGCCGTTCAGCAGCGCAGTTGAGACCACCGAAAACGCCTTGGTGCGCGGGCAGGTGACGATCATCGGTCCGCAGCTCAGCGGTTATGTGTTTGAAGTGCCGGTGCAGGATTTCCAGTTTGTGAAGGAAGGGGATTTGCTGGTGCGTCTTGATGATCGTATCTATCAGCAACGTCTCGACCAGTCGCTGGCACAACTGGCGGTGCAGAAAGCTTCACTGGCCAACGTGGTGCAGCAGCGCAACAGCGCCGAGGCGACGATCAAGTTACGTCAGGCGGTGGTGGCCGACAGCGAAGCGCAGCTACGCAAAAGCGAGGCGGATCTGCGACGCAACAAAGCGCTGGTCAATGACGGCTCCGTGTCCAAGCGCGAGATGGACGTGGCGCTGGCCGCCAACGCCCAAAGCATTGCGGCGGTGGCGCAGGCCAAGGCCAATCTGGAAATCGCCCGGCAGGATCTGCAAACGGTGATCGTCAATCGCGGCTCTCTGGAAGCGGCGGTGGCCAGCGCCGAGGCGGCGGTGCAGCTGGCGCGGATCGACTTGTCCAACACTCGGATCATTGCTCCACGTGACGGTCAGTTGGGGCAGATTGGCGTGCGCCTCGGCGCCTACGTCAACTCCGGGGCGCAGTTGATGGCGCTGGTGCCGAACCAGAAATGGGTGATCGCCAACCTCAAGGAAACCCAGATGGACAATGTGCGCGTCGGGCAACCGGCGAGCTTCACCGTCGATGCCTTGAACCACCGCAAATTCACCGGCCACGTGCAGCACATCTCGCCGGGCACCGGTTCCGAATTCGCGTTGTTGCAGGCTGACAATGCCACCGGCAACTTCGTGAAAATCGCCCAGCGGGTGCCGGTGCGCATCACCATCGATCCGGATCAGCAGGAGAGCGAGCGTTTGCGGCCGGGGATGTCGGTGGTAGTCAGCATTGATACGGCGGCGGGGGACACCCAGAAACACTGACCTCAGGCGGCGATCATTGGCGGCAGGGTGCCGAGCACGGACACCGCCGCCACGGCGCCGATCCCCAGCAGCCATTCGAGCATGACGCTGCGCTTGAGGATGTCGATCCGCTGTTCGCAATCGTTGATCCGCAGGCGATTGAACAGCGCCAGTGCAAGCATGCCGAACACCAGCAGCGCCTTGATCAGCAGGATCAGGGCGAACCCCGAGAACAAAGGCGTCGGCCACCATTGGCCGGTGAGCACGCGCACGTTGATCAGCCCGGTGATCAGCAGGCCGGCGACCAGTGCGTAACCGAGTCCGCTGAAACGCTGCAAGATTTCGCGCATGTCTTTGTCAGGTTGGCGCAGGATCATCACCAGCATCAGCAGCCCGCCGAGCCAGGCGCCGACACACGTCAGGTGAATGACTTGATTGAGGATCAGCATTTGCCCGCTGAAGCCATCGAGCATCGCCCCGTGTCCGACCGGTGCCAGCGTCATCAGCAGCAGCGCGCTCAGGCCCAGCCGCAATGGCCGGTTCGAACGCCACGGCGTAAACAGCAACGCCAGCAACAGCGCATTGATCAACAGATGCCAGCGCCAGACCTGACCGAAAAACGTATGACCGAGAACCAGCTCGACGGTGGCCGGATCAAAAGCGGCAGCCGCCGAACCGGCCATGCTTGCGGTAATCAACAACGCCCAGATGACGCCGCTGAGCAGGGCAATCGCCACCAGCCAGCGAGCCAGTCGCGCCAACTGCCGATCCAGTGCCGGCGCTTCACCCTTGAGCAGCAGCGGCCGGAACAGCCAGGCCCCGAACAGCATCAACACCACGATGAAATGCAGGAACCGGCACAGCACCAGCGCTTCACTCATGAATTACTGGCCAACCTTGAACTGATAGGCGCCTTCGCTTTTGTGCGTGTCGACCGACACCGCATGCCATTCGACCTTGTATTCGCCAGCGGTCAGTGGTGCTTCGGGGGTGACGATCAGGGTTTTCTTGTCACCTTCGGTGGTCAGCGGTTTGACCGCCACCGGCTTGCCGTCGTGGGTCACGGTAACTTTGGTGAAGCTGGCTTCGACGCCTTCGGAAAACACCAGACGCAGATCCGCCGGTGCGGCGACGGTGCTGTCGGCGGCCGGGGTCTGGCTTTTCAGATGGGCGTGGGCGAAGGCCTGGGAAGTGACGATCAGCGAGGCCAGCAGCGCGCCAGCGGTGAACAGTTTTTTCATCGACATGGAACGATTCCTTTCAGTGAAATGGCGGGCTGAGTATAGGACGTGGATCACAGGGCTTTCAGGCGCATGTGAATGACCGGAAAGGGCCGGCCTTCGCCGTCGAGTGCCGAGCGGCCGATGTCTTCGAATCCGTAGTGCCGATAGAAGCCGTGGGCTTGCGGGTTCTGTTCGTTGACGTCGACCTTCAGCAACGGGCGCCGGACGTGGTCGAGCAAGCGGCGGCCGATACCCTGGCCACGCTGAGCCGGGTCAATGAACAGCATTTGTACGGTGTCGTCATCGGTGGCGATGAAGCCTGCCGGGGAGTGGTCGGGGTTCTCGAAAACCTTCACATCCAGCGCGGGCAGGTAGGTGTCACGCACCAGCGGGAACAGCCGATGGATGTCATCTTCCGGGAGGAAGTCGTGAGTGGCGCGGACCGAGCGCTCCCACAGTGCGGCGAGCTGCGGATCATCCGCAGCGATGCGCTTTCGAATGGTCATGGACAGATCCTTCAGTGTCTGACGGGGAGAAGGAGGGCGATCCTAAACCAGAAAAAAGCCCAAGTGTGTGAAGAATCGTTCTCGGCTGTCGCCCCTTGCCCAGAGCGGATGCTAGTCTTCAACAACGTTGTCTTCAGGGAGCCCTCATGGGCAATCACAAGATCGAAATCCGCCGCACCAACGTCGACAAGATCCTGCTGGCGGCGGAAAAAGTCTTCGCCGAAAAAGGTTTCGGCGGCACCGCCATGGCGGACATCGCGGCTGAAGTGCAGCTGCCGCGATCCAACCTGCATTACTACTTTTCGACCAAGAGCGAACTGTACAGCGCAGTGCTGTTCGACCTGCTGGAAGTGTGGAAGCAGGACGCGCTGTGCTTCGAGATGTTCGACGATCCGCGCGTGGTGCTCAGCAGCTACATCCGCGCCAAGATGAACCACTCGCGCAGCCGGCCTTACGGGTCGAAAGTCTGGGCCAACGAAATCATCCACGGCGCCCCGACCCTCGGCGAGGCGCTGGATGTGAGCCTGTATGACTGGGCGAAGATGAAGGAGGCGAAGATCCGCCAGTGGGTGGAGGACAAGCGGATTCTGCCGGTGGAGCCGTCGAGCCTGCTGTACATGATCTGGGCGTCGACGCAGCACTATGCGGACTTTGATCATCAGGTGAATATTTTGAATGAGCATCAGCCGCTGTCGGACATGCAGTTCGAGCGGGCGGTGCAGACGGTGACTAGCGTGATTTTGCGGGGGATCGGGTTGGAGCCCTGAAAGTCAAAAGCTGGCCCTCACCCCAGCCCTCCCGAAACGTCGGACCGCCCGGAGGGAGAGGGGGCCGATCGAGGTGTCTTGCGAGCTACATCGACCTGCAAGACCGGGTCGATTATGGATTCAAAGCGCAGCTCTAGCTGCTTCGGTTATGGATTCAACGCAAGACTTTCACGTCGGTGTAATTCATCAATATCCCCCAATCAGTCCCCTCTCCCTCGGGGAGAGGGTTAGGGTGAGGGGACTTCTGGATCAGCAGGCAATCTAGACAGCAACGTGATACGGATTCCTCGGATCATGATTCCAGTCCAGGAACGGCTTCCCTGTCTCCATCGGCACCATCTCGATGCAATCCGCTACCGGGCAGGTGATCTGGCACAGATTGCACCCCACACACTCATCATCGATCACTTCATATTGATGCGTGCCATCGGCCTGTTTCAGGCTGCTGATGGCCTGGTGTGAAGTGTCCTCGCAGGCAATGTGGCAACGCCCGCAACCAATGCATGCCTCCTGGTCGATCTTCGCGATCACCTGATAGTTGATGTCCAGGTACTTCCAGTCCGTGGTATTGCCCACCGCGCGCCCGGAAAACTCGGCAATGCTGGCGTAGCCTTGACTGTCCATCCAGCGCGACAAACCATCCTTCATCTCATCGACAATCCGGAAACCATGCAGCATCGCCGCCGTGCACACCTGCACCGCGCCGCTGCCCAGTGCGATGAACTCCGCCGCGTCACGCCAGCTGCCAATGCCGCCAATGCCGCAGATCGGCAGGCCCTGGGTCTGCGGATCACGGGCGATTTCCGCGACCATGTTCAGCGCGATCGGCTTCACTGCCGAGCCGCAATAACCGCCGTGGGTACTTTTGCTGCCGACGGTGGGCAGGGCGACCATGTGTTCGAGGTCGACGCTGGTGATCGAGTTGATGGTGTTGATCAGCGACACTGCATCGGCGCCGCCCCGATGCGCGGCGCGGGCGGCGACGCGGATGTCGGTGATGTTCGGTGTGAGTTTGACGATCACCGGCAGCGAGCAATAGGTCTTGCACCAGCGCGTAACCTGCTCGACGTACTCCGGCACCTGACCGACCGCCGCGCCCATGCCGCGCTCGGGCATGCCGTGGGGGCAGCCGAAGTTCAGCTCGATGCCGTCAGCGCCGGTGGCTTCCACCAGTGGCAGGATGTGTTTCCACGACTCTTCGACGCACGGCACCATCAGCGACACGATCAGCGCTCGATCCGGCCAGTCCTTCTTCACCTGGGTGATTTCCCGCAGGTTGATTTCCAGCGAACGGTCGGTGATCAGTTCGATGTTGTTGATGCCCAGCACTTCGCGGTTGGCGCCGTAGTGCGCCGAATAACGCGACGACACGTTGACCGCCGCCGGGTCTTCACCCAGGGTTTTCCAGACCACGCCGCCCCAGCCGGCCTCGAAGGCGCGCACCACGTTGTAGGCCTTGTCGGTCGGCGGCGCCGAGGCCAGCCAGAACGGATTGGGGGCTTTGATACCGGCGAAGACAATCGAGAGATCGGCCATTTACGCAGCCTCCACATTGAGCATCAGTTGAGCGTTGATCGCCTCGGCGGCGCGCTTGCCGTGTTGCACCGCTTGCACGGTCAGATCCTGATCGAGGCTGGTGCAGTCGCCGCCTGCGTACACGCCGGGGATACTGGTGCGCAGGTTTTCATCGACCTGGATGCGTTCGCCCTGACGCTTGAGTTCGCGGGCCAGCGGGTCGGCGAGGGCGCTGCCGTCGAAGGCCTGACCGATGGCTTTGAAGATCGCATCGGCGGCCAGTTCGAACGTCTCGCCAGTGGTTTGCAGGCGACCTTCCACCAGATGGGTGCGGGCGAAGCGCATGCCGCGCACTTTGCCTTGCGCGTCGAGCAGCACTTCGTCCGGTTGTGCCCAGGTCAGCAGTCGCACCTGATTGGCCTTGGCGATGTCCTGCTCATGGCCGGTGGCGCCCATGTCTGCCGCGCCACGGCGATAGACCAGATTGACGTCGCGGGCGCCGAGGCGGGCCATTTGCACGGCCATGTCGATGGCGGTATTGCCGGCACCGAGGACGATGCAATGTTCGGCCAGCGGCAGTTGCGACAGGTCATCGGCCTGGCGCAGTTCGCGGATGTAGTCAGTGGCGGCGAGCAGGCCGGGGGCGTCTTCGTGGGCCAGGCCGAGTTGCTTGCTCGCATTGAGACCGAGGCCGAGGAACACTGCGTCGAACTGTTGATGCAGTTCGCTCAAAGTCAGGTTGTCGCCGAGTTTCTGGCCGTGACGGATTTCGATGCCGCCGATCTGCAGGAGGAAATCCAGTTCCTTCTGCGCGTAGTTGTCGACCAGTTTGTACTTGGCGATTCCGTATTCGTTGAGCCCGCCAGCCTTTTCCCGTGCCTCGAAAATCACCACGTCGTGACCGTGCATGGCGCTGCGATGCGCGCAGGACAAACCCGCCGGACCGGCACCGACCACGGCGATGCGTTTACCGGTGGTGGCGGCGCGCTGGAACGGGTGCTCGGTAAAGTGCGCGTTGTCCACGGCATAGCGTTGCAGCAGGCCGATCAGCACCGGCGCGCATTCGTGGGCGTTGTTGCGCACGCAGGCTTGCTGGCAGAGGATCTCGGTCGGACAGACCCGCGCGCAACTGCCGCCGAGGATGTTTGCCGAAAGGATTTTCTGCGCGGCGCCTGGCACGTTGTCCTGATGGATATTGCGGATGAACGACGGAATGTCGATCTCACTCGGGCACGCATTCACGCACGGCGCGTCGTAGCAGTACAGGCAGCGTGAGGCTTCCAGATGCGCCTGACGGTCGTTGAGCGGTGGCGCCAGATCGGTGAAATGGCCGGCGAGGGCGGCCGCACTTTCGTGCGGGTGCGGGAGATGGTTCAGGGTCTCGATCACGGTTTTTTGCCTCACGGTTATTTGAGGTTTTCTGCCTCTGTCGGGCAGTGGTTTTTTGATCGTTCCCACGTCGAGGCGTCGAACCGTCCGCGTGGGAATGCCTCAAGGGACGCTCCGCGTCCAGTGACGCGGAGCGTCACGGGCTGCATTCCCACGCAGAGCGTGGGAACGATCTGATCAGCGCTTGACGGCCACAGGCCTGTGCAACTCAGCCCGTTTGCTCAGCAAATCAAACACCGCCGGATACGCCGGCCGTTCGATATACCGGCCCGCCCCACGCTCGGCGCGCAGGTCGCCGTCGGCCCAGACCACCCGGCCCTGGCTGACGGTATGGCTCGGCACACCGGTCACGGTCTTGCCTTCGAAGATGTTGAAGTCCACCTGCTGATGGTGGGTCTTGGCGGAGATGGTGCGGGTGCCTTGCGGATCCCACAGCACCAGGTCGGCATCGGCGCCGACGCGGATCGCGCCTTTGCGCGGGTAGAGGTTGAAGATCTTCGCAGTGTTGGTGGAGGTGAGGGCGACGAAGTCCTGCATCGACAACCGCCCCGAGTTCACCCCTTCATCCCACAACACCGCCATGCGGTCTTCGATGCCGGCGGTGCCGTTGGGGATCTTGCTGAAGTCGTCACGGCCGGCGGCTTTCTGCTCGGCGCAGAAGCAGCAGTGGTCGGTGGCGGTGGTGTGCAGATTGCCGCTCTGCAGGCCATGCCACAGCGCATCCTGATGCCCGCGCGGACGGAACGGCGGGCTCATCACGTAACCGGCGGCGGTCTGCCAGTCCGGGTGCTGGTAGACGCTGTCGTCCAGCAGCAGATGCCCGGCCAGCACTTCGCCGTAGACCGGTTGGCCCTTGCTGCGGGCATAGGTGATTTCGTCGAGGGCCTCCTTGGTCGAGACGTGCACCAGGTACAGCGGCGTGCCGATGGTTTCCGCTATACGGATCGCCCGGCTCGCGGCTTCACCTTCGACCTGTGAGGGGCGCGACAGCGGATGCGCTTCCGGCCCGGTGATGCCCTGGGCCATCAACTTGCGTTGCAGGTGATAGACCAGCTCGCCGTTTTCCGCATGCACGGTCGGCACCGCGCCCAGTTCCAGGCAGCGCTCGAAGCTCGCCACCAGCGTGTCGTCGGCGGCCATGATCGCGTTCTTGTAGGCCATGAAATGCTTGAAGCTGTTGATCCCGTGATGGCTGACCAGCTCGGCCATTTCCTCCCGCACCTGCTCGCTCCACCAAGTGATCGCGACGTGGAAGCCGTAGTCGGAGGCGGACTTTTCCGCCCAGCCGCGCCACTGGTGAAACGCTTCGAGCAGCGACTGCTGCGGATTGGGAATCACGAAATCGATGATCGAGGTGGTGCCGCCGGCCAGGCCTGCGGCGGTGCCGCTGTAGAAATCTTCGCTGGCCACGGTGCCCATGAACGGGAGTTGCATGTGGGTGTGCGGATCGATGCCGCCGGGCATCAGGTATTGGCCGCTGCCGTCGAGTACTTCGGCGCCGGCGGGAACATCCAGGTTTTCACCAATGGCTTTGATCACGCCGTCAGCGCAATAGACATCGGCGCGGTAACTTTCATCATGGGTAACAACGGTGGCGCCACGGATCAACAGAGACATTCCGAGTTCCTCGCAGGCATGACCGACTTGTGCCGGTTCTAGTGTTTTATTGTTTGCAGCGCCAAATGCGTAATCTTGTCAGCGCTGTCAGGAATAGACGCTAGTCGCAGTTCTGCAATTGATCAAGATTATTTTTTATAAGCTTATGACTGCTTTAAATTGTTGATAAATAACGATAAAAATACAAAATCACCAAAATGGTGAGGCGCTTCACCATTTTGACGCACTTGACAGGTTGGAAATATGAGCAAGATTTCCTATGTGAAATCAGCCGCTTGAAGTTGAGCTGCGGGTGACGCGTTCTGAAGAAAAATAATGCAGTGCACCAGATTGAGTCCTGACAGTTCGGACAACTTGCCTGGCATTTAGCCTGAGTGTTCAGTCAAGTTTTCGCGGCCTCACAAGGTGAATAATTAAAACTGATAAACATCAGTCGGTTACAAAAAAATAGAAGCACGGCCCGATGCGAAAGCGGGGCACCCGGCACGTTTATTGATGCCGCCGCTGACACCATGGCCGGTGCATGAAAGTTGTCAGTTCCTCCGGCCATCGTCCGGCTCGCACCTGCGTGTGCAGCCGCCTGATGAGCAAAAAAATAATCAGAAGAACAGTGGAGCGGCCATGCAACAGAACAGATCGCAAGTGACCGAGCGCGACGGCTTGTTCGAACTCGAAGCCGGCAGCGACGTCCTCGACAGTCCCCGTTACAACCACGACATGGCACCGACCAAGGTGCGCGAACGAACCTGGAACAAATGGCACATCACCGCGCTGTGGGTCGGCATGTCGATCTGCGTGCCGACCTACACCCTCGGCGGCGTCCTCACCGCGTATTTCGGCCTTAGCGTCGGCGAGGCCTTGCTGGCGATTCTGTTTGCCAACGTCATCGTCTTGATTCCCCTCACGCTCAACGCGTTTCCCGGCACCAAGTACGGGATTCCGTTTCCCGTGCTGCTGCGCTCGTCGTTCGGGATTCTCGGCTCCAACGTGCCGTGCCTGATCCGCGCGCTGGTGGCGTGCGGCTGGTTCGGCATCCAGACCATGTTTGGCGGGCTGGCAATTCACCTGTTTCTCGGCTCGGTGTTCGAGGGCTGGAAATCCCTTGGCGGGACGGGGGAGGTGATCGGTTTCATGGTCTTCTGGGCGCTGAACCTGTGGGTGGTGATCCGTGGCGCCGAGTCGATCAAATGGCTGGAAACCCTGTCGGCACCGCTGCTGGTGGCGGTCGGCATCGGGTTGCTGGTGTGGGCCATGCCGAATGTTTCGATGACTGAACTGCTGGCGATTCCGCCGAAGCGTCCCGAGGGCGCGAGTGTGGTCAGTTACTTCGCCGCCGGGCTGACGGCGATGGTCGGTTTCTGGGCCACCCTGTCGTTGAACATTCCCGACTTCAGCCGTTATGCCCGCAGCCAGAAGGATCAGATCCTCGGGCAGATTTTCGGCCTGCCGCTGACCATGTTCCTGTTCGCCGCACTGGGCGTGGTGATGACCGCCGCCTCGGTGAAACTGGTGGGCGTCAGCGTCTCCGATCCGGTGACTTTGATCGGCCACATCCAGAGCCCGGTATGGGTCGCGGTGGCCATGGCGCTGATCATCATCGCCACGCTGTCGACCAACACCGCCGCCAACATCGTTTCGCCAACCAACGACTTCCAGAACATCGCGCCCAAGGTGATCAACCGCACCAAAGCGGTGATTCTCACCGGGTTCGTCGGGCTGGCGCTGATGGGCCATGAGCTGCTGAAAAAGCTTGGGCTGATCGTCTCCGATGTCAGCCTGGAAACCGTGTATTCGAACTGGCTGCTGGGCTATTCCAGCCTGCTCGGGCCGATCGCCGGGATCATGGTGGTGGACTATTTCCTGATCAAGAAACAGCAACTGGACCTGGCCGGCCTGTACCGCGACGACGTGTACCCGGCGTGGAACTGGGCCGGGTTCATCGCGTTCGGCGTGCCGGTGGTGCTGACCTTGCTGTCGCTGGGCAGCAGCGCATTCAGCTGGTTCTACAGCTACGGCTGGTTCACCGGCTCGGCGCTGGGCGGGTTGATCTATTACGGGTTGTGCGCGATGCGTGCGCAGCCTTCTGCCGTGAAAACACCGGTATAGCAGATGATCGTTCCCACGCTCTGCGCGGGAACACAGCCCGGGACGCTCCGCGTCCCCACAGCGGACGCAGAGCGTCCATGGATGAATTCCCACGCAGAGCGTGGGAACTAACTGCCTGAGGAGATCCCCATGAACGCAGCCGTAGACGTTCTGCAATCGACCCATCAGCACATCAACCGCGACCGCTTGTGGGCGTCGCTCATGGAGCTCGCCAAACTCGGCGCCACGGTCAAGGGCGGGGTCTGTCGCCTCGCGCTGACCGACCTTGATCGCCAGGCCCGCGACCTGTTCGTGCAGTGGTGCAAGGACGCCGGTTGCAGCGTCACGGTCGATGAAGTCGGCAACATCTTCGCCCGTCGTCCCGGCGGCAACCCGAACCTGCCGCCGGTGATGACCGGCAGCCATATCGACACCCAGCCCACCGGCGGCAAGTTTGACGGCTGCTTCGGCGTGCTGGCCGGCGTCGAAGTGCTGCGCACCCTCAACGACCTCGGCGTGGAAACCGAGGCACCGCTGGAAGTGGTGGTCTGGACCAACGAAGAAGGCTCGCGCTTCGCCCCGTGCATGATGGGCTCCGGCGTGTTCGCGGAAAAATTCACCCTCGAAGAAACCCTGGCCAAGATCGATGCCGACGGCGTCACGGTCGGTGAAGCACTCAACGCCATCGGCTACGCCGGGCCGCGCAAGGTCAGCGGGCACAAGGTCGGCGCCTATTTCGAAGCACACATCGAGCAAGGCCCGATTCTTGAGGACGAGCAGAAAACCATCGGCGTCGTGCTCGGCGCACTGGGGCAGAAGTGGTTCGACCTGAAACTGCGCGGCGTCGAAGCCCACGCCGGCCCGACCCCGATGCACCTGCGCAAGGACGCACTGGTCGGCGCCTCGGTGATCGTCGGCGCGGTCAATCGCGCGGCGCTCGGGCACCAACCCCACGCCTGCGGCACCGTCGGTTGCCTGCAAGCCTATCCCGGCTCGCGCAACGTCATTCCCGGCGAAGTGCGCATGACCCTCGATTTCCGCCACCTGGAACCGGCACGCCTCGACTCGATGATCGCCGAGGTCAAGCAAGTCATCGAAGCCACCTGCGAAGAACACGGCCTGACCTATGAACTGACCCCGACCGCCGACTTCCCGCCGCTGTACTTCGAAAAAGGCTGCGTCGAAGCCGTGCGCGGCGCCGCCAAAGGTCTGGGCCTGTCACACATGGACATCGTCAGCGGCGCCGGCCACGACGCGATTTTCCTCGCCGAACTCGGCCCGGCCGGGATGATCTTCGTGCCGTGCGAAGGCGGCATCAGCCACAACGAAATCGAAAACGCCGCGCCGGACGATCTGGCGGCCGGGTGTGGGGTGTTGCTGCGGGCGATGCTGGCGGCTTCGGCAGCGGTGGCGGGGGGACAACGCGCTATTCCTTGATCGCCGACCCCTTGCGACGGTTACTGCCGTTCGGATTGCCAACGTCCAGCAATCGTCTTTCCACCAGCACATTCTCGAGCGCCTGGCGTTCGGCCGGCGCCATCTCGTGCTCGCGCTTTTTCAGCTCCAGCAGGATGGGGCTGGACCAGGTGCGATAGGTCTGTTCGATGAGGCGGCTGGATGTCATCAGTCTCTCCTTGATCAAGAGCCCGGTGTAACCGGCAGGGGCTCAATCCGATGAGGTACTAACGTTAGTCGACAAAAGCGCATGGCGCTAATGCCGCCGGCGGGAGCCGACGAGGCGAATCGTCGCACCGTCGCTCCCACCGGTCATGCATCAATCGTCGACCCTCATCATCGCCTGCACACCCTCCCAGGCCTCGGCCCGCATCCGCTCGATATCCAGCCCCGGAATCACGCCGTTGTCGACGACGATCCGCCCACCCACCAGGCTGTATTTCACGGCAATCGGCTCACCCGCGACGACCGGTGCGACGGCGCTGTCGTGGAAACCGTAGAAGCGTGGGTGGTCGAGACTGTAGATCACCAGATCCGCTGCCTGGCCGACTTCCAGCGTACCGACCGCGCCGAGGCCGAGCACTTGCGCGCCGCCGGCCGTGCCCCAGTGGATGACGTCTTCGGCGGTGGTGGCCGAGGCGCCTTGTTCGGCGCGGTGGATCAGCCACGCGGTGTTGGCTTCGCCGACCATGCTTCCGGATTCGTTGGAGGCCACGCCGTCGACGCCGAGGGAGATCGGCACGCCGGCTTCATACATCTGCGGGATTGGCGCGACGCCGCTGCCGAGCCGGGCGTTGCTCACCGGGCAGTGGGAGACGCCGGTGCCGGTCTGGGCGAGCATGCGGATTTCCCCCGGTTGCAGGTGCACGGCGTGGGCGAACCAGACGTCCGGGCCGAGCCATTCGTGTTCGGCGACGAATTCCACCGGCAGGCAGTTGTACTTGTCGCGGCAGAAGTTCACGTAGTTCTCGGTTTCAGACAGGTGCGTGTGCAGGCGCAATCCCATGCCTCGGGCGGTGTGCGCCAGTTCGCGCAACAGCGTTGGCGGCAGCGAGAAGGTCGGCGTGGTTGGCGCCACCACCACCCGGCGCAGAGCATCCGGGGTGTCCTGGTGGTAGCGCGATTTCAGCCGTTCGATATCGCCGACCATTTGCTCCAGTGATTCCGGTTGCAGCGCGGTTTTCGAGAAGCCTGGGTGTGCGCTCGCCGACTCCAGCGCACCGCCACGGCAGAGCACGAAACGCAGGCCGAATTCCTCGGCGAGGTCGAACAGCAAGTCGCCGGTCTCGGTGCTGCCGTGGGCGTGGTAGAGGTAATGGTGATCGGCGCAGGTGGTGACGCCGGACAGCAGTAGTTCGACCATCCCCAGCCGTGCGGCGATCCGCGCCAGTTGCGGGGTGAAGCGGTTCAGGCGCGGATAGGGCACGCTGGCCAGCCAGCCTTGCAGGTCCTGATTCAAGCCTTCGGGCACGGCTTTGAGCAGGTTCTGGAACAGGTGATGGTGGGTGTTGATCCAGCCCGGGTAGACCACCGAATTTCGCGCGTCGATCACTCGTTCACCGGGTTGCGGCTCAAGGTTGGCGGCCATTTCCGCGATACGGCCGTTGACCACGCGGATGTCCACGGCGCCGGCCCGGGCACGGGGGCCGCGCAGACCGGTCATCACCGCCACCGGGTGCTTGATCAGGATGTTTTGAAGTTGAGTCATGGGCAGCTCCAGTCAGAGGATATGCGAGGCGGATTTGCCGGCTGTGGTTTCTGGCACGCTGACGCCGTTGAGCGCCGCGTTGAGCAGCACCGACACCAGGCAGGCGATGACCACGCTGCTGTGCAGGAACGGCTGTGACCACTCGGGCAGTTGTTTAAACAGGGTCGGGGCGAGCACCGGCACCAGGGCGGCGGCGATGGTGAAACCGACGATCAGCACGTTGTAGCGATTGCGTTCGTAATCGACCTTGGCCAGGGTCTGGATGCCCGCTGCCGCGACCACGCCGAACATCGCGATGCCGGCACCGCCCAGCGCGGCGGTCGGCATCGAGGCGATGATCGCCCCGGCTTTCGGCACCAGCGCAATCGAGCACATCAACAGACCGCTGATCGCCACCACCCAGCGGCTGCGCACGCCGGTCAGGATCACCAGACCGACGTTCTCCATGAAGGCAATGAACGGAAACGCGGCGAACATCCCGGCGATGGTGCTGGCCAGGCCATTGGCGCGCAGGCCGTTGATCACCTGTTTGTCTTCCACCGGTTTGTCGACGATGTCGCCGATGGCCACGAACAGCCCCATGGATTCGACCATCTGCACGATCATCACCACCACCATGGTGGCGATGGGGATCAGACTGAAGGTCGGCAAGCCGAAGTAGAACGGATAGGGCACGGTCAGCCACGGCGCGTCCTCGACGCTGTGAAAGTTGCCCATGCCCAGACCGTAAGCCAGACCGGCGCCCACCAGCATCCCCACCAGCACCGCCATGTTGCGCAGCAACGGGCTGCCATAACGGTTGACCAGCAGGATGGTCAGCAACACCACCACGGCCACGGCGAGAAACGCCGGCGCGCCGAAGTTGCTCGCGTTGCGCCCGCCGCCGACCCATTCATAGGCAATCGGGAACAGCTGCAGACCGATCACCGTGACGATGCAGCCAGTTACCACCGGCGGGAAAAACCGTCGCAAGCGGCCCACGAACGGCGCGATCAACATGGTGAAAATCCCCGCACCGATCACCGCCCCGCAGACCCCGGCGAACCCCACCTCCGGGTTGCTGCCGATGGCGATCACCGGCCCGACGCTGCTGAACGCCACGCCTTGCAGAATCGGCAGGCGTACGCCGAACTTCCAGAAACCGACGGTCTGCAACAGGGTGGCGATGCCGGAGCAGAACAGCGTGGTGCTGATCAGCACCACCGTGTCGGCGTGGGACATCTTCAAGGCACTGGCAACAATCAACGGCACGGCGATGGCGCCGATGTACGAGACGGCCATGTGCTGCAGGCCGAGGGTGAGCATCTGTCGCACCGGCAAGATGCGGTCGACAGGGTGGACGGTGGAGGAGGAACTGGCTGACGACATGGGGAATCACCTCTAGCTGTTGTTATTCGGTACAGAGGGGTATTCGTTCTGTGTGCCCGGAACCGCCATCCACCGGCTCCGATGCCGGGTTTCAGCCGGCCAGGCAGGCGGCGAAGCCCTGGTTCAGCGCCGCCCGATCCAGGTCGCGGCCGATGAACACGATCTTGCTCGAGCGCGGCTCGCTGCCCCACGCGGTCGAAGCGCGGAACTCCACCAGGCTGTGCACGCCTTGCAGCACGTAGCGCTGGTCTTCGTTGGCCACCGCCAGCACGCCTTTCATGCGGTACAGGTTGTCGGCTTGAGCACTGCGCAATTCGCTGATCCAGCGGTGGAACGCCATCAGGTTGACGGCGCCGTCCACGGCGATGCCCACTGAGGACACGCTCGGGTCGTGCACGTGATCGGGCTCTTCAGCGTGATGGTCATGCTCGTGGTGATCGTGCTGATCCGCGCCGATTTCCATCAGCTTCTGCGTGCATTCGAAGGCGCCGATGCCGAGGATCTTCGACAGGTCGATCTGTGCGTGGGTCGAGGTCACCAGATCCGCCGTGGCGTTCAATCCGCGGATCTTGCCGCGCAGGGTTTCCACCTCTTCGGAACTGACCAGATCAACCTTGTTGATGACGATGCGGTCGGCGCAGACGATCTGATCCACGGCCTGATTGTCGACGCCGTCCAGTTGCAAATCTTCCAGGTGCTGGGCGATGTGCTTGGCATCGACCATGGTCACGATGGCGTCGAGTTCGACTTCCTCGGCGATCGGGTCGTTGATGAAAAAGCTCTGGGCCACCGGGTACGGGTCGGCCAGACCGCTGGTTTCGATCAGGATGTGGTCGAGCCGCACCGGACGCGCCACCAGTTCGCGGACGATCCGCACCAGATCCTCGCGGACTTCGGCGGTGCAGCAGACGCAGCCGTTGACCATTTCGTAGATTTCTTCGGTTTCGGAGCTGAGCACCAGGTCGCCGTCGATGCCGACTTCGCCGAACTCGTTTTCGATCACCGCGATCTTGCGGCCGTGGTTCTCCTTGAGGATGTAATTGAGCAGGGTGGTTTTGCCGGCACCGAGGAACCCGGTGAGGATGGTGACCGGGATTTTGGTGTTCGGGGTCGGGGCGTTGAAGGGGGTGTTCATGTGAGGCTCCTTGGTATTGATAGACCGGTGCACGATGAAGGGGAGTGAGGCTGGATTTGGCTGGGGGCCGGGGTTTCACCCCAGCGCAGCGCGGTGCCGGCATCGAGGCCGAACAGGTCGAGGACGCGGCCGAGGCTGTGATCGACCATTTGCGCCAGGCTGTCTGGGCGGGCGTAGAAGGCCGGTACCGGCGGGGCGATGATGCCGCCCATCTCGGTGACGGCGGTCATGTTGCGCAGGTGGGCGAGGGTCAGTGGCGTCTCGCGGGCCATCAGCACCAGGGTGCGGCGCTCCTTGAGGGTGACGTCGGCGGCGCGGCCGATCAGCCCCGATGACGTGCCGGTGGCGATCTCCGCCAGCGTCCTCATCGAACATGGCGCAACCACCATGCCCAGGCAGCGGAACGAACCGCTGGCGATCCCGGCGGCGACGTCATCGGCGCGGTGGTAGTGGCTGGCGAGGGCTGTGACGTCGGCCAGTTTGTAATCGGTTTCGTGGGCCATGGTCAGCAGCGCGGCGCGGCTGATGATCAAGTGGCTTTCGATGTTCAGCTCGGCCAGCAACTCCAGCAGGCGCACGCCGTAGATGAACCCGGACGCGCCGCTGATGCCGACCACCATCCGCTGGCGGTTCACGATGGCAGACTTTCAAGCAGTTGCCGGGCACGTTCGAGCACGTCCTGATCGAGCTGGGCCTTGATCCCGTCGAACCCCGAGCCACGCGTGGCATCCAGACCCATGCGCGAGGTGGTGCCATTGACCGAGGACGACGGATCCAGGGGGCTGCCGGGCAAACCGTCAATCGTGAAGATGTCGAGGTGCGGCTGGAAATGCGTGGCCAGCGCCCACAGCACCTGGCTGTCGTCGGTGAGGTCGATATCGCTGTCCACCGCGATCACGGTTTTCAGGTACGGATCCCAGCCGAGCAGGGCCAGCATGATCTGCCGCGCCTCGCCGTCGCGGCTTTGATCCAGCGCCACGTAGCAATGAAAATGCGTGCCGGAGTTCGGGTAATGCACGGCGGTGACGGCGGGGAAGCGTGCCTTGAGCTTCTCGCTCATCTCCGCTTCACGGGGCAGTCGCGCCAGGGTCAGGTGTTCGGCGTAGCGCCCGCCCATCACGTCCACCAGCCACGCGTCCTTGCGCCGCAATAGGGTGTCGACGCGCAGCACGTTGTTGGTCGAACGGTCCGAGGAATAACCGCTGAATTCGCCGAACGGGCCTTCTTCGGCATAGGCCGTCGGGTCTATCGCACCTTCGAGCACAAACTCGGCGTAAGCCGGCACGCCGATGCCGTAGCGCGGAGTCTTCACCAGTTCCAGCGGCGCACCGAACAGCCCGCCGGCCACCGCGCGTTCATCGCTGCCATAGGGCAGCCGTGCAGCAGCGGCGAGCATGAACAGCGGATGCGCGCCGACCACCATGGCCACGCGCAGTTCTTCACCGCGTTCGCGGGCGGTCTGCAACATCCGCCACAGATGCCCGCGCGAGTGCAGGCTGGTAGCCAGGGCCTGACGGGCGTGACGCATCGAGCGGTGGTAGCTCATGTTGGCGATGCCGGTCTGCGGGTCCTCGGCGATGATGATCGCGTTGGTGATGTACGGGCCGCGATCACTGTCGAAATGCTTGAGCATCGGCAGTAGCGCCAGGTCCAGGGTTTCGCCTTCGAAGACTTCGTCGAGTATCGGGCCGGTTTCGACGTAGCGCGGCGCGATCGGCTGGTTGGCGTGGGTCTGGAAGGTTTCGTGCAACTGCGCGGCGCTGACGCCGAATAGCCGTGCGATACGCCGGCGGGAGGCGAACAGATTGGTCGCCACCGGCACGCCGAGGTTGCCGACGTTTTCGCAGATCAGCAGCGGATCGCGACCCTGGGCGGCGAGGGCATCGACCAGGGCGGTGACCTCCTGATCGGCAGAAAGGGGTTGGGTGATGGTCAGCACATCGTCCGGGTACTGGCGGCGATAGGCGTCGATGAATACGTGAAAATCCTGAGAGTCGCCGAGCGTCGAACGGGTCATGGTTTCACCTCGTAAAAAGCAGGCGCGCAGGGGTGAGGCTGGCGTTCGATCGACAAGCCGTTGGCCTGCCGGTCGAGCGAACGCCGGATCATCTTCGCGCCTGTAAAGTCGCTGTGTGGCTGGGTTGAAGCCGGGTCAGACCCTGTTTAGAGATAGGTCGTGGTCAGACGAATGTCCGCTTCGGCCAAATCCTTGGGCGGCGGGGTCGGTTCGATCCCGCACAACCGGGCGATGTTGTTGCCCAGGTAATCCTCAAGGTGATCCTCGTCGATCCCCAGGCCCTGCGGCGCCGGCGAGCACAGCACTTCCAGCTCGCGCAGCCACATGCCCGGTTCGTTCGGCGGCGAGTCAGTGCCGAACACGATCTTGTTGCGCGGCAGCTCCTTGGCGAACTCGACGATCCGCGACTGGAAGCACCAGCCGGATTCGCAGTACACGTTCGGCGTGTCCATCGCCATCCAGAACGCCTCGAACGAGTAGTTGCCGCCGGTCTGGATGCCGAAGTGACCGATGATGAAATTGACCATCGGGAACTCGCGGATGATCGGGTAGAACATCGTCGGAATGGTGTACGGGCCGTCACCGGTGTGGATCAGCACCACGATGTTGTACTTGGCGCAGACCTTCATCGCCGGACGCAGCCAGTCGAGTGCGCGATCCGGGCGATAGCCGTGCATGTTGGCGTGCAGCTTGAGCATCTTGAAGCCGTATTCCTTGATGTGGAATTCCAGCTCTGCCGCACCGTTTTCCGGTCCCCAGCGCGGGTTGAAGTTGAAGTTGCCGATGAAGCGGTCCGGGTACTTCACGCACAGTTCGGCGACATACGACATATAGTCACGCACGCCCTCGCGGCCACGGCGGTTGCCGTCGCGATAACCGGTGTTGCCCGGTGGCGGCTGGATGAAGCCCATGTCGATCCGGCGCGGCTTGCCGTTGATCATGTACGGGCCGTCCATCAGCTTGAGCATGCGCTCGCCGGTGAACGGTTCGCCGGTGTGGCGCCAGGCCTCGTCGACCAGGTTGGTGGGGTGCAGATGGGTGTCGATGATCATCGGTTCAGCTCCTGGCCAGTTGGGTGGAGACGGGGCGCTTGAGTTGCGCCTCTGCTTCGGAAACGGAACGCGGCGGCGGGGACGGCTCGAGGCCGATCATCCGTGCGGTGTTGTTGCCCAGGTAGTCTTCGAGGGTGTCCTCGTCGAGGTTAAGGCCCTGCGGCGGCTCGTGGCAGAGCACTTCGAGCAGGCGCAGCCACATGCCCGGTTCGTTCGGCGGGGTGTCGGTGCCGAACAGGATCTTGTGGGTCGGCAGGACTTTGGCGAACTCGACGATCCGCGATTGCAGGCACCAGCCGGACTCGCAATAGACGTTGGGCAGCTCCATCGCCCACTGCATCGGTTCGAACACGTAGACGCCGCCGGTCTGCACACCGAAGTGGGCCATGATGAAATCGACGTTGGGGAACTCCTTGATCATCGGCACCCATTCCGACGGGATGCTGTAAGGCCCGTCGCCGGTGTGCAGCTTGACCGGGATGCCCAGCTCGGCACATTTCTCGAAGGCCGGACGGACCCAGTCCAGCGCGCGGTCAGGACGGTAGGCGTGCATGTTGGCCTGCATCTGCACCATCTTGAAACCGTGTTCTTTCACGTAACGCTCGATCGCCTCGACGCCGTTTTCCACGCCGCAGCGCGGGTTGTAGACGAAGCAGCCGATGAAACGGTCCGGGTAGGTCTGGACCATTTTCAGGGTGTAGGCCATGTAGGCGTCGATGGATTCGCGGCCCGACAATTCGCCGTCGGTCCAGGTGTAGATGGTGTTGCCCTGCGGCGGCTGGATGAAGGCTTTGTCGATGCGGCGAGGCTTGCCGTTGACCATGTACGGGCCATCCATCATCTCCAGCAGACGCTCGCCGGTGAACGGGTCACCGTCATGCCTCCAGGCGAGGTCCACGAGATCCGTGGGATAGCAGCTGATATCGATGATCATTGAAGTCGATCTCCTGATAGCGGGGAAGGGAGCCTTGCGGCTCACAGCATCCACGTCCCGGGCAATCGGCCGTTTCTATGCGCAGCACTCGCGCATTCCCTCGCCTGTTCGCATCCGGCCCGGGTGGGTGGTTGCTTGAGGCGAGTATTGGAAGGCGGGGGAGGGTTCGTACAATATTAAT
>NZ_BQHR01000005.1 GCF_021601625.1 Pseudomonas paraglycinae | reverse complement strand
CGTTGATAGGTTGGGTGTGTAAGCGCTGTGAGGCGTTGAGCTAACCAATACTAATTGCCCGTGAGGCTTGACCATATAACACCCAAGCAATTTGAGTCGAAAGGCCAGATTGCGGTGTGTGAAGACGAAAATGAACCGAAAGTTCGACGCTCACAAGACACCGACAGCTGTCACATACCCAATTTGCTGAAGCGAGGCCCTCTGGCCACGACTCAGTACCCGAATTTCTTGACGACCATAGAGCGTTGGAACCACCTGATCCCATCCCGAACTCAGAAGTGAAACGATGCATCGCCGATGGTAGTGTGGGGTTTCCCCATGTGAGAGTAGGTCATCGTCAAGATTAAATTCCGAAACCCCAATTGCGAAAGCAGTTGGGGTTTTGTTTTGCCCGCAGGAAAATGGATTGTTTGAATTCTATGCAGCGGCCCGGTGCATGGCTATTATTCGGGCCTCATTCTGAGGCGAGACCTGCATGCTGACGTTGTTGAACCTTCTGAAGGATGGTCGATTCCATTCCGGTCAGGCCCTGGGTGTTGCTCTGGGAATTAGTCGAAGTGCGGTGTGGAAGCAGCTTCAGCATCTGGAGGCGGAGCTTGGGTTATCCATACATAAAGTTCGAGGGCGGGGCTATCAATTGGCTTCGCCATTGGCGCTGCTTGACTCGCTCAGGATAGAGGAAAGTCTTTCCGGCTGGTCTGTCAGTATCTTCGATTCCGTGGACTCGACTAATGCTGAATCGCTGCGCGCGGTGGATGGGGGGCGGGCGGCTCCCTTTCTTGTACTGGCTGAGCGCCAGAGCTCAGGGCGGGGGCGCAGAGGCCGTAAATGGGTGAGTCCGTTTGCTGAAAACCTCTATTACAGTCTCGTGCTGCGCATCGATGGTGGGATGCGTCAGCTTGAAGGGTTAAGTCTCGTTGTTGGTCTCGCGGTCATGCAGGCCTTGCATGCGCTTGGGGTGCCAGGTGCAGGGCTGAAATGGCCCAATGATGTATTGGTCGACCAAAAAAAAATCGCCGGGATCCTGTTGGAGCTGGTTGGTGATCCAGCAGACGTGTGCCATGTAGTGTTGGGCATAGGCATTAATGTGAACATGCAGGCTACAGACGAAGTTGATCAGCAATGGACTTCAATGCGTCTAGAATCGGGCAAATCTTGTGATCGCAATATTCTGGCGATTGAGCTGAGTAAGCAGCTGCAACTCTATCTGCAGCGTCACCAATCAGGTGGCTTCTCTGCGCTTCAGGCGGAGTGGGAGGCGAGTCATTTGTGGCAAGGGCAGCCGGTTTCTCTCACCGCCGGTGTCAATCAGGTAGAGGGTGTGGTGCTGGGAATCGATAATCAGGGCGCGCTTAGGCTGAAGGTAGATGGTGTGGAAAAGGTCTTTAGTGGCGGTGAGCTCAGCTTGAGGTTGCGTGATGATTCTTGAGCTCGATTGTGGAAACAGCTTTATCAAATGGCGTGTGCTGAGCGTTGAGGCCGGCGTCTTGGTCGCGGAGGGCGTGGTCGACTCTGACATGGCGTTGGTTGACGGTCTTCGATCGTTCGAGAAAGTGTCTCTCAAGAAATGTCGCCTCGTCAGCGTAAGAACCGAAGATGAGACTAATTTGCTGATTGGCTTGCTCAAGCATGAGTTCGGCATTTCCGTTGTCTGTGCGGCGCCCGCTCGCGAGATGTCCGGCGTAAAGAATGGTTACGACGACTATGAGCGCCTTGGTCTCGATCGCTGGCTGGCGATGCTTGGTGGTTTTCACCTGGCTAAAGGTGCTTGTCTGGTTCTTGATTTCGGGACAGCGGTGACTGCGGACTTTATCTCCGTGGACGGCGAGCATCTGGGAGGCTTCATTTGTCCTGGCATGCCGCTGATGCGTAATCAGTTGCGTACGCATACTCGAAAAATTCGCTATGGAGACCTGGCGGCAGAGCGTGCATTGACGAGCCAGGCTCCGGGGCGCAATACGGCTGAGGCTGTAGAGCGTGGCTGTTCGTTGATGCTCAGGGGATTTGTGTTGACGCAGCTGGAGATGGCGCGCTCCTACTGGGGTGATGACTACAGTGTCTTCATTACGGGTGGTGATGCCGAGCTGGTTTCGGATGTTGCGCCTGAGGCTCGGATTGTTCCCGATTTGGTGTTCGTGGGTTTGGCTATGGCGTGTCCTTTGTCCTGAGGTTTGTATGCGTTGGTTGTTTCTTCTGCTTCTGGTACTCAATGTGTTTTATTACGTCTGGCATCAGCAGGAGGCCCCGCTACGCGCAAAGGATGTAACGCCGCTCAGTCTTTATCGTGGCTCGCAACAGGATATTCGCTTGCTGAGTGAGGCTGGTGGTGATGCTTCCCGTGAAAAAAGGACTGGGGGGAAGTCTGATGGGCAGTGCCTTTATGTAGGTGGTTTGGCGCGCCCCGAGACCGCTCAGGCGTTGGAACAGCGTTTGACGGAGATTGGAGCAAAAGCTCTTCCTTCGTCAAAAGAGTCTTCCGGCGGCTCATATTGGTTCCAGGTTACGCCCGAAACCCAGCGTTTGCTGGGTGATGCTCAGTTACAAAACCTTTCCAAGGAATTCAATGAGTTAAAACATAAAATAATGCTGTGCGAGGGGGTTGCACCTACTGAATAGTTTGCATAGAATGGCGCCCGCTCCACAGCGAAGACCTGAAAAGGTAGAAGCAGTGGGGTGGTGTCAATGCAGCTAACCTCAGGTTTTTAAATGAGAAAATGCTTGACAGGGGTTTGGCATAGTATAGAATGCCGGCCTGATTAGGAGGGGTTCCCGAGCGGCCAAAGGGATCAGACTGTAAATCTGACGTCTACGACTTCGAAGGTTCGAATCCTTCTCCCTCCACCAGATTTTAGCGTGAGCTGCAGGCTCCGCGGGTATAGTTTAGTGGTAGAACCTCAGCCTTCCAAGCTGATGATGCGGGTTCGATTCCCGCTACCCGCTCCAAGTTTGCAGGTTGTGCAAAGTTTTACGCTCTTGTAGCTCAGTTGGTAGAGCACACCCTTGGTAAGGGTGAGGTCAGCGGTTCAAATCCGCTCAAGAGCTCCATATAACAAGGCAGATATGAAAATATCTGCCTTTGTTTTAATGGCTCGTGTTGTTTGCTCAATTTCTTCTGTTAGGGGTGATATCGATGGCTAAGGAAAAATTTGATCGTTCCCTGCCGCACGTCAACGTAGGCACCATCGGTCACGTAGACCACGGTAAGACCACGCTGACCGCTGCTCTGACTCGCGTCTGCTCCGAAGTTTTCGGTTCGGCCGTAGTTGAATTCGACAAGATCGACAGCGCTCCAGAAGAAAAAGCTCGCGGTATCACCATCAACACCGCGCACGTTGAGTACAACTCGAACATTCGTCACTACGCTCACGTTGACTGCCCAGGTCACGCTGACTACGTGAAGAACATGATCACTGGCGCTGCGCAGATGGACGGCGCGATCCTGGTTTGCTCGGCCGCTGATGGTCCGATGCCGCAAACCCGTGAGCACATCCTGCTGTCCCGTCAGGTGGGCGTTCCGTACATCGTGGTTTTCCTGAACAAGGCTGACCTGGTAGACGACGCTGAGCTGCTGGAACTGGTTGAGATGGAAGTTCGCGACCTGCTGTCCACCTACGACTTCCCAGGCGACGACACTCCGATCATCATCGGTTCGGCTCGTATGGCGCTGGAAGGCAAAGACGACAACGAAATGGGCACCACCGCTGTCAAGAAGCTGGTGGAAACTCTGGACAGCTACATCCCAGAGCCAGAGCGTGCTATCGACAAGCCTTTCCTGATGCCAATCGAAGACGTGTTCTCGATCTCGGGTCGCGGTACTGTTGTGACCGGTCGTATCGAGCGCGGTATCGTTCGCGTTCAAGACGCCCTGGAAATCGTTGGTCTGCGTGACACCACCACCACCACCTGCACCGGTGTTGAGATGTTCCGCAAGCTGCTGGACGAAGGTCGTGCTGGCGAGAACTGCGGCGTTCTGCTGCGTGGTACCAAGCGTGACGACGTTGAGCGTGGTCAGGTTCTGGTTAAGCCGGGTTCGGTTAAGCCGCACACCAAGTTCACCGCAGAAGTTTACGTTCTGAGCAAGGAAGAAGGCGGCCGTCACACTCCGTTCTTCAAAGGCTACCGTCCACAGTTCTACTTCCGTACTACTGACGTGACCGGTAACTGCGAGCTGCCAGAAGGCGTTGAAATGGTAATGCCAGGTGACAACATTCAGATGACTGTTACCCTGATCAAAACCATCGCGATGGAAGACGGCCTGCGTTTCGCAATCCGTGAGGGCGGTCGTACCGTTGGTGCTGGCGTCGTAGCCAAGATCATCGAGTAAATAGTTGTAATGTCTTTTTCAGGCCGGCATAATGGCCGGCCTGATTTTGTTTTAGGTCAGTAGCTCAATTGGCAGAGCGACGGTCTCCAAAACCGTAGGTTGGGGGTTCGATTCCCTCCTGACCTGCCAGATTCACTTGGTGTGTCTGGCTTTCTTTTCACAGGATCTTCATAGATGACTCCTAAAGCTGAAGCTCAAGGCTCTCGCTTCGATTTGCTCAAGTGGCTTGTCGTAGTCGCTTTGGTAATTGTTGGCGTTGTCGGCAATCAGTATTACGCTGCTTCGCCGATCCTGTACCGTGTACTCGCATTGCTTGTTATTGCTGCTGTAGCTGCCTTTGTAGGCCTGCAGACTGCCAAGGGCAAGTCTTTCTTTGTACTGGTTAAGGAAGCTCGCACTGAGATTCGTAAAGTCGTATGGCCAACTCGCCAAGAAACCACGCAGACCACGCTGATTGTTGTGGCTGTTGTTCTGGTTATGGCGTTGCTGTTGTGGGGGCTTGATTCCCTGCTCGGCTGGCTTGTTTCCTTGATTGTCGGCTAAGGGTGTCCCGTGGCTAAGCGTTGGTACGTTGTGCATGCTTACTCGGGTTACGAGAAGCATGTCATGCGTTCGTTGATCGAGCGTGTAAAGCTGGCTGGCATGGAAGATGGCTTCGGCGAAATTCTGGTTCCCACTGAAGAAGTGGTTGAAATGCGTAATGGCCAGAAACGCAAAAGCGAGCGCAAATTCTTCCCAGGTTATGTGCTGGTTCAGATGGATATGAACGAGGGTACTTGGCACTTGGTCAAGGATACTCCTCGGGTGATGGGTTTTATCGGCGGTACTGCTGATAAGCCAGCACCAATCACCGATAAAGAAGCTGAAGCGATTCTGCGTCGCGTTGCTGACGGTAGCGACAAGCCGAAGCCGAAGACGCTGTTCGAACCAGGCGAAACCGTTCGAGTCAATGATGGTCCGTTTGCTGACTTTAACGGTGTTGTTGAAGAAGTTAACTACGAAAAGAGCCGGATCCAAGTGGCAGTGCTCATTTTCGGACGCTCTACTCCGGTAGAGTTGGAGTTCAGTCAGGTCGAAAAGGTCTAGCTGAGCAAGCATCCCAACCCCGCAGCCCTAGGCTGTGGGGTTTTGTCGTCACTGGGATAAACGCGCAAGTAACCGGGGAGCCTTTCGAGGCGTTCGAACCCGTAATTGGAGTGCCTCATGGCCAAGAAGATTACCGCTTACATCAAGCTGCAAGTGAAGGCCGCTCAGGCTAACCCAAGCCCACCTGTTGGTCCTGCTCTGGGTCAGCACGGCGTGAACATCATGGAATTCTGCAAAGCTTTCAACGCCCGTACCCAGGGTCTGGAAGCTGGTCTGCCGACTCCAGTGATCATCACTGTCTACAGCGACCGTAGCTTCACTTTCGAAACCAAATCCACCCCTGCTTCGGTTCTGCTGAAGAAGGCGGCCGGTCTGACCAGCGGTTCCGCTCGTCCGAACACCGTTAAGGTTGGCACTGTTACCCGTGCTCAGCTGGAAGAAATCGCGAAAACCAAAAACGCGGATCTGACTGCAGCTGATATGGATGCAGCCGTGCGTACTATCGCCGGTTCTGCTCGTAGCATGGGCCTTAACGTGGAGGGTGTGTAATGGCTAAGCTGACCAAGCGTCAAAAGGCTATCGCCGGCAAAATCGAAGCAGGCAAGGCCTACAACATTGTAGAAGCCGCTGCACTGCTGGCCGAGCTGTCGACTGTCAAGTTCAGCGAGTCGTTCGACGTAGCTGTAAACCTGGGCGTAGACCCGCGTAAATCCGACCAGGTCGTTCGTAGCGCTACTGTGCTGCCACACGGCACTGGCAAGACTGTTCGCGTTGCTGTGTTCACCCAGGGTCCAGCTGCTGAGGCCGCTCTGGCTGCCGGCGCTGACCGTGTAGGTATGGACGAACTGGCTGCCGAAATGAAAGGCGGCGACCTGAACTATGACGTAGTGATCGCATCCCCGGATGCCATGCGCGTTGTAGGTCAGCTGGGTCAGATCCTCGGTCCACGTGGTCTGATGCCTAACCCGAAAGTCGGCACTGTTACCCCAGACGTCGCTACCGCGGTTAAAAATGCCAAGGCTGGTCAGGTTCGTTATCGCACCGACAAAAACGGCATCATCCACACTTCCGTTGGCAAGATCGGCTTCGATGCCGTCAAGCTGAAGGAAAACGTTGAAGCCCTGATCGCTGATCTGAAGCGTATCAAGCCAGCTTCTTCGAAAGGTATCTACGTCAAGCGCGTTACCCTGAGCACCACTATGGGCCCAGGTCTGGTCATCGACCAGAGCTCGCTGGACGCGTAAGACAAAAATTGGCGCAGTTGACTGTGCCAATTGAAAGATTGGGGTCCCTGCCTGGCGGGGGCTATCCAAGACCGTAGGCGACGCAAGTCTTAAACCTCAAGCCTACGCAGATGGTGCTCCCGGTTCCTTACCGAATCAGACACCAAAACGACATTCGGTTTCGATCGAATGAAACGGTAACAAGCAGGAGTTAAACCCGTGGCAATTAATCTCGAAGACAAGAAGGCCATCGTCGCTGAAGTCAACGAGGCTGCCAAAGTCGCTCTGTCCGCTGTCGTGGTTGATGCCCGTGGCGTAACAGTAGGCGCAATGACCGGACTCCGTAAAGAGGCTCGTGAAGCTGGCGTTTACGTACGTGTTGTACGTAACACCCTGCTCAAGCGCGCTGTTGCTGACACTCCTTACAGTGTCCTCAACGACGTGTTCACCGGCCCGACCCTGATTGCATTCTCCAACGAACACCCGGGCGCTGCTGCTCGTCTGTTCAAGGAATTTGCCAAGGGTCAGGATAAGTTCGAGATCAAGGCAGCTTCGTTCGAGGGCAAGTTCCTCGCAGCGAATGAGATCGACGTGCTGGCAAGCCTGCCAACTCGCGACGAAGCTATTGCGAAACTGATGAGCGTGATTCAAGGCGCTACCAGCAAGCTGGCTCGTACTCTGGCGGCAATTCGCGATCAGAAAGAAGCAGCTGCAGCCTGAGGCTGAGCGTTTCCACTCTCGCGTATTTTTGTTTATTTCGACGGCCGTACAGGCTGTCCACCAAATCAGGAATTGAGTCATGTCTCTGACTAACGAACAAATCATCGAAGCAATCGGCCAGAAAACCGTTCTGGAAGTTGTTGAGCTGATCAAAGCAATGGAAGAAACCTTCGGCGTGACCGCTGCTGTTGCTGCTGCTGGTCCAGCTGCTGCTGCCGCTGTTGTTGAAGAGCAAACCGAGTTCAACGTTGTTCTGGTTGAAGCCGGCGAGAAGAAAGTAAACGTGATCAAGGCAGTTCGTGAACTGACCGGTCTGGGCCTGAAAGAAGCCAAAGAGAAAGTCGACGGCGCTCCTCAGGTTGTAGCTGAAGGCGTTTCGAAAGAAGCTGCTGAAGACGCTAAGAAGAAGCTGGAAGAAGCAGGCGCTAAAGTCGAGCTGAAGTAAGCATCGACTTTGCTCCTCCAGCCCGAGCGTCAAGCGACAGGCTGATGGCTGGTGGCTCTTGCCACCGGCCTTTTTCCGTTATTGGCAGCCGACTGGGTCGGTGTCGATAACGAGCTGTAACCACCCGATGCGGTGGCGCAAACCATGGGGTTTGCACGATTTTCTGGCTGCTCCCGTCGGGAGGGGCCAAACAAGCAGGTGACCAAGCTGGGGAACGCTGATGGCTTACTCATATACTGAGAAAAAACGTATCCGCAAGGACTTTAGCAAGTTGCCGGACGTCATGGATGTGCCTTACCTCCTGGCCATCCAGCTGGATTCGTATCGTGAATTCTTGCAAGCGGGAGCGACTAAAGATCAGTTCCGCGACGTGGGCCTGCATGCGGCCTTCAAATCCGTTTTCCCGATCATCAGCTACTCCGGCAATGCTGCGCTGGAGTACGTCGGTTATCGCTTGGGCGAACCGGCATTTGATGTCAAAGAATGCGTATTGCGCGGTGTAACTTTCGCCGTACCTTTGCGGGTAAAAGTGCGCCTGATCATTTTCGACAAAGAATCGTCGAACAAAGCGATCAAGGACATCAAAGAGCAAGAAGTCTACATGGGTGAAATCCCATTGATGACTGAGAACGGTACCTTCGTAATCAACGGTACCGAGCGTGTTATCGTTTCCCAGCTGCACCGTTCCCCGGGCGTGTTCTTCGACCACGACCGTGGCAAGACGCACAGCTCCGGCAAACTGCTGTACTCCGCGCGCATCATTCCTTACCGCGGTTCGTGGCTGGACTTCGAGTTCGACCCGAAAGACTGCGTATTCGTGCGTATCGACCGTCGTCGCAAACTGCCGGCCTCGGTACTGCTGCGCGCGCTCGGTTATACCACCGAGGAAGTGCTGGACGCGTTCTACACCACCAACGTATTCCACGTGAAAGGCGAAGGCCTGAGCCTGGAGCTGGTGCCTCAGCGCCTGCGTGGTGAAGTCGCAGTTCTCGACATCCAGGATGACAAAGGCAAGGTGATCGTTGAGCAGGGCCGTCGTATTACTGCCCGCCACATCAACCAGCTGGAAAAAGCCGGGATCAAAGAGCTGGACGTGCCTCTGGATTACGTTCTGGGTCGTACCACCGCCAAGGCCATCGTACACCCGGCTACCGGTGAGATCCTGGCAGAATGCAACACCGAGCTGTCGACCGAGATCCTGGCGAAAATCGCCAAGGCCGGCGTCGTACGCATCGAAACTCTGTACACCAACGACATCGACTGCGGTCCGTTCGTCTCCGACACGCTGAAGATCGACTCCACCAGCAACCAATTGGAAGCGCTGGTCGAGATCTATCGCATGATGCGTCCAGGCGAGCCGCCAACCAAAGACGCTGCCGAGACCCTGTTCAACAACCTGTTCTTCAGCCCTGAGCGCTATGACCTGTCTGCGGTCGGCCGGATGAAGTTCAACCGTCGTATCGGTCGTACCGAGATCGAAGGTTCGGGCGTGCTGTGCAAGGAAGACATCGTCGCGGTACTGAAGACTCTGGTCGACATCCGTAACGGTAAAGGCATCGTCGACGACATCGACCACCTGGGTAACCGTCGTGTTCGCTGCGTAGGCGAAATGGCCGAGAACCAGTTCCGCGTTGGCCTGGTACGTGTTGAGCGTGCGGTCAAAGAGCGTCTGTCGATGGCTGAAAGCGAAGGCCTGATGCCGCAAGACCTGATCAACGCCAAGCCAGTGGCTGCGGCGGTGAAAGAGTTCTTCGGTTCCAGCCAGCTGTCGCAGTTCATGGACCAGAACAACCCGTTGTCCGAGATCACCCACAAGCGTCGTGTCTCTGCACTCGGCCCTGGCGGTCTGACTCGTGAGCGCGCGGGCTTCGAAGTCCGTGACGTACACCCGACTCACTACGGTCGTGTCTGCCCGATTGAAACGCCGGAAGGTCCGAACATCGGTCTGATCAACTCGCTGGCTGCTTACGCTCGCACCAACCAGTACGGCTTCCTCGAGAGCCCGTACCGTGTGGTGAAAGAGGGTGTGGTCACCGACGACATCGTGTTCCTGTCCGCCATTGAAGAAGCCGATCACGTGATCGCGCAGGCTTCGGCGACCATGAACGAGCAGAAAGTCCTGATCGACGAACTGGTGGCCGTGCGTCACCTGAACGAATTCACCGTCAAGGCGCCGGAAGACGTCACCTTGATGGACGTTTCGCCGAAGCAGGTAGTTTCGGTTGCAGCGTCGCTGATTCCGTTCCTCGAGCACGACGACGCCAACCGTGCGTTGATGGGTTCGAACATGCAGCGTCAAGCTGTACCAACCCTGCGCGCTGACAAGCCGCTGGTAGGTACCGGCATGGAGCGTAACGTGGCTCGCGACTCCGGCGTTTGCGTCGTGGCTCGTCGTGGCGGCGTGATCGACTCCGTTGATGCCAGCCGTATCGTGGTTCGTGTTGCTGATGACGAAGTTGAAACCGGCGAAGCGGGTGTCGACATCTACAACCTGACCAAATACACCCGCTCGAACCAGAACACCTGCATCAACCAGCGTCCGCTGGTGAGCAAAGGTGATCGCGTTCAGCGTAGCGACATCATGGCCGACGGCCCGTCCACCGACATGGGTGAACTGGCTCTGGGTCAGAACATGCGCATCGCGTTCATGGCATGGAACGGCTTCAACTTCGAAGACTCCATCTGCCTGTCCGAGCGTGTGGTTCAGGAAGACCGCTTCACCACGATCCACATTCAGGAACTGACCTGTGTGGCCCGTGACACCAAGCTTGGCCCAGAGGAAATCACTGCGGACATCCCGAACGTGGGTGAAGCCGCTCTGAACAAGCTGGACGAAGCCGGTATCGTTTACGTAGGTGCTGAAGTTGGCGCAGGCGACATCCTGGTAGGCAAGGTCACTCCGAAAGGCGAGACCCAACTGACTCCGGAAGAAAAACTGCTGCGTGCGATCTTCGGTGAAAAAGCCAGCGACGTTAAAGACACCTCCCTGCGCGTGCCTACCGGCACCAAAGGTACTGTCATCGACGTGCAGGTCTTCACTCGTGACGGCGTTGAGCGTGATGCTCGTGCACTGTCGATCGAGAAGTCCCAGCTGGACGAGATCCGCAAGGATCTGAACGAAGAGTTCCGCATCGTTGAAGGCGCGACCTTCGAACGTCTGCGTTCCGCTCTGGTAGGCCACAAGGCTGAAGGCGGCGCGGGCCTGAAGAAAGGTCAGGACATCACCGACGAAGTACTCGACGGTCTTGAGCATGGTCAGTGGTTCAAACTGCGCATGGCTGAAGATGCTCTGAACGAGCAGCTCGAGAAGGCTCAGGCCTACATCGTTGATCGCCGCCGTCTGCTGGACGACAAGTTCGAAGACAAGAAGCGCAAACTGCAGCAGGGCGATGACCTGGCTCCAGGCGTGCTGAAGATCGTCAAGGTTTACCTGGCAATCCGTCGTCGCATCCAGCCGGGCGACAAGATGGCCGGTCGTCACGGTAACAAAGGTGTGGTCTCCGTGATCATGCCGGTTGAAGACATGCCGCACGATGCCAATGGCACCCCGGTCGACGTGGTCCTCAACCCGCTGGGCGTACCTTCGCGTATGAACGTTGGTCAGATCCTTGAAACCCACCTGGGCCTCGCGGCCAAAGGTCTGGGCGAGAAGATCAACCGGATGGTCGAAGAGCAGCGCAAAGTCGCTGAGCTGCGTACCTTCCTGGACGAGATCTACAACCAGATCGGCGGTCGTAACGAAGATCTGGACAGCTTCTCCGATCAGGAAATCCTGGATCTGGCGAAGAACCTGCGTGGCGGTGTTCCAATGGCCACTCCAGTGTTCGACGGTGCCAAGGAAAGCGAAATCAAGGCCATGCTGAAACTGGCAGACCTGCCAGAAAGCGGCCAGATGCAGCTGACCGACGGCCGTACCGGCAACAAGTTCGAGCGTCCAGTTACCGTTGGCTACATGTACATGCTGAAGCTGAACCACTTGGTAGACGACAAGATGCACGCGCGTTCTACTGGTTCGTACAGCCTGGTTACCCAGCAGCCGCTGGGTGGTAAGGCGCAGTTCGGTGGTCAGCGTTTCGGGGAGATGGAGGTCTGGGCACTGGAAGCATACGGTGCTGCTTACACTCTGCAAGAAATGCTCACAGTGAAGTCGGACGATGTGAACGGCCGGACCAAGATGTACAAAAACATCGTGGACGGCGATCACCGTATGGAGCCGGGCATGCCCGAGTCCTTCAACGTGTTGATCAAGGAAATTCGTTCCCTCGGCATCGATATCGATCTGGAAACCGAATAACACGTGACGCGATCGAGAGCGGGGCAGGATTGCCCGCTCTCTGCTCCGCCAGGAGGAAAGGCCTTGAAAGACCTACTGAATTTGCTGAAAAACCAGGGTCAAGTCGAAGAGTTCGACGCCATCCGTATCGGATTGGCCTCGCCTGAGATGATCCGCTCGTGGTCGTTCGGTGAAGTTAAAAAGCCGGAAACCATCAACTACCGTACGTTCAAACCTGAGCGTGACGGTCTGTTCTGCGCCAAGATCTTTGGCCCGGTAAAGGATTACGAGTGCCTGTGCGGTAAGTACAAGCGCTTGAAGCACCGTGGTGTGATCTGCGAGAAGTGCGGCGTTGAAGTTGCACTGGCCAAGGTTCGTCGTGAGCGCATGGCGCACATCGAACTGGCTTCGCCAGTTGCCCACATCTGGTTCCTGAAATCGCTGCCGTCCCGTATCGGCCTGCTGATGGACATGACCCTGCGTGATATCGAACGCGTTCTCTACTTCGAGAGCTATGTCGTTATCGACCCGGGCATGACCACTCTTGAAAAAGGTCAGCTGCTGAACGACGAGCAGTACTTCGAAGCGCTGGAAGAGTTCGGTGATGACTTCGACGCCCGCATGGGTGCCGAAGCTGTCCGTGAACTGCTGCACGCTATCGACCTGGAACACGAGATTGGCCGTCTGCGTGAAGAAATTCCGCAAACCAACTCCGAAACCAAGATCAAGAAGCTGTCCAAGCGTCTGAAGTTGATGGAAGCCTTCCAGGGTTCCGGCAACCTGCCAGAGTGGATGGTGCTGACCGTTCTGCCGGTTCTGCCGCCAGATCTGCGTCCACTGGTTCCGCTGGATGGCGGTCGTTTCGCGACTTCCGACCTCAACGATCTGTATCGTCGAGTGATCAACCGTAACAACCGTTTGAAGCGTCTGCTGGATCTGTCCGCTCCGGACATCATCGTGCGCAACGAAAAGCGTATGTTGCAGGAAGCTGTCGATGCACTGCTCGACAACGGTCGTCGTGGCCGCGCTATCACAGGTTCCAACAAGCGTCCTCTGAAATCCCTGGCTGACATGATCAAGGGTAAGCAAGGTCGTTTCCGTCAGAACTTGCTCGGTAAGCGTGTTGACTACTCCGGTCGTTCGGTAATTACCGTAGGCCCGACCCTGCGTCTGCATCAGTGCGGTCTGCCGAAGAAGATGGCTCTCGAGCTGTTCAAGCCGTTCATTTTCGGCAAGCTGGAAATGCGTGGTCTCGCGACCACCATCAAAGCGGCCAAGAAAATGGTCGAGCGCGAACTGCCAGAAGTTTGGGACGTTCTCGCTGAAGTGATTCGCGAACACCCGGTCCTCCTCAACCGTGCACCGACTCTTCACCGTCTGGGTATCCAGGCGTTTGAACCGGTACTGATCGAAGGTAAGGCTATCCAGCTGCACCCTCTGGTCTGCGCCGCGTACAACGCCGACTTCGACGGCGACCAAATGGCCGTACACGTACCGCTGACGCTGGAAGCCCAGCTCGAAGCGCGTGCGTTGATGATGTCGACCAACAACATTCTGTCGCCAGCCAACGGTGAGCCAATCATCGTTCCGTCGCAGGACGTTGTATTGGGTCTGTACTACATGACTCGTGAAGCGATCAACGCCAAGGGCGAAGGTCGTGTGTTTGCGGATCTGCAGGAAGTTGACCGTGTGTTCCGTGCCGGCGAAGCCGCACTGCACGCCAAGATCAAGGTTCGTATCAACGAAACCGTGAACGATCGTGACGGCAACAGCGTGAACAACACCCGTATCGTCGACACCACTGTCGGCCGTGCGCTGCTGTTCCAGGTTGTGCCAAAAGGTCTGTCGTTCGACGTCGTCAACCTGCCGATGAAGAAAAAGGCGATCTCCAAGCTGATCAACCAGTGCTACCGCGTGGTTGGTCTGAAAGAGACCGTGATCTTCGCTGACCAGTTGATGTACACCGGTTTTGCCTATTCGACCATTTCCGGCGTTTCCATCGGTGTTAACGACTTCGTTATCCCGGATGAAAAAGCCCGCATCATCGGTGCTGCCACCGACGAAGTGAAAGAAATCGAGAGCCAGTACGCCTCCGGCCTGGTAACCCAGGGCGAGAAGTACAACAAAGTGATCGACCTTTGGTCGAAAGCGAACGACGAAGTCTCCAAGGCGATGATGGCCAACCTCTCGAAAGAGAAAGTCATCGACCGTCACGGCGACGAAGTCGAGCAAGAATCGTTCAACTCGATGTACATGATGGCCGACTCGGGTGCGCGGGGTTCCGCAGCACAGATTCGTCAGCTGGCCGGTATGCGTGGTCTGATGGCCAAGCCGGACGGTTCCATCATTGAAACGCCGATTACTGCGAACTTCCGTGAAGGTCTGAGCGTACTCCAGTACTTCATCTCGACTCACGGTGCTCGTAAAGGTCTGGCGGATACCGCGTTGAAAACTGCGAACTCCGGTTACCTGACTCGTCGTCTGGTAGACGTGGCGCAGGATCTGGTTGTAACCGAGATCGATTGCGGCACTGAACACGGTCTGCTGATGACTCCGCACATTGAAGGCGGTGACGTTGTAGAGCCGTTGGGTGAGCGCGTATTGGGTCGTGTCATTGCCCGTGACGTATTCAAGCCGGGTACCGAGGACGTCATCGTTCCTGCTGGCACTCTGGTAGACGAGAAGTGGGTCGAGTTCATCGAGCTGAACAGCATCGACGAAGTGATCGTGCGTTCGCCGATCAGCTGCGAAACCCGCTATGGCATTTGCGCCAAGTGCTACGGCCGTGACCTGGCTCGTGGTCACCAGGTGAACATCGGTGAAGCGGTCGGCGTTATCGCTGCCCAGTCCATCGGTGAGCCGGGTACCCAGCTGACGATGCGTACGTTCCACATCGGTGGTGCGGCAAGCCGTACTTCCGCAGCCGACAGCGTTCAGGTGAAGAATGGCGGTACCGTCCGTCTGCACAACCTAAAACACGTTGAGCGTGTGGATGGCAACCTGGTTGCTGTGTCCCGTTCCGGTGAGCTGGCAATCGCTGACGACTTCGGTCGTGAGCGCGAGCGTTACAAGCTGCCGTATGGTGCCGTGATTTCGGTTAAAGAAGGTGACAAGGTCGACGCTGGCGCAATCGTGGCCAAGTGGGATCCGCACACTCACCCGATCGTTACCGAAATGAAAGGTACCGTGACCTACGTGGGCATGGAAGAAGGCATCACGATCAAGCGTCAGACTGACGAATTGACCGGTATGACCAACATTGAAGTACTCGATGCCAAAGACCGTCCGGCTGCCGGCAAGGACATCCGTCCTGCGGTGAAGATGGTTGATGACAACGGCAAGGATCTGTTGCTGCCAGGCACTGACGTTATCGCTCAGTACTTCCTGCCAGCCAACGCCCTGGTCGGTGTTGCGGACGGTGCGAAGATCGCGATCGGTGACGTTATCGCTCGTATCCCGCAAGAAACTTCGAAAACCCGTGACATCACCGGTGGTCTGCCGCGTGTTGCCGACCTGTTCGAAGCTCGTCGTCCGAAAGAAGCGTCGATCCTGGCTGAAGTCAGCGGCACCATCGCGTTCGGTAAAGAGACCAAAGGCAAGCGCCGTCTGGTCATTACCCCGAACGACGGTAGCGATCCGTACGAAGAGCTGATTCCGAAGTGGCGTCACCTGAACGTGTTCGAAGGCGAACAGGTAAACCGCGGCGAAGTTATCTCCGACGGTCCGAGCGATCCGCACGACATCCTGCGTCTGCTGGGTGTGAGCGCGCTGGCCAAGTACATCGTCAACGAGATCCAGGACGTTTACCGTCTGCAAGGCGTGAAGATCAACGACAAGCACATCGAGACCATCCTGCGTCAGATGCTGCGTAAAGTTGAGATCTCCGAGTCCGGCGACTCCAGCTTCATCAAGGGCGACCAGATGGAACTGACTCACGTTCTGGTAGAGAACGAGCGTCTGAACGCGGAAGACAAATTTGTCTCCAAGTTCACCCGCGTTCTGCTGGGTATCACCAAGGCGTCGTTGTCGACCGAATCGTTCATCTCGGCGGCTTCCTTCCAGGAAACCACCCGCGTACTGACCGAAGCGGCCGTAACCGGCAAGCGCGATTACCTGCGCGGCCTGAAAGAAAACGTGGTCGTGGGTCGTCTGATCCCGGCCGGTACCGGTCTGGCTTATCACAGCGAGCGCAAGCGTCGTCGTGATGCAGACAAGCCGTTGCGCGTAAGCGCCAGTGAAGTGGAAGCTGCACTGACCGAAGCGCTGAACTCGAGCGGTAACTGAGTTCTGCGAAAAATGAGCTGAGGCCCTGATCAAGCCGTTCATCGAATCGAGACAATTTGTCGAGGTTCGACGAGCGGGGAGGTCGGGGCCTTGCCTTGACTGGGGACAAGATCCTCTTTAGACTCTTGATCCCCTAAATTTGGCGGGAATTCGTTCCTGCCATTTTGCTTTTCTTGCAAGACAATAGCGTCGCAAGACAACAGTGGAGCTAGTAGATGGCAACTATCAACCAGCTGGTACGTCAGCCGCGTAAGCGTATCGTCGAGAAATCCGACGTGCCTGCGCTGCAGAACTGCCCGCAACGTCGTGGCGTGTGCACCCGTGTGTACACCACTACGCCGAAAAAACCTAACTCGGCACTGCGTAAAGTATGCCGTGTGCGTCTGACCAACGGTTTCGAGGTTTCCTCGTACATCGGTGGTGAAGGCCACAACCTGCAAGAGCACAGCGTGGTACTGATCCGCGGCGGTCGTGTAAAAGACTTGCCAGGTGTTCGTTACCACACCGTTCGCGGCTCCTTGGATACTTCCGGCGTTAAAGGCCGTAACCAGGGTCGTTCGAAGTACGGTACCAAGCGTCCGAAGTAATCGGCCGTTTTGCAGATTTTCATTTTATTGAGTCGATAAGAGTAAGGTCGGGCGCGCATCCACTGGATCTGTCCCGAGCTAACCTGAAGACCGTTTGAGGGCTTATCAATGCCAAGACGTCGCGTAGCAGCAAAGCGTGAGATTCTGGACGATCCGAAATACGGAAGCCAAATCCTCGCCAAATTCATGAACCACGTTATGGAAAGCGGCAAGAAAGCCGTTGCCGAGCGTATCGTTTATGGTGCCCTGGAAACCGTTGCGGCTCGCAAGACCGGCACCGATCCCCTGGAACTCTTCGAAAAAGCACTCGACGCCATCGCTCCGCTGGTCGAAGTGAAGTCGCGCCGCGTTGGTGGTGCTACTTACCAGGTTCCGGTCGAGGTTCGTCCGTCCCGTCGTAACGCTCTGGCAATGCGCTGGTTGGTAGACTTCGCCCGCAAGCGCGGCGAGAAGTCTATGGCTCTGCGCTTGGCTGGCGAGCTGCTGGATGCTGCTGAAGGTAAAGGTGCTGCTGTTAAGAAGCGTGAAGACGTGCACCGTATGGCCGAAGCTAACAAAGCTTTCTCGCACTACCGCTTCTAATTTTAGCTTCACTAATTTTGCGAGGGCTTTATGGCTCGTACTACTCCGATTAGTCGCTACCGTAACATCGGTATCGTCGCACACGTGGATGCTGGTAAAACCACCACCACCGAGCGCGTCCTTTTTTACACTGGCAAAAGTCACAAAATGGGCGAGGTGCATGACGGCGCCGCGACCACAGACTGGATGGTTCAGGAGCAGGAGCGTGGTATTACCATTACTTCTGCTGCCATTACCGCCTTCTGGAAAGGTTCCGAGAAGCAGTACCCACACGAGCATCGCTTCAACGTAATCGATACTCCGGGCCACGTAGACTTCACCATTGAAGTAGAGCGTTCCCTGCGCGTACTCGACGGCGCGGTCGTTGTGTTCTGCGGTACTTCGGGTGTTGAGCCTCAGTCGGAAACCGTATGGCGTCAGGCCAACAAATACGGCGTTCCACGTCTTGTTTATGTAAACAAGATGGACCGTGCTGGTGCCAACTTCCTGCGCGTGATCGGTCAGATCAAACAGCGTCTGGGTCACACTCCGGTGCCGATCCAGCTGGCTATCGGTTCGGAAGATAACTTCCAGGGCCAGATCGACCTGATCAACATGCAAGCTGTCTACTGGAACGACTCTGACAAGGGTATGGTTCCGGTTCGCAAGGAAATCCCTGCGGACATGCTTGAACTGGCTGAAGAATGGCGCAACAACATGGTTGAAGCCGCCGCCGAAGCCAGCGAAGAGCTGATGAACAAGTATCTGGAAGGTGAAGAGCTGTCGATCGCCGAGATCAAGGCTGCTCTGCGTCAGCGTACTATCGCCGGCGAAATCGTTCTGGCTGTTTGCGGTTCTTCGTTCAAGAACAAGGGCGTTCCCCTGGTTCTCGACGCCGTTATCGACTTCCTGCCTGCTCCGACCGACATTCCTGCTATCAAGGGTTCCAACCCTGATAACGAGGAAGAAGAGATGGAGCGTCATGCAAGCGACGACGAGCCGTTCGCGGCCCTGGCGTTCAAGATCGCTACCGACCCATTCGTGGGTACCTTGACCTTCGTCCGCGTTTACTCGGGCGTGTTGAACTCCGGCGACGGCGTGATCAACTCGGTTAAAGGCAAGAAAGAGCGCGTGGGTCGTATGGTGCAAATGCACGCAAACGCCCGTGAAGAGATCAAGGAAGTACGCGCTGGCGACATCGCGGCCCTGATCGGCATGAAGGACGTCACCACTGGTGAAACCCTCTGCAATGCTGACAAGCCAATCATCCTGGTTCGCATGGACTTCCCGGAGCCGGTTATTTCGGTTGCCGTAGAGCCTAAGACCAAGGATGACCAGGAAAAAATGGGTATCGCTCTGGGCAAGCTTGCTCAGGAAGACCCGTCTTTCCGCGTCAAAACTGATGAAGAGACTGGTCAAACGATCATCTCCGGCATGGGCGAGCTGCACTTGGACATCCTGGTTGACCGGATGCGCCGTGAGTTCAACGTCGAAGCCAACATCGGCAAGCCACAGGTTTCGTACCGTGAGCGCATCACGAAGAACTGCGAAATCGAAGGCAAGTTCGTTCGTCAGTCCGGCGGTCGTGGCCAGTTCGGTCATTGCTGGATTCGCTTTGCTCCTGCTGACGAAGGTCAGGAAGGTCTGCAATTCCTGAACGAAGTAGTGGGTGGTGTGGTTCCTAAGGAATACATCCCGGCTATCCAGAAGGGTATCGAAGAGCAGATGAAGAACGGCGTTGTTGCCGGCTATCCGCTGATCGGCCTGAAGGCTACCGTGTTCGATGGTTCTTACCACGACGTCGACTCCAACGAGATGGCGTTTAAAGTGGCTGCTTCCATGGCGACCAAGCAACTGGCCCAGAAGGGCGGTGGTGAGTTGCTTGAGCCGATCATGGCGGTAGAGGTTGTTACGCCTGAAGACTATATGGGTGATGTGATGGGCGACCTTAACCGTCGTCGCGGCATGATCCAGGGTATGGAAGACACAGTGTCCGGCAAGGTTATCCGTGCCGAAGTTCCACTGGGTGAGATGTTCGGTTATGCGACCGACGTTCGTTCCATGTCTCAGGGTCGCGCAAGCTACTCTATGGAATTCAAAAAATACGATACGGCTCCGTCGCACATCGTCGAATCCGTTACCAAAAAACAAGGCTGATTCAGCCCCTTTAGGCTAGGAGTTAATTGTCGTGGCTAAAGAAAAATTTGATCGTTCCCTACCGCACGTAAACGTTGGCACCATCGGCCACGTTGACCACGGTAAAACCACTCTGACCGCTGCTCTGACTCGCGTCTGCTCCGAAGTTTTCGGTTCGGCCGTAGTTGAATTCGACAAGATCGACAGCGCTCCAGAAGAAAAAGCTCGCGGTATCACCATCAACACCGCGCACGTTGAGTACAACTCGAACATTCGTCACTACGCTCACGTTGACTGCCCAGGTCACGCTGACTACGTGAAGAACATGATCACTGGTGCTGCGCAGATGGACGGCGCTATCCTGGTTTGCTCGGCCGCTGATGGTCCGATGCCACAAACCCGTGAGCACATCCTGCTGTCCCGTCAGGTAGGCGTTCCGTACATCGTGGTTTTCCTGAACAAGGCTGACCTGGTAGACGACGCTGAGCTGCTGGAACTGGTTGAGATGGAAGTTCGCGACCTGCTGTCCACTTACGACTTCCCAGGCGACGACACTCCGATCATCATCGGTTCGGCTCGTATGGCGCTGGAAGGCAAAGACGACAACGAAATGGGCACCACCGCTGTCAAGAAGCTGGTGGAAACTCTGGACAGCTACATCCCAGAGCCAGAGCGTGCTATCGACAAGCCTTTCCTGATGCCAATCGAAGACGTGTTCTCGATCTCGGGTCGCGGTACTGTTGTGACCGGTCGTATCGAGCGCGGTATCGTTCGCGTTCAAGACGCCCTGGAAATCGTTGGTCTGCGTGACACCACCACCACCACCTGCACTGGTGTTGAGATGTTCCGCAAGCTGCTGGACGAAGGTCGTGCTGGCGAGAACTGCGGCGTTCTGCTGCGTGGCACCAAGCGTGACGACGTTGAGCGTGGTCAGGTTCTGGTTAAGCCGGGTTCGGTTAAGCCGCACACCAAGTTCACCGCAGAAGTTTACGTTCTGAGCAAGGAAGAAGGCGGCCGTCACACTCCGTTCTTCAAAGGCTACCGTCCACAGTTCTACTTCCGTACTACTGACGTGACCGGTAACTGCGAGCTGCCAGAAGGCGTTGAAATGGTAATGCCAGGTGACAACATTCAGATGACTGTTACCCTGATCAAAACCATCGCGATGGAAGACGGTCTGCGTTTCGCAATCCGTGAAGGCGGCCGTACCGTTGGTGCTGGTGTCGTAGCTAAAATCATCGAGTGATCTCTTTATTGAGTCAGCTTTGATGAGTTGAAAAAGCCCCCGCTTAGCGGGGGCTTTTTTATTGGGTTGACACCTATCTGGGGCGTCTATAGAATTGCGCCTCCTTTTAACGGGCGTATTGCGCCCGGTGGGAATAGCAGCCGGAGTCTGAAATCCAATGCAAAATCAGCAAATCCGTATCAGGTTGAAGGCTTTTGACCATCGCCTGATCGACCAATCAACCCAGGAAATCGTGGAAACCGCGAAACGTACTGGTGCTCAAGTGCGTGGTCCAATTCCACTGCCTACCCGTAAAGAGCGGTTCACCGTTCTGGTTTCCCCGCACGTCAACAAAGACGCGCGTGACCAGTACGAGATCCGCACTCATAAGCGCGTTCTGGACATCGTCCAGCCAACGGATAAAACCGTTGATGCACTTATGAAGCTTGATCTTGCGGCCGGTGTGGAAGTGCAGATCAGCCTCGGCTAAGACTCGGTCTTGGTCGTGTAACGCTCTGAAATGGGCGGCCATAGCGGGTGAAAGCCCCGTACACTCATGAGGTTTACAACATGACTATTGGTGTAGTCGGTCGTAAAGCGGGTATGACCCGTATTTTCACCGAAGAAGGTGTCTCCATTCCGGTCACGGTCATTGAGATCGAGCCGAATCGCGTCACCCAGTTCAAAACTGAAGAAACCGATGGCTATCGTGCAGTGCAAGTCACTGTCGGCGAGCGTCGTGCTTCCCGTGTAACAGCTGCTCAGGCTGGCCACTTCGCCAAAGCGAACGTTGCCGCTGGTCGTACCGTAATGGAATTCCGCCTTGAAGAAGGCGAGTACCAGGCCGGCGATCTGATCAACGCTGAAATCTTCGCTGCTGGTCAACTGGTTGATGTAACCGGTCAGTCCAAAGGTAAAGGCTTCCAGGGTACGATCAAGCGTTGGAATTTCCGCGGGCAAGATAACACCCACGGTAACTCCGTATCCCACCGCGTCCCAGGCTCTATCGGCCAGTGCCAGACTCCTGGTCGTGTATTCAAGGGCAAAAAAATGTCCGGTCATATGGGCGCTGAGCGCGTGACCGTGCAGTCCCTGGAAGTAGTGCGCGTGGACGCTGAACGCAATCTGTTGCTGGTCAAGGGTGCTGTTCCTGGCGCTACTGGCGGCAACCTGGTTGTACGTCCAGCAGCCAAGGCTCGCGGTTAAGGGGAAGCTGACATGCAATTAAATGTAAATGACGCTCAAGCGATCGAAGTTTCCGAACTGACATTTGGCGGCGAATTCAACGAGACGCTGGTTCACCAAGCAGTCGTGGCCTACATGGCCGGCGGCCGTCAAGGTAGCAAGCAGCAAAAGACCCGTTCCGACGTTCGTGGTGGCGGTAAGCGCCCATGGCGTCAGAAAGGTACTGGCCGTGCTCGTGCCGGTACTATCCGTAGCCCAATCTGGCGCGGCGGCGGCACCACTTTCGCAGCTCGTCCACAGGATCACTCGCAGAAGCTGAACAAGAAGATGTATCGCGCAGCAATGCGTTCCATCCTTGCTGAGCTGGTGCGTACTGATCGTCTGGTCGTGGTTCAGGATTTCGCAGTTGAAACTCCGAAAACCAAAGACCTGCTGGGCAAACTGAACAACATGAGCCTGACCGACGTTCTGATCGTGTCGGACGCTGTTGATCAGAACCTGTACCTGGCTGCTCGCAACCTGCCACACGTAGATGTACGTGACGTGCAAGGTTCCGATCCAGTTAGTCTGATCGCATACGACAAGGTGTTGATCACCGTGTCGGCCGTGAAGAAATTCGAGGAGCTGCTGGGATGAACCAGGAACGCGTATTTAAAGTTCTGCTTGGCCCGCACGTTTCCGAGAAGGCTACGGTTCTGGCAGACAAGAAAGGCCAGTTCGTTTTCAAGGTTGCTACTGACGCAACCAAGCTGGAAATCAAGAAGGCCGTCGAAAGCCTGTTCAGCGTGAAAGTTGAGCGTGTTACTACCCTGAACGTTCTGGGTAAGAGCAAGCGCACCGCTCGCGGTCTGGGCAAGCGTAATGACTGGAAGAAGGCAGTTATCTCCCTTCAGCCAGGCCAAGATCTCGATTTCAGCAGCAGTGCTGAGTAAGGAAGGGGTGCATCATGGCAATCGTTAAATGCAAACCGACTTCCCCTGGCCGCCGTTTTGTGGTCAAGGTGGTCAACCAGGAGCTGCATAAAGGCGCTCCTCACGCACCGCTGCTCGAGAAAAAATCGAAGACTGGTGGTCGTAACAACAATGGCCGTATTACCACTCGTCACATCGGTGGTGGTCATAAGCAGCATTACCGTATGGTCGATTTCCGTCGCAACGACAAAGATGGCATCGTCGCCACTGTTGAGCGTATCGAATACGATCCAAACCGTACTGCTCACATCGCACTGCTCTGCTACGCAGACGGCGAGCGCCGCTACATCATCGCCCCTAAAGGCGTGAGTGCTGGCGACACGCTGATCGCAGGTGCCCTGGCTCCAATCAAGCCAGGTAACGCTCTGCAACTGCGCAACATTCCAGTCGGTTCTACCGTACACGGCATCGAACTGAAGCCAGGTAAAGGCGCACAGATCGCTCGTTCCGCTGGTGCTTCGGCTCAGCTGATCGCTCGTGAAGGCGTTTACGTGACCCTGCGTCTGCGTTCCGGTGAAATGCGTAAAGTATTGGCTGAGTGCCGTGCGACCCTGGGCGAAGTCTCGAACTCCGAGCACAGCCTGCGTTCGCTGGGTAAAGCTGGTGCCAAGCGCTGGCGTGGCGTTCGCCCAACCGTTCGTGGTGTTGCCATGAACCCGGTTGACCACCCACATGGTGGTGGTGAAGGTCGTACCTCTGGTGGTCGTCATCCGGTATCGCCATGGGGCTTCCCGACTAAGGGCGCGAAGACTCGTGGTAATAAGCGTACCGACAAAATGATCGTCCGTCGTCGCAAGTAAATAGAGGGATACGACAGTGCCACGTTCTCTGAAAAAAGGTCCTTTTATTGATCTTCACCTACTGAAGAAGATCGAAGTGGCGGCGGAAAAGAACGATCGCAAACCAATTAAGACTTGGTCGCGTCGTTCGATGATCCTGCCACAAATGGTCGGTTTGACCATCGCTGTACACAACGGTCGTCAGCACGTCCCAGTTCTCGTAAACGAAGACATGGTCGGCCACAAACTGGGCGAGTTCGCCGGTACCCGCACTTATCGCGGGCACGTGGCAGACAAGAAAGCCAAGCGTTAAGGGGTAAGGAAATGGAAGTAGCCGCTAAGTTGTCGGGCGCTCGAATCTCCGCCCAGAAAGCCCGCTTGGTCGCCGACCAGATCCGCGGGAAGAAGGTGGGCGAAGCGCTCAACCTGTTGGCTTTCAGCAGTAAGAAAGCCGCCGAGATCATGAAAAAAGTGCTGGAGTCGGCCGTAGCCAACGCCGAGCATAACGAAGGCGCAGACGTTGATGACCTGAAGGTCAGCACCGTTTTCGTCAACGAAGGGCGTTCGCTGAAGCGCATCATGCCACGTGCCAAAGGCCGTGCTGATCGCATCGTCAAGCGGTCTTGCCATATCACTGTCAAGGTTGCTGACAAGTAACGGAGTCGAAGAGATGGGTCAGAAAGTACATCCCATTGGCATTCGCCTGGGAATCGTCAAGGAGCACACCTCCGTCTGGTACGCAGACGGTCGGACTTATGCGGACTACTTGTTCGCTGATCTGAAGGTGCGTGAATACCTCCAAGACAAACTAAAAAGCGCGTCCGTAAGCCGTATCGATATCCATCGTCCGGCCCAAACTGCACGCATCACCATCCACACCGCTCGTCCAGGTATCGTTATCGGGAAGAAAGGTGAAGATGTTGAGAAACTGCGTCAGGACCTGACCAAGCAAATGGGTGTGCCTGTGCACATCAATATCGAAGAGATCCGCAAGCCGGAGCTTGACGGTATGCTGGTTGCGCAGAGCGTAGCTCAGCAGCTGGAGCGTCGTGTAATGTTCCGTCGCGCCATGAAGCGCGCTGTACAGAACGCCATGCGCATTGGTGCCAAAGGCATCAAAATCCAAGTGAGCGGTCGTCTCGGCGGTGCTGAAATCGCACGTACTGAATGGTATCGCGAAGGTCGTGTGCCACTGCACACCCTGCGTGCCGACATCGACTATGCCAACTACGAAGCTCACACCACTTACGGTGTGATCGGTGTAAAGGTTTGGATCTTCAAAGGCGAAGTAATTGGTGGTCGCCAAGAAGAGCTGAAGCCACAAGCACCAGCGCCTCGTAAAAAAGCTGCTAAGTAAGGGGTACGCCAAATGTTGCAACCTAAGCGTACGAAGTTCCGCAAGCAGATGACCGGCCACAACCGTGGTCTGGCACTGCGCGGTAGCAAAGTCAGCTTCGGCGAGTTCGCGCTGAAGTCTGTAGCTCGTGGTCGTCTCACCGCTCGTCAGATCGAGTCAGCGCGTCGTGCTCTGACCCGTCACGTAAAACGTGGCGGCAAGATCTGGATCCGTGTATTCCCGGACAAGCCGATCTCCAAGAAGCCTCTCGAGGTTCGTATGGGTAAAGGTAAGGGTAACGTGGAGTACTGGGTTGCCCAGATTCAGCCAGGCAAAGTCCTGTATGAAATCGAGGGTGTTTCTGAAGAGCTGGCGCGTGAGGCTTTCGCCCTGGCTGCTGCAAAGCTGCCGCTCGCCACCTCCTTTGTTAAACGGACGGTGATGTGATGAAAGCGAATGAACTTCGTGAAAAATCCGCACAGCAGCTGAACGAGCAACTGCTCGGCTTGCTGCGCGACCAGTTCAATCTGCGCATGCAGAAAGCAACTGGCCAGTTGGGGCAGTCTCATCTGCTCTCGCAAGTTAAGCGTGACATCGCTCGCGTGAAGACTGTGCTCAACCAGCAGGCAGGTAAGTGATCATGGCTGAAGCCGAAAAAACTGTCCGTACGCTGACTGGCCGTGTTGTCAGCGACAAGATGGACAAAACCATCACCGTTCTGATCGAGCGTCGCGTTAAGCACCCGATCTACGGTAAATACGTTAAGCGTTCGACTAAGCTGCACGCGCACGACGAAACCAATCAGTGCCACATCGGCGACAAAGTCACTATTCGTGAAACTCGTCCGATGGCCAAGACCAAGTCTTGGGCGCTGGTTGATGTTCTCGAACGCGCTGTGGAAGTCTAAGGGCTAGGGGTCGGAGAAATTATATGATTCAGACTCAATCCATGCTCGATGTGGCCGATAACAGCGGCGCTCGCCGCGTTATGTGCATCAAGGTGCTGGGTGGCTCCCATCGTCGTTACGCTGGTATCGGTGACATCATCAAAGTTACCGTGAAGGAAGCAATTCCTCGCGGTAAGGTGAAAAAAGGCCAAGTGATGACTGCTGTTGTAGTCCGCACTCGTCACGGCGTACGTCGTGCTGATGGCTCCATTATCCGCTTTGATGGCAACGCTGCTGTTCTTCTGAACAACAAGCAAGAGCCGATCGGCACCCGTATCTTTGGGCCAGTGACCCGTGAACTTCGTACTGAGAAGTTCATGAAGATCGTCTCGCTCGCCCCAGAAGTGCTGTAAGGAGATCCGACATGCAAAAGATTCGTCGTGACGACGAGATCATCGTGATCGCCGGCAAAGACAAAGGTAAGCGCGGTAAGGTGCTGAAGGTTCTTGCTGACAACCGTCTGGTTGTTGGTGGTCTGAACCTGGTCAAGCGTCATACCAAGCCTAACCCGATGTCGGGCGTACAGGGCGGTATCGTCGAGAAAGAAGCGCCACTGCACGCTTCCAACGTCGCCATCTTCAACGGCGAAACCAACAAGGCTGACCGCGTTGGTTTCAAAGTAGAAGACGGTAAGAAAATTCGTGTCTTCAAGTCGACCCAAAAAGCGGTTGATGCTTGAACACTGCTAGGTAGAAGACCATGGCACGACTAAAAGAGATTTACCGGAAGGAAATCGCTCCGAAACTTAAGGAAGAACTTAAGCTTTCGAACGTGATGGAAGTTCCGCGCGTTACCAAAATCACCCTGAACATGGGTCTGGGCGAAGCGATCGGCGACAAAAAAGTCATCGAGCACGCTGTTGCTGACCTGGAAAAGATCACCGGCCAGAAAGTCGTTGTGACCTACGCTCGCAAATCCATCGCTGGCTTTAAAGTCCGTGAAGGTTGGCCGATCGGCGTCAAAGTGACCCTGCGCCGTGAGCGTATGTACGAGTTCCTGGATCGTCTGCTGTCGATCTCCCTGCCTCGGGTTCGCGACTTCCGCGGCCTGAATGCCAAGTCCTTCGATGGTCGTGGCAACTACAGCATGGGCGTGAAAGAGCAGATCATTTTCCCGGAAATCGACTACGACAAGATCGATGCTCTCCGCGGTCTGGACATTACCCTGACCACCACTGCCAAGAACGATGATGAAGGCCGCGCTCTGCTGCGTGCTTTCAAATTCCCGTTCCGCAACTGATTGGAGTAGGAAAATGGCCAAGAAGAGCATGAAAAACCGTGAGCTGAAGCGTCAGCTCACCGTTGCCAAGTACGCCGTCAAGCGTGCAGCGCTGAAAGCTATCATCGTTGATCTGAACGCAAGTCCAGAAGCGCGTTGGGAAGCTACCGTAGCTCTGCAGAAGCAACCACGTGACGCAAGCGCTTCGCGCATGCGTAACCGTTGCCGTCTGACCGGTCGTCCGCACGGCGTTTACCGCAAGTTCGGCCTCGGCCGTAACAAATTGCGTGAAGCGGCAATGCGTGGTGACGTACCAGGTCTGGTTAAAGCCAGCTGGTAATTGCTGTCAAAGCCTTGATGGTCGGGGTCGCAAGAACCTGACCATCGGTGGCTTTGAACTTGAATCAAGCCCCTTTTGGGGCTTGATTCATTTCTGGGGTATGTCTAGAATGACCGGCTCGCCTGAGCCCGTGTTTTTTATGCCCGGAATTTCTCGGCGACAAGTAGTAGCCGCAAGGCTAATTTTTCTGTATTAGGAGCGTCTAGCCCATGAGTATGCAGGACCCGTTAGCGGACATGCTAACTCGAATCCGTAATGCCCAGATGGCTGAAAAGTCCGTCGTAAGCATGCCGTCTTCCACGTTGAAGGTGGCTGTAGCAAAAGTCCTGAAGGACGAAGGTTACATCGCGGGTTATCAGATCAGCAGCGAAACCAAACCACTGCTGTCCATCGAGCTGAAATACTTCGAAGGCCGTCCGGTCATCGAGGAAGTGAAGCGCGTTAGCCGTCCAGGCCTGCGTCAGTACAAGTCCGTCGAAGAACTGCCAAAAGTACGTGGCGGTCTCGGTGTGTCTATCGTCTCCACCAACAAAGGTGTGATGACTGATCGTGCTGCGCGCGCTGCCGGTGTCGGCGGCGAAGTTCTTTGCACTGTGTTCTAAGGGGGGATAAGCATGTCTCGCGTCGCTAAGAACCCCGTTAAGCTGCCAGCCGGTGTCGAAGTAAAATTCGCAGGCCAACAGCTTTCGGTGAAGGGTGCCAAGGGTACTCTTGAACTGAACGTCCATTCGTCCGTTGAAGTCGTTGAAGAAGCCGGTGAGCTGCGTTTTGCTGCTCGCAATGGCGATCAACAGACTCGCGCAATGGCCGGTACCACTCGTGCGTTGGTAAACAACATGGTCCAGGGCGTAAGCCAAGGCTTCGAGCGTAAGCTCCAGCTGGTCGGTGTTGGTTACAAAGCGCAAGCAAAAGGTCAGGTGCTGAACCTGGCTCTTGGCTTCTCGCACCCAGTGGATTACGAACTGCCGGAAGGCATCACCGCTGAGACTCCTAGCCAGACCGATATCCTGATCAAGGGCATCGACAAGCAGCTGGTAGGTCAAGTGGCCGCCGAGATCCGCGACTTCCGTCCACCAGAGCCGTACAAAGGCAAAGGTGTGCGCTACGCGGACGAAGTCGTCCGTCGTAAAGAAGCCAAGAAGAAGTAGGGCATAGCAAATGACCGACAAAAAAGTTACTCGACTGCGTCGCGCTCGCAAAGCACGCCTGAAAATGCACGAACTCGAAGTCGTGCGTCTCTGCGTGTTCCGCTCTTCGCAGCACATCTACGCCCAGGTCATTTCGGCCGACGGCAACAAAGTCCTGGCAAGCGCCTCGACTTTGGATAAAGAACTGCGTGATGGCGCCACTGGCAACATCGACGCGGCCACTAAGGTTGGCCAGCTGGTCGCTACGCGTGCTAAGGCCGCTGGCGTCTCGCAGGTGGCTTTCGACCGCTCTGGCTTCAAGTACCACGGCCGCGTTAAAGCGCTGGCTGATGCTGCTCGTGAAGCTGGGCTGGAGTTCTAAGTTATGTCAAATAACGACCAAAAGCGCGACGAAGGCTACATCGAGAAGCTGGTTCAAGTTAACCGCGTAGCCAAAACCGTTAAAGGCGGCCGTATCTTCACTTTCACCGCGTTGACCGTGGTTGGTGATGGTAAAGGGCGTGTTGGCTTCGGCCGTGGCAAGTCGCGTGAAGTGCCTGCTGCGATCCAGAAGGCAATGGAAGCTGCTCGCCGCAACATGATCCAGGTTGATCTGAACGGCACCACTCTGCAGTACGCAATGAAGTCCGCCCATGGCGCTTCGAAGGTGTACATGCAGCCTGCTTCTGAAGGTACCGGTATCATCGCTGGCGGCGCTATGCGTGCTGTCCTCGAAGTTGCTGGCGTTCAGAACGTTCTGGCCAAGTGCTACGGCTCGACTAACCCTGTAAACGTGGTTCACGCCACTTTCAAGGGTCTGAAGGCTATGCAGTCTCCTGAATCCATTGCAGCCAAACGTGGCCTGCGTGTTGAGGAGATCAAGTAATCATGGCTACCGTTAAAGTTACGCTGATCAAAAGCATGACCGGCCGCATCCCTAACCACAAACTGTGCGTTAAGGGTCTGGGTCTGCGTCGCATCGGTCACACTGTAGAAGTCCAGGATACTCCCGAGAATCGCGGGATGATCAACAAGGCTTACTACATGCTGCGTGTCGAGGGTTAATCGATGAAACTCAATGATCTGAGTCCAGCGCCGGGTTCCCGTCGCGAAAAGCATCGTCCGGGCCGTGGTATCGGTAGTGGTTTGGGTAAGACTGGTGGCCGTGGTCACAAAGGTCAGACTTCCCGCTCCGGTGGCACCATTGCTCCAGGCTTTGAAGGCGGTCAACAGCCGCTGCATCGTCGCCTGCCGAAGTTCGGTTTCGTTTCCCTGAAAGCCATGGACCGCGCAGAAGTGCGTCTGTCCGAGCTGGCTAAAGTGGAAGGCGACATCGTCACCGTGCAGTCCCTGAAAGATGCCAACGTGATCAACGTCAACGTACAGCGTGTGAAAATCATGCTGTCCGGTGAAGTGACTCGCGCTGTCACTATCGGCAAGGGAATCGGCGCCACCAAAGGTGCGCGTGCGGCTATCGAAGCAGCTGGCGGCAAGTTCGAGGAATAAATGGCTAAGCAAGGTGCTCTCTCTGCGCTCGGCAAAGGCGGTATGTCTGAACTCTGGGCTCGTCTGCGTTTTCTGTTCCTGGCGATTATCGTCTACCGAATAGGCGCACACATCCCGGTTCCAGGTATCAACCCGGACCGACTCGCAGACCTGTTTCGACAGAATGAGGGGACCATTCTTAGCTTGTTCAACATGTTTTCCGGCGGCGCGCTGGAGCGGATGAGCATCTTTGCACTGGGGATCATGCCGTACATTTCGGCATCGATCATCATGCAGTTGATGACCGCCGTCAGCCCGCAGCTGGAGCAGTTGAAGAAGGAAGGTGAAGCTGGCCGTCGCAAGATCAGCCAGTACACCCGCTACGGCACCGTCGTCCTCGCTCTCGTTCAGGCCATTGGCATGTCCATTGGTCTGGCGGGGCAGGGCGTTGCGTTCACTGGTGACTTTGGCTTCCATTTCGTCGCGGTCTCCACGTTTGTGGCTGGCGCGATGTTCATGATGTGGCTGGGTGAGCAGATTACTGAGCGTGGTGTAGGCAACGGTATCTCGATGTTGATTTTTTCGGGTATCGTCGCCGGTCTTCCGAGAGCAATCGGGCAGTCTTTCGAGTCTGCGCGTCAGGGCGATATCAACATCTTCGCTTTGGTTGCCATCGGTTTGCTGGCAGTAGCGATTATCGGTTTCGTGGTGTTCATTGAGCGTGGTCAGCGTCGTATCGCTGTTCACTACGCCAAGCGTCAGCAGGGCCGCAAGGTTTTTGCTGCGCAGACAAGCCACTTGCCGCTGAAGGTGAACATGGCCGGTGTTATTCCGGCTATTTTCGCGAGCAGCATTTTGCTGTTCCCGGCTTCGTTGGGTGCCTGGTTTGGTCAGTCTGAAGGTATGGGCTGGTTGCAGGACATCTCGCAGTCGATCGCTCCTGGTCAGCCGTTGAATATTCTGCTGTTTAGTGCAGGGATTATTTTCTTCTGCTTCTTCTATACGGCGTTGATGTTCAATCCGAAAGACGTAGCGGAAAACCTGAAGAAGTCCGGTGCCTTTATTCCGGGCATCCGTCCAGGTGAGCAGTCCGCACGCTATATTGATGGCGTTTTGACTCGCTTGACCATGTTCGGTGCTCTTTACATGACGGCCGTGTGCTTGTTGCCCCAGTTCCTGGTGGTTGCAGCAAACGTTCCGTTCTACCTTGGCGGGACCTCGTTGCTGATCGTGGTCGTGGTTGTGATGGACTTCATGTCCCAAGTACAATCGCACCTCGTTTCGCACCAGTACGAATCCCTGATGAAGAAAGCCAACCTGAAGGGTTACGGCAGCGGCATGTTGCGCTGAGTACCCATAAGGTTCGAGGAGTTGGTGATGAAAGTTCGTGCATCGGTGAAAAAGCTGTGCCGTAACTGCAAGATTATTCGCCGCGAAGGTGTTGTTCGAGTAATTTGCAGCGCGGAACCGCGTCACAAACAGCGCCAAGGCTGAGTGTGATTGTGCTTCAAGCCCGGTAGCTAGTGCGCTACCGGGTTGATTATTTGTTATTACAGCGATATTATCTCGCGCCCTATTTCTTGGCTTCCGGGGCGTAGGTAGCTGTCAATTGGAGTCCCACTGAATGGCCCGTATTGCAGGCGTTAACATTCCAGATAACAAGCATACTGTTATCTCGCTGACCTACATCTATGGTGTTGGTCGCACTACTGCACAGAAGATCTGTGCAGAGACTGGGGTAAACCCAGCCGCAAAGATCAAGGATCTGAGCGACGAGCAGATTGAACAGCTGCGTGGCGAAGTGGCGAAGTTCACCACTGAAGGTGACCTGCGTCGCGAAATCAACATGAAAATCAAGCGCTTGATGGACCTCGGTTGCTATCGCGGTCTGCGTCATCGTCGTGGTCTGCCAGTACGCGGTCAGCGTACCAAGACCAACGCGCGTACCCGTAAAGGTCCGCGTAAGCCGATCCGCAAGTAATCGCCCCAGCGAATCGACAGGAATTTAATCATGGCAAAACCTGCTGCTCGTCCTCGTAAAAAAGTTAAAAAGACAGTGGTTGATGGCATCGCCCACATCCATGCTTCTTTTAACAACACCATCGTGACCATCACCGACCGTCAAGGTAACGCTCTTTCCTGGGCTACCTCCGGTGGTTCGGGTTTCCGCGGTTCCCGCAAGTCCACCCCGTTCGCTGCTCAAGTAGCTGCTGAGCGTGCTGGTCAAGCTGCGCTGGAATACGGCCTGAAAAACCTCGACGTGAACGTCAAGGGTCCAGGTCCAGGTCGTGAATCCGCAGTCCGCGCTTTGAACGGCTGTGGCTACAAGATCGCCAGCATCACCGACGTGACGCCAATCCCGCACAACGGGTGCCGTCCGCCGAAGAAGCGCCGCGTGTAATCCAGGAGATTGTAAAGAATGGCTCGTTACATTGGTCCAAAATGCAAACTCGCTCGTCGCGAAGGCACCGATCTCTTCCTGAAGAGCGGCGTGCGCGCGATCGAATCGAAGTGCAACATTGAAGCAGCACCTGGTATCCACGGCCAACGCCGCGGTCGCCAGTCCGACTACGGCACCCAACTGCGTGAAAAGCAGAAGGTCCGTCGTATCTACGGCGTTCTCGAGCGTCAGTTCAGCGGCTACTACAAAGAAGCTGCTGGCAAGAAAGGTGCAACTGGTGAAAACCTGCTGCAACTGCTCGAATGCCGTCTGGACAACGTTGTATACCGTATGGGCTTTGGTTCGACTCGTGCCGAATCCCGTCAGCTGGTATCGCACAAGTCGATCAGCGTTAACGGTCAGACCGTAAACGTTCCGTCCTACCAGGTTCGTGCTGGTGACGTGGTTGCTGTTCGCGAGAAAGCAAAAAACCAACTTCGCATTGTCCAAGCTCTCGATCTGTGTGCCCAACGTGGCCGCGTAGAATGGGTAGAAGTAGACACTGAGAAGAAGTCGGGCGTTTTCAAGAACGTTCCTGCTCGCAGTGATCTGTCCGCCGACATCAACGAAAGCCTGATTGTCGAGCTCTACTCCAAGTAAGGGCTAGAAAATAGGTGCATCCATGCAGATTTCGGTAAATGAGTTCCTGACACCCCGCCACATTGATGTGCAGGTTGTCAGTCCAACCCGCGCCAAGATCACTCTCGAGCCTCTCGAGCGTGGTTTTGGCCACACCCTGGGCAACGCGCTGCGCCGCATCCTGTTGTCCTCAATGCCCGGCTGCGCAGTAGTCGAGGCCGAGATTGACGGTGTGCTCCACGAGTACAGCGCCATCGAAGGTGTACAGGAAGACGTAATTGAAATCCTGTTGAACCTTAAAGGTCTGGCCATCAAGCTGCACGGTCGTGACGAAGTTACGCTGACCTTGTCGAAGAAGGGTTCGGGGGTGGTTACCGCTGCCGATATTCAGCTGGATCATGATGTCGAGATCGTTAATCCCGATCACGTAATCGCTAACCTGGCGTCTAACGGCGCCCTGAACATGAAGCTCACCGTAGCTCGTGGTCGTGGTTATGAACCAGCAGACTCGCGTCAGAGCGATGAAGACGAAAGCCGCAGCATCGGTCGCTTGCAGCTTGACTCTTCGTTCAGCCCGGTTCGCCGTATCGCATACGTGGTGGAAAACGCCCGTGTCGAGCAGCGCACCAACCTGGACAAGCTGGTTATTGATCTGGAAACCAACGGTACTCTGGATCCTGAAGAGGCTATCCGCCGCGCTGCAACCATTCTGCAACAGCAGTTGGCTGCGTTCGTCGACCTCAAAGGTGACAGTGAGCCAGTGGTTGTCGAGCAGGAAGACGAGATCGATCCGATCCTGCTTCGCCCGGTTGACGATCTGGAACTGACTGTACGTTCGGCTAACTGCCTTAAGGCGGAAAACATCTACTACATCGGTGACCTGATTCAGCGTACCGAAGTAGAGCTGTTGAAGACTCCGAACCTGGGCAAGAAATCCTTGACTGAAATCAAGGACGTTCTGGCCTCCCGCGGTCTGTCCCTCGGCATGCGCCTCGACAACTGGCCGCCTGCAAGTCTTAAGAAGGACGACAAGGCGACTGCCTGATCGTCGTAATCACCGAACGTAGTGTTTGGTAAGGAATGAACCATGCGTCATCGTAAAAGTGGGCGTCACCTGAGCCGCACCAGCTCGCACCGCAAGGCCATGTTCCAGAACATGGCGGTGTCGCTGTTCGAGCACGAGCTGATCAAAACTACTCTGCCAAAAGCCAAAGAACTGCGCCGCGTTGCCGAGCCGCTGATCACTCTGGCCAAGACAGACAGCGTTGCTAACCGTCGTCTGGCTTTCGACCGTACTCGTTCGAAAGCTATCGTTGGTAAGCTCTTCAACGACCTGGGCAAGCGTTACGCTACCCGTGAGGGTGGCTACCTGCGCATCCTCAAGTGCGGTTTCCGCGCTGGCGACAACGCGCCTATGGCGTACGTCGAACTGGTTGATCGTGCTGTCGGCGGTGAAGCTGTATCCGCTGAGTAAGACATCAGTCTGAAACAAGGAACCGGGCCTAGTGCCCGGTTTTTTGTGCCTGTAAGAAATGCGCTATTCGTACAAGCTTCTACCCTGTTTGGTTCTGCACTATGTGCCAGGATTTATCGTTAGTTTTTCTCTATTGATAGTCATGAGTTAATGAATTTGTGGCTGTCATATTGATGATCGATACTCCCTAACAAGCCGATTAGCCGGCAGTTCAAGACCGATAGAGGATGAAGATCGCATGAGCCAGAACAAGACGCTTACGACCGCCAGTGGCGCACCTGTCGCTGATAACCAGAATTCTCGCTCCGCTGGCCCTCGTGGCCCGTTGCTGCTCGATGATTTCCATCTGATCGAGAAGCTTGCTCACTTCAACCGGGAAAACATTCCTGAGCGTCGTGTACACGCCAAGGGTTCGGGCGCATACGGTACTTTCACGGTCACTCGCGACATTACGCAGTACACCAGCGCCAAGCTGTTCTCCGCTGTCGGCAAACAGACGCCGACCTTCCTGCGTTTTTCAACGGTCGGTGGCGAGCGTGGCTCGGCCGACACCGAGCGCGATCCACGTGGCTTCGCCCTCAAGTTCTATACCGAAGAAGGCAACTGGGACATCGTCGGCAACAACACGCCGGTGTTCTTCATTCGTGATCCGCTGAAATTCCCTGACTTTATCCACACCCAGAAACGCCTGCCGCAAAGCAACCTGAAAAGCGCGCAGATGATGTGGGACTTCTGGTCGCATTCGCCTGAAGCGCTGCACCAGGTCACGATCCTGTTCTCTGATCGCGGCATTCCGGACGGCTATCGCCACATGCACGGCTTCGGCAGCCACACCTACAGCCTGATCAGCGCTCAAGGCGAGCGCCACTGGGTGAAGTGGCATTACAAGACCAAGCAAGGAATCAAGAACCTGGCGCCGGCAGACGCGGCACGTTTGGCAGGCACAGATCCCGACTACGCCCAGCGCGATCTGTTCGAGGCCATCGAACGTGGTGACTTCCCGAAATGGAGCGTGTGCATCCAGATCATGACCGAGGCCCAGGCCGCTGCGCACTACGAGAACCCGTTCGACGTGACCAAGACTTGGTCGCAGAAGGAGTTTCCACTGATTGAAGTGGGTGAGCTGGAACTGAACCGTAATCCGCTCAACTACTTTGCTGAAGTCGAGCAAGCTGCGTTCGGTCCCAGCAACATGGTGCCTGGCGTAGGTCTGTCGCCGGATCGCATGCTGCAAGGTCGTGTGTTCGCATACGCCGACGCTCACCGCTACCGTGTAGGCACCAACCACCAGCAACTGCCGGTGAATGCCCCACGCAGCCCGGTGAATACTTACCAGCGTGATGGTTCGATGGCTTTTGGCAGCAATGGTGGCGCAGCGCCTAACTACGAGCCGAACAGCTATGTAGAGTCGCCGAAGCAAGCGCCGCACTATGCCGAGCCTGCACTGGCCCTGAGCGGCGCGGCTGATCGCTACGATCATCGTGAAGACAGCGACTACTACAGCCACGCCGGTGCGCTGTTCCGTTTGATGAGCGACGAGCAGAAAGCATTGCTGGTCAGCAACATCGCCGGCGCGATGGCGGGTGTATCGAGTGATGTCGTCGACCGTCAGTTGCAGCATTTCCACAAAGCCGATCCGGCGTACGGAGAAGCAATCGCAAAACTGCTCAACGTACAGCTTAACGAAGTCTAAACGAGAAGCAGAACCGCCCTCATTAGGGCGGTTTTTGCGTTATTTAGGCTGCTTTTCTCAGAATATCTTCGCTTTTATTGCGCGAAGTGAGTGACCTTCCAGTCAGGTTGGTTCAAACTACAGACTTTCAAGCAGGGAGATGTAGGGCGATGCAAGGCCACCCAGACGTTATCGATTACCTCAACACGTTGCTGACCGGCGAACTGGCCGCGCGTGACCAATATTTCGTTCACTCGCGGATGTATGAGGACTGGGGATTCACCAAGCTCTACGAACGAATCAACCACGAGATGGAAGAAGAAGCCGGTCACGCCGATGCGCTGATGCGCCGCATTCTGATGCTCGAAGGCACCCCGCGCATGCGTCCGGATGACCTGGATGTTGGTACCACGGTCGAGACCATGCTCGAAGCGGATTTGCGTCTTGAGTACAAAGTGCGCGCCGCGCTGTGCAAGGGCATCGAACTGTGCGAACAGCACGGCGACTATGTCAGTCGCGAGATCCTGCGGGTTCAGCTCAATGACACCGAAGAAGATCACACCTATTGGCTTGAAAAGCAGTTGGGCCTGATCAAACTGATCGGTATCCAGAACTACCTGCAGTCCCACGCGTCCTGATTGCAGCCGATACAAAAAAGCCCCTGTCACTGACGAAGTGACAGGGGCTTTTTCATGCCCGGCGATCAGGCCCGATCGCGGAGCAACAGCGGCTTGAGGTAATGGCCGGTGTGAGACTGTTTCATCTCGGCCACTTCCTCCGGCGTACCGGTGGCGATGATCTGTCCACCTTTCGAACCACCCTCGGGGCCGAGATCCACCAGCCAGTCGGCGGTCTTGATCACGTCGAGGTTATGTTCGATCACTACCACGGTATTGCCGTGGTCGCGCAGGCGATGCAGTACGTCGAGCAGTTGCTGAATGTCCGCGAAGTGCAGACCGGTAGTCGGCTCATCGAGGATATACAGGGTCTTGCCGGTATCGCGTTTGGACAGCTCGCGGGACAACTTGACCCGCTGTGCTTCACCACCGGACAGCGTCGTCGCCGATTGCCCGAGCTTGATGTAGGACAGGCCTACATCCATCAGCGTTTGCAGCTTGCGCGCCAGCGCCGGCACCGCATCGAAGAACTCCCGCGCTTCCTCGATGGTCATCTCGAGGGTTTCGTGGATGCTCTTGCCCTTGTATTTGATCTCCAGTGTTTCGCGGTTGTAGCGCTTGCTCTTGCACACGTCGCACGGAACGTAGATGTCCGGCAGGAAGTGCATTTCCACCTTGATCAGACCGTCGCCCTGGCAGGCTTCGCAACGACCACCCTTCACGTTGAACGAGAAACGCCCCGGGCCGTAACCACGGGAGCGGGACTCGGGCACGCCGGCGAACAGTTCGCGGATCGGCGTGAACAGCCCGGTATAGGTTGCCGGGTTGGAGCGTGGTGTACGGCCGATTGGGCTCTGGTCGATGTCGACAACCTTGTCCAGATGTTCCAGGCCTTTGATGCTGTCGTGGGCTGCGGCTTCCAGGGTGGTCGCGCCATTGAGTGCCGTTGCGCTCAGCGGGAACAGCGTGTTGTTGATCAGCGTCGATTTGCCGGAGCCGGAAACGCCGGTCACGCAGGTCAGCAGGCCGATCGGGATTTCCAGGTCAACGTTGCGCAGGTTGTTGCCACGCGCGCCCTTGAGCGCCAGCACCTGTTTCTTGTTGCGCGGCGTGCGCTTGGCCGGCACTTCAATCTTCACCCGGCCCGACAGGTATTTACCGGTCAGCGAGTCCGGGTGTGCCATGACTTCGTCCGGCGTGCCTTCGGCGACGATCTGCCCGCCATGAACCCCGGCGCCCGGGCCGATATCCACTACGTAGTCAGCGAGACGAATCGCGTCTTCGTCATGCTCGACCACGATCACCGTATTGCCGATGTCGCGCAGGTGCTTGAGGGTGCCGAGCAGGCGGTCATTGTCGCGCTGGTGCAGGCCAATGGACGGCTCGTCGAGGATGTACAGAACACCCACCAGGCCCGCGCCGATCTGGCTGGCCAGACGAATCCGCTGTGCCTCGCCGCCAGATAGCGTGTCGGCACTGCGATCCAGCGACAGATAGTCGAGACCGACATTGACCAGGAATTGCAGGCGCTCGCGGATTTCCTTGAGAATCTTGTCGGCGATCTCGCCACGGCGCCCGGTCATCTTCAGCGCGCCGAAGTAATCGCAAGCGTCGCCGATCGGCAGGTTGGTCACCGCCGGCAGGGTTTTCTCGCCGACCCACACGTGCCGCGCTTCGCGACGCAGGCGGGTGCCACGGCAATCCGGGCAGGACTGGGTGCTGAGGAACTTCGCCAGTTCTTCGCGAACGCTTGCCGATTCGGTTTCGCGGTAGCGGCGTTCGAGATTCGGCACGATGCCTTCGAACGGGTGCGAGCGCTTGACGATGTCGCCCCGGTCGTTGAGGTATTTGAAATCGACGTTCTGCGAGCCGCTGCCGTGCAGGATGTACTTCTGCTGGTCGGCCGGCAGCTCGTTGAACGGCTGCTCCAGGCTGAAGCCGTAATGCGCGGCCAGCGAGCCGAGCATCTGGAAGTAATAGACGTTGCGCCGATCCCAGCCACGAATCGCGCCCTCGGCCAGCGTGAGTTCACCGTTGACCAGTCGCTTGATGTCGAAGAACTGCTTCACGCCCAGACCGTCGCAGGTCGGGCAGGCGCCGGCCGGGTTGTTGAAGGAAAACAGCTTGGGTTCCAGCTCGCTGATCGCGTGGCCGCAGATCGGGCAGGCGAAGCGCGCGGAGAAAATCATCTCTTCGCCTGGCTCGTCGTCCATCGGCGCCACCAGCGCGATGCCGTCGGCCAGCTTCAGTGCGGTCTCGAAGGATTCCGCCAGACGCTGCTGCAGATCCGCGCGAACCTTGAAGCGGTCGACCACGACTTCAATCGTGTGCTTCTTCTGTTTATCCAGTTTCGGCAGTTCGTCCAGCTCGCAGAGCCGGCCGTTGACCCGGGCCCGGACGAAGCCCTGGGCGCGCAGTTCTTCGAACACCGACAGATGCTCGCCCTTGCGCTCGCGAATCACCGGCGCCAGCAGCATCAGCTTGCTGCCTTCCGGCTGAGCCAGCACCAGATCGACCATCTGGCTGACGGTCTGCGCTTCCAGCGGAATGTCGTGATCCGGGCAGCGCGGTGTACCGACGCGCGCATAGAGCAGGCGCAGGTAGTCGTAGATTTCGGTGATGGTGCCGACCGTGGAGCGCGGGTTGTGCGAGGTCGACTTCTGTTCGATGGAGATCGCCGGCGACAGGCCTTCGATGGTGTCGACGTCGGGTTTTTCCATCATCGACAGGAACTGTCGGGCATAGGCCGACAGGGATTCGACATAGCGGCGCTGACCTTCGGCGTACAGCGTGTCGAAGGCCAGGGACGACTTGCCGGATCCGGACAGGCCGGTGATGACGATCAGTTTGTCCCGTGGCAGGGTCAGGTCGATGTTCTTCAGGTTGTGGGTGCGGGCCCCACGAATCAGGATCTTGTCCAAAATGGCCTCGCTCGGCGGGCGTCGAAAACACAGGAGTATACGGCCAAATACTGGATGGATGCACACTATCAAGTGATGGGTTTTTTGCCTTACATGAAGAGAGTTTCATCTGTACGCGTCAAAGCGTCGCGATATACCCCGTCTCTCGATGGGACTGGTAGAATCGCCGCCGGTTCACACGAGGTTTTTCCATGCACGATCCCCACAGCGAACGCATGAGTGGCAGCGAGACCCGCGCGGCGAGCGGTCTGGCCCTGGTGTTCGCCTTCCGTATGCTTGGCATGTTCATGGTGTTGCCGGTACTGGCGACCTACGGCATGGATCTGGCGGGAGCGACCCCGGCCCTGATCGGGCTGGCGATCGGCGCTTACGGCCTGACCCAGGCGATTTTCCAGATTCCGTTCGGGATCATTTCCGACCGCATCGGTCGCCGTCCGGTGATTTACCTGGGGCTGATCGTCTTCGCCCTCGGCAGCGTGCTGGCGGCTCAGGCCGATTCGATCTGGGGCGTGATTGCCGGGCGGATCCTGCAGGGCGCCGGCGCTATTTCTGCGGCGGTCATGGCCTTGCTCTCCGACCTGACCCGCGAACAGCACCGCACCAAGGCAATGGCCATGATCGGCATGACCATCGGCCTGTCGTTCGCCGTGGCGATGGTGGTCGGCCCGCTGCTGACCCGTGCATTCGGCTTGTCCGGCCTGTTCCTCGCCACCGGTGGCATGGCACTGGTCGGGATCGTGATCGTTATGTTCATGGTGCCGAAATCCACCGGGCCGTTGAGCCATCGCGAGTCCGGCGTTGCACGGCAGGCGTTGATGCCGACACTCAAGCACCCGGACCTGCTGCGGCTGGACCTGGGCATTTTTGTGTTACATGCGATGTTGATGTCGAGCTTCGTCGCACTGCCTTTGGCGTTGGTTGAAAAGGCCGGTCTGCCCAAGGAACAGCACTGGTGGGTCTACCTCACCGCGCTGCTGATTTCTTTCTTCGCCATGATCCCGTTCATTATCTACGGCGAGAAGAAACGCAAAATGAAACGAGTTTTGCTCGGCGCCGTGATGACGCTGATGCTCACTGAGCTATTCTTCTGGCAGTTCGGTGACAGCCTGCGGGCTCTGGTGATCGGGACGGTGGTGTTCTTCACCGCGTTCAATCTGCTGGAAGCATCGCTGCCGTCACTGATCAGCAAGGTTTCACCGGCAGGTGGCAAAGGCACGGCCATGGGCGTGTACTCCACCAGTCAGTTCCTCGGTTCGGCACTCGGCGGGATTCTCGGCGGCTGGATGTTCCAGCATGGCGGTCTGTCGGTTGTGTTCCTCGGATGTGCCGGGCTGGCTGCACTTTGGCTGGCCTTTGCTGTTACCATGCGCGAACCTCCCTACGTGACGAGCCTGCGCCTGCCGTTGTCGCCCGAAGCGATCCGCGAAGCGGGTCTGGTCGAGCGTCTCAAGGCCCTCGTAGGGGTAACTGATGCAGTGATAGTCGCTGATGAAGCGGCGATCTACATCAAACTGGACACCGAATTAATGGATCGCACCACTCTCGAACGCCTGGTGAACAACCCGGCGCAGACTGCGTGCGAAGCCTAGGAGAACGTTATGGCCCGTGGGGTTAACAAAGTCATTCTGGTCGGTACTTGCGGCCAGGATCCCGAAGTACGCTACCTGCCCAACGGTAACGCCGTGACCAACCTGAGTCTGGCGACCAGCGAGCAGTGGACCGACAAGCAGACCGGTCAGAAGGTCGAGAAGACCGAGTGGCACCGCGTATCGATGTTCGGCAAGGTTGCCGAAATCGCCGGCGAATACCTGCGCAAGGGTTCGCAGGTTTACATCGAAGGCAAGCTGCAGACCCGTGAGTGGGAAAAAGACGGTATCAAGCGTTACACCACCGAAATCGTGGTCGACATGCAAGGCACCATGCAACTGCTCGGCGGCCGTCCACAACAGGGCGACCAACAAGGCGGTGGCAACAACTATCAGCAGCAGGCGCCACGCCAACAGGCTCCGCGTCCGCAGCAGTCGGCACCTCAGCAGCGTTCGGCCCCGGCTCCACAGCAGGCCGCACCGCAACCGGCTCCGGATTTCGACAGCTTCGATGACGACATTCCGTTCTGATTCGCTGCTGTATCCGCGCTAAACAAAAAAGGCCCGTCGCTGAATGCGACGGGCCTTTTTCATGCACGCTGGTTTTTCAATCAAGAATCAGATGTGGCAGAAACCGGCTCGAATCCTTGGTGATAAGACTGTTGTCTTCCCGCACACCAATCCCCGCCGCCTGATCACCGATTACCCATGAACCGATCAACGTGTAGCTGTCGTCGAACTTCGGCAACGGGGCAAGTTCCTGAAGGATGAAGGGCGCGTCGGTGTAGGGCCCATCCTCTTTGACGATCAGACCTTCGGCGGTCTGCAGCTCGATGTTGGCGCCTTCCCGAGAGAAGTACGGTTTGCGTACCCAACCCTTTGGCACCGCGCTGCCCGGGTTCGGGTCGAGGTGCGCGGCGAGCAGATTCGGGTGGCCCTTGTGAAACTCCCATAGCAGGGGCAGGGCGCCCTTGTTGGAGAGGATCGACTTCCACGCCGGTTCGAAAAACTGCGTGTCGCACTCGGCAATCGCCGCGCCGAACGGCTCGTGGAAGATGAATTCCCAGGCGTGCAGTTTGAACAGGTGCGGGATCCAGCGATCTTCGAGATCCACGAAGCGGCCGTCAGCGCTCAGGCCGATGTCTTCAATATCGATGTGCCGCGATTCGATGCCGACCTTCTCTGCGATCAGCCGCAGATAATCCGTGGTGCCCTTGTCTTCGACCGAGTCTTTCATCGAGGCGAAGTAAAACGGCCGCTTCAGTTTCAGTTGAGCAAAGGCTTCGTGCAGCCGGGTGTCGATGCTGTTGAACTGGTCGGCATGGCGCGGCAGCATTCCGCGCTCGATGCATTGCTCCAGCCAGCCCCACTGGAACGCCGCCGCTTCATAAAGGCTGGTGGGCGTGTCGTAGTTGAGTTCGAGCAGCTTCGCAGGGCCGTTGCCGCTGTAGGAGAAGTCCATGCGCCCGTACAGATGCGGATGACCTTCCAGCCAGGACGTTCGGATCATGTCGTAGTACGGTGCCGGAATGCTCAGACGATCCAGCAGTTCTTCGCTGTGCACGACGCGGTCGACCAGATCCATGCACATCTCGTGCAACTCGGTGGTCGGATCCTCCAGATCGTTTTCGATCTGCGCGAGCGTGAACTGGTAGTAGGCGCGCTCGTCCCAGTACGGCTCGTCGTCGATGGTATGAAACAGAAAACCGAGGCTTTCGGCGGTCTGTTTCCAGTCGTGGCGCTCGGCGCAGTGGATCTTCTTCATGGTCAGCTGCTCGAACGGCCCCAGCCGCCCCAACCGCTGCGTGCGCTGGACTGGCTGCCGAAACCGCCACGGGAAGTGGACGAGGCGACGTTGACCGGTTTGCGGTAATCGCTGTCGTAGTCCCGCTGGCTGCGGCTCGGTGCCGACTCGATTCGACGGTTCAGCGTCGAGGTGTCGTAGGTCTGGCGGGTATTGCGCTCACGATAAACCGGCCGCGAGTCGCTCGCGCGGTTGTTGCTCATGGCATTGCCGATCAGCCATCCGGTGAGCCAGCCGTTGCCTGCACCGCTGGATGAGTGCGAGGTACTTGTCTGATTGCTCTGCACGGCAGCCGCATCACCCGCCGGCATCTGTGCATTGGCGATCGCATCGAGGTTCTGCGCCGGCTCACCGTCCTGCGGCACCTTGAAGCCACCGAGTTTCGGCACGAAACGGCCGGCGGAATTTTTCTGACACCAGTCAGCAGCAAAGTCCGCGTCGCAGGCAGCCTTGTCGTCGTAGGCCGGGGAGATCCGCCGGTGTTCGGCCAGGGCGGCGACGTAGGCATTCGAGCAGACATCCGGCGCCAGTTCGGCGTCGACGCATTGTTCGACACTCTGGAAGTTGCGTTGCTGTTCCTGGGCGGCCACTTCACCGGAAATCGCCAGGGCCACCGAAGCGGCCAGCGACAGTTGAACGTACTTGCTTCGTTTCATCTCAGGCTTCCTGCCGATCAGTAGGACGGGGTCATGCACGCGGCGTTGAGCATGCCGACGCTGATTGCCACCGCCGCCACGTAAATGCCCGCGGCGATTTCACCGTTGGCGATACGTTGGGACGTGCCTTTGAGCACCAGCCCGGTCGCCAGGAAGGCCAGCAATTGCACCACAGCCGCGATCACCGCCCAAAGCACGAAGTCGAGGACGTTGATCGAATGGGCGATCACGTTGCTCGCCGGAATCGCGAAGCCGATGATCGCGCCGGACAGGGCAATGGCGGCGGCGACGTTGCCGGAACGGATCAGCTCGAATTCCTTGTGCGGCGTGACGCGGGTGTAGACGAACTGAAACAGCATGAACAGCAGCACGGCGCCGATCAGGTAGGCAACGAAACCGACCAGCGCGGCTTTGTTCAGGGAAATGGACAACGCTTCCAGCATGGAAAACTTCCTTTTAGATAGTGCTCAAATCGGTGGTGTACAGCGAGATGCCCAGCGAGGTGCTCAGGCTGACGGTGCCTTCTTCGTCCTGTTCGACGGAGAACAGCAAGAGCTCGCGGCGATCGGTCAGGCCGGTCTCCCGGGCGTAAAGCATCGAGTGATGGTTGATGGTGTAGGACTCGTCCGGGTTGATCACCTGTTCGGTGAGCGGCACCAGTTCGGTCTGGCCGCGTTCGGTGCCCCATTCACGAGTGTATTCGACACCTTCGTGGCAGTAGGTCGGCAGGCCGATCAGGCTGTTCGGGCCGGCCAGGCGCTGCAATTCGGCGTCACTGTTGACCGTCACATAGCTGAGGTAGTTGAACAGCGTCACCGACTCGATCTGGTCGTCGCCGGTGACATGGACTTGTACCCAGAACTCTTCATCGTTCAGATAGTAGCGATGCAGTTTGTTCGACTGACCGAGGTCGATCCAGCCGGCGCTCCAGATGGCCTGGGCGTCGGGAACACGTACCGAGGTGCTGCCGTCGAGCAACAGGCCGAGGGTCGTGTCGAAGCGGATCGCCTTGCCCTGCGCCAGTCCGAGCGGGCCACCGGCAGACTCGGAGGTCGACGCCGCCGACTGCCGGTTGCTGGTGCCGAGCAAATCTTTGAACCATCCCATGGGTACATTCCTTGAAGCGGGTGGAGGTATTCGTTGGCAAAACGCCGCTAGTGTACCGGGCCGCGCGGTGAACGAGCAGGCAAAAAAAAGAAGGGCACGCGGTGCCCTTCTTTTTCTGGCCGCCGTTACTGGGCGGACTTCTGCTTCAGACGCTCGAGGATGGCGTTGGCGCTGCCTTCGTTCGGCGTGATGCCGGCTTCGCGCAGCTTGCGGTCCAGGTCGTTGCCGGTCGTGGCATCGGCCAGTTCGTCCTGAGCATTCAGCTCGGCGGCACGTTGCTTTTGCTTTTCCTGCAGACGGTTCAGGGTGCCGACGGCGGTTTCCAGTTTGCCGTTGGCGCCGCCGCTGGCGATCGAAGCGCTGACCTGAGCCTTCTGCACGCTTTCGCGGGCCTTGGCCATGTCCACTTGCTGGCGCAGGCTCTTGATCCGCGCTTCGGCCTTGTTGATGTCCTTGCGCATGTTGTCGGCGTAGGTGCCGAACTCGTCGCTCTGGGCCTTCTCGGTGGTCAGGTCGTTGGTCAGGGTCGAAATTGCTTCGGCCACTTCCATCGCCAGATCTTCGCGGCCGGCGTTCAGGGCGGAAACAGCCTTGGCTTCCAGGTCCTTGATCTTGGCGTCGTACTCGCTCACGCGGTCGGCGGACAGCTTGTGCTTGGCCATGATGGTGACCAGTTCGCGACGGGCGTTGGACAGGGCGCTGTCGGCGTCACGGATTTCCTGATCGAGGATGCGCAGGGCCTGTTGGTCAACGATCGCTTCGCCGACTTCATTGGCGCCGCCGCGCAGCGCGGTGAACAACTTGTTCCAGATGGACTGAGTCATTGGATTTTCCCTGTTGATTACTTGAAGAAGTGTTCGAAGGCTTCGCTGGCGCGCTGCACGTTGTCGACCAGGGTTTTCACCTCGGTGACTACGTTGGTCAGGCTCGAATCGGCACTCAGTGCACCGAACATGTTGTAGACGGTCTGGCCATTGGGCATGGTTTCGATGCCGATCGACGACAGCGGGAACATTTCCCGGCTGCGCAGCACGGCGTCGTTGAACGCGCGTACGTCGGTGATCGAATCAATGTCCACCAGCACGGTGTCGACGATGATCTGCTGGCCGGCGATGGCGATGTGAATCGGCAGACCGCCGAATTCGTTCATTTCCAGCTTGAGGCTGGGTTCGGAGCTCTGGATCAGAGACAGCGTGATTTCTTGCGAAGCCACCTCGTCCAGCGCCTTGAAAGCGTTGTAGAGGCTATCGATGTTCCAGTTGTTGCCTGCGCTCATGTAATTCTCCGACATGAAAGAGCCAGCCAGAATCGGTTGGCGTAGCTGTTGCTCCATTTGCTTGAGCAAGCTTCGGTTTTCCGGAAGCACCCAAGTTTCGTGTTTCACATAACCGGCGGCAGCCAGGCCCGCGCGCATCTGCTTCATGTAGAAGCTCGACGGTTTTTTCGCGGACGGTGTCGAGCGCACTCCCTTTGGGCTCTCTGACGCTGTAGCGGGGGAGCGGCTTTTCATGGCGATGACTCCGTTATGAACATCTCACGCGTGAGCAACACTACAACCAAATCAAAATGCCATCAATGGCTCACGCGTGAGATTTTCATGACACGCGAAAAAACGCCCGCAACGAGGCGGGCGCAGGTTTTTCTGGTTGTATCAGAGCAGGGCTCAGCGGCTGGCGACGAGGAACTCGTCGGTGGACACCACGCTGGCGTAGGCAAACCCCAGCGCCGACATGAACGCCGCATGCACGTGGGCGGCGGGAACGGTCAGGCCGTTGAATTCCAGATCGCGGCTGGCGCAGGCATCGTGGATCACCGTGACGGTGTAACCCAGATCTGCCGCTGCGCGGGTGATGCCGTCGACGCACATGTGGCTCATGCTGCCGACTACTACCAACTCCTTGATGCCCTGTTCGTCGAGGATCGATTGCAGTTCGGTTTCGCGGAACGAGTTGACGAAGTGCTTGAGTACCACCGGCTCGTCGGCGCGGTTGAGCACTTTCGGATGCAGCTTCGCGCCTTCGGAGCCCGGAGTGAAAAACGGTGCCTCGGGCGAGGTGAATTCGTGGCGGATGTGCACCACCGAATCACCGGCCTCGCGGAACGCCGCGATCAACCGGGCGGCGTTGTCCGCTGCGGCGTCGGCACCGGCCAGCGGCCACTTGCCTTGGGGGAAGTAGTCGTTCTGGATATCGACTACGATGAGCGCTTGCTTGGCCATGGGTGTGTCCTCGAAGTGAACGTTGGGTGTGGGCTCAGTATTGGCGCTGGCCACGTTTTCGAGGATTGGCCGCACCGACAATACACAGGGGAAAACTGACAATGGACGCGAAACCGGCGGTCGTCGAACTGGGTGTGCTGATCTATCCCGGCGCGCAGATGGCGGCGGTGCATGGTTTGACTGACCTGTTCGCGGTGGCCAACCGGGTCGCTGCCGAGTACCAGAGTGCGCAGTTGCCGCGCTTGCGGGTCAGCCATTGGCAGGTTGAGGGCGATCAGCCGCCGGTACGGGTCCACGACAGCAACCCCGGTGCCGAAACCGGTCTGGTGGCGGTCGTGATTCCGCCGTCCATTGGTGGTTTCTCGGCGGCCCAGGTGTCCGTCGGGTTGATTCACTGGCTGCGCGAGCAACACGCCCGCGGCGCCACCCTCGGCGGGGTGTGCGTGGGTTCTCTGCTGCTGGCCGAAAGCGGTCTGCTCGACGGTCGCAGCGCCACCACGCACTGGACGTCAGCCAAGGCGTTCGCCGAGCGTTATCCGCACATCAAACTCAAGGCCGACACACCGATTGTCGATGACGGCGACCTGATCACCACGGCCGGATTGATGGCCTGGTCGGAGCTGGGATTGCGGCTGGTCGATCGTCTGCTCGGGCCGAGCATTGCCAGCGCGACCGCGCGATTCCTGGTGGTGGAACACAGCGACAGCGCCAGTGCCTGCGGCAGCAATTTCGCCCCGATCCTCAATCATGGCGACGCGGCGATTCTCAAGGTTCAGCACTGGCTGCAAGGCAATGGCGCGACCGATGTCTCACTGACGGCGATGGCCGAGCGCGCGGGCCTGGAAGAACGTACTTTCCTGCGCCGTTTCCGCGCGGCGACCGGCCTGAAACCCACCGAATACTGCCAGCACCTGCGGGTCGGCAAGGCCCGGGAAATGCTCGAGTTCACCAATGGCACTATTGACCACATCGCGTGGACGGTGGGCTATCAGGATCCGGGAGCCTTTCGCGCGACGTTCAAGAAAATCACCGGGCTGGCGCCGAGTGAATACCGCACGCGATTCGGCGTGAGTCCGCCGCCAGCCGTGGCGAAGTAATACGCACCCGTCGTGCAAAATGCCGGAGCCCACAGCGCAGTCGTGCAGATTGAAATAGGCGCGGTGCCAGCACGGGTTTTTCAAGTGGCTGATTTGCAGGGCGTTTCCGGCGAACCCCGGTTGGCCTGATCTCTGCACCCTCTGACCTACATTCAACCCGCCGTTGGAAGGGGGACGCATGACCCCGACATCCCGCAGGAAAGTGGTCGTCGCCCACTCGGTTCGACCCGGCGCGCCACAGCATGAAGTGCAGACCAACAAAGCCCTCGCGCGATGGCTGGCGCAGATCCTCGGCCTCAAGTTCGGCGGCAGTTACGACGCTGAAAAGCATCGTGGCAGGGATATATATCTGTTGCCGACCCAGACCCTCGTCGGCGCGGCGGCCCGCGAACTGGGCGTGAGCGGTCCGGATGATCTGTGGGGCGGTTTCGTCGAGCACGACTTCATCTGCACCAAAGCCATCAGCCACGGTTTGCGCAGCCATCAGGCCCACGCGCCGCAAGGCTGGTCGCCGTTGTTTTCCGAGCGGGTGCGCACCGTGGTGCTGGACGGGCTCAGCGTCTTTGCGCTGGAGGATGCGCGGCCTGCCGCTGAACATCTGTTGTACAGCGGACCGATCCGGATCAAGCCGATTCACGCCTGTGCCGGGCGCGGACAGGAAGTGATCAAGAGCCTGGATGCGTTCGACGAAATTCTCGCCCGACCCGAGGCCGGAGAACTGTTCAGCGATGGCGTGGTGCTGGAGCAGGATTTGAGTCAGGTGGTTACCCACAGCGTCGGTCAGTCGTTCATCGGCGGCAGGGTGCTGAGTTACTGCGGTGATCAATACTTGACCAAGGACGCCCACGGCGAAGAGGTGTACGGCGGCTCGAACCTGCTGGTGGTGCAGGGCGGTTACGAGGATCTGCTGGCGCTGGATCTGCCCGACGACGTGCGTCTGGCCATTCAGCAGGCGCAGGTGTTCGACCGGGCGGCGGACGAAGCCTATCCGCGTTTCTATGCCTCGCGGCGCAATTACGACATCGCCCAGGGCCTGGACAGCGAAGGCCGGCCGCGCAGTGGCGTTCTCGAACAGTCCTGGCGCATGGGCGGCGCCAGCAGCGCGGAAGTGGCGGCGCTGCAAAGCTTCGTCAACGATCCTTCGATGCGCGCGATCCGCGTGTCATCGGTGGAAACCTATACCGATCAGGCCCTGCCAGCGGATGCCATCGAGGTGTATCGCGGGCCGGCCGAGAACAGCGACTTTCTCCTCAAATACGTAACGGTCAAATCCTATGACGGCTAGAAGCGAAAGCATTCAAATCGACATTGATGATGAACAGATGAGCGGGACGTTCCTCAGTCCCAAATCGAAAGTCCCCGGCGTGTTGTTCGTGCACGGCTGGGGCGGCAGTCAGGAGCGGGATCTGGAACGGGCCAAAGGCATCGCCGGCCTGGGTTGTGTGTGCCTGACGTTCGACCTGCGCGGGCACACCGGCGGCACCGGCATTCCGCTGAGCCGGGTCACCCGCGAAGACAATCTGCGTGACTTGCTGGCGGCCTACGACCGGCTGCTCGCCCATCCGGCGCTGGACACCTCGGCCATCGCGGTGGTGGGCACCAGCTACGGCGGTTATCTCGCCTCGATCCTGACCTCGCTGCGCCCGGTGCGCTGGCTTGCGCTGCGGGTGCCGGCGCTGTACCGCGACGAGCAATGGCATACGCCAAAACGCGATCTGGACAAGGCCGACCTGCGCGATTATCGCGGCACCCTGGTGCGCGCCGACAGCAACCGCGCCTTGCACGCCTGCTCGCAATTCACCGGGGACGTGCTGCTGGTGCAGTCGGAAACCGATGACTACGTGCCCCACGCGACGATCATGAGTTACCGCGCCGCGTGCCAGCAGACCCACTCGCTGACCCACCGCATCATCGACGGCGCCGACCATGCCCTGAGCGACCCGACCTCGCAGCAGGCCTACACCTCGATCCTGGTCGACTGGATCACCGAAATGGTGGTGGGCGAGCGGTTGAGCATCATTCAGTCCCGCTGATCAGATTTGGGTTTCTTCTCGATCCGCAATGCCTTGGCCTTGGCTTCCACCACCAGGTACATCAGCACGGTGATCAGCAGCGGCAGCAGGAAATAGATTGCCCGATAAGCCAGCAATCCTGCCACCAGACTGCCGCGCGAAGCCTCGTGTTGCAGCAGCGCCACGAACACCGCTTCCAGCACGCCGAGCCCAGCGGGAATGTGGGTGATGACCCCGGCAATCGCGCTGATCAACAGCACCCCGAGCACCAGCGGATAGTCGAGTTTGCTCGGTAGCAAGGTGAAAATCACCGCCGCCATCAGCGACCAGTTCAGCGCCCCGAGCAGCAATTGCAGGACCGCCATGCGCAGCGACGGCAGGTTGATCTCCACCCCGCGAATCGACCACTCGCGCCGTCGGGAAAACTGGCAGGCGACCAGATAACCGGCGCTCACCAACAGCAGCAACACACCAATGCCCTGCAACGCATCGCTGCTGACTTTCCAGCCCGGTGGCATGCGCACCAGTCCGCTGCTGAACACCACGCCGGCGATGGTCATGTAGCCGAACCAGTTGGTCGCCAGGCTCAGGCCGAGGATCTTGGCGATGTTGCTTTTGCTCACCCCGAGCCGCGAATACAGGCGATAGCGCATGGCGATTCCGCCGACCCATGCGCTCAAGTTGAGATTGAAGGCGTAACTGATGACGCCCACCGGCAGGATCTGTTTCCAGGTCAGATCCTGGCGGATGTAAGTGCGACCGATCAGGTCGAAACTGGCGTACACCAGAAAGCTCAGCAGGGTCAGGCTGGAGGCGATGATCAGCGTGCGCACCTTGAAGTCGGCGAGGGTTTGCAGCACCTCGGCCCATTCGATACGGCTGGCGAACATCGTCAGCAAAACGATCAGCGCAAGGAAAAACAGCAGGGTCAGCGGACGTTTCCAGCGGCTCCAGCGGGACTTGCCCGCCGGTGCCGGATGCACCGCCGCGTGGGCTTCGGAATGGCTCATGACGGATCGCTCCCGGCGGCGTGGGTGAAGGGTTTGAGCCGTGGCTTGTGCGCCGGCAGCCAGCCGGCCATCGCCGGGAAATGCCGCAGGAAGTGAAACACGAGAAAGCCCACGGTCATGTGCCAGATCCGCCCGCGCGGCGACTTCGCGGCGTCCATCGCCTTGCAGTGGTTGTGGCTGAGGTCTTCGAGGCGTTCGAACAAGTGGCGATTGAAGGCGCGGTCTCGGATCAGCACGTTGGCTTCCAGGTTCAGCGACAGGCTCAGCGGGTCGAGATTGCTCGAGCCGACGGTGCTCCATTCCTCGTCCACCAGCGCCACCTTGCCGTGCAGCGGCCGCTCGCAATATTCGTGAATCTGCACCCCGGCCTTGAGCAGGTAGTCGTAGGTCATGCGCGCGGCGAGTTTGGCCACTAGCATGTCCGGCTGCCCCTGCAGAATCAGCCGCACCTCAACCCCGCGCCGGGCTGCGTTGCGAATCTCGCGCAGCAGGCGATAGCCGGGAAAGAAGTAGGCGTTGGCGATCACCACCCGCCGTTGGGCGCGGCGCAATACCTGCAAATAAACGTCTTCGATATCCGTGTGGTGCCGGTCGTTGTCGCGGAACACCAGACGCACCTGACCGTCGTGATCGTCGAACGCCATCTCGGCACGCCGTTGCCGGCGACGCTGCCACCAGAATCTCGCCCGTCCCGGTCGGCCGCTTTGCAGCAAAGCGAAATGATGGATGTCGGCCACTGCCGGGCCCTGAATTTCCACCGAGTAATCCTGCTTCGCTTCGGGACCGAAATCGGCCAGGTGATCACCGGAAAAATTGATCCCGCCAATGAATGCGACCAACCCGTCGACCACCACAATCTTGCGATGCAACCGCCGGAACCAGTTGGTGCGAATCCCCAGATGCTTGGGGGCCGGATCGAAGATTTGCAGATGCACGCCGGCTTCACTCAGCGCGGCGAGATAGCCGGTGCTCAGTTCGCCACAACCGAAACCGTCGAGGCTGACGGTGGTGCGCACGCCACGCCGGGCGGCATCGATCAGGATCTCCTGCAATTCCTTGCCGACCTTGTCTTCGAAGACGATGAAGGTCTCCAGCAGGATTTCGCTTTTCGCCGCGCGCATCGCTTCGAACACCCGGGGGAAATATTCCTCGCCGTTTTCCAGCAGCTCGATCCGGTTGTTGCCCTGCCAGCGATACTCGACATCGACGGTGCCCGGCTCGCGCACGGGCGGGGTGATGCTGACGGGCTCCACAGCGGATTTCTCCAACGGTGCACTGCTCATAGTTCAATCTCCACCGATAGCGGTGCGTGGTCGGAAAGGTGTGACCAGGGACGGTTCGCCAGCACTTTTGGCTGACTGGCCTTGAGGTTGCGTACGTAGATCCGGTCCAGGCGCAGCAATGGCAGACGTGCGGGAAAGCTGCGCGCCGACCGGCCGTGATGCGCCGCAAATACTTCACGCAGGCCACAGGGTTCAAGCAAGGCATCGGCGCGCTGGCGCCAGTCGTTGAAATCACCGGCGACGATCACCGGCGCGTCATCAGGCAGTTCGGCCAGACGTTCTCGCAGCAGGCGCAGTTGATCGTTGCGATGACTTTCGCGCAGGCCCAGATGGACGCAGATCGCATGCACTTCACGGTCATCTCCCGGCAGGCGCAGCACGCAGTGCAACAGGCCACGGTTTTCGTGGCCGCTGATCGAAACGTCGAGGTTGTCATGGCGCACGATCTGGAATTTCGACAGCACTGCATTGCCATGATCGCCCTCCGGATACACGGCGTTGCGCCCGTAGGCGAACTGCGGCCAGAGGCTGTCGGCGAGAAACTCGTACTGCGGCATCGTCGGCCAGTTTTCGTAACGTTTGGGATGGTGCTCGTGGGTGCCGTGGACTTCCTGAAGAAACACCACATCGGCGGACACGCTGCGCACCGCTTCGCGCAATTCCGGCAGGATGAAGCGCCGGTTCAGCGCGGTGAAACCCTTGTGGGTGTTGACCGTCAGCACGGTGAAACGGCGCACCGTGGTGATGAGCGTGGACTGCTCGTCGGTGAAGCCAAGCGGCTCGGGAATGCTCATGCGAGTACTCCTTCGGCGGCCGGTTCACCGGGCTCGGTTTCGAGGTTTTTATCCAGATCGAAACGCTGCAGGAGACTGCGGGCATCGAAAGGCGCGCGGACCTTGATGTCGTTGTCGAAGTAGCAGAACACCTCGCGGGATTTACGGGTCCGAGGCTTCAGGCGTGGCGCGATCAAATGGGCGTCGCCCGGTTGCCGGCCGTGGTGCCAGGCGTCGATCCGCTCGGCCCAGCGTTGCAGGGCGGCACGGGTGTAACCGCTGGCGTAAAGTTCTTCGGCACCGTGCAGGCGCAGGTAGACGAAATCGCTGGTGAGGTCTTCGCGGTACGGCCATTTCCCGGCGGTGTCGGCAATCACCAGCGCGGTGTTGTAGCGTTTGAGCAGGCGCACGAAGTCGGGGTCGATGAAACTGTCGTTGCGGATTTCCACGGCATGGCGCAGTGGTTTTTTGCCGTAGGCCTTCAAGCTCGCGTGGCCGTGCAGGTGTGAGTCGTGCTGACGGGCGAGCTCGGCGGCAGCCTGGGTGTCGTGGGGCAACTGATCGAGAAAGGCTTCGAAGCGTTCGGGGTCGAACGTGAAGTTGGGCGGGAACTGCCAGAGGACCGGACCGAGTTTTTCCTTCAGCTCCAGCACTCCGGAGGCGAAGAAATTGGCCAGGGGTTTTTCGATATCGCGCAGGCGGCGGATGTGGGTGATGAAGCGGGGCGCCTTGATGCTGAACACGAAGTCATCCGGCGTCTCGGCGTACCACTGGGCGTAGCGTTCCGGCCGTTGCAGGGCGTAGAACGATCCGTTGATTTCGATGCTGTTGACCGCCCGTGAGGCGAACTGCAATTCGCGTTTCTGCGCCAGCCCCTTCGGGTAAAAGTCCCCGCGCCACGGGGCGTAACGCCAGCCTGAAATACCGATATGAATCGTTGCCATGCCGCCCTCCCGTCGAAAGTCCCCGTACGGCCTCTGTCTGTGGATGACTGCGGGCGGTCCGGGAAAGTTTCGACGGGATTACGGACGGTCGGGCTGCCGGATCAGTGCCCGGTGACAATCCGGGCCGAGCCTTCGGCGGGTTCGGCGTACACCGGGCCCAGGCGATCGAGGCGACCGCTCCAGGCGGTCAGGGTCAGCGCCACCAGTACTACCAGCCCGCCGATCCATGCAGTGTGAATCAGGCCGACGTGCTCGACGATCAAACCACCACCCCACGCGCCACCGGCAATACCGAGGTTGAACGCGGCAATGTTCAGCCCCGAGGCCACGTCCACGGCGTGCGGTGTGTGATGTTCAGCCTGACGCACCACATACACCTGTAAGCCCGGCACGTTGCCGAAGGCGACCGCACCCCAGACCAGCACGGTGGCCAGCGCCAGCCATGGATTTCCTGCGGTGAAAGTAAGCACGAACAGCACGGCGGCGAGCAGGGCGAAGATGATTTTCAGCGCGCTGATCGGCCCGCGTTTGTCCGCCAGTTTGCCGCCCCAGATGTTGCCGACCGCCACCGACACGCCGTACACCAGCAACACCAGGCTGACGGTGCCGGCGCTGAAGCCGGAGATGTCTTGAAGGATCGGCGCCAGGAATGTGAAGGCGATGAACGAACCGCCGTAACCGATGGCCGTCATGGCGTACACCAGCAACAGGCGCGGTTGCTTGAGCACCTGCAATTGCTGCAACAGCGAGGCTGGTTTGCTGTGGGCGATGTTTTTCGGCACGTACAGCAAGCTGCCGATGAACGCGATCACGCCGAGTGCCGACACGGCGAGGAAGGTTTCACGCCAGCCGAAATGCTGACCGATGAACGTGCCCAGCGGCACGCCGGTGACCAGTGCCACGGTCAGGCCGGTGAACATGATCGCAATCGCACTGGCGGCTTTTTCCTTGGGCACCAGGCTGGTGGCGATGGTCGAGCCGATGGAGAAGAACACGCCATGGGCCAGACCCGTGACGATCCGCGCCACTACCAGCGATTCATAACTCGGCGCCAGCCAGGCCAGCAGGTTGCCGAGGGTGAACAGCACCATCAGCGACAGCAGCAACAGTTTGCGCGGGACTTTGCCGGTGAGGGCGGTCAGCACCGGCGCACCGATGGCTACGCCGAGGGCATAGAGACTGACCAGCAGACCGGCGGACGGCAGGCTGACGCCGAGATCGGCGCCGATGGTGGGAAGCAGGCCAACGATGACGAACTCGGTCGTCCCGATGGCGAAAGCGCTGAGGGTCAGCGCGAGCAGGGCAATGGGCATGACGGCACTCCGGTGGGGGATTGAATGGAGCGCAGTGTCGGGGTTTGGTGGGTGTGGAAAAATACGGGGATGGGCATTTGATATTTGACCTGAGAGCAAAGATCAAAAGCCCGCCCTCACCCTAACCCTCTCCCCGAGGGAGAGGGGACTGATCGATGTGCCCTTTTAAGTTACGCCGACGTGATACACCGAGCCGTACTCAGGTTTCGACACAGCACAGACCGGCTCTCGGACTTGAGATCAAAACGAACCTTTCAGGTCGATGTAACTATTGAAAACAACTCAGTCGGCTCCCTCTCCCTCTGGGAGAGGGCTGGGGTGAGGGGGCTCTTGATTTCGCCGCAAAAACCGAACTTGCCTGCAATTTACCGATCAGTTCCTTACAGGTTCAACCAAGGGAGCTCTGCGTTTTGACCAGGTTCAGGATCGCGATTCTATTGGGGGCATTGCTGTTGTTCGACGGCAATGCAGTGCAAGCCGCCAGCCTGCCGGGTGTTCCGGCGGCCAGTGAAGAGCCGGCCAAACCGGAGCCGATCGTGCAGGGCGGGCTGCTCGGCGCCATCAGTTCCAGCATCGACGACGTGCAGGACAAACTCGATCTCAACGAGCATCTGGTCGACGCCTGGCGCCTGCGCGCCGACCGGGCGGCGGATGAAGTCGACAGGCTGGTCAACCAACCCTCGAACCGCTCGGGCTGGAGCGTGGCGGGGGATTTCCTGATGCTCTCCGGCGTGTGGCTGGGCACCTTTGCCGTGTTGACCGTGCTCGGCAGCGTGCTGGGCAAACGCCTGCGGGAAGGGCGCTGGCTGCGCACCCGCCAGCGCAGTCAGGACCTGCTCGGTTACCTGTTGCCCTACACGCTGCCCGCACTGATCTGTCTGCCGCTGACCCTGTACGTCAGCCATTTTCTGTCGGCCTCGGTCGGTCGCGCGCTGGCGCTGTGTTTTGCCTACGCCACCAGCAGCGGGATATTTTCCACGTCGATGCTGTTGTGTGTGGTGGTGATGTTCAACACCGGCCACAAGCGCCGCGCCGTGCAGATCATTCGCGACTACTGCCCGAAACCGCTGTTCCTGATCGGTTTTCTCGCCGCGTTGAGTGATGCCCTGACCAGCCCGCAGATCGCCCGCCAACTGGGCGGCAACATCACCAGCAGCATCGCGGTGTTCACCGGTCTGCTGGCGTCGATCATCTTCGGTCTGCTGGTGATTCGCCTGCGTCGGCCGGTGGCGCACCTGATCCGCAATCGCCCGCTGGCCCAGCGCCTGAAACAACCGTCGATGCAGGAATCGCTGCGGATTTTTTCCGGGCTCTGGTACTGGCCGATCGTGCTGATGGTGCTGGTCTCGGCGGTCAACCTGATCGGCATTGGCGAGGATAACCAGAAAGCCCTGCGCTGCGCGTTGCTCACCACGGTGCTGCTGATCGGCACGGTGTTTCTCAGCACTGTGCTGCAACACCTGTTCAAGTCGCGCAAGGCCGAGGCGATCCAGCGCAGCAGCGCCTACAAGGAACGTTTCCTCAGCCTGTTGCACGCCTTGCTGCGGATCGTCGTTGCGATTGCGTTCATCGATATCCTCGGGCGGATCTGGGGTGTGTCGCTGCTCGACTTCGCGCAAAGCAGCACGGTCGGTCGGGCGATCAGCAATGCCCTGAGCAGCATCGGCCTGATCTTCCTCGTGACGTGGCTGCTGTGGGTGGTGCTCGACACGGCGATCCAGGAAGCACTGAAACCACCGGTCAGCAAACGCTCGGCGCGCCAGCCCAGCACCCGGGTGAAAACCATCCTGCCGCTGCTGCGCAACGCGATCAAAATCATCTTGGTGGTGATCTGCGCGATCACCACCATGGCCAATCTTGGGATCAACGTCGCGCCGTTGCTGGCCGGTGCCGGGGTGGTCGGTCTGGCCATCGGTTTCGGCTCGCAGCAACTGGTGCAGGACGTGATCACCGGGCTGTTCATCATCATCGAAGACACCCTCTCGATCGGCGACTGGGTGGTGCTCGATTCCGGGCATGCCGGCACGGTCGAGGGCCTGACCATTCGCACCCTGCGCCTGCGTGACGGCAAGGGCTTCGTGCACTCGGTGCCGTTCGGTCAGATCAAGGCCGTGACCAATCAATCGCGGCAGTTTGCGTTCGCGTTTTTCTCGGTGCAGTTCACCTACGACACCGATGTCGACAAGGCCATCGAGCTGATCCGCGAGGCGGGAGATTCGATCCGCGAAGATCCATTCCTCAAGTACAACCTGCAAGGGCCGCTGGATGTGTTCGGTGTGGACAAGATGGACCTGAACGGCGTGGTGCTGACCGCGCAATTTCGCACGGTTTCCGGCGGGCAATATGCGGTGAGCCGCGCATTCAACCAGCGTCTGAAAAAGCTTGTGGATAACAGCCCGTGGGTGCATTTCGCGCAGACTTATCCACAGCAGGTTTTGCTGCCCAAGCGACAGGAAGAAGAGGTGGCGCCGGCGCATTCGTCGGTGGTGTTGCCGGAGCAGGCGCGCACTCAGTGACGGGTCAGCTTGTTGCGGATTTCACTCATGGCGGCGGAGTCCAGTTCCACCCAGAATTGTTGCTTGCCCGCGACCTCGGCAGCGACCGGCAATCCGTCGCGATACACCAGCCGATTGCTCGCCAGAGCCGGCACCTTCGCCCCCGGTAACAAGGTGCCGGCGAGGTTCAGCGGATCGACGCCGCACACCGCGATCAGGCTGCCGTCATGAGGCCGACGGCGGACTTCGCGCAGCAGCGGAATCGCCTCGGGCAGGGCGAGCTGCTCGCCGGCCAGACCGCTGACAAAGCGTCCGCCGCGAATCTCGCCCCGCGCTTCCAGTCGATGGAACGTGCGCAGCAGTTCGCGCCAGCTCGGCAGCCAATCGGCTTCGCGCTCCAACAGGCGCCAGAACACCACGCCATAGCGACGCAACAAGGTAATGGCGATGTGTTCGAGGGTTTCGGGCGACGCTGTTTGACGGTTTTCCACAACCGGCCCGCGACGCAATAACGCCCAGCGCCCGGCATCGTCCATGCCACCGACAAACGCCCCGCGCCCGCGTCGACTGCTGCGCTGCTGGCGCTTGCTCGCCGGGGTGATCAGCGCCCGCAATCCGGCAAAGCTGTCGGCATTCACTAGGCCGGCGCCGACCAGTTCCTGCAAGGCGATTTCCAGCTCGGTGCGCAGCAGGTGCGCTTCATGAATCAGCTCATCGAAAAACAGCGCGCCGTGCTGGCTGAGTGCGTCGAAAACCTTGCGGGTTTTGGGCGACAGTTCGCTGACTGGCGTCTGTTCGGCCAGTGCACTCCACAAGCCAACCTGACTGCGCGGCAGCAACACGATCGGTGTGCTGCGCAACGCCGTGCCGCTGATGTTTTGTCGGGCGCTTAGGCGCGTCCATACCAGCTTGCCGCTGCGACACAGATCGTCCAGCCAGGTCGGTGAATAGTCCTTGAGCCGCGCGGGAAGGAGGTCGCTGTCCCACGCCGAAGCGGCAGCCGGGTAGCCTTCGAACTGACCGACAATCGCTGGCAAGACGGTGTTGCCCTGACCACGGGTAGACGGAGACAAGTGCTGCCAGTCGAACAGAAACCGCATGAAATCCTGCAACGCCACCGGCTCGATTTCCCGGCGCAGACGCTTGACCGTGTAGCGGTGAATGCGCGCCAGCAGATGGCGTTCGCACCATTCCTCAACGGGCGATCCCGGCGTGAACTGGCCGCGCAGTACATAACCTTCGCGCTCCAGATGAGCGAGGGCTTGATGGACAGAGGCCGGCATCAGGGCCAGCGGCTCGGCAATCGCCGCCAGCGGTAGCGGGCCGAATGCGCCGAGCCGCGCGCGGATCACTTCGATCAGTGCGTCATCGGCTGTCCATGGTTCGTCGAAACCGGGCAGCGTGGGGAGTGCCGACTGCGCCTGTGGATAAAGCGCTTGCAGACAGGTCAGGCGTTCCCGCGCCAGCCACAGCGAATGCTCGGGATCGATTTGCAGTTGGCAGGCTCGCCCGGTCTCGGCCAACGCATTCAGCCAGTCGCGCCAATGCAGGTTGGCCTCGACTTCGCGGCCGCTGATGCAGGCCAGGCTCATCAACGCTTCGTGCATTTCATCGGCGCTGTTCGGTGTCGGCCAGGCTTCTTCACGTACGGCGGTGATCGCGTCGGCGTCCAGCGCGCCGAGGTCATCGGTGGATTGCGGATCGCTCCAGCGGCGATTCAGCACGGCCTGGGTCCGCCGCTCTTCCAGTGGTGCATCGTCAAGAAAGGTGTAGGGGCGGGCGCTGAGGATTTCCGCCGCCAGCGGCGAGGGCGCCGGCAGGTCGCGAGCGATCAGCCGCACTTCGCCGCATTCCATGCGCCGCAGCAATTGCAGCCAGCCTTCGCAGTCCATCGCCTCGTGCAGGCAATCGTCGAGGGTCTGTTCCACCAGCGGATGCTCGGGAATTTCCCGTTCGCCGGCGAGATTTTCCAGGCAGGCGATCTGATCGGGAAACACGCTGGCGATGAGGTCTTCGCTTTTCATTCGCTGCAACTGCGGCGCGACTTTGCGCCCGCCCGTGTAGCGCGGCAGGGCCAGCGCCACCCCGGCATTCCAGCGCCAGCGCACACCGAACAGCGGTGCATCCAGCACCGCCTGAATCAGGATGTGCTCGGCGCTGTTGCTGTGCAGATAACGCCAGACGTCATCGAGCTCGAAACTGTGGCTGGTGGACAGCGACAGGACGATGGCGTCTTCACTGGCGGCGGCCTGCAATTCGAAGTTGAAGGTGCGACAGAAACGCTTGCGCAGTGCCAGACCCCAGGCGCGGTTGATGCGGCTGCCGAACGGCGAATGGATGATCAGTTGGGTGCCGCCGGACTCGTCGAAAAACCGCTCCATCAGCAGCGTGTCCCGGGACGGCAGGGCGCCGAGGGCGAGGCGGGCGCGGGCCAGATAATCCACGAGCTGTTCGGCGCTGGCCAGGTTCAGGCCGAGGGTGTCGGTCAGCCAGTCGAGGGCAGGTTGCAGATTGCCGGGGCTGGCACTGAGCAATTGATCGAGTTGCGCGTGCAGCCGAGCCACGGCCGCCGACAGTTCATCGCTGCGCCCCGGCGCCTCGCCGAGCCAGAACGGAATGGTCGGTGGCTGACCCTGGGCATCCTCGACCCGCACCTTGCCGGTTTCCACTCGCAGGATGCGATAGGAGGCGTTGCCGAGCTGGAACACGTCGCCGGCAATGCTTTCCACGGCGAAGTCTTCGTTGACGCTGCCGATGTTCAGGCCCTGAGGTTCGAGCAAAACGCTGTAGTCAGCGTTGTCGGGGATGGTGCCGCCGCTGGTGACGGCGGCCAGCCGTGCGCCGCGTCGTCCGCGCAGGGTTCGGCTGACGGCGTCGCGGTGCAGGTAGGCGCTGCGGATGCCCTGGCGGCCGTTGTAACCCTCGGCGAGCATCGCCAGCAGGGCCTGATAATGTTTTTCGTCGAGGCGGGCGTAGGGCTCGGCCCGGCGGAACAGCGCGAGCAAATCGTCCTCGGCCCATTCCTGGCAACTGACCTCGGCGATGATCTGCTGCGCCAGCACATCCAGCGGCGCCTCGGGGATGTGCAGCGTATCGAGTTCACCCCGGCGCACGCAGTCGAGCAGGGCGGCGCATTCGATCAGGTCGTCGCGAGTGGTGGCGAACAGGCGGCCCTTGGGCGTACCACCGACCTGGTGCCCGGAGCGGCCAACTCTTTGCAGAAAACCGGCAATCGAGCGCGGTGAAGCGATCTGACAGACGAGGTCGACTTCGCCGATATCGATGCCCAGCTCCAGCGAGGCGGTGGCGATCAGCACTTGCAGCTCGCCGCGTTTAAGCCTTTGCTCGGCGTCGAGGCGAAACTCCTTCGCCAGACTGCCGTGGTGCGCGGCCACCGCGTGTTTGCCGAGGCGTTCGCTCAGGTGCCGGCTCAGGCGTTCGGCCAGGCGTCGGGTGTTGACGAAAATCAACGTGGTGCGGTGTTCACGGGCCAGTGCGGCGAGGCGGTCGTAGACCAGTTCCCAGACGTCATTGGCCATCACCGCCGACAACGGCACCGGCGGCACTTCGATGCCCAGATCCCGTGGGCGGGCGTGGCCGATGTCGATGATTTCGCACGGGCGGTCATGGCCGACCAGAAAACGCGCAACCGCATCGATCGGTTTTTGCGTGGCTGACAGACCGATGCGGGTCAGTGGTTCAGGACACAGCGCCTGCAAGCGTTCGAGGCTCAAGGCCAGGTGACTGCCGCGTTTGCCGGCGGCGATGGCGTGGATTTCATCGACGATCACCGTGCGCGTGGTGCCGAGCATTTTTCGGCCGGATTCCGAGCCGAGCAGCACGTAGAGCGATTCCGGGGTGGTCACCAGAATGTGCGGCGCGCTCTTGCGCATGGCGGCGCGGTCTTTCTGCGGGGTGTCGCCGGTGCGCACGGCGGTGGTGATTTCCAGCGCCGGCAGATCCATTTGGCGCAGCTGGTCGGTAATCCCGGTCAGCGGGTTCTGCAGATTGATGCGGATGTCGTTGGACAGCGCCTTGAGCGGCGAAACGTAGACCACCAGGGTTTCGTCCGGCAGACCGTCTGGGGTTTCCAGGCCACGGTGGACCAGTTCGTCGAGCACCGCGAGGAACGCGGTGAGGGTCTTGCCGGAGCCGGTGGGCGCGGCGATCAGCGTCGAGCGGCGTTGGCGGATCAACGGCCATGCGCGGGCCTGGGCGGCCGTTACCGTCGGGAAGGTGCTGCTGAACCAGGCGCTGACGGCGGGGTGGAAGCCTGCCAGGGCCGCGTCCTTGGGGAGGGGCAGATTCATGGCTTCAGTTATGCGGGTGGGCGGGCGAAGTTGCAAGTACCGCTCGGGATCTACACTTTACGGGTGACGGTTGCGCACTAAACCCGCAAAATGCAACGATTCCGGCAATTATCGACGACGCTGCCACGAGCATCGTCGCCAAAGCCATCGTTCCAATCAGACTGGGCCTGCTGACTCTATGCGAATGCGCCTTATGTTACTGGGCGGCGGAAATGCCCTTGGGCAGGCGCTGATTCGCCTCGGTGCGGAGGAAGACATCGGTTTCCTCGCCCCCCGCCCGCCCGAAGACGGCTGGGATGCCGCGAGCCTGACCCAATTGCTCGACGACACCCGTCCCGATGCATTGATCAACCTTGCCTACTATTTCGACTGGTTCCAGGCCGAGGCCGTCAGCGAAAGCCGTCTGGCCGGACAGGAACGCGCGATCGAGCGTCTGGCCGAACTGTGCCAGCACCACAACATCGTGCTGGTGCAGCCGTCCAGTTATCGGGTGTTCGACGGTTCTCGTGCCACTGCCTACAGCGAAAAGGACGAGCCAGTGCCATTGGGCCTGCGCGGTCAGGCCCTGTGGCGGATCGAGCAGAGCGTACGCGCCACCTGTCCGCAACACGTGCTGCTGCGTTTCGGCTGGCTGCTCGACGACAGCCCGGAGGGGATCCTCGGGCGCTTCCTGGCCCGTGCCGAACAGCCGGAAGAACTGCTGCTGGCCGATGACCGCCGTGGCAATCCGACACCGGTCGACGATGCGGCGCGGGTGATCATTTCGGTGCTCAAGCAACTCGATTGCGCCGCGCCGCTGTGGGGCACTTACCACTACGCCGGCCACGAGGCGACCACGCCGCTGGCGCTGGGCCAGGCGATTCTCTCCGAGGCGCGCAGTCTGCACCCGCTGGCCATCGAAGCGCCGACCGCCCAGGCCCACGCCGCGCGGCCGGATGCCGCTGAAGAACCGCAACACGCGGTACTCGCCTGCAAGAAAATTCTGCACACCTTCGGGATCAAGCCGCGTGCCTGGCGTGCCGCGCTCCCGGGCTTACTGGATAGGTTTTATCGTCATGGCTGAAGGCCCTGTTCTCATCACCGGCGGCGCCGGTTTCATCGGCTCGCACCTGACTGACGCGTTGCTCGCCAACGGCCATTCGGTGCGGATCCTCGATGATCTGTCGACCGGCAAGCGCAGCAACCTGCCGCTGGATAATCCCAAGGTCGAACTGATCATCGGCGATGTGGCCGATGCTGCTCTGGTCGCACAAGCGATGCAGGGTTGCAGCGCTGTCGCCCATCTGGCCGCCGTCGCGTCGGTGCAGGCGTCGGTGGACGATCCGGTGAAAACCCACCAGAGCAATTTCATCGGCACGCTGAACGTCTGCGAAGCCATGCGCGAGGCCGGCGTGAAGCGTGTGCTGTACGCCTCCAGCGCAGCCGTCTACGGCAACAATGGCGAAGGCGAGTCGATTGACGAAGACACGCCCAAGGCGCCGTTGACGCCTTACGCGTCGGACAAACTGGCCGGCGAGCAGTACTTCGATTTCTACCGTCGCCAGCACGGTCTGGAACCGGCGATCTTCCGTTTCTTCAACATCTTCGGCCCGCGTCAGGATCCGTCCTCGCCGTACTCCGGGGTGATCAGCATTTTCAGCGAACGCGCGCAGAAAGGCCTGCCGATCACCGTGTTCGGCGATGGCGAGCAGACCCGGGATTTCATGTACGTCGAAGACCTGGTCGACGTCCTGGTGCAGGCGCTCGAGAAGCCGCAAGTGGACGTCGGTGCGGTGAACGTCGGCTGGAATCAGGCGACCAATCTCAAGCAGATGCTGGCCGCGCTCGAGGCGGTGGTCGGCGAGTTGCCGCCCGTCAGCTACGGCCCGGCGCGCTCCGGTGACATCCGTCATTCGCGGGCGAACAACCGCCGGTTGCTTGAGCGATTCAAGTGCCCGACGCCAACGCCGATGAACGTCGGCCTGGCCCGTCTGCTCGGCCGCTGAGCTTCTTGCGGACATGAAAAAGGCGCCTTTTGACAGGCGCCTTTTTCACGGCCGGAATTCGGCTTTCAAACCGGTTTCCTGTAGCGAGGGAGCTTGCTCCCCGGTCGATGGCGTAACATCGCCGCCAGTTCTGAGCTGCCCGCCACCAAGCCTCATTCACCACCACGTGAACGTTCTTTAGAACTTGTAGCCTAGACCAACCATGTAGATGAAGGGATCAACGTCCACATTCACCCGTGCACGGGTGCCCGGGGCCACGGCGTTGTTTTCGACGGTGGCGCGGGTATCGATGTCGATGTAGCGCACCTGGGCGTTGAGCATGATGTTGTCGGTCAGCATGTAGTCAGCGCCGACCTGCCAGGCCAGGCCCCAGGAGTTTTTCGCCTTGAAGTTGCTGAAACCGTTGGACTGGGCTTCGCTGCCGACGTGCTCGTCGTAGATCCAGGTGTAGTTGATGCCGCCGCCGATGTACGGCTGGAACGGCGACTTCGCGTCCAGCGGGTAGTAGACGACGCTCAGGGTCGGCGGCAGGTGTTTCAGGGTGCCGAGCTTGCCGTTGGCGGCTGGCAGGGCAGTGCCCTTGAGCTTCACGTCATGTTCGAACGGGGACGCGGCCAACAGCTCGATACCGATGTTGTTGGTCAGCATGTAGGCGAAGTTCAGACCCAGTTGGGTGTCGCTGCTCATGGTCGCCTTGCCGCCCAGGTTGGTGCCGCTCAACGGACCCTGATCGACCTTGACGCTGGAGCTGTCGGCCTTCGGGTTGACGGTGATCGCACCGGCACGAACGATGATGTCGCCGGCTTCGTGGGCGTGGGCGAGCGGGGCTGCGAGCGCGAGGGCAAACAGCGAGGCGCTGAGCAAGGACTTGTTCATGGAAGCTCCCAAAGGACGTTAAAAATGTTTGATGTCCTATGGTACGAATCCGTCTGATACGGTCTTTTGACTCAGCTCAATGAAACAGTGATGGGCGGTTTTTTTGTGGAACCTTTGCTCGCAAAGCCAGTGGAGAGGGCTATAACTGACTGCCGGACTTACTCCGGCAGTTCGTACACATAAATCTTGTCCGCTTCCATCTGATACCCGGCATCGGCCAGTTCGCTGGTGGACTGCTTGACCTGCAACGGCCCTTCAACCCAGTAAGGCTGATACAGCTCGTCGAGCTTCACGCCGAGTTCGCTTTTTACGTGCACGATCTGGTTCGACGGTGGCGGCGGCACGTGGATGCAGGCGCCGAAATACGGCACCAGCAGGAAGTCCGTGGTGCGACCTTCCTCGCTGACTTCCAGCGGCACGATGTAGCCCGGCAGGCGGATATTCTGGCCATCGAGGCTTTGCACCACGGGGGCGTTGGGCATGTCCTGCTTGGCCGCTGGCGCGGACTCGGCAGACAGTGCATCGCTCATCTTCGAGAGGTCGTGCAGCGGCGTCATGTTCGGCACTTCCGGCGCCGCGTCCGGCGGGATCATCTCCGACCAGGTCAGGTCTTTCGGCGCCGCCGCCCACACGGGCAGGGCGACCAGCAACAGCAGCGCAAGCACGGCGCGGGGCATGGTGAACATCCTCATAAACGGATCGACAGGCCATCGGCCAGAGATTGGCGATACGCGCGCCAGGCCGGCACGCTGCCCATCAGCAGCGCGGCAGCCAGAATGCCACCGAGCAGCGTCCATTCATACTCGCTTGGCCAGGCCAGCGGCAGATACAGACCGTAATTGGCCTGCACATAACCCTGAGCAGCGGCGATGCCGATATACAACAACGCCAGCCCGGCGATCACCCCGGTCAATGCCAGCGCAAAGGCTTCCAGCACCAGCAGGCTCGCGATATGCCACGGCCGCGCGCCCACCGAACGCAGGATCGCCATTTCGCGGCGGCGTTCGTTGAGGCTGGTGAGAATCGCCGTGAGCATGCCGATCAATCCGGTCAGCACCACGAACAGCGAGACCACGAACAGCGCTTTTTCGGCGGTGCTCATCAGGCTCCACAACTCCTGCAGCGCCACGCCCGGCAGAATCGCCAGCATCGGCTCGCCACGGAACTCGTTGATCTCCCGTTGCAGGGCGAAGGTCGAAATCTTGCTGTTGAGGCCGAGCATGAACGCAGTGATCGCTTGCGGCGTCAGGTCCATGTTGCGCGCCTGATCGGCGCTGATCCGGCCGTTGCCACGGGCCGGCACACCGTTGTGCCAGTCGATGTGGATCGCCTCCATGCCGCCGAGGCTGATGTGCAACGTGCGATCCACCGGGGTGCCGGTGCGCTTGAGAATGCCGACCACGGTGAACGGCTTGTCATCGTGCTTGACCAGACTGATCGCCGCCACGCCATGGGCCAGCACCAGTTTGTCGCCGAGCTTGTAGTGCAGCGCCTCGGCCACTTCGGCACCGAGCACCACTTCGAACGGATCGGTGGCGAAGGCGCGGCCGTCCGCCAGTTCCAGGTGCTGCTGGCGACCGTACTGGTAATGCTCGAAATAGGCTTCGGTGGTACCCATCACCCGGTAGCCGCGATGGGAATCGCCGAGGGACATCGGGATCGCCCACTTCACCTTCGGGTTGCTGGCGAAGTGTTCGAAGCTGTCCCAGCGAATGTTGTTGGTGGCGTTGCCGATGCGGAATACCGAGTACAGCAACAGGTTCACCGAACCGGAACGGGCGCCGACGATCAGGTCGGTGCCGCTGATGGTGCTGGCGAAACTGGCCTTGGCTTCGGTGCGCACCCGCTCCACCGCCAGCAGCAGGCAGACGGAAAGCGCGATGGCGAAAGCGGTGAGCAGGGCGGTGAAACGCCGGTTGGCGAGGCTGGCCATGGCCAGACGGAACAGATACATCTCAAACCTCGGCAGACGTGGCGGCGCGATTGAGTTCGGCCAGGGACAGGTGACGGTCGAACAGCGGCGCCAGGCTCTGGTCGTGGCTGACGAACAACAGGCTCGAGCCGGCTTCGCGGCACTCGGCGAACAGCAGGCGAATGAAGTTTTCCCGGGCGTCGTAATCCAGCGCCGAGGTCGGTTCGTCGGCGATCACCAGTTCCGGTTGACCGATCAACGCACGGGCCGCAGCGACCCGCTGTTGCTGACCGATCGACAGCGAATCGGCGCGGCGACTCAGGATGCTTTCGTCCTTCAGACCCAGGTGGGCGAGCAGGGTGGCGGCGGCCTGATCGACGCTGCCGTGACGCTGCTTCGCACGTTCGGCACGCAGCTTCGAGAAGTGGCACGGCAGCTCGACGTTCTCGCGCACCGAGAGAAACGGCAGCAGGTTGAACTGCTGGAAAATGTAGCCGGTGTGATCGACGCGAAAGCGATCACGGGCGCCGGCACCCAGTTCGGTCAGCTCCTGGCCGAGCAGGCGAATGCTGCCGCGGCCGGGTTTCTGCACCCCGCCGAGCAGGCCGAGCAGGGTGGTCTTGCCGCTGCCGCTGGGGCCCTTGAGGAACAGGGTTTCGCCGGCTTCCAGGCGAAACGCCGGGATGTCCAGCAGCGGCGGGTGACCGGGCCAGTTGAAGCCCAGGTCGGACAGTTCGATGAGTGCTTGGGTCATGGCGCCGTTTCGTGTCAGAACTTCAGGGCGGCGGCCTTGGCCGTCACTTCCGTGCCTTGCTGGCCGCTCGGGCTGATCAGTTGTACCTGAATTTTCTGAGTGGCCGGGAAGGTATTGAACAGGTTCGCCAGATCCAGGGTTTTCAACGCACCCGGCGCCGCGCAGCTGAATTGGTAGTGGGCGTGGATTTCGCTGTGGTCGTGATGATGCTCGTGACCGTCCTTGCCGGCTTCCTCTTCGTCGTGGTCGTCGGCATCCGGTTTGTCGCCGAACAGCGGGCTTTCCAGTTCCTGGCTGGTGACCTTGCAACCGGCGGCGGCCGGCAGGCTGAACAGCGCCAGCGGTTTTTCCAGCTGAGCACGCGCGGCTGCGACCTTGGCCTTGTCGGCATCGCTGGTGGCGACGTGTTCGAAACCGACGAGGTTCATCGCCGGGCTTTCCAGCTCCAGCTCCAGGGTCTGGCCGTCGAGCGCGGCGTTCAGGCGACCGACGCCATGTTCGTGGGCACCGAGGCTGCCGTGCTCATGGTCGTGATCATGCTCATCGGCGGCATGGGCGATGGCCAGCGGCAACAGGGCAAACGGCAAAGCGAGCAGCAGACGACGCATGGCGGTCTCCGGGAAGTAAAGTGAAGAGTTTGTTATGTAATCTTATAACGAAAGTGCGCAGAGTTTGCCCGCCCGCTTGGCGTTACACAAGTCCCATGGGAGCATGCAGGTCAGAAATGTGCGGGAGCGAAGCTTATGTTGCGGATACGCGGAACCGTCGGCGAGTTGCCGGTGGATTTGACCCTGGAACTGGATGAAAGCGACTGGGCGCGACTCGGTGCGCAGTTTGGCGTGCAGGTGCAGACGGCCCAGCCGCAGACAGCAGCGGCGGCGCCGGTGGCGAAACCGGTGAATCAGGATGACGCGTTGTGGCAGGTCGCCAGGGATCTGTTGCGCAAGGCCGGACAACTCAGCGGCCCGGAGTTGCTGGATCAGCTCGAAGGGCTGACCGGCAGCGCAGCGGCGGGCAAGCGCTTGCTGGTGCGCCTGCGTCATTCATCCGATGTGAAAGTGGCGAGCGGCGGGGACACGCCGCTCTACAGCTGGGTCGAGTAAGCGCTTAGTACAGCGCGGCAAACACCTTGCGCCGGTAAGCGGTCACCAGCGGGTGATCGTTGCCCAGCAGTTCGAACACTTGCAGCAAGGTCTTGTGCGGCAGGCCTTCGCCGTAGCTGCGGTTGCGGATGAACAGCTTGAGCAGCGCGTCCAGCGCCGCTTCGTATTGCTGACGGGCCAGTTGCTGGATCGCCAGTTGATACACCGCTTCGTCGTCCTGCGGGTTTTGCGCCAGACGGCTCTTCAGGTCGGCGGCGTCCGGCAGGTCGCGGGCCAGACCAAGGAACTTGATCTGCGCCTTGGCGCCGGCCAGTGCGGCTTTGTGCTCGTCGCTCTTGACCGCGTCGAGCACGGTTTGCGCTTCGCCCAGCTCACCGCGTTCGGTCAGGCAGCGAGCGTAGAGGATCAGCGCCTTGGCGTTGGTGTTGTCTTCGCCCAGCAGCGTAACCAGTGTCGCTTCCGCGTCGGCGTAACGGCCTTCATCGAACAGTGCCTGAGCCTGTTCGAACGGATCGGCGGCGGACGGCGCCGGCATCTGCACATGCGGTTCGAGCAGGGCGCGCACGGCGGATTCCGGTTGCGCACCGGCAAAGCCGTCCACCGGTTGACCGTCCTTGAACAGCACCACGGTCGGCAGGCTACGGATGCCGAAGCGGGCGACGATGTCCTGCTCGATATCGCAATTGACCTTGGCCAGCAGCAACTCACCCTGATAGCTTTCGGCGATGCCTTGCAGCATCGGCATCAGCGCCTTGCACGGCGCACACCATTCGGCCCAGAAATCCACCAGCACCGGTTTTTGAAAGGAAGCCTCGATCACCGACTGGTCGAAGTCGGCCGTCGTGGCGTCGAAAATGTACGGCGTTTGCTGACTCATGGGGTCTCTCGTAAAAGCGTGAATGGGGCAACTATACGGTCAGGCGCGGGCCGCGTGGTAGAGGCTGACATGGCGAAACTCTTCGGGCTCGGCCAGATCCGGCAGGGTCATGGCCTCGAGCATTTCGATGCGCCGATACAGCGGATGACGGAAATCCCGAACCCGCGAATCCGCCACCAGCGCCTCGCGGCCACGGCTCAGGAAGGCGTCGAGCAGCGGCAGGTTTTCCCGGTCATAGAGAACGTCGGCCACCAGGATCAGATCGAAGCGATCGGCCTCGGCGAAGAAATCCGTGGAATAGCTCATCTGCACATCATTGAGTTCGGCATTCGCCCGACAGGCGGCAATCGCCAGCGGGTCGAGGTCGCAGGCCACTACTTCCAGCGCGCCGGCCTTCACCGCTGCAATGCCGGCGATTCCGGAACCGGCGCCGAAATCCAGCACCCGCTTGCCTCGAACCCACTCGGGAAACTCCGCCAGATAGCGCGCCACCGCCAGACCGCTTGCCCAGCAGAAACTCCAGTACGGCGGTTCATGCAGGATTCGTTGGGTTTCCTCCTGGCTGAATTCGCGCGCCATGTTGTCGCCGTCGATCAGCCACAGCTGCAAATCGGTGTCCGGCAACGCACAGGCCTTCAGTCGGGCGTCGCCGAGCAATTCGCCCAGCGACTGTTGCAGGTCTAGCGGTGCATTCATGGTGCTTTGACAAATTGCAGCTGGCCCAGCGCCTGGGTGGTCGGCTGAGTGATGGTCTGCGACGGCAGGTGCAGGATCAACTGGCCGGACTGGCTGGCGCGGCCGCGCAGTTCAACCCGCGCACCCACCGGAAAAGCGTCGGGGTTGAAGCGCAGATGGAACGGCAGAATCTGGTTGTTGCCGATCAGGCTGGAACTGGCGAGCAATTGTTGCGGGCGATCCTTTGCGTCGATCACCAGCAGCGCCAGTTCGACTTCGGCGCCGGCCGGCACGCCTTGCAGGGTGCCGCTCAGTTCCCGTTGATACGCGGGCAGCGGGCCGAGGTCGGCGGCTTCCCGGGCTTTTTTCTGCGCCTGTTGCGGCGCCGGGCCCGGCGTGGGCGGCTGAGGCTTGGGCGCATCGCTGCCACAGGCAACCAGCAGGCTGAAAACACTGAGCAAAACGAGCGGTCGTAGGGACATTGGCGGCTCCAGCAAAATGAAATCCATGGATCAAACGATCATGGCAGTCTGTATACCGCAAAGCCTATGGCTTGTCTTGCCACCGGGATGCGCTACCATGGCCCTCCCTTTTTTTGTTGCCAGCCACCATGCACTGTCCCTTCTGCGGTGCCAACGACACCAAGGTCATCGACTCGCGTCTGGTCGCCGAGGGCGAACAGGTGCGCCGCCGGCGTGAATGCCTGGCCTGCGGCGAACGTTTCACGACGTTCGAGACGGCCGAACTGGTGTTGCCGCGCCTGATCAAAACCGACGGCAGCCGCCAACCGTTCGACGAAGAAAAACTCCGCGCCGGCATGCAGCGCGCCCTGGAGAAACGTCCGGTGAGCGTCGAGCGCCTCGAATCCTCTCTGGTCCATATCAAACACAAGCTGCGCGCCACCGGCGAGCGCGAGGTCAAGTCCCTCGTGGTCGGCGAACTGGTGATGGCCGAGCTGCAGAAGCTCGATGAAGTGGCCTACATCCGTTTCGCTTCCGTGTACCGCCGCTTCCAGGACCTCAACGAATTTCGCGAAGAGATCGACCGCCTCGCCCGCGAACCGGTGAAAGAATGACCGCCGCCGCCGAGCAGGCCATCCTCGACGCCCACTTCATGGCCCGGGCCCTGGAGCTGGCGCGCAAGGGGCATTACACGACGCATCCCAATCCACGGGTTGGCTGCGTGATCGTGCGTGACGGGCAGATTGTCGGCGAAGGCTGCCATGAACGTGCCGGCGAACCCCACGCCGAAGTCCACGCCCTGCGCGCCGCCGGTGAACTGGCCCGGGGCGCCACGGCTTACGTGACTCTCGAACCTTGCAGCCACCACGGCCGCACACCGCCGTGTGCCGATGCGCTGGTGAATGCCGGTGTCGGTCGGGTGGTCGCGGCGATGCGTGATCCGAATCCACAAGTCGCCGGACGCGGTCTGCAGCGTCTGGCCGATGCCGGCATCGCCACCGAAAGCGGCGTGCTGGAAGGCGAAGCTCGCAAGCTCAATCAAGGTTTTCTGAAGCGCATGGAACACGGCTTGCCGTTCGTGCGGGTCAAGTTGGCCATGAGCCTCGACGGTCGCACGGCGATGGAAAGCGGCGAGAGCCAATGGATCACCGGCCCGGCCGCGCGTTCGGCGGTGCAGCGTCTGCGCGCCCAGGCCAGCGTCGTGCTGACCGGCGCCGACACGGTGCTGGCCGATGGCGCACGCCTGACCGTTCGCGGTGACGAGCTGGGACTGGATGCCGAACAAACTGCGCTGGCCCTGAGCCGTCCGCCGCTGCGGGTGCTGATCGATGGGCGTCTGCGAGTGCCGCTGGATGCACCGTTCTTCAAGGCCGGACCGGCGTTGGTCGCCACCTGCGTGGCCATCGAAGAACAGTACGCCCACGGTCCGGAATGCCTGATCGTGCCGGGCGATGACGGTCAGGTCGATCTGCACCAGTTGCTGATCGAACTGGCCAACCGTGGCGTCAATGAAGTGCTGGTCGAGGCCGGTCCGCGACTGGCCGGCGCGTTTGCCCAGCTCGGTCTGGTCGACGAGTTCGTGATCTTCATTGCCGGCAAGTTCCTCGGCTCCACGGCGCGTCCGCTTCTGGACTGGCCGCTGGCCTATATGAAGGATGCGCCGGAGCTGAAAATCACTGAAATTCGCGCGGTTGGCGATGACTGGCGAGTCACTGCAATCCCTGTCTCATCGGCGAGCGTATAATTCCCGGCCATCGCGTTAGCGCTGGCTTCGTTCTCAAGGAGAACCCCATGTTTACCGGCATCATCGAATCCATCGGCAGTATCCGCGCACTGACCCCAAAGGGCGGTGATGTGCGGGTGCATGTCGAAACCGGCAAGCTCGACCTGAGCGACGTAAAACTCGGCGACAGCATCGCGGTCAACGGCGTGTGCCTGACCGCGGTTGAACTGCCGGGCAACGGCTTCGCCGCCGACGTCAGTCGCGAAACCCTCGACTGCACCGCCATGAATGACCTGAAAAGCGGCAGCCCGGTCAACCTGGAAAAAGCCCTGACTCCGACCACCCGTCTCGGCGGCCATCTGGTCAGCGGTCACGTCGACGGTGTCGGCGAAGTGGTATCGCGCAGCGACAATGCCCGCGCCGTGGAATTTCGCATCCGCGCGCCGAAAGAGCTGGCCAAGTACATCGCCCACAAAGGCTCGATCACCGTCGACGGCACCAGCCTGACCGTGAATGCGGTCGATGGCGCCGAATTCCTGCTGACGATCATTCCGCACACCCTGAGCGAAACCATCATGGCGTCCTACAAGCCAGGTCGCCGGGTGAACCTGGAAGTCGACCTGCTGGCGCGTTATCTGGAGCGTCTGCTTCTGGGCGACAGGGCCGCTGAGCCTGACTCTTCACAAAAGCCTGGCGGTGGCATCACTGAAAGCTTTCTGGCCGCCAACGGCTACCTCAAATCCTGACTGAAGGGGGTGCCTTGTGGCGCTCAATAGCATCGAAGAACTGGTTGAAGACATCCGCCAAGGCAAGATGGTCATCCTCATGGATGACGAAGACCGCGAGAACGAAGGCGACCTGATCATGGCCGCCGAATGCTGCAAGGCCGAGCACATCAACTTCATGGCCAAATACGCCCGTGGCCTGATCTGCATGCCGATGAGCCGCGAGCGCTGCGAAACCCTGAAGCTGCCGCTGATGGCACCACGCAACGGTTCCGGTTTCGGCACCAAGTTCACCGTCTCGATCGAAGCCGCCGAAGGCGTGACCACCGGCATTTCCGCCGCTGACCGCGCACGCACCGTGCAAGCGGCCGCCGCGAAAGACGCGAAAGCCGAAGACATCGTCAGCCCGGGCCACATCTTCCCGCTGATGGCCCAGGCCGGTGGCACCCTGGCCCGTGCCGGTCACACCGAAGCCGCCTGCGACCTGGCGCGCATGGCCGGTTTCGAGCCGAGCGGTGTGATCTGCGAAGTGATGAACGACGACGGCACCATGTCCCGTCGCGCCGAACTGGAAGCTTTCGCCGCTGAACACAACATCAAGATCGGCACCATCGCCGACCTGATTCACTACCGGATGATCCACGAACGTACCGTTCAGCGGATTGCCGAGCAGCCGCTGGACAGCGAACTGGGCCAATTCAACCTGGTGACCTATCGTGATTCCGTGGAAGGCGACGTGCACATGGCACTGACCCTGGGCACCGTTTGCGCCGAAGAGCCGACCCTGGTTCGCGTGCACAACATGGACCCGCTGCGCGACCTGCTGATGGTCAAACAACCGGGCCGCTGGAGCCTGCGTGCCGCCATGGCCGCGGTTGCCGAGGCCGGCAGCGGTGTGGTGCTGTTGCTCGGTCACCCACTGGATGGCGACGTGTTGCTGGCGCACATCCGCGAAACCGGCGATCAGGCCGCGCCGAAAAAACCGACCACCTACAGCATCGTCGGTGCCGGTTCGCAGATCCTGCGTGACCTCGGCGTGCGCAAAATGCGACTGATGTCGGCGCCGATGAAGTTCAATGCAATATCCGGTTTCGATCTGGAAGTTGTAGAATACGTGCCCTCCGAATAATGACCGGTTGTTTCCGGCTCCGAATTCGCGGCAAATAAATCACTGAGGGACGCGAAACAGACGCGTCCCGGCTCTTTAAGAGATCTGACGAATGACCCTGAAGACCATCGAAGGTACCTTCATCGCCCCTAAAGGCCGCTACGCTTTGGTAGTGGGCCGCTTCAACAGCTTCGTGGTTGAAAGCCTGGTCAGCGGTGCAGTTGATGCCCTGGTTCGCCACGGCGTGAGCGAAAGCGACATCACCATCATCCGCGCACCTGGCGCCTTCGAAATCCCGCTGGTTGCGCAGAAAGTCGCCCAGAAAGGCGAGTTCGCAGCAATCATCGCCCTGGGCGCGGTCATTCGTGGCGGCACTCCGCACTTCGAATACGTGGCTGGCGAGTGCACCAAGGGCCTGGCCCAGGTGTCCATGGAGTTCGGCGTACCGGTCGCTTTCGGCGTCCTGACCGTTGATTCCATCGAGCAAGCCATCGAACGTTCCGGCACCAAGGCCGGCAACAAAGGTGCTGAAGCTGCCCTGTCCGCTCTGGAAATGGTCAGCCTGCTGGCGCAGTTGGAGGCCAAGTGATTAGCGACGAAAGCGATCGTTTCAACCCGCGCGATCCGAAACCTGCGGATGCCGGCAAGCCATCGAAAAGCGCCAAGCGCCGCGAAGCCCGTCAGCTCGCGACCCAGGCCCTGTATCAGTGGCACATGGCTCGGCAGTCGTTGAACGAGATCGAAGCGCAGTTCCGGGTCGATAACGATTTCACCGATGTCGACGGTGCTTACTTCCGCGAAATCCTGCACGGGGTTCCGCAGTTCAAGACCGAAATCGACAACGCGCTCACGCCTTGCCTGGACCTGGCGATCGAAGAGCTGGACCCGGTTGAACTGGCCGTTCTGCGCCTGTCCACCTGGGAACTGCTCAAGCGCGTCGACGTGCCGTACCGCGTTGTGATCAACGAAGGTATTGAACTGGCCAAGGTGTTCGGTTCGACCGACGGCCACAAGTTCGTCAACGGCGTGCTCGACAAGCTGGCTCCGCGCCTGCGTGAAGCTGAAGTGAAGGCGTTCAAGCGCTGATCCGCGCTTGAATACTTTTTCTCGGCCATGGGCGAGTTTGAGCTGATCCGCAATTTCTTCGCCGCCGCGCCTTGTGCGCAGGGCGGCGAAGGCGTTGCATTGGGGATCGGCGACGACTGCGCCTTGCTGGCGGTTCCTTCCGGGGAACAGCTGGCGGTTTCCACCGATACGCTGGTGGCCGGCGTGCATTTCGCCGATCCCTGCGATCCGTTTCTGCTCGGTCAGCGCTCGCTGGCCGTGGCGGTCAGCGACCTCGCTGCCATGGGCGCCACGCCCGTCGCCTTTACCCTTGCCCTGACTCTGCCGACGGTGACTGCCGATTGGCTGCAAGCCTATGCCCGCGGTTTGAACCGCATGGCGCAGGGCTGCGGCGTGGCACTGGTCGGCGGCGACACGACGCGCGGGCCGTTGAGCCTGACCGTCACCGTGTTCGGCCGCGTCCCGGCCGGCAAAGCGCTCACCCGCAGCGGCGCACAGCCGGGCGATCTGCTGTGTGTCGGCGGCGAACTGGGCAATGCCGCCGGGGCCTTGCCGCTGGTGCTGGGTCAGCGTGACGCCGAGCCGCACATCGCCCAGCCGCTGCTTGATCATTACTGGTCGCCGCAACCGCAACTTGCCCTCGGCCAGGCCCTGCGTGGCAAGGCCAGCTCGGCGCTGGATATCTCCGATGGCCTGCTCGCCGACTGTGGTCACATTGCACTGGCCTCGAAGGTTCGCCTCGAAGTCGAGCGTGAGCGTGTTCCGTTGTCGGATGCGCTGGTGACGTTTCTCGGCCAGCGCGGCGCCGAGCGTGCGGCGTTGAGCGGTGGCGATGATTACGTGCTGGCTTTCACGTTGCCGTCCGACGAGTTGCCGGCGCTGCTCGCCGATGGCTGGCCGATCCATGTGATCGGCCGCGTAACGCAAGGCCAGGGCGTGGTGCTGCTGGATCGCGACGGGCACGACATCACCCCGCAAATCCGGGGTTATCAACATTTTCAGGAGTCACCGTGACAGATCACCCGAAACAGGTTCCGGCCGAATTCGTTCCGCCGTCGGTCTGGCGCAATCCCTGGCATTTCCTCGCGTTCGGCTTCGGCTCGGGCACCTTGCCCAAGGCGCCGGGCACTTGGGGCTCGTTAGTTGCGCTACCCTTTATCCCGTTGTGGCAGATGCTGCCCGACTGGGGTTACTGGCTGATGCTCGGGATCACCATGCTGTTCGGCTTCTGGCTGTGCGGCAAAGTGGCCGACGATCTGCGGGTGCACGACCACGAAGGCATCGTCTGGGACGAAATGGTCGGGATGTGGATCACCCTGTGGCTGGTGCCGGAAGGCTGGTACTGGTTGCTCGCCGGGTTCCTGGTGTTCCGCTTCTTCGACATTCTCAAGCCGTGGCCGATCCGCTGGATCGACCGGCATGTTCACGGCGGCGTCGGCATCATGCTCGACGACGTGCTGGCCGGCGTATTCGCCTGGCTGGCGATGCAGGGACTGGTGTGGCTTTTCGCCTGATTTCCAGGCGTGGATGAGGGACGCAGGGATGACTCGACGCTGGTTGGCGATAGTGGTTTTGACCTTGCTTGGCGCCATGGCCCAGGCACAGGACGCACCGCCGTCGGTCATTCACCTGGCCAGCGAAGACTGGGAAGACTACACCGCCGCCGATGGTCATGGCCTGGGCTGGGACGTGTTGCGCAAAGTGTTCGAGCCGGTGGGAGTGGCCCTGGATATTCGCACCGTGCCCTACACCCGCTCGGTCGGGCTGGTGCAGTTGAAGGAAGCCGACGCACTGGTCGGTTCCTATCGCGGTGAAGCCGAACAGGTGCTGTACCCGAAATGGAATTTCGATTCCGACCACATCTACGCGCTCGGCCTGGCCAGCAATCCCTCGCCGACCCAGGCGACGCTGGGCAAATACCGACTGGCCTGGGTGCGCGGCTATCGCTACGAAACCTACCTGCCGAACGTCAAACGCTTCAACCAGATCGAGCGCCGCACCGGGATCCTGTCGATGCTCAAGCAGGGGCGGGCGGATTACTACATCGATGCGCTGACGGAAATAGAAGCGGTGGTGAGAAACGCCGCCGACCCGTCGCAGTACCGTTATTCACATCTGGCTGAACTGCCGCTGTACCTCGGTTTCGCCGACACCCCGCAAGGCCGGGCGCTGATGTCGATCTATGACCAGCGCATGGAGCAACTGGTGAAGAGCGGTGAGTTGAAGCCGATCTTCGAGCGCTGGAAGCAGCCGTATCCCTTCGAATGAACGCGATAAGGGCGAGCCTGTTATCAAACTTTTTGATCGTTATGGCCGATAATTCAGCCTAAGCGCCTGCGGGAACCTGCTGTTACAATGCCGCCCAGCGAATCTTCAGACTTTTCAGATCAGGAGCACACCGGTGCCTGTCGTTTTTGTCGCCGCTTCCAAGCTGCCAACGCCTTTTGCACAATTCACCATGCACGGTTTTCTCGATGAAGCCACCGGCCGCGAGCACGTCGTGCTGAGCCTGGGTGAGATTGCCGACGGTGCCCCGGTACTCGGCCGTCTGCACTCCGAATGCCTGACCGGCGATGCCTTGTTCAGCCAGCGTTGCGACTGCGGTTCGCAACTTGAGGGCGCCCTCAAAGCCATCGCTCGCGAAGGTCGTGGCGTGTTGCTGTACCTGCGTCAGGAAGGACGCGGCATCGGTCTGTTGAACAAGATCCGTGCCTACGAATTGCAGGACGGCGGCGCCGACACCGTTGAAGCCAACGAGCGTCTGGGCTTTGCCGCCGACCAGCGTGACTACGCCATGTGCCTGCCGATGCTGGAGCATCTGGGCGTCAAATCCCTGCGTCTGATGACCAACAACCCGCGCAAGGTCAAAGCCTTGACCGATATGGGTATCGTTGTTGCCGAGCGCGTGCCGCTGCACACCGGCCACAACCCGCACAACAAACTCTATCTGGCGACCAAGGCCAGCAAGCTCGACCACATGATGGGCAACGAGCATCAGGGCGAGGTAGACCGGGCGTGACCCGCGGGCAAGTGCGGCGCCGTCTGTCGATCGCCTGGTGGAAATACCTGGCGCTGGCGCTGGTGCCGCTGTTCGTGATCAACGCTGTGTTCGGCCAGGGCGAGGCGATTCTGCCGGTGCTGGCGCTGCCTTTCTTTATCGCTGGCGTGGCCTCGATGTTTGTCAGCCTGAAGTTTTTCGGGCGCTACAAACATGCGCTGATCGCCACGCAAAAAGCCCTCGATACTCCTGAAGAGCCCGCTGCCTGGATTGCCCTGGCGGCCTGCCTTCGCAGTGCATACGTGGTCGCGGCGCTGCCGGCATGGATTGGTGCGCTGGCGGTGTTCGTTGGCCTTGAAGCGGTGCCGCTGATGTTGCTGGCGCTGTCCACGGCGGTGCTGTTCTACCTCTACCGTATCCCGCGTCAACTCGCTTGATGCGTCGTCTCTGGCTGGCGGTTCTGCTGCTGGCCGTCAGCGGTGAAACGCTGGCCGCCCTGCGGGTGGTCAGCCTCGCGCCATCTCTGTCCGAAATCGTGGTTGAACTGGGTTCGGCCGACCTGCTGGTCGGGGTGCTGGATGCCGGTGAGCGTCCTTCCGCGATCAAGGACGTGCCTTCGGTGGGCCGTTACGGCCAGCTAGACATGGAACGGTTGCTCAGCCTCAAGCCTGACTTGTTGCTGTTGTGGCCCGGCAGTGTCGGCCCGGCTCAACGTGATCAGCTCAAGCGCCTGAACATCCCGACGTTCGTTGCCGAGCCTCACAGTCTCGAACAGCTGACTGCGCAGATTGAGGGCATCGCGATACAGCTCGGTCGTCCTGAGCGTGGGATCGCGCGGGCCAGCGAGTTGCGGCAAAAACTCGATAAGCTGCGCCAGCGCTACCGCCGCGAAGTACCGCTGCGGGTGTTCTATCAGGTTTGGGACAAGCCGCTGTACACCGTCGGTGGCGGACAAATCATCAGCGATGCGCTTGAAGTGTGTGGCGCACGCAATGTGTTCGCCGACCTGAGCCTGCCAGCGCCACAGGTGAGCATCGAAGCGGTTTTACAGCGTGATCCCGAAGTGATACTGGCCGGCGATCAGCCGCAACTGGAGGCGTGGAACGCCTGGCCACAAGTGGCAGCGGTCAAGCACGGGCAATTGCTGCTGGTCACCGATAAAGGCCTTGAGCGTCCGAGCGGGCAGATGATCGAGGCGACCGCCAAGCTCTGCCAGCTGATCGCGCCAGATCGTTAGAGCTGCGGCGTCCAGGTCACGCCGAACATGAACGCCCGACCTTCCTCGCGATAGCCAAACTGACTGCCGTCATGGCTGTACAGCGCCCGGCTGTAACCCTTGTCCAGCAGGTTGTCGACCTTGAAATCCAGTTTGATCTCTCGGTTCAGCGCCCAGCTGCTGCGCAATCCGAGCAGTGCATAACCGCCCAATGGTTGCTGATTGTTCAGATCGTCATAACTGCTGCTGACGGCCTGCCAACTGGCGCCGAGGCCAAGGCGATCGAACTGTCGATCCAGATCCCAGCTCAGGGTGCGACGGGCACGCCGTGCCAAAGTGTGGCCGGTGTCGCGGTCGCGGGGATCGATGATCGCCACGCCGAGGTTGCTCTGCCAGCCGAACAGCTCCTGTTTCAGCGCTGCTTCGAAGCCGTTGATTCGCGCCGAGGCGACGTTCTCTGGAGGGTTACCGTCAGCGGCGATAATGGCGTCCTTCAGATCTGTACGATAAATCGACGCCTCTAGACGGCTGCTGTCAGTCAACTGGCTGCGCCACTGCAACTCATAGCTTTTGGAGGTTTCCGGTTTCAGATCCGGATTGCTGTACTTGGGGTAGTACAGGTCGTTGAAAGTAGGGGCACGGAAGCCTTCGCTGTAGCTCAAGAGCAGATCGTTGTCGGGATTGACCGGCAACGTCAGCGTGCCGCTCCAGCTGTTCTGACCGCCGAACTGCTGGTTGTCATCGCGACGCAGGCCCAGTTCGGTGGAGAAGCTGTCGGCCTGATAACGATGCTGGATAAATGCGGCGCGGTTCCAGCGACCGTCTTCGTCGAACGCGGTGCTGCTGTTGATCCGGTCTTCGTACCAGTCGCCACCAAGGATCAGGCTGTTGCGCGCATCGAGGGTCAGGTCGTTCTGCCAGGTCACCGAATCACGGTAGGTGTTGAACACCGAGCGTTCATCGCTGAGCTTGTCGAAGGTTTTTTCACGATTTTCGCTGTGGCCGAGTTCCAGGCGCGACCTCCAGCGCTCGTTGATCCGCGCATCGATGTAGCTGCTGAAACTGCTGACGGTGAAATCGCTGTAAGGTTGCTCTTCATAGGATCGGTCGGTTGCTTCAACGTAACGTCCCCATGGACTGTCGAACTCGCTTTTGCCCCTGTTATCCAGCAGATTGGCGCCGACTTCGATGTCATCGGTCAGCGCATGGCTGAGGCTCAGGCTGATGGATTTGTTGCGGTAGGCATCGTGATCGCTGTCGCTGGGGTAGGACTCATGGGTGCGGTCGAGGCCGGCGGTTTCATCGAGGCTGGCGCCGAGGTTGAAGCGGGTTTTCTCGTCTCCGCCGGAGAGGCCAATACTGCGTTCCCAGGTCTGGTTGCTGCCGAATCCGACATGCATCCGCGGCTGCAAGCCTTGTTCGCCGCCGCGCCGGGTGAAGATCTGAATCACCCCGCCAATTGCATCGCTACCGTAAATCACCGAACGTGAACCGCGCAGCACTTCCACGCGCTCGATCTGCTCGATGTTGAGGTGTTGCAGGTTGCTGTCGCCGGAGGTGGAATTGCCGATGCGCTGGCCGTCGACCAGCACCAGGCTCTGCGCCGATTGCGTACCACGAATGTAGATCCCCGGGAGGCTGCCACGTCCGCCGGTTTGCGCGACTTGCACGCCCGGCACCCGCTGCAGCAGATCGGTGACGCTGCGCGGTTGCAGACGCTCGATGTCTTCGCGGGTGAACACGGTGTTGGCGGCGCTGCTGTCGTTGCGTGCTTCGACCTGACGGTTGGCGCTGATCAGCATGTCCGGCAGCTTCAGGGCCTGATCGCGTTCGAAATTGTCAGCGAGGGCGTTGGCGGAGGGCAGCAGCAGGAGGGGCAGGGCGAGGCGCGAGAGGTTCATCGGTATTCCGTTGGTATTTCTGGTGTGCACTAGATTTCCAGCGACACAAAACACTGTGGGAGCGGGCTTGCCCGCGATGGCGTCGGTACATCCAACATCAATGTTGACTGTGCCGACCTCATCGCGGGCAAGCCCGCTCCCACAGGGATGGTGATTACTTGTTGAGCAGAGTCAGGCGCTCACGCACCGCCGCTTCGATCCCTACTTCATCCAGCCCGCACTCGGCCAGCATCTGCGCCGGCTTGGCGTGCTCGACGTAAACGTCCGGCAAGCCCAGGTGCAGCACCGACTTGAGGATGTTCTCGCGGGCGAGGAACTCGCTGACCGCGCCACCGGCACCGCCCATGATCGCGTTCTCTTCGATGGTCACCAGCAGGTCGTGGCTGTTGGCGATCTCGCGTACCAGCGCTTCGTCCATCGGTTTGACGAAACGCATGTCGACCACGGTCGCGTCCAGCGTCTCGGCGACTTTCAGGGCTTCGGCCATTTGCACGCCGAACACCAGCAGGGCGACCTTGCTGCCCTGACGACGCACCACGCCCTTGCCGATCTCGATCGGTTCGAGGTCTTTCTCGATGGTCGCGTTCGGGCCGGTACCGCGTGGATAACGCACCGCCGCCGGGCCGTTGTACAGGTGGCCGGTGGTGAGCATCTTGCGCAGTTCGTTTTCATCGCTCGGGGTCATGATGACCATGCCCGGGATGCAACGCAGGAACGACAGATCGAAACTGCCGGCGTGAGTCGGGCCGTCTTCGCCCACCAGACCGGCGCGGTCGATGGCGAACAGCACGTCGAGGTTCTGCACCGCGACGTCATGCACCAACTGGTCGTAACCGCGTTGCAGGAATGTCGAGTAGATCGCCACCACCGGTTTCGCGCCTTCGCAGGCCATGCCGGCGGCGAGTGTCACGGCGTGTTGCTCGGCAATTGCCACGTCGAAGTAGCGCAGCGGGAAGCGTTCGCTGAACGCCACCAGGTCCGAGCCTTCCTTCATCGCCGGGGTAATGCCCACCAGACGCGGGTCGGCAGCGGCCATGTCGCACAGCCATTCACCGAACACGCCGGAATACTTCGGCCCGCCGGCCTTTTTCGGCGCAGCGGCCGGGGCGTCCAGCGGTTCGAGCTTGGTGATGGCGTGGTAACCGATCGGGTCGACTTCCGCCGGGGCGAAGCCTTTGCCTTTCTTGGTGACGATGTGCAGGAATTGCGGGCCTTTCAGATCGCGCATGTTGCGCAAGGTGGCGATCAGGGTCGGCAGGTCGTGGCCGTCGATCGGGCCGATGTAGTTCCAGCCCAGTTCTTCGAACAGGGTGCCGGGAACCAGCATGCCCTTGGCGTATTCTTCGGTGCGACGGGCGATTTCCCAGGCGCCGGGCAAGCGCGACAGCACTTTCTTGCTGCCTTCACGCATGCTCGCGTAAGTGCGGCTGGAAAGGATCTTCGCCAGATAGTTCGACAGCCCGCCGACGTTGCGCGAGATCGACATGTCGTTGTCGTTGAGGATCACCAGCATGTTGGCGTCGACTTCCGGCGCGTGGTTCAGCGCCTCGAACGCCATGCCGGCGGTCAGTGCGCCGTCGCCGATCACCGCAATCGCCTTGCGATCGCTGTTCTGCAGGCGGGCGGCGATGGCCATGCCCAGCGCGGCACTGATCGAGGTGCTGGAGTGACCGACGCCGAAGGTGTCGTACTCGCTCTCGGAACGGCGCGGGAAAGCCGCGATGCCGTCCTTCTGGCGCAAGGATTCCATGCGCTCGCGACGACCGGTGAGGATCTTGTGCGGATAGGCCTGATGACCGACGTCCCACACCAACCGGTCGTCCGGGGTGTCGAAGACGTAATGCAACGCGATGGTCAGCTCGATGACGCCCAGGCCGGCACCGAAATGCCCACCGGTCTGGCCGACCGTGTAGAGCAATTCCAGGCGCAACTCATCAGCCAGGGTTTCCAGCTCGGCTTCGCCTAACCGGCGCAGGCCGTCCGGCGTGTTAGCGCGGTCGAGCAGGGGCGTGGTCGGGCGCTTGCGGGGAATCTCATGAAACGTCGTGGGCATCAGGCGAATCGTTATAGGTATAAAAGATGCGGCAGTTTACCTGATGCATCGCCCCCTGCCCACGCGTTGGTCTTTTTTGGCTGATTAGCCTTCAGTTACGCCGATCGACGATATACCGGGCCAGATCGCGCAACGGCTCGGCAGCCGCGTCAAACGGTCGCAGCGCGTGCAGGGCCTGATCGCGCAGCTCCAGCGCATAGGTCTTGGCGGCGTCGAGGCCGAGCAGGGCCGGGTAGGTCGGCTTGTCGCGGGCGATGTCGGCGCCCTGGCGCTTGCCGAGGGTTTCGGTATCGCTTTCGACGTCGAGGATGTCGTCCTGGACCTGGAATGCCAGACCGATGGCCTGTGCATAAGTCTGCAGGGACTTGAGTTCATCCTTCTCGGCACGGCCGCTGGCCAGGGCGCCGAGCTTGACGCTGACTTCGATCAGCGCGCCGGTCTTGTGCCGGTGCATCTGTTCCAGCGCTTTCTGGTCGAGCTTGAGGCCGACCGAACCGAGGTCGATGGCCTGACCGCCGACCATGCCCGCCGGGCCCGCCGCGTGCGCCAGCGCCGTAACCTGTTGCAGGCGGATGTCCGCGCTCAGGTCGCTCAGGCGCGGGTCGAGCAGGGCGCTGAACGCCAGGCTCTGCAAACCATCGCCGGCCAGAATCGCGCAGGCTTCGTCGAATTTCTTGTGGGTGGTTGGCTGGCCGCGACGCAGATCGTCGTCGTCCATCGCCGGCAAATCGTCGTGCACCAGGGAATACGCGTGGATCAGCTCAACCGCACACGCCGCGCCGTTGGCCTGTTCGGCCTTGCCGCCAAGGGCTTCGCATGCCGCGTAGGCCAGCAGCGGACGCACGCGTTTTCCGCCGTTCATCACGCTGTAGCGCATGGCTTCGTAAAGCCGCGCCAGTTCTGGCAGCGGGGCGTTGAACAGGGTTTCCAGTGCCGCGTTAACGCGCGCCTGGCTGGTCGCCGAATACGCTGCAATCATTCTGGCTGATCCGCGTCGAAGGGTTCCTCGGCGAGTTCGCCATCGCGCTCCAGCAACACCTGGACCTTCTGCTCGGCCTGGGCCAGCGCCGCCTGGCAGTCACGGGTCAGGCCGATGCCCTGCTCGAAAGCGGTCAGCGAGTCTTCCAGCGACAATTCACCGTTCTCCAGACGCTCCACCAGCGTTTGCAGGTCGGCGAGGGACTGTTCGAAATCCAGTGCAGCTTTTTTGCGGGCCATGGCGGCTAATTCCGGTTGACGTTAAACCGGCGCGACACTAGCAGATAGGGGGGGTATGGGCAAATGAGCGGGCCGACGGACAAGGGTGTCAGTCGGTCAATTCGCCAGGATATTGAATCTGATACCGAGTGCTGCGTCCGCCGCCCGGAAGACGTTGCAGGCAGCCCTTTTCCAGCAGTTCCGCCAGATGTCGGGTGGCCGTGGCTTTGGAGACCTTGGCCACACTCTGGTATTGCGCTGCGCTGATACCGTGCTCGAAACCGCGCTCACCACCGTCGAGCAAACGATTGAGCACTTTGATCTGCTCCGCCGACAGCCCGGATTCCCGGTGCGCCTGCCAGAAGCGTGATTTTCCCAACACACTTTCAATCCGCGCAATGGCCTGTTGCAGGCTGCGCAGCAGGGTTTGCAGGAACCATGCGAGCCAGTCGGTGATGTCCAGCGTGGCTTTCTGGCTGGATTCGAGAATCCGGTAATAGCCCGCGCGGTCGTCGAGAATGCTGGCGGACATCGCATAAAAACGAATCGCCTGCGCTTCGCCCTGAGCCAGTGCCAGATCGGTGAGCGTGCGGGTAAGACGGCCGTTGCCGTCATCGAACGGGTGCAAGGTGACGAACCAGAAGTGCGCGATGCCTGCCCGCAGTAAAGGATCGAGGCCTGCCTGGTGCTGACTGGCGTCGAACCACTTGAGAAAACTGTCGAGTTGTCGCTCAAGCCCTTGTCGCGGTGGCGCCTCGAAATGCACGGTCGGGCGGTCGATTCGCCCGGAAACCACCTGCATTGGCTCATCGCCGCGTAGAGCGCCGACATTGATTGCTCGCGAAAGGAAACCACTCTCCTGTTCTGGAAACAGCCATGAATGCCATTCCAGCAATCGTTCCAGCGTCAGCGGTTCGGCAAAACGTTGAGTGGCATCGAGCATCAGTTGCGCCAGCCCCTCGCTGCGCTTGCTGACGTTGTCGCCATCCGGTGATTCCAGCCCCAGACGTCGTGCCAATGAAGAGCGCACGGATTCAACATTCAACTGCTCCCCCTCGATGGCCGAGGAGGTCACGATGTTTTGCAGCAAAGCGTCCAGCTCTGTCTGCGCGCTCAGTGAATGGCTCACCGATCCCGCCATGCCCATCAATTGACCTTGTGCCTGAACACACTCGCGCAACAACGGTGCCAGGCATTCCGCCTGCCAGTTGAAGTCCGGCCAATCAGGCTGCTGCCAGATCCAGTGAGTCGCCATTAATTGCTGATCCTGAGTGCGTGAGCCGATTGGAAACGCTATTCGGCTCATTTCGTGAGCCGAATATGACGCCTAATCGGCTCATCGTCCACTGGTCGCCGTGATTCCCACCGCAAATCCAGATGTATCCGATTGTTAAAAAACTGCCGAATCGCTAACCTTCGCGCCTTCTACGACCCGACAGTCACGGGTCTTTCAGACGAAACGCAGTTTTCACCGCTGTGAAGTACCGAGGATCGGGTGCAAGGTTTCGTTCAGGCATGGCAGGAGGCATCACATGCGTTCACTTCTTTTGCTGCTGATCGGGTTGGCCTGCGCACCCGCGCTGCTGGCGGCGCCGAGCGCGGAGCTGTCGGAGCCGGTGGGCGGCTGGCGCTATCACGGGCTGCTCGATCGCACGGAAAACCCGCAAGTCGCCTATCCCACGCCGCCGATCGATCGCGGCATCCAGCGCAATCGCACGATGATTGAAGGCCAGCTCAAGGCGATCGGCCATTTACGTCCGCCGCACAGCCTGGCGGTGAATGGCAATCCACTGAATCTGTACACCGACGACCAGGGCCGTTTCGCCCGGCCGTATGCGTTCGGCGCCGGTTCCAACAGCGTCGAGGTGATCAGCGCCGACGGCCAGTCGCTCAAGCGCGTTCAATTCTACGAAGCCAACAACCTGCGCACGCCGGCGCGGATCCGCGTGGTGCTCGGTTGGGACGACCCTAAAGCCGAACTCGACCTGCACGTCATTACGCCTGACGGCCAGCATGCCTTCTGGGCGCGTCCGGCGATGAGCAACGGTGGTGGCCTCGATCCGGACGGCGTCGATGGCCCTGGCCCGGAAATGTTCACCATGACCGCGCCGTTGCACGGCACCTATCTGGTTTACGTCAACTATTGGGGCAACTTCGGCAACGGCGGCTATAACTTCGAGGAGACCAGCAACCAGAACGAGGTCATCACCTCGCAGATCACCCTGGTGCTGAACGAAAACACCGTCGACGAAAAACGCGAAACGTTCATCGTACCCCTGCGGGCCATCGGTGATCTGCTGCTGGTCAAGACTTTCAACTATTAAGCATCCCGCACCACGGATGAACTGCCGAGCTTTGGGAACATGAGCGAGAAGATGAGCGATAACACTGCGACCCCGGCTACCGATGCGTTCGCCGCCAAACCTTCCCGGCGCTGGCCGTTGCTGGCGGTCGGGCTGTGCCTGGTGGCCGGCGTGGCGGGCGGGCTCGGCTGGCTGATGCACAAACCGAAGGCGCCGCCGGCGGAACTGGCCAGCGACAAGCTTGGCTTGAGCCGCCCGGACGCACTGCTGGAAACCCGCTCCCTGAGCCAGTTGCCCAAGGACTTGCTGACGGTGCCGTTCCTCAAGGCCACGCTCACTGAGGATTTCGTCTTCTATTACGAAACCCACGCCGACCGTCTCGGGTTGATCGGCAGTCTGCGGCGGATCATCTACGAGCATGACCTGAAGCTGCAGGACAGCCTGATCGAGCAGCTTTTCGACCAACCGGCTGACGTGGCGCTGTGGCGCGGCGCCGACGGTCGGCTGAAGGATTTCCTGCTGGTGATGGATCGCGGCGGGCTGGCCAAGGTGCTGGAGCCGCTGGCGAAAGTCGCGCTGGATGATTCGCAACTGAGCGTGTTCAGCACCCTGAAGGTCGGCGGCGATGAAGTGCCGCTGTATCAGCTGACCTACAACGCCGGCAAATCCCTGCTGTTCGCCTCCCGTGGCGACAAACTGGTGGTGCTGTCCAATCCGGCCAAATTCTACGATCCGGAAAGTGGTGCTTCCGAGGAGTCCGGCCATGTCTCGCCGCAAGCGCTGGCGGCGCTGCTCAACGGCGAAAAACTGTTCCCCGAAGCGTTCGGGCTCAAGGCCAAGACACCTGAAACCAAACAGCGCCTGTCGGTCAATTCCAGCGTTCTGGCCATGGGTTACCAGCGCTTCATCCCGAACTTCGCCGGCCTGCGTTTCGACATGGACGACAAGGGCTGGCACAGCTACCTCGCCATGGACGAACTGGAGAACCAGCCGGACTTCGATTTCAAACCGGTCTGGCAGGCCATGCCATTGGGCGCCAGTGCCTGCGTGACCTTGCCGGTCGCTGCCGAGCCGCAGAAGCCGCTGCTGGTGAAACTCGGCGCCGAAGAAGCCGTGGCGCAGAAACTCACCGAACACGTGGCCGGCGCGGCGGGCCTGTGCTGGTACGCCGATTCGCGGCTGTACACGCCGTTGCTGGTGGCCAGTCTGAACGACGAAGACAACGGCAAACTCGACGCTGATATCGGCACGCTGTTCGATTCGATGGTCGGCGCTTACGAAGGCAAGGTCGACGAGCACGCGTTCCCGGTGGTGGAAAAACAGGAAGGCCAGAGCCACCTCTGGCAGCGTCAGGTCAGTTCCAACTTCGGCCCTTACGCGGCCAAGGATGCCGAGAACCCGGACGCGATCACCGGCCGTGCCTTCATGAAAGTCAGCCTTGCGCGCCACGGTTCCACGCTGCTGTTTTCCCTCGACGACAAACTGGTCGACAAGGCGCTCGGCACCCTCGACAAACGCTTCCCGCCGATGGCCGATGTACTGCCGAAAGACGTGCTGATGCCGATCTACTTCGGCCCGGATTCGATGGCGCAACTGATCCAGCAGGAAACCCTCGACAGCCTGCCGCAGGACATGGAACCGGTGTTCTACAACGCCGCGCAAACCTACCTGATCCCGAAACTGCGCACCCTCGGCGGCATGGGCAAATACGCCCTGACGTTGCCGGAAGGCAGCGAGCCTGACGGTCACTGGCAATGGCTGCCGCTGGAGTGGAAAGCGCTGTGACCGGACTCATTCGCAGCCTTGGCCTTCTGGCGCTGTTGCTCAGCGCCGGTGCCCGAGCCGTTGAGATTCCAGCCCTCGATCCGCAGCAATCCCAGGTGTTTCGCGCCTGGTTCGTGCGCATCGCTCAGGAGCAGTTGAGCAAAGGCCCGAGCCCGCGCTGGTATCAGCAGGACTGCGCGGGGCTGGTGCGTTTCGCCGCCAACGAAGCGCTGAAAGTCCATGACGACAAATGGCTGCGCAGCAATGGCGTGTCCAACCGCTACCTGCCGCCGGAGCTGGACCTGAGCGCCGATCAGCGCAAGCTCGCCCAGCAATGGCAGCAGGGCGGCGGCAAGGTCGGGCCCTACGTCAACGCGATCAAACTGATTCAGTTCAACAGCCATCTGATCGGCCGCGACGTGTCCCAGGCACGGCCCGGCGATCTGATGTTTTTCGATCAGGGCGACGACCAGCACCTGATGATCTGGATGGGCCGCTACATCGCCTATCACACCGGCACGACCACCCCAACCGACAACGGCATGCGTTCGGCAAGCCTGCAGCAACTCATGACATGGAAGGACACCCGATGGATACCCGACGCAGCCAACCCCAACTTCATCGGCGTCTATCGACTGAACTTTCTCTCCCAATGACCGGTGCCCGCATGCTGCGTTTACTGTCTTTTCTGTTGCTGTTGACCCTGCCGTTTTCGGCCGTGAATGCCGAAGACACCGTGGAGCCAAGCGGCTATACGCCGGTGTCCGGTGAGAGTTTTTTCCTGCTGGCCGACAGCAGTTTCGCCGCCGACGAACAGGCGGTGGTGCGCCTCGAAGCACCGGGTCGCGACTATCGCCGTTTCCGCATGGAACCGTACGGCGGCGCCGATATCCGGGTGTACAAGATCGACAAGCCGCTGGACTTCCTCAAGCGCCAGAAAAACCTGCACCGCGTGGTCAGCGACGGCCAGTTCAAGGGCGAAGGCCTGTCGAACACCCTCGCGTATCTGTGGGACAACTGGTACCGCAAATCCCGTCGGGTGATGCAGCGTGCGTTCTCCTATGAGTCGCGCCAGCAAGTCACCGAAGAAGTGCCGGAATTGAAGATGGGCAACGCCATCGCCGCGCCGACACCGTACGACGCGCAACCTCAATTCGCCCTGATTCCGGGTCTGCCGGTGGTTAGCCAGTTCCGCTATCCGCTGTGGCAGGCCAAGCCGATCCAGCCGCCGACCGGCGTCAATCTGGCCGGGTCTTCCAGCGAGTTCGTCAGCGTCGCGCCGGGTAACGTCTACATCCCGTTGGGCAATTTGAAACCGGGCCTCTATCTGGTCGAAGCGCTGATCGGCAAGTACCGCGCGACCACCATGGTGTTCGTTTCCAACACCGTGGCGGTGAGCAAGATTGCCGGTGATGAATTGCTGGTGTGGGCCGCGCGCAAACACGAAGGCAGCTCGGTGCCGAAGGTCAATGTGTTGTGGACCGACGGCCTCGGCGTGATGAGCAGCGGCGCCACTGATGCCGACGGTCTGCTGCGCCTGAAACACGTCAGCCCGGAGCGTTCGTTCGTGATTGGCGAGGACGAAGAGGGCGGTGTATTCGTCTCGGAAAACTTCTATTACGACAGCGAAATCTACGACACCAAACTCTACGCCTTCACCGATCGGCCGCTGTATCGTCCGGGTGATTGGGTGTCGCTGAAAATCGTCGGCCGTGAATTCAGGAACGCGCGGGATTCGGTATTGCCGGGCGCGGCGGACGTCAATGTCAGCGTGCTCGATGCCACCGGCACCGAGCTGCAGCGCCTCGATCTGAAACTTGATTCCAAGGCCGGCACCCAGGGCCGTTTCCAGTTGCCGGACAATGCGGTGGCCGGTGGTTACGAGCTGCGTTTCAACTACAAGGATCAGGCCTACAGCAGCGCGTTCCGGGTGGCGGAGTACATCAAGCCGCATTTCGAAATCTCGCTGAATCTGGCCAAGCAGGATTACCGCACCGGCGAACCGGTGAAAGGCAGCTTGGTGCTGCTTTACCCGGACGGCAAACCGGTGGCGAACGCCAAACTGACCCTGAGCCTGCGCGCCCAGCAACTGTCGATGGTCGACAACGAGCTGCAATACCTCGGTCAATTCCCGGTGGAGCTGACCAGCACCGAACTGACTTCCGACAGTAAAGGCAACGCGACCCTCGACCTGCCGGCCGCCGACAAACCGAGCCGCTACATGCTCACGGTGTTTGCCAGCGATGGCGCAGCGTATCGGGTCAAAACCACCAAGGAAATCCTCATCGACCGCGGTGCCGCCAGCTTCCGCCTGACTGCGCCGCAGCGCTTCAGCGCGGTGGGTGACAAGGTCGCGTTCAGCTACGCCAACGAGGGTGGCAGTGTGCAGGCCCAGGCCGTTGTGCCGAGCAGCTACAGCTGGGTTCGCCTGGAAGACCAGACCACCGGCGAAGGCAAACTGGCGGCGAAAGACAAAGGCTTCAGCGTGGCGTTCGATCGCCCGGGCACCTACAACCTGTCGCTGAAAGATCAGCACGGTCGGGTGCTTGGTGCGACCGGTCATTCGGTCACCGGCGATGGCGTCAAGGCTGTGCCGGGCACCGTGGAAATCGTCCTCGACAAACCCGAGTACAAAGCCGGCGACGAAGCGCTGGCGCTGATCACTTTCCCGGAGCCTGTCAGCGATGCACTGCTGTCGCTGGAGCGTGACAAGGTCGAAGCCACCGCGCTGCTGACCAAGGGCGGCGACTGGCTGAAACTGGAAAAACTCAGCAACACCCAATACCGCGCACGCATCCCGGTGAAGGACAACTTCGCGCCGAACCTGACGTTCTCCGTGCTCTACACCAAGGGCGGTCAGTACAGCTTCCAGAACGCCGGGATCAAGGTTGTTGCGCCACAGATCGATGTGGCGATCAAGACCGACAAAGAGACCTATCAGCCGGGCGATACCGTGACGGTCGACCTGACCACGCAGTTCGCTGGCAAGGCAGTGCCGGCGCACCTGACGGTCAGCGTCGTGGATGAAATGGTCTACGCGCTGCAACCGGAAGTTGCGCCGACCATCGACCAGTTCTTCTACCACCCGCGCCGCAACAACGTGCGCACCAGCGCCAGCCTGTCGTTCATCAGCTACGACGTGGCGTTGCCGGGCAGCCCCGGCGCGCCGGGCAAGGCCAACCGCAGCGAACGCGGGGTGAAAGTGCTGGAGCGGCCGCGCCGCGAAGACGTCGACACCGCTGCGTGGCAACCGGAATTGCTGACCGATGCCGACGGTAAAACCCGTTTCACCTTCAAGATGCCGGACTCGCTGACCCGCTGGCGCATTACCGCGCGGGCGATTGCCGATGACGGTCAGGTCGGGCAGAAGAAGCAGTTCGTGCGCTCGGAAAAACCGCTGTACCTGAAGTGGAGCGGGCCGAGCAAGTTTCGCAAGGGCGATCAGCCGCAACTCGGCGTGTTCGCGTTCAGCCAGGCCGAGAAACCGGTCAAGGCTGAATTGGTGACGCACTACGCCGGCGCTGAACAACGCCTGCCGGTGACCCTCAATAACGGCATCAACTACCTGCCGCTGCCGGCCTTCGCATTGGCCACCGGCGAATGGACCGCCGAACTGGTGCAGGACGGCAAAACCACCGATGCCCTCGCGGTACGCCTGACCGCCACCGGCGAAGGCTGGCAAGTGACGCAGACCCAGAGCCTCGACGTGGCCAGCGGCGACACGCCGTTGAGCCTGCCGGCAGACGCCACCGACATTCGCCTGCGTCTGGATGACAGCCCGCAAGCGCTGTTCCGTTCGGCCCTCGACGATCTGCTCAGCTATCCGTACGGCGGCGTCGAACAGACTGCCAGTCGTTTGCTGCCGCTGAGCATCGCTTATCCGTCGCTGGCGTCGAGCCCGCAGATCCGCGATCGCTTGCGCCTGATCATGCAGAACAGCCGTCTGCGCCTGGTGCAAATGGCCGGGCCGTCGGCGAGTTTCACCTGGTGGGGCTTCGATGGCGAGCCGGATGCGTTCCTCACCGCTTACGCCTATTACGCCGACTGGAACGCCAGTCAGGTGCTGGATCTGACCTTGCCGCCGGAGCACTGGCAGCGGGTGCTGGAGGTCTACGCCAAGCAGGCGCCGAACACGCCGTTGCTGCAACGGGCACTGATCCTGTCGTTCGCCAAGCAGATGCATCTGCCGGTCAACACGATGCTCAGCGGTTTGATGGACGATCTGGCGAAGGCCGGGGAAGGCAATGCCGAAAACCTGATGGACGACGGCGAAGACAGTCTGGTGATGGGCGATCCGGATTCGGCGCTGGGTCTGGCGGCGGCGCGGGTCTTGACCGCATCGCTGGCGACCCAGTCGAAAGTTGCTTTGCCGGACGCGTTCAATCGTCAGTTGGGCGCAGCGCAACAGCGCTTGTCGGTCAGCTCCCAGCCGTTTGCCGAAGCGCTGAACCTGTCGCTGCAACCGTTCGATCAGGCTCGTGCGAACGCGCTGCTGCAACGCCTGTTGCCGCAGCAATCGACCCTCGAACGTGCGCTGGCGCTAACCTGGCTGCAACGCAGCATCGCCCAGGCATCGCCGACCATCGCGCTGGCCCCGGGCGAAGGCTGGAAGAAAAACTACGGCGCGACCGGCGAGATGTATTGGACGTGGCAGGGTGCTGCGCCGGTGCCGAGCGTGTTGTCGGTGTCGGGCACTCAGGAGCGTCCGTTGCGTGCCGCGCTGAGCTTCCAGACCCAACAACCGGCGGTCGATCCGATGGCGGTGACCATCACTCGTCGCCTGTCGCGTCTGGTGCCGGGTGACGAAGCCTTTACCTTCAAACTGGAGCCGGTCGGCAGCAAGCCGTTGTCCAGCGACAGCCTGTATCTGGACGAGGTGATCATCACCAGCAAGGCACCAAAACCGCTGCGCTACGGCATGCTCGAAGTACCGCTGCCGCCGGGTGCGGATGTCGAGCGCACCACGTGGGGCATCAAGCTGCAGGGCAAGGACGGCACCGAACCGACTGCGCTGGAAAAAGCACGGTTCGAACCGGGCCAACTGGCCTACGCGGTGCCGGTGGATGCGCTGAGCGGTGAATTGCGTCTGCGGCATCTGGTGCGCTTCTCGCAGAAGGGCCAGTTCAACCTGCCGCCGGTGCGTTTCACTCAGGTCTACGCGCCGCAGCATCAGGCCCGCGAAGCGAAAGCGGCCCTCGGTCAGGTCACGGTCAACTGACATGACCCGGCCGCTGGTCTGGCTGCTGATGTGTGTGATTCCTGCGCTGGCGACGGCGCAGGATGAACCGTTGCGCGTGGCCTACAAGGGCGAATTGCTGTCGCTGAACCCCACGCAACTGACCGCCCGCGAGCCATTGCCTTCGTCGCTTGATACGCCGCTGGGCAGTTTGTGGAAGGTGTTCGTCTACGCGTGGCTGGTGGATACCGGCGCGCAGGAACCGGCTTATGAATGTCTCGGGCAGTCGAAGGAAGAAGTCTATTGCTGCACGGCGGGCGGGAAGATCGAGCGTGATCAGGCGCTGGTAAAATCCTGCGGGCTGTATTTCGAGCCGGCGCGGTTGGGCATAACCGCTGGCGATTGGAGAACCTATTGGCAGGCGCGACAGGCGCCGTCGTGGTTGCTGGATTTGCCATCGGTGCAACCGGCTACTCGGGTGTCCGTGGCTGACTTGTTGAAGGTTTTATCTTGGCTGCCGGCTCAGGATCAAATGCGCCGTGTGCTGCTCGACGTGGTGCTGAACGCGGCGGACGGTAATGTCGTCGGTGAACTCGGCGGGCGCTTGCGGGTGAAAACCTGGAGCTGGCTCGGCGATCAGGATCCGCAATCACGTCAGGGCGGATTCGCTGGCTGGACGGCGGATGGCTCGCCGATCTGGGCCGGTGGCCGGGGCACCAGTCAGATGGTTCTGCGGCATTACGGTTCGGCGTTGGCGACGGTGTTGCCCGCATCATGGCCAGCGGAAGCGGGGCGATGCGTTGAGGTCGGACTGTTCTCGCGTTATCCGGTTTCGCGGGTTCTGGTCGGTGATCGAGTGGTGAGCTCCGGCCCGTTGCAGGGCGATTACCGCGTCGAATTCGTTAATGGCAATACGCTGGATATCCACAGCGATGGCGAGCTGTTTCTGCTCAACGACAAGCTTGTGGCTCGGCTGGATCGCGAAGAGTACGTCGCCCGTGTGCTGGAGCGTGAAGCCAAACCCGAGCCGGCCGAAGCCGCCAAAGCGTTGGCCGTGGCGATCCGCACGTATCTGCTGCAAAACGCCACGCGCAACGGCGAATGCCTGAGCATCGACGACAGCAGCACCCGCCAACGCGTCGCCCCGCGCCCGGCTTCCGCCGAATCCCGCAACATCGCCGCATGGACGTCGGATCTGGTATTGGCCGGCAGCACCGTCACCTATCACTCCGATCAACCTGGCCCCGACAAACTGGCCTGGCAACAAGCCGTCGAGCAAGCCAATGCCGGGCAGCGTTACGACGCGATCCTGCTGCACGCCTATCCACGAGCGAGCCTTAGCCGCTGGGACAACCCGGTGGCGTCCTGCGAAGCACTGCCCGCCGCGCAGGACTGGCTGCAAAAACAGCGGCGCGGCTGGCGTCCCAGGCTGGAAAGCGAAACCGGCTACAACGAAGTCAGCACGTTCGCCGTCTGCAAACTCGCCTTCGGCCGCCCCTTCGTCGACCGCGAACGCCAGCGCATCTATGTGCGCGGCGTGCTGTCCTTGCAGGACCGCCTCGACCTGACTCACGAATACCTGCACCTGGCCTTTGAAGCACATCCCAACGGCCAGGATGAAACCTATATCGAAGGGCTCGCCCGTCACCTTTTGCTGGAATAGACCATGACACTCCGTTATCCACAGGTCTTGCTGTTCCTCTGCGCGCTTAATGCATTGCCAATGGCGATGGCCGCCGACAGCGTCAAACTCGACACCCCGGTCGGCGGCTGGCGCAGCGGCGCACCCGAGGGCGAAGGCGAAAACTTCCGCCAGACCGTCAACTATCCGGCCTCCTCGGTGAATACTCCGCTCGGCCAGGCCAACACCGCGCGCATCAGTGGCGAAATCAAAGCCACCCCGAAAAACAAAGAGCCCGGCCGCCTGATCGTCAACGGCGTCAGCATGCCGCTGAAAATCGACGACAGCGGCCGCTTCGACCGCCCGTTCTCCTTCCCCAACGGCAGCAACAGCGTCGAAGTCCGTAGCCCCGACGGCCAGCAACGGCACCGCACGCAATTTCTCAACACCAGCGGCGGCGCTACTCCGGCGAAACTGCGGGTGTTGCTGGCGTGGGACAGTGACGGCACCGACCTCGACCTGCACCTGATCACACCCGACGGCGCGCACATCTGGTACGGCGATCGCGTCGCGCCCAATGGCGCTGCTCTGGATGTCGACGTAACCACCGGCTATGGCCCGGAAATCTTCGCCATGCCGGCACCGATCAAGGGGCAGTATCTGGTGTATGTGAACTACTTCGGCGGTGGGTATCGCGGGGATGATGAGGGTGGGGAAGAGGCGGTGCAGCCGTTGACTACCGCGCAGGTGACGGTGATTACGGAGGAGGGGACGCCTAGCGAGAAGATGGAGACTTTCATCGTGCCGATGCGGGCGGTGGGGGAGTTGACGTTGGTGAAGTCGTTTAGTTATCCCTGAGCAGGAGCCTGCTCAGGGTTGCATTAGAAGCCGGGTGGAATGTAGCCGGGCACGAACGGAACGTTGATGCACTTCCCGTGAATGATCTTCCCGTCTTCAATCCTGAACAGCACGATCTTCTTGGCCTTATTGACGGTGGCCTCCAGTTTGCAATCCGAACTGTGACCGACTGTCTCGTAGTACTCGGTGTAAACCATGCCGTTGCCGGTATGGTTCATTGAAGTCCCGGCCGCTTCTGTAGTGGTCCAGCTGGAGGATTTGAACCAGGTGAGAACCGCCAGATTCTCACCGTTGGCACCGGTCTGTTTTTTCATCGAGTCGGGTTTGCCGAACAGGTCGAGTGCTTCCTGGACATCGCGTCCTTCCCATCGAGACTGAGCAATCAGGTGGCAGCCATGCAGCAGCAATAGTGTGGGTGTCAGCAGCACCGCCAGTAACGTTTTAGTCCATTGATTCATTATGCGTTCCGCCGCTTACTTGTTACCGAGGATCGAATCCAGGTTGTCCATCATCTGCCCCTTCTCCTGAATCGGTGCCAGCTTGAAGAACATCTGTTGCATGCCCTGAATCATCTGCAAGGGCTCCATCTTGCCCAGCGCGATCATGTCCTTTTTAGCGGGGGAGCAAACAAACTCGGCGGCGCGCTGTACCCAGAACTCCTTCGGCTGCTGCCATTGGTCGTTAACTTTCAGGTGCCGCATCATGTAGGCAACGCGATCTATGGATTGCCCATTAAGAAAGCGGACCTTGTTCGTCGAGCACTGCACTTCGAGGTTGTAGGCATCGATCATCGGTTTGCCGGGTTCTTCATACACCAGCGTCACGGCCACCAACTTCGCACCCTTGGTATGGTTCGACGGCACCACTGAAGTGCTGTCGGCTACATACATGATGTTCTTGTTGGGAATGCCGTTGCCGTAAATGATCCACCAGTCACCGACGGGGTTCGGTTCTTCTGCCTGCGCGCAAATAGTGGCGGTCAGAAGTGCGGTTGCTAGAACAAGGGATTGATTGAGTTTGAAAAACGACGACATGGTGTTGCTCCATTCCTTGGTGCTTTTGCAATGCACAAAAACAGAATGGAAATTTAGTGGCGAGGTTGGGTGAGGGGCAATTAGGGCAGATGTGCTAATGGCTTATTGCGATGGTTCAATAATCGCCTGAGCCGTCTACTCATTGCACGTGCCAAGCGGACAGGCAAACTCGCATTTATTGTCTGCGTCAGGCCGCTATTTTCGGGCTGAAACTGCTGGAGATCAGGCGATTAATCGCGATTTCAAGAGCTTGATCATCGAATAGTTTATTTTTGCGCACCGCAGCTCCACCCCCGCCGTCCCAGTTTCTCAGTGCTTCACGTACCGCAGAAACGGTCGGAACAACCCCTTCCTTAATCAGCAACCAATCGACGGTCGCGAGTAATTCCATTCCGAAGGGGGATTCAAAGCCATCGATTAATTCAGCTGTGCGCTCTAAAGCTTGGGAATATTCCCTGGCTTCAGTCTTTAGGTAGGTCTGCAAAAAAGCCTTGCGATCTTGATCAAACCAAATCACATCGGTGATTTCCGCATCACTGATACGCTTGTCGCAATGTAGATAGCTACCATCCAGATTGTTGAGCAGATGCTCCAGTCGATTGGCGTATGGCCCGAATTTATGAGCGATAAATTTCAGGTTTAGCGGGTTCTCTGTACTTGGAAGTTTTTCAATTGCCCGCTCAAGAAACCAAGCCAGTTTTTGAATCTCGAGCAGACTGCATTCCATGCCCAACACCCAATAGCGTCGAACCAGTTCAGCGATAAGGGCACGGGCCGGCGTGAGCGTCTCTACACCGTTGCGCTTGGCGACATTCAGATATTGATTGGTCGGCTCGAACACCAGCACGTCGACATCCAGATCCCCCAAAACCTCAACGATCTGTTCGCGGACTTCAGGCCACTTCAATCCACCGTTACCAGCACCCAGTGGCGGGATAGCGACTGATTTCACGTCATTCTCAATTAGAAACCGACGCAGGTCGTGCAGACCTTCTGTTATCCAGGCCATTTGCGAAGGTGAACGCCAGTGACGTTTGGTCGGGAAATTGACGATCCAGCGAGGTCCTTCAAGTTCGTTGGTGGCGGTCACGTGCATCTTGCCGGTTTCAACTTCCTTGGCCTTGCACGCCGCTGCGTACAGACGATAGTTCTGCGCAAAGCGTTCTTTGAACATCAGCGCGATGCCTTTTCCCATCACGCCCACGGTGTTCACCGTGTTGACGAGGGCTTCGGTCTTGGCTTCCAGCAGGTTGCCTTGGGTAAATCTGATCATTGGAAATACCATTTGGGACGCGCATGGACAGACAACGTCAGGCCTCGAGCGGCGACGTCTTGTTCTATGCGTTCTTTCATTGCATCGGTGTGGCACATGATGCCCAGTAGTCCCGTAATCGGTAAGTGATGGTGGATCAGCGCTTCCGCTTGATAACGCTCAATTTTACGAGGGTCATCAGGATCGCGCTTGAAGTCGCGCCGTTGAAGGATAGTCCAATCGATCTGGTCGAGATTCGCCAGATCGCTGTAATAGTCTGTCCAACTCGGATAGGCATGTGCGTTTGTAAAGACAAACGGTAGGCCGAGCTCTTCAACGCGATGGAGGCTTGAGACCAGAATGACGATCTCGTCATTGCTGCGTTGCTGCACGCTCCACCCGGAGTGGATGTTCTGCATCATCACCGAGAAGGGCGTGAAATAGAAGGGCACGTAGTCGGCCAGGACGCCTTCGGGTGCGATAGGCACCTGACGGGAACGGCGCTTGTCGATCAAGTCGACGTTGCCGATGTTCACGTAATGAGGTGCCTGTACTTCCGAGTTTGCGCAATGCAGGCCGTTGTCCAGAATCCAGGGCAGGTTATCGCGATGGACGATACGCCAAATCAGAGCTTTCTCTGGATTCAGGCTGGTGTAGTTCATTGATAAAACATTCTCTGATTCACGCTGGTCTGCACATTAACATCCGCTGCCTGCAATTTAGCTACGCAAAGTGCATCGACTTCTTCGCTGGGGGTAAAGATTTTGAAGAAGGCCTCAGGTTTAACAACCCCCGGTGCGAGACACTCGGCCATGCAGATGCTTTTGCAATGAGGGTCCAGGTAATCGCGACTGCTCATGACATCCCACTCGATGGCTTCGAAACCCTGTTCGTAATCAAGTAGCTGTATTGAGTCGCCTGCTAACGGGTGGCGTGGAATGATTTTCCAGCCGTATTGCCTGGCCGTTGATCTGTAGACCGAGATCAGTACAAATTGGGCCTCTGGCCTGTTGCGCTGGACGCTTCCGTCAAATGGATTCTTCGCAAACCAGTGGAAGGGCACGTAATTGTCGAGCTGCAGAGCCTGCCGCTTTTTCAGGATTTCAGCATCTGCGACGTCTTTGAAACCCGAGAGGCCAGCGCGAGGTTTCAAACCATCCTTGAAAATTCCATCCAGGTTTTCAACTGAAGTGAGATGGTAGAGAAGCTTCTGATCCTTGATGCTTTTAACGTCCGACATAGTGGTCTCCTTGACCTGCACATCAACCTAAACTGGATTCAGTTCCGGCCTCGCCCCGTGCTGATGTAACCCTCGATCCGTAGGGGTTGGTAGAACAATCGCTGCGATTCTAGTGTGCCATCACTTTTGGCCACAAGCCCACTAAGGAAATTGGTTAGCAGGGTCAAGCAGCAACACGCCCGAACTCACTCTTCATCAAAATAATCGCGATCCAGCGTCGGCAACCGCAACAAACGCGATGTCGCGCCCACCTCATGATCCATCATCAGATGCACCAGTCGCGTCCCGTCTACCAGCACAATACCGTCCACCGATTTGGCGAAGTCGACGGCGTGCGCCGTAAAACCAGAGGTGGTAATGAACACACCGCGCTTGGCCTTTTGTCCTGCGAGCGCGCCATAGAACGCCTGTAACTCAGGTCGGCCAACCGTGTTCTGCCAACGCTTGGCCTGTACGTAAACCTTCTCCAACCCCAATTTATCGAGCGAGATAATGCCGTCGATGCCGGCATCACCGGAACCTCCGACACGTTGCAAGTCGTTGCGACTGGCGCCGTAACCCAAGCGATGAAGAACATCCAGCACGATTACTTCAAAACGGTTAGGGCTTACTTGCAGCAAGTTGTCCAAAAGGTCGGCCGCCGTGGCATCGCGTAATTCCTTAAGCGCTCGCTCCAGTCGGTCGTCGGGGCTCTCGGTGGCGGAGGCTAGATCGGGCTCCACATTTGGTTGGTCATCCAGTGGCTCGGCGTCAGGCGCGACTTTCAGCTTCACATTCATGTAGCCGATTGCTAAGTGCTCCACATCCGTGGTCGACAGTGGAAATGCATGCTCCTTGGCGTACTGCACGCCTGCGTCGGTCAACTTCCAATAACCGCGTTTGGTACTGCTGGAAAGACCTGCGCGCTTGAGTCGATCGTGTGCCCAGCCTGATCGGTTCTTGTAGGTAGCCTGACCACTGGCGATCAGTTCTTCGCGCTGAGCTTCACTCAGTTGCAGCATTTTTGCTGCTGATTCATGAGCGTCCCGAGCGATTGCACCCTCGGGTTTTGTGGCGAGAAAGCGAAGGATCGGCTCAATGAACTGATCGTAGGTTGGAACGGACATGGGCGCATCCCTGTGCTGAAAGTGTTTTCGTGCCGATCGGATGGCGATTGTAAATCAACGGTGGATATGGAGGGCTTCGCGACTAAAGCGTCTGCAGGTGAAAGCGTAAGTCGCTATGTCAGTTTCACCATCAATCCGCAAAAACACCGCAAAGCGCATTGCCTTGGTAACCATGAACGATCGGTCCCAACATCATGAATGGGCCGCAAGCGTAGAAAGGGGATGGGACTTTTTGCTGCGAGTCGAGCAGAACGGCTTCGTTTCCGAACTCGTCGTTGCCGAAGGACTGCTCGAAATACGATGTGCACACCGGTAGTTTCAATGGCACCGGAATGATCAGTGCCCAAACGGTGATCCCGCACCATTCCCGTGTAGGCGTCGACGTGACCGTTCTGCTGATTTGCGGTGTGATTGATCGATAGCTTTGCGCTTTGTAAGCGTCTGTCTTGACGGTTGTTTTTTCCGGGAGCGATACGATTGCTCCAACACATCCTGAAAGACAAAGGCACGAGGCGGCTGTCAGGCCAACTGATTTCATGTTTGAAGTGATGGTTTTGGGCATCAATGTTGAACGTCCTTGTGGGGTGACTTGAGCAATCTAAGTTGCCGTCGCTTCCAGCAGGCGGGGCTCTGTTATGCGATGAGTTGTGCAAGCACCATTACACAGCGCTCTGCCCGTAAACCGACCCCCGGCCGGTTTTTCAGCAGGCATTAAAAAGCCGGCTTGTGGCCGGCTTCTCGGGGACTGGCTTGGTTTATTTTTGGTAAACCGCGCCAGCCTTCAAAACGTACATCCGGATCTTGCGTCCGGCTGTGGGACTTGGTCAGACAGTGGTCTGCCGCGTCAGGCGTCATCCGGGCCGCTTGGCGGGCCGATGCGCGAATGTGGGGCGCAGGATACTGAGTTTTGTTGGGGATTCCCAGTGCGAAGTGCGGGATAGAGCGTTCTATCCATGAAAAATCCCGTATTTGTACCGACTATCCGGGCCGGTTGCCCCTCACGACAGAAGCTGGCTCAGAGAAACGGCACCACCGGCCGCCGCTTGCCCAGCGTCGACCACCAGAACACCCACCCCAATACATGAATCCTCTGCTCCTCGATCTGCGCCGCGCGGAAGATCTCGTCCGGGTATTCGGCGCTGTTGTGGCTGCGCAGGCGCAATGCGTTGCCGGGCATGCGGTGCAGGTATTTGATGCGCAGCATGCCGTCGTGTTCGATGGCGTAGATTTCGCCGTCCACCACCTGGGTGAGGCCGCGGTCGATGGCGAGGGTGGAGCCGTCTTCGATTTTCTCGGCCATGCTGTTGCCGATCATGTGGGTGCAGATGGCGTCGGTGTGGCGGATCTCCAGTGTTTCTAGGTGGCTGCGGGGCAGGCGGATGGTTTGTTCCGGGTCTTTGATGACATGGGTTTTGTCGGAGCCGGGGGCGACCGGGGTTTCTTTGTAGAGCGGCAATTCGATGTCGTTGGTTTCGAGCACCGTGTAGACGCCGCGAATGGCATGCGCATCGAGGATGTCGCCCGAGTCCGTATGCAGGTGCGGGGCGTCTTTCGGGCCTTCGCCGGTCTTCAGCCATTGGCTGTTGACGGACAACAGGCGCGCAACTTCTTCCATGCGGTACGCGGGTACGCCCCGGGTGTACCAGTTATGAACGTTTTGGGCTTCCGTGCCCCAGAACTTTGCGAATCCCGTGGTGGTGATGTTCGCAGCTTCCAGGAGTGCCTTGAATCTTGGACCGCTAGTGTTCTTTCTCATAAACACGAGTCTACGACCGGCCTAGAGCGGTTTGAATAAACCTTGCGTTCAAAATCAGGGCAAATTTTGCGACGGGATGTAAGACGTCCTTGTGGGAAATTACACACACCAAAACTTTTCTGTAGGTCGCTATAAACAGGCTGTTTAAGCACTTATCTGGCAGGCACAAAAAACCCCGGATCAACCGGGGTTTTCTTCAAGCGTGTCGCAGGTCGCGAGACTTAGCCTTTGTAGGCAGCAACCGACTTGGTGATCGCGGCGCGGGCAGCGTCAGCGCCGTCCCAGCCTTCGATTTTCACCCATTTGCCTTTTTCGAGATCTTTGTAGTTCGCGAAGAAGTGCTCGATCTGCTGGATCAGCAGGGCTGGCAGGTCGGTGTATTCCTTCACGTCCACGTACAGCTGGGACAGCTTGTCGTGTGGGACTGCGATGACTTTGGCATCGCCGCCGCCGTCGTCGGTCATGTTCAGGATGCCGACTGGACGCGCGCGGATCACCGAACCTGGAGCAACCGGGTAAGGGGTTACGACCAGCACGTCCAGGGGATCACCGTCGTCAGCCAGGGTGTTCGGGATGTAACCGTAGTTGGCCGGGTAGAACATCGGGGTGGCCATGAAACGGTCAACGAACAGGCAATCGCTGTCTTTGTCGATTTCGTATTTGATCGGCGCGTGGTTGGCCGGGATCTCGATCGCGACGTAGATGTCGTTCGGCAGGTCTTTGCCAGCCGGAATCTTGCTGTAGCTCATTGGGCGTTGCCCCCGTTAGTTGACCAAAAACACTTGGCCGGATTGACCAAAAAGTGGCGGCGATTATAGGCATATTCTGCCGTGGACGCCATGTACCGGAAGTCGTGCAGACCTTTACTCGTGAGCCTGATAGACCGGGTCGCTGGCCTGAAGTTGCTTCAGGCGCGCCAACGGATCCTGGCGGTAGAAAAGCCGCAGCTGCGCATACACCTGTGGATAAGCTTCGTGCAGCAGATCCGGAGCGCTGAAGAAGTACTCGCTGGTGACGGCGAAGAACTCGGCCGGGTTCTCGGCGGCATACGGGTCGATGGCGGTTTCGGCGTCGGGATGGCGGTCGAGCTGGCGATTGAGGTCGTCGTACGCCGCCTGCATCACCTCGGCCCAGTCGCTGACCCGCATGTCGGCATGCAGCGGTGGCAGGCCGTTGGCGTCACCGTTGAGCATGTCCAGCTTGTGCGCCAGTTCGTGGATCACCAGGTTGTAGCCTTCCCAGCCACCACTGGCCATCACGCCGGGCCAGGCGAGGATGATCGGCCCTTGTTGCCACGCTTCGCCGCTGTGTTCGCCGTCCCACTCATGCTCGACGCCGCTGGCATCGCGATGGCGCTGGGGGCTGAGGAAGTCGTCGGGGTAGAGGACGATTTCATGAAAACCCTGATACCAGTTCAGATCGCCGAGATGCAAAAGTGGCAGTTGCGCCTGGGCGGCGAGCAGCAGGCGTTGTTCCTGATGCAATTCGACACCGGGCAGGGCGGTCAGGTGTTTGTCTTCGAGGAACAGCACGCTGGTTTCGCGCAGCCACTGGTCTTCAGCGGCAGTGATGCCATCGAGAAAACTCAGGTGATGGCGCACCCGCTGCCACATATCGTCGGCAATCGGGTACTTCGCCAGAATGCGCCGGCGTCGCCAGGCGCTCAGCGACCACATCGGCTTAGTGCGATTGGGCTTTGGTGCCGCCGAAACGGCTGCGAACCACGCCGATGATCATCGGAATCAGCGACAGCAGAATGATGCCGACCACCAGCAGCGACAGGTTCTTCTTGATGAACGGCACGTTGCCGAAGAAGTAGCCCAGCGTCACCAGACCGCCGACCCACAGGACCGTACCGAACACGCTGAAACCGAAGAACCGCGGGTAAGGCATCTTCGCGACACCGGCGACGAACGGGGCAAAGGTACGGATGATCGGCAGGAAGCGCGCCAGGGTTACAGTCTTGCCACCGTGTTTGTCGTAAAAGTCGTGGGTCTGTTGCAGATAGTCGCGGCGGAAGATCTTCGAATTCGGATTGCTGAACAGTTTTTCACCGGCCGTTCGTCCGATCACGTAGTTGGTGCTGTCGCCGAGGATCGCCGCGAGCATCAGCAAGCCCGCCAGCAATACCGGATCCATACCGCCGCCCGCAGCCACTGCGCCGGCGATGAACAGCAGGGAATCACCCGGCAGGAATGGCATCACCACCAGACCGGTCTCGCAGAAGATCACCAGAAACAGGATGGCGTAGATCCAAGGCCCGTAATTATTCACCAGCAGGTCGAGGTAAACATCGAGATGCAGGATAAGGTCGAGCGGGTTGAAATCCATGGAGGCACCTGTGGTGATGGCCTGACTCGGCAGACCTGTGCGGATGACTTCGTGTAAGCCTACAAGCGGGTGTAGTTTTTCTTACAAGCCGGAAAGATCGGGATTATACGGGCAGAGGGGTGAAAAGCGCGTTGGTTTTGTAGCGGGGGATGTCGGTGTGAATAAATGTCGGGTTGGCATTCATTTTGGGGAGGGAGTCTGCTCCCTCCCCGCAGGGCACCCCGCGATCAGAGTTCTTCGCTGATCGGCAGCACGTAGTTCTTGAACTCGGTGTCTTCCTTGAACCCGATGGATTCGTAGGTTTTCTGCGCCACTTCATTGTCGGCGCTGGTGGAGACGCGCATGCGCACGGCCTGGGTTTCCTTGGCCATTTTCTTCGCGGTGCGGATCAGGTTGTCGGCTACCAGCTGGCGGCGGGCGTCTTCGGCGACGTAGATGTCGTTGAGGATCCACACGCGCTTGAGCGACAGGGAGGAAAAACTCGGGTAGAGCTGGCAGAAGCCCATGAGCTTCTTGTCGTCGTCATCGGCCAGGGCCAGGTAGATCACCGATTCCTTGCGTCGCAGGCGCTTTTCGAGAAAGGCCCGGGACGAGTCCGGGTAGGGCAGGGAGCCGTAGAACTCGCGGTACTTAACGAACAACGGGGTCAGCAAATCCAGGTGTTCGAGGGTCGCTTGGATAATCCGCATGGTAGGTCTCGTCCTTCAAGTGGCTGTCTTCACGTGGGGCTGACGGCAACGGGAAACCTTGGGCGGCCGTGCGTCGATCCTGCCTCAAACCGGCGCAGAAAGGCAATGCGGAAACGGTTCAGGCTGGGGGCGGATCGAGTAGGAAATTACTCTTCATGTCTGCACCGGCTTCCGATTCCAGCGTCCGAACCTGCGCTTCGTCCTTCAGATTGACGCCCGACAGCTGTCGCCGACAGGCTTCGCGCATCAGGTACAGCAAGCGATGCGCCGCCATGCCGTAACTGAGCCCTTCCAGCCGCACATTGGAGATGCAGTTGCGGTAAGCATCCGTGAGGCCGACCTTTGGATTGTAGGTGAAATATAAACCCAGGCTGTCCGGCGAACTGAGGCCCGGACGCTCTCCAATCAGCATCACGACCATTTTCGCGCCCAGCAACTGGCCAATTTCATCGCCAATCGCCACCCGGCCCTGTTCCACCAGTACCACCGGCGCGGTCGACCATTCGTCGGCGCTCATCTGTTCCTCCAGGCGGGTGAGAAACGGCAGGGTATGCCGATGCACCGCCAGCGCCGACAGACCATCCGCCACCACAATCACCAGATCCACACCGCCCGGATGCGCCTGGGCGTATTCGCGCAGGGTCTGGGCGGATTGATCGCTCAATTTGCGCCCCAGGTCCGGGCGTTGCAGGTAGCTGTTGCGATCCACCGCCGCGCTGTGCAGCAGCAGGCTGTCGCGCTGGCGCTCGGTCAGTTGGGCGCTGAGCCCGGCGTGATCGAACGGCAAATGCACCGCGTCCCGAGCCTGGGCGTGGGCGAACTGGAAATCCAGCTGTGCACGGGTCGGCAGGCTGGTGCCGGTGCGGCCGAGGGCAATGCGCGCCGGGGTCAGACGACGCAGCTCCAGCCACGGGTTTTGCGGATCGACGGGCGGTTTTTCCATCTGACTCATCCCAGTTGCGCCAAGGCCTGGCGGAAGGCCGGCGGCAGGTTGTTGCCAAAGCGGACCTTGCCGTCCGCCTGGGTGAAGATGCCCATGTTCGCCAGCCACTGTTCGAATTCCGGCGCCGGTTTCAGGCCAAGTGTCTGGCGCGCATAGAGCGCGTCGTGGAACGAGGTGGTCTGGTAGTTGAGCATGATGTCGTCGGAGCCGGGGATGCCCATGATGAAGTTGATCCCGGCCACGCCGAGCAGGGTCAGCAGGGTGTCCATGTCATCCTGGTCGGCTTCGGCGTGGTTGGTGTAGCAGATGTCGCAGCCCATCGGCACGCCTAGCAGCTTGCCGCAGAAGTGGTCTTCGAGGCCCGCGCGGATGATCTGTTTGCCGTTGTACAGGTATTCCGGGCCGATGAATCCTACGACGGTGTTCACCAGAAACGGCTTGAAATGGCGCGCCACGGCGTAGGCCCTTGTCTCGCAGGTCTGTTGATCGACGCCGTGGTGGGCATTGGCCGACAGGGCGCTGCCCTGGCCGGTTTCGAAATACATCAGGTTCTGCCCGAGCGTGCCGCGATTGAGGCTCAGACCCGCTTCATAACCTTCCTGCAAGATGTTCAGGTTGATGCCGAAACTGGCGTTGGCCGCTTCGGTGCCGGCAATCGACTGGAACACCAGATCCAGCGGCACACCACGGTTGACCGCTTCTATAGAGGTGGTGACGTGGGTCAGCACGCAGGCCTGGGTCGGAATGTCGTAGCGCTGGATGATCGCGTCGAGCATTTCCAGCATTGCGCAGATCGAGGCGATGCTGTCGGTGGCCGGGTTGATGCCGATCATGGCGTCGCCGTTGCCGTACAGCAGACCGTCGAGAATGCTCGCCGCGATGCCGGACGGTTCGTCGGTCGGGTGATTGGGTTGCAGCCTTGTGGATAACCGCCCACGCAGGCCGAGGGTGCCGCGAAATTGGGTGACGACGCGGATCTTCTGCGCCACCAGCACCAGATCCTGCACGCGCATGATCTTCGACACGGCAGCGACCATTTCCGGTGTCAGGCCGGGGGCGAGGGCGCGCAGGCTCTGCTCATCGGCCGCTTCGCTCAGAAGCCAGTCGCGAAAGCCGCCAACCGTGAGATGGCTGACGACTGCGAAGGCCTGTTTGTCATGGCTGTCGATGATCAGTCGGGTGACCTCATCGGATTCGTAGGGAATCAGTGCTTCCTGCAGGAAATGTGTCAGCGGGATGTCGGCCAGCGCCATTTGCGCGGCGACTCGCTCCCCATCGTTAAGCGCGGCGACCCCCGCCAGGAAGTCTCCGGAGCGCGCCGGGCTGGCTTTGGCCATCACGTCCTTGAGGCTGTCGAAGCGGTAGGTCTGGGCGCCGACGGTATGGGCAAATGCAGCCATGGGGCGCGTTCCTCCTGAATGAATGCTTTTAGTGCGGGCACCGAGCCCGAGGCCCGATGCCGGTGCAGCTCAGTTAGCGTTTAGATACCTTCGAGCATAGCGTCTGCCGGTGCTTCGGAGCGTTGCTTGGCGGTCAACTGGAAGTACAGGTAGCCGGCGGCCATGAAACCCAGGAACACACAGCCGATCAGCGTGTTGAACCAGGCCATCGCCACCAGGCACACCACCGCCAGGAACAGCGCGATGGCCGGCACCACCGGATAGCCCGGTGCGCGGAAGGTGCGCTCCAGATTCGGCTCGGTTTTGCGCAGTTTGAACAGGCTGAGCATGCTGATGATGTACATCACGATGGCGCCGAACACCGACATGGTGATCATCGCCGCTGTCAGGGTCATGCCTTGCAGGTTGACCAGACCGTCGCTGTAGATCGCCGCGATGCCGATCACGCCGCCGGCCAGAATCGCCCGGTGCGGGGTCTGGAAGCGCGAGAGTTTGGCCAGGCCTTTCGGCAGATAACCGGCCCGGGCCAGGGCAAAGAACTGCCGCGAGTAGCCGAGGATGATCCCGTGGAAACTCGCTACCAGCCCGAACAGGCCGATCCACACCAGCATGTGCATCCAGGTCGAGTTGTTGCCGACCACCGCTTTCATCGCCTGCGGCAGCGGGTCGTTGATGTTCGACAGTTGACGCCAGTCGCCGACGCCGCCGGCCATCACCATTACGCCGATGGCCAGGAATACCAGGGTCAGGATGCCGCTGACATAGGCCCGTGGAATGGTGCGTTTCGGGTCCTTGGCCTCCTCGGCCGCCATGGCCGCGCCTTCGATGGCGAGGAAGAACCAGATCGCGAAGGGAATCGCCGCGAAAATGCCCGGAATCGAGCCCATCGTGAACTCATTGGCACCCGACCAGCCGTTCAGCACGAAGTTGCTGAAGCTGAAGCCCGGTGCGACCACGCCCATGAACACCAGCAATTCGGCGACGGCGAGCACGGTCACTACCAACTCGAAGGTCGCGGCGATGCTGACGCCAAGGATGTTCAGGGTCATGAACACGAAATACGCGCCGACCGCCGCGAGTTTCGGATCGAGCCCCGGATATTGCACATTAAGATAGGCGCCAATGGCCATGGCGATGGCCGGCGGGGCGAACACGAATTCGATCAGGGTGGCGATGCCGGCGATCAATCCGCCTTTCTCGCCGAACGCCCGACGGCTGTAGGCAAACGGCCCGCCCGCGTGGGGAATCGCGGTGGTCAGTTCGGTGAAACTGAAGATGAAGCAGGTGTACATGGTCGCGACCATCAGGGCCGTGACCAGGAAACCCAGAGTTCCCGCCGTGCCCCAGCCGTAACTCCAGCCGAAGTATTCGCCGGAAATCACCAGGCCGACGGCAATGCCCCAGAGGTGCAGGGTGCCGAGTGTGGGTTTGAGCTGTGTGGTGGAAGTCATAAGTCCTCTCTGTCTTTTTTATTGTTCGATCTGTTGGACTTTCGGGTGCAGCGGTTGAGTGGGTGGATGCTGTTCACGCAGCGGCAGTGTTCACGCAAATCCTGAATGACGGGTACGCAAGGCCCGTGCCAGAGCGGCCAGGCCAGGAAGTGTCATCGGGATTAAAAGGGCGACACCGATATTTCGGTGCCGCCCTTGGTTTTTAGAAGAAGCCCAGCGGATTGATGTCGTAGCTCACCAGCAGGTTTTTGGTCTGCTGGTAGTGGTCGAGCATCATCTTGTGGGTTTCACGGCCGACGCCGGACTTCTTGTACCCGCCGAACGCGGCGTGCGCCGGATACAGGTGGTAGCAGTTGGTCCACACACGACCGGCCTTGATGGCGCGGCCCATGCGATAGGCGCGGTTGATGTCGCGGGTCCAGAGGCCAGCACCCAGGCCGAACTCGGTGTCGTTGGCGATCGCCAGGGCTTCGGCTTCGTCCTTGAAGGTGGTGATGCTCACCACCGGGCCGAAGATTTCTTCCTGGAACACGCGCATTTTGTTGGTGCCCTTGAGCAGGGTCGGCTGGATGTAATAACCGGAAGCCAGGTTGCCTTCGAGTTTTTCCACCTTGCCGCCGGTCAGCAGTTCGGCACCTTCGCCCTTGGCGATTTCCAGGTACGAAAGGATCTTGTCGAATTGCTGCTCGGATGCCTGGGCGCCAACCATGGTGTCGGTGTCGAGCGGGTCGCCACGTTTGATCTGGCTGACCTTCTTCATCACCGCTTCCATGAACTGCGGATAGATCGATTCCTGAACCAGTGCGCGGGACGGGCAGGTGCAGACTTCGCCCTGGTTGAAGAACGCCAGCACCAGGCCTTCGGCGGCTTTTTCGATGAAGCTTGGCTCGGCCTGCATGATGTCTTCGAAGAAGATGTTCGGCGACTTGCCGCCCAGTTCCACGGTGGACGGAATGATGTTTTCGGCAGCGCATTTCATGATGTGCGAACCGACCGGAGTCGAGCCGGTGAAGGCGATCTTGGCGATGCGTTTGCTGGTGGCCAGGGCTTCGCCGGCTTCTTTGCCGAACCCTTGCACCACGTTGAGCACGCCCGGCGGCAGCAGGTCGCCGATCAGTTCCAGCAGCACGCTGATGCCCAGCGGGGTTTGCTCGGCAGGTTTGAGCACCACGCAGTTGCCGGCGGCCAGGGCCGGGGCGAGTTTCCACGCGGCCATCAGGATCGGGAAGTTCCACGGGATGATCTGGCCGACCACGCCCAGCGGTTCATGGATGTGATAAGCGACGGTATTGCCGTCGATCTCGGCAGCACTGCCTTCCTGGGCGCGCAGGCACCCGGCGAAATAGCGGAAGTGGTCGGCAGCCAGCGGGATGTCGGCGTTGAGGGTTTCGCGGATGGCCTTGCCGTTGTCCCAGGTTTCGGTGATCGCCAGGGTTTCGAGGTTCTGTTCGATGCGGTCGGCGATTTTCAGCAGGATCAGCGAACGGGCCTGGGCAGAAGTGGAACCCCAGGCGTCGGCAGCAGCGTGGGCGGCGTCCAGGGCCTTTTCGATGTCTTCGGCCGTGGAACGCGGGAATTCGGCAATCGGTTGGCCATTTACTGGCGAGGTGTTGGTGAAGTACTGACCTTTGACAGGCGCGACGAACTCGCCGCCGATGTAGTTACCGTACTTGCTCTTGAACGAGACTTTGGCGCCTTCAGTACCGGGGTGAGCGTAACGCATGATGTTCTCCTTGGCTGTTGTACTTATCAGAGAGACGCGCATGAGCGCTTGCTATAAGCGTAGAGCAAAGGTCGGGCCACTGCCGTGCAGGTCAGGCAAATCAAGGCCTTGCGCGATTTGTGTCGGACAAGTGGCAAGCGTCCGTGACGGTATCGGTACAGCTCTGGTGACAGTTTGTACCGCTTCTGGCACAACCCGTGACCGGGCGGTCTTGCCAGCATTGCAAAGACCGGTTGGCTGGAGGATGCTGGGCACCACTTCACGCATGGGCCGATGAGCCTCGGGGAGAATAATAAGAAATGCACGACAACCATTTGAGTCGCCATGCCCAACAGGTTCTCACCGTCACCCAGGGCAAGCCGCACCTGCATGGCCCCGGTGCCGACCCGTCGATCGCCCGCTCGTGGCTGCGTTGTCTTGAGGACTATCACCTCGACCCGGCCCTGACCATGGCGCCGACCGTGCTCGAACACGGTCGAATCCTCGAAAGCCGCGAGCGTTTGCAACAGGTGTTGCAGATTGCCGGCAATGAAATGAGCAGCCTGCATCAACAACTCTCCGGCGCCGGCCACGCGGTGCTGCTGACCGACGCGCGCGGGGTGATCCTCAACTGCGTCACCGCCCCCGCCGAACGCAAGATTTTCGAACGCGCCGGCCTGTGGTTGGGTTCCGACTGGAGCGAGGCCTGCGAAGGCACCAACGGGATCGGCACCTGCCTGGTGGAACGTCAGGCCCTGACGATTCATCAGGACGAACACTTTCGCGGTCGTCACACCGGCCTGACCTGCTCGGCGAGCCCGGTGTTCGACCCGCACGGCGAGCTGCTGGCGGTGCTCGATGTTTCCTCGGCTCGGCATGACGTCTCGCGCCAGAGCCAGTTCCACACCATGGCGCTGGTCAATCTGTCGGCGAAGATGATCGAGAGCTGCTACTTCCTGCGCTGCTTCGATAACCAATGGTTGTTGCGATTCCATCTCCAGGCCGAGTCCGTCGGGCTGTTCAGCGAAGGGTTGCTGGCGTTTGACGGGGAAGGGCGGATCAGCGCGGTCAATCAGAGTGCCTTGAACCTGCTCGGCCATATTCGCGGTGGTTTGCTGGGCAAACCGGTGGAGGCGTTTTTCGATTGTTCGCTGGATGAGTTGCTCGGGCGCGCCAGTGCCAATGCCAGCGCCAGTTGGCCGCTGCGTACTCGCGATGGGCGGCATCTGTTTGCGGTATTGCGCGGCGAAACCCGTCGGCCGCTGCCAGCAGTGCCGGCTCCGGCGCCTTTGGAAGCGCCGCGTCTTGCGGGCATTTGCCTTGGTGATGCGGCGTTGCAGTCGGATTTCCGCAAGTCGCTGCGGGTGTTCGAGCGTGACGTGCCGCTGCTGATCAACGGCGAAACCGGTTCTGGCAAGGAAGCATTCGCCAAGGCTGTGCATAACGCCAGTCAGCGCGCCGGCAAAGCGTTCGTCGCCCTCAACTGCGCGGCAATTCCCGAAAGCCTGATCGAGAGCGAACTGTTCGGTTATCGCGGCGGCAGCTTCACCGGCGCGCGCAAGGACGGCATGCGCGGCAAGCTGCAGCAGGCCGATGGCGGCACGTTGTTCCTCGATGAAATCGGCGACATGCCGCTGGCTCTGCAGACTCGCCTGTTGCGGGTGCTGGAAGACCGGCAGGTGGTGCCGATCGGCGGCGAGCCGGAAGCGGTCAACGTGCGAATCATCAGCGCCACCCACCGCAATTTGCTGGAGCGGGTCGGTGATGGCAGTTTCCGGGAAGACCTTTACTACCGGCTCAACGGGCTGGAAGTGGCGCTGCCGCCGTTGCGCGAGCGCAGTGATAAGTCCCAGCTGCTGGATTTTCTGCTGGCCGAAGAGGCGGGCGGGGAAACGATCCTGATCGAGGAACCGGCGCGCCAGGCTTTGCTCGGGTTCAACTGGCCGGGCAATGTGCGGCAGATGCGCAATGTGCTGCGTACGCTGACGGCGTTGTGCGATGAAGGGCGGATCGGGCTGGAGGATCTGCCCGCGATGTTTCGGCATGTGCAGCCGCTGTTGGTGAAAGCCGATGAAACTGCATCCGAACATCCGCTGGAAGATGCCGAGCGGCTGGCCTTGCTCAGTGCGCTGGAGCAAACGCGCTGGCACATGACCCACACGGCGCAGCAACTGGGCGTCAGCCGCAATACGCTCTATAGAAAGCTGCGCAAGCACGGGATTGAGCGGCGTGTCAGTTAAAAGCCCCTCACCCTAGCCCTCTCCCAAAGGGAGAGGGAACTGACCGCGGTGTCTTTTGGCATACATCGACCTGAGCGACCGAGTCGATTATGGATTCGGGCCGGAGTTCACCGTGATGTGTCAGGTCGGCGTACCTCGAGAGAACACGACGGTCGGTTCCCTCTCCCTTGGGAGAGGGCCAGGGTGAGGGGCGCGATCTCAAGTCGGACACAAATCCAGACCTCCACCCTCAATCAGCTAAAGAGTGCGATTTCCCCCTCCCTGCGCTAACCTGCGGCCATGTTTTACGAGGTCGACTATGCACATTCATATTCTGGGTATCTGCGGGACTTTCATGGGCTCGATGGCGGTTCTGGCCAAAGAGCTGGGCCATCACGTGACTGGCTCCGATGCCAACGTCTATCCGCCGATGAGCACCCAGCTCGAAGCCCAGGGCATTCAGCTGACCCAGGGTTACGACCCGGCGCAGCTTGATCCGGCACCTGATCTGGTGGTGATCGGCAACGCCATGTCCCGCGGCAATCCGGCAGTGGAATATGTGCTGAACAAAGGCTTGCCGTACGTGTCCGGCCCGCAATGGCTGGCCGACCATGTGCTGCAAGGTCGCTGGGTGCTGGCGGTTGCCGGTACGCACGGCAAGACCACCACCAGCAGCATGCTCGCCTGGGTGCTGGAGCACGCCGGCATGAGCCCGGGTTTCCTGATCGGCGGCGTGCCGCAGAACTTCTCGGTGTCGGCGCGTCTGGGCGGCACGCCCTTCTTCGTGATCGAGGCCGACGAATACGACAGCGCGTTTTTCGACAAGCGTTCGAAGTTCGTCCACTACCGTCCGCGCACGGCGATCCTCAACAACCTCGAGTTCGATCACGCTGACATCTTCCCCGATCTGCCAGCCATCGAGCGGCAGTTCCACCACTTGGTGCGCACCATTCCGAGCGAAGGCCTGGTGATTCACCCGACCACCGAACCGGCCTTGCAGCGTGTGATCGAGATGGGCTGCTGGACCCCGGTGCAGACCACCGGTGCCGGCGGTCAATGGCAGGTCAAGTTGCTGAAAGACGATGGCTCGGCGTTCGAAGTGATGTTCGAAGGCGTTTCCCAAGGCGTGGTCGAGTGGGAATTGACTGGCCAACATAACGTTGCCAACGCCCTGGCCACTCTGGCCGCAGCACGTCACGTCGGCGTTGTGCCGTCGATGGGCATTGCCGGATTGAGCGCATTCAAGAGCGTCAAACGCCGGATGGAAAAAGTCGCGGAAGTGCGCGGTATTACCATCTACGACGACTTCGCCCACCACCCGACCGCGATTGCCACCACCCTTGATGGCCTGCGCAAACGTATCGGCGATGCGCCGCTGATCGCGATCATCGAGCCGCGCTCCAACTCGATGAAGCTCGGCGCCCACCGTGACGGTCTGCCGGACAGCGTGGTCGATGCCGATCAGGTGATCTGGTACGCCCCGGCCAACCTCGGCTGGGATCTGGCAGGCACCGCCGCACTTTGCACCGTGCCGTCGATTGTCAGCGATTCGCTGGAAGGCATCATCGAACGCGTGAAGAGCCAGGCTCAGCCCGGTACTCACGTGGTGATCATGAGCAACGGCGGCTTCGGCGGCCTGCACGGCAAACTCGCCGAGGCGCTGAAATGAACACTCGTCTGGCGAGCAATGGCCCGGAACGCATAACGCTGGCGATGACTGGCGCGTCCGGCGCCCAGTACGGCTTGCGCCTGCTGGATTGTCTGGTGCGCGAGGATCGCGAGGTGCATTTCCTGATCTCCAAGGCCGCGCAACTGGTTATGGCCACCGAGACCGACGTGTCGCTGCCGGCCAAGCCACAAATGATGCAGGCGTTCCTCACCGAATACACTGGCGCGTCCGCCGGGCAGATCCGTGTGTACGGCAAGGAAGACTGGATGTCGCCGGTGGCCTCGGGCTCTGGCGCCCCCGCCGCCATGGTGGTGGTGCCGTGCTCGACCGGCACCTTGTCGGCCATTGCCACCGGCGCCTGCAACAACCTGATTGAGCGGGCGGCGGACGTCACCTTGAAGGAGCGTCGCCAGTTGATTCTGGTGCCGCGCGAAGCGCCGTATTCGAGCATTCACCTGGAGCACATGCTCAAGTTGTCGAACATGGGCGTGACCATCCTGCCGGCCTCGCCGGGCTTCTATCACCAGCCGCAGACCATCGATGACCTGATCGATTTCGTGGTGGCGCGGATTCTCAATCTGCTGGGCATTCCCCAAGACATGCTGCCGCGTTGGGGCGAACACCATCTGAGCAGCGATGAATAAGCTGCTGGCGATGCTGCTGATCTTGCAACTGACCGGCTGCGCCACCGTGCGCACGCTCGATGCCGCCAAGTCCGGCGCGCCGGTGGTGTATTCCGGCACGCGGCTGGATCTGTATGCGATGAATGGCGGATGTTGTGCGATGGATCGATTCGGCGTCGAGGCACCGAGCTATCCCGGTGTGGATCTGCCGGCCAGCGCATTGCTCGATACGCTGCTGTTGCCGTTGTCGTTGCTGACGGTCATCGGTGTAGGGTTTCAGGCGACTGGCGGGTTATGAAAATCAATGGCACGACCCCGCAGGGGCGTGCCATTGAAGCTCCCTATAACGTGATCGTTTCGGGCGGAAAGACGATGTCGTCGGAGAATATGTCCTGTCCCGCCGGCAATTCGATAACGCGCTTGCCGGCGTTCGCCACTTCATCGATCAACCCGTCATATTCGTCCCGGTTCAATTCTCCTGCCCGCGTGCGGGACTCGATGGCGTCGGCAGGGTTTTGATCCGATCCCGTGGCGTGCTTCAACGCCTGCAAATGGATATCTTCCACTGTCGCCGCGCGGGTCATGCCCGAGTTGACCAGCCAGACGCGCCTCGACGTGAAGCCGATCGACGACATCGATACATGGCCTTCCATCTTCATGCTCGGGAACCACGTTTTGCCATCCGCAGGGCTTCGTTCGAGCCGCGTCGGGTTGTAGACGCGGTTGTCCTGTCCCGCAACGACTTCCACATTGCGGGTATCGAGCAGGTAGCAAAACCGGATGCGTTGAGCGGGGGGCGTCGAAGTGCCGCTGGTTGTCTGGTGCGCCTCTATGCCTGTCACTCCTCTGGTTTCATTCGCAAAGTCCATGGCGGTCTTCAGGCTGAACATTGCACTGACGGGTGTCTCGCTCGTGGTGCCCACAGCCGATACCACGCTTGGGACCATGGCCCCGGGCCGGGCTATTTCGAAAGGTGTCCGGTCATCCACTTTGAACACGGCAGGAATGTCGGTTCTGTACAGATAATTGTGCGTGTTGCGCTTGAAGCCGCTGAGCCGCAACAGCTCCTGAAAGAAGGGTTCGGTCAGACTCGCCTTCAGCAGGCTGGTGCCTTCTCCCTGATTTCTCAGCTGGATGATTTCAGCATCGATTTCCGGCAGAAACGGTTCGAAGAGTTTTTCGTTGGTTACCAGCCGGGTGCGATCCTGATAGGTCTTGACCCATCCAGGCATTTCATCATTGATCAGGTTCTTGAACTGCCCTGTCGGCGACAGCTCCTTGCACAGTCGTATTAGTTGCTGGACGGAAAGATTGTAGGGCTGGAACCGGGCGAGGATTTGCTCTCGTGTTTTGAGCGGAGAATCAGGGTTGGTCCACAGCCGCAGGTAGTCGAACAGTTGTTCACGCTGGGAAGGGTATTCCCGTTGTTTGACCCAGGCAGGCGGTTTCTGATGGCGCGCAACCTCCCGACGAAAGCGCACGATGTCGGGTCCTTCGATCCGATAGAGGTTCCAGATGTCGATGTCCCGCCAGAACGGGCGCAGAACATTCTCTTTGTAGATCGGATAATCGGTGGCTTTGACGACAGTCAGTCTGGCACCTTCACGAAACGCCAGTTGTGTGAGCGGTCCATGATTGTCATTCAAGCCAGGCTTGCGTTGCATTTCGACATAACCATGGAAATTCGACTTGTCGAGATCCCAGGTGTAGTGGCGCTGATCACCGTAGGCAAGCGTGGCGTCCGCTGTCCCGGACGTGTCGGGTGTTGATGTGCGTGGAGAGGGCGAGCCGGGTGTTGGCGGGCTTGGCAATGGCGTTTGTGGGCCAGATGGGCTGCGGTGCAAGGTGACGGACTGGAGGTGTTCTGCCCATTGGGCGGGCGTGCGGTTCTGATGGTTCAGGAGGCTGTTGAACAGGTCGCGATCCATGTCCATGCCAGACCAGCGGTACAGCTCGTCAAACAGGTAGGCGTTTTCCATCCGTTGTGTCCGAACGGTAGCCCATAGAGGTTTCTTCCCGGTGCTGTGCGCTTCGCTGCGGAAACGGGTGATTTCTGCGCCCTGTATCCCGTAGAGATCCCAGATATCGCGGTCTGTCCAGGCTGTTAACAGTTCGGCTGGCTGATCGATTCGCGAAGCGGAAGGCTCGACACTGACAAACGAGCCGCTTTCGTCCATGAATGCATGATGCAGCGGCGGTCCGATCTCTTCGGTCCGGCGCATTTTTCGGTGCAGGACCACATAGCCATGGTGATTGTTGGCCTTCTCGTTCCATACGTAATGTTGGGTATCGACGTAAATCGGTGCAGTGTTCGGCTGCGTCCTGGCCGGTCCCGGCAGGTGGGGCTGTGCTGCGTTATCGTCGGTATTGTCTGCCTGCCGGTGTACCGTGGACTCGAGGGCCTGACTGATAACCCATGGCTCAGCGACCCGCCAGGTATTGCTTTCGGTGTCGAATTGCAGGACGGGGCCCGAGGGCTGCGCTTCCTGTGGGCGCATCGCTCGGTAGGTTCCTAGGCCTTCGTCCCAGGCCACCATGACCGTCGTGGTCGTGGTGTATTGGACCTCGGCATAAATGCGTCCCCTGTGAACCCGCAACCCTTCGGTGTTGACGGCGGGTAATCGCGTTCGCAGTTGCGCCGGTAACTCGTAGTGACGGATCGATCCGCTCGCATGTGGGTCGCTGGATGAGCTTCCTTGAGTGTCTCCAGGCGGGTGGGTCAGATCCTGAATCTGTATCGCGGGCAATGTGTCACTTGAAGAAAGTGGGGCAGGCGCCTCCGTGGGGCGGCTGGCGCTGTCTGTTTCCGGGGATCGAATCAAACCCGGGAAATCATGACGCTGAGTCGGCGATGTTTCCGGAGTCGACCTGTCGAGGGTGGGTGGCGTTTTGCTGGTGCCTTTCGACGTTTTTGTTTGCGGTGCCATCAAGGAGTCCTTTCATTGATTGCCTGACGTGCTGTGGTGTCATCCCATGGCGGAATGGCCGTAGACGCAGGTGTGCTGGAGGGCACGTTATCCATGAAAGGGAAGGGGCACGTGGTAGATAGCTACGACACGCGGGTTGATTCGATTCACTTTATTTCGAATGTCGGCCAGTTCACGCAAGATCCTCGGGCTTCATTGGAAATGGTTACCCGGGATCCGCGTTGAACCGCTGTGGCGAGTGAGCTTACTTGCCGAGTTTTCTCAGTTCGTCCGACTCGACAATCCGCACACCATCCTGCTCCTCCAGCGCCAGACGCCACATGGCGCGGGCCAGTTGGCAGGCTTCGATGCCACGGTATTTGCCGGGGATCAATTTAGAGAATGGCGCGGCGAGCTGTTCGCCCAGACGGGGCTCGCTGCGTTCGCCGAGCAACAGCGATGGCCGGCAGATGGTCAATTGCGGCCAGTCCTGCGCGCGCAATGCGTATTCCATTTCTCCTTTTACCCGGTTGTAGAACACCGAGGACCGGCGATCTGCCCCCAGGGCGCTGATCACGATCAGGTGCCGTGCTCCCATTTCCCGGGCGCGCTTGGCGAACGCCACCACCATGTCCAGATCCACGGCGCGAAACGCCTCTTCGGAGCCGGCCTGTTTGATCGTGGTGCCGAGACAGCAATAGGCAATGTCGACCCGACCGGTCAGTTGCGGCAGGAAGGTCTGTGGATCGCCGACCGGGTTTTCCAGATGCGGATGTTCAGCCAGCGGCCGGCGTGAGGGGGCAAGGACGCGGCTGATCGTCGGCTCGTTGAGCAGGCGGTCGAGCAGATGTTCACCGGTCAATCCGGTGGCTCCGGCAAGCAAGACATGCTGAGGCGTCAAGTACATAGTGTCTCTCCCTTGATACTGTTCAGCTTAGTTGCTCTTTATCGCTCCGTCGTTCAACGCAGCACTTTGCAATGCTTTTCTCGCTTGCTGTTTACGCAGCAGTTGCCAGTGCGCCAGCACGGTTTTCGGCGCCCAGATCTGCGGTTCAGAGGCTTCGAAGTTGTCCGCCAGTTCGCGCTCGGCGACGGTGGCCTTGGCCAGTTTGAAGGCTTGCTCCAGGTCGTCGGTCTGGTTCAGCGCCTGGGCAAACAGGGCATCGCCGAAGTAGGTGAAGTTGGCCTCCTCGGAGCAACCGAACGACACGCGATCGGCGCGCGAGGCGGTCATGATCAGCGTGCGCTCGTCCTTCAGCGCCGGAATGAAACCGCCGGAATAGCACGAAGAGATGACGATGATCTTGTCGCGATTCTTCAGCGGTGCGAGCACAGCGGCGAGTTCGTCGGCGGGCAGGTCGGCCAGTTCCATGCGCGGCTGGTCGAGCACCAGTTCGTGTTCGGCGGTGCCGTGGCTGGTCAGGTAAATGAACACCAGGTCTTCCGGGCCGCTGCGTTCGGCCAGGGTTTGAGCGGCGCGCCGCAGGTTTTCGCGGGTGGCCATCGGCCGGTCGCCGAGGTGGTCGCGATGGTTGACCAGGCGAATCTGGCCAAACGCGCCGAAACGGCTGGTGAGCATGTTGGCCACGTAATCGGATTCGCGCAGGAACACGCTCTGCTTGCCGTCGCCGCCGAGGGTCAGGGTGTACAGCTCCACCGCCGGAGTCGAGGCCGGCACATTGGCCAGCGCCTCGTCGAGCAGGCGACCCTGGGCCAGCAGGCCGAGTTCTAGGGTGTCCGGCAGCAACTTGCCGTCGGCATCGCGTACCCGCTGGCCGTTGATCCAGGTACCGCTGAGCACACTGCCATCGGTGAGCACCAGGGTGCCGCGTCCGGAATAACTGTCGCTGTCGAATCCACCGACGTAGAAGCTGCCATCGGACAGGTTCAGGCGACCCTGACCGCTGAAGCGCCAATCATTGAAGTAACCGATGTAGTGGCTGCCGTCGGCGCCGATCAGTTCGCCCTTGCCGGTCAGCGCGCCTTCCTTGAACTGCCCGAGCCAGACATCGCCATCGGCGTTTTCGTAGCGACCCTTGCCGTGCAGTTGATTGTTCTTGAAGCCGCCGACGTAGATGTCGCCGTCGGCACTGTTGAAGGTGCCGTTGCCTTCGAGCTGGCCGTTGACGAAGTGGCCGGTGAACTGATTGCCGCTGGCATCGCCGCGCTGGCCTTCGCCGTTGGGTTTGCCGTGGGCGAACTGGCCCTGATAGGAACTGCCGTCATCCAGCTCGAGGCGACCGAGCCCGGAATACTGGTCGGCCTTGAATTCGCCGCGATAGGTCATCGCGTTTTCTTTAAGGGTGCCTTCGCCGTCACGTCGGCCCAGCTTGAAACCGCCGGTGTAGCTGCCGGCCGTGGTGGTCAGCGCGCCCTGGCCGTCGAACAGCCCTTGCTGGAAGTTGCCGCGATAGACCTCGCCATTGCTGCCGTGCCATTCGCCCTGACCATGCCATTGCCCCTTGTCGAACGCCCCGGCGTACCAGCTGCCGTTGGGGTAGTCGACCCGGCCCTGGCCTTGCAGCAAACCATCGACCAGTTCACCGCGATAGCGGCCGCCGTCGGGCAGGCGTGCATCCGGCGGCAACAGCGATTCGCCGTCGCCACACGCGGCCAGCAACAGGGTCAAGGCAAGGGGAGCAAGAGGAGCGAATGAGCGCATAGCGGGATCCGGGCAATTAGGCGACCGAGTATGCCGCAGCTATGTGACCTAATACAGCCGGCGGGGAGGAGCGGATGCGAAACAGCGTGAGCCGCTTCGCATCCAGGCGCTTAAACGAAGCAGAGCGACAGCGGTTCGGCGATGTAGGCCGGTTTGTCCGAGCCTTCGATCTCCAGGGTGGCGGTGGCCTTGAGCAGCCACTGGCCAGGTTTTTTCTCGGTCACTTCACCGAGGTCGACCTTGAGCCGGACCTTGGAGTTGACCTTGACCGGCTGGATGAAACGCACGCTGTCCAGGCCGTAGTTGACCACCATCTTCACGCCTTGCGGCAGGATCAGGATGTCTTCCATCAGTTTGGGGATCAGCGACAACGACAGGAAACCGTGTGCAATGGTGCTGCCAAATGGCGTTTGCGCGGCTTTGACCGGGTCGACATGGATGAACTGGTAATCCCCGGTGGCTTCGGCGAACAGGTTGATGCGCTCCTGATCGATGGTGAGCCATTCGGAACGTCCGAGTTCCTTGCCGACATAATCTTTGAGCTCTGCAACTGGAACATAGGGCATTGAGACTCTCCTTGGGTTCATCGGTTTTATAGTTTTTCAGGTGGGGGATTTGACCGCCCTGCGAACCACTGTAGATCATCATGGCGATTTGCTCAGGTCAACCGACCATGCTTTTGGCGAATGCCGATCCATAGCGCAGGCGTGCTTATAATGCGGGCGACTTGCGAGGCGAAAAGTAAGACGGAGATGACGGATGTTGCTACGCGGCCTGACCATGCTGGTGCTGTTTCAATTGCTCGGCACGGCCCTCAATCATTTGCTGTTGCCGGTACTGCCGGGGCCGATCATCGGCCTTTTGCTGTTGCTGGTATTTCTGATCGTGCGCGGTGAAGTCGGCGAGCCGCTGAACCTTGCGGCCGGCAGCCTGCTGCGTTATCTGCCATTGCTGCTGGTGCCGCCGGCGGTGGGCGTGATGGTGTATGCCACGGCGATTGCCGCGGATTTCTGGGCCATTGTCGGTGCGCTGGTGGTCTCGCTGATTCTGTCGATGGCCTTCGCCGGCGTGCTGATGCAACGGCTGGTCAAGCGTCACGCGCCGCATTCGGAGGAGTCCTGATGCTGTTCGACTGGCAAGGTGCCTGGGCTTCGGTGATTCACCATCCCCTGTTCGGCATCGGCATCACCCTCGGTGCCTATCAACTGGTGCTGGCGGCATTCGAGAAAACCCGCTGGATCTTTCTGCAACCGGTGCTGGTCTCGATGCTGTTGGTGATCGGCGTGCTGGTCGGCTGCGGCCTGACCTACGCCGAGTACCGCAAGAGCACCGAGATCCTCAGTATTCTGCTGGGCCCGGCGACCGTTGCGCTGGCAGTGCCGCTGTATCTGAATCTGCGACGCATCCGGCAATTGTTCTGGCCGATTTTTACTACGCTGGTGATAGGCGGCGTGGTCGCCACGGGCATGGGCGTGGCGCTGGGCTGGTGGTTCGGTGCCGATCACATGATCCTGATGACCATGGCGCCCAAGTCGGTGACCTCACCGATCGCCATGCTGGTGGCCGAACAGATCGGCGGTGTCGCGGCACTGGCGGCGGTTTTCGTGTTGATCACCGGGGTGATCGGCGCGATCTTCGGGCCGGCGCTGCTGACCCGTCTCGGTGTGCACAGCCCGGAGGCGCGCGGCATGGCGCTGGGCATGACGGCACATGCGGTCGGCACCTCGGTGGCGTTGCAGGAAAGCGATGAGTGCGGCGCCTTCGCGGCGCTGGCGATGAGTCTGATGGGCGTGGCCACGGCGGTGTTCCTGCCGTTGGCGGTGTCGATGGTGGTGTAAGGAAATGTCTATGAGTCTGCCGCTTTTTCCGCTGAACACGGTGCTGTTTCCCGGCTGCAATCTGGATCTGCAGATCTTCGAAGCACGCTACCTGGACATGATCGGCCGCTGCATGAAACAGGGCGGCGGGTTCGGCGTGGTGTGCATCCTGGAAGGCAGCGAAGTCGGCGTCGCGCCGGAAGGTTTCGCCATGGTCGGCTGCGAAGCGCGCATCACCGATTTCCAGCAGCAGGACAACGGACTGCTGGGCATCCGGGTGCAGGGCGGGCGGCGCTTCATCGTGCAGAGCACCGACGTGCAGCGCGATCAATTGATCATGGCCGAGGTCGAGTGGCTGGACGAAGAACCCGAGCAACCGCTGCAGGATGAAGACGCCGATCTGGTGGCGCTGCTCAAGGCTCTCGCCGAGCACCCGATGGTCGAGGCGTTGAACATGGGCATCGAAGCGGCGGGGCAGCAATCACTGGCCAATCAGTTGGCGTATCTGCTGCCGTTCGCCGAGGAAGACAAGATCGATTTGCTGCAACTCGACGACCCGCAGCAGCGACTGGATGCGATTCAGGCGCTGCTCGATGAATTGCAGGGCGAGTTGTTCGCTTAAGACTCGACCCGGTTATACGGGCCAGACGATGTCATTGGCGAACCAGTCCCGGCCACCTGGAAATGCAAGGATCGGCTTGCCGGCCCTGGCCACCGCATCGATCAAAGCGTCGTATTCATGTTGATTGGAAATGCCGCTGTGGGTCCGCGCCTCGATGTCATTGCCGATGTAGCTGGTTTGGGCTTGAGCGGCGACATCGTCGACTCTGGCGGCACGCGTGAAGGTCGAGTCGAGCAGCCACAGACGCTCTGATTCGATACCTCGCTTGGACGTTGAAATCAGGGCTTCGAGTTCGTCATCTGGAAACCAGGCATTCCTTTCCCGTGCCGCCAGATTGAGCAAATGGTTCTCTTCGTTGAGGACCACCTCCATCCTTCGGGTATCGATGACGTAAGAGAAGATGAACTGCTGATCGTGGCGGATCGTCTCGTAATTGCGTTCGGTGTCCAGTTCTACGTCCGATGCATCGGACCAGTCGTTGTCGGAGTTCCCTGACTCGTTGTCCGATTCACCCGGTTTTTTGCCGGGATATTTGTTTCTCTGGCTGTTGTAGCGCAGGTACTCCGGATCGGGAGCCTCGGTGCCCCTGGCGCTATATCTCTTGACCAACTGATGGCTGACCGTGGCACTGATCGGTTTTTCGGTCGTGGCGCCGCGCGGGTGTTTCAGGCGAGGCAGCATGCGTCCGTCGTTGTAGAACTCGAAAGGCGTGCGTTCATCGGCCCTGAACAGACCCGGAATATCCGTGCGATACAGGCAGTCGCTGCTGTTGCGCAGGTAACCGAGTCGGGTCAGAAAGGCGTCGAGAAATTCCCGGGTGACGCTTTTGTCGAAGTCGATCAGGTCGCTGCGCAGTGTTCCGTTCCGCACGGGCAGTAGCAGCGGTTCGATTTCTTCATACAGTTGATCGAAGCGGGTCGGATCGTTCTCGTCCCGAGAGCGTAAGTGATGCTGCTCGGCCCACTCCGGCATCACCCGGGGATCGGCGGTCAGATCACTGTGCAACCGGATGTGTTGTCGTGGCGACAGGTTATAGGCGCGCAAAAACTCGACGCGCTGGCCGAGCGTCATCAGTGGATGCATCGTGAGCAACGAGTCGTTCAGCAGTCGGGTGGTGGCTTCATGCGCCGACAAAGGAGAGGTCTGCGCTTGTTTGGCTGGCTCCGGCGTATCAACGTCACTGACCTGGGAATGGGGGCGTTTCGAGGGGGTATGTGAGGCCGGGCTCCAGGTCGATTCACCGGTATTTCTGTAGAGCACCGGCCCGGGAGACAGCTTTTTGTATAGATCCATGGCCCGATAGGTGCCCAGGTTCGCATCGAATTCCACATACACCGTGCCGCTGTCTTTCACATCGACGAACGCGCGTCCGACGATGTAGCGCAGACCCTCCTCGTTGGGCGGTTGCAGGTTGCGCAGCAATCCGGGGTTCAAACGGTAACTGTCCAGTCCGGTCGCCGTTTCACGGGAAGCGACCGGCAGGTCAGACACTTCGATTTTCGGTGTGTCCGCGAGGGGCGGGGTGTGTCCCGGGTTTCGCGGATGCGCGGCCGTCAGGTCTGGCGACGAATGCGGTAGCTGTGGGTCTGGCGCTTGCGGTCGCAATCGTGGGAGTTCAGCAAGCGAGTCGGCGGGCGTATTACCCTTGGAAAAGCCTGGCGGTGAGGGTGGTTTTGGTCGCATGGTGTCATTCCTTGACGATGATCAGGTGCTCGACAGGTATCGAGCGGGTCGGAGCGGTTTCGCTGCTCCAGACGTGGGTGGCAACGTTGTATGAAATCTTGCCGGCAGCGGTTTCGCTCAGGCGAATGTGGTGAACGGACACTTCGTCGGACTCAAGCTCTTCACGCCGTTGATGCTCACGAATGTCCTGGGCGATGGCCTGAACCGATGGGTAGGCTCGGGCATTGATGGCGCACAGACCGATCACCTCGAACAGTGCATTGATCCGATAACGGTTTCCCGAGGAGACCACGACTTCGATGGTTTCCAGTGGCGTCAGCGGATCGTTGCTGTCCGGCAGTTGAATCCGGATGCTGCCGATTCTGAGCAGGTTGTCCTTGATGGAAAGATCGCGGTGGCTGATCTGCTCTTGCAGATGTTGCGTGTGAATGAACCAGGTGGAAGAGCCCGAGACGTTGGCATCCGCTTCTGCGGTGGACAGCCGGATGGACGTGGCGCTGGCGGGAAACAGTTCATAGCTCGACGATCGTCCCTCCAGCCAATAGGTCGCATTGTGCTCGGCTGCCTGAAAGTCGACCCGCTGCGAGGTTGCCTTCAGCGTGCGCTTCTCGACAGAGGGCCTGACGAAAATATACCGGCCGGCTCGCTCGCGCAGCGAGGTGCGGCTTTGCACTACGGTATAACCCGGGTTCCTTGCGTCGTTTAGATACGTGGGATGTGGAAAGTCGAGGTGATAGGAAATCCCGTCTCGCATGACCAGCGTCATCGGGTGATTCATCTGCCAGCCGGAGGCCAGGATTCCGGCTCCCATGTCGCGTTTCTTGCCCGGATTTTCTCTTGCAGCACCGTGCAACGAGAGCAAGCCACCACTTTCGTGGAACGTGATGGTGTGGTGAATGTCCGTGTAGCTGAGCAGCGTGAATGCGTTTGGCCTGGTTTTGGTAACGGTATAAATCGCCCGGACTTCATCGATTTCCGTGCTGTCGCGGTCGACGTACAGAGTGCTTCGGGTCGGATTTGCGTGTGGCGTTGCCATCAGGATTGCATGACGGATCTGGCGCGAGATGAAGTAGTACGAGTGCGGTTTGTTGGAAATCCTGCGAGGGAGATCATTGACCGGCACCGGCGAGGATTTCGTTGTGCCGACGGTCAGAACGGTCACTTTCACGGTCAGGTCGGCCAGGTCCGGGGTATCGGCAGGCCACGCCGGCAGCAAGTGGTAGCCGTCCTGTGTAATGAACGTCCATTTGTCGTTGCGCAAGGTGCGTTTGCCATCGACCGTCCGGTACACCGCCTCCAGCACCAGTTCCCGCATGGGCGACCGGATGTCGTCGTCGCGCAGGGATTCAATGACCAGCGCGTCATTGCGCACGTACCAGCGCTGGATGGCTTCGAGCGTCACGCCCAGATAGACCGTGCTCGGTTCCTGACCATCCTCGTGGAGGGAAACCTTGAGGCAGTTCGGGGCAATTTCGTAGGTGTCGCGGCCGCTGCCTCCATCGACGGTGCTACGAAGGCCGCGGACGGCGATGCGGTCATCGCCGGCTCCGGCATCGACGCGGTCATCGCCATTGGCGGCAATGGTGTCGGCGTGGTCGGAACCGGTCACGCGGTTGAGCGCGCCAGCCAGTGTCTCGACCTTTTCGACGGACCTGAAGGTTGAATGCAGCACCGGCGCACGCGCCGGATCGACAGGACGCACCGCCAGCCTGCCTTTTTTCAGGTCGACATCAAAACCGATATGGCGCGGCGGGCTAGCGAGAGGGTCTTCGTTTTTATGTTTGCCTTGCAGCCAAAGCAGGTCGGTGCCGTCACCACCGGACAGCTCACTGACGGTGGTCGGGTCATCAGACAGCGCTTCGGAAGCCGACTGAAACAGAAAGGAGTCATCCTTGTTGCCGCCGTCCAGGGTTTTACGGCCACTGGCATAGCTGAAGAAATTCGGCTTGTCCTCGACGCCTTGCACCGTGTCATGGCCGCCGCCCAGGTTCCAGAAGACCCCTTTCGCCGGGTCGCTTTTGGTCTGGGCGATGACGGCGTCCGAGCCTGATACGCCCTTCCTCGCATCGCAGGTATCGTCCGTATCACTGATGACGGGGAGATTTTCGGTGGTATAGGGTGTTTCTCCTTTGGCCTCATCCCATTGGAAGCGATAAAGACGAGTTGGCTGCAACGTGACCTCGTAACGGCCATTGACGATCACATCGACACTTTCCTTGAATTCATTGTCGAGCCAGCCAAGGCTGCGGGTTTTCAAGGCTTTGGCATAATCGCTCGTGGTCTTGGCGATCAGGTAGCGCTCCATCAGCGCCTTGTCCTGGCTTTGTCCGGTGAACGCGAACCAGCCGGCACGCCAGCGTTCGTTCACGGTCAGCTCGATGTATTCGTCGATATCTTCGACCATGCGGGCGGCACCGTAGATTCGGGCACCGACAATCATGATCGCCGCCGCTGCAATCCCCACCGGGCCCGCCGCCTGAAAACCCATCAGTGCTGCGCAGCCAAGGGCAATGGACAGGGCACCGCTGAACACGCTCAAGCCGCCGGTGACGTACAGATCCTGAGCTTCCTTGCCCTGGGCCCTGGCCGCATCGTTGAAGGATTTGATGGCGGTGTAGATGTCGAAGGGCAACGTCAGCAAGCTGGCGATCAGGCCTGCGCCCCGGCACAGCCATTTGCCCATGGTGGTCTTGCCGAATTGTTCGAGGGCCATGGAACCCTGACGGATCATCTGTTCGCCGGTCTTGTTCAGCGCGTATTCGAGGCCCAGTGAAGTGATCTCTGCGAAAGCGCCCCCCGCATTGATCAACACTTCGCCCATCTGACCTTTCTTGAGGCCGTCGATGGCGCCCATGTAGGCGCTGTACAAACCGTAGGCCTGCAGCCCGGCGCCCATACTGGTCATGCCGCGACTCTTGGCTTTGTCTACCCAGCCCGGCAAATGTTCGGGCAGCGGGCTTCTTTGGATATCCAGCTGTTGAGTGGCGGTCAGCAGTTTGCCGATTTTCTGCATGGGGTGCTCAGCATCACTGGCGGATATTTCGCGCAGAAGCGGTGCTGCGTCGGGGGAGCGCAGAGTGACGATTTCGTAGAGTAATTCCGGTACCCGTTGGTGCTCCTGACCATCGACTGACTTGATCCGCCGCTCAACCTGGGCGGGATCGAATTGCAGCCCATCGATAAAGGCCTGATCGGGCTCGGGGAAGTACGTGTTGGCTGCTGTAATGGCCTCGCCGTTGACCCGGGCACCCAGCGCCTGAAGTGTCTGGCGGCTCACGGTCAGTTCGCCAAATCGCAGGGGCCCGAACAGTTTGTCCAGATCGTTCAGGTCCGACATTTTGCCGGACGGTACATCGGTTTCCGCCGTTGCTGAATTTGATGGAGTGTTAATGTCGGAAATTGTTATGGGGGCTGTAAGAATAGTTTCAGAGTTGATGTTAAAAGGTTTGGCCAAAATCAATACTCGTTGATGAAGTGTCTGGAGACTTTGGCATGTTGAGCAGGTGTGTTCGGTTGTTATTGTTTTTCCGTTTGTATTGTTGTTTTTTGTATTGTCTTTGAAGTGGTTTGTCGGGTGCTTTTGATTTAGCGTTGAACCCGGCTCGCAGGAAGCGGGTTTCATGAACAAGGAGAACAATGTGACAATTTATGAAGATGAATGGGCGTTCTGGGATGATATTGCCGGGAAGTATATTTTTAAACATGCAGGCGTTGATCTGAATATCGACATTGTCCTCAAGGCCGCCGGCTACTACGCGGATTCCATGGTGCTTGAGCGCCGCAAACGCAGACGTGTGAAGAACGATCCGGCCCAGGCTGCTGGTAAATGAAATCCTGTCTGTTGTTCAGTCCGTTTTTAACAAGAAGAGAACCTTCACATGTCTGATGCCAATAATATTACCTTCACGGGGCAACTGTTCGCGGATGGACTTCCGCTGGTGCTCAATTATCAAGTCATGGAACAACGTTTGAAGCAGCCGCGGATCACCACGGGGCAGAGGTTGAATGCGGAGATTTCCCTGAATGACGAAATCAGTTCGCCAATCGTGACACTCGCGGATCATGATGATGCCGAGCCGCTGTTATTGGAGTTTGTTCCGGATTATCAGGGGCGATATGCCCTTAATGTCAAAGCGGCCGGTCGTTACTTTAATTGGCAGCTGCGACTTGATCAAAGTACAAGGCATCTTCTGGCCGCGAAAAGTGGCGGTAGTTACTTTGAGCTGGAAACTTATGCCGGAAAGCTCAAGTCGTTTGGTGACTTGCCGTCCAATCCGGTTTCTGTGGCGCTGTTCAGCGTAGAGAAGAAGATGCGCCTGTTTCAGCATGAGACAAAGGAAGGGCTCACCTACTTCCTGGACAAGAATCCGAACGACACCGGGCACAATGCCTACAACCCTTCGTCGGTATCGTTCGTCTTGAGGAGCAATCCTTCGCTGCTGTCTGCCGTCGCCTAGTACGAATAGCGCAGCATGGTATGCGGCAAGTGTCGCAGCACGAAGAAACCGAACAGGGCGACCAGCGCCGGCAACACCAGCCACCAGACTCTCTGCGGCATGGCGCCGAGCGGTGATTGCCGCTGGCTGAGCCAGAGCCCGGCGGCACACACGCACGCGGCAAGCATGGCGCCGGCCAGCACATCCGTCGGCCAGTGCGCGCCCAGATACACCCGCGACAAGGCAATCGCCAGTGCCGGAATGCAGCCGATCAGCAACCATGTCAGTCGCAGTCTCGGCGGTTGCCCGCGTCCGGCGAGTACGGCCAGGGTCAGGAACAGCGCGAACGATCCGGACGCATGGCCGCTGGGCATGCTGTAGCTGGTGAGCGGATCGGTCAGGACTTCCGGGCGCACCCGGGCGAAAAACATCTTGGTGCCGGTGTTGGCCAGGGCCGTGACGAGCAGGGTGCCGCCCACGAAGATCGCGTGGCGCCACTGACGGCACAGCAACAGCAGCGCGGTCAGCAGGGCACTGAACAGCAGCATGTTGCGGAACTCGCCGATCAGGGTGAACACCACCGCCACCTCATCCAGCGCCGGGCGGCGGTGTTCCTGCACCAGGGTCATGACGCCCTGATCGAGGGCGGTCAGATACGGGTAACCGATGAACAGGCCGATCAGGATCAACAGGCTCATGCTGCTGATCCAGATCGTCGCCCGCCGATGGCGGCGCAGGCTGCTGTTGGCGCTCAGGCCGACCATCACCGCAATGCTGCCGGCGACGATTCCGGCCTGCAGCCAGAAACCTTCCGGCAACGGCAGGCGAATCGCCGCCCCGGTGGCCCAGCCCGGCAGCAGGTACGCGAGGCTCCAGCCGGCCGCTGCCAGCAGACTCACGGCCGCGAAGCGCGGGAAGGGCATGTCGCACATCCCGGCGACCATCGGCAGCATCGGCCGCAACGGCCCGATGAAACGCCCGACCAGCAGGCTGGCGATGCCGTAGCGCTGGAAATAGGTTTCCGCGCCGGCCATCCATTCCGGATGATGGCGCAGGCCCGGCAGACGCCGGATGTTCTGGTGGAAGTGGCGGCCGAGGAAATACGAAATCACGTCGCCGAGAATCCCGCCGAGGAAACCCAGCAACAGGGTTTCGCTCAATGACAATGCACCGCTGCCGGCCAGCACCGCCACGGCAAACAGCAGCACCGTGCCGGGCACGATCAAACCGGCAATCGCCAGGCATTCCACGCAGGCCACGACAAACACTGCAGCGGCCAGCCACTGCGGATTGGCGGCCAGCCACCCGGTCACGCTATCGAGCCATGGGCCCATACAAACCACTCCATTTCATTGATGTCCCTGATCGGCGAGCCGAAGGGTGTGCATTCACAGCAAAAAATAATCGCGACCTTCGACCTGACCCCGGCGCAGCGGGTTCCGCGTGCACCACTGGGCATAGGCGGCATCGACGAAGCGATACATCAAGTGTTCGTCACGGCCATGGGGAATGCCCAGGCGGGTGGTCTGAATCACATGAGTTGGCGCAGGGCCGGTGTCCTCCACCAGCAGAATTTCGTGGTCGAAGCGCTTGGCATCCCACACCGGCACTTTCAGCCCCAGCGCCTTGCACAACAGCGTCTGTCCGGCACAGAGTTTCTGCGACGGACGCGGGCGCCCCTGGGCATCGGGGTTGTTCAGCAGCATCTGCGCCAGACTGGCCGGGCCACTGATCTCGTCGACCCACGGATAAGCCGATTTGATCAGCACCGCATTGCCCGGGCCCTGCGCGCTGAAGTTCAGCGAATCGCCGCCACGGGCGTAGTACATATAGATGTGGCCGCCGTCCAGAAACAAAGCCTTACGCTTTTCTGTGTAGCCGAGGGACGCGTGGCTGCCTTTTTCTTCGCAGTAATACGCTTCGGTTTCGATGATTCGGGCGCTGAGCCACAAATCGCCGACGCGGTGGCGGATGACTTTGCCGAGCAGATCGCGGGCCAGTGTCTGGGCGTCACGGTCGAAAAAAGCGTCCGCAAGGCCGACAGGCTGGCGCGCGGAGGTGGCGCGAACGGTCAGGTTGGACATGGCAAACAATGTTTATCCAGGCGAAGGAGGTCGTGATGATAACAATTGACGGCTTAATCCCGGCTGAACGTCGGCAAATCGCCGTCCATTTCGACCATCCGCCCGTCACCGCTGTTAGTCCCGGGACGCGACAGCTATAATCTGCCGCTTTCCTCTTTGCCAAGACCCCAGCAGACTATGACTGAGTCCGTTCTTGACTACATGACCCGATTGGGTCGCGCCGCCCGCGAAGCTTCCCGCGTCATCGGCCGTGCCAGCACCGCGCAGAAAAACCGCGCCCTGCTGGCTGCCGCCAATGCCCTGGACGCCGCCCGCCCCGAGCTTGCGGCAGCCAATGAACAGGATCTGGCCGCCGGTCGCGCCAACGGTCTGGAGCCTGCGCTACTGGAACGTCTGGAACTGACCCCGGCGCGCATCGACGGCATGATCGTCGGTCTGCGTCAGGTCGCAGCGCTGCCGGATCCGGTCGGTGCGATCCGCGACATGAGCTTCCGTCCGTCGGGCATTCAGGTCGGCAAGATGCGCGTACCGCTGGGCGTGATCGGGATCATCTACGAATCCCGTCCCAACGTGACCATCGATGCCGCGAGCCTGTGCCTGAAGTCCGGCAACGCGACCATCCTGCGCGGCGGTTCCGAAGCGATTCATTCCAACCGCGCGATTGCCGCCTGCATCCAGCGCGGTCTGGCTGTAGCCGAACTGCCGGCTGCCGTGGTGCAAGTGGTGGAAACCACCGACCGCGCCGCCGTCGGCGCGCTGATCACCATGCCTGAATACGTCGACGTGATCGTGCCGCGCGGTGGCCGTGGCCTGATCGAGCGCATCAGCCGTGACGCCCGGGTGCCGGTGATCAAGCATCTTGACGGCATCTGCCACGTGTATGTCAGCGAACACGCCGACCTGCCGAAAGCCCAGCGCATCGCCTTCAATGCCAAGACCTACCGCTATGGCATCTGCGGTGCGATGGAGACCTTGCTGGTCGATCAACGTGTTGCGAAGGATTTCCTGCCGTCGATGGCGAAGCAGTTCCGCGAAAAAGGCGTCGAGCTGCGCGGTTGCGAACGCACCCGGGCGATCATCGAGGCCGTAGCGGCAACGGAGGAAGACTGGAGCACCGAGTACCTGGCGCCGATTCTGTCGATCCGCGTGGTGGATGGCCTGGATCAGGCCGTCGAACACATCAACCATTTCGGCTCCCACCACACCGACTCGATCGTCAGCGAAAACCTCGCCGACACCCGTCAGTTCGTGGCTCAGGTCGACTCGGCGTCGGTGATGATCAACACCCCAACCTGCTTCGCCGATGGATTCGAATACGGATTGGGTGCCGAGATCGGCATTTCTACTGATAAGCTGCACGCCCGTGGCCCGGTGGGCCTGGAAGGACTGACCTGCGAGAAGTACATCGTGGTAGGTGATGGCCAGTTGCGCGGCCAGGCGACGGTCTGACTTGTCCGACCTCGACCTGAAAGCGCCGAAACCCGGCAAGAGGTCCCGTCCCCGGCGCATTGGCGTTCTGGGCGGGACGTTCGACCCGGTGCACGTCGGCCATTTGCGTGGCGCGCTGGAAGTCGCCGAAGCGCTGGGGCTTGATGAGCTGCGCATGATGCCCAGCGCCCGGCCGCCGCACCGCGATACGCCGCAGGTGTCGGCGCAGGACCGGCTGGCAATGGTTGAATGTGCGGTGGCCGGTGTGCCGCCGCTGGTGGTGGACGCCCGCGAATTGCAGCGGGACAAACCGTCCTGGACCATCGATACCCTGGAGTCGCTGCGTGCCGAAATGGCCGCCGAGACCCAGGTTTTTCTGCTTCTGGGCTGGGACGCATTTTGCGGCCTGCCCACTTGGCACCGCTGGGAAGAGTTGCTCCAGCATTGCCACATCCTGGTGCTACAGCGCCCGGACGCCGACAGCGAACCGCCGGATGCCTTGCGCAACCTGCTGGCAGCGCGTTCGGTGAGCGACCCGCTGGCCCTGAAGGGGCCGAGCGGACAGATTGCATTCGTCTGGCAGACACCGCTCGCGGTTTCCGCCACCCAGATCCGTCAACTGCTGGCCAGCGGTAAGTCGGTACGTTTCCTGGTGCCCGACGCGGTCCTGGCCTACATCGATGCGCACGGTCTGTACCGTGCGTCGAACTGAACAAGGCGTGCTTCACTGATACGAATCCACGTGTCGCCAAGCCGCCGAAAATATGAGCAAAACGAGTTTTATATGACTGACAAAGACCAAACCAAAGTAAAGCGCAAAGGCACATTCAAGAGCGCCCCGCTGCCAGAACCGGTCAACACCAACGAACCGCTGAAGGGCGACGAGCTGGTCAAGGTGGCCGTTGCAGCCCTGGAAGACGTGAAGGCCCAGGATATCCAGATCATTGATGTGCGCGACAAGCAGAGCATCACCGACTACATGATCATCGCCACCGGTACTTCCAACCGCCAGATCAACGCGATGCTGGACAAGGTTCGCGAAGAGGTCAAAAAGAACGGCGCCAAGCCGCTGGGCGAAGAAGGCAAGGGCGACAGCGACTGGGTGCTGCTGGACCTGGACCTGGTGATCGTGCACATGATGACCGCCTCGGCACGTCAGTTCTACGACCTGGAGCGCCTGTGGGCCGGTGCCGAGCAAAGCCGTGCGGCGGACGCCAAGCACCACAGCCCGGAAAACACCCACGAGCATTTCACCAAGCTCAACAAAGACCAGCTGTAAGGGATTGCTGTGCGACTGCGACTGATCGCCGTCGGTTCACGCATGCCCAAGTGGGTGGAAGAAGGCTGGCATGAATATGCCAAGCGTCTTCCGTCCGAGCTGGCGCTGGAACTGGTGGAAATTCCGCTCAATACCCGTGGCAAGAACGCCGACGTGGCCCGCTTCATCCGTCAGGAAGGCGAAGCCATGCTGGCCAAGGTCGGGCCGAACGAGCGGATCGTCACCCTCGAAGTTCATGGCAAGCCGTGGAGCACCGAGCAACTGGCGGTCGAACTCGATCGCTGGCGCCTGGACTCGCGCACGGTCAACTTCATGGTCGGTGGCCCGGAAGGGCTGGCGCCGGAAGTCTGTGCCCGCGCGGATCAGCGCTGGTCGTTGTCGCCGCTGACGCTGCCGCACCCGCTGGTGCGCATCCTCATCGGCGAGCAGTTGTATCGTGCCTGGACCGTGCTGTCCGGCCACCCTTACCACAAGTAATCCGCCCTCATGTCTCAGCCGATCCGCATCAAGGACCACGAAAAAGACGCCCGTCTGGTGCGTGGTCGCGTCGTGTTCGGTGCAATTGCGGTGGTGGCGCTGATCTGCGTGCTGATTGCGCGGCTGTATTACCTGCAGGTGATTCAGTACGAATATCACTCGACCCTGTCGGAAAACAATCGGGTGCATGTCCAGCCGATCCCGCCGACCCGTGGCCTGATTTTCGACCGCAACGGTGTGGTGGTGGCGGACAACCGTCCGAGCTTCAGCCTGAGCATGACCCGCGAGCGCTCCGGCGACTGGCAGCAGGTGCTCGACGTGATCGTCGAGGTCTTGCAGCTGACGCCGGAAGACCGGGTGATCTTCGAGAAACGCATGCGTCAGGGTCGCCGGCCGTTCGAACCGGTGCCGATCCTGTTCGAGCTGAGCGAAGAGCAGATCGCCCGGATCGCGGTGAACCAGTTCCGTCTGCCGGGCGTCGAGGTGGTCGCGCAACTGGTGCGTCATTACCCGCAGGGCGCGCATTTCGCGCACTCGGTGGGTTACATGGGGCGGATCAACGAGAAAGAGCTGAAGACCCTCGATCCGGTCAACTACAGCGGCACCCACCATATCGGCAAGACCGGCATCGAGCGCTTCTATGAAGCCGAGCTGCACGGCCAGGTGGGTTACGAAGAGGTCGAGACCAACGCCCGTGGCCGCGTCCTGCGCGTGCTCAAGCGTACCGATCCGGTGCCGGGCAAGGACATTGTCCTGAGCCTCGACATCAAATTGCAGGAAGCTGCCGAGGCCGCGCTTGGCGGTCGACGTGGGGCGGTGGTGGCGCTCGATCCGAAAACCGGCGAAGTGCTGGCGATGGTCAGCCAGCCGAGCTTCGACCCGAACCTGTTCGTCACCGGCATCAGCTTCAAGGCTTACGCCGAGCTGCGCGATTCGATCGACCGGCCGCTGTTCAACCGCGTGCTGCGCGGCCTGTACCCACCGGGTTCGACGATCAAACCGGCGGTGGCGATTGCCGGTCTCGACGCGGGCGTGGTGACGGCGTCGAGCCGGGTATTCGACCCCGGTTACTACATGCTGCCCAACTACGATCACAAGTACCGCAACTGGAACCGCACCGGCGACGGCTTCGTCGACCTCGACACGGCGATCATGCGGTCCAACGACACCTACTTCTATGATCTGGCGCACAAGCTGGGCATCGATCGGTTGTCGGCCTATATGAACAAGTTCGGCATCGGCCAGAAAGTCTCGCTGGACATGTTCGAAGAGTCCCCCGGCCTGATGCCGTCCCGCGAGTGGAAACGCGCGACCCGGCGTCAGGCGTGGTTCCCCGGCGAAACCCTGATTCTCGGGATCGGCCAGGGCTACATGCAATCGACCCCGCTGCAACTGGCCCAGGCCACGGCGCTGGTGGCCAACAAGGGCGTGTGGAACCGTCCGCACCTGGCAAAATCCCTCGAAGGCGTGAAACCGGTGGATGAGAATCCGATGCCGGACATCATCCTGCGCGATCCGTCGGACTGGACCAAGGTCAACCATGGCATGCAACAGGTGATGCACGGCGCACGGGGTACGGCGCGTAAAGCGGCCATCGGCGCGCAATACCGGATCGCCGGCAAGTCGGGTACGGCGCAGGTCGTGGCGATCAAGCAAGGTGAAAAGTACGACCGCTCCAAGGTTCAGGAACGCCACCGCGACCACGCCTTGTTCGTCGGTTTCGCGCCGGCGGATGACCCGAAAATCGTGGTGTCGGTGATGGTCGAGAACGGTGAGTCCGGTTCCGGCGTCGCTGCACCGGTGGTGCGGCAGGTCATGGATGCCTGGCTGCTGGATCAGGACGGACGGTTGAAGGCCGAATACGCCAGCCCTATCAGTGCGGAGGCTACGGCCCGTGATGAATAATTTCGATCGCATGCTCTCCAGCGAGGATGTGATGCGTCGCCGGGCGACGCTGTTGCAACGTTTGCATATCGACGGCCCGTTGCTGGTGCTGCTGCTGATTCTCGCGGCCGGCAGCCTGTTCGTGCTGTATTCGGCCAGCGGCAAGAGCTGGGATCTGCTGGCCAAACAGGCCACGTCGTTCGGTATCGGTCTGGTGTCGATGATCGTCATCGCCCAGTTCGAGCCAAGGTTCATGGCGCGCTGGGTGCCGCTCGGCTACGTGATCGGGGTGGTGCTGCTGCTGGTGGTGGACATCATGGGCCACAACGCCATGGGCGCGACCCGCTGGATCAACATTCCCGGGGTGATCCGCTTCCAGCCCTCGGAGTTCATGAAGATCCTGATGCCGGCGACCATCGCCTGGTACCTGTCCAAGCGCACGCTGCCGCCGCAGCTCAAGCATGTCGGCATCAGTCTGCTGTTGATCGGCGTGCCGTTCGCCCTGATCGTGCGTCAGCCGGATCTCGGCACTTCGCTGCTGATTCTGGCCGGCGGCGCCTTCGTACTGTTCATGGGCGGGCTGCGCTGGCGCTGGATTCTCAGCGTGCTGGCGGCGGCGATTCCGGTATCGGTGGCGATGTGGTTCTTCATCATGCACGACTACCAGAAGCAGCGGATCCTGACGTTCCTCGACCCGGAAAGTGATCCACTCGGCACTGGCTGGAACATCATCCAATCGAAAGCCGCCATCGGTTCCGGCGGCGTATTCGGCAAGGGCTGGCTGCTGGGCACCCAGTCGCACCTGGACTTCCTGCCGGAAAGCCACACCGACTTCATCATCGCCGTGCTCGGCGAAGAGTTCGGGCTGGTGGGCATCTGCGCACTGTTGCTGATCTATCTGTTGCTGATCGGTCGCGGCCTGGTGATTACCGCCCAGGCGCAGACGCTGTTCGGCAAATTGCTGGCCGGCGCTCTGACCATGACGTTTTTTGTTTACGTTTTCGTCAACATCGGTATGGTCAGTGGCCTGTTGCCGGTGGTGGGGGTGCCGTTGCCGTTCATTAGCTACGGCGGAACTTCGCTGGTGACGCTGCTGTCAGCGTTTGGGGTTTTGATGTCGATCCATACCCATCGCAAGTGGATCGCACAGGTTTGAATAAGGTGAAGAGTTCAATGCAAGTAATGCGTGACTGGGCGACACGATACGCACCGTGGCTCGGCCTGGTAGGCATCCTTGGCAGCGCGCAGGAAGCGTTGGCCGGCGATTACGAAGGCTCGCCCCAAGTGGCCGAATTCGTCGGTGAAATGACCCGCGACTACGGTTTTGCCGGCGAACAGCTGATGGCTGTGTTCCGCGAGGCCCAGCGCAAACAGGCGATTCTCGACGCCATTTCCAAACCGGCCGAACGGGTCAAGCAGTGGAAAGAATACCGGCCGATGTTCATCACCGACGCGCGCATCGCCCGCGGTGTGGACTTCTGGCGCCAGCATGAGGCGACCTTGGCCCGCGCCGAGCAGGAATACGGCGTTCCGGCCCAGGTGATCGTGTCGATCATCGGCGTTGAGACCTTTTTCGGACGTAATACCGGCAATTACCGGGTGATCGATGCCTTGTCCACGCTGGGTTTCGACTATCCTCCCCGTGCCGAATTTTTCCGCAAGGAGCTGCGTGAGTTCCTGCTGCTGGCGCGTGAAGAGCAGGTCGACCCGCTGACCCTCAAGGGTTCCTACGCCGGGGCGATGGGTCTGCCGCAGTTCATGCCGAGCAGTTTCCGCGCCTATGCGGTGGATTTCGACGGCGACGGCCACATCAATATCTGGAACAACCCGGATGATGCGATCGGTAGCGTCGCCAGCTATTTCAAGCGTCACGGCTGGGTCGCCGGCGAGCCGGTGGTCAGTCGCGCGGATGTACGCGGCGAGCAGGTGGATGAAGGCCTGACCACCGGCATCGAGCCGACGAAAACCGTCGGGGAGTTGCGAGCGCTGGGCTGGTCGAGTCATGATGCGCTGCGCGATGACATGCCGGTCACCGCATTCCGCCTCGAAGGCGACAATGGCCCGGAATACTGGATGGGCCTGAAGAATTTCTACGCGATCACGCGTTATAACCGCAGCGTGATGTACGCCATGGCCGTACATCAACTGTCTGAACAGCTGGTACAAGCACGGGGCGTCAAGTAATGCGGGCATTGCCTATCAATAAACCCCTGAAGCTGGTGGCTTTCGCTGCGTTGGCGGTGCTGGTCGCCAGTTGTTCGACCAGCCGTTCGCCGAGCCAGAAGCCGACCACCGCCGTTCGCTCGCAGCCGGGCCTGGACATCAACCGGGCCCACAAGGACGGCGCGCCGTGGTGGGACGTCGACGTATCGCGCATCCCGGATGCCACGCCGACCCTGCACACCGGCCCGTACAAGGCCAACCCGTACACCGTGCTGGGCAAGACCTACTTCCCGTTGCAGGAATCCAAGACGTACGTGGCTTCCGGCACCGCGTCCTGGTACGGCACCAAGTTCCACGGTCAGAACACCGCCAACGGCGAGGTCTACGACCTGTACGGCATGAGTGCCGCCCACAAGACATTACCGCTGCCGAGTTACGTTCGGGTGACCAACCTGGACAACAACAAGAGCGTGATCCTGCGGGTCAATGACCGCGGGCCGTTCTACTCGGACCGGATCATCGACCTGTCCTACGCCGCCGCCAAGAAGCTCGGTTATGCCGAAATCGGTACCGCGCGGGTCAAGGTCGAAGGCATCGACCCGCAACAATGGTGGGCCGCCAAGGGCCGCCCGGCGCCTTTGATGCTCAACGAGCCGCAAGTCGCGCAGAATAGCGCCCCGGTGATCACGGCCTCGGCCGGTACCGTCGAGCAATGGACTCCACCGCCGCAGCAGCACGCCGCGGCCGTCGTGCCAGTTCAGCTCGATGCAAAAAAAAACGCTTCTGCACCAGCGTCTGGCCAGTATCTGCAGGTGGGCGCGTTCGCCAACCCGGACGCTGCAGAACTCCTGAGGTCGAAGCTCAGCGGGATGGTGAGCGCTCCGGTGTTCATCAGCTCGATCGTGCGCAATCAGCAGACCCTGCACCGGGTTCGCCTGGGACCGATCGGTTCGCCGGGTGAAATTGCCCAGGTACAGAACAGCGTGCGCCTGGCCAACCTGGGTTCGCCAAGTGTGGTCACCGAGTAAACGTAGGACTTGATTGACGGTTCACCAGCGATTGGGGGGTGAACCAGGTTGTTGGCTCGTCGAAGAACAAAAGCCCGGCAAGGGTGACTGGAGTGAGCAACTGAACACGCGATGGCCCGTTAGAAAGCCATCTGATTAATTTTGCCCGCAAGGGCAGTTTCCATTAGCGATTTCGAGAGACGGATGAACATCACCACCTTTGCCAAACGCCTGTGTCTGCTAGTCCCGCTGCTCCTCTCGCCTGCCGCGTTCGCGGCCGAGATGATGCCGTCGCCACCACAACTGGCCGCCAAATCCTACGTGCTCATGGATGCCAACAGCGGCAACGTGCTGGTGGAGAACAACGGTGACCAGCGCCTGCCACCGGCCAGCCTGACCAAGCTGATGACTGCGTACATTGCCACGCTGGAAATCCGTCGCGGCCAGATCGGTGAAAACGACCCGGTGACCGTCAGCGAAAACGCCTGGCGCACCGGCGGTTCGCGGATGTTCATCAAGGTCGGCTCACAAGTCACTGTCAGCGACCTGCTGCACGGCATCATCATCCAGTCCGGCAACGACGCCAGCGTCGCGGTGGCTGAACACATCGCCGGCAGCGAAGACGCGTTCGCCGACCTGATGAACAAGACCGTCGCCGATCTGGGCATGACCAATACCCACTTCATGAACCCGACCGGTCTGCCGAACCCTGAGCACTACTCGTCGGCTCACGACATGGCGATCCTGGCTCGCGCGATCATCCACGAAGACCCGGCTCACTATGCGATCTACTCGCAGAAAGAGTTCTTCTGGAACGGCATCAAACAGCCTAACCGCAACCTGCTGCTGTGGCGCGACAAGACCGTCGACGGTCTGAAAACCGGTCACACCGACGAAGCCGGCTACTGCATGGTGTCCTCGGCCGTACGTGACGGCATGCGCCTGATCGCCGTCGTGTTCGGCACCAACAGCGAAGTGGCCCGTGCCGCCGAGACCCAGAAGCTGCTGACCTACGGTTTCCGCTTCTTTGAAACCCAGACCTTCTACCAGAAGGGCACTGAACTGGCTCAGGCCCCGGTGTGGAAAGGTACCACCAGTCAAGTCAAGGCCGGCCTGGCACAAGACCTGACCATGACCCTGCCGAAAGGCCAGCTGAAGAAGCTCGCTGCCAGCATGACCATGAACCCGCAACTGACCGCGCCAATCGCCAAGGGCGACGTGATCGGTAAAGTCGAAGTGAAACTGGACGACAAGGTGGTGCACAGCGCCGACCTGATCGCCCTGGACGCTGTCGAGGAGGGTGGTATCTTCCGCCGCATGTGGGATAGCATCCGTCTATTCTTCTACGGCTTGTTCAACTGATTCGAGTTGACCTGCATGGCCCCGTTCCGGTCCGGAGCGGGGCCTTGTTCGTTACCGGGCTTACGCTTACGAGGCCGTTACGCCATGACCGATACCGAAGTAAAGGCGCCAAAGATCGAATTTCCCCAGGTTGATTATCCGGTTAAGGTGATCAGCGATACGGGCGTCGGCAACAAAGACAAGATCATCGACATCGTCAAGAAACACGCCAAGATCAACGATGAGCGTGTCGACGAGCGTCAAAGCAGCAACGGCAAGTACACCACCATCCAGTTGCACATCGTCGCGACCGACCAGGATCAGCTGTACAACATCAACAGCGAACTGCGGGCCACCGGTTTCGTGCACATGGTGCTGTGATGCCGGGCACGCTGGGCTTTCGCGAGCTTGGCCAGATGGCTTACGAGCCGGTCTGGCAGGCCATGCAACGTTTTACCAACGAGCGTGGCACCACGGCCCCGGACGAAATCTGGCTGGTGGAACACCCGCCGGTGTTCACCCAGGGCCAGGCCGGCAAGGCCGAGCACCTGTTGCTGCCGGGGGATATTCCGGTGGTGCAGGTCGACCGCGGCGGTCAGGTGACCTACCATGGCCCAGGCCAGTTGGTAGCCTATCTGCTGCTGGACGTGCGCCGACTCGGTTTCGGCGTGCGCGATCTGGTCAGCCGCATGGAGCGCTGCCTGATCGAACTGCTGGCCAGCTACGGCGTGACCGCCGTGGCCAAGCCGGATGCTCCCGGCGTCTACGTCGACGGAGCGAAGATCGCTTCTCTGGGTTTGCGGATTCGCCATGGTTGTTCCTTTCATGGCCTGGCCCTGAACGTGGACATGAACCTGGAGCCGTTTCGACGGATTAATCCCTGCGGCTATGCCGGGCTGGCGATGACCCAGCTGAGCGAGCACGCAGGATCGATTGAATTTGCCGAGGTAAGTGCCCGGCTGCGCGCGCAGCTCGTCAAACACCTCGACTATGCTGAGCAGACGACCCTGACGGGCGGAATCGACTGATATGACTACTGATGCAGTGCAAACCATGATCCCGACGCTCGACGTGACCGAGCGCCCGGCCCCGCGTCCCAAGGTTGAAGCCGGCGTCAAGCTGCGCGGCGCCGAGAAGGTTGCACGCATCCCGGTGAAGATCATTCCGACCACCGAACTGCCGAAGAAACCCGACTGGATCCGCGTGCGCATCCCGGTTTCGCCGGAAGTCGACCGCATCAAGAGCCTGCTGCGCAAGCACAAGCTGCACAGCGTCTGCGAAGAGGCGTCCTGCCCGAACCTGGGCGAGTGCTTCTCCGGCGGCACCGCGACCTTCATGATCATGGGTGACATCTGCACCCGTCGTTGCCCGTTCTGTGACGTTGGCCACGGTCGTCCGAAGCCACTGGACGTCAACGAGCCGGAAAGCCTGGCCATCGCCATCGCCGACCTGAAACTCAAGTATGTGGTGATCACCTCGGTTGACCGCGACGACCTACGTGACGGCGGTGCCCAGCACTTCGCCGACTGCATCCGCGAAATCCGCAAACTGTCGCCGAACGTGCAGCTCGAGACCCTGGTCCCGGACTACCGTGGCCGCATGGACATCGCCCTGGAAATCACCGCGGCCGAGCCGCCGGATGTGTTCAACCACAACCTGGAAACCGTACCGCGCCTGTACAAGGCTGCGCGTCCGGGTTCGGATTACCAGTGGTCGCTGACCCTGCTGCAACGCTTCAAGCAGATGATGCCGCACATTCCGACCAAATCCGGCCTGATGCTGGGTCTGGGCGAGACCGACGACGAAGTCATCGAAGTCATGAAGCGCATGCGCGAACACGACATCGACATGCTGACCCTGGGCCAGTACCTGCAACCGTCCCGCAGCCACTTGCCGGTGCAGCGTTTCGTGCACCCGGACACCTTCGCCTGGTTCGCCGAGGAAGGTTACAAGATGGGCTTCAAGAACGTCGCGTCCGGCCCGTTGGTACGTTCTTCGTACCACGCCGACGAACAGGCGAAACTGGTCAAGGCCGAGCTGCTCGGTTCCTGATTCAGCGCTGAATAAAAAATGCCCGCCGGGGTTTATCGCCCGGCGGGCATTTTTTTGCCTGGCTTACACTCTTTACTGACTTTTCCTGCAATTTGCGGCGCGGCCGAGCCTCTTCTGTTTGTCGCCGTTCCTGACTACTGTGTGAGCATGACTTCACACAGGGAGATCCATGGATGACCGTTCGACCGACCCACACCCTTTTTCCGCACAAGCCCGTGCCCGCGCTGCCGTCGGAAGGGCTGATAGGCGTCATTGCGCCCGCCGGCCCCGGCACGCTCGATACCGAAAAGGCCGTTCAGTGGATGCGCGCCCGGGGTTACGGTTTGCGGGTGTTCCCTAGCGTCTACGAGAAGGATGGCTATCTGGCCGGCAGCGACGAGGTGCGGCTCAACGATCTGCACGCGGCGTTCGCTGACGAGGAGGTGGATGCAATCATTTGCCTGCGCGGTGGTTACGGCACGCCAAGGTTGCTGGACCGGATCGACTACGACTTGCTGAGCCGCCATGCCAAGCCCTTTGTCGGTTACAGCGACATCACCGCTCTGCACCTGGCCATCAGTCGCTACGCCGGGTTCGTGACCTTTCATGGGCCGTTATTGAATGCCGATCTGCTGGGTGACAAGGAACCGCCGACGGTGACGTCGTTCTTCGCCATGCTGCGCGGTCAGTTGAAGGCCGGCAGTGTGCTGAGTCATCCGGCGGCTTATCCATTGACCACCGTGGAGCCCGGCATTGCTCACGGGCGTTTGCAGGGTGGCAATCTGGCGATGATCGCCGCGACCCTGGGCACGCCTTACGAAATCGACGTCGAAGGGGTGATTCTGCTCATCGAGGACATCAACGAGCCGCTGTACCGGATCGACCGCTTGCTGACCCAGATGCGCCTGGCGGGCAAATTGGCCCGATTGCGTGGCGTGTTGGTCGGGGACGTGGCGGGCGTGGATGTCGAGGCCTTGAACCGCTTGCTCAAGCAGACCTTTGAACCCCTGCGGATTCCGGTGCTTTCAGGATGGCGTAGCGGGCACTGTAATCCGAACCTGACGCTGCCGTTGGGGGCGCTGGTTCGACTGGACGCAGGGAAGAAGGAGTTGATGCTGGAACAGGATGTGGTGATTCGCTGATCGAGCCGCAAAAAAAGACCGCCGCCTGAAGAGGCGGCGGTCTTTTGGTTTTTACTGGTTACGCAGGCTTTCCAGCAGCTTGTGCGTCGGATAACCGTCCGCCGGCCAGCCGAATGACTGCTGCGCAGCGCGAATCGCCTTGCGCGTATTGGCACCGATGATGCCGTCGGCGGTGCCTGCGTCGTAGTTGCGCGCGGTCAGCAGGTTTTGCAGTTCGATCCGCTCGGTGCGGCTCAACGGCAGGTCATCCTTTGGCCAACTGCCATTGATCAGGCCGGCACCGTTGAAGCGCTCGGACAAAAGGCTGACGGCCAGTGCGTAAGACGACGAATTGTTGTACTTGAGGATCGCCCGGAAGTTATCGAGGATCAGGAACGCCGGACCGCGGTAGCCAGCCGGCAGCAGCAGGGCGGCGGACAGTTGCTCGGAGCCGGCCGGCACCTGGCCGCCGTTCGGCAGGATCACGCCCAGTTGCCGCCATTCAGCGACGCTCTTGCGAATTGCGCCGTCAGCCAGGGTGTAGTTGAAACCGCTCGGCAGTTGCACTTCGAAGCCCCACGGCTGGCCACGCTGCCAGCCGGAGCTTTGCAGGTAATGCGCGGTGGAGGCCAATGCGTCAGCGGGGCTGCCCCAGATGTCGCGGCGACCGTCACCGTCGAAATCCACGGCATGAGTGTTGTAGGTGGTCGGGATGAACTGGGTCTGGCCCATGGCGCCGGCCCAGGAGCCGAGCATTTTCTCCGGCGTGATGTCGCCCTGTTGCAGGATCTGCAGCGCCGCAATCAGCTGCGCATGTGCAAAGCCCGGGCGGCGGCCTTCATAGGCCAGGGTCGCCAGCGAGTTGATCACCGACTTGCTGCCCTGGAACTGGCCGAAGTTGCTTTCCATTCCCCACACCGACACCAGTGCCTGACGATCGACGCCGTAACGCTGTTCGATGCTTTGCAGAATATCGGCGTACTGGCTGATCAGCGCCTGGCCTTTGCGCACGCGCAAGGGCGAAAGGGCGCCGTCCAGGTATTCCCAGACCGGCCGGGCGAATTCCGGCTGGCTGCGGTCGGCGCGAATCACGCTGGCATCGAAGCTGACATTGGCGAACGCGCGGTCGAACAGGTCGGCACGAATGCCGGCAGCCAGAGCTTCCTTGCGGAAACCGGCCTGCCATTCGGCAAAGGTCTGGGTCGGTTGCAGGTCGAGGTTGTCACCGGACGGCACTACCGGCGGGATGACCGCTGGGGCTGTGGCAACGGGAACGGTCTGAAGCGGTTGAGCGTCGGCGGCGGTGGGTTTTTCCGCGCAGGCGACGAGCAGTACGAAGCTGGAGGCAGCGATCAGTTGGCGCAAGGGCCAACGACGGGAAAGACTGAGGGGCATGCACAGGTCCAGGGGATACGAATCAGGTGCAGACCTTAACATGAGGAAGGGGTGCTGTGCTTCAAGCGGCCAGAAAGTAAGAAGCCTCCCAGCTGTCAGACTGGAAGGCTTCGCGGCGGTAGCTGCCTTTACCCTTGGTGGGTCGTTCCTGGCGACTGCGGAACAGGGGTTGGGCGACGATGGATTTGGCCTTGTTGTGGCCATGTTTCGCTGGCTTTTTACTCATGATGATTCTCTCGATTGAGTGAGGTTTTGCGCGGCAGATAATCTGCCGATCCAGAGCGTCTGTCTATAGGACCGACGGCGGGATGTTCTGTAGGAAATGGACTCGGTAAAAAAACGGGATCGCAGAGCGCGATCCCGGATTTCATTCGGCAGGCAAGGTCAGGCGCTGACCGGCCATCAGCAGCGCCAACCGGCTCAGGCTCATCCACGGTGAGCCGGCTGCCTGGCCCTTGATCTGCGCATCGATGCGCTGGGCTTCGAGCAGCAACTGCGCCCAGCGTTGCGCCGAGTAGCGTTGCAGGGCCTTGCTCATCAGCGGTTTGCGCTTGTCCCAGACCGGCGGCTTGGCCTGACTGAAGCACTTGTCCAGCGGTGTGCCCTGACTGTATTGCAACGAGATGTTGGCCAGCAGGCGCAACTCACGGGCCAGGGCCCAGAGAATCACCGGCGGCTCGACCCCTTCACCGCGCAGCCCTTCGAGCATGCGCAGGGCGTGGGCTGGTTCACCGTTGAGCACCGCGTCGGTCAGGCCGAACACGTCGAAGCGCGCACTATCGGCCACGGCCGCCTGCACGGTTTCGACGGTAATCTGCCCGCCCTCGGCCATCAGCTTGAGCTTTTCGATCTCTTGCGCAGCGGCCAGCAGGTTGCCTTCGACCCGCGCGGCAATCAGCTCGACCGCGTCCTGGCTGGCTGACAGGCCGGCCTGGGACAGGCGCTGACGAATCCAGCTCGGCAACTGGTTGGCGTCTACCGGCCAGATCTGCACGAACTGGGTCTGCTGACCTTCGACCAGCGCCTTGCCCCACTTGGTCTTCTGCGCGCTGCCGTCCAGCTTCGGCAGGCTGATCAACAGCACCGTGTCTTCAGCCGGGCGCGAGCAGTATTCGATGAGGGCGGCCGCGCCCTTGTCACCGGGCTTGCCCGAAGGCAGGCGCAGTTCCAGCAGGCGTTTTTCGGCGAACAGCGACATGCTGGCACCAGCCTGCAGCAACGTCCCCCAATCGAAATTGGCGTCGGCGGCAAAGACCTGGCGTTCGTCGAATCCTTGCTGACGGGCGGCAGAGCGAATGGCGTCGGCGGCTTCCTGGCACAGCAGCGGGTCATCGCCGCTGATGATGTAGACCGGCGCGAGAGCGCCTTGCAGGTGTTTGCCGAGTTGGGCGGGAGCGAGCTTCATAAGAGAGGGCGAACGGGGCGCCTGAGCGCCCCGAACGTCTTACTGCTGCGGTAGTTCGAGCGGCGACTGGCGCGGGGTTTCCGCTTCAGCCTTCTGTGCCGCTTCGAGGGCGTCGGCTTCTGCCTTGGCCCGTGCATTGGCGGTTTGCTGCAGAGCGTCAAGCTGTGCCGGCGTCAGTTGTTGCAGACGCAGCATCATGCGCTGTACCAGCTCGCGGCGGGTTTCACGGCGGGCATCGTTGGCTTCCTGGTCGGAACCCACCAGGTTGTTGCCGTCGTGGATGAACACTTTCTGCACTTCAAGCTTGTCGCTTTTCAGCAGCAGATCTTTTTCGCCACGGATATCGTAGGTAAGGACGGTGCTGACCTGGTACTCGCCGGTACGACCGGCGCCGGCGTAGCTGAGAATCCGCTGGGATTCCTGCTCATCGGCCAGATACAGCTTGTACGGTGCACCGGTAACGACCTTGACGCCGCTGGACTCCAGCACCTGACGCAGTTGCGTCACGGTTTCGCCGTAGGCGTTGCGGGCGCTCAGGTCGAGCTCCTTGATCGATAGCTCATTGGTGCCGGTGCCACGCAGCTGGAAACCGCAGGCGCTCAACAGGACGGCGAGGCCCATCACCAGCAGATTGCGTTTGATCATTGTGTTGCTCCCCTTGAAACCATGTGGGCCGACTCTGTGGCCCGAAAGGTTTTACTGGGCGTCAGGCACACCTGACGCCCGATCCAATTAGCTGGCGACGATATTGACCAGTTTCCCAGGCACTACGATCACTTTGCGAATCGTCAGGCCGTCAACGAAACGCAGCACGTTTTCGTTGGCGCGCGCTGCCGCTTCGACTTCTTCACGGGTGGCGGCGGCCGGCATTTCGATCTGGCCACGCAGCTTGCCGTTGACCTGGATCACCAGGGTCAGGCTGTCCTGGACCAGCGCGCTTTCGTCCAGCACCGGCCAGCAGGCGTCGATCACCGGATCGGCGTGGCCCAGACGGTTCCACAGCTCGTGGCTGATGTGCGGCGTGATCGGTGCGAGCAGCAGCGTCACGGTTTCCAGACCTTCCTGAACCAGTGCGCGATCCTGTTCGGTCGCTTGCGCAGCTTTTTCCAGCACGTTCATCAGCGTCATCACCTGGGCGATGGCGGTGTTGAATTTGTGGTTCTGGCCGACGTCGTGGCTGGCCTGCTTGATCGCCTGGTGGATCGCGCGGCGAATGACTTTCTGCTCGTCATTCAGTGCGGCGATGTCCAGTTTGCCCGGCAGGCCCTGAGTGATGTGGGCCTGAGCCAGACGCCAGACGCGCTTGAGGAAGCGGTGCGAACCTTCCACGCCGGAGTCTGACCATTCAGCGCTCATGTCAGGTGGCGAGGCGAACATCATGAACAGACGGCAGGTGTCGGCGCCGAACTGATCGATCATCGACTGAGGGTCGACGCCGTTGTTCTTCGACTTGGCCATTTTCTCGGTACCGCCGATTTCCACCGGCAGACCGTCGGCGATCAGCTTGGCGCTGATGACCTTGGCCTTGCTGTCGCGCTCGAGTTCCACGTCCGCCGGGTTGAACCAGGTGTAGGCACCGTTGGCTTCGCGACGATAGTAAGTCTCGGCGACCACCATGCCCTGGGTCAGCAGGTTCTTGAACGGCTCGTTGGAGCTCACCAGGCCTTCGTCGCGCATCAGCTTGTGGAAGAAGCGCGCGTAGAGCAGGTGAAGAATGGCGTGTTCGATACCGCCGATGTACTGATCCACTGGCAACCAGTGGTCGGCCGCGGACTTTTCCACCAGGCCGCCTTCGAAGTGCGGCGAGGCGTAACGGGCGTAGTACCAGGACGACTCGACGAAGGTGTCCATGGTGTCGGTTTCACGCTTGGCAGGCTGACCGCATTTCGGGCAGGCGCACTCGTAGAACTCGGGCATGCGCGCCAGCGGCGAACCGGCGCCGTCCGGCACCACGTCTTCCGGCAGGACGACAGGCAGTTGATCTTCCGGCACCGGCACGTCACCGCAGGCATCGCAGTGGATGATCGGGATCGGGCAACCCCAGTAGCGCTGACGGCTGATGCCCCAGTCGCGCAGGCGGAACTGGGTGCGCGAGGCACCGAGGTTTTTCTTGATCAGGGCGACTTCCATGGCGTCGAACGCGCCAGCGAAGTCCAGGCCGTCGAACTCGCCGGAGTTGATCAGCGTGCCGTGCTCGCCGTAGGCGTCCTGCCATGGCGCCGGGTTGGTTTCACCGGAGCTGGTGCGCACCACGGATTTGACCGGCAGATTGTACTTGTGGGCGAATTCGAAGTCGCGCTCGTCGTGCGCCGGCACCGCCATGACCGCGCCGTCGCCGTAGTGCATCAGCACGTAGTTGGCGACCCACACCGGCAGTTTTTCGCCGGTCAGCGGGTGCTCGACGAACAGGCCGGTCGGCAGGCCTTTCTTCTCTTGAGTGGCGACGTCGGCTTCGGCGACGCTGCCGCCCTTGCATTCGGCGATGAACGCTTGCAGCTCAGGGTTGTTCTTGGCGGCGAGAGCAGCCAGGTGGTGCTCGGCAGCCACGGCGACATAAGTCGCGCCCATCAGGGTGTCCGGGCGGGTGGTGAAGACTTTCAGGGTGCCGCTTTCGCCGATCGAATCGACGTTGTACGGGAACTGCACCTCCATCCCGCGCGACTTGCCGATCCAGTTGCGCTGCATGGTCTTGACTTGCTCGGGCCAGCCGGTCAGTTCGTCGAGGCTCTCCAGCAGCTCATCCGCGTAAGCGGTGATCTTGAAGTAGTACATCGGGATTTCGCGCTTTTCGATCAGCGCGCCGGAACGCCAGCCGCGACCGTCGATGACCTGCTCGTTAGCCAGAACGGTCTGGTCGATCGGGTCCCAGTTCACGGTGCCGTTCTTGCGGTAGATCACGCCTTTTTCGAACAGGCGAGTGAACAGCCATTGTTCCCAGCGGTAGTAATCCGGTTTGCAGGTGGTGACTTCGCGCGACCAGTCCACCGCCAGGCCCAGGCTGCGCAGCTGGGATTTCATGTAGGCGATGTTTTCGTAGGTCCACTTGGCCGGAGCCACGTTGTTCTTCATCGCGGCGTTTTCCGCCGGCATGCCGAAGGCGTCCCAACCCATCGGTTGCAGAACGTTCTTGCCGAGCATGCGCTGGTAGCGGGAGATCACGTCGCCGATGGTGTAGTTGCGCACGTGCCCCATGTGTAGCTTGCCGCTGGGGTAAGGGAACATCGACAGGCAGTAGTAAGTCTCCTTGCCTGGCTGTTCACTGACTTCAAAGGACTTTTGCTCGTCCCAGAACGACTGGGCGGCGGCTTCGATTTCACGGGGCTGATATTGTTCGTGCATGGCTACTTTTGTACTGGATAGGGGTGGCCTAATCCTCTTCAATGCGACGTTCGGGGCGTGCCGGACGAGCTGGAAGTGGAGTTACAGGAAGCGCCGTAGCATACATGACCGCGCTCGGCCTAGGGAAACCCTGATTGCAGCCGTTTGACCGGCTGAAATCGCGGCGAGGGCCGTTGGTCGCGGCGTGCAGCCGGTTTGTGCAGCGAAGCTAAGCTCTAACTGGGGAGTGAGTCTTATCTTCAATGAGGTGAGGGATGGTGGAGTCACAGCAAAAAAACGTTACCAAACCCGAGTTGTACGAGCGGTTGATTGATCGTCTGGGTATGGCCCTGGACGCGGCAAAAACCGCTGGAAGGCTGCGCGACGAGCGCCCCCTGGAGCTGGAATTGCGTGGCTTGAGTCCCGCCGAGTTCAAACTGGTCAAGGCCTATCTGGATCGCAGTGAGCGTGAAACCCACGGATACCTGTCACAAGCCGTGAAACAACTCGATGCAGCCCATACGGCCAAGGTCATCTGGCTCAAGGACAAGGCGCCCGGCAGAGACACCGTCAAGGTGCGGACTCTGCAGGCCAAGTAAACGCATGGCAGGTCAAAAAGCGGATCTTTTTCAACGGGATCCGACCCTACTGGTTGTCGCACGGTATCAACCCACTTAGGCTTCGGGCATCTTTGGAGATGCTCGATGCCTTTTCGTTATTTCATTAAACAACTTCTATTGCCACCCGGCCTTCTTTTGCTGCTGTTGCTGGCGGCCTGGTGGCTGCGTCGCTCGCGGCCACGGCTGGCGGGGCTGTGTTTTGCCCTGGGGTTTGGCGGTTTCTGGCTGATGAGTCTGCCGGTGGTCGTGCAGTGGGGCGCCAAGGCGTTGGAGCGTGAGCCGCCGCTGGCCCGGGAAGCATGGACAAGCCTGGCGCAGCGCGCCGATGCGATTGTGGTGCTGGGCTCCGGTCGTGAGCGCGGCGATCTCGCCTGGGGCGAAGATCAGCCGACCGGTGTCGGGCTGGAGCGCCAGCGTTACGCGGCGCGACTGGCCAAGGCTTCGGGGTTGCCGATTCTGACCAGTGGTGGCCTGCATTACGGTACGCCGCCGACTGAAGCCAAATTGATGGCCGACTCGTTGCGTGATGATTTCGGTGTGACGGTGCGCTGGCAGGAAGGGGAGAGCCGCACCACGTGGGAAAACGCCGAATTCAGCGCCAAAGTGCTGTTGCCGGAAGGCGTCAAACGCATCGTGCTGGTGACCCAGGCCTGGCACATGCCGCGAGCGGTGTGGAGTTATCAACAGGCAGGATTCGAAGTCGTGCCGGCGCCGGTTGGTTTTCTAGGTACGGACAATGCCCGGCCGTTTGGCGGCTGGCTGCCTGAGTTCAAGTCGATCTGGCAGAGCGGGCAGTTGATGAACGAAGCGGTGGGGCAGATCGGTTATTCGATGTTCTATCGAGGGGGTGACAGCGCCGATTGATCACTCCCGCGCAGGACGCGGGAGTGAGCAGGTTTTCAGAGCGTCTTGGACATCCGATTGGTCATCAGCGCCCAGCCGAACAGCACCACGCACAGGATGATCAGCGGCCACGAGCGCCATTGCAGATACGGTGTCAGGTTGTGCATCGGCACCACTTCGCCGTACAGCACGCCCTGTTCGAACTGCGGGATACGCTCGGTGATCTGGCCAAACGGGTTGATCAGTCCGGTCACGCCGTTGTTGGTCGCACGAATCATCCAGCGTCCGGCTTCAAGCGCGCGCATCTGCGCCATTTGCAGGTGTTGCAACGGGCCGATGGACGTACCGAACCAAGTGTCGTTGCTGATCGTCAGCAGCAGATCGCTGCGTGCCGCCAGGCCTGCGGCGAACTCCGGATACACCACTTCGTAGCAGATGAACGGCGCGATCTGATATCCCTTGGCCTGCAACAAGGCCTGATCGGCAGGGCCGCGGGCGAAGTCGGACATCGGCAGGTCGAAGAATGCGATCAGCCCGCGCAGGATGTCCTGCAACGGTACGTACTCGCCGAACGGCACCAGTTTCTGCTTGAGATAGGTGCCATCGCCTTCGCCAACCACGGTGATGCCGTTGTAGAAGCGTCTCTCGTGGTGAACCATTTCGCGGATCGGTACGCCGGTGATCAGCGCCGATTTACGCTCGGCGGCGAAGTTGCCCATCATGGTCAGGTAGCCCTCGGCGGACTCCTTGAGCACCGGGACGGCGGTTTCCGGCCAGATCAGCAGGTCCACCGGTTTGGAGCGGAAACTCAGGTCGCGGTACAGCGCCAGTTGCGCATTGAGTTCGGCCGGGTCCCATTTCATGCTTTGCGCGACGTTGCCCTGAATCGCGGCAACGGTCAGCGGCGCGCCCGCCGGGCTGGTCCAGGCATGGCCCTTGAGCGCAATGCCCGCCGCCCATGGCCCGATCAGCAATACCAGGCCGGCAGCGATGAAGGCTTTGCGGCGGGTTTGCAGCAGGCGCGGTGCGTTGTAGATCAGTGCAGCGGTCAGTGCCAGGACGAACGACACCAGCCACATGCCGCCTACTGGAGCGAGCCCGGCCAGCGGGCCGTCGAGCTGGCTGTAACCGGAATACAGCCACGGGAAACCGGTGAGGAACCAGCCACGGAAAGCTTCCTGACCCACCCACAGCGCCGCGAACGCCAGGGCATCGGCCACCGGCGCTTCGTTACGCCGCAGCCAGCGCGCCCACAGCCACGCGGGCAGGGCGAAGAACCAGGCAATGGCCGCCGTGAAGATCAGCATCAGGAACCCGGCCAGCAGCACCGACGCGCCGCCGAAATGGTGGATGCTGTAATAGATCCAGCTGGTGCCGGCGCCGAACAGGCCGAAACCGAAGCACCAGCCACGGCCTAGGGCTTGTCGCGGGCTCAGCTCGCGCAGGCCGGCATAGAACAGGCCGACCGCCAGCAACGCCAGCGGCCAGAGATCGAACGGTGCCAGAGCGAAGGTGGTGATTGCACCGGCCGCCACGGCCAGCAGGTTACCGGGCCAGCCGGGGCGGGTTGTCCAGCGCATTTCAATCCTTAGATTTTTTACCGGGCGATTGGGGTCAGTCGCAGCAAATGAATCCGACGGCTGTCGGCGTTCAGGATGCGGAAACGATAGGCGCCGATTTCAGTGATTTCGTTGCGTTTTGGCAAGTGCCCGAACGCGCTCATCACCAGCCCGCCGACGGTGTCGAACTCGTCGTCGGAGAATTCGCTGTCGAAGAACTCGTTGAAGTTCTCGATCGGCGTCAGGGCCTTGATCAGGAAATCACCGCTGGGCAGCGGCTTGATGTAGCTGTCTTCTTCGACGTCGTGCTCGTCTTCAATGTCGCCGACGATTTGTTCAAGCACGTCTTCGATGGTCACCAGACCGGCCACGCCGCCGTATTCGTCGATCACGATGGCCATGTGGTTGTGGTTGGCGCGGAATTCACGCAGCAACACGTTCAGACGCTTGGACTCCGGCACGAACGTGGCCGGGCGCAGCAGGTCCTTGATGTTGAAGCTGTCGCCGTTCTCCTTGAGGATCAGTGGCAGCAGATCCTTGGCCAGCAGCACGCCCATCACGTCGTCATGGCTTTCGCCGATGACCGGGTAGCGCGAGTGGGCCGAGTCGACAACGGCAGGGAGGAATTCGCGGGGTGTCTGGGTCGCCTTGATGCTGATCATCTGCGAGCGCGGCACCATGATGTCGCGAACCTGCAGGTCAGCCACCTGGATGGCGCCTTCGACGATGGCCAGCGCTTCGCTGTCCAGCAGTTTGTTCTGATGTGCATCGCGCAGCAGCTCAAGCAGCTCCTGGCGGTTCTTCGGCTCGTGGGCAAAAGCCTGGGTCAGTTTACCCAGCCATGACTTTTGCCCGTTGCTCGATCGATCTTCGCTCATAGCGATTACTCTGAATCCTTTGTTGTAACAGTAGGGGATGTTTCGGTTTCGTCGTCCGCGTACGGATCGGGATAACCCAATTCGGCAAGCAACTCGCGTTCCAGTGCTTCCATTTCCTCGGCTTCCTCGTCATCTATATGGTCGTAACCCAGCAGATGCAAGCAGCCGTGAATGACCAGATGTGCCCAGTGGGCCTTTAGTTCCTTGCCCTGTTCGGCGGCTTCGCGCTCGACCACCGCCACGCAGATCACCAGATCGCCCAGCAGCGGGATGTCTAGGAACTCGTCGGGCACTTCGGCGGGAAAGGACAGGACGTTGGTCGCGTAATCCTTGTGGCGCCAGGTGTGATTCAGTTCGCGGCCTTCTTCCTCGTCGACCAGACGAATGGTCATTTCCGAGTCGGCGGTGCGCTGACGCAAGGCCAGTTCGCACCATTGGCGGAATTCGGCTTCGGTCGGCGCAGACGCTTCGGTCGCGATTTGCAGGTCAAGCTCAAGCATCGTGGCGGGTGTCCTTTGGCGCTTCATCAGCAACACGCGTCTCGAAGCGCTCGTAGGCTTCGACGATGCGTTGCACCAACGGGTGGCGCACCACGTCTTTGGGCTGGAAGTGGGTGAAGCTGATACCCGGCACATCCTTCAGGACTTCGATGACGTGATGAAGTCCGGATTTGGTGCCGCGCGGCAGGTCAACCTGGGTGATGTCGCCGGTGATCACGGCCGTGGAGCCGAAACCGATCCGGGTCAGGAACATCTTCATCTGCTCGACGGTGGTGTTCTGACTTTCGTCGAGAATGATGAAGCTGTTGTTCAGCGTGCGACCGCGCATGTAGGCCAGCGGCGCGACTTCGATCACCTGACGCTCGATCAGCTTGGCCACGTATTCGAAACCGAGCATCTCGTAGAGCGCGTCGTAGAGCGGGCGCAGGTACGGGTCGATCTTCTGCGACAGATCGCCGGGCAGGAAGCCGAGTTTCTCACCCGCTTCGACCGCCGGACGCACCAGCAGGATGCGCCGGATCTGCTCGCGCTCCAGCGCATCGACGGCGCAGGCGACAGCCAGGTAAGTCTTGCCGGTACCGGCCGGGCCGATGCCGAAGTTGATGTCGTTGCCGAGAATTTCCTTCACATAGCGCAGCTGGTTCAAGCCGCGTGGGCGAATCATGCCTTTCTTGGTGCGCAGGGCGACGGAGGCTTCGGCGGGGGCGGGGTTGTCCAGTTGCTCGACGGCCGATTCCTGGAGGAACAGGTGAACCGTATCCGGCGACAGCTCTGAACCCTTGGTTTCCCGGTACAGGCGGCGAATCAGGTTTTCCGCGGAAGTGGTGTGCTTGGGCTCGCCGATCAGCTCGAACTGATTGCCGCGATTGCGGATCTCGATGGCCAGGCGCTGTTCGATCAGCCGCAAGTGCTCGTCGAACTGCCCGCACAGATTGGCGAAGCGGCGAGCCTCAAAGGGCTCGAGGATGAAACGATGTGGTTCGATGGGTGCGTTCAAGGTCGTATTTAGCCGCCCTGGGGCAATTAGGATGAAATCAAGGATAACGCCAGCGGCGTGGGTGCGAAAGCTCTTAAATTGATGCCGTTCCTGTGGGAGCGAGCCTGCTCGCGATGGGCATGAATGCGGTTCATCTGAAAAACCGCGTCATCGTTCATCGCGAGCAGGCTCGCTCCCACAGTTGAACAAAGGGTGTTACTGGATCAGCGAGCCGCGCAGCGAGTGCGGTTGCGCCGCGTCGATGTGGACGTCGGCGAACTGGCCGATCAGGGTCGGATTATCGCAGCGGAAGTTGACGATACGGTTATTCTCGGTGCGCCCTTGCAGCTCGCCCGGGTCTTTCTTCGAATAATCGGTCACCAGAATGCGCTGGACCGAACCGACCATTTGTCGGCTGATCTCGAACCCTTGCTGATTCAAACGGTGCTGCAAGGCGTTCAGGCGTTCTTTCTTCAGTTCTTCCGGGGTGTCGTCGGCCAGATCGGCGGCTGGAGTGCCTGGGCGCTGGCTGTAGACGAACGAGTAGGAAAAATCGAAACCGACATCGGCAATCAGCTTCATGGTCTGCTCGAAATCTTTCTCGGTTTCCCCCGGGAAGCCGACGATAAAGTCCGAGCTGATGCAGATGCCCGGTACGGCGGCGCGCAGTTTGCGCAGCTTGGATTTGTACTCCAGCGCCGTGTGGTTGCGCTTCATCGCGGCCAAAATCCGGTCCGAACCCGACTGCACCGGCAAGTGCAGGTGCTTCACCAGTTCCGGCACTTCGGCGTGGGCCTGGATCAGGCTGTCGGAGAATTCCAGCGGGTGCGAGGTGGTGTAGCGGATGCGGTCGATGCCATCGACCGCCGCGACGACGCGGATCAGTTCGGCCAGATCCGCCAGACGACCGTCGTGGGTCAGCCCGCGATAGCCGTTGACGTTCTGGCCCAGCAGGGTCACTTCACGCACGCCATGTTCGGCCAGGTGGATGATCTCGGCGATCACGTCGTCGAACGGTCGGCTGACTTCTTCGCCGCGGGTGTAGGGCACCACGCAGAACGTGCAGTACTTGCTGCAGCCTTCCATCACCGACACGTAGGCGCTCGGGCCGTCGATGCGCGGCTCGGGCAGGTGGTCGAATTTTTCGATTTCCGGGAACGAGACGTCGACTTGCGGCAGCTTGCTGATGCGCGCGGCGTCGATCATTTCCGGCAGGCGGTGCAGGGTCTGCGGACCGAACACCACGTCGACGTACGGGGCGCGATCACGGATCGCCGCGCCTTCCTGGCTGGCCACGCAACCGCCGACGGCGATCACCATGTCCGGGTTGGCCAGTTTCAGTTCGCGCCAGCGGCCGAGCTGGGAATACACCCGGTCCTGGGCGCGTTCGCGGATCGAGCAGGTGTTGAGCAGGATCACGTCGGCATCTTCGGCGCGCGCCGTGACTTCCAGGGCCTGGTGTTCGCCCAGCAGATCGACCATGCGCGAGCTGTCGTACTCGTTCATCTGGCAACCGTGGGTTTCGATGTAAAGCTTCTTGGCCATGGAATAGGGTCGTCACGTGGTTCAAAGAACCGCGCATTATAGGGAACATGTCCCCAGGTTCCTACCGCTGCGCGTCCGGTGGCTATGCTATAGTTCGCGCCCTCATTTTTACCCCGATGTCGTCCGCCCGCCATGACCAAACGCGAAGCTCCAATCTACAAGGTGATTTTCCTCAACCAGGGCCAGGTGTTCGAAATGTACGCCAAGCAGATCTATCAAAGTGATCTGTGGGGTTTCCTGGAAGTGGAAGAGTTCGTCTTTGGCGAGCGCACGCAAGTGGTCGTCGACCCGAGCGAAGAAAAGCTCAAGGCGCAGTTCGAAGGCGTGGTGCGCAGCTTTGTGCCGATGCACTCGATCGTGCGCATCGATGAAGTCGAGCGACTGGGGACGCCAAAGATCAGTGAAGCCCGTGGCGGTGTTGGCAATGTGATGCCGTTTCCGGTGCCGATGCCCGAGAAGTAAAACCGGGTTTTATGGAAGTGATCGTTCCCATGCTCTGCGTGGGAATGCCGCCTTCGACGTTTCGCGTCGGTGACGAAAAGCGCGGGAACTATCGTTAGTCAGGGCAGGGGCGAGAACGGCGTACGCCCGTCGGCGCTCTGCAGTTCCATCAGGTATTTACGGAAAATTTGCCCGAGCACCTGGGTCGCGGTTTCCAGGTCTTCGCGGGACATCTTTTCAGACACTTCGTCGGCGGTGTCGAGCGCGTCTTCGGCGCCGTTGACCGCGGCCATCTTCAGCACGATATAAGCCTGAATGTTGTTGGCCTGCACGCCTTCACCGTGGAAGAACATGGTGCCGAGCTTGAATTGCGCCTGGGCGTGACCTTGCAGCGAGGCCTTTTCGAAATAGCTCAGGGCTTGATTGAGGTCGCGCGGCGCATTCTTGCCGTCGTAGTAGAACTCACCCAACTCGTATTGCGCTTGCGCATCCCCCTCATCCGCTGCCTTTTGGCAGGCGGCGAGTGCCTGCGTGACATCTTGCGGCTGAGTATTGAGGGTGCAGCGACCCATCGCCGGGATCAACAACGAGTTGCCGCCTGCTTGTGCATGTGCGAGCAGCGGCTGAAGGAGCAACAGGCAGCCCAAGGCAAGGGTGCGGCCGGTGCGGTTCATGGGAATCGACTTACCTCTGAAGGGCGCGCGGACCCGTCGAGGGATCCAATAAGCGCGCATTATGAAATAAGCAGGGCCATCCTTACAAAGTCTTTACTCGATTTTCTGCTGCGCGGGAAATATATCGCCCACTTTATGGGGGATTTTTGGCAGGTGTGTCGGAAAAGACGTGCGGATGTAGGAGAACGCTGACGCTGGCAATGGCCAACGTCAGCGGCGGGGCGTTTTACTTCAATTTGGCGAAGGCGCGCTCAGCGGCGTCGAGGGTCAGTTTCAGCTCGGCTTCGCCATGGGCGATCGAGGTGAAACCGGCTTCGAAAGCGCTCGGTGCCAGATACACGCCACCTTCCAGCATCAGGTGGAAGAATCGACCGAACAGCGCTGCATCGCTGGCCATCACGTCTTCAAAAGTAACAATGTCGTCGGCACCGCTGAAGTACAGACCGAACATGCCGCCCGCCTGGGTGGTCACGAACGGAATGCCGGCGGCATCGGCGCGCTGTTGCAGGCCATCGAGCAGACGGGTGGTGTAGTCGGTCAGCTCGGCGTGGAAGCCCGGACGGCTGATCAGGCGCAGGGTGGTCAGGCCGGCGGCCATCGCCAGCGGGTTACCCGACAAGGTGCCTGCCTGATAGACCGGGCCGAGCGGCGCGATGCGTTCCATGATCGAGCGTTTGCCGCCGAAACAGCCGACCGGCATGCCGCCGCCGATGATCTTGCCGAAGGTGGTCAGGTCCGGGGTTACGCCGTAGTAAGCCTGGGCACCGCCGAGGGCGACGCGGAAACCCGTCATCACTTCGTCGAAAATCAGCACTACGCCGTGCTTGTCGCACAGGCTGCGCAGGCCTTCGAGGAAACCCGGCGCCGGCGGCACGCAGTTCATGTTGCCGGCCACTGGCTCGACAATGATGCACGCGACGTCCTGGCCGACTTCGGCGAGCATTTTTTCAACCGCGTCGATGTCGTTGAACGGCAGGGTCAGGGTGTGTTTGGCGAATGCCGCCGGTACGCCGGCCGAGCTTGGTACGCCCTGGGTCAGTGCGCCGGAACCGGCCTTGACCAGCAGACTGTCGGAGTGGCCGTGGTAGCAGCCTTCGAACTTGATGATGCTGTCACGGCCGGTGAAACCACGGGCCAGACGGATCGCGCTCATGGTCGCTTCGGTGCCGGAGCTGACCATGCGTACCATTTCCATCGACGGCACCAGCGAGCAGACCAGGTCGGCCATCTCGGTTTCCATCGCGGTCGGCGCGCCGTAGGACAGGCCGTGCTGCAACTGGTTGCGCACCGCATCCAGCACTTCCGGGTGGCTGTGGCCGAGGATCATCGGGCCCCAGGAGCCGACGTAATCCACATAACGCTTGTCGTCTTCGTCAGTGACGTAGGCGCCTTCGGCGTGCTTGAAGAACAGCGGCGTGCCGCCAACGCTCTTGAACGCGCGCACCGGCGAGTTCACGCCACCGGGAATGTGTTTCTGGGCGTTGGCAAACAGGGTTTCGGAACGAGACATGATCGGGCTCTCAGACTTTTAGTAATTCATTGAAGGCGCGGGCGCGGCGGGTCACTTCGGCGGTGCTGTCGGCGCCGAACAGGCCATGGACCACGGCCAGCAGATCGACACCGTGGGCCACCAGTGGCGCAGCGTTGTCGAGGGTGATGCCGCCGATCGCGCAGATCGGCAGGTGCAGGGTACGTTTGGCCTCGTCGAGCAGATCGAGGCTGCAACTCGGTGCACCGGGTTTGGTACTGGAATTGAAGAAGCGACCGAAGGCGACGTAACTCGCGCCTTCTTTGGCGGCCTGTTCGGCCAGTTCAAGCTGTGCGTGGCAGGTCGAGCCGATGATCGCCTTGGAGCCGAGCAGGGCGCGGGTCGGCGACAGCGGGCCGTCGGTCTGGCCCAGGTGCACGCCGACGTTCAGGCGCGCGGCCAGTTCGGCGTCATCGTTGATGATCAGTTGCGTCTTGTAGCGTTCGCACAGGTCGCGCAGGGCCTCGGCCTCACGCAGGCGGCGGGCTTCGTCGCTGCTTTTGTCGCGGTATTGCAGCAGGGTGACGCCGCCTTCCAGCGCCGCCTCCACGTAGGACAGAAACTTGCCGGCCAGCAACTGGCTGTCGGTGATGGCATACAGGCCTCGTAGTTTCATCGCGCAGACCTCAGGCTCGAAACATCAGGAACAGAAATCCAGCGGCAGGCGACGCGGCACGAACTGGCCTTTGCCCAGCTGTTCGGCATCGCGCAGGGTGCGCCAGGTGTAATCCAGCGCAGTACGCACCGCGCTCGCAAGGTTTTCGCCCAGTGCCAGGCGGCCGGCGAGGGTGCTGGCCAGGGTGCAGCCGGAACCGTGATAGCTGCCCGGCAGGCGCTGGCACTTGAACGTTTCGCGCAGGCCGTAGCGGCTGTACAGGCGATTGTGGATTTCGGTTTCGTCGCCGTGACCGCCAGTGATCAGCAGGTTCTTGATGTACGGCAACAGTTTTTCAGCACACTCGTCCGCGGTGCCTTCTGGCAGTTCGGCGAGGATCCGGGCTTCGGGAAGATTGGGGGTGGCGATGATCGACAGCGGCAGCAGGCGTTCGCGCATGGCGTAGCCGACTTCGTCCTTGCCCAGGCGTCCGCCGCCGCCGGCGCGCAGCACCGGGTCGCAGACCACTGGCAAGTGCGGGTGCGCCTGGAGCAGTTCGACGACGGTGTCGACCATTTCCAGAGAACCGAGCATGCCCAGTTTCACTGCCGCGACTTCGGAATCGTTGAGCACGGCATTGGCCTGGGCCAGTACCCACTCACGGTCGAGGACGCGAAAGTCAGTGACGTTGACCGTGTCTTGCACGGTCAGGGCGGTGACGGCCGGAGCCGCATGGCAACCCTGAGCGAGCAGGGCTTCGATATCTGCCTGCAGGCCGGCGCCACCACTGGGGTCGTGGCCGGAGAGACAGAGGACAACGGGGCGTGAGCTGTAGATATTCATGGTGCGCGAGCTTACCACCAAACCTGTTTTCCGGGTGTTGTGGCGCAGCGCGCGGCCGATAACCCGGGTAGCGAGATCCACAGCGCTTGTCACAATCTGACCGAGCCAACAGCTCTAGCCCGGTGTTTTGCTCTGGAACGCCCGTTCTAGAGCCTTCCTTGGAAAAATTTCCATGGTGCTCAATGGCCATCAACGGCTATGCTAGAGTGGATCCAAACCAATAACAGGTAATACCGGTTTTACGTCATCTCAAAGGGAATGGGGGGCTTCCTGACACAACCGGCCAAGCCACGCTGGGGCTTCAATGCGCTATTTGTTGATGTTGCTGTTCTGCTTGCCCCTCCTGGCAAGCGCCGTCGAGTTCGACGAGTTCACCCAGAGCCTCCCGCTGGGTCGATCCCTGCAAGTGTTCGAAGACCCGAGCGGTCAGGCGAGCATTGCCGATGTCCGCGCGCAAGCCGCCGCCGGAAACTTCAAACCCCATGACAAAGCCACGCTCAATGCCGGTTATTCGCGCTCGGTGTTCTGGCTGAAGATCGATCTGCATTACCGCCCGACCAACCCGTCGGCGCAACGCAGCTGGCTGCTGGAACTGGCGTATCCGCCGCTCGATCATCTCGATCTGTATCTGCCCGATGCGGCCGGTGACTACCGTCTGGTGCGGCAGACCGGGGACGCCCTGCCGTTCGCCAGTCGCGAGATCCGCCAGAACAATTACCTGTTCGACCTGGCGTTCAAGCCGGATCAGCAACGAACCGTTTACCTGCGGTTGTCCAGCGAGGGCTCGATCCAGGCGCCGGTAACGTTGTGGTCGAGCACCGCGTACCTTGAAGACCAGCCGGTGCGCCTGTACGTGCTGGGGGTCATTTATGGCGTGCTGCTGGGGATGCTGGTCTACAACCTGTTCATCTACCTCAGCGTGCGCGACACCAGTTACCTCTATTACATCTTCTATATCGCTTCGTTCGGCCTCTATCAGCTGTCGGTCAATGGCGCGGCGGTCGAGTATTTCTGGCCGGACAACCCATGGTGGGCCAACGCCGCCACGCCGTTCTTCATCGGTTGCGCGGGGCTGTTCGGCAGCCAGTTCGCCCGCAGTTTCCTGCAGACCAGGAACCACAGCCGCTGGCTCGATCGCCTGCTGATCGCCCTGATCGCGTTCGGCGCCGTTGTGATCGGCCTGTCGTTGATGACCAGTTATGGCCTGGCCCTGCGTCTGGCGACGACCCTGGCGCTGACTTTTACCGTGGTGATTTTCGCCGCCGGGATCCTGGCCTGGTGGCGTGGCCTGCGGGTGGCGCGTTATTTCATCATCGCCTGGTCGGCGTTCCTGATCGGCGGCATCGTCAACACCATGATGGTGCTGGGCCTGCTGCCGAACGTGTTCCTGACCATGTACGCCAGCCAGATCGGCTCGGCCATCGAAGTGGCGCTGCTGTCGCTGGCCCTGGCCGACCGCATCAACGCGATGCGCGAACAACAGGCGCAGACCCTGTTCGACGCCGGCCAGAAACTTGAAGTGCTGAACCAGCAACTGGCCCACAGCAACAAGCTCAAGGACGAATTCCTCGCGACCCTGACCCACGAACTGCGCACGCCCATGAACGGGGTGATCGGTTCGCTCGAGTTGATGCAGACCGTCGAACTCGATCCGGAACTGGAGCAATACCAGCAGACTGCCGCCGGTTCGGCGCGGGACATGATGCGCATGGTCAACGGCATCCTGACCCTGACCGAATTGCAGGCCGGCAAGCTCAAGGCGACGCCGGGCAGTTTCAGCCTGCGCGGGGTGGTCGAGGCGTTGCGGATGCAGTTCGATGGCAACGCTTCGAGCAAGTCGCTGGACTTCAAGATCGACGTGCTGCCGACCCTGCCGGATCGCCTGCATGGCGACAGCGCCAAACTCGCGCAATGCCTGGAGTGCCTGCTGGACAATGCGATCAAGTTCACCCGCGTCGGCGGTCTGGCATTGCGGGTGACGGGCAAACCGTCGACGGACAATCGGCTGGCGCTGTCCTTTGCGGTGATCGACACCGGGATCGGCTTCACCGATCTGGGCGAGGCGACGATGTATCAGCGGTTCTTCCAGCTCGACGGTTCGATGACCCGCGAATACGGCGGGCTGGGTGTCGGTCTGGCGATCTGCCGTCAATTGGTGGAATTGCTCGGTGGCAAGCTCACGCACCGTTCCGAACCGGGGAGTGGCAGCCGCTTTCAACTGGATGTCGAGTTTGAGTTGCCGGAAGTGGAAGCCGTGCCCGCGTTCAGCCGCGACACCGTGCGCGCGCCGCAGGATTGCACCGTGCTGCTGGTGGACGACAACAGCGTCAACCAACTGGTGATGCGCGGCATGTTGCTCAAGCTCGGTTTCCGCGTGCGCACCGCCGACCACGGCGCGGCGGCGCTCGACTGTTTGCAGCGCGAGCGCTTCGATGCCGTGCTGATCGACTGCCAGTTGCCGCCGCTCGATGGGGCATCGCTGTGTTGCCAGATTCGTGACCTGCCGGGATGCGCCCATTTGCCGGTGTTCATGATCGCGCTGGGGGCGGATCGCGAGCATTGCGCGTCGGGTGGCTCGATCGATTATCTGAGCAAACCGGTGAAATTCGAGGATCTGCAGGTTGCGATGCAGCGGCGGGTGTTGAGTTGCTGATAGGGTGAAAGCGCCGGTATTTAGGCCGATATGACACTTTGATCGGTTCGGGGGCGGTGCTTAACTGAAGCTCTGGCCGATCAAGGAGCCCCGTCATGAACCTGCATCAGTTCGCCGAAACTCACGAAGTCACCAACCAGCCACCGTCGCTGGACGGCACCAACCTGTACCGCATCGACCTGCCGTTGCAGGAGTGGTCGCGGCGGTTCGGCGCCGGCTGGGCCGAGTCGCGGATCGACGCCTACGGCGCGCTGGCCGGCGGGCCGCTGATGGAGGCCGGGTTCCTCGCCAACCAGAACAAACCGGTGTTTGCCAGTCATGACCGCTATGGACATCGCATCGACCTGGTGGAGTTTCATCCGGCGTATCACGAGCTGATGCGCACCGCCATTGAACATGGCTTGACGTCGTTGCCCTGGGCTCATCCACAGGACGGCGCCCATGTCGCCCGCGCTTCCATGTCCTATCTGCACAGTCAGGCCGAAGCCGGCAGCGGTTGCCCGCTGACCATGACCTTCGCCAGTGTCCCCGCGATGCGTTTGCAGCCGAATCTGGCTGAGCAATGGCTGCCGAAAATCCTCTCCACCGAATACGATCCTCGCAATGTCGGCATGGCCCACAAGGCGGGCGTCACCATTGGCATGGCGATGACCGAGAAGCAGGGCGGCACCGACGTGCGTGCCAACACCACCAAGGCTTATCCGGTCGGCGCCAGCGGCCCGGGCCAGGCCTATGAACTGGTGGGGCACAAGTGGTTCTGTTCGGCGCCGATGTGCGATGCGTTCCTGACGCTGGCGCAAACCGACAAGGGCTTGAGCTGCTTCCTGCTGCCGCGCCATCGCCCGGACGACACGCGCAATCAGTTCTACATCCAGCGCCTGAAAAACAAGCTCGGCAACCAGTCCAACGCTTCCAGCGAAGTGGAATTCCGAGGCGCGCTGGCGTGGATGGTCGGCGAAGAAGGGCGCGGCGTGCCGACCATCATCGAGATGGTGGCGATGACCCGTTTCGATTGCATGGTCGGCTCCAGCTCGCTGATGCGTCAGGCGCTGACTCAGGCCAGCCATCACTGCGCCCATCGCAAGGTCGGCGGCAAACTGCTCAGTGAACAGCCACTGATGCAGAACGTGCTGGCCGATCTGGCGCTGGAAAGCGAAGCCGCGCTGGCGCTGAGCCTGCGCATGGGCAAGGCGCTGGATCATCTGGACGATCGCCATGAAGCGCAGTTTGCCCGACTGGTGACGGCGGTGGGTAAATACTGGATCTGCAAACGTGCGCCGGGGATGATCAACGAAGCCGCCGAGTGCATGGGCGGTGCTGGCTATGTCGAGGAGAGCATCCTGCCGCGGCTGTACCGCGAAGCGCCGGTGAACTCGACGTGGGAAGGCTCCGGCAACGTGCAATGCCTCGATGTGTTGCGCGCCTTGTCGAAAGAGCCGGGCGTACTCGATGTGTTGTTCAGCGAGTTGGGCGACGGTCATGGCGACAAGCGACTGGCCGCGCACATTCAGCAATTGCAGGCACAGTTCAAGGACACCAGCGACATTCAATACCGCGCTCGGCAACTGACCGAAGACATCGCTTTGGGACTGCAAGCGAAGTTGCTGCTGGAGGCCGGGAATTCGGCGGTCAGCGATGCGTTCATCGCCAGTCGTCTGAACGGAGGCGGGCGGGCCTACGGCGCGTTGCCGCGCGGACTGGATGTCGAAGCCATCGTCGCCCGCTCGACGCCGAAAGGTTTCTGAAGGGGGATCGCAACAAAGCCACAACGCCACTGTTTCCGTGACGCCACGATGCAGGCAAGATGAAGCTCTGCAAGTCAGAACACAGGAAGCTGATCGTGACCGAAGCGTTTATTGTCGTTCAAACCGCCGAACAGGCCGTGGATCGTCTCGCCGAGCTGCATGAGCGGGCCACCACGGCGCTGAACTCGGCGCTCAAGCGTTATCTCAAGGATCGCGTCGAGCCCGACGCCGAGCAACGTGCCCTGTTCCGTTATCCCGAACTGCGTCTGACCTACCACTGCCAGGGCGAAGTCCCGCAGACCACCCGCGCTTACGCCAAGGTGCAGTTGCCGGGCACCTACAGCGTGACCGTTACTCACCCGGCGGCGTTTCGCAAATACCTGCTGGAACAGCTCACGCCGCTGATGCATGACTTCACCGTGACCGTCGAAGTCGGGGTCAGCGAGCAGAACATTCCGTACCCGTACGTGGTCGAGCAGGGTGATGAACTGGCCGGCTCTGGCGTCACTGCCGCCGTGCTGGCACGGGTGTTCCCGAGTACCGACCTGTCCGCCGCCACCGATGGCATCGCCGACGGTCTCTACGACTGGGAAAACACCGATCCGCTGCCGCTGGCGCTGTTCGATGCGGCCCGCGTCGATTTTTCGCTGCGTCGTCTGGTGCATTACACCGGCAGTGACTGGCGCCATGTGCAGCCGTGGATTCTGCTGACCAACTACCACCGTTATGTCGACCAGTTCATCGTCCATGGCCTGGAACAACTGCGCCGCGACCCGCGTTTCGTACGCATGGTCTTGCCGGGCAACGTGATCATCGAAAAGGGCATGGATCACGGCGAAGCCTCGGCGATTGCGGCCGGTGTGGTCTGGCACCGCTACCAGATGCCGGCCTATCACCTGATCGCCAGCGATGGCCACGGCGTGACCCTGGTGAACATCGGTGTCGGTCCGTCCAACGCCAAGAACATCACCGACCACCTGGCCGTGCTGCGTCCGCATTGCTGGCTGATGATCGGCCACTGCGGCGGCCTGCGTCAGTCGCAGACCATCGGCGACTACGTGCTGGCTCACGCCTACATGCGTCGCGACGGAATTCTCGACCGCGTGGTGCCGCCGAACATTCCGATTCCGGCCCTGGCCGAAGTGCAACTGGCGCTGCAACAAGCGGCGGCCAACATCACCGGCGAAAAAGGCGAAGAGCTGAAGAAGCGCCTGCGCACCGGCACTGTGCTGACCTACGATGACCGTAACTGGGAATTGCGCTGGGCTCAGGAACGACCGCTGATCAACCTGTCCCGCGCCGTGGCCGTGGACATGGAAAGCGGCACCATCGCCGCCCAGGGTTATCGCCTGCGGGTGCCGTACGGCACGTTGCTGTGTGTATCGGACAAGCCGCTGCACAGCGAAATCAAGCTGCCGGGTTCGGCCAACGCGTTCTACGAGCGTGCGGTCAGCCAGCACTTGAAGATCGGCATTGAAGCGGTGGATCTGCTGCGCACCGAACTCAATTCGCTGCACTCGCGCAAACTGCGCAGCTTCGACGAGCCGCCGTTCCGCTAACGGTTTGTCGTGGTCATTTGGCGGTCGGGGCACTAGCATTGTCAGCCCTGATCGCTAAATGTCTGCTCTCTTATGTCCCGTCCTCAACGTCCACCTTCCCGCCGCCACGGCGCGAAGCCAGCTTCTTCAGCCCCGCGCCGGGTCGCCAAGGCACCACCGGCCGAACCGAAGCTGATCCTGTTCAACAAACCGTTCGATGTGCTGACCCAATTCAGCGACGGCGAAGGGCGGGCGACGCTCAAGGATTACATCGACATTCCGGGCATTTATCCGGCCGGACGGCTGGATCGTGACAGCGAAGGTTTGCTGCTGCTGACCAACGACGGCCAGTTGCAGGCGCGGATCGCCGACCCCAAGCACAAGCTGGCGAAAACCTATTGGGTGCAGGTCGAAGGCGTGCCGACGGCCGAGCAGTTGCAGCGTCTGCGCGACGGCGTCGAATTGAATGACGGCATGACCTTGCCCGCGCAAGCGCGGCAACTGGATGAGCCCGAGCTGTGGCCGCGCAATCCGCCAGTGCGCTTTCGCGCAACCATTCCGACAACCTGGCTGGAACTGGTGATTCGCGAAGGGCGCAACCGCCAGGTGCGGCGGATGACGGCGGCGGTCGGGCTGCCGACGTTGCGGCTGGTGCGGGTCAGGATTGGTGACTGGACGATCGAAGGGCTCGACCAGGGCCAGTGGAAAGAAGTGCCGGCGCGCTTATAAAGCGCCGGATTCAATCAGGCCGATCACCACGCTCTTGATGATGAATGCGGCCACGCCCAGGCCCAGCACGAAGAACAGAATGAACGAGCCAAAGCGCCCGGCCTTGGACTTCTTCGCCAGATCCCAGACGATGAAACCCATGAAAATGATCAGGATACTGACCAGACCGGTCATCATCCACTCTTCAAATACTGCTGGATCCATCGGGTTCTCCGGCACGCACGGGGCTAAAAGGGCGCGGCGAGTATACGCCAAGGGGGGCGGGGTGGCATTGATCTGGGTCTGATCCGACGACTGGCCCTCACCCTAACCCTCTCCCGGGGGGAGAGGGGACTGACCGAGGTGTCTGGCGTCATACATCGACCTGAAATTTCCAGTCGATTATGGATTCACAGCAGGGCGTTCAGGTCGGCGTACTTCTCGAGCAACCCACCGTCGGCCCCCCTCTCCCTACGGGAGAGGGCTGGGCGGGCGGCGTTCCGATGAGGGCAGCTCTGATCAGCTACGCAGATGCGTGAGAGGCAATTCGGTGCTATTGAGCACCTGATTCAGCACAAAGCTCGAGCGCACACTGGTTACGCCTTCGATCCGGGTCAGATGCCCCAGCAGCAGCTTCTGATAGTGATCCATGTCCGGCACCACCACTTTCAGCTGATAGTCGGCATCCACCCCGGTCACCAGACTGCATTCCAGCACTTGCGGCAAGGTGCGGATCGCCGCTTCGAAGTTCTCGAAACGCTCCGGCGTGTGCCGGTCCATGCCGATCAGTACGTAGGCGGTCAGGCTCAGGCCGAGCATCTTGCGATCGAGCAGGGCGACCTGGCGGGAAATGTAGCCGTCGTCCTCCAGTTGCTTGACCCGGCGCGAGCACGGGGAGGGCGACAGACCGATGCGCTCGGCCAGTTCCTGGTTGGAGATGCGGGCGTCGCGCTGCAATTCCGCCAAAATACTGAGGTCGTAACGGTCGAGTTTGCTCATCAAACGGTCCTTTGTCTTAACTATTGCGGCGGATTATCTATCCAGGGTTAAAAATTGCGCAAGTGATGTTTATTTGAGCAATCTTCGCAATCATCTGTCGCGGCTCCGGGCCTATTCTTATCACCAGAATCACTGCTCGGTAACACAGTCCACGCGGCCCGCCCAATCCGGCCTGCCGCGGCCGCCACCCCCACCGGGGTTGTGCCGGCCCCCGAGCTGCACACTGTCCAGAAGACGGCGTGAGGTGAGCCGACGTCAAAAGCGTCGAGCCAGGACGAAGTTCTCTAGAAGGGAGGCCGACGGGTCTCCCTTTTTTCTTGCCCGCGATTTGGCCCATCGCGCTCAATAAATAAATGACGTGACTGATAACCTGTAGCAGAACCCGGTGTGCCCATCCCCGGTCTTAGCTACACGCCCTCTTAATTTCAGGCTCTAGTCCGCAGTGAGGAATTTCATGAAGTCGCGCATCTGGCGTCTGGCCAGTGTTGGTTTGCTGTGTGTGAGTGTCGGTGCGCAAGCGCTGGCGGATGAGCCGCAGAATCGCGGCCCCGACGGCGGCGGACGCGGGCCGGAGCATCAGGACAACAATCAGGGCCATCGCGGCGGCAATCAGCAGCACGGCCAAGATAATCCGCAGCGGCAGAACAACGACATCATTCGTGGCGACAATAGCCGTCAGTTCGAGCACAACGGCCAGCAGAATCACGGCCAACCGAACAACGGCCAGTGGCAGAACCAGAACCAGCCACGTCCGGCCTACAACCCCAACCCGGTGCGCCAGCCGCCACCGCCGCCGCAACTGCCGGCCAATGACCTGCCGATCCAGCCGCGCCCCGACACCGTGCGCCAGACCCAGGAACCCCGTCAGGGTTACTACCGCGACGAGCGCCCGCAGAACGGCTATCACCAGAACTGGCAGACCGGCAACCGCCCCAACGACAATCGCTGGCCGGGTCGCCCGGACGGGCATGGCAACGGCTGGGGCCCGGGTCCGCAATACCGGCCGGGCCATGTGATCGACCGTTTCCCGGATCGCGATTACCGTGTGCCGTATCGCGGCCAGGACTATTTCTACTCCGGCGGCTACTGGTATCGCCCGCAAGGCCCGCGCTATATCGTGGTTCAGCCGCCGCGCGGGATTCGCATCCAGTACCTGCCGGATTACGCTCGTGAAGTGTGGATCGGCGGTTCGCTGCTTTTCCTCGCCGCCGGCTCTTACTACGCCTATCAGGAGGCAACCCAGGATTACGTGGTGGTCGAGCCGCCGTCGCAGCAGCCACCGCAGCCGACCGGCAATGGTTATGACGTGGAAGCGTATCCGGCCAACGGCCAGTCACCGGAACAGGTTCAGCGCGACGGTTACGAGTGCTATCAGTACGCGGTGCAGCAAAGCGGCTTCAATCCGCGCACCGCGACTTATCAACCGGCGCCCGAAGTGGTGCAGGCCTACCGTCAGGCCCAGGGCAATTGCCTGAGCAGTCGCGGTTATCAGGTCAACTACTGAGCCCGAGCGGCTTTGACCACTTCCTGCGGGTCGGCGTGCACCAGCACTTCGGCCCGTGGGTAGGCTTTGTGAATCGCATCCGCCGCCTGATCGCTGATGCCATGGGCGACTGACAGCGTCAGCTCCCCCGGCAATTCCAGGTGCAACTGCACGAACCAGTGATTGCCGGAAATACGCGTGCGCAAATCATGCGCACCCAAAACGCCTGGCACGCCGCACGCCAGTTCGAGCATGTGCTGACTGACATCCGTCGGCAGCTCTTCATCCATCAACACCGAAAAACTTTCCCGGGCGATCTGAATCGCGCTCCACAGAATGTACGCCGCAATTCCCAGACCGAACCACGCATCCAGCTGATCGAACCCCAATCCGGCCAACACCAGCGCAATCAGAATGCTGCCGTTGAGTAACAGGTCGGAACGGTAATGCAGCGAGTCCGCCCGCACGGCGTTGGAGCCGGTCTGCTTGATCACCCGATGCTGCAGCATCAACAGCGCGACAGTCAGCAGCAGGGAAAACACGATCACCCCGATGCTCAGCCAAGGCGCGCCGAGCGGCTCCGGATTTTTCAAACGCTCATAAGCCTGAAACGCGATCAGCACCGCACTGCCACCAATGAATAACGCCTGTGCCATGCCCGCCAGAGACTCGGCCTTGCCGTGCCCATAACGGTGATCATCATCCGCCGGGCGCAGCGCGTAATGCACCGCCAGCAGATTGAGCAACGAAGTGACGCCATCGAGGGCCGAGTCGGTGAGGCCGGCGAGCATGCTCACCGAACCGCTCAGCCACCAGGCGATGGCTTTGGCGATGATCAGCGTACAGGCCACCGCCACCGAGGCGCGGGTCGCCAGCCGCAGCAGGCGGGCGTGTTCGGTGCTTGTGGTCATGGGTGCGTCTATTCCTTAAGCGGCAGGTTGCAGGCCGAACATCGCCAGTTGCTGGGTGCTGCCCTTGTGCTGGATCAGGCGCGGGTCGTCCAGCGGCAGATTGCGGCCCAGCTCCGTTTCGAGAATAGCCTGCAACTTCAAGTTATCGACCTGACCGTCCGGGCCGATGGCTTGCTTGAGCTTGGCCGGATCGACCTGCGCCGTGTGGCCCGGTTCGAAGTAGATCGCGCCGGTGGCGAAGTCCACGGCAAACGCGATCACGCCGGGAAGGATATAGAACAAAAGGCCCACGGCATCGAGCACGGCAATCGCCGGGTCGATCTTGCCGTCGATCTGGCCGCGCCGGTCTGGGTAGAAAATCGAACCGCACGCGGTGATCTGAGTGAGCAGGGTGGCAACCAGTACACCGCCGATCAGGCGAAAAGGTAAGCGCATGGGAATCTCCTGAGTCATCTGTTAACGAAGCGTCATCGTGTGAAGTTAAGACCCTGACGAACGCCTGGCAGTTCGCCGTTATACTCGGCCCTCTGTTTTGGAGCCAGTATGAATTCGTTGCCGATCGATGACGTTTTACCCGCCCTGCGTGAAGCCCTCGCGACACGCAACGAAGCCGTGCTCGAAGCACCGCCCGGCGCCGGTAAAACCACCCGCGTGCCCTTGGCCCTGCTCAATGAAGCGTGGCTGAACGGGCAGACCATCCTCATGCTCGAACCGCGTCGACTGGCGGCGCGTGCAGCGGCGGAGCGGCTGGCCAGCGAGCTGGGCGAGAAGGTCGGTGAAACCGTCGGTTACCGCATCCGCCTCGACAGCAAGGTCGGCCCCAACACACGCATCGAAGTCGTCACCGAAGGCATCCTCACCCGGCGTCTGCAGGACGACCCGGCGCTGGAAGGCGTGGGCCTGCTGATCTTCGACGAATTTCACGAACGCAGTCTCGACGCCGATCTGGCGCTGGCCCTCAGTCTGAACGGTCGCGAGCTGTTTCGAGCTGAACAACCGCTGAAGATTCTGCTGATGTCCGCCACCCTTGAAGGCGAACGTCTGGCCGGGTTGCTCGACGACGCGCCGATCCTGCGCAGCGAAGGCCGGATGTTCCCGGTGACGATGCGCTGGGGCCGGCCGTTCCAGCCCGGCGAATACATCGATCAACGCGTCACGCAAACGGTGCTCGAAGCGCTGCACGATGAAACCGGCAGCCTGTTGGTGTTTCTGCCGGGGCAGGCGGAAATCCGGCGTGTTCATCAACAACTGGCGGACGCCATCGGTGAGCGCAGCGACGTGTTGCTCTGCCCGCTGCACGGCGAACTCGACCTGAATGCCCAGCGTGCCGCCATCGACCCGGCTCCGGCCGGCCAGCGCAAAGTGGTGCTGGCCACCAACATCGCCGAGACCAGCCTGACCATCAACGGTGTGCGTGTGGTAATCGACGCCGGGCTGGCGCGTGTGCCGCGTTTCGACCCGGGCAGCGGCATGACTCGGCTCGACACTCAGCGTATATCCAAAGCCAGTGCCACCCAGCGAGCGGGCCGGGCAGGGCGTCTGGAACCTGGCGTGTGTTATCGACTGTGGTCGCAGGATCAGCATGAACAGCTGGCGGCTTATGGCAGTGCGGAAATCCTCTCGGCGGATCTGGCTGGCCTGGCTTTGCAACTCGGTCGCTGGGGCGTGGCGCCGAGTGATCTGATCTGGCTGGACGTGCCGCCGGCGGCCGCTTATGCACAGGCTCAGGATCTGTTGCAGCGCCTCGGTGCACTGGACGGTGAAAGCCTCAACCGTCACGGGCAGGCCATGGCTGAATTGCCGGCCCATCCGCGCATCGCGCATTTGCTGTTGCGTGGTCAGGCACTGGGCTTGGCGACCATGGCGTGCGACGTCGCCGCGTTGCTCGGCGAGCGCGACATTTTGCGCGGTGCCGGGGCGGATCTGCACAGCCGTCTGGTGCTGCTGTCCGGCGAAGAACGCGCGGCCCGTGGTGCCCAGGGCGGCGTGCAGCGCGCCCGGCAACTGGCGCGGCAATATCGTGGATACCTGCGCGGCAAGGCGAGCGAACCAGTTGCCGACCCGGATCACCCGCGCTGGCTCGGCGCCTTGCTGGCGCTGGCCTACCCGGACCGCGTCGCTCAGCAGCGGCGTGCCGGTGGTGCCGAATATCGTCTGGCCAACGGCCGCGCGGCGCTGTTCGCCGAAGCCGACAGCCTGATGAAGGAACCGTGGATCGTGATCGCCGACCTCGGCAGCCGTCAGGGTCAGCGCGAAGAGCGGATTTATCTGGCGGCGGATTTCGATCCGGCGCTGTTCGATTCGGTGCTGGCGGAACAGGTGCACAACGTCGATCAACTGGACTGGGACGAACGCGAAGGCGTGCTGCGCGCCGAGCGCCAACGCAAGGTCGGCGAACTGATCCTCAGCCGCGAACCGCTGACCGGTCTCGACGAAAACGCCCGCAGCCAGGCGCTGGTCAATCTGGTGCGGCGCAAGGGGCTGGAGCTGCTGCCGTGGACCCCGGAACTGCGCCAGTGGCAGGCGCGAGTCGCCTTGCTGCGCCAGCTCGACCTTGACGCCAAGGGCGACAGCCAATGGCCGGATGTCAGCGACGCCACCCTGCTGAAAACCCTCGAAGACTGGCTGATGCCTTATCTGGGCAAGGTCTCGCGCCTCAGCCATTTCGCCAACCTCGACTTGTCGAGCATCGTGCGCAATCTGCTGCCATGGCCGCTGCCACAACAGCTCGACGAACAGGCGCCGCATCACCTGAGCGTGCCGTCAGGCTCGTCGATTCGCCTCGACTACAGCGAACAACCACCGATACTCGCCGTGCGCTTGCAGGAGCTATTCGGCCTGGCCGACACACCGCGCATCGCCGGCGGCCGGCAGGTGGTCAAGCTGCACCTGCTGTCGCCCGCGCGGCGTCCGGTGCAGGTGACGCAGGATCTGGCCAACTTCTGGCGCAGCACCTATGCCGAGGTGAAGAAGGATCTGAAGGGGCGGTATCCGAAGCACTATTGGCCGGATGATCCGCTGGTGGCTGAAGCCACCGCCCGGGCCAAGCCGCGCGGTACGTGAGGGTCAGCGGCTGGCCTTGGCGGTCAGCTGCTCCCGGCAATAATCGGCAAACAACTGCGCCGGTTTGGTCAGTTGTCCGCGTTTGAGCCACGCGGCCACGAGGCCTGAGCCGGTGACGTCTTCGACGATGTCGACGCACACGACTTTCTTGCCGTCGTAGGTGCATTCCGAATGCGGGCGGGTGACCAGGATCGAGAAGCCGAAACCCTGGCCGACCATGCCGCGCACCATTTCGATCGACGGCGAGCTGAATTCGATGCGCGGCGACAGCCCGAGTTCTTCGAACAGGCTGACGAAGTAGGTGCGGCTCGGTTGCACGTCGAGCAGGATCATCGGTTCCAGGCACAAGTCCCGCAGCGAAACCTGCTTGAGCTGGGCGAAGCGGTGATCTGCCGGGAGCAGGGCGTAAGGTCGTTGGGCCGGCATCAGGGGTTCGGTTTCGATGGTGGCGTCGAGGTCGTGCTTGTACAGGATTGCCAGATCGAAGGTGCCCGAGGTCAGGCCTTGCACCAGTTCCTGTTGTTCGCCGTCGCGGATGCGGATCTTCACCCCCGGATACAGCGCCGAGAACCCGGCAATCAGCTGCGGCAGGTACAGCGGTGCCACCGTTTCAAAACAGCCGATATCGATCTGCCCGGCCACCACGTCGTTGTCGGCGAGGGCGTTCTGTTCGAACTCCTTGGCCATGCGCAGCAGTTCCTGGGCCTTGCGGAAGAACCGCGCGCCGCTAGGCGTTAGCGACACGCCTTGGGCGTGATGGCGGATCAGCAGTTGCACGCCGAAGCTGTCTTCCAGCCCCTTGATCGCCGTGGAAATCGCCGGTTGCGCGATGTACAGCTTGCGCGACGCTTCGGCGACGCTGCCGCATTCGACGGTGGTGATGAAGTATTTCAACTGACGCAGGTTGTAAGCGGCCACGGTGAACCTCAAAGCGAACGGATTCCACATCCAAGCAATTTGTAAGCCGCCGGCCTCCGTTCTGTCGGCGGTTTTTTTGTTCCTGAACAATAGCCCCATACACGCGCGAAGGGGCCATCGGCTGGTTACCTTTTTTATTGTCTGCGAAGACATTTTTACTGGTTTTAGCCCGCACGGGCCTGAGCGACTATCACTGCGCACTGTTCGCAAAAGAATAAAAGTCCAAGGAGCAACCACCGTGTTCGAGCTTGCAGACTGGCAGCGCAAGGCCGCTGAATTGAGCTATCCGTACCAGGCCGTGATCGACGGCAAACTGCGTGCGGCGCAGTCGGGGCAGACCTTTGCCGCGATCAACCCGGCCACCGGCCAGCTGCTGGCAAACGTCGCCGCGTGCGGTGAAGAAGACGTCGATGCGGCGGTGCAGAATGCGCGACAGGTGTTCGAGGCCGGCACCTGGGCCGGGCGTTCACCGACCGAACGCAAGCAAGTGCTGCTGCGGCTGGCGGATCTGATTCTGGCCCATCGCGAAGAGCTGGCGCTGCTCGATTCGCTGAACATGGGCAAGCCGGTGATGGACGCTTACAACATCGACGTCCCGGGCGCCGCCGGGGTGTTTCGCTGGTACGCCGAAAGTCTCGACAAACTCTACGATCAGGTCGCGCCGAGCGCCTCGAATGTACTGGCGACCATCACCCGCGAAGCGCTGGGCGTGGTCGCTGCGGTGGTGCCTTGGAATTTCCCGCTGGACATGGCCGCGTGGAAACTCGCACCGGCGCTGGCCGCGGGCAACTCGGTGATTCTCAAACCCGCCGAGCAATCACCGTTCTCCGCATTGCGTTTGGCCGAGCTGGCGCTGGAAGCCGGGCTGCCGGCCGGTGTTTTGAACGTGCTGCCGGGGTTCGGCGAAAAGGCTGGCAAAGCCCTCGGCCTGCACCCGGATGTCGATTGCCTGGTGTTCACCGGCTCGACCCAGGTCGGCAAATATTTCATGCAGTACTCCGCGCAGTCGAACCTCAAGCAGGTGTGGCTGGAGTGCGGCGGCAAGAGCGCCAATCTGGTGTTCGCCGACTGCAAGGATCTGGATCTGGCGGCGCAGAAAGCCGCGTTCGGGATCTTCTTCAATCAGGGCGAGGTCTGCTCGGCCAACTCGCGGTTACTGGTGGAACGCTCGATTCATGACGAGTTCGTTGAACGGCTGAAGGCTCAGGCCGAACGCTGGCAGCCGGGCGATCCGCTGGACCCTGCGAGTGCGGCCGGGGCAATCGTCGATACTCGTCAGACCGAAAGCATTCTGCGCTTCATCCACCAGGCCGAACGCGAAGGCGCGACCCGCGTCTGCGGCGGGCGGCAGCTGAGTTTCAACGGCTCTGACAACTTCATTCAGCCAACGATTTTCACCGACGTGCAGCCGCACATGACCCTGTTCCGCGAAGAAGTCTTCGGCCCGGTGCTGGCGGTGATTCCGTTCGATGACGAGGCCCACGCCTTGCAACTGGCCAACGACAGCGTCTACGGTCTGGCGGCGTCGCTGTGGACCGATGATCTGCACCGCGCGCACCGGGTGGCGCGGCAATTGCGAGCCGGTACGGTGTCGGTCAACAGCGTCGATGCGCTGGACGTGACCGTGCCGTTCGGCGGCGGCAAGCAATCCGGTTTCGGCCGCGATCTGTCGCTGCACTCGTTCGACAAATACACCCAGTTGAAAACCACCTGGTTTCAACTGCGCTCATGACAGCCGCTCACAACAAAAAAGGAGATCCGGCGATGACCACCTCACGTGAAACCCGCGACTACCAGGCCGCCGATGCAGCGCACCACATTCATGCGTTCGTCGACCAGAAGGCCCTCAACGACGAAGGCCCACGGGTGATGGTGCGCGGTGACCGCCTGCACCTGTGGGACAACGACGGTCGGCGCTACCTCGACGGCATGTCCGGGCTGTGGTGCACCAACCTCGGTTACGGGCGCAAGGACTTGAACGCGGCAGCGAGCCGGCAACTGGAGCAGTTGCCGTACTACAACATGTTTTTCCACACCACCCACCCGCAGGTGATCGAGCTTTCCGAGCTGCTGTTCAGCCTGCTGCCGGGGCACTACAGCCACGCGATCTACACCAACTCCGGCTCCGAGGCCAACGAGGTGCTGATCCGTACCGTGCGCCGTTACTGGCAGGTGCTGGGCAAGCCCGAGAAGAAAATCATGATCGGCCGCTGGAACGGTTATCACGGTTCGACCTTGGCCGCGACGGCCCTCGGCGGCATGAAGTTCATGCACGAAATGGGCGGGATGATTCCCGACATCGCGCACATCGACGAGCCGTACTTCTTTGCCCACGAAGGCAATCTGACCCCGGCGGAATTCGGTCTGCGGGCGGCGCAGCAACTGGAAGCGAAGATCCTCGAACTGGGCGCCGACAAGGTCGCCGGGTTCATCGCCGAACCGTTCCAGGGCGCGGGCGGGATGATCTTTCCGCCGGAAAGCTACTGGCCGGAAATCCAGCGTATCTGCCGCAAGTACGACGTGCTGTTGTGTGCCGATGAAGTGATCGGCGGCTTCGGTCGCACCGGCGAATGGTTCGCCCACGAATACTTCGGTTTCGAGCCGGACACCCTGTCCATCGCCAAGGGCCTGACCTCCGGTTACATCCCGATGGGCGGCCTGATCCTGTCGAAGAAAATGGCCGACGTGCTGGTGGAGCAGGGCGGTGTGTTCGCCCACGGCCTGACCTATTCCGGGCACCCGGTGGCGGCGGCGGTGGCGATTGCCAACCTCAAGGCATTACGCGATGAAGGCGTGGTGACGCGGGTCAAGGATGACATCGGCCCGTACCTGCAACAGTGCCTGCGCGAGGTGTTCGGCAATCACCCGCTGGTGGGCGATATTCAGGGCACGGGCATGGTCGCGGCGCTGCAACTGGCCGAAGACAAGGCCACGCGCAAGCGCTTCGCCAATGAGAACGACATCGCCTGGCGCTGCCGCACGATCGGTTTTGAAGAGGGGGTGATCATTCGCTCGACCCTGGGGCGGATGATCATGGCGCCGGCGCTGATTGCCAGTCGTGAAGAGATTGACGAGCTGGTGGGTAAGACCCTGAAAGCGGTTGATCGTACGGCGCAGGAATACGGCCGGCTCTAACTCCCCCGATCGCTCGTTCCGTGTCCTGATCGTTCCCACGCTCTGCGTGGGAATGCCTCAAGGGACGCTCCGCGTTCCAGCTCTCGAATGGGACGCAGAGCGTCCCGGGCTGCATTCCCACGCAGAGCGTGGGAACGATCTCCGCCAGACTTTTTCCCAATCTGCACCCACCTCGGGCACCCCCGTCCGACGCGCCCTTTCGCGGTGCGCACTACCCAGTTTTTTCATCGTTCGCGTCTAACTATTTCCTCGTTTTCCTGACGCCAAGCCTGGGTCAACATCGATTTCGCCAGCCAAGGCATTGCCCGCCAGAGTCCAGCAGAGACCGCAGCGTGCAATCGCGACACCACGGCTGGCCGTACTGCCCATGACAACTAAATCAACAGCGTTGGGAGTGCTCCATGAACAAGTCCTTGTTTACCCGTCTTGCATGTCCTCTGGCGATTTCCGCCCTTTGCGTCACCGCCGCCCAGGCCGGCACCTTGTCGATTGGCCACACCACGTGGGTCGGTTACGGCACCCTGTATCTGGCTCAGGATCTGGGCTACTTCAAGGAAAACGGCCTGACCGTCGAATTGCCGGTGGTCGAAGAAGCGTCGATGTACATGGCCGCCCAGGCGTCCGGGCAATTGTCCGGCTCGGCCTCGACCATCGATGAAGTGCTGAAGTACCGCCCGCAGTTCTGCTTCAAGGCCGTGGCCGCGCTGGATGACAGCCATGGCGGCGACGGTGTGCTGGTCGGCAAGAACGTGAAGAGCCTGCAAGAACTCAAGGGCCAGGCCGTGGCCGTCAACGAAGGCTCGACCTCGCAGTTCTGGCTCTCGTACCTGCTGAAAAAGAACGGCATGAGCATGAGCGACATCACCGTGCAGAACATGACCGCCGACGATGCCGCCACCGCGTTCATCGCCGGTCGCGTGCCGGCCGCCGTGACCTGGGAGCCGCATCTGTCGATGGTGCGCGACAAGCAGCAGGGCAAAGTGCTGATCGACAGCAGCAGTACGCCGGGGGTGATCGTCGATGTGGTGGCGCTCAACTGCACGGTGATCGAGAAGCAGCCGGAGGACGTCAAGGCGCTGGTCGCCGGGCTCTACAAAGCGGTGCAGTACACCAAGGACCATCCACAGAAAGCCTACGAAATCATGGCCAAGGGTGTCGGCGGTTACCTGTCCGATCCGAAGGAACTGGCCGCCGCCGCGCAGGGCGTGCGTTTCTACGATCAGGCCATGAGCGAAAAACTCCTTGGCTCGCCGGGCAAGCCAGGTGACAGCGCACCGCTGATCAAACTGGCCAACGAAACCGCCAGCGAATTGCAGGGCAAGCCCTACAACGTCAGCAACGACGATCTGGTGGATAACCGTTTCGTCAGCCCGCTCTAGGAGACTGGTCATGTTCAAGCGCAATTCATGGCTGAGCCGCTGCATCACGCCGAAAACCGGATTGCCGGTGCCGGTGGTGTGGAGCGCCAGCGGTCTGGCCTGGGTGTTGCTGGTCGGCCTGTGGGCCGGGTTGTCCTACGGCGGCATCGTGCCGGGGATGTTCCTGCCCACGCCCGGCGCGGTGGTCGAAGCCGCCGTGCGCTTGAGCCGCGACGGCACCCTTGGCCAGCATGTCTGGGCCAGTGTTGAAGTGGTGATGGTCGGGTTCATTGTGTCGTCGCTGGTGGCGGTGCCGCTGGGCTTGCTGATGGGCAGCTTTCGCATCGTCCAGGCATTCCTCGAACCGCTGGTCAACTTCATCCGCTACCTGCCGGTGACCTCGTTCGTGCCGCTGTTCATCCTCTGGATCGGCATCGGTCTGGAACAGCGAGTGTCGGTGATCATTTTCGGCGTGTTTTTCCAGCAACTGGTGATGATCGCCGACGTGTCCAAAGGCATCTCCAAGGATTTGATCAACGCCTCCTACACCCTCGGCTCCAACCGGCGTGACGCGGTGCTGCACGTGATCGCCCCGGCGTCGTTGCCCGGCGTGCTCGACACCTTGCGGGTGACCATGGGCTGGGCCTGGACGTATCTGGTGGTCGCCGAACTGGTCGCCGCTTCCAGTGGCCTCGGTTACTTGAGCCTCAAGGCCATGCGCGGCTTTCAGGTCGATGTGATTTTTCTCGCCATCGCGATCATCGGCCTGCTCGGCCTGGTCACCGATCAACTGTTTCGCTTCTTGCGTTTGAGGATTGCCGCATGGGCTCAGTAACCGCTGCCAACCGTCGTTTCATCGAGCCGGTCGCCGCACCGGCCCACGCCGCGCCAAGGTTGCAGGTGGACAAGGTCAGCCTGCGCTACAGCAAACCCGGTGGCGGTACGTTTACCGCGCTGGAAGAAGTGTCGTTCGAGGTGCCGGACCAGCAGTTCGCGGTACTGGTCGGGCCGTCGGGCTGCGGCAAGTCGAGCCTGTTGTACCTCACCGCCGGCCTGGCCGAGCCGAGTTCCGGCGAAATCTATGTCGGCGGCCAGCAAGTGCAGGGCCCCGGCGCGGATCGCGGGATGGTGTTCCAGAGCTACACACTGTTTCCGTGGCTGACGGTGCGGCAGAACGTCGAGTTCGGCCTCAAGCGACGGGGCATGCCGGCGGCGCGGCGCAAGGAAATCGTCGATCACTATGTGCATGAAGTCGGCTTGTCCGGGTTTGCCGACAACTACGCCAAGCAGTTGTCCGGCGGCATGATGCAACGGGTGGCGATTGCCCGGGCATTGGCCAACGATCCGCAGATCCTGCTGATGGACGAACCCTTCGGTGCCCTGGACAGCCAGACCCGCCTGCAAATGCAGCAGCTGTTATTGCGGGTGTGGGGCAACAGCAAGAAAACCGTGCTGTTCGTCACCCACGACATCGACGAAGCGATCCTGCTCGGCGATCGGGTGTATGTGATGGGCGCCAGGCCGGGGCGGATCAAGCAGATTCTCGATGTGCCGATCGAACGCCCGCGCACGCTGGACATGGTCATGGAGCGCTCGTTCATCGACATGAAGCGGCAGATCTTCGGGCTGTTGCACGATGATCTCGAAGAGTCCCATTGAGGTCAGTTGGGTGGCAGGAGGAACTTCGCAATCACCGGTAAATGATCGGAGATGCGCAAGGTGTCGTCCTGCCGCACCGTGGCTTCGACCCGTTTGATCTTCGGGCTGTAGAACAGGTAATCGACCGTGCGGTCCGGGCCGTTGAGGCCGGGGTCGTTGGGGTAATGGGTCAGCCACTTGGCGCGGTCGATGCCGCTGGCTTCGTTGTTGGTCGGGATCATCGGGTACTTGTCCCACAGCACATGCAGCGCACTGTCGGCGGAGTAGGGCGTGCGCTGCTCGGTGGGCAGGCGCCGGTACTGGCCGAGCGGCAACAGGTTGAAGTCGCCGCCGATCAGCCACGGCGTGCCGTGGCTTTCGTGTTTGTCGAGGACCTTGGCCACCGCTGTCACCTGCGCCTGCAAGGTGTCGTCCGGCTGGGTGGCGCGATCCAGATGGGTGTTGAACACCACCAGTTGCCCGCCATCGCTGAGCGGCAGGGTGGTGGCGAGCAGGGCATCTTTCGGCTGGAACTGACGGCTGATGAGGTTCGCCGGCTGCACCGGCAATTGCAGGCGCTCGGCGTGTTCGATGCGGTAGCGGCTGAGGGTGGCGAGTTGCCGGCCGACGCTGCCGAAGATGTGCGGATCCGGGACGAAATCGGCCTTCCAGTCGAAGGCGTGGGCGCTGCACGGGTAGAGGTCGGTCAGACGCTCCTGCAACAGCTTGAGCTGGTTCTGGTAGTCGCTGGCCTTGGCGCCGTCATCCAGTTCCTGCAACAGCACCACGTCGGGCTGTTCGTCGCGGATCACCCGCGCCACCTCATCGAGGCTGAACGCCATGTCTTCCGGGGTCGGGGTTTCGTCGTCGCCTTGCGCCAGGTCATTCCAGAACACGTAGCGCTTGCCGGCCAGGTATTGCACGTTCCAGGTCATGACCTTCAGAGCCTGACCGGGGACCAGCATCGGCGGTTGCCCGGTGCAACTGACCGGCAGGGTTTCCCGGGCGTCGGGGCGCCAGGTCAGGCTGTAGATCAGCGTGCCGATCAGGGCGAGGACGAACAGTGCGGGCAACAGGATGTAGCGCAGTAGACGGGTCATGGCTCGGCTTATAGCGATACGGAAGTGGTCCCGAGCATACCCGAGACCCATCCATCAGCCCAAGCTCGGTGCAGTCAGACTATTCCGTCACGTTTGTCGGGCAATTCGCTAATCAGCATGAACAGGCGGAACAGCACCACGCTAGTGAACAGTTGCAGGAAGCTGTGGCCACTGTCGATCAGCACCGCAATCAAAGGATTCTGCGGATCGGGATAGACCTGCAAAGTCAGGCCCTTGAGCAGCCACAGCGGCCCCATCACACACAGAATGCACACCAGAATCCGCAGAAAATGCCCACGACTCAGGCGCAGGCTTTCCTTCATCGCCTGCAGCGGACCGTAACCGCGCAGCACCAGCAGATACTCACCGAAGGCCAGAGTGACCATCAGCCACAGGCCTGGCAGGAAATACAGGGACAGACCGAGCAGGATCAGCAGCGTGTTCAGCGCAGTCAGCAGGGCAAAGCGCGGCCACAGGCGAGCGGCCATCGCCAGCAGATCGCGGGTTTGCGGGGATTCGCCGCGGGTGCGGGCGTCGAGAAACAAAATCAGCGCGGCGGTGTACAGCGGATACACCAGCAGGCCGACGATCACGCTGATGGCCGAGTAACCGTCCGGGTCGCTGGCATGGTCGACCACCTGTTGCAGCACGGCTTCGACAATCACCAGCGGCAGGCACAACTGGACGATCCGGCCCAGATTGCGTTTGAAAAAATACAGGGAGTCGCGCAGCACATCGAAGGCATTCATCAGTCGGTATCGCAGGTCAAAAACAGTGGCCCACTTTAACCGATGATCCGTTTCGCTGCGCAAACGTAAACGTTCGGTAAAGGTCATTGAAACATTCTGTTGCTGCCTCCATTACAGAGGTGCATCTTCTCCGACGTGGAGGAGGGCAACGTTATCCCCGGCAATCTACGAGGTCGCCATGAACAGCGAAGAACAAACCCTGATCGATGGACTGTTTTCCCGGCTGCAACAGGCCGAAACGGAGGCAGCCCCGCGCGACGCCCAGGCCGAGGCGCGGATCAAGGAACACCTGACGCGCCAGCCGGCCGCAGGTTATTTCATGACCCAGGCGATTCTGGTGCAGGAGGCTGCCCTCAAGAGCCTCGACGAACAGAACAAACAACTGACTCAACAGGTCAAGCAGTTGCAGGCCGAGCTGCAATCGGCCAAGGCCCAGAGCGCGCCACCGGCCTACAGCGGCGGTGGCTTCCTGTCGAGCATCTTCGGTGGCAGCAGCTCGCGCCCGGCGCCGACCCAGAGCGCCCCGGCCTCCACCGGCGGCTGGCGTGAGCCGGCACCGCAGCAGAACTTCGGTGCCCCGGCGCCGCAACAGAACTTCGGCGCGCCACCACCGGGTTATGGCCAGCAACAAGCGGCCCCGGCGGCCGGCAGCAGCTTCCTCGGCGGTGCCCTGAAAACCGCCGCCGGTGTGGCGGGTGGCGTGATGCTGGCACAAGGCATCAGCAGCCTGTTCCATCACAACCAGCAGCCGGAAGAAATCGTCGAAGTCATCAAGGAAGAACCGGCCCAGGTCAACGATCAGAGCAACAGCGGCTGGGGCGATGACCAGCGCATGGCCAACAACGACTCCTACGGTAATGATCAGGGCGGCTTTGCCGACACCGACTACAGCGATGACAACTCATCGTTCTTCGATGACGACGATTCCTTCGTCTGATTCACCATTCGTCCGGGGCGCCTGATCGCCCCGGGCCGATTATTCGCGGAACCTTCCTTCGGGCTGGCATACTGAGTGCCTTTTTCGGGCCTGGTGCCTGATCCGGCTCATGCGCGTCAGCGCTCACAGGAACTCCGGTGAAAAAAATCGCAGTGTTCGCCGATGTGCAGAACCTCTACTACACCGTGCGTCAGGCCTATGGTTGCCACTTCAACTACGCGGCATTGTGGGCGGACATCAGCAAGGACGGGCAGATCGTCGAGGCCTACGCCTATGCGATCGACCGGGGCGACAGCAAACAGCAGCAGTTCCAGCAGATCCTGCGCAACCTCGGTTTCACCGTGAAACTCAAACCCTACATCCAGCGCAGCGACGGCTCGGCCAAGGGCGACTGGGACGTGGGCATCACCCTCGACATCATGGACGCCGCCGACCACGTCGACGAGATCGTCCTGGCCTCCGGTGATGGCGACTTCGACATGCTGCTCGAACGCATCATCAACAAACACGGCGTGCAAGCGGTGGCCTACGGCGTTCCCGGCCTGACCGCCAACTCGCTGATCCGCGCCGCCAGTCGTTACGTGCCGATCGAAGGCGCACTGCTGTTGAAAAATTGAGCGCAAGCTCAAGACTTGATTTGGACGGAGTACAACCCGGTTTGGAACGCATTGCAGTCATCGACTTTGAAACCACCGGCATCTCGCCGAGCAGCAGCTGCCGGGCCACGGAAATCGCCGTGGTCATGCTGGAAAACGGCCGCATCGTCGAGCGTTACCAGAGCCTGATGAACGCCGGCGTCCGCGTCCCGGCCTTCATCGAACAACTCACCGGCATCAGCAACGCCATGTTGCGCACAGCGCCGTCGGCCGAGCGGGTGATGAGCGAAGTCAACGAATTCGTCGGCTGCACACCCCTGCTGGCGCACAACGCCGCGTTCGACCAGAAGTTCTGGGACTTCGAACTGGGCCGGATCAAACGCACCCGTTTGCAGAACTTTGCCTGCTCGCTGTTGCTGGCGCGCCGCCTGATGCCGGCGGCGCCGAACCACAAGCTCGGTACGCTCACCACCTTCGCCCAATTGCCGCACACCGGCCAGGCGCACAGGGCGATGGCGGATGCGGAGATGGCGGCGAATTTGCTGGCGCATCTGGCGGATGAACTGCGGCACAAGCATGGGGTGCGGGAGCTATCGCACGACTTGCTGTGCAAATTGCAGAAAGTCCCGGCTGCTAAAGTGGTTGAGCACTTGCAACGCTATCGCTGAATTCCGGCCCCGGTTGATCGTTCCCACGCTCCGCGTGGGAATGCCTCAAGGGACGCTCCGCGTTCCAGCTCTCGAATGGGACGCAGAGCGTCCCGGGCTTCATTCCCACGCAGAGCGTGGGAACGAGCGGGACGGGAAGGTTACTTGGTGTTGCCCTCGATATGGCCGAGCGGCACCCGCTTCTCTATCGCACTCGACAACACGATCGACGTCTTGCTGAACCCGAATTTCGCCACCCGGTTTATCAGCTCTTCCAGCTCGGTCATCGAACCCACCGCGGCCTTCATGATCACGCACGGATCGCCCGTCACTCGAAAGCACTCGGTCAGTTGCGGAATTTTCACCAGTTCGTCGTAGACCTTTTGACTGCCGTTCTGGTGGAGGCGCAATTCGATCACGCACTGGATCGGCAAGCCGATTTTCGACAGGTCGATGTTCGCCTGATACCCGGTGATTACTCCGGCCGCCTCAAGTTTGGCCACGCGCTCGGCGACGGCGGGGGCGGAGAGGTTCACTTTGCGGGCGAGGTCGGCGTAGGACGCGCGACCGTTTTCGAGCAGGGCGCCGAGCAGCATGCGGTCGTATTTGTCCAAGGTCGGACTCCTGAAAATGCCAGACTTTCGAAATCGCGGTTAAGACCGTCGATCTCCGTGTTTTCAAAAGTGTACCGGCGCTATAAACAGGTTTTGTAACTTATTTTTAGCGGTTGGCCTTTCTAGAATAACCAATCCACTGAGTCTGACTTTCGAGCTGCCCATGTCTGCCTTGCGCCGTTTTTCCTTGCCCTTGATCGCTGCGTTTTTTGCGTTGTACGTGATTTGGGGATCGACCTATCTGGTGATCCGCATCGGCGTCGAGTACTGGCCGCCGCTGATGCTCGGTGGTGTGCGCTTCGTGATTGCCGGCACTCTGATGTACGCGTTTCTGCGCTGGCGCGGTGCACCGGCGCCGACCTGGGCGCAGTGGAAGGCGGCGGGGATCATCGGGATTCTGTTGCTCAGTTTCGGTAACGGCGCGGTGACGCTGGCCGAGCACAGTGGCGTGGCCTCGGGTGTCGCGGCGTTGGCGGTGGCGACGGTGCCGCTGTTCACTTTGCTCTGCGGTTATCTCTGGGGGGCGCGCAACACCCGCCTGGAGTGGGCCGGGGTGGTGATGGGGATTATCGGCATCGCGATGCTCAACATGGGCTCCAACCTGCAATCGAGTCCGCTGGGCGCGGCGTTGCTGATTTTCGCGGCAGCGAGCTGGGCGTTCGGTTCGGTGTGGAGCAAACACCTGCCGCTGCCTCAGGGCGCAATGGCCAGTGCCGTGGAAATGCTGGTTGGTGGGGCGGTGTTGCTGATCGGCAGCGCGGCCAGCGGTGAACACCTGCAGGCTATGCCGCCGCTGGAAGGCTGGCTGGCGCTGGCGTACCTGATCTTCTTCGGCTCGATCATCGCCTTCAACGCTTACATGTATCTGTTGAAAAACGTTCGTCCGGCGGCAGCCACCAGTTATGCCTACGTCAACCCGGCGGTGGCGGTGTTGCTGGGGATCGTGTTTGTCGGCGAGACCATCGGCATCGAAGAAGCGCTGGCGATGCTGGTGATCATCGGCGCGGTGGTGCTGATCAGTCTGCCACAGTGGCGGCGTCCGGCGCGGCCGCCGGTGGTCAGCGAGCCGGCTGCCGCAGCGAAGGTCATAGCGACGGAGCAGCGTGCGAATTAGGGTAAACTGCGCGCCATCGCATACTCGTTTTGCACAATCTGCTCTGATTTTTCCTACGGTACTCCCATGACTTTCGCCACCCTTGGCCTGATCGAACCCTTGCTGCGCTCCCTCGAGAAGCTCGGCTACCAGACCCCGACGCCGGTGCAGGCGCAAGCCATTCCGGCCGTGCTGGCCGGTCGCGACCTGATGGCCGCGGCCCAGACCGGCACCGGCAAGACCGCCGGTTTCGCTTTGCCGCTGCTGCAACTGCTGGCGATGGAAGGGCCGAAAGTCACCGCCAACTCGGTGCGCGCGCTGATTCTGGTGCCGACCCGCGAGCTGGCCGAGCAAGTCCACGAAGCCGTGCGCGAGTACGCTGAGAACCTGCCATTGCGCACTTATGCGGTGTACGGCGGCGTCAGCATCAACCCGCAAATGATGAAGCTGCGTGGTGGCGTCGATCTGCTGGTGGCGACTCCGGGCCGTCTGCTCGATCTGTTCCGTCAGAACGCGCTGAAGTTCAACCAGCTGCAAACCCTGGTGCTGGACGAAGCCGACCGCATGCTCGACCTGGGTTTTTCCGAAGAGCTGGCGAACATTTACCGCGCGCTGCCGAAGAAACGTCAGACGCTGCTGTTCTCCGCGACCTTCTCCGATGACATCCGCCTGCTGGCCGGGCAGATGCTCAACGATCCGCAGAGCATCGAAGTCAGCCCGCGCAACGTGGCCGCCAACACCGTCAAGCAGTGGGTGGTGACGGTGGACAAGAAGCGCAAGCCGGAACTGTTCGTGCACCTGATGCGCAAGAACAAGTGGAAGCAGGTGCTGGTGTTCGCCAAGACCCGTAATGGTGTGGACGCGCTGGTCGAGAAACTCCAGGGCCTGGGCGTGAACGCCGACGGCATCCACGGCGACAAGCCGCAAGCGACCCGGCAGCGGGCGCTGGACCGTTTCAAACTGAGCGAAGTGCAGATTCTGGTGGCCACTGATGTTGCTGCCCGTGGTCTGGATATCGAAGATTTGCCGCTGGTGGTCAACTTTGATCTGCCGATCGTGGCCGAGGATTACATTCACCGTATCGGCCGGACTGGCCGCGCGGGTTCGACCGGTGAGGCGATCTCGCTGGTGTGCGCTGATGAAGTGAACATGTTGTCGGCGATTGAAATGCTGACTCGCAGCACGTTGAAGCGTGAGGTTGAGCCGGACTTCGTGCCGGAGCACCGCGTGCCGGACACCGATGCCAGTGGCCAGGTGATCAAGAAGCCGAAGAAACCGAAGAAGCCGAAAGCTTCCGGTGGTGGCGGTGGCAAGCGCAATCTGGGCAAGTGGGTGGACAGCGGCGAGACTCAGGCGCCGGAGCCTTCGATCAAGCCTGTGCGCAAGGTGCCGGTGTTCAATACCGGACCGCGTAAGCGTAAGCCTTAAGCGTCAGACAGGGTCGTTCCCGCGCAATGCGGGAACGATCAGTTACGCTGTTTCAACCAGTCCAGCATTCCAGCTCCGGCCGCCCGGCCACTGGCAAAACACGCCGTCAGCAAATACCCTCCAGTCGGCGCTTCCCAATCCAGCATCTCCCCCGCACAAAACACCCCCGGCAACGCCTTGAGCATCATCCGCTCATCCATCGCTTCAAACGTCACGCCACCGGCACTGCTGATCGCCTCATCCAGCGGTCGGGTTTTCACCAGCGTCAGCGGCAAAGCCTTGATCGCCCTGGCCAGCAACGCTGGATCGGCAAACGTCGCTGCATCAGTGAGTTCTCGCAACAGCGCCGCCTTCACGCCATCAATCCCGACCTGACTGTGCAGATGCTTGGCCATCGAGCGCGAACCCCGTGGTTTGCTCAATGCCGCCTGCAATTTATCCACAGGCCGGCCGGGCAGCAGGTCGATGTGAATGGTCGCGGCACCGTGCACATTGATCGCCTCACGAATCGGCGCTGACAGCGCGTAGATCAGGCTGCCCTCGATGCCGGTCGCGGTGATCACGCATTCACCCAAACGCGGAACATCGTCGTTCAAACCGATGGCGATGTTTTTCAACGGTGCTCCAGCGAATTTGCTGACCATCAACTCGCTCCAGGCCTGCACCTCGAAGCCGCAGTTACTCGGCTGCAACGGCGACAGTCCTACGCCGCGTTGCTCCAGCGGCAGCATCCACGCGCCGTCGGAACCCAGTCGCGACCAGCTGCCGCCGCCGAGGGCGAGCAGGGTGGCGTCGGGGGAAAAGGTTTTCTCGCCTTCCGGGCTGTCGATGCGCAGCGCGCCGTTTTCGTCCCAGCCGAGCCAGCGGTGGCGGGTGTGGATAACCACGCCGCTGTCGCGCAGGCGCTTGAGCCAGGCGCGCAGCAATGGCGCGGCTTTCATGTCGGTGGGGAACACCCGGCCGGAGCTGCCGATGAAGGTTTCGATGCCCAGTTCGTTGATCCAGCGGCACAGTGCGTCGGCGTCGAACGCGCGCAGCAGCGGGGCGATGTTCGGGGCGCGTTCGGCGTAGCGCGAGAGGAATGCCGGGTAGGCTTCGGAGTGGGTGATGTTCATGCCGCCGACCCCGGCCAGCAGGAACTTGCGGCCCACCGAGGGCATGCCGTCGTACAGATCGACGCGGACTCCGGCCTGGCTCAGCACTTCGGCGGCCATCAGGCCGGCGGGGCCACCGCCGATGATGGCGACGTGAGCGGGAAGGGCGGCAGAAGTCTGGGTCATGGCAGCGGCAATAGCGTGGCGGAATAAGCCGCGCATTCTAGCAGCAGCGACCATCGTCAGGCCTGATCAAAAAACAACCAGCGCGCTGCAAGCCATGTTCAGCGTGGGCTGTAGTCCCTTTCGCTCAGGTTATCCACAGGCCGTTCCACAGCCACTGTGGGTAACGCAGCACAACTCAATGACAACCCGATGACTGCCAGACGCGCTGCGCACTGTGATGCAAGATGCCGTGGCGGCGGGCGAGGGCCTGGCGATCCTTGCTGTATCCGCCGCCGATCACGCCGACCACCGGGATGTCGCGGCCCAGGCAGTGGCGCATCACGCTTTCGTCGCGGGCGGCGACGCCTTCGTCAGTCAGTTGCAGATAACCGAGGGCGTCGTCCTTGTGCACGTCGACGCCGGCGTCGTACAGCACCAGATCAGGCTGATACAGCGGCAGCAGATAGTTGAGCGCGTCGTCGACCACTTTCAGGTAATCGGCATCGCCCATGCCGTTGGGCAGCGGAATGTCCCAGTCGCTTTCGGCCTTGCGTGCAGGAAAGTTCTTTTCGCAGTGCAGGGAAACGGTGATTGCTTCCGGGGTGTTGTGCAGAATCCGTGCAGTGCCGTCGCCCTGATGCACGTCGCAGTCGAAGATCAGCACCCGGTTCACCCGGCCGCTTTGCAGCAAATAGTGACTGATGATCGCCAGGTCATTGAAGATGCAGAAGCCGGCGGGGTAATCGTAGTGGGCGTGATGGGTGCCACCGGCGAGGTGACAGGCCAGGCCATGTTCCAGGGCTTTCTCTGCCGCGAGAATCGAACCGCCGACCGCCCGCACCGTGCGTCGGGCCAGGGCTTCGTTCCACGGCAGACCGAGGCGCCGCTGGTCTTCGCGGGACAACTCGCCACTCATGTAGCGTTCGATATAACCGCGGTCATGGGCCAGGGCGAGAATGTCGGCGGGGCACAGTTCAGGGCGCAGCAGGTCTTCGTCGCGGGTCAGGCCGCTGTCCACCAGGTGATCGCGCAGCAGGCGGAACTTGTCCATGGGGAAGCGGTGTTCCGCCGGGAATTCCGGGCTGTAGTCTTCGTGGTAGATCAGCGGCAACGGCATGGTGGACTATTCATAAAGGCTGCAGGAAAGAGTGCAAAGCCTAACAGCGATGTAGACTGACGGCATCAAGCGGAGGGGCGGGATGGAACCGATACTGGAGCTGGAAAGCGCAAGGCTGCTGATGCGCCAATGGCAGGACGAGGATTTGCCGGCGTTCGCGGCAATGTGCGCCGACCCGCAGGTGATGCGCTACTTCCCCGCGCCCTTGAGCCGGCTGGAAAGCGCCGCGTTGATCGGCCGGGTGCGCGGGCATTTTGCCGAGCACGGTTATGGCCTGTGGGCGCTGGAGCGCAAGGACAGCGGCGAGTTCATCGGTTTTACCGGGCTCGGCGTGGTCGGCTTCGATGCGCCGTTCACCCCGGCGGTGGAAATCGGCTGGCGGCTGGCCAAGGAACACTGGGGCCTCGGTTATGCCAGCGAGGCGGCGTGGACCGCGCTGCGCTGCGGTTTTGACCGGTTGGCCCTGAAGGAAATCGTGTCCTTCACTGCGCAGAGCAATCTGCCGTCGGAAAAAGTCATGCAGGCGATCGGCATGCATCACGATCCAGCCGACGATTTTGATCACCCGAAACTGGCGGTCGACCATCCGTTGCGTCGACACGTGTTGTACCGCATCACCCGGGAGCAATGGCTGCAGACCCTGCATGGCTAAGCCGACACGGACGTTTACAATGGCGCGATCAGTGGCTCGCGCCAGAATCTGAATTGGCCGTCGCAGTCAGGACTGCGCGGCATAGCGTTGTGTGAGGAGAGTCTGAATGAGCCAAGTGTTGGAAGATCTGGTGGATCTGCTGACCCTCGAACCGATCGAGGAAAACCTGTTCCGTGGTCGCAGTCAGGATCTGGGCTTTCGCCAGTTGTTCGGCGGCCAGGTATTGGGCCAGTCGCTGTCGGCGGCCAGTCAGACCGTTGAAGAAGCGCGTCATGTGCATTCGATGCACGGTTATTTTCTGCGTCCGGGCGATGCCAAGTTGCCGGTGGTCTACTCGGTGGACCGCGTGCGGGACGGCGGCAGTTTCAGCACCCGCCGCGTGACCGCGATCCAGAAGGGCCACCCGATTTTCACCTGCAGCGCGTCGTTTCAGTACGACGAAGAAGGCTTCGAACACCAGAGCCAGATGCCGCAAGTGGTCGGCCCGGAAAACCTGCCGTCGGAGCTGGAACTGACCCAGCAACGCGCGCACCTGATCCCGGAACACATGCGCGAAAAGCTGCTGTGCCCGAAGCCGATCGAAGTGCGCCCGGTCACCGAAAAAGACCCGTACAACCCGCAACCGGCGGATCCGGTCAAGTACGTGTGGTTCCGCGCCGACGGCGCCTTGGCCGACATCCCGGCGCTGCACAAATACCTGCTGGCCTACGCCTCGGACTTCGGTCTGCTGACCACCTCGATGCTGCCCCACGGCAAATCGGTCTGGCAGAAAGACATGCAGGTCGCCAGCCTTGACCACGCCTTGTGGTTCCACAACGATCTGCGCGCCGATGACTGGTTGCTCTACGCCATGGACAGCCCGTGGGCCGGCAACTCGCGCGGGTTCTCCCGTGGCAGCGTGTTCAACCGCGCCGGACAACTGGTGGCGTCGGTGACTCAGGAAGGCCTGATCCGTCATCGCAAGGACTGGGCATGAGTCTGGCGGATGTGCGGCACTGGGTGTTCGACATGGACGGCACCCTGACCGTCGCCGTGCATGACTTCGCGGCGATTCGCGTGGCGCTGGCGATCCCGCCGGAGGACGACATCCTTACCCACCTCGCGGCATTACCTGCCGATGAAGCGGCGGCGAAACATGCGTGGCTGCTGGAACATGAGCGGGATCTGGCGCTCGGCTCGACCCCGGCGGTCGGCGCGGTGGAGCTGGTGCGCGACCTGCACGCCAAGGGTTATCGCCTGGGCATCCTGACCCGCAATGCGCGGGAGCTGGCCCATGTGACGCTGGAAGCCATCGGCCTGGCCGACTGCTTTGCGGTGGAGGATGTGCTGGGTCGCGAGGAAGCGCCGCCGAAACCGCATCCGGGCGGTTTGCTGAAACTGGCCGAAGCCTGGCAAGTGCCGGCGAGCGAGATGGTGATGGTCGGAGATTACCGCTTCGACCTCGACTGCGGTCGGGCAGCGGGTACGCACACGGTGCTGGTGAACCTGCCGGACAATCCGTGGCCGGAGCTGACCGATTGGCATGCGAAGGATTGTGTGGAGTTGCGGCGAATGTTGTTCGCTTGAAAAAAAACGGGGGCTTCTGCCCCCGTTTTTTATTGCTCGAACAGTGCTTTCTGGCCTTCCGGCGAGGTCAGCATGCCGTCGCCGTTATGACCGACCCCGGGCACTTCGATCAGGCGCTGATTGACCCCTTCAGGGTGACGACGCAGCAAGTAACCGAAAAACAGCTTGCCGCGCTCCAGTCGATAAGCCCCCTGGGCTTTGGCGGCGCAGCTCTTGTCCAGCGCCGGGTGCTGCGGGTCGGTGTCCTGCTGGCCCAGCAGATAAATCACCTCGCGTTTGACGTAACGGCCTTCAAGCTGCGCGGGCGTTTGCCCACCCGCGTAGATCGGCGGGTCCACCAGACCGTACTTCCAGCGGTTGAAACCCGGGCACTTCGCATGATCGAAGGCCACCGGGCGTTGCTCATTGAAGTAGGCGTAGGACGACGGGTTGGCCACCACATAACGCAAGCGAATGCCTTCGGTCTTGAGCGCCGGCTGTTCCTGGGCCAGCAGCGCATAACGCTGCACCACCTGGGCACCGCCGGAGTGACCGAAGATCACGATCTGCTTCACGTCCGGAAACTGCTTGCGATCGCTCAGCCTTCCGACGATTTCGTCCAGTGCGGCGTAGGAACTCAGCGGATTCGGCCCTGTGGATAACCCGCCGCCCATCCACTCGTTGCCTTGCCAGCGCAGCACGCTGGCGGGTAGCGAGTAGAGCGACACATCGCTTTCGTTGAGAAACTGCGGGGCGATCACCAGGGTGTTGGCGGTTTGCCCGGCCAGTTCCGCCGCGACTTCGCCGCTTTTGCGATAGGTCTCGGCGTTGCGCAGGCGGCCATGAATGACGATCAGCACGCGCTCGATTTTCGCCGGCGCCGGGCCGATGCCCACCGCCATTTCGCCGGCCTGCAATTGCAGGCGCCCGGGACTGATTGCGTCGACGCCGGCCGCTTGGGCGGTGCCGCCGATGAACAGTAAAGCCAACAGCCATTTATGCATTTACAGGTTTTTCGCCGCAAAGGTATCGCACTGGCCGACCTGGCCCTGGGCGAATCCGGTTTTGAACCAGCGCACCCTTTGCGCCGACGTACCGTGAGTAAACGAGTCCGGCACCACACGGCCCTGACCCTGTTGTTGCAGGCGATCATCACCGATGGCGTTCGCTGCGTTCAAGGCTTCTTCGATGTCGCCCGGTTCCAGCCAGTTCAGACGCTTCTGCGCGTTGTAGGCCCAGACCCCGGCCAGGCAATCGGCTTGCAGTTCCTGACGCACCAGCAGACCGCCGTCACCTTCCATCTGCCGGCCTTGCTGGCGGGCTGTCTGAATTTTCGCCGAGACGCCGAGCAGCGTCTGCACATGATGTCCGACTTCGTGAGCGATTACGTAGGCCTGGGCGAAGTCGCCGGCAGCCTTGAAGCGCTGGGCCATTTCCTGGAAGAACGCCATGTCCAGATAGACTTTCTGGTCTGCCGGGCAGTAGAACGGGCCGGTGGCCGAGGTCGCCAGACCGCAGGCGGAATTGACCCGGTTGCTGAACAGCACCAGGGTCGGATCCTTATATTGCCGGCCGGCCTGCTGGAAGATCGCGCCCCAGGTGTCCTCGGTGTCGCCGAGGATCGAACGCACGAATTCGGCCTGTTCATCGTTGGCCGGCGGTGCCTGACGGGTTTGCGAAGTGGGGGCCGATTGTTCGGTCATCTGCCCGGTGAGCTGGCCGAGGATCTGCAGCGGGTCCTGGCCGGTGATCCAGCCGATGCCGACGATCAGCAGGATCGCCCCGAGGCTCAGGCCCTTGCCGCCGCCGAAGCGCATACCGCCACCACCGCCCATGTCATCGCCACGGGCATCGACGACGTTGTCACTGCGTCGGCCTTTTTTCCATAGCATGTGGGAATCCTCTGTCTGATCGTGGTGATGAGTGTTGCTGGTGTGTGAGTGTGGCGCCAGTCCGGTCGTCCGTCTATTCACACACACGCACAAAGGCCCGGCCTCGGGGTGACGAGGTCGGGCCTGTTATTGACGAGCGCGAGCGCCGGGAATTCAATCCGCCGGCGGATTTCTTTCGCCGGGTCAGGTATCAGCGGTCGAAGGCATCCCACACCGGCGCGAAGTCCGGGCTGACCTGACGTTCGCGCTTGGACAACGCAGCGATCAGCGCCCGGTCGTCGTCATCCAGTTTGACATTCAGCGAGGCCAGGTTGGCCAGTTGATTGGTCTTGCTGCTGGCCTTGGGAATCGCCGCCACGTTGTCCTGATCCAGCAGCCACTTCAGCGCCACTTGAGTCGGCAGCACGCCGTGTTTTTCGGCGATCTGCTGAATCTGTGGAATCTCCGAGACCTTGTTACGCGCCAGTGGCGTGTAGGCCGTGAGCGCCAGATCATGTTGACGGGCGTAGTCGAGCAGGGCGTTTTGTCCGAGCAGGACGTGGTACTCGACCTGAATGGCTGACAGAGGGATGCCGTATTCCTCGACGACTTTGCGCAGCAGCGGCAGCGGAAAATTCGCTACACCGATGTTGCGAGCCAAACCTTGCTCCTTGAACGACGCGAGGGTCTCAAGGGTGCGCGGCAGGTCCCAGTCGGTGGTCGGCCAATGAATCATGAACAGGTCGACGTACTCGCTGCGCAAGGCCTTGAGGCTGCGATCCAGCGAATGACGCATGGCATCCGGTTGCAACTGGTCCCACCAGACCTTGGTGGTGACGTGAATCTGCTCGCGGGGTGTCGGCGTATTCGCCAGGGCCTGTCCGACTGCATCTTCGTTGTTGTAGGCCGCTGCCGTGTCGATGTGCCGGTAACCGAGTTCCAGCGCTTGCTCCACGGCGCGGGTGCATTCGTCGCCGAGCATCGGCCAGGTGCCGAGGCCGAGTTTTGGCAGGTTCAGTCCTTGTCTGTTAACGATGTGCTGCATGGTCGATCTCCTGTTCGAAAGCCGTGACGCCCGCCATGTGCCGGGCTGCGATGTAACCGAAAGTCAGGGCCGGGCCGAGGTTGATCCCGCCCGCCGGATAATGCCCGCCCATGATGCTGGCCATGTCGCCACCGGCGGCGTAGAGACCGGCGATGGGCCAGTCTTCGGCGTCGAGCACTTGCGCATGCGGGTTGACCTTGAGCCCGGCGAAGGTGCCGAAGCAGCCCGGCTGCACCTTCACCGCGTAGAACGGGCCGTGTTCGATAGGAGCGACGCACGGATTGGGCTGTTGCGCCGGATCACCCTGTTTGCGGTTGTACGGGGTCGAGCCGCGACCGAACAGCGGGTCTTCGCCGTGCCGGGCATGGTGGTTGTAATCATCGACGGTGGCGCGTAAACCCTTCGCGTCGATGCCGCATGCGCTGGCCAATTCCTCCAGGGTATCGCCGGTTTTCAGATAACCGCTGCGGATAAAACCTGACACCGGCACCGGAAACGGCCGAGACATGCCGAGCCCGTAACGGCGCTGGAACGCGCGGGTGCAGATCAGCCAGGACGCGACCTCTTCGCCCTCGGGGGCGGCGGCGACCATGGCGCTGACGTAGTCGTAATAGCCGTTGGCTTCGTTGACGAAGCGCTGGCCGTTGCGCAGCACGCCGATGACGCCCGGTTTGCCGCGTTCGATGATGTGTGGGAAATGGCCGATGCTGCCGTCGGAATGTGGCACCTGCGAGACCGGCGCCCACGCCACGGGCGAGGCCACATCGGTGTTGACCCGGGCTCCGACGGTTTCACCCAGTCGCAGGCCATCGCCATTGACTGCCAGCGGAGGCAGCGCCCAATGTTCATGACCGGTGGGCGTGCGAGGGAACAAGGCTTTGCGCCGCTCGATGTCGTTGGCAAATCCGCCAGCGGCGAGCACCACGGCTTTGCGGGCATGGACATTGACCGGGCCTTTTGTGGTGTTCACGCGAGCGCCGGTGATGCGTGAATCGTCGCGCAACAGTTCCGTCACTGGCGCCGATTCCCACAGCAGTACGCCGAGGTCTTCGGCGGACTTCGCCAGCCGCGCCACCAGCGCCACGCCGTTGACCAGTTGCATCGCCCGGCCGTGCAGCGCCAGGTTCAACAGGTGGCGAGTGAAACGCCGGGTCACGTGCCAGGCCGCCGACAACGAGCGGGTCAGATTGAGAAACGCCGACAGGTCCGCACCGGCCATGATCGGCATGCCCATGAACGATGTTTCGCGCATGGTTGTGCGAAGACGCTTGAGCAGGCGCCCGACCTTTCGTCCGTCATAGGGGGCGGCAATCACCGAGCGTCCGCCGGTGCCGGCGCCCGGTGTTTCACCGTGGATGTCGGCGATGGCGTTGCCGTCGGCAAATTGCAGGGCGGTGTGTTGTTCGAAGAACGCCACCATGCGCGGGCCGGCTTCAAGGAAGGCGTCGATCATCGCCGGGTCGTAGTGCTCGCCGAGTTCGTGGCGCAGATAGGTGCGCGGCAGTTCCACGTCTTCCACGATCCCGGCGCGCCGGGCCAGCGGATTGCACGGCACCCACGCCCAGCCGCCGGACCACGCGGTGGCGCCGCCGAACACCTGATCCTTTTCCACCACGATGACCTTCAAGCCATGCCAGGCGGCGGTGACGGCGGCCGACAAACCAGCGGCGCCGGAGCCGACCACCAGAACGTCGCAGTCGATATCGGGAAGGGCAGACATCAGCAAGGGCTCCAGCAATCAGTTGTTTTTAGAATCATGTTCCAGAAAATAACCAGTGCGGGCGAAGCAGATCAACCGACTGACGCCGCAAAGTGGGCGGTTATCGGACGCCGGGTTCCAGATTTCGCATTCCTCGGGATGTCTTCTAGAATCGGCGAAATTTCACCGAGAGCGCATCATGGCCGGCAGTCAAATCGAACGGGTTTTCAGCGTGCTGGAAAGCCTCACCAGTGATCCGCGCGGGCTGCCGATGCAGACCCTGGCCGAGCAACTGGACATTCCGAAGAGCGCGACGCACCGCCTGCTCGCCGAGCTGATCCGCCTGGGTTACGTGCGGCAGAATCCGGAGACGTTGCGTTATCACCTGTCGACCAAACTGGTTGCGATGGGCTTTCAGTACCTGTCGAGCAGCGGGGCCGACATCGTGCAGCCGGTGCTGGATCGCCTGGCCCAGGAAACCGGTGAGCTGGTGCGCCTTGGGGTGATCGACGGCGAGCGCCAGACCTGGATCGCCAAGGCCCAGGGCGCCCGCACCGGTCTGCGTTACGACCCGGACATGGGCCGCGATGCGCCGCTGTTCTACACCGCATCGGGCCATGCGTGGCTGGCGTGCATGAGCGACGCCGAGGCGTTGTCGCTGGTCGAACGCCAAGGCGCGGAGGTGCCGGCGGATATCGGGCCCAACGCGCCGCGCTCCAATATTGAACTGCTCGAACGCCTGCGCGTGGCCCGTGAACAGGGTTATGCCTGTGTGGAAGAAAGCTCGGCGGTGGGCACTTCGGCGATTGCTGCCGTGGTGAAACATCCCGCCGATGGCCGGGTGATCGGCGTGCTCAGCATCGCCGGGCCGAGCGCACGAATGCCGGGGGCGCGATTGCATGAACTGGCGCCGCTGTTGCTGACGTTTACTGAGGAATTGTCGGCAGCCAGTCTGGCCTCGGAGTTATTCGTTTAAGCGAAGCTGTGCGCTGTTCGCCCACTTTTCAGTCGGACGGGTGTGAGAATATGGAACCGGGTTCTAAATTGTTGATGGAGTGAGTTTTCCCACAACAATCACAAGAGGATCGCACCTTGAACCCGCCCCTTCGCATCGCCCTGATCGGCGCCGGTAACATGGGCCAGCAACATTACCGGCACCTGAAGAATCTCCCTGAGGCCGCGTTATGCGCCGTGGCCGACCCCGGCCCTCAGGCACCGGCCCTGGCGGCGGAGTGGGGTGTGGCGCATTTCGCCGATCACCGTCAGATGCTGGAGCAAAATCGGCCAGACGCAGTGATCGTCGCCAATCCGAATAATCAGCACGTCAGCACTGCGCTGGATTGCCTCGCCGCTGGTGTTCCGGTGTTGCTGGAAAAACCGGTGGGCGTAAACCTGGATGAGGCGCGGGAACTGGTGGCGGCGGTGAAACGCAGTGGCGTGCCGGTGCTGGTTGGCCATCATCGGCGGCACAATCCGTTGATCGTGCGAGCCCATGAACTGGTCAAGGGCGGAGCATTGGGGCGGCTGACGCTGGTGACTGCGTTGTTCCAGTTGCGCAAGCCTGACCAGTATTTCGAAACCGCGTGGCGGCGCGAAGAGGGCGCGGGCATGCTGTTGACCAATCTGATTCACGACCTCGATCTGCTGCGTCATCTGTGCGGCGAAGTGCGTTCGGTGCAGGCGATCACCGACCGTGCGTTGCGTGGTTTTGCCAATGAAGACAGCGCGGCGATCCTGCTGCAGTTCGACGGCGGAGCGCTGGGTACGCTGACCGGTTCCGATGCGGTGGCGGCGCCGTGGAGCTGGGAGTTGAACTCCGGGGAAAACCCCGCCTATCCGCGCCAGGCCGATCAACCTTGCTACTTGCTGGCGGGAACGGCCGGGGCCTTGAGCATTCCGCAGCTCAAGCGCTGGCATTACAGCGCCGATCAGGTGGACGCCGGTTGGCACGAGCCGTTGCTGTCGGTCGATGAACCGTTCACGCCTGATGAAGCCCTGCGGTTGCAGTTGCAGCATTTCGTCCGCGTGGCGCGACGGGAGGTTGAACCGCTGGTGAGTGCCGCCGATGCCGCCCGCACTCTGGCGCTGGTCGAGGCCATCCGTGAAGCAGCGGCCAGCGGTCGCGCCACCGAACCTGCGCAGATCGAGGCCTGAACATGAACGAACGAATTCTATCCCTCGCCAGCCTGACCGTGCTGGAGTTGTCGCCACCCGAGATGGTCGAGGTCGCGGCCCGTGCCGGTTACAGCCATGTCGGCCTGCGTCTGGAGCCGGCGACGCCCGAGGAATATCACTTTCCATTGGTAGCCGATGGCGATTTGCGGCGTCAGACACTGGCGCGTTTGCGTGACACCGGAATCGGCGTGCTCGACGTGGAAATCCTGCGTTTGAAAGCGCAGACGGTGGTTGCGGATTTCGACCAACTGCTTAGCGTCGGCGCGGAGTTCGGTGCCAGCGAGTTGCTGGTCGCCGGTAACGATCCTGACGAGCAGCGGCTCACCGATAATTTTGCGGCACTCTGCGATCTGGCGGCGCCCTACGGTTTGCATCCGCATCTGGAGTTCATGCCATGGACCGATGCGCGCAATCTCGAACAGGCGTTGCGCATCGTCGACAAGGCCGGGCGCGAAAACGGGGCGGTACTGGTCGATGCGTTTCACTTCGACCGTTCCGGATCGCGGCTGGAAGATCTGGACGGTGTGCCGGCCTCGCGGCTGCGCTATGCACAGTTGTGCGATGTAGCCGGGCCGAGGCCGACGGACATGGCCGAGATCTTGCGTCAGGCTCGCAATGAACGACGGTTTCCCGGCGAGGGCGATTGTGACTTGATCGGTTTGTTGCGCAGTCTTCCGGCTAACCTTCCCCTGAGTCTGGAAATTCCCACGGTCAAATTGCTGGAGCAAGGCGTGAGTGGTTTGCAGCGGGCGCAAATGGCGATCGACCGGACACGGGAATTGTTGGCCCGGCTTTAAGTCTGCTTCAAGGGGCGAGGGCGCCTGCGTCCTCGTCACCGTTTATTTTTCATTCAGAGAGAGCCAATGACCGTCAGCACTCCGCTTTCCGGCGTCAACCAACCCTTCAAAGGGATCTTGCTGATTGTCGTGGCAACCTTCCTGTTCTCCAGTCACGACGCGCTGTCGAAATACCTTTCGGGTTTTTATCCGATCGTCATGGTGGTATGGGCGCGGTATCTGGTGCACACGCTGCTGATGGCGGGGATTTTCCTGCCGCAGTCCGGGTTGCGCGTGCTGCGCACCAAACGTCCGTTGTGGCAGTTGGCGCGGGCGTTGTGCCTGCTGGGCACCAGCCTGTTTTTCACCACGGCGTTGCTGTATATCCCGCTAGCCGAGGCCACGGCGGTCAACTTTCTTGCGCCGGTGCTGGTGACGGCGCTGTCGGTGCCGCTGCTCAAGGAACGGGTGACGCGCGGTCAGTGGATCGCGGTGGTGTGCGGGTTCATCGGTGTGCTGATCATCGTCCATCCGGGCGGTGACTTGTTCACCCCGGCGATTCTGTTGCCGTTCTGTTCGGCGCTGTTTTTCTGCTTCTATCAGTTGCTCACCCGCAAGCTCGCGGAAATCGACAGCCCGACCACCAGCAACTTTTTCGCCGGGCTGTGCAACACGCTGGTGATGAGTGCGCTGGTGCCGTTCTTCTGGCAGGTGCCGAGCCTGGGGCATGCGTTGTTGATGCTGGCGCTGGGCAGTTGCGGAATGACCGCGCACCTGTTTCTGACCCAGGCGTTCCGCCATGCCGCGCCGGCGTTGCTGGCGCCGTTCGGTTATTGCCAGATCGTGTTTGCGGGATTGTTGGGCTGGTTGCTGTTTGCGCACACACCGACCCTGATGACGGTGATCGGGATTGCGGTGATCTGTTGCAGCGGACTGGCGGCAGCGTGGCAGCAGAGCCGGCGCTGAAGACGTGACCGGCCTGAAATCAGGCCGGTCAGTGCAGGAAGGCTACTTAGTATTGAAGGGCTACTTAGTATTGAAGGGCTACTCGGTAACGGTAGGAATCTTGCGCGGTGCCATGAAGTACATCCAGGTCAGCGCGATGAAGTACATCGCCGGAATCAGGGTGAACAGCACGGTGTAGTTATTATTGGTGACGGTCAGGATGTGGCCGACGATCTGGGTCATGAACATCCCGCCGATCGCCGCGCACATGCCGCCGAAACCGAACACCGTGCTCATCATGTGCTTGGGCGTGTAGTCCATCACCAGGCTCCAGATGTTGGCGGTCCAGGCCTGATGCGCGCCGATGGCCAGAGAGATGGCGGCAACCGCGATCCACAGGTTGGCGGAGCCGGCGGCCATCACCACGCCGATGATGCAGCAGGCGAACAGGAACATCGACAGCAGCCGCGCCTTGATCGAGTTCATGCCGCGACCGATCAGGAACGAAGACAGAATCCCGCCGCCCACGCTGCCGAAGTCGGCGGTGACGTAGATGATGATCAGCGGAATGCCCATCTGGGTAACGTTGATGCCCAGGTTGTATTGCTGATTGAGAAACGGCGGCAGCCAGTACAGGTAGAACCAGAACACCGGCGCGGTCAGCGAGTAAGCGAGGGCGAAGGCCCAGGTGCCGCGCATGCGCAGGATTTTCGAGAACGGCACGCGGGCCTGTTCCGGTTCGACTTCTTTCTGGATGTATTCCAGCTCCGACTGTTTCACGCTCGGGTGATCTTCCGGGTTGAAATACTTCAGGCCCCAGAACAGTAGCCAGATCCCGCCCAGTGCCGACATGCACAGGAACGCAGCCTGCCAGCCCCACACGTGAAGGATCAGCGGCAGCAGCATCGGGGTGAACATCGCACCGACGTTGGTGCCGGCGTTGAAGATGCCGGTGGCCACGGCGCGCTCGCCGGCCGGGAACCACAGGCGTGTGGTCTTCACACAAGCCGGGTAGTTCGCCGCTTCAGTCAGGCCGAGGATGAACCGGCAGACCATGAAGCCCACCGCCGAGGTCGCCAGGCCGTGGGCGCCGGTGGCCAGGCTCCAGAGCAGCACCGCGCAGAAGAACACGCGCTTGACGCCGACCCGATCGATCAGCCGTCCTTGCAGCACGAAGCCGATCGCGTAGCCGACCTGAAACCAGAAGTTGATGTTGGCGTAGTCCATCGCCGTCCAGCTCATTTCCTTGGCGAGGATCGGCTGCATGACGCCGAGGGCGGCGCGGTCGATGTAGTTCAGGGTGGTGGCGAAAAACACCAGCGCCAGCATGCCCCAACGGGTCTTGCCGACGGCCATGGCGCCGCGGATCTTGTCGCCGATGCCACCCGTGGCAGTGCTCATGGCCGGAGCCATGCGGGAAGTCTGTGAAGGAATCATGTGTTCCACCCGTTTTTGGATTTGTTATTTGGTGTGCTTTTTTTGTGCACGCTGCGACCGGTGGTTCAGTTCCGGACTCAAGGTGAAAGGGATGTTGGGCAGTGGACGAAAAATCGTCAATTCGCCAAACCGGCATTCTGTTCGATAATCGCACGCAAAACTAACCGGGTAGTACAGTTTAAATTGCTCAATGAAAAACCGGGACCAATAATTCGCTCACCCTATAAAAGCGGCGCAATTTCCGTAGCCGACGTCTCCACCGGGAGTTGAAACATGCAGCGATCCATTGCCACCGTCTCCTTGAGCGGAACCCTGCCGGAAAAACTCGAAGCCATTGCCGCCGCCGGGTTCGACGGGGTGGAGATTTTCGAGAACGATCTTCTGTATTACGACGGCAGCCCCCGGGAAATCCGGCAGATGTGCGCCGACCTCGGGATCGCCATCACGCTGTTCCAGCCGTTCCGCGATTTCGAAGGCTGCCGCCGTGATCGTCTGGACCGTAACCTGGAGCGGGCCGAGCGCAAGTTCGACCTGATGCAGGAACTGGGCACCGACCTGGTGCTGGTCTGCAGCAATGCCTCCCCCGACAGTATTGGCGATCAACAGATCCTCATCGACGACCTGCGCCTGCTGGCCGAGCGCGCCGGCGCCCGTGGCCTGCGTATCGGTTATGAAGCGCTGGCCTGGGGCCGTCACGTCAATACTTATCAACAGGTCTGGGACATCGTGCGTCAGGCCGATCACCCGGCCCTCGGCGTGTTGCTCGACAGCTTCCACACCTTGTCGCTCAAGGGCGATCCACGGGCGATTGCCGAGATTCCCGGCGACAAGATTTTCTTCGTGCAAATGGCCGACGCGCCGATCCTGGCGATGGACGTGCTGGAGTGGAGCCGGCATTTCCGCTGCTTCCCGGGGCAGGGCGAATTCGATCTGCCGGGTTTCCTCGCACCGATCATCCAGAGTGGTTACACCGGACCGCTGTCGCTGGAAATTTTCAACGACGGCTTCCGCGCCGCACCGCCTCGGGCCAATGCGGCCGACGGTCTGCGTTCGCTGCTGTACCTGGAGGAGAAAACCCGCCAGCGTCTGGAGCAGGACATCCGTCCTGTGGATAACCGCAAAATCCTCTTCGAAACGCCGAAGGCCAGCGAGTACAACGGCATCGAGTTTCTTGAGTTCGCCGTGGATGAAAGCCTCGGGGCCAAGCTGTCGAACTGGCTGGAGCGGCTGGGTTTCGTCAAGGCCGGTCAGCATCGTTCCAAGAGCGTCAGCCTGTTGCGTCAGGGCGATATCAACCTGATCCTCAACTCGGAACCCTATTCGTTCGGCCACAGCTTTTTCGAGGCCCACGGCCCGTCGCTGTGCGCCACCGCCGTGCGGGTCAAGGACAGCGCCAGCGCGCTGGCCCGCGCCGTCGCTTATAAAGGTCAGCCGTATCGCGGACTGGTCGGCCCCAACGAACTGGAGCTGGCGGCGGTGCGTGCGTCGGACGGCAGCCTGATTTACCTGGTGGATCAGGAAGCGGATGTCTACGGCACCGACTTCAATCTGCTGCCGGACGCGGTGGCTCGCGGCGGGCTCAAGCGCATCGATCACATGGCCATGGCGCTGCCGGCGGACAGCCTCGACAGCTGGGTGCTGTTCTACAAGAGCCTGCTGGATTTCGAGGCCGATGACGAAGTGGTGCTGCCCGATCCGTATGGCTTGGTGAAGAGTCGCGCGCTGCGTAGCCGCGACAGTTCGATCCGTCTGCCGCTGAACATTTCCGAGAACCGCAACACCGCGATCTCACACGCGCTGTCGAGTTATCGCGGCTCCGGGGTGCATCACATCGCCTTCGATTGCGACGATATCTTCGCCGAAGTCAGCCGGGCGAAAGAGGCGGGCGTACCGCTGCTGGATATCCCGCTCAACTATTACGACGACCTGGCGGCGCGCTTCGATTTCGATGACGAATTCCTCAGCGAACTGGCGTACTACAACGTGCTGTACGACCGCGATGCGCAGGGTGGCGAGTTGTTCCACGTCTACACCGAGCCGTTCGAAGGGCGTTTCTTCTTCGAGATCATCCAGCGCAAGAACGGTTACGCCGGTTATGGCGCGGCCAACGTCGCGGTGCGGCTGGCGGCGATGGCCAAATCACGCAGTGGTGCGGTTCGCCAGGCCAAGTTGTAGGAAATTCGTAAACGCGGGATTAAACACGGGTCGCGCGGCTTCCTTCACTGGGGCGCGCGGCCCATAATCGCCAGCCTGTGCAGTGATGGCCGTGAGCCCGCAATGACGATGACTTCAGAACTTTCCGCAGCCCCCGATCTACCAGCGGTAGAGCCGCGCAAAAGTCGCAAGAACAACCCGGAAAAGACCCGCGAGAATATCCTGCAGGAGGCGATCGTCGAGTTCGTCCAGCAGGGTCTGTCCGGCGCTCGCGTCGACGCGATCGCCGAGCGCATCCACACCTCCAAGCGCATGATCTATTACTACTTCGGCAGCAAGGAGCAGTTGTACGTCGAGGTGCTGGAGAAGCTCTACGGCGATATCCGCAACACCGAGAACCGTCTGCACCTGGCCGAACTGCCGCCGGTGGAAGCGATCCGGCGTCTGGTGGAGTTCACCTTCGATCACCACGATCGCAACGTCGATTTCGTGCGGATCGTCAGCATCGAAAACATCCACAACGCCGAGTACGTGAAGCGTTCCGACGCGATCAAGGCGATGAACAACACCATCCTCGATTCCCTGGGCGAGATTCTGCGTCGCGGTGCTGAAGAAGGGGTGTTCCGCGCCGGGCTCGACGCGCTGGACGTGCATCTGCTGATCAGTTCGTTCTGCTTCTATCGCGTATCGAACCGCCACACGTTCGGTGAGATCTTTCAGATCGACCTGCCGGACGAAAGCATCAAGCAGCGTCATCGCGAGATGATTTGCGAGTCGGTGCTGCGCTACCTGCAGGCGTGACCAAAGTCGAGGGGGCGTCGCCCCCTCACGGTTTTATCCATTCATGCTTTGAAAATGCGCGAGCATTCGCTGCGCATCCGGCACTCTGCCGCTGAACAGTTCAAACGCTTTCACCGCCTGAAACACCGCCATGTTGCCGCCGTCCAGGGTTCGGCAGCCCAAGGCGCGAGCGTTGCGCAGCAGTTCGGTTTCCAGTGGGAAATACACGATCTCCGCCACCCACAACTCGGGTCGCAGCAACGCCGCCGGCACGGGCATGCCCGGTAATTTGGCCATGCCCATCGGCGTGGTGTTTACCAGGCCATTCGCCTGACTCAGTGTGCTCGCCAGATCATGCCCGGCAACCGCCCGGCCAGCGCCGAAATGCTGGTTGAGGTTGTTGGCCAGGCTTTCGGCGCGCTCCACGTCCACATCAAAAATGCTCAGTTGCTGTACGCCTTCGCTCAACAAGGCGTGGGCCACTGCCGCGCCTGCGCCACCGGCGCCCATCTGGACCACACGTTCGCGGGTGACGTCTGGCAGACCGCGACGAAAACCCTCTGCGAAACCCAGGCAATCGGTGTTGTGGCCGACGCGTTTGCCGTCCTTCAGCACCACCGTGTTCACGGCACCGATGCCTCGGGCTTCCGGGGATAGTTCATCGAGCAGCGGAATGATTGCCTGCTTGCACGGGAAGGTGATGTTCAGCCCGGTGTAATTCATGCGTTCGGCGGCCAGCAGCAGATCGGGCAGGGCGTTGCTGTCCAGTTGCAGTTGATCGAGATCGATCAGCCGGTACAGATAACGCAGGCCCTGTTCGTCACCTTCGTGTTCATGCAGCGCCGGGGTGCGGGAGGCCTGGATGCCGGCGCCGATCAGCCCGGCGAGTATCACGTTGTTGCGGTTCATGCGGATCACCCCTTCAGCCGCTGGCTGAAATGTTCCAGGGCCAGGCGATAGCCGTGGCTGCCGAAGCCGCACATCACGGCTGTGGCGATGGCCGAGACGAACGAATGGTGACGGAACGGCTCGCGGGCGTGGACGTTGGACAGGTGCACTTCGATCACCGGCAATTCGCTGGCGACCAGAGCGTCGCGGATCGCGACCGAGGTGTGAGTCCAGGCGGCTGGGTTGATCACGATGCCGGCGCAGCGCTGACGGGCGCCGTGAATCCAGTCGAGCAGTTCGCCTTCGTGGTTGGTCTGGCGAAACTCCACGGCCAGGCCGAACTCTTCGGCGGCGCGCCCGCACAGGGCAGAAATGTCGGCCAGGGTTTCGTGACCGTAGGTCGCCGGTTCACGGGTGCCGAGCAGGTTCAGGTTCGGGCCGTTGAGCACCAGAACGATAGGGGGCATGGGGGCAAACTCCACTTATTGTTTTTGGCTTGGGCCGAGGGTTTCGACCTGTGGAGTTAAATTGTACTAGATGGTTACTTTAATCAATTGCTCTGCATCGACAGCCCGGTTTTGTGTGCGGTGATCGCACACTGGTGCAATTCAGTGCGGCAACTTCTCGACCAGAAAATCGATGAAAGCCCTGACCCGCAGCGGCATGTGGCGATTCTGCGGGTACAGCAGCGTGAACGGTCGCGAGCGCCCGTTGTAGGGTTTGAGCACTTCTATCAGCGAGCCGTCGGCCAGTTCTTTTTCGACGATGAAGCGATAAGTCTGGAATAACCCGGCACCGTGCCTGGCCAGGGTCACGCCACCGAGCACATCGTCCGAGCAGCAGAAATTGCCCTCGGCGAGGATTTCCCGTGGCGCGTCTTCGTCGTAAAACAGCCAGGTGATCCGCCGCCCACTGCTGGGTAATTCGTACTGAATGCACTCGTGCTGTTCGAGGTCTTCGAGGGTCTGCGGCGTACCGGCGCGTTTCAGGTAATCGGGGCTGGCAACCATCACCAGCGCCGCATCTTCCAGATGCCGGGCGATCAAACCCGAATCGGGAATCGCCCGCACGCGGATCGCCATGTCGTAGCCCTCGCCGACGAAGTCGATGTTGCGGTTGCTGATGTGCATGTCGACCTTCACCTGCGGGAATCGCGCGCGAAAGGCCGGCAGCAGCGGCAGGATCCGGTGATGGGCGTAAGTCGTAGGAATACTGATACGCAGGATGCCGGACGGTTCCTGCTGCTGGCCCATGACTTCCCGTTGCGCCTCGACCAGTTGAGCCAGCGCTTGGCTGCATTCTTCGTAATAGCGACGGCCGCTATCGGTCAGTTTCACGCTGCGGGTGGTGCGTGCAAACAGCCGCACGCCCAGGCGTTCTTCCATGCGTGATACCGAGCGGCTCACCGCTGCCGGCGTCACCGAAGCCGCCTGCGCCGCGCCGGTGAAACTGCCGCACTCGGCGGCCAGGCAAAACAACTCGATGCTGCCCAGCTGAAGATCGTCGAAGTGTCGCTGCATGATTGATTACACCGGGGAATGAGTCTTCGTATGTAGCAAATGCGCAGCCGGTGCGAAAGAACTGCTTACCATTTTGCCCGCGGCTTTTTCGGCTCCCGCACTAGGCTCGAAAGGTAACGGCCACAGCAGACGTTGGCGCCGATGGTCGGATTTGCCAGGGAATGGCAAGTGTTGAAACGTTTAAACCTAACGGATGGGTTAGCATGAAGGTATGCAGTTACAAAGGACTGTCAGTGGTGATCATGTTGCGTGACGAACATTGTCCGCCCCACGCACATGTGGATGCAGGCGCCTGGAGCGCCCGCTTCAAATTCAGTTTCTGGCACAACGGCGTCGAACTGTGGGATGTGGTGCCGTTGTCGCATCGACCGCCGGTCAGTCTGCTTGAAGGGCTGCGCCAGTCGCTGCGCGAAACCGATCATCTGCGGCGGGCCCGCTGGATCTGGTGGACTCGATTGCGCACCGCTTGTCTCGACAATCAGTGGTGGGACGGACAGTCGAATCAGGTGGCGGTGCTGCGGGAGGTCACCAGCACGAGTTTCAGGATCGGATCTGCGTATTACGAGCCTGAGGTCAACAAAACCCTGTTGGCCCTGGTCGGCGCTCACGAAGGAGTGGAAATAGAACTATGAAAACAGTCAAAGCCGCCTTGCACGCGGATCGGCCCGTCACGGAAAAACGTCTGGACGAAGCCGTCGACCGTGGCGGCGTGCGCCGACGCAGCAGCCTGCAAGCCGTGTCGGTGGCCTTTCAGAAACCATGCCTGGTGATTCACTTCGAGGACAACAGCGGCGTGTTGCTGCCAGTGAATCTCTACCGGGAATTCGATGATTTCGAACCGGAAGACTTCAGCGGATTGAACGTCGGCTTTGCCGGCACCGCGCTGTGCCATGATGGCAAGGATCTGCAGGTTTCCATCGCCGGCATGATCTCGGCCAGTCAACCATTGATGGCCATGGCCGCCTCGGTGATCGCTTCGCGCAATGGCCGCCAGAGCAGCACCGCGAAAGCCGAAGCTGCCCGGGCCAACGGCAGGAAGGGCGGGCGCCCGCGCAAGATCGATCCCGTGCCATGAACAGGCACAAAAAAGCCGTCGGTGAGGACGGCTTTCTTGTTTCTGGCACTTGCGATCAACGTCGGGTCAGCAGCACGCCGGATTCCATGTGGTGAGTCCACGGGAACTGGTCGAACAGCGCACAGCGCGTGATGCGGTGCGTGTCGTGCAGCTGGGCGATGTTGGCCGCCAGGGTCTCCGGGTTGCAGGAGATGTACAGGATGTTGTCGAAGCGACGGGTCAGTTCGCAGGTGTCCGGGTCCATGCCGGCCCGTGGCGGGTCGACGAACACGCTGCCGAACTCGTAGCTTTTCAGGTCGATGCCGTGCAGGCGACGGAACGGGCGAACTTCGTTCAGGGCTTCGGTCAGCTCTTCGGCGGACAGGCGCACCAGCGTGACGTTATCCACAGCGTTTTCGGCGAGGTTGCTCAACGCGGCGTTGACCGAGGTCTTGCTGATTTCGGTGGCCAGCACTTTGCGCACGCGGGTTGCCAGCGGCAGGGTGAAGTTACCGTTGCCGCAGTACAGCTCCAGCAGATCGTCGCTGCGATCGCCCAGCGCTTCGTATGCCCAGTTGAGCATCTTCTGGTTCACGGTGCCGTTGGGTTGGGTGAACGCGCCTTCCGGTTGGCGATAGCTGAATGTGCGACCGCCAACTTCGAGTTTCTCGACCACGTAATCGAGGCCGAGCACTTCGCGCTTGCCCTTGGAGCGACCGATGATGCTGACGCCCAGATCCGCCGCCAGTTTGGTGGCTGCCGCGTGCCAGTGCTCGTCCAGCGGACGGTGATAGCACAGAGTGATCATCGCGTCGCCGGCCAGGGTGGTCAGAAACTCCACCTGGAACAGCTTGTGGCTCAGCGCCGCGCTGGCCTGCCAGGCAGCCTTCAATTGCGGCATCAACTGGTTGATGCGCAGGCTGGCGATCGGGAATTCCTCGATCAGGATCGGCGTGCGTTTGTCGTCCTGGGAAAACATCGCGTAATGCCGCTCACCGCCCTCGCGCCACAGGCGGAATTCGGCGCGCAGGCGGAAGTTCTGCAGCGGCGAGTCGAACACCGTTGGCTCCGGTGCATCGAACGGGGCCAGCAGGTCACGCAAACGCGTGACCTTGTCTTCGAGTTGTGCGGCGTAGGCCTGGGAATCAAAAGTCATGCGTTGAACCAACCCAGCTTGATCACGAACAGAATCGACAGGATCACCAGCGCCGGGTTCAGCTCACGGGCGCGGCCGGACAGCAGTTTGATTGCAGTCCAGGCGATGAAGCCGAAGGCGATGCCGTTGGCGATGGAATAGGTGAAAGGCATCGCCAGGGCGGTGACCACGACCGGCGCGGCGACGGTGATGTCTTCCCAGTCTATTTCCGCCAGGCCCGAAGTCATCAGCACGGCGACGAACAGCAGCGCTGGTGCGGTGGCGAAGGCCGGTACGCTGGAGGCCAGTGGCGAGAAGAACAACGCCAGGAGGAACAGGATCGCGACGACGATGGCGGTCAGGCCGGTGCGGCCCCCGGCACTCACGCCCGCAGCGGATTCGATGTAGCTGGTGGTGGTCGAGGTGCCCAGCAGCGAACCGGCCATCGCCGCCGTACTGTCGGCGATCAGTGCACGGCCCATTTTCGGCATGTGGCCGTCCTTGCCCATCAGGCCGGCGCGCTTGGCGACGCCGATCAGGGTGCCGGAGTTGTCGAACAGGTCAACGAACAGGAAGGCGAAGATCACGCTGACCAGGCCGATGTCCAGCGCGCCCTTGATGTCCAGTTGCAGGAAGGTCGGGGCCAGCGAAGGTGGCATCGAGGTCACGCCGCCGAACGGGGTGAAGCCCATCACGATGGAAACGATGGTCACCGCGAGAATGCCGATCAGCACTGCGCCGCGCACTTTCAGGGCTTCAAGGGCAACGATTAGGGCGAAACCGAGAGTGGCGAGGATCGGGGCCGGTTGTTTCAGGTCACCGAGGCCGACCATGGTCGCTTGGTTACTGACCACGATACCTGCGTTGTGCAGGGCGATCAGTGCCAGGAACAGGCCGATACCGGCGGCAATCGCCGAACGCAGCGGCAGCGGGATGCTGTTGATGATCCATTCACGGATGCGGAAGATCGACAGCAGGAAGAAGCACACGGCGGAAATGAACACCGCGCCCAGCGCCACTTGCCAGGTGTGGCCCATGTGCAGCACGACGGTGTAGGTAAAGAAGGCGTTCAGACCCATGCCCGGTGCGAGAGCGATCGGGTAGTTGGCGATCAGGCCCATGACCGTGGAGCCGATGGCGGCTGCCAGGCACGTGGCGACGAACACCGCGCCTTTGTCCATGCCGGTCTCGCCGAGGATGCTCGGGTTGACGAACAGAATGTAGGCCATGGCCAGGAAGGTCGTGACGCCCGCGAGAATCTCGGTCCGCACGTTGGTGTTGTGTGCCTTGAGTTGAAACAGCCTTTCCAGCATGTCTGCTCCCCGTGGCGCGCGTGGCGCCGTGAATGTATCGACCTCAACAGCAAAGCACAGACCGTCGCAAGCGCCTGGAAAATTGTGGTGGGCCGGAAAAAGCCGCGCATCATACCAGCAGCGTGAGGAAGATGGCGGATGTTGGTGTCGATCGTCGGCGAAGTTTTGCACCACGGCCAACTACGCCATACTGCGCGCTGTTTTTTCGGGGATGGATCGCATGAACAAGGGTTGGATGAAGACCGCTGGACTGATTGCCTTGTGGCTGGCCGGTACACCGATGGTACTCGCGGCGTCGGCACCGCCATTGAGCGAGGTGAAAGTCATCAAGGTTCAGTCGTCGTCCTGCGGGCTCGAAGACATTACCGATGGCCAGGTGCAGACCCGTTGCGATCACAGCGCGCCGGGCATCAAGGTCTATGTGCTGGAAATCGGCTACGGCCAGAGCCAGCCTCAGGCTGCACTGGACGGCTTTGAAGTGAACGGCACCCGGAGTCCGGTCTGTGCCTTCGATAACGGCAACCTGACCGAATGCACGCCGGGCGCGAAAACCGTCGGTTCGCTGTACACCTTCGATCTGGCGACTCGTCAGGAAGGCACCTTTACCTTCAGCAACACCTCGATCAACGCCCCGCGCAACACGATGTCGACCCAGCTTTACATCAAGTAACGGCTGTCGCCGAACAGGGCAGGGCAAAGCTGACTACGCTTTAAAGATCACCCAGCGGATGGCGCCCATGACCTTTAGAGCCCTGATTACCCTCGCCGAGGGCATCGATGATCTGCAATGCGTGACCCTGATCGACGTGCTGCGCCGCGCCGGCATCGAAGTGGTGGCGGCCAGCATCGAGGGCCGGCGCATGCTGACCTGCGCCCGAGGCACGCGACTGACCGCCGACGGCATGCTCATTGATGTGCTGGCCCAGACCTTCGACCTGATTGTCTTGCCCGGCGGTGCGGTCGGCGCACAACACCTTGCCGCGCACCAGCCTCTTCAACAACTGCTAAAGGATCAGGCCAGTGCCGGACGACTGTTCGCCGCCATCGCCGAAGCCCCGGCCGTCGCTCTGCAAAGCTTCGGTGTATTACGTCAACGCCGGATGACCTGCCTGCCCGTCAGCAGTCATAACCTTTCCGGTTGCACATTTGTTGATCAACCGGTGGTGGTCGACGGTAATTGCATCACCGCCCAGGGCTCCGGCGCCGCGCTTGCGTTTGCGCTGACACTGGTCGAGCAACTGGCGGGCAAGGCCGCCAGAGCAAAGGTGGCGGGGGAGTTGCTGGCCTGAGAAGGTCAGGCGTGAGCAGCGATTGGTCGAATGGCTGGCTGCTCACGGTGCTCGGCTTGCCAAAGGTCGTAATCGGTTTGAACGCCTAGCCACATGCGAGCCTTGCCAATCCCCGCGCGTTCCAGTCGCACGGCCAGATCCGGGCTGATCGGCGCATGTCCGTGCAAAACGCGAGATAGATGAGGACGAGCGAATCCCAGATGCCGAGCCAATTCGGTAACGCTGATGCCAAGTTCCGGCAATACGTCCATCAGCAGTGTTTCACCGGGGTGTGGCGGGTTGTGCATGGGCATGAGCCTGCCTCCTGTCAGTGGTAATCCAGATAGTCGATCAGTTCGATATCCGAACCTGCAAATCGAAAGATAACCCGCCAGTTCCCGGACACACTGAGTGACCAGTACTCGCAAAGCTCCCCTTTCAGTAGATGCAGACGCCAACCGGGAAGGTCCAGATCCCCGGGAGCCGCTGCGCGATCCATGAACTGCAGCATGCGCGACAGCCGTTTAGCGTGATCGGCACGAATCCCGCGAGTCGAACCGGTTTCATAGAAGCCGCGAAGGCCTTTGTGCTGAAAGGATTTGATCATGCGGCGAGTGTAAGGCGATACATTACACTCAATGCGGTATCTATGTACCGCATCTTTTCGAGCTATTTGTGCTTGGGGGATGGCCCCGCTGGTGGAGCCCGTGTAGCTAGGCTTTCACCTCTTCCACTGGCACATGCATCCGGTCGCGGTTGGCCAGGGTCGGGAACAGTTTGATCCAGGTCCCGGTCACCACCAGTGTGCCGATACCGCCCATCACCACCGCCGGCACGGTGCCGAACCAGTGCGCGGTCAGGCCGGATTCGAATTCGCCCAACTGGTTCGAGGCGCCGATGAACAGGCCGTTCACCGCGCTGACCCGCCCGCGCATTTCGTCCGGGGTTTCCAGTTGCACGAACGAGGCGCGGATCACCATGCTGATCATGTCCGCCGCGCCCAGCACGACAAGTACCGCCAGGGAGAACCAGAACGAGGTCGACAGACCGAAGGCGATGGTTGCCACGCCGAATACACCGACGGCGGTGAACATCACTCGACCGACGTTTCGCTCGACGGCAAACCGCGCCAGGAACAGCGACATCATCAGCGCGCCAACCGCCGGCGCCGAGCGCAGCAATCCCAGCCCCCACGGCCCGGTCAGCAGAATGTCCTTGGCGAACACCGGCAACAGCGCCGTGGCGCCGCCGAGCAGCACGGCGAACAGATCCAGCGAAATCGCCCCGAGAATGTCCGGGCGGCTACGAATGAAGCGAATCCCCGCCAGCAACGAATCCAGTGTCGCCTTGCCCTTGTTCAGCGGGGTTTGCCGTGCGGGCAGGTTGAGCATCAAGGTGCAGGCGATGACATACAGAATCACCGTCGGCCCGTAGACCCACACGCTGCCGAAGGCATAAAGCAGACCGCCGAGCGCCGGGGCGACGATGGTGGCCGATTGCTGTGCAGATTGTGCGGCGGCGACGGCACGCGGGAACAGCGCACTGGGCACGATGCTCGGCAGCAGTGCCTGGGTGGTCGGCATTTCGAAGGAGCGCGCGGCGCCGAGCAGGAACGCCAGGATAAAGATCATTTCCCGGGTGACATGGTCGGTGGCGCTGCCGATGGCCAGTGCCAGGGCAATCAGGGCCTGCAACGACTGGCAGATCGCCGCGACCTTGCGCCGATCGTAGCGATCGGCAACGTGGCCGGTGTGCAGCATGAACAATACGCGTGGCGCGAATTCCACCAGTCCGACCAGACCCAGGTCGAGCACGTTGCCGGTCAGTTGATAGAGATTCCAGCCGATCGCCACGGTGAGCATCTGAAAACCGCTGGCGGTGAAGATCCGGGCCAACCAGAACGCAAGAAAGGGGCGGTGATGACGTAACAGCAAGGGCTCTTGGCTGGGCATTTGCGGGCCGGTCTTGATCGAGGGGAACCGCGAGATTATCACCAGTCTGTAACAGGAAGTTGCTATGACAGAAAATTTAGTTAGCCAGACATCGATTTTTCCCTGCCCGGACACCGATCCCGGCCAGGGATGTATTTCAGGGCGTTGCCATGACTGTGAGGCAACTTGTCACGCGGCAAAAGACCACGCGGTTCCCCGTCGGAAATGGGACTACTCTTTTAACGTTGATTGATCCAGATCAAGACCCATTGCGGAACTGATCCGTGACCCGTTGGCAGACTCCCTGCGTCGCGATGCCTGTAAAAAGAAGAACGAATCCGAGTTCGCCGCACTCCATACCCGTGGGGGCAGTGGTCCAAGGCCGCCAGTCTTGGAACCGTTATCTGATAGAGGAAAGCTTATGTTCGGTTTAGAGGCCCTGGATCTCGCCCGAATTCAGTTCGCGTTCACCATCTCGTTCCACATCCTGTTCCCGGCGATCACCATCGGTCTTGCGAGCTATCTCGCGGTGCTGGAAGGCCTGTGGCTGAAAACCGGCAACGACACCTACCGTGACCTCTACCATTTCTGGTCGAAGATCTTTGCCGTCAACTTCGGCATGGGCGTGGTCTCGGGACTGGTCATGGCCTACCAGTTCGGCACCAACTGGAGTCGCTTCTCGGACTTCGCCGGTTCCGTCACCGGCCCGTTGCTGACGTATGAAGTGCTTACGGCGTTCTTCCTCGAAGCCGGTTTCCTTGGCGTGATGCTGTTCGGCTGGAACAAGGTCGGGCGCAAGCTGCACTTTTTCTCCACGGTAATGGTGGCCATTGGCACGCTGATTTCGACCTTCTGGATTCTCGCCTCCAACAGCTGGATGCAGACGCCGCAGGGCTTTGAAATCGTCAACGGTCAGGTCATTCCAACCGACTGGCTGGCAATCATCTTCAACCCGTCGTTCCCGTATCGCCTGATGCACATGGCGACGGCGGCGTTCGTCGCGACGGCTTTCTTCGTCGGCTCGTCGGCGGCCTGGCACTTGCTGCGCGGCAAGGACAATCCGGCGATTCGCACCATGCTGTCGATGGCGATGTGGATGGCGCTGATCGTTGCGCCGATTCAGGCAGTCATCGGTGACTTCCACGGCCTCAACACCCTCAAGCATCAGCCGGCGAAAATCGCCGCGATCGAAGGCCACTGGGAAAACCATGGCAACGAAGCGACGCCGCTGATCCTGTTCGGCTGGCCGGACATGAAGGAAGAGAAAACCAAGTATGCGGTCGAGATCCCGTACCTCGGCAGCCTGATCCTGACGCACTCGCTGGACAAGCAAGTCCCGGCGCTCAAGGAATTCCCACCGGAAGACCGGCCGAATTCGACCATCGTGTTCTGGTCGTTCCGGATCATGGTCGGCCTCGGCTTCCTGATGATCTTCACCGGCCTCTGGAGCCTGTGGCTGCGCAAGCGCGACACGCTCTACACCTCGCGGCCGTTCCTGTACCTGGCGCTGTGGATGGGGCCGTCCGGTCTGATCGCGATCCTGGCGGGCTGGTTCACCACTGAAATCGGTCGTCAGCCATGGGTGGTCTACGGGCTGATGCGCACGGCGGATGCATCGTCCAACCACAGTTTCATGCAGATGAGCATCACGCTGATCATGTTCGTGGTGGTGTATTTCGCGCTGTTCGGTGCGGGTCTGGGCTACATGATGCGTCTGGTGCGCAAAGGGCCGAAGACCGACGAAGGCAAGGAAACCAACGACGGTGGTCCTGGCCAGAAACGCACGCCGGCCCGTCCGTTGTCCGCTGCCGACGACGATGGCGCCGAACACGACCGCAGCCTGACCAAGGAGATTTGAGTCATGGGTATTGATCTTCCGCTGATCTGGGCCGTGATCATCATCTTCGGGATCATGATGTACGTGGTCATGGACGGTTTCGACCTGGGGATCGGGATTCTCTTCCCGTTCATCCCAGGCAAAGTCGACCGTGACGTGATGATGAACACCGTCGCCCCGGTATGGGACGGCAATGAAACCTGGCTGGTACTGGGCGGCGCTGCGTTGTTCGGTGCGTTCCCGCTGGCCTATTCGGTGGTGTTGTCGGCGCTGTACCTGCCGTTGATCTTCATGCTGATCGGGCTGATTTTCCGCGGCGTGGCGTTCGAGTTCCGCTTCAAGGCCAAGGACGACAAGCGTCACCTGTGGGACAAGGCGTTCATTGGTGGTTCGGTGGCCGCTACGTTCTTCCAGGGTGTGGCACTTGGTGCGTTCATCGACGGCTTGCCCGTGGTCAACCGGCAATACGCCGGCGGCTCACTGGACTGGCTGACGCCGTTCACGCTGTTCTGCGGCGCCGCGCTGGTTGTGGCGTATGCCTTGCTCGGCTGTACCTGGCTGATCATGAAGACCGAAGGCAAGCTTCAGGAACAGATGCATGACCTGGCGCGTCCTCTGGCCTTCGTGCTGTTGGCGGTGATCGGTGTCGTCAGTCTGTGGACGCCACTGGCCCACCCGGAAATTGCGACGCGCTGGTTCAGCATGCCGAATCTGTTCTGGTTCATGCCGGTGCCGATTCTGGTGCTGGTGACGATGTACGGTCTGATTCGCGCGGTGGCACGTAATGCCAATTACATGCCGTTCCTGCTGACCCTGGTGCTGATCTTCCTCGGCTACAGCGGTCTGGGCATCAGCCTGTGGCCGAACATCGTACCGCCGTCGATCTCGATCTGGGACGCCGCCGCACCGCCGCAAAGCCAGGGCTTCATGCTGGTGGGCACGCTGTTCATCATCCCGTTCATCCTGGGTTACACCTTCTGGAGCTACTACGTGTTCCGCGGCAAGGTGACCCACGAAGACGGTTATCACTAAGCAAAAACCTGTGGGAGCGAGCTTGCTCGCGATGGCGTCGGTAGCGGCGCCATCCATCTTGAAGAGGTTTAAAGAAAATGACTGGCAAACATTCCCTGCACGACATTGAAGAAGCCGAAAAAAAGCCGCTGTGGCAGCGGCTCGGCTGGTTGGCCATGATCTGGGTCGGCAGCGTCGGTGCTTTGTTCATCGTCGCCAGCCTGATGCGTATGTTCATGAACGCCGCAGGTCTGACCACGCACTGAGACTTCCCATCCCGCTGCCTTGCGGCACGGATTTTTGACCCTCCGACCGGAGGGTTTTTTTTTGCCCGGATTATTTGCGCGCCTTGAGGATCACGAACTTCGGCGTAGCCGCGACTTGCTCGACACCGCGGAACAGTCGCGCCAGTTTGCTGTGATAGCCCAGGTGACGGTTGCCGACGATGTACAGCGCGCCACCTACCACCAGCGCTTCGCGGGCCTGCTGGAACATGCGCCAGGCAAGGAAATCGCCGACCACCTGTTGCTGGTGGAATGGCGGGTTGCACAAGACTACGTCCAGCGATTGCGCTTCCTGGCCGGCCAGACCGTCGCCGGCGCGTACGATCACTTCACGTTCGCCCAGCGCCGCGCGCCAGTTTTCGGCCGCCGATTGCACGGCCATGAACGATTCGTCCACCAGCGTGTAATGCGCTTCAGGATTTTGCAGGGCGCTGGCGATGGCCAGAACGCCGTTACCGCAGCCGAGGTCTGCGACTCGTGCCGAACCGAGGTTTTTCGGCAGGTGCGGAAGGAAGGCGCGGGTGCCGATGTCCAGCCCTTCACGGCAGAACACGTTCGCGTGGTTGAGCAGTTCGATGGCCGGCTCGTCAAGACGATAGCGGGTCGGGTAGGGCGAAACGGCGGGTGCCTTGGCCTCGGGCGTGGCGATCAGCAATCGGGCCTTTTTCACAGCCAGCGAAGCCTGAACCGGGCCGATGTAGCGTTCCAGCAGGTCACCTGCGGCACGAGGCAAATGCTTGACCATCGCCGCTGCTACCACCTGAGCGCCAGGTGCCAATTGACCCTGCAAGCGAATCAGTTGCTCTTCCAGGAGTGCCAGGGTTTTCGGGACGCGGATCAGCACCCGGTCGAACGGCCCGACCAAGGGCTCGCTGGCGGGAATACCGCGCAGCGCATCGAATGCCTGACCGTTACGCAGCAGGTTCTTTTCCAGCCCCTGAAACGCCAGGAACGAATCACCGCTGGTGCTGACCTGCACCTTGCCCGAGAGGCTGATGGCCAATGCGCCGAAACTGTCGTTGAGCACCAATACTCGGGTATTCGCCGGCAGATTCTGTTCGGCCAGATGATTGAGCAGGTATTCGTCGGCCGCATCGAAGGCTTGCAGCGGTTCGTTCTGCTGTTCGGGCTGGCGGATCAGATCAAGCTGGGCGAAGGGCGTATCGAGCAAAGGCATGGGGCGGGGACTCTGGGTAATCGACGGATGTCCCGCGGCCCAGGGTGTCGTGCGGCGGAACCGACCGAGTGGACAGCGGCGTGAATGCTCACGACATCACTCAGGAAGGCTGCAAATGGTACGTTTTTTTTGTTGGTAATACTCGTCTGATTTCAGTGCAGTGGAAGAGGGCGGCCTAGAGATATCCGGCCTTGGCGGCGGCGATGACGGCTGACATCTTGTTGCAGGCGTTGAATTTGGTGATCAGGTTCTTGGTGTGATAGTTCACGGTGCTTTCAGCGATATTCAGGATCCGGCCGATTTCCCAGGATGTTTTGCCAAGGGCGCACAGCCTTACGATTTCAAGCTCTCGAGTGGACAATCGCACAGGCGGAGGCTTGGCCAGCGTTGCCGGGCAGGCAATGAGGAACAACTCACACAAATGCTGCAAGACGTATTGCAATACGCCGTACTCGTTGTACAGCTCCAGGGCAAAAATTTCGCAGTGGGTTCGGGCCAGGCTGATTGTGCAGCACAAGTCATTTTTCTCATCGTGATATGACTGCGACCAACCATGTTCCATCCCGTGATTTTGAAGCGCACTCCACATCAGCGGAGCCTTCGAGAAGGCTTTCCTGCTCCAGAGAAACGGCAGCATGGAGCCATCGCAATAGGCTGTTATCGGGTCGTCCTTTGCGTAAGTTTTTTCGTATTCGTCGTTCCACGCCGTTGTGAAGTTATTGATATGGAACGCGTTGAATGACGGGAAGCCAGGCCGGGAAACTTTAATGCCACAAAACTGAAAGCCGAGGTTCCTGGCAAACGTGCTCAGAATCGGAAATGCATTCTCGATTTCCTTCGCGCGCGTGATCTGTTCTATCTGGTACTCCTTCCACCTTTCCATTTGAGTGTTCTCCAAAATAATAATCCGCGGGGGGCGCCGTATTGGATCCAATGTGGTGGCACGGAGTCGAGTGTAGGACGCTTCCTACAAAAGTGTTTGGATTTTTTTGTTCTTGGTAAGTGCTCCTATTTGGAATATCTCTGAACAAGTCTTTATATGTGGGAGATCATTTAAATAATTCTGACTTCAGGTTGACTATTTTAGAGTTTTAAAACTAGTGGCACTTTGAGATTCCATCACAAACTATCGGTGTTTCATTGTGCAATTATGCGTAACAATCGAATTATTGTTGATGGAGTGAACCGATGACCGCCAGCAGCGAAAAATTCAGCCGCCAGACATTACTCGATGTGCAACCGCTGACCCCGAACCTGTTCACCCTGCGTACCACGCGGGATGCCGGTTTCCGCTTCCGCGCCGGGCAATTCGCGCGGATTGGCGTGACGCGCCCGGACGGCAGTACGGTGTGGCGCGCCTACTCGATGGTGTCTTCGCCGTTCGATGAGTTTCTCGAATTTTTTTCCATCGTAGTGCCGGGCGGTGAGTTCACCAGCGAACTGAGCCGGCTGAAAGCAGGGGATACCTTGCTGATCGAGCGTCAGGCCTTTGGTTATCTGACGCTGGACCGTTTTGTCGATGGTCGGGATCTCTGGCTGCTATCCACAGGTACGGGGGTGGCACCGTTTCTTTCGATCCTGCAGGACTTCGAGGTCTGGGAAAAGTTTGAGCGAATCATCCTGGTCTACAGCGTGCGGGAGGCTCGGGAACTGGCTTATCAACCGCTGATTGCCGAGCTGACTCAGCGTGACTACCTGGCTGAATATGCGCATAAATTCCAGTTCATTCCGGTGGTCACCCGCGAGCCTTATGCCGGCGCCCTCAACGGACGCATCACGACGCTGATCGAGAATGGCGAGCTGGAGAGGATGGCAGGCGTCGAGCTGACCCCGGAGCATTCGCGGGTCATGCTCTGCGGTAATCCGCAGATGATCGACGACACCCGGGCCTTGCTCAAGCAACGCGGCATGGCCTTGAGTCTGACCCGGCGCCCGGGACAGGTGGCGGTGGAAAACTACTGGTAAGAAAACGGCGCCCTCAGGCGCCGTTTCAATCTTCAAGGCCGGTTGTTCTGGGCCTTGAGCAGATCGCGGATCTCGCCCAGCAGTTCTTCTTCCTTGGTCGGTACCGGCGGCAAGGTAGGCGCCACGGCTTCTTCGCGCTTGAGGCGGTTGATGGCTTTGACGCCCATGAAAATCGCGAAGGCGACGATCACGAAGTCAAGAACGCTCTGGATGAATTTGCCGTAGGCCAGCACCACCGCAGGGGCAGTGCCCTCGGCAGCTTTCAGCGTGATGGCAAGGTCACTGAAGTCCACGCCGCCGATCAGAAGGCCGATGGGCGGCATGATCACGTCGCCGACAAACGACGAAACGATTTTGCCGAAGGCCGCGCCGATGATGATACCGACGGCCATGTCGACCACATTGCCTTTGACCGCGAAGGCCTTGAACTCGCTGAGCACGCCCATAGTTATTTCCTTGTTACAGATGAGTTTGGTGTACGCAGTGTAAATCAGCATAACGCGTCCTGCGCGTAACACCTTCTTACAAAGCCTGTTTTTATCGACACACCATTTCGCAATTAGTTTGCAAAGTGCCACTAATCGCGCGCGGAATACGCCTCAAGCCGCTGATTCCGAAGAAAAAATATTCAATCACGGCGTTGTGATCTTTCTATTTAGGTTTGGCGAATCGAGCTTCTAGCCTCTGTCTGGCGCACCTGGATGCGCCTCAAAAAAACAGAGGAACCTGAAATGAATTCCACACTTGGCTCAGGGATTACTCCCCGTCGCACCGTTGGTGTATTGGCCGCCAGCCTGTTGACCCTTTCCGTGAATGCCGCGCCGCTGACCCGTGACAACGGTGCGGCGGTCGGCGACAACCAGAACTCGCAAACCGCCGGCGCCAACGGCCCGGTACTGTTGCAGGACGTGCAACTGATCCAGAAGCTGCAACGCTTCGACCGCGAGCGCATTCCCGAACGCGTTGTGCATGCCCGAGGCACTGGTGCCCATGGTACGTTCACTGCGACCAACGATCTGAGCGATCTGAGCAAGGCCAAGGTGTTTACCGCCGGCCAGGTCACGCCGGTGTTCGTGCGTTTCTCGGCGGTGGTTCACGGCAATCACTCTCCGGAAACCCTGCGTGACCCTCGAGGTTTCGCGACCAAGTTCTACACCGCCGACGGCAATTGGGATCTGGTGGGCAATAACTTCCCGACGTTTTTCATCCGTGATGCGATCAAGTTCCCGGACATGGTGCATGCCTTCAAGCCCGATCCTCGCACCAACCTTGACGATGACTCGCGCCGATTCGACTTCTTCTCTCATGTACCGGAAGCCACCCGTACTTTGACTGAGCTGTATTCCAACTCGGGAACCCCGGCCAGTTATCGGGAGATGGATGGCAATAGTGTGCACGCCTACAAGTTGGTCAATGCCAAAGGCGAAGTCCATTACGTGAAGTTTCACTGGAAAAGTTTGCAAGGCATCAAGAATCTCGATCCGCAACAAGTTGTGCAAGTTCAGGGCCGGGATTACAGTCACATGACTCACGATTTAGTAACAAATATTAACAAAGGCAATTTTCCCAAGTGGGACTTGTACATCCAAGTCTTGAATCCGCAAGACTTGTCGAAGTTTGATTTCGATCCACTTGATGCAACCAAGATCTGGCCAGGTGTTCCGGAGCGAAAAGTTGGACAAATGGTCTTGAACCGCAATCCTGCGAATGTTTTCCAGGAAACCGAACAAGTGGCCATGGCTCCCTCAAATGTTGTTCCGGGCATCGAGCCCTCGGAAGACCGTCTGCTGCAGGGCCGGATATTTGCCTATGCCGACACCCAGATGTATCGCCTTGGCGCCAACGCCCTGCAATTGCCGATCAATGCCGCCAAAACCGCCGTCAACAATGGCAATCAGGATGGCGCGATGAATGCCGGTGCGAGCACCTCGGGCATCAACTATGAGCCAAGCCGTCTGCAGCCGCGTGAAGAGACCCCGGCTGCGCGATACAGCCAGACCGCGCTGCAGGGCAGCACGCAACAGGCGAAGATCCAGCGCGAACAGAACTTCAAACAGGCCGGTGATCTGTATCGCTCGTTCAGCAAGAAGGAACGCCAGGATCTGATCGAAAGCTTTGGCGGTTCGCTGGCGGGCGCCGATGACGAGAGCAAGCACATCATGCTGTCCTTCCTTTATAAGGCGGATCCGGAATACGGCGCCGGTGTGACCAAAGTGGCCAAGGGTGACCTGGATCAGGTCAAGGCCCTGGCCGCCAAACTGGTCGACTGACAGCGACCCTTTCAAGCCCCGGCAATTGCCGGGGACTGACCGGCAGCAGCGCCGTGCGTCTGGCCAGCGGAGAAATCCGTCCCGACGCGCCGCGCTGATCGACGATGGCTGCGTTATCATCGCGGTTTTTGCCGGGGGTTCAGATGGCCAAGGCCAAGCGCATGTACGGCTGCACCGAGTGCGGCGCAACCTTTCCCAAGTGGGCCGGGCAGTGCGGCGAATGCGGCGCCTGGAACACCCTGACCGAAACCATGGTCGAGAGCGGCGGTGCCGCCGCCCCGAGCGGGCGCACCGGCTGGGCCGGACAGCAGGCCCAGATCAAGACCCTGGCCGAAGTCAGCATCGAAGAGATTCCGCGTTTTTCCACAGCCTCCGGCGAGCTCGACCGAGTGCTCGGCGGTGGTCTGGTGGACGGCTCGGTGGTGCTGATCGGCGGCGATCCCGGCATCGGCAAATCGACGATCCTCTTGCAGACCCTGTGCAACCTCGCCAAGAGCATGCCGGCGCTGTACGTCACCGGCGAAGAGTCCCAGCAACAGGTCGCCATGCGCGCACGCCGCCTGGGCCTGCCGCAGGATCAACTGCGGGTCATGACCGAAACCTGCATCGAAACCATCATCGCCACCGCCCGTCAGGAAAAACCCAAGGTGATGGTGATCGACTCGATCCAGACGATCTTCACCGAGCAACTGCAGTCGGCACCGGGTGGCGTGTCCCAGGTGCGCGAGAGTGCGGCGTTGCTGGTGCGTTACGCCAAGCAAAGCGGTACGGCGATTTTTCTGGTCGGCCACGTGACCAAGGAAGGTGCGCTGGCAGGGCCTCGCGTGCTGGAGCACATGGTCGATACCGTGCTGTATTTCGAGGGCGAGTCCGACGGGCGATTGCGCCTGCTGCGGGCGGTGAAGAACCGTTTCGGCGCGGTCAACGAACTCGGCGTGTTCGGCATGACCGACAAGGGCCTGAAAGAAGTCTCCAACCCTTCGGCGATTTTTCTCACCCGCGCTCAGGAAGAAGTCCCGGGCAGTGTGGTGATGGCAACGTGGGAAGGCACCCGGCCGATGCTGGTTGAAGTCCAGGCGCTGGTGGATGACAGTCATCTGGCCAACCCGCGTCGGGTCACGCTGGGTCTGGATCAGAATCGTCTGGCGATGTTGCTGGCGGTGCTGCACCGTCACGGCGGCATTCCGACCCACGATCAGGACGTGTTCCTCAACGTGGTCGGCGGGGTGAAGGTGCTGGAAACTGCGTCCGACCTGGCGTTGATGGCGGCCGTCATGTCGAGCCTGCGTAACCGGCCGTTGCCCCATGACTTGTTGGTGTTCGGCGAAGTCGGCCTGTCCGGCGAAGTGCGCCCGGTGCCGAGCGGTCAGGAGCGATTGAAGGAAGCCGCCAAGCACGGCTTCAAGCGCGCGATCGTGCCCAAGGGCAATGCGCCGAAAGAAGCTCCGCCAGGGTTGCAGATCATTGCGGTGACACGACTGGAGCAGGCGCTGGACTCGTTGTTCGAGTGATCAGACGTCAATCAGCGCCGCGAACTCGCGTTCCAGCTCGGTTTCGTCGGCCAGATTGAGTTCGATCAGGCGACGCAGGCGCTGAATCGACTCCAGGCTGATATGCCGGCACACGAAACCGAGCTGGCCGTGATCTTCATGAGCCAGTTGCACATCCATCTCGATGTGTACGTCCTCGCTTAAATGAATATCGACGAAAAAATCCTGCTCGGAATTGCCCAGCCAGGGCTCGGGCCGCTCGATCAAAAGCCCCTTGAGCGACAGATCGATCAGCTTCACCGGCCAGATGTACTCGCCCTGGCTCAATTCGGTTCGGGCATCGAACGCGATACGTTTGAAGCGGCGACGCTCGGACGGGTGCTCGCTCATGGCGCAATCCTCAGGAAGGTCAGCTGACTATAGACCCGACCGGCGGGGTGATGCCAACGAATGGACTGTCTAGACCAATGTCGGGGTATGGCCTTTGCCGCCAACAGCGCTAAACTCGGGGTGGCTGTCTTTCTTGTCCACCCTGGCTGGAATAATAAAATGAAAAATAATAATAGCCTGCTACGCCACTTACCCTGGCTGCTGCTGGCAATCGTAGGAGCGTGCGCCCTGGGCGTAGTGGCATTGCGCCGAGGCGAGGCGATCAACGCCTTGTGGATTGTGGTCGCCGCCGTGGCCATCTATCTGGTTGCGTACCGTTACTACAGTCTGTTCATCGCTAACAATGTGATGCAACTCGATCCGCGTCGGGCCACCCCCGCCGTACTCAACAACGACGGTCTGGACTACGTTCCAACCAACAAACACATTCTCTTCGGTCACCACTTCGCGGCCATCGCTGGCGCGGGGCCGCTGGTCGGCCCGGTACTGGCGGCGCAGATGGGCTACCTGCCCGGTACGCTGTGGCTGATCGCCGGCGTGGTGCTGGCGGGCGCGGTGCAGGACTTCATGGTTCTGTTCATGTCGACCCGTCGCAACGGCCGTTCGCTGGGCGACATGGTGCGTGAAGAAATGGGCCGTATCCCCGGCACCATCGCGCTGTTCGGCTGCTTCCTGATCATGATCATCATCCTCGCGGTGCTGGCGCTGATCGTGGTGAAAGCCCTGGCTGAAAGCCCTTGGGGCATCTTCACCGTGATGGCGACCATCCCGATCGCGATGTTCATGGGCATCTACATGCGCTACATCCGTCCGGGCCGCATCGGCGAGATCTCGGTAGTCGGCGTGTTGCTGCTGCTCGGTTCGATCTGGCTGGGTGGGCAGATTGCCGCCGATCCGGTCTGGGCCAAGGCCTTCACCTTCACTGGCGTGCAGATTACCTGGATGCTGGTCGGCTACGGTTTCGTCGCCGCTTCGCTGCCGGTTTGGCTGATTCTGGCGCCGCGTGACTATCTCTCCACGTTCCTCAAGATCGGTACCATCGTCGCCCTGGCGATCGGCATCCTGGTGACCATGCCCGAGCTGAAAATGCCGGCCCTGACCCAGTTCGTCGACGGCACTGGTCCGGTGTGGAAGGGCGGTCTGTTCCCGTTCCTGTTCATCACCATTGCTTGCGGTGCGGTATCGGGTTTCCACGCGCTGATCTCTTCCGGGACCACGCCGAAACTGCTGGATAACGAAACCAACGCCCGTTACATCGGTTACGGCGGGATGCTGATGGAATCGTTCGTGGCCATTATGGCCATGGTCGCTGCCTCGGTGATCGAGCCAGGCGTGTACTTCGCCATGAACAGCCCGGCCGCCGTGGTCGGCGGTGATGTGGTGTCCGTGGCAACTGCGGTCAGCAACTGGGGCTTTGCAATTACCCCGGAAGCCCTGCAAGCCGTGGCGCATGACATCGGTGAAACCACCATCCTGGCCCGTGCCGGTGGTGCGCCGACCCTGGCGGTCGGTATCGCGCAGATCCTGCACAGTGTGCTGCCGGGTGAAAACACCATGGCGTTCTGGTACCACTTCGCGATCCTGTTCGAAGCGCTGTTCATCCTGACCGCAGTCGATGCCGGCACCCGTGCCGGTCGCTTCATGCTGCAGGACCTGCTCGGCTCCTTCGTACCGGCGCTGAAACGCACCGAATCCTGGTCCGCCAACCTGATCGCCACCGCCGGTTGTGTCGCGATGTGGGGCTGGTTGCTATATCAGGGCGTGGTCGATCCACTGGGCGGTATCAACACCTTGTGGCCGCTGTTCGGCATCTCCAACCAGATGCTTGCCGGTATCGCGCTGATGCTCGGCACCGTGGTCCTGATCAAGATGAAGCGCCAGCGCTACATCTGGGTCACCCTGCTGCCGGCCACCTGGCTGCTGATCTGCACCACGACCGCTGGCTTCATCAAGCTGTTCGACGCCAACCCGGCGATCGGCTTCCTGTCGCTGGCCAAGAAGTACAGCGATGCACTGGCCAATGGTCAGGTGCTGGCGCCGGCGAAAAGCGTCGAGCAGATGCAGCACGTGATCTTCAACGCCTACACCAACGCTACATTGACCGCGCTGTTCCTGTTCGTGGTATTCAGCATCCTGTTCTATGCGCTCAAGGTCGGCATCGCTGCCTGGGGCAAAAAAGAGCGTACGGATAAAGAATCGCCATTCCAGGCCCTGCCGGACGCGTAACCAGAGGATTGCAGCATGTTCAATGACCTGAGTCGCCTCGGTAAATACCTCGGTCAGGCCGCGCGCCTGATGGTCGGCATGCCCGACTACGACACCTACGTCGAGCATATGCAGACCAAACACCCGGACAAACCGGTGATGAGCTACGAGATGTTCTTTCGCGAACGTCAGGAAGCCCGTTACGGTGGCAAGGGTGGGCCGAAGTGCTGCTGAGCCGCTGATCGTGGTTCAGCAGAGATAGGTGGGAGCAGGTCTTTCGGCCTGCTCCCATTTTTATTTGTGCAATTGAAGGAGATCGAGTTTGTCTTCTCCCATCCCGGTCACGGTGCTCAGCGGTTTCCTCGGCGCCGGCAAGACCACCTTGCTGCGCCATCTGTTGAAAGCCGAGCACGGCCTGAAAATCGCCGTGATCGAAAACGAATTCAGCGACGCCGGCATCGACACCCAATTGCTGGGCGACGAGCCGGTGCAAGTCATGACCCTGGCCAACGGCTGCGTCTGCTGCACCATCCACACCGATTTGACCAAGGCCTTGTACCTGCTGCTTGAACGACTGGACAGCGGCGAAATCGCCTTCGATCGGCTGGTCATCGAATGCACCGGCCTGGCCGACCCGGCTCCGGTGGCGCAGACTTTTTTCATCGACGAAGAACTGCGCGAACGTTATCTGCTCGACGGCATCATCACCCTCGTCGACGCCGCTCACGCCGAACTGCACCTGACCCAGACCATCGCCCAGGCGCAGATCGGTTTTGCCGACCGCTTGCTGGTGAGCAAGACCGATCTGGTGGACGAGGCTGCGTTCACCGCGCTTAGCGAACGCCTGACTCGCATCAACCGCCGTGCACCGATCCGCGTGGTCGAGCACGGCAACATCGATCTGGCCGAATTGCTCGATGTGCGCGGTTTCAACCTGAATGCCGATCTCGGCGGCGGGGTGAGTCTGCGGCCGGTGAGCAAGGCGCCATCCATCGACCGGATTTCCAGTCTGGTGCTGCGTACCGATCAGCCGCTGGATATCGATCAGCTCAGCGAATTCATGAATGAACTGTTGGAAGAGCACGGCAAGCAATTGTTGCGCTACAAAGGTGTGTTGAACATTGCGGGTGAAGATCGGCGGCTGGTGTTCCAGGGCGTGCTGAAACTCTACGGCTTCGACTGGGATACCGAGTGGGCCGAGGGCGAGGCGCGGGAAAGCGTGATCGTGTTTATCGCCGACGATTTGCCGGAAGAGAAAATCCGGGCGGGTTTTGCCAGGGTGGCGGCGAACTGAGTCCGCCGCGCTTTCAGTGAGTGGAGCCGCTGAGAATCGTCTGCTCCATGTGATCCAGATGACGGTTCATCAGCGACACCGCCTCGGCAGCGTCATCACGCTCGATCGCCTCGACGATCCGGGCGTGATCCTGCCAGCCGCAACAGCTGTGCGTGGTTTCTGTGCATCGCGCAATCGCCAGTGAGGTCAGCGGCACCAACGTGCCGAGAAAATGCGCCAACGGTGCATTCCGCGCCATTTTCGCTACCTGCAAATGAAACTCCCCGGACAAGCGAATCGCCGCCCCGCGCCGATCTTTATCCACAGCCTGACGCTCCCGTTCGATCAACGCTCGCAGGCGCTTCAGATCTTCAGCCTGCGCATGCTGACAAGCCAATCGCACCAGCGTGTTCTCGGCCAGACGCCGGGCGTGCAGGGCCTGACGTGTCTGCTCGGCATCCGGCGCAGCCACTCGTGGTCGATGGTTGGCCCGCAGTACGATGATCTGTTCGTGGGACAGTTGAGTCAGCACCCGACGCACATCGGCGCGGCTGACGCCGAACATCTGCTTGAGACTTTCTTCGGTGAAACGGCTGGCGGCATCGATACGCTGTTCGAGAATCGCGTCGAACAGGCGCGGATACAGGTCGTCCACCGGCGCGTGCAGGCGGGAGAAGGGCAGGGCCGCCGAGGTCGAGCGAGGGTGCGATGGCGTGGCAAGGCTGTTCATGGCCGGTCTCCAGTGTGAGGCGTTTCAGTGACTCAGGTTGTCATCCGGAATATTCAGCTCGATACCCATCCGCTGGCCTTCACGCAAAATGTGCCGGCGCATTTCGGCGCTGGCCTGGGCGCTGTTCTTGCTGCGGATCGCGCGCACCACGGCTTCGTTTTCCTCAAGGCGTTCGGCCAGGTGCTCCGGCGAATTGCGCAGCACTTCGGCGCTTTGCTTGAGGGCGTTGCTGGTCTGTTGCACCACGCTCTGGAAAATCGGGTTCGAGGTCAGGGTGAACAGCTCCTCGTGGAACGCGATGTAGGCGCTGACCCCGGCCTCGCTGTCACCCGCTTCGAGGGCTTCGCGCATGTCCATCAGGGTCAGGCGCAACTGCCCGACTTCCTTGCTGCTGATCGACTGCGCTACCAGACCGACAATGAACGGTTCGAGGGTGTAGCGCAGTTGCAGCACGTCTTCGAGGCTTGCGCCGGCCACTGCGCTGTCGTGGCTTTGAGTGTCACTGGCCTGCGCGTCGAGCACCACCACGCCTTTGCCCGGCATCGAGCGCACCAGACCGAGGGTTTCCAGCACGATCACCGCTTCACGCAGGCTCGGGCGGCTGATGCCCAGTTGCTCGGCCAGCTCGCGCTGCCCCGGTAGCATCTCGCCGGAGCGCCACTGGCCACGGGCCAGCGCGGCCCGGAGTTTTTCCACCACTGAGTTGACGACGGTTGATGTAGTAATCACGTGTTCGCTCCATGAGCCGAGCCTGCATTGGCGCAGGCACGGCGCTCATTCAGAATTCTTTGGCCGCCGCTTGAGCGACCGTTTTTCTCGGCTGAAAGTTATAGCCCTGCTCGCCGTTGAGCACCTTGTTCGCCCGCTGCACGTCGATGTCCTTTTCCCAGCGGGCGATGGCCACGGTGGCGACGCAGTTGCCGATCAGGTTGGTCAGCGCGCGACCGATGCCCATGAACCAGTCCACCGCCAGCACCAGCACCAGACCGACCACCGGAATCGCCGGGATGGCCGTCAGCGTGGCCGCGAGAATCACGAGCGCCGACCCCGGAATGCCGTGGGCACCTTTGGAGGTAATCAGCGACACCAGCAAAATAGTCAGCAGATCGGTCATGGCCAGCGGCGTACCGGTAGCGTTGGCAATGAATACGATGGCCAGGGTCAGGTAGATCGAAAAACCGTCGAGGTTGAACGAGTAACCGGTGGGAATCACCAGCCCGACGGTCGAGCTGCCGATGCCCAGATGTTCAAGCTTGCGCATGATCTGCGGCAGCACGGCGTCGGAGGAGGCGGTGCCCATGACGATCAGCAGTTCTTCGCGCAGGTACTTGAGCAGCGGCCACATGCGCAGACCGGAGGCACGCATCACCAGACCCAGAATCACGCTGACGAAAGCGATGCAGGTCAGGTAGAACAAACCGACCAGACTGCCCAGGTGTTGCAGCGAATCCAGGCCATATTTGCTGGTGGTGAAGGCGATGGCGCCGAACACGCCGATCGGTGCCAGACGCACGATCATGCCCATGATCCGGAAGATCACGTGGCTGAGCTCGTTGATCAGCCGCGAGATCCCGGAAGCCGCTTCGCCCACCAGATTCAACGCGCTGCCGAACAGCACCGAGAACAGCAGCACTTGTAGAATGTTGTTGTCGGCAAAGGCGCCGAGTACCGAGGTCGGGATCAGGTCCATCAGGAACTGGGTGGTGGTGTGCATGTGCTGGCCGCGTTCGGCGATGTCGCCCATGTCGGCGGCGGACAACTGCTCCAGATGGATGTTGGCGCCGCTGCCGATCCCGGTGCTGAACGCGAACACCAGACCGATCACCAGGGCGATGGTGGTCAGCACTTCGAAGTAGATCACCGACTTGAGGCCGATGCGCCCGACCTTCTTCAGGTCGCCGGCGCCGCTGATGCCGCTGACCACCACGCAGAACACGATCAGGCCGATGAGCATCTTGATCAGTTTGATGAAACCGTCGCCGAGCGGTTTGAGCTGGGCCGAGTATTCAGGAAGGGTCAGCCCGCAGACGATGCCGAGCACCAGTCCGAGAACCACTTGGAGGAAGATTGAACGCGAGCACCATCTGAGCATGGGAGGAATCCTGGTCGGTGTCCTGGCTGCCGTGCGCGGTGCGCATCAGATTCAGGACTTAATTATTGTGGTCTTACCGGTATGTCCAGTGCGGGTGCAGTCTAGGCGCTGTTTTTTACGGATCGCAAGTGAAAAGTGACGAATTGGCATGACCGGTCTGACCAGTTGGGCGCGAGGCCCCGACCTTGAGCCATTTAGCGTTCGAAACTTTTTTGCGGGCGAAAAAAAACCGGCCAATCACTTGGCCGGTTTTTCATGCTACGGGTTTAACGTCGCAATTAAGCGCCGTATACCGGCAGTTTCTTGCAGATGGCTTTGACTTTCTCACGAACGGCGTCGATCACCGCTTCGTTGTTCAGGTCAGCCAGGATGTCGCAGATCCAGCCAGCCAGCTCTTTGCACTCTGCTTCCTTGAAGCCGCGAGTGGTCACAGCCGGAGTACCGAAGCGCAGACCGGAGGTGACGAACGGGGAGCGTGGGTCGTTTGGCACGGAGTTCTTGTTTACGGTGATGAACGCTTTGCCCAGAGCGGCGTCGGCGTCTTTACCGGAGATTTCCTGCTTGATCAGCGACAGCAGGAACAGGTGGTTTTCAGTACCGCCCGAAACCACGTCGAAACCGCGCTCGATGAACACGCCGGCCATGGCCTGGGCGTTTTTCACCACTTGTTGCTGGTAAGCCTTGAACTCTGGCTGCAGTGCTTCCTTGAAGCAGATCGCTTTGGCGGCGATCACGTGCTCCAGCGGGCCGCCCTGGGCGCCCGGGAATACGGCGGAGTTCAGCTTCTTCTCGATGTCGGCGTTGGCTTTGGCCAGGATCAGGCCACCACGTGGACCGCGCAGGGTCTTGTGGGTGGTGGTGGTCACGACGTCAGCGAACGGAACCGGGTTCGGGTAGACGCCAGCGGCGACCAGACCGGCTACGTGAGCCATGTCGACGAACAGGTAGGCGCCAACCTTGTCGGCGATGGCGCGGAAGCGCGGGAAGTCGAGGATCTGCGAGTAGGCAGAGAAACCGGCCACGATCATTTTCGGCTTGTGTTCAACCGCCAGACGCTCGACTTCGTCGTAGTCGATCAGGCCGTTGGCGTCGATGCCGTACTGGATGGCGTTGTACAGCTTGCCGGAGGAGGAAACGCTGGCGCCGTGGGTCAGGTGACCGCCGTGAGCCAGGCTCATGCCCAGGATGGTGTCACCGGCCGACAGCAGGGCCAGGTAGACAGCGGCGTTGGCTTGGGAACCTGCGTGCGGCTGAACGTTGGCGTAGTCGGCGCCGAACAGTTCCTTGGCGCGGTCGATGGCCAGTTGCTCAACGACGTCGACGTACTCGCAACCACCGTAGTAGCGCTTGCCCGGGTAGCCTTCGGCGTACTTGTTGGTCAGTACCGAGCCTTGAGCTTCCATCACCGCTGGGCTGGTGTAGTTCTCCGAAGCGATCAGCTCGATGTGTTCTTCCTGGCGCTGGGCTTCTTGCTCCATGGCGGCAAAAAGATCGGCGTCGTACTTGGCAATAGTCAAATCACGGCTGAACATGGCGGTCCTCAAGGATCGGGGGCAGAAAAGGGGGGCATTCTAACCCATCGGGTTTTGGATGGCATATGAAACGACATCATGTCGCAGACAAGTGGCGTTCATGACCAGATATGTGGCGTCCGTGCCGGCCTTCGTTGACCAGCCGTTTCGCACAATAACCGAGGCCGCCCCGCGATTTTGTGATCGACATCAATCCCTGTGGAAGCGAGCTTGCTCGCGAAGATCACGCCGCTGGTCTTCAGTCGAACATGAACAGCGCATCATTGCTGAACTGCGCCTCGAACCGTCCCGCCGGCATCGGCCGCCCGAACAGATAACCCTGAACCTCGTCGCAACCATGCTCGCGCAGGAAGTCCAGTTGTTCATGGGTTTCCACGCCCTCGGCGATCACCGCCAGATTCAGGCTGTGGGCCATGGCGATGATTGCCCGGGCAATCTGTGCGTCCTGTTCGCCGGACGGCAGGCCGTCGACGAAAGTGCGGTCGATCTTCAGCACGTCGATCGGGAATTGCTTGAGGTAGTTCAGCGATGAGTAACCGGTGCCGAAGTCGTCGACCGCGATGCTCAGGCCGAGGTTCTTCAGGCCGGCAAGGATCTGCATCGCCTCGCTGACTTCGCGCATCAGAATACTTTCGGTCAGCTCCAGCTCCAGGCACGCCGGCGGCAGGCCGGTTTCCTTGAGGATGGTGGCGATCCGCGTGCCGAGCTGGCCATCGGAGAACTGCCGGGCGGAAATGTTCACCGAGACCTTCGGCACGCGCACGCGACTCTGGTGCCAGGTCTTCAGCTGACGGCAGGCCTCGCTGATCACCCAGTCGCCGACGTCCACCACCAGCCCGAGTTCTTCGAGCACCGGGATGAAATCCCCCGGCGGCACCAGCCCGCGACGCGGATGACGCCAGCGCAGCAGGGCTTCGGCGCCGGTCAGGCGTTTGCCGTCGCCGCTGAACTGCGGCTGGTAATACAGCACGAATTCGTTCTGCTCCAGCGCGTGGCGCAGATCGCTTTCCAGCTCCAGACGCTCCAGCGCACTGGCGTTCATGTCGGCCTGATAGAACTGGAAGTTGTTCTTGCCGCGCTCCTTGGCGTGGTACATCGCGGTGTCGGCGTTCTTCATCAGCTGGCTGAGTTCGTTGCCGTCCTGTGGGCTCAGGGCGATGCCGATACTGGCGGTGACGAAGAACTCGCGACCTTCCAGCACGAACGGTCGCACCAGACTGGCAAGAATCTGCTCGGCCACGTGGATCGCGCGGTTCAGCGCCATCTCGCGGCTGGAGCGGTGTTGCAGCAACAGGGTGAATTCGTCGCCGCCCATCCGCGCCACGGTGTCGTCATCGTCGACGCAGGCCAGCAAGCGCGTGGCCATGTCCTTGAGCATGCGGTCGCCGGCAGCGTGGCCGAGGGAGTCGTTGATCGGTTTGAATCGGTCGAGGTCGAGGAACATCAGCACCACCCACGACTTCTGCCGTTCGGCCGATTGCAGCGCGGTGTGCAGGCGATCCTGGAACAGCGTGCGGTTCGGCAGGTGAGTCAGGGCGTCGTAGTAGGCGAGGCGGTGAATCCGCTGTTCGCTGGCCTTGCGCTCGCTGATGTCGCTGAAGAAACACACGTAACTGGCCAGATCGCCCTCGTCATCGAGCACGGCGGTGATGCCGACCCACGCCGGGTAATGCTCGCCGTTGCGGCGCTTGAGCCAGACCTCACCTTCCCAGGTGCTGTGCTGATGCAGCTGCTTGAGCACGTAGCGCAGGTGCGCGTCCTGCTGTTCGTCGACGGTCAGCATGTTCGGCAACTGGTCGAGCACTTCGCTCACCGCGTAGCCGCTGACCCGGCTGAACGCCTCGTTGGCCTGGACAATGTAACCGGCCGGGTCGGTGATCAGGATTGCCGAGGTCGAGTGCTCGAATACCGTGGCCGCCATGCGCAGGTCTTTCTCGGCGCGGCGCTGCTGGCTGATGTCGCGACCGACGCCGAGCACGCCTTCGAAGGCGCCATGTTCGTCCCACACCAGCACCAGACGCAGTTCGATCGGGATCTTGCGACCGTCGGCGCGCAGGCAGTCGAACAGGAACATCTGGGTCTGCACCTGGCTGCGCAAAATCACCAGTTGCTCGGGTTTGCCCAAGGCTTTGCTGACGCGATCCATCAGGTGATAGATGCCGCTCAATTGCTGCGGGTTGGCGATGGTCGACTGCCAGCCGTTCTGGAAAATCCATTCGGCGTCATAACCCAGCACCGCCTGCACCGACGGGCTGACGTAGTTCAGCGACAGCTGGCTGTCGGTGGAGAAAATCACGTCGCTGATGCTTTCGGCGAGCATCCGGTAGCGTTGTTCGCTGTCGCGCAACGATTCGCTGGCTTCGATCTGCTCGGTGATGTCCTTGGCCACGCCGATGATCCGCGTGACCTGATCGTGCTTGTCCCGGGCCAGCGCCTGTTCGCGAATGTCGAAGCGCCGCCACTTGCCGTCGCGATGACGGAAGCGCAGCTGGCATTGCAACAACTGGCTGTAACCGGCGTGACGCTGCATCTGCCGCGAGCGGTGGTAATAGTCGGCGTCTTCCGGGTGCAGAAGGATTTCCCAGAAGTACTCGCCCATCTGATGCAGTTCGGTGCGGTTGTAACCGAGGGTCTGGCCGAGGTGGTGGTTGCTGAAGATCATCCGCTGGCTGATCACGTCCTGCACGTACAGGTGATCCGGCACGGTGCGCACCACGTCCGACCAGAAACCTTCGCGCTCCAGCAGCGACAGTTCGATCAGTTTGCGGCTGGTGATGTCGTTGATGCTCAGGATCACGGCCTTGTAGTCGTGCTGTTCCTGCGGCAGGCGCAGCACCAGCCACAGATGCTGGTCGCGGCCATTGATGTCCGGGAGCTTGATTTCCAGTTCCAGCTGTTTCTGCTGCTGGAGTACGGCGTCGAGCACCTGATTGCCGATGGCGCACTGACTGTGCGGCTGACCGTCGATCAACAATTGCCAGGCGTGGTCGCAGGAATTGACGTTGAGCAGTTGCAACGCAACCTGGTTGACCTCGGTAACCCGCAGTTCCTGGAGCAATTGCTGGCGCTGCGCGGGCTGGTCGAGCCATGCCTTGAGCTGGTCGCTGGTCTGGATCTGGGCCTTTTCGAACAGCTGCTTGAGCCCCGAAAGATCCAGCACGCACAACGCCACGCCGGTGCCTTCGAAAATATCCTGATAACGCCGACGCCCTTCATGCACCTGACGCTGACGGCGGCGCATGTTGAGCAGTGCGATAAACGGCAGCAGCGAGAGCGCCAGGCCCAACAGGCATTTGCCGATGAACGCCGGCAGCAGTTGTTCGAGCACGTGCTGGCGGTCGAACAGGCCACGCAGTTGCCAGTCGCTGCTGCTCAGCGGCACGGTCAGCACGCTGTTGGCCAGATCGTCCGGGGTCAGGACGCTGGTGCTGCCGATGGGCATCGCTTCGTCGCGGCTGATGATCTGATGGTTGATGCGATTCTCCACCAGCCATAGAGGACGGATCCCGGTTTCGCCCTGTTTGGTCAGTGCTTTAAAAAAGGTGGGTGTCAGCCGCAGTGCCCAGTATCCGCGCGTACTGCCGCTGGCCTGATGCAACAGCAGATGCACCACCGAGCCGTCGTCGTCATTGCTGAAATAATGCGCCTGAGCGCGGCTGCGGCGTACCAGATCGCTGAGGTAATCGGCGTCTTGGCTGTCAGTCGCGCTGTCGCTGAGGATTTTTCCGGAGGGGCTGAGCAGGGCCAGGCTGCGCAGGTCGGGCAGCGACTTTTGAAGTTTGCGCAGCAGCGCCTGCTGTTCGTCGGCCGACTGCGGTTGTTCGACGATCGGTAGCAGGTTGAGGGCGATCTGCGCGTTCAACGCCATGTTCAGGCTGACCTGCGCGGCGAGGTCGGCGGTGTAGTCGATGGTGTACTGACGCTGGTTTTTCTGGGTTTCACGCAGTTGATCGAGCAGCTGCCAGAACAGCAGCGCCAGCAGCAAAAGCACCAGCGTCGCCAGCGCGCCTTTCAATGTTCCGCGCAGGGACGAGCCGGGCGCCGGTTGGGTGCTGCTCACAGAGGCTGGCGGAGTGACGTTGGACAAGCTGTAATCCTGCGGTCTGGCTGGACTGGCGCGACGTGCACTATAAGCCGGACGCCCAAGGGCGGCTAGCATGCCTTGAGTTGTGGCGAAGTGCCAGCCCCACTCGGCTGGACTGCCATCGGTCATTCAGGTAGCTTTGCCGGTTACGCGGGAGCGTTCCAGCTCCTAGACTCAGACTTTTTCAGCGCGCACGCATTGATGACCATCAAGTGAACGACGCGCATCGGTCTGGCCGGGCATCGCCTGCGCTCCAATCATTCATCTGTCACTGACCCAAGGTTCTCCATGGCTCAATACGTCTTCACCATGCATCGGCTGGGCAAAGTTGTTCCGCCGAAGCGGGAAATCCTGAAAAACATTTCGCTGTCTTTCTTCCCCGGCGCCAAGATCGGCGTACTCGGCCTCAACGGTTCGGGTAAATCCACGCTGCTGAAAATCATGGCCGGCGTCGACACCGAGTTCGAAGGCGAAGCGCGCCCGATGCCGGAACTGAACATCGGTTACCTGCCGCAAGAGCCGCAACTGGATCCGACCAAGACCGTGCGTGAAGTGGTCGAGGAAGCGGTCAGCGTGATCAAGGATGCGCAAGCGCGTCTGGACGAGGTCTACGCCGCTTACGCCGACCCGGATGCCGACTTCGACAAGCTGGCCGCCGAACAGGCCAAGCTCGAAGCGATCCTGCAGGCCAGCGACGGTCACAACCTGGAGCGCCAGCTGGAAGTCGCCGCCGATGCGCTGCGTCTGCCGGCCTGGGACGCCAAGGTCGAGCACCTGTCCGGTGGTGAAAAACGTCGTGTGGCCCTGTGCCGTCTGCTGCTGTCCGCCCCGGACATGCTGCTGCTCGACGAACCGACCAACCACCTGGACGCCGACTCCGTTGCGTGGCTCGAACACTTCCTGCACGACTTCCCGGGCACTGTGGTAGCGATCACGCACGACCGTTACTTCCTGGACAACGTCGCCGGCTGGATTCTGGAACTCGACCGCGGCGCGGGCATTCCTTACGAGGGCAACTACTCGGGTTGGCTGGAAGCCAAGTCCGATCGTCTGGCCCAGGAATCCAAGCAGCAATCGGCTCACGAAAAAGCCATGAAGGAAGAACTGGAGTGGGTGCGCAAAGGCGCCAAGGCCCGCCAGTCGAAATCCAAGGCACGTCTGCAACGCTTCGAAGAAATGCAGTCGCAGGAATTCCAGAAGCGTTCGGAAACCAACGAGATCTACATCCCGGCCGGTCCGCGCCTGGGCGACAAGGTCATCGAATTCAAGAACGTCACCAAGGGCTACGGCGATCGCGTGCTGATCGACAACCTGTCCTTCTCGATGCCGAAAGGCGCCATCGTCGGCGTGATCGGCGGTAACGGTGCCGGTAAGTCGACCCTGTTCCGCATGCTGATGGGCAAGGAAACCCCGGACTCCGGCAGCATCGAGATCGGCGAAACCGTGCAACTGGCCTGCGTTGACCAGAGCCGCGAGGACCTGGACGGCAGCAAGACCGTGTTCCAGCAGATCTCCGACGGTTCCGACCAGATCCGCATCGGCAACTACGAGATCCCGTCGCGTACCTACGTCGGTCGCTTCAACTTCAAGGGCGGCGATCAGCAGAAGTTCGTCAAGGACCTGTCCGGTGGTGAGCGCGGTCGTCTGCACCTGGCGCTGACCCTGAAGGAGGGCGGCAACGTCCTGCTGCTCGACGAACCGTCCAACGACCTCGACGTTGAAACCCTGCGTTCCCTGGAAGAAGCCCTGCTGGACTTCCCGGGCGCTGCCATTGTGATCTCTCACGATCGGTGGTTCCTTGACCGCGTCGCGACTCACATCCTGGCGTACGAAGACGACTCGCAGGCGGTGTTCTTCGAAGGCAACTACACCGAGTACGAAGCCGATCGCAAAAAGCGCCTCGGCGAAGCAGCGGCCCAGCCACACCGGGTACGCCACAAGAAGCTGGCCTGATTACGGGTTGGTTGCATGAAAAAGCGGAGCCTTCGGGCTCCGCTTTTTTTTGCCTGCAATGCAGGCTGTTTTATACCTTGTGTACTATTTGTTTTCATAAATGCGACATTTTTGTCTGTTGCTGTGTACATGTCGTTTGTTACAGTCCGGCTCAATCGCTTCCAACGACAACAAATCTGCCGAGACTTTTCCCATGATCGAATCCGTCGAATCCTTCCTCGCCCGTTTGAAAAAACGCGATCCGGATCAACCCGAATTCCACCAGGCCGTCGAAGAAGTCCTGCGCAGCTTGTGGCCGTTTCTCGAAGCCAATCCGCACTATCTGACCTCGGGGATTCTGGAGCGCATCTGCGAGCCGGAGCGGGCGGTGGTGTTCCGCGTGTCCTGGGTCGACGATCAGGGCAAGGTTCAGGTCAATCGCGGTTTCCGCATCCAGATGAACAGCGCCATCGGCCCGTACAAGGGCGGATTGCGTTTCCACCCTTCGGTGAACATGGGCGTACTGAAATTCCTCGCCTTCGAACAGACCTTCAAGAACTCCCTGACCTCGTTGCCCATGGGCGGCGGCAAGGGCGGTTCGGACTTCGATCCGAAGGGCAAGAGCGACGCCGAAGTCATGCGTTTCTGCCAGGCGTTCATGAGCGAACTGTACCGCCACATCGGTGCCGATGTGGACGTGCCGGCCGGTGATATCGGTGTCGGCGCACGAGAGATCGGTTTCCTGTTCGGCCAGTACAAACGCCTGAGCAACCAGTTCACCAGCGTGCTGACCGGAAAAGGCATGACCTATGGCGGCAGTCTGATCCGCCCGGAAGCCACCGGTTTCGGTTGCGTGTACTTCGCCGAGGAAATGCTCAAGCGCCGCGAGCAGACCGTCGAAGGCAAACGCGTGGCGATCTCCGGTTCCGGCAACGTCGCGCAATACGCGGCTCGCAAAGTGATGGACCTGGGCGGCAAGGTGATTTCCCTGTCCGACTCCGAAGGCACGCTCTATTGCGAGGCGGGCCTGAGCGAAGAACAGTGGCTGGCGCTGCTGGAACTGAAGAACGTCAAGCGCGGACGGATCAGCGAATTGGCGGCGGCATTCGGCCTGGAGTTCCGCGCCGGTCAATTGCCATGGTCGTTGCCGTGCGACATCGCGCTGCCATGCGCGACCCAGAACGAACTCGACGCGGAATCCGCCCGCACCTTGCTGCGCAACGGCTGCATCTGCGTGGCCGAAGGCGCGAACATGCCGACCACCCTCGAGGCTGTGGATCTCTTTATCGAAGCCGGCATTCTGTTCGCGCCGGGCAAGGCATCGAATGCCGGCGGCGTGGCGGTGAGCGGTCTGGAAATGTCGCAGAACGCCATGCGCCTGCTGTGGACCGGCGGCGAGGTGGACAGCAAGCTGCACGGAATCATGCAGTCGATCCACCACGCCTGCGTGCATTACGGTGAGGAAAACGGCCGGATCAACTACGTCAAAGGCGCGAACATCGCGGGCTTCGTCAAAGTCGCCGACGCGATGCTGGCGCAAGGCGTGGTTTAAGCAACGGTGCTCAAGAGCGCTCGATGCGGATCACTTCAATCAGTTGATCACCGGCCGGGCGCTGCCAAAGCACTTCATCGTTGAGCCGCGCGCCAAGCAGCGCACGGCCCAGCGGTGAAGCCCAGTTGATCAGGCCGTTGGCCGCATCGGCCTGATCCTCGCCGACCAGTTGCACCCGACGCTCGGTGTCGTGTTCGTCGGCGTAGGTCACCCAACTGCCGATCTGCACCTTGTCGTTCGACGTCGGGGCCGGCGCGACCTGAGCGCTGGCAACCCGTTGATTGAAATAACGCAAATCCCGTTCGAGATCGGCCAGCCGCTGCTTGTCGGCCTGTTCGCCCTTGGCGGACTGTTCGGCGTGCAGGGTTTGCAGTTCGGCGAGTTTCGCCTGCAACTGGGCAAGTCCTTGCGGCGTGACGTAATTGGGCTGCGTGCTGACCTGCCGTTCGACCGGCTGATCGGCTTGCGCAGCGGCATTGTCTTCGTTGACGAAGGCGCGACTCATGATGGGCTCCTGTTATAGCCGTTGGGCCATGGTCGCAGGCAAAAGGTTTCGCTGGATGTCTGGAAGCGACCTACTGTGAACGATAGGCCCGCGCTGCGCCCTGATCCTTTTCCTGCTGCCAGGCGCGCTCGCGTTCGTCCCAGTGCTCGTTGCGATACTGTTCGCGATCCTTGTTTTCCAGCATCGCCTGACACTGACGGAAGCCGTCGCTCCAGCCCTCGGCGTATTGCTTGTCCTTGAGATAGCGCGCCACGTTCTTGCGAAACTCGCCGCTGATCGAGCCGGCCGCCTGGCGACCGCTGATGCACCCGTCATCGAAACCGTCGGCGAACGCCGGTGGATAACCCTTGGCAATCAGATCTTCGTGGGTGCTCTGACAGCCGCCCAGCAACAGCAACACGCCCGCAAAAACCGCACACCGCCACATCACACTCTCCCCGGCCGTCAAACGGCTGATAGGGAAAGTCTAGAAGCGGATTCGTCGATGGGGCGTGAAAGAAAGATCAAAACCTCAGTAGTGATACCACTTCACTTCCAGCATCACCTCGGTTTCCGGCGTGGCCAGATGGCTGAACTCGCGCTGGGCGCTCAGGCGCAGGCCGAGGTTGCGCGACAGTTCCCACTGTTGGTTCAGACTCAGGCTACGGCGCACTTCACCATTGAAGAAGTAATCGCCTTTGGCCTCCAGGCTGAGATTGCCCAACGGGTTTTTCCACAGTACGCCGGTATTGAAACCGCCTGCGGGGGAAACGAACTCGGCGAAATCATTGTTGTGTTCAACGCGCACCGTACCGAGGGCGAACCCCAGCACATCGTCACCCAGCGCCCAGGTGCCGCCGCCGCCACCGTTGACGTGGCTGACCAACGTCTCGTCATCGTGCTTGCCCGGAACCCGTTCAAGACCACCGGTGACTTGCCACGACAACGGCTGCAACAGCGCGTTGCGCGGCGTCAGCGAGCGGATGGTGGCCAGATCCAGTTGCTGGAATTGCCAGTGATTGCCTTCGTACTGGCGCAGCTTCATCTGCAGGATTTCGATCTGCGCACCGAGGGGGAAACTCTCGGCGTTGTCGTTGAGGTCGTGATAGGCCATGCGCAAGCCGTACTCGCCGAATGCGCGGTCACCCCGAGTGCCGAGACCGGCCTGCCAGGTGCGCGATTCATGGCCGTCCTCGGGCAGACCCGGTTGTGGAATTTGCAGCTCCGGCGCCGGATTCTTGTTGATCGCCCGCAGCAATTCGAAACTGCGTTGCGCTCGCTGTGGATCACGCTCCTGGCCGTTGGCGCGGTAGCGCTCCAGCCGATACGCCGCGTCAACAATCAGCGCCTGGCGATCCCGGGGCAGGGCCTGGAAGGCTGGATCCTGCAATTGCTGCTGGTCGGCGCTGACTTTCAGCACCCAGTCCTGTTCTTCGCCGCTCAGGGGCTCGGCACGGCTGAGCAGTTCGCGCTCGCGGGACGGACGATATTCGATGTGCTCGACCAGCCCGGCTTCCTTCACCGCTTTGACGGTGTCGGTGGGGATCGCCGTCAGCGGGAATTGCTCGGTCAGGCGCAGGCTCGGGCGCGCCACCTGCAACAGTTCCAGCAGGCGATAGGAGCAGTTTTCATCGAAGAAGAAGTAATCGAACTGGATCTGCTTCAACTCCCACACGTGCTCGACCATTCGCGCGGTTTCGGCTTGCGTCAGATTGAGCCGGTATTCCCACAGATCGCGGTTTTCCAGGCTGCGGTATTCCGAGAGTTTTTCTTGATAGGGCACCAGCGCGAACAGCCCCGGATAACCGCCCATCAGGCCTTTCCAGGCGTACAGGATGCTGTTGTCCGAGCCTTCGATGTAGGCGCCGAAGTTGATCGCGTAGCTGAGCAGAGAAGTCTTGTCGCTTTGTACGTCAGCCTGGTCGATGCGCAGCAGGGTGTGGCCGAACATCGACGACGGGCTGTTGAGGTAGGCCGCCGGGAAAATCATCACCGCGCTGTGGGGCGAGACGTCCTTGAACCATTTCTTGAATTCGGCGCAGTCCGGCGTCGGCAGGTCGGTCAGGTTGAGTTGATCTTTCAACCAGCGGGTGCGTGCCGGGTAAACGCACTGTGCGTGTCGCTCACCGAGACTGGCCGGGGCGTACAACGCCTGCACGGTGGCGGCCAGTTCATGGTCGGGGTGTTCGTTGCCGTCAGGGGCGAGGAAGAATTTTTTGTCGCTGACGTAGCTGCGCCAGCCACCGAGTTTGGCGGTTTCGTAATGACCGAGGGAAATCCAGAAGCGGTCGTTGGCCAGTTGCTGCAAACGTTGAGGGTCGATGTGAGGCGCGGCGGACAGCGGGGCGCAGACACACAGCGCCAACCAGGCAAGGCGTTTGAGCATAAATGGCAACTTAAGTCGAAAGAAACAAAGACCCAAGGAGGGCGGGCCGAAAAAATAAAACCCGCTTCCCGAAGGAAGCGGGTGGGTCGAGCTTAAGCCTGAGTCGCGTACTTGGCCAGACGTGGGTCTGCCTTCAGAACGGCCAGGGTGTTGGTATGCACGTCTTCGGCGGTCACGTCAGCCTTGCTGAAGATCTGCTGGAAGTGCTCGTGAGTGACGGCGGCGAAGTGCGCACGGTCTTCCGGCGCCACGCCCAGTACCACGGCATAGGTCGTCAGCGCTTCGCCGTTGCCTTTTGCCATGTCTTCGGACAGCTCGTTCATCATGCCATTCATGGCAAACCAGGATTTGCCGCCATAGGTCAGCGAAGCGTTGGTGGAGCAACCGTTGGTGCCGGACGTCATGCCGAACGTGGCGTTGCCGGAGGTGCCGTTGGTGGTGGATGCCAGGAAGTGAGCCGGAGTGCCACGCTGACCTTCGAACAGCATGTTGCCCCAACCGCAATCCGGGCCGCCTGGAGCTTGCGCCATTGCGTTGATGGATACAGCGGTGAAGAGAGTACCGAGAAGAATCCGTTTCATAGCTTTGTTCTCTTTATGTGCATACCAATGGACAGGGTTCTGGCCCCCCAAGCTCTGTACGAAACAGATCAAAACGAAGCCAGTGGGCCGGTATTAGTTCCAGCCGCGCAGTTTGGAGTTTAGGCACGTTCCCGGGGTTCCGTGATTTTTTACAAAAGATTTGGTGATAACCCCGGTTTCACTGGGGCTGGGTCATGGTTGGCCGGTTGTCTATGCTTTGTCGTGTGGCGCGCCTTGCCAGTGGGGCTCGGGCAGCGCCAGAATGCCGCTATCTGCCCCGCCTGATTGTTAAGGAAGCCCGATGCCTGATCCTGTTGCTGCCAGCTTGCGTCTAGCGCCCGAAGCGCTGACCCGTCCGTTTTCCGCTGAACAGTTCAGCTTCACTACCACCAATGATCTGGAGCCCTTTCGCGGTGTGCTCGGCCAGGAACGTGCGGTCGAAGCCTTGCAGTTCGGTGTGGCCATGCCACGCCCCGGTTACAACGTATTCGTCATGGGCGAGCCCGGCACCGGCCGTTTCTCGTTCGTCAAACGCTACCTGAAGGCCGAAGGCAAACGCCTGCAGACCCCGGCGGACTGGGTCTACGTCAACAATTTCGATGAGCCGCGCGAGCCCCGCGCCCTGGAATTGCCGTCGGGCAGCGCGGGTGCCTTCATCGGCGATATCAACGGCCTGATCGATAACCTGCTGGCGACCTTTCCTGCGGTGTTCGAACACCCGTCCTACCAGCAGAAGAAGAGCGCCATCGACCGCGCCTTCAACCAGCGCTACGACAAGGCGCTGGACGTCATCGAACGTCTGGCCCTGGAAAAAGACGTCGCCCTGTACCGCGACAGCAGCAACATCGCCTTCACCCCGATGCTTGAAGGCAAGGCGCTGGACGAAGCCGAATTCGCCCAATTGCCGGAAGCCGAGCGCGAACGCTTTCACGACGATATTTCCGGCCTCGAAGAACGCCTGAACGAAGAACTCGCCAGCCTGCCGCAGTGGAAGCGCGAGTCGAGCAACCAGCTGCGTCAGCTCAACGAAGAAACCATCACCCTGGCCTTGCAGCCCTTGCTCGCACCGCTGTCGGAGAAGTACGCGGAAAACGCTGCCGTCTGCGGTTACCTGCAAGCGATGCAGGTCTATCTGCTGAAAACCGTGGTCGAGCAACTGGTCGATGACAGCAAGACCGACGCTGTCGCCCGCAAGCTGCTGGAAGAGCAATACGCCCCGAGCCTGGTGGTCGGCCATCCGGCCAGCGGCGGTGCGCCGGTGGTGTTCGAGCCGCATCCGACCTACGAAAACCTGTTCGGCCGTATCGAGTACACCACCGATCAGGGCGCGCTCTACACCACCTATCGCCAGTTGCGTCCGGGTGCACTGCACCGCGCCAACGGCGGTTTCCTGATTCTTGAAGCGGAAAAAATGCTCGGCGAGCCATTCGTATGGGATGCGCTGAAGCGCGCCCTGCAATCGCGCAAGTTGAAGATGGAATCGCCGCTGGGCGAGATGGGCCGTTTCGCCACCGTGACGCTCAACCCGCAGCACATTCCGCTGCAGGTCAAAGTGATCATCATCGGTGCCCGTCAGCTGTATTACACGTTGCAGGACCTCGATCCGGACTTCCAGGAGATGTTCCGCGTTCTGGTGGACTTCGACGAAGACATCCCGATGGTCGACGAAAGCCTGGAGCAGTTCGCCCAGTTGCTGAAAACCCGTACTTCGGAAGAAGGCATGGCGCCGCTGACCGCCGACGCGGTGGCGCGTCTGGCGACTTACAGTGCGCGTCTGGCCGAACACCAGGGGCGTTTGTCGGCGCGGATCGGCGATTTGTTCCAGCTGGTCAGCGAGGCGGATTTCATCCGGCATCTGGCCAACGATGAAATGACCGACGCCGGCCACATCGAGCGTGCCCTGAAGGCCAAGGCTACTCGTACCGGTCGGGTGTCGGCGCGGATTCTCGATGACATGCTGGCGGGGATCATTCTGATCGACACCGACGGCGCCGCAGTCGGCAAGTGCAACGGGCTGACCGTGCTCGAAGTCGGCGACTCGGCGTTTGGTGTGCCGGCGCGGATTTCCGCCACGGTGTACCCGGGCGGCAGCGGCATCGTCGACATCGAGCGCGAGGTCAACCTTGGCCAGCCGATTCACTCCAAGGGCGTGATGATCCTCACCGGGTATCTGGGCAGCCGTTACGCCCAGGAATTCCCGCTGGCGATTTCCGCGAGCATCGCGCTGGAGCAATCCTACGGCTACGTCGATGGCGACAGCGCGTCGCTGGGCGAGGCGTGCACGCTGATTTCGGCGTTGTCGAAAACCCCGCTCAAGCAGTGCTTCGCGATCACCGGCTCGATCAACCAGTTCGGTGAAGTGCAGGCGGTGGGCGGGGTCAACGAGAAGATCGAAGGCTTCTTCCGTCTCTGCGAAGCACGCGGGCTGACGGGTGAGCAGGGCGCGATCATTCCGCAGGCCAACGTCGCAACGTTGATGCTCGATGAGAAAGTACTGGCGGCGGTGCGTGCCGGGCAGTTCCACGTTTACGCGGTGCGTCAGGCCGACGAAGCGTTGAGCCTGCTGGTGGGCGAGCCGGCCGGTGCGCCGAACGAAGAGGGCGAATTCCCGGAAGGCAGCGTCAACGCGCGGGTAGTGGAGCGCCTGCGGGTGATTGCCGAGATGATCAGCGAAGAGGATCTGAAAGAAGCCGAGAAGGAACTGGCGCAGGAGGCGCTGGCCGAGGCCAAACCGGCGTAAGCCAGGCAGCCTTCAAAAAAACGGGAGCCTTGTGCTCCCGTTTTTGTTTTGTCGCGAACGTCGGCAAAAGTGCCATCACTCTGGCGTCAATATTCACACAATGACCATTCGGCGCCTTCTGGTTCTGTGCGGCTTGCGCGGCGGACTTTTCTTCTATTCTCTGCTCAAGGACATCGACAGTATCACTGGATCGAAACAGCTCTTCAGCAAGGGCTGAACACCGGCTTTACCGAGGGTCGCCGCCATGTCGCGCAACCTCTGCCTTACCCGTCAATGCCTGGGTCTCGTGACCCGTATCGAATGCGCCATCAAGCCGTTGGCCGGCGATAACGGCATGTGGACGTTGCTCTTCGCCGCCGGCATGGCCGGTGAACAACCTTCCGCCATCAAAGCCCAGGGCCCGTTTCACGGGCCGATCGCCGCCGAGTCGATTCTCGACACCATCGTTGAAAGCCTGACGATGCACGGCTATGAGCTGGCCAATGATCCACAGATCTGGTCGTTGCATCTGCAGGCGCAGTTGCGGCAGATCAACGGTGGGCGCGGACGCAGCATCGGCACCTTCGATCACTAGATCATCAGCGCCGACCCAATAGCGTCGATCAGGGCGCAGCGCCCTGGGTCTGCGCCTTGTCGAGTTTGACCTCAAAGCCGTATTGCACGGTGGCGAGGTCGGTTCGCTGATAGGTTTCCACGCGCGTCGGACGGCCGTAGAAATAATGCACGCCGAATAACGCTGGTCCTTCAGCGCTTGCGTCGTGGCTGACCGACAGAATCTGTTTCAGATAATGACCGCTGTCGTCCTTGACGAAGAATCGCCATTCGTTGGCCGGGTATCGCTTCAAATCCACCACCAGCGCGTTGTTCCTGATTTCCAGACCTTTGGGCAGGGCCTTGGCTTCGTAAGCCTGTTTGTCCACCGTGGCCAGGAACAACGGCATTGAGCCGACGGCGATCGCCGGGGTTTCCGGGAACAGGTTCAGGTCGTAGGTGATGGTCGCCTGTAGTGGATCGACCTGATACGCCTCGGGCGGCAGTTCGATCGGCTCGTCGAGTTTGCCGTTGTGCTTTTCCGTGAAGAACGTCACCGGGCTTTCGCCGGGGCTGAAGTCGTCGCCGAGCATTTCATCGTTGAAGGTTTTGCGGTGGTCGAATTCGATGCGCGCGGCGCTCGGCTCTTCAACCGACTGGCGGATATGAACGCCGCTTTTCAGCTGTTCTTCAGTCAGGGACGCGCCTTTGAGCCATTCGGGCGCCTGATCGTCGTAGACAGTGATCGGCAGGTCGAGCGGCTGCACGGTTTTTTCCGTGGTGTGCGGATCGAATTCGCGCACGGGCAGATCCAGAGCTTTGCGGGTGACGGTCGCTTCGGAAAAATCCAGCAGGCTGACTTCGAGGCTGTCGATCGGGCCGTTGAAGTACACCTTGTTGTAGTGGCGCGGATGCTGCTGTTCAAAGGCCTGTTGTTCATCGTCCAGCTTCTTTTCCAGCGCCTCGCTCCAGGCTTTTTGCTGTTGCAGGTACGCCAGCTGTTTTTGATAGAACGCCACCTGCTCGGGGTTTTCGTTGATGGCGCCGGCACGCACCAGATACTGGCCCGTCGAGTCGCGGGCCTGGACGATCAACGGATTGAGTCGGATGTTGGCGACTTCCGGGGCGAGCGGCAGCTGGTTGCTGAACTCGAGTTCGGCGTAGTGCGTGTCCAGTTTCAGCAGGGTTACGCTGAGATTGCCGTCGGAGCGGGTCTGGCCGACGTCCTTTTTATCCAGATTGAAACTGTGCAGGCGTTTCGGGGCGATGACTTCCACCTGGCCTTGCAGGCTGACCGGACGCGGCAGGTTCTTCTTGTCGACATTCAGCCCTTCGATGAACGGGTAGGTGACGGTCAGGTCATCGGGGTTGGTGACGTTGGAGCTGGACGGACTCAACTGAATGCCCGGATCGGTTTCCGACCATTCCGGCTGATAGGCGATCACCCGTTTGTTGCTCAGGGTGACCGAGTGCCACTCCACGCCATGGGGGAACAGAAAGCCGCCGGGGATGTTGAGCACGAAGGGGAACACCGGTTGCAGATCGGTGAGGTAATCGGAGCTGGAATCCTTGTGCAGCACGAACAGGCCATTGATGAACGTGTCGACCAGCGCCTGGGGTGTCGGGTAATGCCGGAGTACGCCGAGGGCGTCTTCGCCGTATTCGGTCCGGGTCGGTTTGTTGTCGAGCTTCTGTTTGGCGCGTTCGAGCAACAGCAGCGAGCCGCCGAGTTCGGTTACGGCGTCCTTGAGTTTGGGGTCGGTGATGGCGTCCAGCGACTGCTCGAACTGCGCAGTCTTTTCTTCGAGACTGACGGCGGGTTTTTCATCGCCGGGCGAACACCCGCCAAGCAACAGGGCGAAACAAATTCCGGCAGTCGATATCGGCAATCGCACATCCATTTCCAGTCTTCCTGTGCACTGTCGCTGGGCTGTCAATGGTTTGGACACTAGCAGAAAAACTTTGACACACACACGCAGGTGGCGGATTTCCGGGCGGTTTCTGGCTGTCATGGGCGGCTGGTATACTCGCCGCCGATTTCAACCCTTCTTGTGTGAGAGTCAATGGAACGCTTTATCGAAAATGCAATGTACGCCACGCGCTGGCTGCTGGCGCCGATCTACATCGGGCTGTCCCTCGGGCTGCTGGCGCTGGCATTGAAATTCTTCCAGGAAGTGTTTCATGTCATTCCCAACGTCTTCTCCATGGCCGAGTCCGAGCTGATTCTGGTGTTGCTGTCGCTGATCGACATGGCGCTGGTTGGCGGCTTGCTGGTGATGGTGATGATTTCCGGCTACGAAAACTTCGTGTCCGAGCTGAACATCGATGAAGGCAAAGAGAAGCTCAGCTGGCTGGGCACCATGGACTCCTCGTCGCTGAAGATGAAAGTGGCGGCGTCGATCGTGGCGATCTCCTCGATCCACCTGCTGCGGATCTTCATGGATGCCAAGAACGTCGATCCCGAGCACCTGATGTGGTACGTGATCATCCACATGACCTTCGTGATCTCGGCGTTTGCCATGGGTTATCTGGACAAGCTCACCAAGCACTGATGAGCTGACGATTGCTGTAACAAAACCGCCCGTCTGTTGCGAAACAGACGGGCGGTGTCGTTTGTGGCTTGTGCTTTGATCGGCCAAGGCCTATCCCTGTAGGTCTCAAGGCTCGCCACCGCGTGAGGTGCGTTTATGAACCTGCAAGAGTTGAATGCGTTTGCCGTCGCCAGAAAGGTCGACGAACTGAACCTGATCTCCATGGAAGGCGGGATCTATCTGCTGGAGGCCCGGATGCATGGTGCGGCGTATCCGCTGAGCGATCCGCAGGGGAAAATGCTGACGCTGCGTTCGGTTGAACATGCCCGGGATGTGCTGCATAACTTGCCGGTACTGCCGTTCAACCTGGTGCACACCTCGGTGCACGATGAAATGTGCGGTCTTGGTGCCAGTGGCGAAGAAAGCCTGAAGGTGCCGCTGGCCTGGCGATCCGCGCTGTAGGCCCCCGGGGCCTGATCAATGCCGGAACATCTGTGCTAGTCTGCTCGCCCTTTTGGTTCCGGGCGCGCCGGGACGCGCTGTGTACGCACGGCATGTCCTGAGGCCGTCCGCACAGCGGAGCAGTGTCATGTCCGAAGTAAATCTGTCCACCGACGAAACCCGCGTCAGCTACGGTATCGGCCGTCAGCTGGGTGACCAGCTGCGCGACAACCCGCCACCGGGTGTCAGCCTGGACGCCATCCTGGCCGGCCTGACCGACGCCTTCGCCGGTAAGGAAAGCCGTGTAAGCCAGGAAGCCATGTCCGCCAGCTTCAAGGTGATCCGCGAGATCATGCAAGCCGAAGCCGCTGCCAAGGCTGAAGCCGCCGCTGGCGAAGGCCTGGCATTTTTGGCTGAAAACGCCAAGAAAGAAGGCATCACCACGCTGGCTTCCGGCCTGCAGTTCGAAGTGCTGACTCAAGGTGAAGGCGCCAAGCCATCCCGTGAAGACACCGTGCGTACTCACTACCACGGCACGCTGATCGACGGCACTGTGTTCGACAGCTCCTATGAGCGTGGCCAGCCGGCTGAATTCCCGGTCGGTGGCGTTATCGCTGGCTGGACCGAAGCCCTGCAACTGATGAATGCCGGCAGCAAATGGCGTCTGTACGTGCCGAGCGAACTGGCTTACGGCGCTCAAGGCGTTGGCAGCATCCCGCCGCACAGCGTTCTGGTGTTCGACGTCGAGCTGCTCGACGTTCTGTAATCCCGTTACCCTGCACAAGCGTGGCTTGTGCAGGGTTTCTCCGCCGATCTCATACTTCGATCTTGTTGTGCAGTTCACTGGTCGGGCGCAAGGCCCGGGCATAGCAGAACAGGAACAGATTGCGCACCAGCTCCTTGAGCACCAAGGGCTCGCTGGAACTCAGGCCGCTGACGTCCAGATCCCCTTGATCCTGCAACTCGTGCAGGGCTTCTTCTTCCAGTACGGCGCAGACTTCACCGGTTTCCCGATGCAGGATCCTGAGGTACGGGTGCGGGCGATCCAGCCAGGCGTCGATCAAATAAGTCATGGGTCTCATCTCCATTGAAAGGGTTTCAATGAGAATAATTCTTATTCGTCAAATAGCAAGCGCCTATTGGCGGTTTGTGATTTTTTGCGGGTAAAGATTGCGTAAGGTCAAAACGGCTGGCGTTTGGCTATCGCGAGGATTTGATGGGGATTGCGGGGGAGGGCGAAGCTCCATCCCACGGCGGGCGCGGGATGGAAGACAGCAGAATCAGACTTTTCTGACGAATTCGGATTTGAGTTTCATCGGGCCGATGCCGTCGATCTTGCAGTCGATGTCGTGGTCGCCATCGCACAGGCGGATGTTCTTGACCTTGGTGCCGACCTTGACCACCAGCGAGGTGCCCTTGACCTTCAGGTCCTTGATCACGGTGATGGTGTCGCCGTCCTGCAGGACGTTACCGACCGAATCTTTTTTCACGGCATCGTCGGATGCCACTTCGGCTTCACCGCCGGCAGACCACTCGTGGGCGCACTCCGGGCACACCAGTTGGGTGCCGTCTTCATAGGTGTATTCGGAATTGCATTTCGGGCAGGGTGGCAACGTGCTCACTAAGGCTCCTTGGAGAGGGGATCGCTAAAAGTCGCACATTGTATAGGGTTTTAGCCGCTGATGGCAGGCAACAAAAAACCGCAGGCTCCAACGGAGGCTGCGGTTTTTTATGATGCGGCGTTGATCAGTGCGTGCGGGCGACCGCGAATTCGCTCAGCTCAACCAGTGCATCGCGGTATTCGCTGGCTGGCAGTGCGTCGAGGCATTTGATCGCACGGGCCACGTAGTCACGGGCCAGTTGCGCGGTGTATTCCAGCGAACCGGACGCTTCCACGGCAATGCGGATGCTTTCCAGGTCTTCGATCCCGCCTTTCTGGATCGCCTGGCGTACCAGTGCGGCTTGTTCTGGCGTGCCTTCGCGCATGGTATAGATCAGCGGCAGGGTCGGCTTGCCTTCGGCCAGATCGTCACCGACGTTCTTGCCCAGGGTTTCGGCGTCGCCTTTGTAGTCGAGCAGGTCGTCGACCAGTTGGAACGCCACGCCCAGGTGGTCACCGAAGGTGCGCAGGGCTTCGCTCTGCTCGGCGGTGGCACCGGCCAGCGCAGCGGCGCTGTGGGTCGAAGCCTCGAACAGCATCGCGGTCTTGCCGCGGATCACTTCCATGTAGGTTTCTTCGGTGGTGCTGGCGTCGCGAACCTTGGACAGCTGCAGCACTTCGCCTTCGGCGATGATGCGCGTGGCCTGGGACAGGATCTTCATTACCGGCATCGAGCCCAGTTCGACCATCATCTCGAACGAGCGCGAGTACAGGAAGTCGCCGACCAGTACGCTCGGGGCGTTGCCCCACATGGCGTTGGCGGTCGAACGGCCACGGCGCATGCCGGACATGTCGACCACGTCGTCATGCAGCAGGGTGGCGGTGTGCAGGAATTCGATGGTGGCGGCCAGCAGGCGCATGTCGTCGCCTTCGCGACCCAGGGCCTTGCCACACAGCAGCACCAATAAAGGACGCAGGCGTTTGCCGCCGGCCGACGTGATGTAATCGCCGATTTTCGATACCAGCGGCACTCGGGAAGTCAGCTGCTTCTTGATGATGCCGTCGACGGCGCTAAAATCGTCCGCCACCGCGCGGTAGAAAGCTTGGGGTTGCATCAGCGACAGGTGCTCCAGAAGGGTTGCGCGGCATGCTAGGACCCACGTCCGGGCCTGTCAAGGCGCGATGGACGGCCCCTTGCACGACTTCGAAGGCTTGCGTACAATCGCGCACCCTGAACTTCCTGGGCAGCACCTGCCTTACGCAATTGCACTTGGGCCGTTCCAGCCCCATGCAGCCATGCCAGCCAATACCTCTTCTTATAAAGAGCTGGGTGAGCAGGATTATCGGAGAAATACCATGTACGCAGTAATCGTTACCGGCGGTAAGCAATACAAGGTCGCTGAAGGTGAATACCTGAAGATCGAAAAACTGGAAGTCGCCACTGGCGAATCCGTGACTTTTGACCGCGTTCTGTTGGTCGCCAATGGCGACGACGTGAACATCGGCGCACCTGTTGTTGCTGGCGCAACCGTCAAGGCTGAAGTGATCTCCCAAGGTCGTCACGATAAAGTCCGCATCATCAAGTTCCGTCGCCGTAAGCACCACATGAAGCGTATGGGCCACCGCCAGTGGTTCACCGAGATCAAAATCACCGGTATTCAGGCTTAATTACAGCCTAATTCCTCACTAGGAGAATTGAACTCATGGCACACAAAAAAGCTGGTGGTAGTACCCGTAACGGTCGCGACTCAGAAGCCAAACGCCTTGGCGTGAAGATGTATGGCGGCCAGGTCATCAAGGCCGGCAACATCATCGTGCGTCAGCGCGGCACCCAATTCCACGCTGGCTACGGCGTTGGCATGGGTAAGGATCACACCCTCTTCGCGAAAATCGAAGGCGTGATCAAGTTTGAAGTAAAAGGCGCCTTCGGTCGTCGTTACGTGAGCGTTGTCGCAGCCTAACTGCGAGAGTGCTGGAGAAGCCCTGTCTTGCGACGGGGCTTTTTCGTTTGTGGGGTGAGTCTCTTGCAAAGCTGTTTGTATGGGCTGCCGGCGTGCGATGCAGGTCGTGGATTGGGGTCGCTGCGCTCATTTTTGCAAGAGTCTTATGTCTTGATTGTTTTTCGGCTCGTCCGTACGGCGAGAGGCGTTGGTTATGAAGTTTGTTGATGAAGTATCGATCCGCGTAAAGGCTGGCGACGGCGGCAATGGCTGCATGAGTTTCCGTCGGGAAAAATTCATTGAAAACGGCGGTCCGAACGGTGGTGATGGCGGTGACGGCGGTTCCATCTACATGATGGCCGACGAAAACCTCAACACCCTGGTGGACTACCGTTACACCCGGCACTTCGATGCCGAGCGTGGCTCCAACGGCGGCAGCACCGACTGCACCGGCAAGAAGGGTGAAGACCTGATCCTGCGCGTGCCGGTCGGCACCACCGTGATCGACTCTGCTACCCAGGAAGTCATTGGCGACCTGACCAAGGCTGGTCAGAAGCTGATGGTGGTTCAGGGTGGCTGGCACGGTCTGGGTAATACCCGTTTCAAATCCAGTACCAACCGTGCGCCGCGCCAGACCACGCCGGGCAAGCCGGGCGAGCAGCGCGACCTGAAACTGGAAATGAAGGTTCTGGCCGACGTTGGCCTGCTGGGCCTGCCGAACGCCGGTAAAAGTACCTTTATCCGTTCGGTATCGGCTGCCAAGCCGAAAGTCGCCGATTACCCGTTCACCACACTGGTGCCGAACCTGGGTGTGGTCAGCGTCGACCGCTGGAAAAGCTTCGTCATTGCCGACATCCCGGGGCTGATCGAAGGCGCTTCCGACGGTGCCGGTCTGGGCATTCGTTTCCTCAAGCACCTGGCGCGTACCCGTCTGTTGCTGCACCTCGTGGATATGGCGCCGCTGGACGACAGCAGTGCGCCGGACGCCGCTGAAGTGATCGTCAACGAGTTGATCAAGTTCAGCCCGTCGCTGGCCGAGCGTGATCGCTGGCTGGTGCTGAACAAGTGCGACCAGATCCTCGAAGAAGAGCACGAGGAGCGGGTCAAGGAAGTGGTCGAGCGTCTGCAGTGGGAAGGTCCGGTCTATGTGATCTCTGCCATCGCCAAAGAAGGTACCGAGCGCCTGACGCGCGATATCATGCGCTACCTGGAGGATCGTGCCGATCGTTTGGCCAATGACCCGGCCTACAAGGAAGAACTGGCCGATCTCGATCAGCGCATCGAAGACGAAGCCCGTGCTCAGTTGCAGGCGCTGGACGACAAGCGTGCCCTGCGTCGCAGCGGCGTGAAGTCGGTCCACGACATTGGCGACGATGACTGGGACGAAGAAGATGTGGATGACGAAGACGGTCCGGAAATCATTTACGTGCGTGACTGATTCGTTGCAGTAAACTTAAGCGCCGCTCAATCGAGCGGCGTTTTAGTATCTGGAAATCGGTTGGTCACGAATAACCACGAATAACGTCACGGGCAGCGCTGGGTCGCGTTGCCCTCAAGCTAAGGTTGAAGATGATGCGGAGCAAGGTGACAGGTGCGCAGCGTTGGGTCGTGAAGATCGGCAGCGCTTTGCTGACGGCGGATGGCAAAGGGCTGGATCGCGCGGCAATGGGTGTCTGGGTCGAGCAGATGGTGGCTTTGCACGAGGCCGGCGTCGAGCTGGTGCTGGTGTCCTCCGGGGCAGTGGCGGCGGGCATGAGTCGCTTGGGCTGGACCGCTCGACCCAGCGCGATGCACGAGCTCCAGGCCGCTGCCGCAATCGGCCAGATGGGCTTGGTGCAGGCCTGGGAATCGAGCTTTGCCGAGCACGGTCGGCACACTGCGCAGATTCTGCTGACCCATGACGACCTGTCCGACCGCAAGCGCTACCTGAATGCCCGCAGCACCTTGCGCGCGCTGGTCGAGCTGAAAGTCATCCCGGTGATCAATGAAAATGACACCGTGGTCACCGACGAAATCCGTTTCGGCGACAACGATACGCTCGCGGCGCTGGTGGCCAACCTGGTCGAGGCCGATCTGCTGGTGATCCTGACGGATCGCGACGGCATGTTCGACGCCGATCCGCGCAATAACCCTGACGCCCAACTGATTTACGAAGCGCGCGCCGATGATCCGACGCTGGATGCGGTGGCGGGCGGTACTGGTGGTGCATTGGGTCGTGGCGGCATGCAGACCAAGCTGCGCGCGGCGCGGCTGGCGGCACGTTCCGGCGCGCATACCATCATTGTTGGTGGGCGTCTGGAGCGCGTGCTTGATCGTCTGAAGGCGGGTGAGCGCATTGGTACGTTGCTGTCGCCTGAGCGCGGTATGCTCGCGGCGCGCAAGCAGTGGCTGGCCGGACATCTGCAAACCCGTGGCACGCTGGTGTTGGATGATGGTGCGGTTTCCGCGTTGTCCCAGGGTAACAAAAGCTTGCTGCCGGTTGGTGTCAAACTGGTTCAGGGCAGTTTTCGTCGCGGCGAAATGGTGGTTTGCGTGGCACCGGACGGTCGTGAGATCGCCCGTGGCCTGGCCAACTACAGCGCGCTGGAAGCGCAAAAAATCATCGGTCAGTCGTCTGATGCGATTGTCGGTTTACTGGGTTACATGGCTGAGCCGGAACTGGTTCACCGTGACAACCTGATTCTGGTGTAAGGAAAACGCGATGCGCATGGCAAAAGGATTGTTGGGCTTGTTGGTGGCGCTGCCATTGCTGGCCTCGGCCGAGGAAATCGGTCAGGTATCGACGGTGTTCAAATTTGTCGGGCCCAACGACCGGATCGTGGTCGAGGCATTCGATGATCCGAAGGTTGAAGGTGTGACTTGCTACCTGTCGCGCGCCAAGACGGGTGGTGTGAAGGGTGGGTTGGGTCTGGCCGAGGATCGTGCCGAGGCGTCCATTGCTTGTCGTCAGGTCGGACCGATCAACTTCAAGGGTGAGTTGAAGGATGGCGAAGAGGTGTTCAAGGAGCGCACTTCGCTGGTGTTCAAGACCATGCAAGTGGTGCGATTCCTCGACAAGAAGCGCAATACGCTGGTGTATCTGGTCTACAGCGATCGTCTGATCGAGGGTAGCCCGCAGAATGCGGTGACGGCGATCCCGATTTTGCCGTGGGCGTCGACTCATTAATCGCACGTAAAAAAAAGGAGCCGGTTGGCTCCTCTTTTTTTGCCTGTGATTTGCTGAAATCAGAGCAAATCGCAGGCAATAAAAAACCGACCCTGAGGTCGGTTTTTTAATGACTACGTCGATTAGGCAGCTTCTTTCAGTGCCTTGACGTGGCCATTCAGGCGGCTCTTATGGCGAGCAGCCTTGTTCTTGTGGATGATGCCTTTATCGGCCATACGGTCGATAACTGGCACAGCCAGAACGTATGCAGCTTGAGCTTTTTCAGCGTCTTTTGCGTCGATGGCTTTAACTACATTCTTGATGTAGGTACGAACCATGGAACGCAGGCTGGCGTTGTGGCTGCGACGCTTCTCAGCCTGTTTTGCACGTTTTTTGGCGGAAGGTGAGTTGGCCACCGTCGAGCTCCTCGAAAGACTTTTTAGGAAATAGCAAACAAAATAGGCCGCGAATCATGCCGATGAAGAGATGTCTTGTCAAGGGCGCTTGAGACGTTCCGCTAAGTGGTAGGTATAAAGAGGCGGGATATTTATTTCCGGCGCTTGACCTGTAAACTCGCGAGCTTTGGCTCTGTGCTGTTGCGGCGCGGAGTATCGCACAAGTGGGCGCGTTATTCGCCTGCTGTTTATCGACAGGCACACATTCCTTCAATGAATCTGCTCAAATCGTTGGCCGCCGTCAGCTCTATCACGATGCTTTCCCGGATTCTCGGGTTTGTTCGCGACACGCTCATCGCCCGTACCTTCGGCGCCGGAATGGCGACCGACGCCTTCTTCATCGCCTTCAAACTGCCCAATCTGCTGCGCAGGATCTTCGCCGAGGGGGCGTTTTCCCAGGCTTTTGTGCCGATCCTGGCCGAATATAAAAACCAGAAGGGCGAAGAGGCAACTCGCACCTTTATTGCGTACGTTTCCGGCCTGCTGACGCTGGTACTGGCGCTGGTCACCGCGCTCGGCATGATCGCCGCGCCCTGGGTGATCTGGGCCACGGCGCCGGGTTTCACCGATACGCCGGAAAAATTCCAGCTGACCACCGACCTGCTGCGAGTGACCTTCCCCTATATATTGCTGATCTCCCTGTCTTCACTGGCGGGTGCGATCCTCAATACCTGGAACCGTTTCTCGGTGCCGGCATTCGTGCCGACCCTGCTCAACGTCAGCATGATCGTGTTTTCGCTGTTCCTGACGCCGTACTTCGATCCACCGGTCATGGCCCTCGGCTGGGCAGTGCTGGTTGGTGGTCTGGCGCAGTTGCTCTATCAACTGCCGCACCTGAAAAAGATCGGCATGCTGGTGCTGCCGCGCCTGAATCTGCGTGATACCGGCGTCTGGCGGGTGATGAAACAGATGCTGCCGGCGATCATCGGCGTCTCGGTCAGCCAGATTTCCCTGATCATCAACACCATTTTCGCCTCGTTCCTGGTGGCGGGTTCGGTGTCGTGGATGTATTACGCCGACCGTTTGATGGAACTGCCGTCCGGTGTGCTGGGTGTGGCGTTGGGCACGATTCTGCTGCCGACCTTGGCCAAGACCTACGCCAGCAAGGATCGCCACGAATATTCGCGGATTCTCGACTGGGGCCTGCGCCTGTGCTTCGTGCTGGTGCTGCCGTGTGCGCTGGCGCTGGGGATTCTGGCCGAGCCGTTGACGGTTTCGCTGTTCCAGTACGGCCAGTTCAGCGGTTTTGACGCGGAAATGACGCAGCGGGCGCTGATTGCCTATTCTGTCGGTCTGCTCGGGATTATCGTGATCAAAGTGCTGGCGCCGGGCTTTTATGCGCAACAAAACATCCGTACGCCGGTAAAAATCGCAATCTTCACCCTGGTGGTTACTCAACTGTTCAACCTGGTGCTGATCGGTCCGCTGGCCCATGCCGGTCTGGCGTTGGCGATCAGCGCCGGTGCCTGCCTGAATGCCGGGCTGCTGTTCTATCAATTGCGCAAACAGCAGATGTATCAACCGCAGCCGGGCTGGTTGAAGTTCGGTTTCAAGCTTGTGGTTGCGGTGGCGGTGATGTCGGCGGTGCTGTTGATCGGCATGCATTTCATGCCCGCTTGGGATCAGGGCCACATGTTGGAGCGCTTCCTGCGCCTGGGCGCGTTGGTGGTTGCCGGCGTGGTCGCTTATTTCGGTATGTTGCTGCTGCTTGGTTTCCGCCTGCGCGACTTCAATCGCAAGGCGTTGAACTGAGGTTTCACCCTTGAAAGACGGGCGCGAGCCGGCAGTTTTGTCGGCTCGATCACTTTGGGTTACGGTGTTGCCTGTCGTCGGCCGTCGGGTGTGGTTATAATCGGCCACTTTATGAGCAAGAAGCGCGTTATGCAGCTGGTTCGAGGCCTCCACAATCTGCGCCCCCAGCATCGGGGCTGCGTCGCCACTATTGGCAACTTTGACGGTGTTCACCGTGGTCACCAGGCCATTCTGGCCCGACTGCGTGAGCGTGCGCTCGAGTTGGGCGTACCCAGCTGCGTGGTGATTTTCGAGCCGCAGCCACGGGAATTCTTTGCCCCGGAGACCGCGCCGGCGCGTCTGGCCCGGTTGCGCGACAAGCTGCAACTGCTGGCCGCCGAAGGCGTCGACCGGGTCTTGTGCCTGGCCTTCAACCAGCGCCTGAGCAAACTCAGCGCCAGCGAGTTCGTCGATACCATCCTGGTCGATGGCCTCGGCGTGCAGCATCTGGAGGTCGGTGACGATTTCCGCTTCGGTTGCGACCGTCTCGGTGATTTTGATTTCCTGTTGCAGGCCGGGCAGGTTCACGGTTTTACCGTGGAAGCCGCGCAAACCGTCGAGCTGGACGGCATTCGTGTCAGCAGCACCCAGGTGCGCAACGCGTTGGCCGCCGCCGATTTCGCGTTGGCCGAACGCCTGCTGGGTCGCCCGTACCGGATTGCCGGTCGCGTGCTGCATGGCCAGAAACTGGCCCGTCAACTGGGTACGCCCACGGCGAATATTCAACTGAAACGCCGTCGCGTGCCGTTCACCGGGGTTTACCTGGTCGACGTCGACATCGACGGCAAGACCTGGCCCGGCGTCGCCAATATCGGCGTGCGGCCCACGGTCCAAGGTGATGGCAAGGCCCACCTTGAAGTCCATCTTTTAGATTTTGCCGGCGATCTGTATGACCGGCGTTTGACGGTGGTTTTCCACCAGAAGCTGCGTGAAGAGCAGCGTTTCGCCTCCCTGGAGGCATTGAAAACGGCGATCAGCGCGGATGTCGCCGCCGCCCGTGCACTAGCCGCACCTAGCGCCCATCGCTAATGAAGAGCCTTAAATGACCGACTATAAAGCCACGCTAAACCTTCCGGACACCGCCTTCCCAATGAAGGCCGGCCTGCCACAGCGCGAACCGCAGATCCTGCAGCGCTGGGACAGTATTGGCCTGTACGGAAAGTTGCGCGAGATTGGCAAGGATCGTCCGAAGTTCGTCCTGCACGACGGCCCTCCGTACGCCAACGGTACGATCCACATCGGTCACGCACTGAACAAGATTCTCAAGGACATGATCATCCGCTCGAAGACCCTGTCGGGCTTCGACGCGCCGTATGTCCCGGGCTGGGATTGCCACGGCCTGCCGATCGAGCACAAGGTTGAAGTGACCCACGGCAAGAACCTGGGCGCGGACAAGACCCGCGAACTTTGCCGTGCCTACGCCACCGAGCAGATCGAAGGGCAGAAGACCGAGTTCATCCGCCTCGGCGTGCTGGGCGACTTCGCCAATCCGTACAAGACCATGAACTTCAAGAACGAGGCCGGTGAAATCCGCGCCCTCGCCGAAATCGTCAAGGGCGGTTTCGTGTTCAAGGGCTTGAAACCTGTGAACTGGTGCTTCGATTGCGGTTCGGCCCTGGCCGAAGCGGAAGTCGAGTACGAGAACAAGAAGTCCTCGACCATCGACGTAGCGTTCCCGATCGCTGACGAGGCCAAACTGGCCGCCGCATTCGGTCTGCCGTCCCTGGGCAAACCGGCCTCGATCGTGATCTGGACCACCACCCCGTGGACCATCCCGGCGAACCAGGCGCTCAACGTTCACCCGGAATTCACCTACGCCCTGGTCGACATCGGCGACAAGCTGCTGGTGCTGGCTGAAGAGCTGGTCGAATCCTGCCTGACCCGTTACGGCGTCGAAGGCACCGTATTGGCCACCGCACCGGGTTCGGCGCTGGAACTGATCAATTTCCGTCACCCGTTCTATGACCGTCTGTCGCCGGTGTACCTGGCCGACTACGTGGAACTGGGCGCCGGCACCGGCGTGGTTCACTCCGCACCGGCCTACGGCGTTGACGACTTCGTGACCTGCAAGAAATACGGCATGGTCAACGACGACATCCTCAACCCGGTACAGAGCAATGGCGTTTACGTGCCGTCGCTGGAGTTCTTCGGCGGCCAGTTCATCTGGAAGGCCAACCCGGCCATCGTTGAAAAACTCACCGAAGTTGGTGCGCTGCTGCACACCACCGTCATCGAACACAGCTACATGCACTGCTGGCGCCACAAGACCCCGCTGATCTACCGCGCCACCGCGCAGTGGTTCATCGGCATGGACAAGGAGCCGGTATCCGGCGACACCCTGCGCGTGCGCTCGCTCAAAGCCATCGAAGACACCAAGTTCGTCCCGGCCTGGGGCCAGGCGCGCCTGCACTCGATGATCGCCAACCGTCCGGACTGGTGCATCTCCCGTCAGCGCAACTGGGGCGTGCCGATCCCGTTCTTCCTGAACAAGGAAAGCGGTGAGCTGCACCCACGTACTGTCGAGCTGATGGAAGAAGTCGCCAAGCGCGTTGAAGTCGAAGGCATCGAAGCCTGGTTCAAACTCGACGCGGCCGAACTGCTGGGCGATGAAGCGCCGCAATACGACAAGATCAGCGACACCCTCGACGTCTGGTTCGACTCGGGCACCACGCACTGGCACGTCCTGCGCGGTTCGCACCCGATGGGCCACGAAACCGGCCCGCGTGCCGACCTGTACCTGGAAGGTTCGGACCAGCACCGTGGCTGGTTCCACTCGTCCTTGCTGACCGGTTGCGCCATCGACAACCACGCGCCGTACCGCGAGCTGCTGACCCACGGTTTCACCGTGGACGAGTCCGGCCGCAAGATGTCCAAGTCCCTGGGCAACGTGATCGCGCCGCAGAAAGTCAACGACACCCTGGGCGCCGACATCATGCGTCTGTGGGTCGCGTCGACCGACTACTCGGGCGAGATGGCCGTGTCCGAGCAGATCCTGCAGCGCAGTGCGGACGCCTACCGTCGTATCCGTAACACCGCGCGCTTCCTGCTTTCCAACCTGACCGGTTTCAACCCGGCCACCGACCTGCTGCCGGTCGAAGAGATGCTGGCGCTGGATCGCTGGGCGGTGGATCGCACCCTGCTGCTGCAACGCGAGTTGCAAGAGCACTACGGCGAATACCGTTTCTGGAACGTCTACTCGAAGATCCACAACTTCTGCGTGCAGGAGCTGGGTGGTTTCTACCTGGACATCATCAAGGATCGCCAGTACACCACTGGCGCCGACAGCAAGGCCCGTCGTTCGTGCCAGACCGCGCTGTTCCATATCTCCGAAGCGCTGGTGCGCTGGATCGCGCCGATCCTGGCGTTCACTGCCGACGAGCTGTGGCAATACCTGCCGGGCGAGCGCAACGAATCGGTGATGCTCAACACCTGGTACGAAGGCCTGACCGAGTTGCCGGAAGGCTTCGAGCTGGGTCGCGAGTACTGGGATCGCATCATGGAAGTGAAGGTGGCGGTCAACAAAGAGATGGAAATCCAGCGCGCGGCCAAGGCCGTCGGTGGCAACCTGCAAGCCGAAGTGACGCTGTTCGCCGAAGACGCGCTGACCGCCGACCTGGCCAAGCTGAGCAACGAGCTGCGCTTTGTCCTGATCACTTCGACTGCCACTGTTGCACCGTTCGTGCAGGCTCCGGCCGACGCCGTGGCCACCGAAGTCAGCGGACTGAAGCTGAAGATCGTCAAGTCCGCCTTCCCGAAATGCGCCCGTTGCTGGCACTGCCGCGAAGACGTCGGTGTGAACCCGGAGCATCCGGAAATCTGCGGCCGTTGCGTGGACAACATCGATGGCGCCGGCGAGGTTCGTCACTATGCCTAATGCCGTTGGCCGTTTCGGACGGCTGAGCTGGCTCTGGTTGAGCTTGCTGGTTCTGGTCATTGACCAGGCCAGCAAGTTCTACTTCGAAGGCAAGCTCGAGATGTTTCAGCAGATTGTGATCATCCCTGATTACTTCAGCTGGACACTGGCCTACAACACCGGCGCTGCCTTCAGCTTCCTCGCGGACAGCTCTGGCTGGCAGCGCTGGCTGTTCGCCCTGATCGCGATTGCGGTCAGTGCGGTGCTGGTGGTCTGGCTCAAGCGCCTGGGCCGCAACGAAACCTGGCTGGCCATTGCGCTGGCGCTGGTTCTGGGCGGCGCACTGGGCAACCTTTATGACCGCATTGCCCTGGGCCATGTGATCGACTTCATTCTGGTGCACTGGCAGAACCGCTGGTACTTCCCGGCGTTCAACTTCGCCGACAGCGCCATCACCGTTGGCGCGGTGATGCTGGCACTGGACATGTTCAAAACCAAGAAATCCGGAGAAACCGTTCATGACTGAACAGGTATTGGCTGAGCAACGCATCGGCCAGAACACGGAAGTCACCTTGCACTTTGCATTGCGCCTGGAGAACGGCGACACAGTCGACAGCACCTTCGACAAAGCCCCGGCGACCTTCAAGGTCGGCGACGGCAACCTGCTGCCGGGCTTCGAGGCGGCGTTGTTCGGCTTCAAGGCCGGCGACAAGCGTACCCTGACCATTGAACCGGAAAACGCATTCGGCCAGCCAAACCCGCAAAACGTACAGATCATTCCGCGTTCGCAGTTTGCGGACATGGAACTGTCGCCGGGTCTGCTGGTGATCTTCAACGATGCGGCCAATACTGAGCTGCCGGGTGTGGTGAAAGAGTTCGACGACGCGCAAGTGACCGTCGACTTCAACCACCCGCTGGCCGGCAAGACGCTGACCTTTGACGTGGAAATCTTCTCCGTCAAAGCGCTGTAATTGCTGTTCTTCAGGAGCCGGCTGACCGGCTCCTGTAATGATCCAATCTTTCGCGCGCAAGACACGAGGCACCGCATGCAAATCAAACTCGCCAACCCCCGTGGCTTCTGCGCCGGCGTGGACCGGGCGATCGAAATCGTCAACCGCGCCCTGGAGGTTTTCGGGCCGCCGATCTATGTGCGTCATGAAGTGGTGCACAACAAGTTCGTGGTCGAAGACCTGCGCAGTCGTGGCGCGATCTTCGTCGAAGAGCTCGATCAGGTACCGGACGACGTGATCGTGATCTTCAGTGCCCACGGCGTTTCGCAAGCCGTGCGCACCGAAGCCGCCGGCCGTGGCCTGAAAGTGTTCGACGCCACCTGCCCGCTGGTGACCAAGGTGCATATCGAAGTCGCGAAATACAGCCGCGACGGTCGCGAGTGCATCCTGATCGGCCACGCCGGTCACCCGGAAGTCGAAGGCACCATGGGCCAGTACGACGCCAGCAATGGCGGCGCGATCTACCTCGTCGAAGACGAGAAGGATGTCGCCGAGTTGCAGGTGCACAACCCTGAAAAACTCGCCTTCGTCACCCAGACCACGTTGTCCATGGATGACACCAGCCGTGTCATCGATGCGCTGCGTACGCGTTTCCCGGCTATTGGCGGGCCGCGCAAGGACGATATCTGCTACGCCACACAAAACCGTCAGGACGCGGTCAAGCAATTGGCCGACGAATGCGACGTGGTGTTGGTGGTCGGCAGCCCGAACAGCTCCAACTCCAACCGCCTGCGTGAACTGGCCGAGCGCATGGCCACGCCGGCCTACCTGATTGATGGCGCCGAAGACCTGCAAAAAAGCTGGTTCGACGGTGTCGAGCGTATCGGCATCACCGCCGGCGCCTCCGCTCCGGAAGTACTGGTGCGTGGCGTGATTCAGCAGTTGCAGGCCTGGGGCGCCACCGGCGCCGACGAACTGGCCGGGCGTGAGGAGAACATCACGTTCTCGATGCCTAAAGAGCTGCGCGTTCGCTCGATCTGATCGCTTTATCCTTTCGGCATAACGCCTGTTCAGTCTTTTGGCTGGTCAGGCGTACGCGACCGGTTGCTGCCAGCACCACCTGGAGCCGGCTGACCGGCTCGCGAGCCGAGCATAGATGTAACGTCCCCGCCTGAAACTTCCGGTCCGGCACCAGTGGCTGGCCCAGGCTGCTGAAGCGTATGTAGCGGCTCACCAGCCAGTTGCCGACAATCGGTATCCGTCCGTCACTCGCCTGCTCGATCAGCAATGGATTACCGGCATCTACCGGACCCTTTCCGCTGATATCCAGAATGATCCGCCAGCCCTGACCCCAATCACCGTTGATGCCATGAATCACCACGCTCTGATTGCGCGTGATGGCCATGGTCCGGGCATTACGAATCCCGTCGAGCAAAGACTGCGCGGCCTGCTGCCGCCGGTTTGATTCGGTGAAGTCCGCCAGCGCCGGACTGACCAGCGACAGAACAATTGCGCCGATCGCCAGTCCCATAAGCAGTTCGACCAGACTGAAACCCTGTTGCGGCATGTGCGCCTCCTCCCTGGATTGTGCACGGCGGCGCAATCCGTGCGCCGCACGCGGTAAATCAACCGGCGCATGCCGGTCGAATGTTCTAGGTTTGTACAGGTATAGCCGACGGCAACGGAGGGCATCGATGGATCATCGTACAAAAGGTTTCACGCTGATCGAGCTGTTGGTGGCGCTCGCGGTGTTTGTGATCCTGATCACGATGGCGGTGCCGGCATTCACCCGTTCGGTGCAGGGCAGCAAGGCCGACACCGAGGTCGGCGACCTGCAACGGGCCCTCAATTACGCAAGGCTCGAGGCGATCAACCGGGGCGTCACCACCCGCTTGCGGCCGAGTGCCGGCGGCACGGTCTGGACCGGTGAACTGTCGGTCTACGACAGTACTGGCACTCCGGCCAATGTATTGCGGGTTGTTCCAGCGATGAGCAGCGGCGCGACTCTGACGCTACCCTCTGGAGTGACCGCGCTGGATTTCAACAACCTGGGCGGGCTGGCGGCACCGTCCACGGCGGTGGCCATCAGTTATGTGCTGGGAACGCAAAGCAGGACGCTGAACGTGTGTCTGAACGGACGAATTCAATTGGGTGGAAATTGCGGATGAGGGCAGGGAGCAAGCACGCACAGGAGGGCATGACGCTGATTGAAGTGCTGGTCGCGTTACTGATTCTGACGGTCGGGTTGCTGGGCGCAGCAGCGGTTCAGCTCAATGCGCTGAAGTACACCGACAGCTCACGGATGACCAGCCAGGCGAGTTTCATCGCCTACGACATGATGGACCGGATCCGTGCCAATTCGGGCGCCGACTACACTGTCACGCCGCCGACTACGGGCAACCTGAGTGTCGCCCGGGATCAGGATCTCTACGACTTCACCACCAACATCGTCAATTTTGGCGGACCGACCGCCACCGGCAGCATCACCCTCAATCAGCGCGTGTACACCATCACCATCACCTGGAGTGACGCGCGTGCTGCCAATACGACCAGTGCAACCCGCAGCTTTGTGCTGACCAGCCGCGCTGCGGTCGATCCGGTGGCCACGCCATGAAGCGCAAAAACCTGGGCTTTGGCCTGATCGAAATGCTGGTTGCTCTGGCGCTGGGGTTGATCGTGGTACTCGGCGTGGTGCAGATTTTCCTGGCGGCGAAGAATACTTACGTCAGCCAGAACAGTGCGGCCGCCATGCAGGAAGACGCGCGGTTCGTGTTGAGCAAGATGATTCAGGAACTGCGCATGGTGGGTATGTTCGGCTGCCTGGGCACGATTACCGATTCCAGCTCGGCGGGGGATTTCAATACGGCGCAGATCACGCCGATCAGCTGGGACAACGCCAACCTCAAGCTGACCCTGGTTACCGCCGATGTCGGCAGTGCGGGCGGGACACCGACCTGGACCGTGGTCTCCGATTGCCGCAACAGCGCCACCGCTTATACCGGCGCGCGGGCGGCGGCGACGGGCCAGATCGCATTTCCGATCCGTCGGCTGGTCTACAGCTTCAGCAACAACCAGATTCTGATGGGCACCGGCAGCGGTAACCCGGCCCAGCAGGTGCTGGTGAACAACGTCAGCGCGTTCACGGTGATGTTTGGTCTTGCGAGTTCCGCGACCGACGTGGCGGCGTCCACCTACAGCGCCAACCCGGGTGATCCGGCGCGGATCCGCAGCGTGCGCCTGAGCCTGACCCTCACTGACCCGAATAACCGGGTCCGCAATCAAACCTTCAACGTGGTTGCCGCCTTGCGCAACCGCTTGCAGTGAGGGGCGAGCGATGAACGTTTCTCTCCATCGGCGACGGTCCCAGGGCGGCATGGTGTTGCTGGTCAGTCTGGTGTTTCTGCTGCTCCTGACGGTGATCGGCCTGTCATCGATGCAGAGCGCCAACCTGCAGGAAAAAATGGCTGGCAGCGTGAGCCTGCGCAATCAATCGTTCCAGACTGCCGAGGCGGCACTGCGTATCGGTGAAAGTGCGGTGCAACTGGACGGCTACGCGCTGGCGGTGTGCGCCAGCACCACTCAATGTGCGCCGCCGGCGGAATCCTCGGTGGTCAGCGCAGCGGGGCTCAACTCCACGTCGGGCGTGACCTGGATCGCCGCTGGCAGCGGGTTTTACGGAGTGCAGAACATCGGCACGACCCTGACGGCGGTGAATGTGCCGAGCAACACCTCGGCGACTTTGTACAGGGTCACGGCCGTCGGCATCGCCGGTACTTCGCGCAGTGTGGTGGAGAGTGTTTATGCTAAGTACTGAGCGACGCTTCAAGTGGCTGTCGCTGCTGCTCGGCATGCTGACCGGGCTTTATCTGGCTGCACCGGCGTTTGCTTTCACGCCGTCCGATTCGCCGCTGTTGAGCGCGGCGGCCGTGCCACCGAACGTGATGTTGATGATCGACGACTCGGGCAGCATGAACAGCATCATTTATGCGACGGGTTTTGATCCGACCGTGGATCGCACGGCGGCCCGCCAGTGCAACGCGGTCATCGGCCTGTGCCTGAGCTCAACTGCCATTACCGGCGATACGATCTTTCTGTCGAGCCTGCCAACCTCCGGCTGCTCCGGCGGTGCCTATGCGTTCTACAACAACAGCCTGACGCCGCTCTGCCTGAAGCTGCCGGATCCGGTGGGCAGCGGCAACACTCGCTATTCGGCGGATTACATTTCCTATGTGGTCGGGCTGGCGATCAACAACGGCACACGCGACTTCACCACCGGGGCGATTCCCAACGATTACCGGATCAACGTGGCGCGCAACGTTTCCACCGCACTGGTCACCAGCAACCGCAACTTGCGCATGGGTCTGGCCACCTTCAACCCGGCCACCAGCAATAACCCTGGCAACGGTGGTTTCATTGCCCGCTCCATCAGCGACCTGTCACCGGTCAGCGGCAGCGTGACCCAGGCCCAGGCCGACACCAACTACAACGCACTGATTTCGTCGATCAACGGCCTGAGCGCGGTGGCCAACACGCCGCTGGCCGAGACCTACTACGAAATCACCCGCTACATGCGCGGGATGGCGCCGTACTACAACAGCACGCCGAGCACTTACACCAGCCCGATCCAGTACCGCTGCCAGAAAAACTACGGGGTGGTCATCACCGACGGTTTGCCGACCTACGACCGAACCTTTCCGAACAATGACCCGCTGGGTGGCAGCCGCTTGCCGAACTGGGACGGCATCAACAATGACGGGAACAACCTGAACGGGGACGGGGAGGGCGATACGCTGTATCTGGACGATATCGCCAAGTTCGCCTTCGATATCGACATGCGTTCGACCGGTACCGACGCGGCAGGCAAGAGCTGGAATGCGGTGGATTTTCCCAGGCAGAACATGAACACCTACACCGTGGGTTTTACCGCTTCCAACGACATGCTCTCGGACGCCGCCGATTACGGACAGGGCCGCTACTACCAGGCGACCGACAGCGCCGGCCTGAATGCCGCGCTGTCTTCGGCGTTGAGCGACATCACCTCCAAGGCCGGCTCCGGCGGCAGCGGTGTCGCCAGCGGCACGACGCTGGCGAGCGGCACCAGTTATTTCCAGACCAGTTATGACCCCAGGGACTGGCGCGGCACGATCAAGTCCTTTGGCTTCAACTCGGCCGGGGCGGTCAATACTTCGGCGGTATTGTGGACCACCGACACCGCCATCGTGCCCGGCGCTACCGCGCCGACCTACCAGTCGTGGAACACCCTGAACAACGCGGCGGTGACGCTGGCCTACGGCAACTTCTCCCCGGCCCAGCAGACCGTTCTCAGCCAGGGTTTACCCGTCGGCATCAGCGGCATCGACCTGGTCGAATGGAGCAAGGGCACCAACAAGGCCGGGCTCAAAGTGCGCAGCGTATTGCTCGGGGACATCATCAACTCGCCGCTCGTATTGGCTTCGCCCACGGAAAAAACCGCTTCCGATCTGGCCGGTGACACCACCTACAGCACCTACCTGACCACCAAGGCTTCGAACATGAATGCCAGCCTGGTGGTGAACGCCAACGACGGTTTTGTCAGCGTCATCAACTCGGCCAACGGTACCCGGCGCTATGCCTACATGCCGTCCAGCGTATTGCCCTCGCTGCGCCTGATTGCCGATCCGAACTACGTCAACGGCGTCAGCCACAAGTTTCTGGTGGATGGTCAGATCGGTGTATTCGACGCGCAATTCGGCACGGCGTGGAAAACCCTGGCCATCGGCGGGACGGGTGCCGGCGGCAAGACTTTCTATGGGCTTCAACTGTTCGACGCCTCGGCGGGCAACGTCATTCGAGCCTTGTGGGAAGTCAGCGCGCCAGCCACCGCCAGTACTTCCAATGCATTTAATGATCTGGGTTACGCCTATGCCCGTCCGGAAGTGGCACGCTTGGCCGATGGTCGCTGGGCGGCGTTCATTGCCAACGGTTACGGCAGCAACTCCGGGGTGGCGGCGCTGTATGTGCTGGATGTGCGTGACGGCTCGCTGATCAGGAAAATCGTCATCGACAGTACGGAAACCACCAACGGTTTGTCCTCGGTGAAGCTGCGGGTCAATTCGCAGAACGTGGTACAGGCCGCATATGGCGGTGACTTGAAGGGGCGGTTGTGGAAATTCGACCTGAGCGCCACGTCGTCCGACAGCTGGGGCGTAGCGTTTTCCGGCAGGCCGTTGTTCACCACGGCTGGTGGGGCGACTCAGCCGATCACCGCGCAACCGTTGCTGGCGGACAATGCTCTGGGCGGCAAACAGATTTTCGTCGGCACCGGCAAATTCAACGAAACTGCCGACAAGACCAACAAGGATTTGCAGGCGTTCTATTCGGTGTGGGACGCCGATGGCGGGTCGGGCCAGATCACAGTCAGCAGTTTGCAGGCGCAGGCGATTACCGGGGTGTTCTCCGGCAGTACCGGGCAGTTCGTCACCACCAGCCAGAACGACACGACCTATCCAGCGGAGAAGGGCTGGTACCTGCCGCTGGTGTACAACAACGCGTTGACCGGCGAACGGGTGATCAACCAGGCCAGTCTGGTGCTGGGACGCATCGTGTTCACCACGGCCAGTGTCGATACCACCGACCCGTGTTCCAGTTTCGGTACCGGCAAACTGATCGAACTCGATGCGTTCAGCGGTAAGATGCTCAACTACGCGGTGCTCGACACCAACGCTGATGGCGTGGTCGACAGCAACGATACGATTTCCAGCGGCGTGGTGTTCACCGGCGGTATCCCGACCCTGAACGCCATCGTCAACGGTGCATCACGCAAGGTCGTGAACGATTCCAGTGGCGGTATCACCACCCTGGTGGAAAAATCCGGCGGCGGCAGCCGTCGTATCATGTGGCGCCAAATTCAGTAAGCGAGAGTTCGAGGCATGCGCAGATCCAACCGAGGTTTCACCCTGATCGAAATCATGATCGTGATTGCGATCATAGGTATCGTCATCACCATCGGCTATCCGAGCCTCACCGAATACGTGAAGAAGGGCCGCCGTGCCGACGTGGTCAGCAATTTGTCGGAACAGGCACAGATCCTCGAACGCTTCTATTCGAAGAACAACGTCTACACCGGTGTCACCGGGTTGAGCACTGGCAACGATTTCTACACCATCACGCCGACGATCACCGATCAGGCCTTCCTGCTGACTGCGACCCGCAAGACCGGCACGGCCATGGCCACTGACAAGTGCGGGGATTTCACCCTCACCAACACCGGTGTCAGAAGCATGAACAACGCGACCACCGGGCTGACCACCAAGGATTGCTGGGGCCGCTGAGCCGCTTTATTTCGGGCGCCATTTGCGCCCACTGTCTTTTTTACGGTTGGATCAAACATGACCAGGCAACAGCAAGTGGTGATTGTCGGTGGCGGAGTGATTGGCCTGCTCACCGCGTACAACCTCGCCTCCGAGGTCGGCAGCGTGGTGCTGCTGGATCGTTCGAACGTCGGCCAGGAATCGTCCTGGGCCGGCGGCGGTATCGTCTCTCCGCTGTACCCGTGGCGCTACAGCCCTGCCGTCACCGCGCTGGCGCACTGGTCGCAGGATTTTTATCCACAACTGGGCGAACGCCTTTTTGCCGATACCGGGGTCGATCCCGAAGTGCACACCACCGGCCTGTACTGGCTGGACCTGGATGACGAATCTGAAGCGCTGGCGTGGGCCAAAAGGGAAAACCGCCCACTGCGGGCTGTGGATATCTCGGCGGCGCATGATGCGGTGCCGGTGCTCGGTGGCGGTTTTTCCCGGGCGATCTACATGGCCGATGTCGCCAACGTGCGCAATCCACGGCTGGTGAAGTCTTTGAAAGCGGCGTTGCAGGCGCTGCCGAACGTGACGATTCACGAGCAGTGTGAAGTCAGCGGGTTTGTCCGTGATGGCGAGCGGGTGGTAGGCGTGCAGACTTCCACGGGTGTGATCGCTGGCGATCAGGTCGTTTTGACCGCAGGCGCGTGGAGCGGCGAATTACTCAAGACTCTGAATCTTTCCCTACCGGTGGAGCCGGTGAAGGGCCAGATGATTCTCTACAAGTGCGCGGCGGATTTCCTGCCGAGCATGGTGCTGGCCAAGGGGCGCTACGCGATTCCGCGCCGCGACGGGCATATTCTCATCGGCAGTACGCTGGAGCACGAAGGCTTCGACAAAACCCCGACGGACAATGCGCTGGAAAGCCTCAAGGCATCGGCGGTCGAACTGTTGCCGGCGCTGGCCGATGCCGAAGTGGTGGGGCACTGGGCCGGGCTGCGGCCGGGCTCGCCCGAAGGCATTCCTTACATTGGCCGGGTTCCGGGTTTTGACGGTCTCTGGCTGAACTGCGGGCATTACCGCAACGGGCTGGTGCTGGCGCCTGCATCCTGTCAGTTGTTTGCCGATGTGATGCTGGGGCGTGCGCCGATCATTGATCCGGCGCCGTATGCACCGGCCGGACGGATCTAGTCAGTTTTTCTTTCGGCGACTGACAAATCGCTTTCGCGGGCAAGCCCGCGAAAGAGGCGTTAATCCAGACCCAGCTTCTTCAGCCTGTAGCGCATCGACCGAAACGAAAGACTCAACCGCTGCGCTGCCGCCGTGCGATTCCAGCGAGTCTCCTCCAGCGCCTGCAGAATCAGTTTGCGTTCGACGCTCTCCAGATAGTCTTCCAGGTTGTCGATTTGCGTGAGATCGGCAATACCACCTTCAGCGGCGGCGTTTCCTTCACTCAGGCGTAAATCCTCGGCCTCGATCGTGCGGTTTTCACACAGGGTGTGCGCCCGCTCAAGCACGTTCTCCAGCTCCCGCACGTTGCCCGGAAAACGGTAGTTTTTCAGCGCCTCTAGGGCATGAGGATGAAGACGTGCAGCCGGTTGCCCGGTGCCATTGGCCAGGCGCTTGAGCATATGGACGGCCAGTGCTTCGATGTCCTCGCGACGTTCGCGCAGGGACGGCACACGCAGTTCGATCACGTTGAGCCGGTAATACAGATCCTGACGAAAACGCTCGGCAGACACTTCCGCGTCGAGGTCCTTGTGCGTTGCGCAGAGGATGCGCACATCGACCACGGTTTCCTGTTGGCCGCCGACGCTGCGCACGGCTTTTTCCTGGATCGCCCGCAGCAGCTTGACCTGCATCGGCAGCGGCAGGTCCGCCACTTCATCGAGAAACAGCGTGCCGCCATGGGCCGCCTGAAACAGCCCCGGTTTATCCTCCACCGCGCCGCTGAAACTGCCTTTGCGGTGGCCGAAGAACTCGCTTTCCATCAACTCAGACGGAATCGCCCCGCAGTTCACCGGCACAAATGGCTGGCTGGCGCGCGGGCCCTGCTCATGAATCAATCGGGCCACCAGCTCCTTGCCACTGCCGGACTCGCCGCTGATGTAGACCGGCGCCTGACTGCGGGCCAGTTTGTCGATCTGTTTGCGCAGATTGCGCATCGGTGGTGAGTCGCCGAGCAACCGCCGGTCGATCGAAGTGCAGACATTGCCCGGCGCCGGCATGCGCAATGCCGAGCCGACCAGCTCGCGCAGGCGTGTCAGGTCCACCGGTTTGGTCAGGAAGTCGAAAGCCCCGGCTTTCAGGGCGTTGATCGCCGTTTCCAGGCTGCCGTAGGCGGTGATCATTGCCACCGGCAGTTGTGGATAACGTTGCTGAATGTGCTGCACCAGTTCCAGGCCGGTGCCGTCGGGCAGGCGCATGTCGGTCAGGCACAGATCGAAGGTCTCGCGGTGCAGCAGCGCCTGGGCTTCATTGAAATTGCGTGCGCTGAAGGTGTCGAGTTTCATCCGTCCCAGGGTGATTTCCAGGAGTTCGCGGATATCCGGCTCGTCGTCGACGATGAGGATTTTTTGCCGTGGGCTCGTGTTCAACTTTGTTTCCGTCCGTGAGCAAAGGTGATGCGAAAGCAGCCGCCGCCTTGGCGTGATTTGAAGTCTAGGCGCGCTTGATTGCTTTCGCACAGCTCACGGGACAGATAAAGCCCAAGGCCGGTGCCCTGGCTGCTGGTGGTAAAGAACGGTTCGAACAGGTGAGCCTGCTGATCCAGCGGCACGCCGGGGCCGTTGTCCTGCACTTCGAGCACGGCCAGCGTGCTCTCGGGGTCGATGGACAGCGTCAGCCAGACCTCGGCCGGATCGTGCAAAAGGGCGCTGTGGCGCCAGCCGTTGCGTAACAGATTGTCGAGAATCTGCGTGAGCTGGCCGGGATCCATCAACGTGCGGAAATCCCCCGGGCCGATGTGCAGATGAATGTGCTGGCGCTCGCCGGCCTGTTCGCGGCTCTCGCTGACGAACTGCTCCAGCCACGGTTTGAGATCCAGCCGTTGCGGCGCGCTCTGCTGGCGGCGGGACAGTTGCAGGACGTTTTCGATGACTCGGTTCATGCGCAGGGAGTGGTCTTGAATGATCTGTGTCAGACGCCGATCCGCGCCGTCGAGTTCCTCGGATTCCTGCAACAGCTGCGCGGCATGACTGATGGCCCCCAGCGGATTGCGGATTTCATGGGCGATACCGGCGGTCAGCCGGCCCAGCGCGGCCAGTTTCAATTGCTGGGCCTGCTGGGCGATCTGGGCGAGGTCTTCGAGAAACACCAGGGTCTGGCGATTCGGGCTCTGTTCCAGGGCGATGAAGCTCGGCTGCAGCTCCAGGCCGTTGCCGGCGATTTTCAGGCTTTGCGGGCGCAGGGTCGGGTTGTTCAGCCACAGTTGCAGGCGTTCGACCAATGCGCTCGAGTGGTCGTCGATCAAGTCGCCTTCAAGGTGCGTTTGTCCCAGCAGGGCCTTGGCGCTGTGGTTGGCCAGTTGCACCCGGCGCTGTTCGTCGAGCACCAGAATGCCGGTGCGCATGCGTTGCAGGATCAGCGCGTTGAGGGCTTCGAGCCCCACGACCTCGCTGGCGCGCAACTCGGCCAGGTTCTCACTGACTTCGAGACGACGGATCAACCCTTGCACCAGCAGCGAGGCGGCAAAGCACAAGGCGCCGAGGGTGCCGGCCTGCAGATAGTCGTTGGCGCTCAGGGGATGGCTGAAACTCAGCAGAAAGCTGAGCCCGACGATGCCGAGGGTGGCGACGGCGGCGATCAGCAGGCCGATGCGTCGTCGCAGCAAGGTGTTGCTGATGGCCACCGAAACGATCAGCAAGTTGCCGATCGCACTGGCCACACCGCCCGCTGCGTAGAACACGCCGCACAGCAGCAGAATGTCGACCAGTGCCAGAGCGAACAACTGGGCTGGGCGGCGGATGTTCTCGAGAAACACCACCAGCAGGATGTTCAGCACCAGGTACAACCAGCTGCCATTGCGCAGCAACTCGTCGTTGGCCGAGGTCAGCAGGCGGTTGTCCATGTTGCTGGAGATCAGCAACACCAAGGTGATGCCGACACTCAAACGGTACAGATGATAGAGGCGCAGCAGTCGCTGGGCCTGTTTGCTGTCGGCGTTTTCGGCCTCAGCGATCACTGGAACCGGGGCCTTGCTCAAGGTGAGCCTGGCTGCAATACCACTGTTGTTGAAGGTTCAGCGCGCGGTCGCGGGGCAGGTGCACGCCGCAGTGGGCGCAGCGCACCATCGGTGCGGCATCCTGTTCGCGAGGCGGTCGGGCGGACGAGGCGGGGGCCTTGAATTTGCGCCACAACCAGACAGCAGCGGCGATCAAGGCAATCCAGAACAGTAAACGAAGCATGATGGGCGGCTTTTCGGCTAATGATTCGGCAGTTTAGCCAAGGACCCGACAAGCGCACAGCCCAATCACACGCCGCAATAAAAAGGGAGATCCGAAGATCTCCCTTTTTGGCATCACCGAAGTGATCAGTCGAACAGACCGAAGGTCATGTAGCTGAAGATGGAACGGTCGCTGTCGCTCGACTCCGGTTCCGGCTCTTCGATCACGTCGCCGTTTTCGTCTTTTGGCTTGAGCTCGTTCGGGATCGCGTCTTTCGCGTCCTGGAACTGCTTCTGCACGTCCTGGTTGGCGCGGGTCTCTCCCGGCGGCAGCGGCGGACGGGATTCGATCAGGCCCAGAGTGGCCTTGCTCAGGAACGAACGGTTGTCGGCTTCGGCAACGCGAGGCACGAACTGACCGTCCTGCAGGCTCGGGTGGTTCGGGTAGTTGAGCTTCAGGGTTTCCAGGCTGGTGGCCGCCAGTTCGTCCAGATGCAGACGCTGGTAGGCTTCGGTCATTACCGCCAGGCCGTCGCCGACCGATGGGGTCTCCTGGAAGTTTTCCACTACGTAACGGCCACGGTTGGCAGCGGCGACATAGGCCTGACGGGTCAGGTAGTAGTCGGCCACGTGGATTTCGTAGGAAGCCAGCAGGTTGCGCAGGTAGATCATGCGCTGCTTGGCGTCCGGCGAGTAGCGGCTGTTCGGGTAGCGGCTGGTCAGCTGGGCGAACTCGTTGTAGGAGTCGCGGGCGGCGCCCGGGTCACGCTTGGTCATGTCCAGCGGCAGGAAGCGCGCCAGCAGGCCGACGTCCTGGTCGAACGAGGTCAGGCCCTTCAAGTAGTAGGCGTAGTCCACGTTCGGGTGCTGCGGATGCAGACGAATGAAGCGCTCGGCGGCGGACTTTGCAGCTTCCGGCTCCGAGTTCTTGTAGTTGGCGTAGATCAGTTCCAGCTGTGCCTGATCGGCGTAGCGACCGAACGGATAACGCGACTCCAGAGCCTTCAGCTTGGCTGTGGCGCTGGTGTAGCTGTTGTTGTCCAGGTCCTGTTGAGCCTGCTGGTACAGCTCGGCTTCACTCAGGTTTTCGTCTACGACTTCCTTCGATGAGCAAGCAGCGGTCAATGCGAGGATGGCGATCAGCAGCAGGTGTTTCACTTGCATGGCGGCTTGCGTCCCTATGACGGCCGCTGTCTTGGGCGGGGCCGTCCTGTTATGATGAGCGCCCCGTTGAAAAGCCCCGGGGCAAAAGACGCCGTATTTAACCACAAGCGCGCAGCCGAAACCAAAGGCTGTAGCCGACGCCCAGTCCGAGCATGTCCGATAAAATTGAACTTCGCGCAGAGGTGCCGTCCGAATTGGGCGGCCAACGCCTCGATCAAGTCGCCGCCCAACTCTTCGCCGAGCACTCGCGCTCGCGCCTTTCCGCCTGGATCAAAGAAGGTCGCCTGACTGTGGACGGGGCGGTCATCCGCCCGCGCGACATCGTTCATGGCGGTGCCATCCTTGAGCTGACTGCCGAGCAGGAGGCCCAGGGTGAATGGGTCGCTCAGGACATCGAACTCGACATCGTCTATGAAGACGACGACATTCTGGTGATCAACAAGCCTGCGGGCCTGGTGGTGCACCCGGCTGCCGGTCACGCTGATGGCACCTTGCTCAACGCCTTGCTGCACCACGTTCCGGACATCATCAATGTCCCGCGCGCCGGTATCGTGCATCGTCTGGACAAGGACACCACCGGTCTGATGGTGGTGGCCAAGACCATTCAGGCGCAGACCAAACTGGTCGCGCAGCTGCAAAGCCGCAGCGTCAGCCGGATCTACGAGTGCATCGTGATCGGCGTGGTGACCGCCGGCGGCAAGATCAACGCCCCGATCGGTCGTCACGGCCAGCAGCGCCAGCGCATGGCGGTGATGGAAGGCGGCAAGCCGGCCGTCAGCCACTACCGCGTGCTGGAGCGCTTCCGTTCCCACACCCACGTACGGGTGAAGCTGGAAACCGGTCGTACTCACCAGATTCGCGTGCACATGGCGCACATCAACTTCCCGTTGGTCGGCGACCCGGCGTACGGCGGTCGTTTCCGCATTCCGCCGGCCGCGAGCCAGACCATGGTCGAATCCCTCAAGCACTTCCCGCGTCAGGCCCTGCATGCGCGGTTCCTTGAGCTGGATCACCCGACCACCGGTGAGCGCATGAGCTGGGAATCGCCGCTGCCGGAAGATCTGGTGTGGCTGCTGACCCTGCTCAAACAGGACCGCGAGGCATTCATCGGATGAACTGGCTGACGCCGGACTGGCCCGCGCCGGCCAGCGTCAAGGCCTGTGTCACCACTCGCGAGGGCGGCGTCAGCGAGGCGCCGTTCGACAGCCTCAACCTGGGCGATCATGTCGATGACCGTCCCGAGGCCGTCGTCGAAAACCGTCGGCGCCTGACCGAACACTTCTCTATAAAGCCTGCCTGGTTGCAGCAAGTGCACGGGATTGCCGTGGCGCATGCTGATCCGTCCGTGGTGGCCACGGCGGATGCCAGCTGGACGGCAACACCCGGTATCGCGTGTGCGGCGATGACCGCCGACTGCCTGCCGGCGCTGTTCTGCGACCGTGCCGGTACTCGCGTCGCGGCGGCTCATGCCGGTTGGCGTGGATTGGCGGCCGGCGTGCTGGAGGCCACCCTCGACAGTCTGGACGTGCCCGCCGAAGACGTTCTGGTCTGGCTCGGCCCGGCTATCGGCCCGCAAGCCTTTGAAGTCGGCCCGGAAGTCCGGGAAGTCTTCATCAATCAATTGCCCGAAGCCGAGACAGCCTTTGTCCCGAGCCACAACGCCGGCAAGTTCATGGCTGACATCTATAAGCTGGCGCGGCTGCGTCTGGCGGTCCGCGGTGTCACCGCTGTTTATGGTGGCGGTTTCTGTACAGTGACCGATCCGCGCTTCTTTTCCTATCGCCGTGCGCCTCGCACTGGTCGCTTCGCCTCTTTAGTCTGGCTTACCCGCTAAACTCTCTGATCTGCATCAACTCCCTGACGCTTGAATCTTCCAGAATCGACCGCATCTATAGCGGTATCTGGCAGGTTTCTTTATTCAGGATGGTTTTTTAGGTCCGGCCTGCTCAAAAGGAAGGTGACCCATGCGTATAGACCGTTTAACCAGCAAATTGCAGTTGGCGTTGTCCGATGCCCAATCCCTGGCTGTCGGCCACGATCATCCTGCCATCGAGCCGGCGCATTTGATGCAAGCCATGCTTGAACAACAGGGTGGTTCGATCAAACCCCTGTTGATGCAGGTGGGCTTCGACGTCAACAGCTTGCGTAAAGAGCTGACCAAAGAGCTCGATCAATTACCGAAAATCCAGAACCCGACCGGCGACGTGAACATGTCGCAGGATCTGGCGCGTCTGCTCAATCAGGCCGACCGTCTGGCCCAGCAGAAGGGCGACCAGTTCATTTCCAGCGAGCTGGTGCTGCTCGCCGCGATGGACGAGAACAGCAAGCTCGGCAAGTTGCTGCTCGGCCAGGGCGTGAGCAAAAAGGCGCTGGAGAATGCGATCAACAACCTGCGCGGTGGCGAGGCGGTGAATGATGCCAACCACGAAGAGTCGCGTCAGGCGCTGGATAAATACACCGTCGACCTGACCAAGCGCGCCGAAGAAGGCAAGCTTGACCCGGTGATCGGCCGTGACGACGAGATCCGTCGCACCATTCAGGTTCTGCAACGCCGCACCAAGAACAACCCGGTGCTGATCGGCGAGCCTGGCGTGGGTAAAACCGCGATTGCCGAAGGGCTGGCCCAGCGCATCATCAACGGTGAAGTGCCGGACGGCCTGCGTGGCAAACGCCTGCTGTCTCTCGATATGGGTGCGCTGATTGCCGGCGCCAAGTATCGCGGCGAGTTCGAAGAGCGCCTGAAAGCGCTGCTCAACGAGCTGTCGAAGCAGGAAGGGCAGATCATTCTGTTCATCGACGAACTGCACACCATGGTCGGCGCCGGTAAAGGCGAAGGCTCGATGGACGCCGGCAACATGCTCAAACCGGCCCTGGCCCGTGGTGAGCTGCATTGCGTCGGCGCGACCACGCTCAACGAGTACCGCCAATATATAGAGAAGGACGCGGCCCTCGAGCGGCGCTTCCAGAAAGTGCTGGTGGACGAGCCGAGCGAAGAAGACACCATCGCGATCCTGCGTGGCCTCAAGGAGCGTTACGAGGTTCACCACAAGGTGGCGATCACCGACGGCGCGATCATCGCGGCAGCCAAGCTCAGCCATCGCTACATCACTGACCGGCAACTGCCGGACAAGGCGATCGACCTGATCGACGAGGCGGCCAGCCGCATCCGCATGGAGATCGACTCCAAGCCGGAAGTGCTGGATCGTCTGGAGCGGCGCCTGATTCAACTGAAAGTCGAATCCCAGGCACTGAAGAAAGAAAGCGACGAAGCGGCGATCAAGCGCCTGGAAAAACTCCAGGAAGAAATCGTCCGCCACGAGCGTGAGTATTCGGATCTGGAAGAAATCTGGAACTCGGAAAAAGCCGAGGTGCAGGGTTCTGCACAGATTCAGCAGAAGATCGAACAGTCCCGTCAGGAACTGGAAGCCGCGCGCCGTAAAGGCGACCTGAACCGCATGGCCGAGTTGCAGTACGGGGTGATCCCGGATCTGGAACGCAGCCTGCAAATGGTCGACCAGCACGGCAAGAGCGAAAACCAGTTGCTGCGCAGCAAGGTGACCGAAGAGGAAATCGCCGAAGTCGTTTCGAAGTGGACCGGTATTCCGGTGTCGAAAATGCTCGAAGGCGAGCGCGACAAGCTGATGAAGATGGAAAGCCTGTTGCATCAACGCGTGATCGGCCAGGACGAAGCAGTGGTTGCTGTGGCCAACGCGGTGCGGCGCTCCCGTGCCGGGTTATCCGACCCGAATCGCCCGAGCGGCTCGTTCATGTTCCTCGGCCCGACCGGTGTCGGTAAAACCGAGCTGTGCAAGGCGCTGGCCGAATTCCTCTTCGACACTGAAGAGGCGATGGTGCGGATCGACATGTCCGAGTTCATGGAGAAACATTCCGTGGCGCGGCTGATCGGTGCACCACCGGGCTATGTGGGCTACGAAGAGGGCGGTTACCTGACCGAAGCGGTACGGCGCAAGCCTTACTCGGTGATCCTGCTGGACGAAGTCGAGAAGGCGCACCCGGACGTTTTCAACATCCTGCTGCAAGTGCTGGAGGATGGCCGTCTGACCGACAGCCACGGCCGTACGGTGGACTTCCGCAATACCGTGATCGTCATGACCTCCAACCTCGGTTCGATGCAGATCCAGGAACTGGTCGGCGATCGTGAAGCACAGCGGGCAGCGGTGATGGATGCGATTTCCACCCACTTCCGTCCGGAGTTCATCAACCGGGTCGACGAAGTGGTGATCTTCGAGCCATTGGCGCGGGATCAGATCGCGGGCATTACCGAGATCCAGCTGGGCCGTCTGCGCAGCCGTCTGGCCGAGCGCGAGCTGAAGCTGGAGCTGAGCCCGGAAGCGATGGACAAGCTGATTGCCGTCGGCTACGACCCGGTCTATGGCGCACGGCCGCTGAAGCGGGCGATCCAGCGCTGGATCGAGAACCCGTTGGCGCAGTTGATCCTGTCGGGACGCTTCATGCCGGGCGAGACTGCGACCGGTGTGGTGGAGAACGACGAGATCACGTTCAACTGACGCTCGACGGTGGTGAAGTAAGGAAGGCCTCGCGATGCGAGGCCTTTTTTTTCGCCAGGCTGTTGAACTCAAAGGAAAAGGCTTGTAAAGTGCGCCCCGCAGTCAGTCACCAACACGGTTTCAGCTCACTGGGCAGAAATCTGAAATAAGTTGCAAATCATTAACTTGAAAGCAATTTAGGGGGTTGACAGAGGTGTTCTAGGTTGTAGAATAGCGCGCCTCAGACACACGAACGCAGCGATGCGAAAACGATGTCGAGAAGCTGCAAGTTTCACCGTTGTAAATTGAAATATGTAGTTCCGTGATAGCTCAGTCGGTAGAGCAAATGACTGTTAATCATTGGGTCCCAGGTTCGAGTCCTGGTCACGGAGCCAATTTCAAACCGGGGTATAGCGCAGTCCGGTAGCGCGCCTGCTTTGGGAGCAGGATGTCAGGAGTTCGAATCCCCTTACCCCGACCATTTTTGGGTCGTTAGCTCAGTTGGTAGAGCAGTTGGCTTTTAACCAATTGGTCGTAGGTTCGAATCCCACACGACCCACCATTTTTGAAACCAGGTAATACTGGGATCGAATCTTAAGATCAGAAGCCAAAAGCGCTGATCGAAGAAGGCGATCTTTGAAAGGTCGCCTTTTTTTTACCGGGGTATAGCGCAGTCCGGTAGCGCGCCTGCTTTGGGAGCAGGATGTCGGGAGTTCGAATCCCCCTACCCCGACCATATTAAAAATCCTCGTATCGAAAGATACGGGGATTTTTTTTGCCCTGCGGAAATGTTTCATTCAAGTCGTCATACAACTTGCCGATAGCCCGCTAACGAAAGGGGCCTGCCGCATCAAGCGCTCCTGAATTCTGCCAATACAAGAAAAAGGGCGTTCGTCATGTTGCTTCGTCAGTTGAATATTGCTCCCCGTGCCGCCCTGAGCTTTGCCCTGATTGCGGTGCTCGTGGCGTTGCTCGGGGTGTTTGCGCTGGGGCAGATGTCGAGCATCCGCGACAGCGAAGTGGCGGTAGAGACGCAGTGGCTGCCGAGCATTCGCGGCGGCGACGAGATCCGCGAAATCATGTTGCGCATTCGCACCATTTCCCTGCGCATGGCGCTGGATCAGGATCCGGCCAACATCGCCACCTACCGCAGCCAGATGGACACCCGCGACAAGGAACTGAGCGAGAAAATCGCCGCCTACGACCGGCTGGTGACCACCCCGGAAGGCCAGCAGTTATACGATCAGTTCAAGAAAACCTTCGCCGCCTACCGCACCGGCATCGCCCAGTCGTTCACCCTCGCGGAGCAAGGCAAGCGCGATGAGCTGACCAAGCTGCTGCTGGTCGACATGAAAACCGTGGTCGACGGCTCCGGTAAGCAACTCAACGATCTGGCCGATCTGTTCGCCCGCCAGGTCGCCGCCGAAAGCCAGAACTCTGCCGCCCACTACGAAACCTCGCGCACCATCGTGACCTTGTTCATCGCTCTGGCGGCGTTGGCAACCGTGGCCCTGGCCATGTTGCTGACCCGTAGCATCGTTCGCCCCTTGAGCGCCGCCGTCGACGCTGCCGAGCACGTCGCCAGAGGCGATCTGACCCGTCCGATCGAAACCCACGGCAATGATGAAGTCAGCCGCTTGCTCAAGGCGTTGGCGACCATGCAGCAGAACCTGCGCGAAACCCTGCAGGGCATCAGCGGCTCGGCCACGCAACTGGCGACTGCTTCCGACGAACTGAGCGCGGTGACCCACGACAGCACGCAAGGGCTGCAACAGCAGAACAACGAGATCGAACAGGCCGCCACCGCCGTCAACGAGATGACCACGGCGGTCGAGGAAGTTGCCCGCAATGCGGTGTCGACGTCTGACGCTACCCGCCAGTCCAGCGAGTCGGCACAGTTGGGCCAGGAACGGGTCAGCGAAACTGCTGGGGCCATCAACGCCCTGGCCAGCGAAGTCGAGCACACCGGCGAACTGGTGCAATCGCTGGCCAATCAGTCGCAAAACATCGGCAAAGTGCTGGACGTGATCCGAGCGATCGCCGAACAGACCAACCTGTTGGCGCTCAACGCAGCCATCGAAGCCGCGCGGGCCGGGGAGAGCGGGCGCGGATTTGCGGTAGTTGCCGATGAAGTCCGGGCGCTGGCTTATCGCACGCAGCAATCGACCCAGGAAATCGAGCAGATGGTGCAGGGCATGCGCAGCGGTTCGAGCCTGGCGTTGGAGTCGATGCAGGCCAGTGCCTCGCGCGCCGCCACCCTGGTGCTGGCCGAGCGGGCCGGTGAAGCGTTGCAGACGATCACAGCCTCGGTCCACGAAATCCACGAACGCAATCTGGTAATCGCCAGCGCCGCCGAAGAGCAGGCGCAGGTGGCGCGGGAAGTGGATCGCAATCTGGTGAACATTCGCGATCTGTCGGTGCGCTCGGCGGCGGGTGCCGATCAAACCAACGCATCCAGCCATGAACTATCGCGACTGGCCAACGCCTTGCAGGGCATGGTGCGACGCTTCCAGCTGTAATCGTGCAGGCGTGAAAAAGCCGCGCTTCTCGTCAGAGATCGCGCGGCTTGTTTTGTCGGGCAGGCTGAAAATCAGGCACCATCCTGGTCTTTCAGGTGTTCGAACAGGCCTTTCGGCATTTTCTTGCCATTGGCTTCGAAATTGGCCTTGACGTTGTTGTACGCCTCTTGCTCGTCGATGAAGCCGTCGTGGTTGGTGTCGATCTTGTCGAAGTCGGACTTCGGCGCGACCTTCAGGAACTCGGCGCGCGAGACCTTGCCGTCGCCATCGGTGTCGGTCTTGGCCATCGACGCATCGCCGCATTTGCCTTCACCGCATTTGCCTTCCGGGGTTTTCACCGAGGTTTCAGCCGAGGCAACCATGTAGCCCTGGGCCAGCGGTTGCGCGGCGAACACCGAGCCGGACAGCATCAGGCCGCCGGCCAGTACGGCACCGACCAGGCCAAGGGAGTTTTTGCCGATTTTCGAAGTACGGGACATTGCATTCTCCTTCGGTTGCACTGCGCAACCACACGTTAAGGGCGATCAAGCCGGAGCAGTTGTGCTCGGGTGTGGCCATTAAGCGGTGGCGGTGTATCGCGTCTGTGTCGAGGAGCGGGACGTTTGTAAGCGAAGGTGGGGAAAGCAGGGGGCAGATACAGTAGAAGACAAAACACCGTGAGGGCGAGCCCGCCCCCACGGTGTTATTACATCAGTGCAGCTTCAGGCGTGGCTCGGTGCCGCGTCCGATCTTGCTGCCCAGCATCAGCATCGCCGTGCGGAACGGCCCGTACAGCGCCATCTGGTGCATGCGGTACAGCGACACGTAAAACATCCGCGCCAGCCAGCCCTCAAGCATCACGCTGCCGGTCAGGTTGCCCATCAGGTTACCCACCGCCGAAAAACGCGACAGCGAAATCAGCGAGCCGTAGTCGGTGTACTTGTACTCCGGCAGGGTCTTGCCTTCGATGCGCAGTTTCAGCGACTTGGCCAGCAGCGAGGCCTGTTGATGCGCGGCCTGGGCCCGAGGTGGAACGTTGCGATCCGAGCCCGGTTGCGGGCAGGCGGCGCAGTCACCGAAGGCGAAAATGTTTTCGTCGCGGGTGGTCTGCAGCGTCGGCAGCACTTGCAGCTGATTGATGCGGTTGGTTTCCAGACCGTCGATGTCCTTGAGGAAACCCGGTGCGCGGATCCCGGCGGCCCAGACTTTCAGACTGGCCTTGATCTCGTTGCCATCGGCGGTGATCAGGCTGTCGGCGGTGACCTGACTGACCGACGCGTTGGTCATCACGTTGACCCCGAGTTTCTCCAGAGTCTTGTGCACCGGCCCGCTGATGCGCTCAGGCAGGGCTGGCAGCACCCGTGGCCCGGCTTCGATCAGGGTGATGTGCATGTTTTCCGGTTTGATTCGGTCCAGACCGTAAGCCGCCAGTTCATGGGCGGCGTTGTGCAGCTCGGCCGCCAGTTCGACACCCGTGGCGCCGGCGCCAACGATGGCCACGCTGATCTGCTGGACCACATCGGTCTGCCCGGCGTGAGCACGCAGATAGTGATTGAGCAGTTGCTGGTGGAAGCGCTCGGCCTGTTTGCGGGTGTCGAGGAACAGGCAGTGTTGCGCGGCGCCCTGGGTGCCGAAATCGTTGGTGGTGCTGCCGACCGCGATCACCAGCGAGTCATAGGGCACTTCCCGCGCCGGAACCAGCTCAACGCCGTTTTCGTCGTAGGTGGCAGCCAGCTGGATCTTCTTCTGCTCACGATCGAGCCCGCTCATGCGCCCCAGCTGGAACTCGAAGTGGTTCCATTTGGCCTGGGCGACATAGTTGAGTTCGTCTTCGGAAGAGTTCAGCGATCCGGCGGCCACTTCGTGCAACAGCGGTTTCCAGATGTGCGTGAGGTTCGCGTCAACCAGCATGATGCTGGCGGTGCCGCGTTTGCCCAGAGTCTTACCCAGACGGGTAGCCAACTCCAGACCGCCGGCGCCGCCGCCGACAATGACAATACGATGGGACATAGGGATAGCTCGCAAGGTTTTGAAAGGAAATCGGTACGGCTACCCGAGCGAGCGCGATGCAGCTCATAGCGTCAGGTAACTGATAAGTCGGCTCAACAGGCCCAGACCAATAGTCACTGCCAGCACCAGCACCAGGAGCATCCACGGCCGGAATGGCCGGCGCTCGACACGGTGTTGGGACAACTGCAGGTACTCTTCGACATGCTTCTGGTCTTCGGGGTTCAGGCGGCTGGTCATAAAGGCCTCGTCAGGTAGACGTTACTGAATGAGAACACGCTACAGCGGTTTTCAACCGGGATTGAACGCAGCATAGCCACTGTCCGGGACCGGTTCGACAGACACACTGTCCCCGAGGCGAATGATCCCGCTTTGTAACACTCGTGCGGTGATTCCGCCATGCCCGCGCACGGCCTGGAATGTTCCGGGGCCAAGGTTGTTTTGCAGGCGCGCACACGGCTGGCACCAGCCCGTGGTTTCGAAAATCGCCTGACCAATGCGAAAGCGCCGCCCCTTGAGGCTGAACAGGTTGATCCCGCTTATAACGAGATTGCGCCGCAGATCTTCAGGCGTGACCGGTTGTTCGGCCGACCGGCCCATCAGGGCGCTGATCACGGCCAGATGCTCCCACTGAATCAGCGTCACCTGCCGCGCATTGCGCACCCCGGGACGAGCGTGATCGCCAGTGAGCCCGGCTTCAAGCCGCGCCTCCACCGCATCGAGCGCAAGCATCGGCCCCCGTGACTCGGGGCGCACGCCAATCCAGCGCACGCATCCGGTCTGCGGAACATCGGCAATCAATTGTTGAAGTGGCGTCACAGGCTGATCCCGACATCGAACACGATGCTGCGCCCCAGGTTACCGCGCAGAAAGTCCGGGGCATCGGGATGGGCGAACAACACCCGGGCAAAGGTCGGCCCGACCAGCGACAGCGAACGCCAGCCCTGACGCAAATATTCGGTGGGCGGCGGAAAATGGCTGTTGAGGTCGAGCACTTCGCGTTTGAGGCTGGCGAAGGCAATGATGTCCAGCTCGCCGAGATCCATGCCGCGTTCCTTGTAGTTGTGCGCTTTCTTGCGCAAGGTCGGCGCCAGTCTCAGCAGAAATTCATTGGCCGGAATCCGCCGCGGCTTGGCTTCACGCCTCACCAGTTGGCTGAGGGAAAACGCACTGCGCCGACGTTGCAGCTCATCGCGCCATTCGTCGTTCAGCCGACGACCTTCGTCGAGGACGAAAAACACCTCGAAATTGGCGTCGCGAAACAAAACGTCCGGCGGCTCACCGGCCGGGGCGAATTCGTCGGCGCGATAAGGAATGTTCAAGCCTTGCAGCAGGCGCTGGCAGACCCAACGCTCACGCTCCCATTTGCGGGCATTGGACAGGAATGCGTTGGCTTGCTCGGCCGCGATGGTCAGCAGGCGTAAATAATCTGAGTCATCCATAGGCCCTAGCTTAGCGTTCAATTGCGACAAGCAGAAAGCGTTCGCGCGGCAAAGTGCATCAGTGGGCAGTCGGGAGGGGCGGTGTAGACTGAGGGCACCGTGTATTAACGTCGAATGAAAGGGGCTGAATGTGAAATTTCGCTGGCTGTTGTTGTTCGCTGTCGTTCCGCTATGGGCCCATGCGCTGGAAATAGGTGAGCGACTGGCACCCTGGACGCTGCTGGACCAGTACGATCAGCCGTTTACTCTCGATGACCGCACTACGACGCTGTTGGTGGCGCGTGACATGGACGGTGCGAAACTGCTCAAGCAAGCCATGGCCGATCAGCCCAAGGGCTATCTGGAGGCGCGGCACGCGGTGTTTGTCGCCGATATCCAGCGCATGCCGGCGCTGATCGCGAAGATGTTCGCCGTTCCGGCGATGCGTGATTACAGCTATCGAGTGTTGCTTGATCGCGAAAGTCGCGTGGCCTCGCGCTACCCCGGGGCCGAAGGCGCGGTGCTCTGGCTGCAGCTCAAGGACGGGCGTTTGCTGGCCCGGCACGAATACACCCAGGCGGCTGAACTACGTGAGGCGCTGGAGCAGGCTCGCCCATGATCGGCGCCGAGCTGCTGTCGTCTGCGAGCCTGCTGCTGGGATGGTTGATTTACCTGCCGGTGCTGCTCTGGGCGATTGTCCGCGCACCGTGGGTCGAGCTGTTCAGCGATAACCGCCGTCAGCATTTGCTGTTCGGCACGGTATTCGCGTTGTTTCTGCTGTGGCTGGTGCGCAGGGATTTCGACACCGGCGTGTCCTACCACTTCATCGGCATGACGGCTGTGACGCTGCTGCTGGACTGGCCGCTGGCGATCGTCGGCGGACTGGTGGCGCAACTGGGACTGGTGCTGTTGGGGCGTCAGGACCTGGTGGCCGTCGGGGTCAATGGCGCCTTGCTGATCCTGTTGCCGGTGCTGATCACCGAATGCGTGGCAATCCTGGTCGAGCGCGCCCAGCCGCGCAATCCGTTCGTGTACATCTTCTGTTCCGGTTTTTTCGCCGCCGCGCTATCGGCGTTGTTGTGTCTGACGCTGAGTCTGACGTTGCTCTGGTACGACGGCCTCTTTGCCATGCCGGAATGGCTGGAGGATTTCATCGGTTACCTGTGGTTGCTGATTTTTCCCGAAGCCTTCATCAACGGCATGGTGGTCAGCGCGTTGGTGGTGTTCTGCCCGGAATGGCTGGAGACCTTCAACCGCACACGCTACCTTTCGGCGCCGTGGAAGGACGACGATCCCAAGTCTTGATCCACATCAAATCGACTCTGCGCGCGGCATTTCATGCTCGGCCAAATCCCTTCAGGAGCAGCGGCATGAGCGTGTACGAGTGGGCGAGGCAGGAAACCCGGCAGAGTCTGGAGATGGCGCAGGAGGTGGGATTCGATCCGGGCCTGAGCCTGCGCGCCTTGCTCAGTGCGGTGGTGCAGCAGAGCAAGGCGGTGCGCAATGCCGAAGACCTGGCCGACGAGTTGCGTTTTCTGGCGGAAAACCTCGACGACGATCAGGACTACGGCTTCATGCGGCCCTGAGCGGGATCAGTGACGCGGGTCGAAATCGCCGGAAAACAGTTCGTCCTCGGCATCCGGGGCCACCGGAATCTTGTGCTCTTCCGACGCCCAGGCGCCGAGGTCGATCAGTTTGCAGCGGTCCGAGCAGAACGGACGGTATTTGTTTTCCGGGGTGAATTCCACGGGCGCGCCGCAAGTCGGGCAGTTGACGGTTGGGGTCTGGCTCATGATTGGCCTCCGGATAAAGTCAGGTAAAAGTGATGCAGGCGCTCGACCTCGCTGTGCAGCCAGGCGAGGTCGCGGTCGTTGACCACCACGTCGTCGGCACGGCTGACGCGGTCTTCGCGGCTGGACTGGGCCTTGAGGATCGCCTGAACCTGCTGTTCGCTGGTCTGGTCACGCTGCAAGGTGCGTTCGATCTGCAGTTGTTGCGGGGCGTCGATCACCAGGATTCGCTGAGTCATCGCGTATTGCCCTGATTCGATGAGCAGCGGCGAGACCAGAATCGCGTAAGGCGATTGTGCCAGCGCCAGATGATGGGCGATTTCCTCGGCGATCAGCGGATGCAGCAGCGCTTCGAGCCAGCGCCGTTGCTCCGGCACCTCAAAGATAAGTTTGCGCAGGGCCGCACGATCCAGCGTGCCGTCGGCCTGCAACACATCGGGGCCGAAGTGTTCGGCGATCTTCGCCAGCGCCGGACGGCCCGGTTCGACCACCCAGCGCGCCGCGTGGTCGGCGTCCACCACGTGGATGCCAAGATCGATGAAGTGCTGGGCGGCAGCGCTTTTGCCGCTGCCGATGCCGCCGGTCAGGCCGAGAATCCAGGGTTTTTCCACAGGGGTATTCATTTCAAACCGACAAACTGCCAATAGAAGCCGGTTATTTGACCACCCCAGAGCAAGGCAATCCAGCCGGCAATTGCCAGATACGGGCCGAAGGGAATCGGCGTCGAGGTTTTCTGGTCCCGCAGCTTGAGCAAAATCACCCCTAGCACGGCACCCACCAGCGAGGACAAGAGGATGGTCAGCGGCAAAATCTGCCAGCCGCCCCAGGCCCCAAGCAGCGCCAGCAGCTTGAAATCGCCGTGACCGATGCCGTCCTTGCCGGTGATCAGCTTGAACAGCCAGAACACCGACCACAGCGCCATATAACCCAGCACCGCGCCCCACAGGGCGTCGTGCAGCGTTACGAACAGCTCGAAGCTGTTGACGATCAGCCCCAGCCACAGCAGCGGCAGCACCAGCACGTCGGGCAGTAACTGATGCTCGGTGTCGATCAGGCTCATGGCCAACAGGCCCCAGGTCAGCACGATCAGCAGGCACGCCGGCCAGCCGAAACCCAGGTGCCAGGCAATGAATGCCGAGAGCAGGCCGCAGACCAGTTCGGTGAGCGGGTAGCGCTTGCTGATCGGGGCGCTGCAACTTGAGCAGCGCCCGCGCAGGAACACGTAACTCAACACCGGAATGTTTTCCCACGCGCGGATCCGGTGGCCACAGTGCGGGCATTGCGAGTGCGGCAGCATCAGGTTGTAAGTGGGCAACGGCGCTTCAACGGGCAGCCCCAAAACATCGTGAGCCTGCTGGCGCCATTCACGCTCGAGCATTTTCGGCAGGCGCCAGATCAACACATTGAGGAAACTGCCGACCACCAGCCCCAGCAGCAGGGCGGTGAAGACAAAGGCCAGTGGATAGAGACTGAAGAGTTCGTCGATAGGCATGTCAGATCGCTGAGCCGAGTTGGAAGATCGGCAGGTACATCGCCACCACCAGACCGCCGACGATCACCCCGAGCACCACCATGATGAACGGCTCCATCAGGCTGGTGAGGTTGTCGACCATGTTGTCCACTTCGTCCTCGTAGAAACCCGCGACCTTGTCGAGCATCTCGTCCAGTGCGCCGGACTCTTCGCCGATGGCGGTCATCTGCACCGCCATGTTCGGGAAGATGCCGGTGGAGCGCATCGAGAAATTCAGCTGCATGCCGGTGGAAACGTCCTGACGGATACGCAGCACGGCGCGCTTGAACACCACGTTGCCGGTGGCCCCGGCCACCGAGTCCAGCGCTTCAACCAACGGCACGCCGGCTGCGAAGGTGGTCGACAGGGTCCGGGCGAACCGCGCCACTGCGGACTTGTACATCAGCGTGCCCACCAGCGGCAGCTTGAGAAACCAGGCGTCACGCCGGTCGCGCATGGCCTGGGATTTTTTCAGGGCATGGCGGGTGCCGAAAAAACCGGCCACCAGCAGACCAAGAATCGCCCACCACCATTGCTGCATGAATTCGGACAGGCTGATCACCATCAACGTAAAGGCTGGCAGTTCGGCACCGAAGCCAGAGAACACCGACTGAAACTGCGGCACCACCTTGACCAGCAGAATCCCGGTAACCACCGCCGCCACCAGCACCACGGCCGACGGGTAGGTCATGGCCTTCTTGATCTTGGCCTTGAGGCTTTCGCTCTTTTCCTTATAGGTCGCGACCCGTTCCAGCAGGGTGTCGAGCGCGCCGGACTGTTCACCGGCATCCACCAGGTTGCAGTACAACTCGTCAAAATACTGAGGCTTCTTGCGCAGCGCGGCGGCGAAGCTGTTGCCGGCGGCGACTTCCTGTTTCACCTCGTCGACCAGTTTGCGCATGGCCGGGTTCTCGAAGCCTTCGCCAATGATGTCGAACGACTGCAACAGCGGTACGCCGGCCTTCATCATGGTCGCCATTTGCCGGGTGAACAGGGCAATGTCCTGGGCCTTGATGCGCTTGCCGAAGCTCAGCAACGAGGCGGATTTCTTGCGCACCTTCCCGGGGTTGATGCCTTGCTTGCGCAACTGGGCCTTGACCAGTGCGGGGTTCTGGCCACTCAACTCGCCGGTCACCTTGCTGCCTTTGCGGTCCGTACCTTCCCAGGCGTAGATGCTGATTTTCGCTGCCTTGACCGCCATGTTCAGTCCTTGGTGACCCGGTTGATTTCTTCAAGGCTGGTGATGCCTTGCATGGCCTTGATCAGGCCCGAGGTGCGCAGGTCGTTGAAGCCGTCCCGGCGCATCTGGGTATCGATTTCCAGTGAGTTGCCCTCGGCCATGATCAGCCGTTGCAGTTCGGGGGTGTTCTTCACCACTTCATAAATCCCCACGCGACCCTTGTACCCGCCGTTGCAGTGATCGCAACCGGCGGGCTCATAGATCGTGAAATGGCCGATGCGTTCCTCGGGGAAACCTTCCTTGATCAGGGTTTCGCGGGGGATCTCGATGGGTTTCTTGCAGTGGCTGCAGAGTTTTCGCGCCAGACGCTGGGCAATGATCAGGCTCACCGAGGTCGCGATGTTGAAGCCGGGGATGCCCATGTTGTGCAGGCGGGTGAGGGTCTCTGCTGCGCTGTTGGTGTGCAGGGTGGACAGCACGAGGTGACCGGTCTGGGCGGCCTTGATCGCGATTTCGGCGGTTTCGAGGTCGCGGATCTCGCCGACCATGATCACGTCCGGGTCCTGACGCAGGAACGAGCGCAGGGCCTGGGCAAAGTCCAACCCTTGGCGTGGATTGACGTTGACCTGGTTGATGCCTTCCATGTTGATCTCCACCGGATCTTCGGCGGTGGAGATGTTGATGTCGACGGTATTGAGGATGTTCAGCCCGGTGTACAGCGACACGGTTTTGCCGGACCCCGTGGGGCCGGTTACCAGAATCATGCCTTGGGGCTGCTTGAGGGCGGCCATGTACAGGTCTTTCTGTTCCGGCTCGTAGCCGAGGGCATCGATGCCGATCTGGGCGCTGGAGGGGTCGAGGATCCGCATCACCACTTTCTCGCCCCAGAGCGTGGGCAGGGTGTTGACCCGAAAATCGATCGACTTGCTCTTCGACAGACGCATCTTGATCCGCCCGTCCTGGGGTTTGCGCCGTTCTGAAATGTCGAGGCTGGCCATGACCTTCAGGCGCGCGGCAATGCGCCCGGCGAGCTGAATCGGCGGCTTGGCCACCTCCCGCAGAATGCCGTCGGTGCGCACCCGCACCCGGTAGTTCTTTTCGTAAGGCTCGAAGTGCAGGTCGGACGAGCCGCTCTTGATCGCGTCCAGCAGCATCTTGTGCACGAAGCGCACCACCGGAGCGTCGTCGGCGTCGATTCCGCCGAGGGTGTCCTGTCTGCTGTCGTCGGCCGACTCGATGTCCAGCCCGTCGAGGTCGACATCGGCCATCTCCTCCAGGCCGGTGGCGTGGGTGTCGAAGAATTTTTCAATGGCGTCGGTGAGTTTGTCGTCTTCGACCAGAATGGCTTCGGTGCTCAGCCCGGTGCTGAACTGAATGTCATTGATCGCCTGGTGATTGCTCGGGTCGGAAATCCCCACGAACAGTTTGTTGCCGCGCCGCCAGAGGGGCAGGGCGTGGTGCTGGCGCACCAGTTTTTCACTGACCAGGCCCTTGGGCTGGGTTTCCTTGTCGAGACAGTTGAGGTCGAGAAATGCCATGCCGAAATGCTCCGAGGCTATTTCGGCGACCTGCCAGCTCTTCACCAGTTTGTTCTGCACCAGGTAACTGACCAGCGACAGGCGATTGCGCTGCGCCTGCTGCCAAGCCTGCTGGGCACTCTTTTCCGTGAGCAATTCGGCCTGGACCAGTTGTTTGGCCAGACCGCTCAGAGCGATGTCATTCATGGGGTTTCCACGTGCTTGCCGTTCATGACTTATAGCCTAGTCAAGTGACAGCGCCAAACACCCGGGGTGCAGGTGACAAAAAGTGTCAGATAGTGCGGTTACGGGCTGTAGGAATCGGCACGATGTCCGGTTCACGCCCAGCAGGCCGGGGCTGCGAGCGCTTGGCACGGGCTGTGCTGATTCCTGTTCAGATCATGAGATTCCGACTCATGCATGGAGCGTGTCTATGAAGAAACAACAAGGTTTCACTCTGATCGAGCTGCTGATCGTTGTGGCGATCATCGGTATTCTCGCGACTGTGGCGCTGCCGCAGTACTCCAAATATCAGGCGCGGTCGAAGGTGACGGCGGGGCTGGCCGAAATCTCGGCGATGAAAGTGCCGTTCGAAGACATCATCAATCAAGGGACGAACCCCACGCTGGCTGCCGTTAAAGGCGATGCGGGCACTACCACCTCCAACTGTACACTGACCGCCTCGGGGACAGCTGCAGATGGAGCGGGCACCATCGTTTGTACGCTGGCCAATGCGCCGGCACCGGTGGTGGGCAAAACCATCACGCTCACACGAACCGCTGCCAACGGCTGGTCGTGTGCAACGACCGTTGCGCCGGACTACTCCCCTAAAGGCTGTACAGCAAGCGGTACCTGATCCATTTGGAAGTCCGAACGATGCCCCGCTCTGCGGGGCATTTTCGTTATGTCGACTACCTGGCAAAAGGTTCAATAATTTCAGTGCTTTAGGAACTTTTCGAAAAGCCGCAACTTGCATGTAAATATTTCACCGGTCATGCAATTTGCATGATTCCGAAAATATTCATAGTTTTTAAGTTGTTGATTTATAAGGGATTATTAAGATTTTAAAAGTTGGCACAACGTTCGCAATATCTACGGTAACCCTGCTGACAAGACACGCAGCAGACTTTCCAGAAAAACAGGAGTTACTCGTATGAAGAAGTTCGCTATCACTGCCGCTGCTGCTACCGCGCTGACCCTGACCATGGCTTCCGGTGCATTTGCTCAATCGACCCAGACCACTCAGGCTCCAATGACTTTGGCTGCCGGTGAAGTCACCAAGGCTAAAGAAGCTACTTCCGATACCTGGATCACTACCAAAGTCAAAAGCGACCTGGTAACCGAAAAAGGCATTCCTGGTACCGACATCAAAGTCGAAACCAACAAAGGTGTGGTTTCCCTGTCTTCTGACGTCGCTATCACCGAGGCTCAGAAAACCACCGCAGTGAACATCACCAAGAAAATCAAAGGCGTGAAAGCGGTCTCCGCTGACGGCCTGAAAGCCGAGTAAGGCAAGACTTCTCGCCTGAACCGGGAGAAGACGCGACAGGCGGGCCGAGCAATACGTCTGCCGCACTTTAGAGTTCATGCGACCGGCCACACGGAATGTGGCCATTACAGGCCCCGGCACATGTGTCGGGGCCTGTTCTATTCAGGGGCCGGAAAAGGCGGGGAAGGTCAATTGCCGCGTTTGCTGTTGATCTGCTTCAGGCGATTGCCTTCAAAGCGCAGGTATTGATACATGCCGTTGCTCGGGCCGTAGGTCCATTCCTCGACCTGAAACTCTTCACGACGGTTGGCGCTGCGTTTGTAACCGAGCAGATCGCGACCAACCGGCTCACCACATTTTTGCAGCACCTCGCTGGCGCGGTCGCCAAGGCTGACGAGTTGGCTGCCGCAGCGCAGGGTATCGGACGCCGCAGCCTGGCTGGCGATCAATGCCAGCCCCATTGCAGTCAGCCAGTTTCGGTTCATCACTCGGCATCCAGATGCATTTGCGTCACCACTCGCCCGTCGCTCTCCGCTTCGCCGAGATTGGCGTCGATGAAGTACACGCGATCGTCGGCCAGTTGGCCTTTATCCACCAGGTAGTCCTTGATGCTGCTTGCACGGTCCTGACCGAGCTGGCGCAACAGCACGTCGCTGGAGCTCCAGAACTTGATCACGTCGGCACGCATTTTCGCCGTGCGTTCTTCCTTGCCCAGATCCTTCCATTCGGCCGGTGGCTGGGTTTTCAGACGGGTGCGATAGATGCCCTCAAGCAGCGGGCCTTTTTCGTTATCCGGTACCTGAATCAGCGAAGCCTGAGCCGGCACCTTGTCGCCCCGGCGCTGGAGCATCTTGTAGTAGTTGTACTGGTATTCACGTTCCAGGCGCTGTTCTGCGAGCAACGGACCGTCGCTGCTTTTTGCCGCGGTGCCTTCGATTTCCAGGCGCAGGGCCGGACGCTCCTTCAGCGCTTGCGACAGCTTCACCAGCGCCGCTTCGGCGTCCTTGCTCAGGTCGCTGGATCCCGGTGCGAAGGACACGGTGCCGAGGTCTTCCGAGCTGCCACCGCTGACCAGTCCGCCGATCAGCTTGAACGGTGCGGCGGCGGCCTTGACGATCAGGTTGCGCAGGGTCTGCCAGACAATCGGCATCACGCTGAATTGGGGGTTGTTCAGGTCGCCGGTGACCGGCAACTCAATGGAAATCTTGCCGTCGACGTCCTTGAGCAGGGCGATCGCCAGTTTCAGTGGCAGGCTCACGGCATCCGGGCTGTCGACTTTCTCACCCAGTTGCAGTTGCTCGACCACCACTTTGTTCTCGGCCTTGAGCTGGCCTTTGGTGATGAGGTAATGCAGGTCGAGGTTGAGCCGGCCCTTGCGGATCCGGTAGCCGGCGAACTTGCCGGAGTAGGGAGTCAGGGTGGTCAGTTCGACGCGTTTGAAACTGGTGGCGATGTCGAGACTGGCCATCGGGTCGAACGGGTTGACCGCGCCCTTGATGGTCACCGGCGCATAGCGGTCGACCTTGCCCTTGATGTCGACGCTGGCCGGTTTCGCCTGACGGCTGTCGATGGTGCCGATCTGGCCGTTGAGCTGCTGGATCGCGGTGGCGAAGTTGGGGGTCAGGCTGAAGTCGGCGAAGTTGGCCGAGCCGTCGTTGATCGCGATGCCGCCGATGTGAATACCCAGCGGTTTGTCATTGCTCGCCGGTTTCGCCGCGGCGGTCTTCGCCCCGGAATCGGCCGGCTGCGGAATGAGCAGGTCGTCAATGTTGGTGGTGCGATCATCGTTGATCATGAACCGCGCATACGGCTGGAACAGGTTGACCCTGTCGATCGACAGGCTGTCGCCGTGCTGATAGTTCAGGCCTTCGACCACCACCTGCTGCCATTTGAGGAAGTCGCGGGTTTTCAGGGTGTCGAGGGTGTGCAACTGATCGACCTGAGCACGACCGGTGACGCTGAGGGCCAGCGGGTCAGTGCTTTTCAGGTTCACTTTCAGGTCGCTGCCGAGCATGCCGCTGCGCAGTTCGAGACGAATGAACGGGTTGATGTAGGACTGCGCGACCCGCAGGTCGATGTCCTGGGTTTTCACGTTGAGCTGCGCGCTGACCGGGGCCAGATTGACCACGCCGTCGGCGCTGATCTTGCCTTGCTTGCCCAGACCGGTATCGAGTTTGAGGTTGAAAGGCGAGCCGTTGAGGCTGTCGAAGTTTTGCAGATCGACGTTCAGCGGGGTGACGTCCAGGGTGACTTCCGGCTTCGCCGAACGGTCGGCCAGATGCACTTTGTAGTCACGCAGTTGCACGTCCTTGATCAACACTTGCCACGGTTTGCTCGGCGCGGTCGGTTCAGGTTTCGGCGAGTCGGCGGCCGCCGGGGTGCTTTTCGGCTCCGCTGCAGCTTTGGCAGCGGGTTTCGATGGCTGGCTGGCGAACAGTTTTTGCCAGTCCAGTTTGCCGTCCGCTTCCAGCGCCGCCCAGGTTTCCAGTTTCTGACTGCGGATCTTGCCGACCACCACTTGCTGTTTGGCCAGGTCCACCGTGGTGTCGCTGACGTCGAGACGCTCGAGTTTCGCCAGCTGACGTCCGTCCGGCGCCTTGATCGCGAACGGCGCGATGTTGACCGCGACGTTGCTCAGCAGCAGTTCGGTTTCCTTGGACAGGTTGAGCTGGTAGTCGGTGCTCAAGCTGACGACACCCTCTTCCAGCACCAGTGGCACGGCGTCGCGCACGTAAGGCCAGAAGGCTTTCATCTTGCCATCGGTGATCTTGAGGGTGCCTTCGGAGGCGATCGGGATCAGGGTGAAATTGCCTTTCCAGTCGATCTGCCCACCGGCCGGGCCGATCGCGACGAGGGTCATGTCGGCGTTGTCTTCGGGCAGGGTGCTGAGGTTTTTCAGCTCGAAGTCGAGCTTGTCGTAGAGAAATTCGATCGGCTCGCTGGGCCGCGCATCCACAAAATGCAGGTTGCCGCCAGCCAGCTGGATGCGGTCGATGCGCAGCGGAAACGGTTTGGCGTCGGGATCGGCCGGGGTGGGCTCGCTGGCCGGGAGCTTGAACAGACCGAGAAGATTGAGCTGACCGTCTTTGGCGAACAGGATCTCGGTTTTGGATTTTTCCAGTTCGATGTCGGACAGATGCAGGGCTTTGGTCCACAGACTGTCGAGTTGCAGGTTGGCGTACAGACGTTCGAAGCCGACCTGTTCCTTGCCCGGCTCGCCGATCACCAGGCCCCACAGTGTGAGTTCAAGGCTGAACGGGTTGAGTTCGATGCGCTGCAGATGCGCCGGTACCGTGGCGTAGTTGGCCAGTTGCTGATTTACCACCCTGAGCGCAATGCCCGGCAAAATCAGGAACCCCAGCAGGCTGTAGAGGGCCAGGGCAGTCAACAGGGCGCCAATCGCGCGAATCAATCCTTTGGGCATGTGCGGCTTCATCTGTCTGAATCGGAGTGCCTTGGAGTATGGCACGCGATTCCGGTTCCGAAGTACATCGCACGAGACAGGATTGTTCAGATTTGTCTGCAATTTCTGTAGGAGCTTCCGAAGGCTGCTCCTGCAGGGGTAAAGATCAGAGCTGCAGAATCAGCGTCTTCAACGGCGGTTGTTGATCCATCGACGGGAAGTCCCGGCCCGGAGTCATCACGCTCCATTCACGCACCGGCCGCCCGGCTTTTTCGGCGCAGCGCAGCACTTGTTCGCGCCAGTCGTCCATGCTGACTTTCGCCAGATTGTTGCAGCAGATCAGCACACCATTTTCGGCGGTGGTCAGCAGGGCCGGCTTGAGCAGGCTTTGATAATCGCGCAGCAGGTCGACGGTGCCGAACGCGCTCTTGGCCCACGCGGGCGGGTCGAGGAGCACCAGATCGTACTGGCGCTGTTCCAGGCGCTGATAGCTCGGCAGTTTCTGCCCGCGACGCTGACTGATCGGCAGGCCGGCGAGTTGGCGGATCGCCGGGAAGTAGTCGGACTGGATGAATTCCATGGTCGGCAGTTGCGGATTGAGCTGACCGTTCTCGCGCCCCACCGCCAGATTGCCCTCGGCGAAATCCAGGTTGCACACCTCACGTGCACCGCCGGCTGCTGCGCTGAGGCCGACGCCGCAGGTGTAGGCAAACAGGTTGAGCACGCTTTTGCCCTTGGCGTGATCCTTGACCCAGCCGCGGGTGTTGCGCAGGTCGAGGAACAGCAGCGGATCCTGTCCGGCATGGCGTCCGCGCACACGATAATTCAGGCCCCATTCGTGGCCGACCAGATCGGCCAGCGCGGCGTCGTCGGCGCGGTAGACGCTGTCTTCACGGTCGATTCGCGAGTTGCCACGGGAGCGGTCGTTGTAGACCAGCAGGGTTTCAAGGCCCAGGGTCTGGTTGACCATGGCGTGCAGTTGCAGCAGGTCTTCGCGTGCCAGGGTCTGGTGGAAACTTTGCACCATCAGTTGCGGGCCGTAGCGGTCGATGGTCAGGCCACCGGCACCCTCCTGGCTGCCGTGGAACAGCCGATAGCAGTCGGTGCCCTGGCGGTGCAGCTCGGCGAGCAGATCCTGGCGTTGATCGAGGGCGGCGCGCAGCGCCAGGTTCAAGGAAGACATGCGGGCGCCTTGCTGGAGGGAATCGGGGCGCGGGAGTTTAGCAGTTTGGCAGGCAATCGAGGGGTTCCCATCGCGAGCAGGCTCGCTCCCACAGACGATCATTAGTCCCTGTGGGAGCGAGCCTGCTCGCGATGCTTCTGCGCGCTTACTGATTCAAGCGTTTATCGATCAAGCCCTGCACCACGCTCGGATCCGCCAGAGTCGAAGTGTCGCCAAGGCTGTCGAGTTCGTTGCAGGCGATCTTGCGCAGGATCCGCCGCATGATCTTGCCCGAGCGGGTCTTCGGCAGGGCCGGGGCCCACTGGATCAGGTCCGGTTTGGCGAAGCTGCCGATTTCCTTGCTGACGTGGGCCAGCAGTTCTTTCTTCAGCTCATCGTTGGGTTCGGTGCCATTCATCGGTGTGACGAACGCATAAATCCCCTGACCTTTGACGTCGTGGGGATAACCGACCACGGCGGCCTCTGCAATGCTGTCGTGCAGCACCAACGCACTTTCCACCTCGGCGGTACCGATGCGATGGCCGGAGACATTGATCACGTCATCGATGCGCCCGGTGATCCAGTAATCGCCGTCCTCGTCGCGGCGGGCGCCGTCGCCGGTGAAGTAGTAACCGGGATAGGGCTTGAAGTAGGTGTCGACCATGCGCTGCGGATCGCCGTAGACGCTGCGAATCTGCGCCGGCCAGCTCGACTTGATCGCCAGCACGCCACTACCGGCGCCCTTGATCTCCTTGCCGTGCTCATCGAGCAGCACCGGTTGCACGCCGAACATCGGCTGGGTGGCGCAGCCCGGTTTGATCCGCCGGGCGCTGACCAGCGGGCTGAGCATGATGCCGCCGGTTTCGGTCTGCCACCACGTATCGACAATCGGGCAGCGCTGTTCGCCTACGACGTTGAAATACCATTCCCACGCTTCCGGGTTGATCGGCTCACCGACACTGCCGAGCAATCTGAGGCTTTGTCGCGAAGTTTCCTGCAAGGGCCCGGCGCCTTCACGCATCAATGCGCGCAGGGCGGTGGGGGCGGTGTAGAAGATGTTGACCTTGTGTTTGTCGATTACCTGCCAGAACCGCGAAGTGCTCGGGTAGCTCGGCACGCCTTCGAAGATCAGGGTGGTGGCGCCATTGGCCAGCGGGCCGTACACGATATAGCTGTGGCCGGTGACCCAGCCGACGTCGGCGGTGCACCAGAACACTTCGCCGTCGCGGTAATCGAGGACGTACTTGAAGGTCATCGCCGCTTGCAGCAGGTAACCGCCGGTGGTGTGCAACACGCCCTTGGGTTTGCCGGTGCTGCCGGAGGTGTAGAGGATGAACAGCGGGTCTTCGGCGTCCATCGGTTCTGGCGGGCAATCGTCGCTGACGTCGCGCACGGCCTGGTGATACCAGAGGTCGCGACCTTCGACCCAGTCGACTTTGTTCTGGGTACGCTCGACCACCACGACGGTGCTGACATTCGGACAACTCTGCAGGGCTTTGTCGACGTTCTGTTTCAGCGGCACGAATTTGCCACCGCGCACGCCCTCGTCGGCGGTGATCACGGTGCGGCAGTCGGCGTCGAGAATGCGGTCGCGCAGGGAATCCGGAGAGAAACCGCCAAACACTACCGAGTGAATCGCGCCGATCCGCGCGCAGGCGAGCATGGCGTAAGCCGCTTCGGGGATCATCGGCATGTAGATGCACACCCGGTCGCCTTTTTTCACGCCACGGCTTTTCAGCACGTTGGCCAGGCGGCAGACGTGGTGATGGAGTTTGCTGTAGGTGATTTGCGTCGATTCGGCGGGGTCGTCGCCTTCCCAGAGGATGGCGGTCTGATCGCCGCGCGTTTCCAGATGGCGGTCGATGCAGTTGTAGCTGACGTTCAGCTTGCCACCGGCAAACCAGGCGGCGTCGCCGGTCTTCAGGTCATAGCGCTGGACGGTCTGCCACGGCGTGCTCCAGTCGAGGAAGCGGGTGGCCTGTTCGGCCCAGAAGGTGCTGGGGTGTTCAATGGATTCGCGGTACAGGCGCTGGTAGTCGTCCTGACTCAACTGTGCAGCCCGGCGGACGGCATCGGCTTTGGGGAACGTGCTGATATCGAACATGACGGTTCCTTATTCTTGTTGTGCGACAAGGATAAAGATGCGCCGAGAGCGGTGAGGGTTCAATACCTGTAAACAAACACCCCCTCATGGCGAGGGGGTGTGTTCAAGGCTGGATCAGCCGCGGTGACGGCCGCGGAAGTAGTTGATCAGGCCCTGGGTGGACGCGTCTTCAGCGGCGGTTTCTTCGCTGCCGACCAGACGGTTGTAGACGCCCTTGCCCAGTTCCTTGCCCAGTTCCACGCCCCACTGGTCGAAGGCGTTGATGCCCCAGACCACGCTTTGCACGAAGACTTTGTGTTCGTACATCGCCACCAATGCACCGAGACGACGCGGGCTGATGCGTTCTACCACCAGGGTGTTGCTCGGACGGTTGCCCGGGATCACCTTGTGCGGTGCGAGTTTCTGCACCTGGTCTTCGCTCATGCCCTTGTCGCGCAGTTCCGCTTCGGCTTCCGGCAGGGTCTTGCCGAGCATCAGCGCCTGGCTCTGCGACAGGCAGTTGGCGTACAGCCACTGATGGTGGTCGGAGACCGGGTTGAAGCTGACGATCGGCACGATGAAGTCGGCCGGGATCAGTTGGGTCCCTTGGTGCAGCAACTGGTGATAAGCGTGCTGACCGTTGCAACCGACGCCGCCCCAGATCACCGGGCCAGTGTCGGTCGACACCGGGGTGCCGTCCTGACGCACGCTCTTGCCGTTGGATTCCATGTCCAGCTGTTGCAAGTGCTTGGTGATATTACGCAGGTAGTGGTCGTACGGCAGGATCGCGTGGCTTTGCGCGCCCCAGAAGTTGCCGTACCACACGCCGAGCAGGGCCAGCAGCACCGGCATGTTCTGTTCGAACGGCGCGCTCTGGAAATGCTGGTCCATGGTGTAGGCACCGGACAGCAGTTCCTTGAAGTTGGACATGCCGATGGCCAGCGCGATTGGCAGGCCGATGGCGGACCACAGCGAGTAACGACCGCCGACCCAGTCCCACATCGGGAAGATGTTTTCTTCGCGGATACCGAAGGCCACGGCGGCGGCATTGTTGCTCGATACGGCGATGAAGTGGCGATACAGCTCGGCTTCCGAACCACCCTGGGCCAGGTACCAGGCGCGTGCGGCCTGGGCATTTTTCAGGGTTTCGAGGGTGTTGAACGATTTCGACGAAACGATGAACAGCGTGGTCTCGGCGCGCAGTTTCTGCGTCAGCTCGTGGAACTCGCTGCCGTCGATGTTCGCCAGGTAATGGCAACGCACGCCTTTCTGGGCGTAGGACAGCAGGGCTTCGGAGACCAGCTCGGGGCCGAGGAACGAGCCGCCGATGCCGATGTTCACCACGTCGGTGATCGGCTTCTCGGTGTAACCGCGCCACAGACCGTCGTGGATGCGGCCCACGAGATCGGTGATCTGGTTCAGCACCTTGTGTACCTCAGGCATCACGTTGACACCGTTGACCGACAGCTTGTCGCCGACCGGGCGACGCAGGGCGGTGTGCAGCGCCGGGCGGCCTTCGGAGGAGTTGACGATTTCGCCGTCGAACAGCGCCTTGATCGCGCCCTTGAGATCGACTTCGTTGGCCAGACCCACCAGCAGATTGCGGGTCTCGGCGTTGATCAGATTCTTCGAATAGTCGAGAAACAGTCCGCAGCTGCTGAGGGTGAACTGATTGAAGCGCTGCGGATCGGCGTTGAAGGCTTCGCGCATGCTGAAATCCTGCATGGCTTGGCGGTGATCTTTCAACGCTTGCCAGGCAGGCAGAGCGGTAACGTCATGAGGAGTGCGGTAGTACGCCATCGCTGCGGTTTTCCTTTTTACTTGAACGGCCTTTTGAACTCTGAAAAGACCTCCCCGCCATGTTTGGGCGAGGGGGCAACTGCGTCGACACGATTACTTGGGCGCAGGGCGAATACAGTAAACCCAGCGCCGCGATCTGTCTTGGCTTTGTCTGACCTGTTTTCGGTACTTTTTTAACATTGATAACAGACGGGGCCGACAGACGGCGAGTAATGCGAGCAAGTCCCTGCTTATCGCGTGGCGTCGAACGGCAGGAAGTTTGCCCGATGGGCAGGTGCTCAGCAATACGGTCTGGAAGCGCGTGCAAACGCTGTGGGAGCGGGGTTGCTCCCACAGCGCTTGCCGGTGTTCAGGCGGGGGTATCGAGATTCAGGTGCAGGTTGTCGATCAACCGGGTGGTGCCGAGGAAGGCCGCGACCAGAATCACCAGATCGCGATCCTCGGCCGTTGCCGGGCGCAGGGTCAGGGCGTGGCGGATCTCCAGATAATCCGGGCGCAGGCCGGCGGCTTCCAGTTGCTGGCGTTGCGCCTGGATCAGGGCAGGGAAGTCGCGTTCACCTTGCTTGATCGACTCGGCAATGCTGCTCAGGGTGCGATAGACCACCGGCGCCACAGCGCGCTGTTCTTCACTGAGGAAACCGTTGCGCGACGACAGCGCCAGACCGTCGGCGGCGCGTACGGTCGGCTCGCCAATGATCTGGATCGGCATGTTCAGGTCATGCACCAGCGCGCGGATTACCGCCAGTTGCTGGAAGTCTTTCTGGCCGAAGATCGCCAGGTCCGGCTGGACCATGTTGAACAGCTTGCTGACCACCGTCGCCACGCCTTCGAAGTGCCCCGGACGGCTGGCGCCGCACAGGCCTTCGGACAGTTGCGGCACGCTGACCCGGGTCTGACCGGCCATGCCGTCGGGGTACATTTCCTCGACGGTCGGGGCGAACAGCAGATCGCATCCGGCTTCCAGCAGTTTTTCCTGATCTGCCGCCAGGGTGCGTGGGTACTTGTCGAGGTCTTCGCCGGCGCCGAACTGCAGCGGGTTGACGAAAATGCTCGCAACCACGAAGTCCACTCGCTGTTTGGCCTTGGTGATCAGCGCGATGTGGCCGCTGTGCAGGTTGCCCATGGTCGGCACGAAGCCGATGCGCTTGCCTTCACTGCGGGCGCGCGCCACGGCGGCGCGCAGTTCACGTACGGTTTTGACGGTGTTCATGCAGAGAATCCGTGTTCGATCCCGGGGAAAGTGGTGGCTTTGACTTCACTGACGTAAGCCTTCAGCGCGGACTGGATGCTGTCCTGACCCTGCATGAAGTTCTTCACGAATTTCGGCACACGGCCGCTGATCGACAGGCCGAGCATGTCGTGCAGCACCAAGACCTGACCGTCGGTATTCGAACCGGCGCCAATGCCAATCACCGGGATTTTCACGGCCTGGCTGATTTCAGCCGCCAGTTCGCTCGGCACGCATTCGAGCAGCAGCATGGCTGCACCGGCCTGCTCCAGCGAGATCGCGTCGGCGCGCATCTGGCGTGCCTGGTTCTCGTTGCGACCTTGCACTTTATAGCCACCGAGAATGTTCACGGCTTGCGGGGTCAGGCCCATGTGGGCGCAGACCGGCACACCGCGTTCGGCCAGCAGGCGGATCGAATCCGCCAGCCACAAGGCGCCTTCGACCTTGACCATGTGCGCGCCGGCCTGCATCAGCAGGGCGCTGTTGGTCATGGTTTGCTCGAGGGTGGCGTTGGCCATGAACGGCAGGTCGGCCAGGATCAAGGCATCAGAGTTGCCGCGTTTGACGCTGGCAACGTGGTAGGCCATTTCTGCGGTGGTCACCGGCAGGGTGCTGTCGTGACCCTGCAGGACCATGCCGAGGGAGTCGCCCACCAGCAGCACTTCGACACCGGCCTCGTTGCAGGCGTGGGCGAAGGTCGCGTCATAGCAGGTCAGCATGGTGATCTTTTCACCTTTCTGCTTGAGGCTCTGGAGCGTGGTCAGGGTGATGGCTGGCATGTAAGAAATCCTCGTTCAGGCGCTTTGGAAACTACTGCGAGTAACGCGCGTGATTCGTCATCTATTCAGGCGCACGCTCTTTTGTCGTGCTTATAAGGCCTGGATTGCGCCCTTGTATGCCGGGTTGGCGGCAGCGGGACGCCTATAGTCGTGATGAGGCCTCAGGAAGTCAATTGCATGTGTTACCGCATTGTTACGAGGGGAGTGTTACCGGCGTTACTGATGCGATTCAGCGGGCCGGCGGGCCTGATCTGCGGGGTTTTTGTCCTACAAGAACGCAAAATGCGGGAGCCGGTTGGCTCCCGCATCAGCGGTTTGTATCAGGCGTGAGAGAGGCGTTCTAGGCCGACGAACGGGCAGGCTGCGAGAAGATCGGCAAGATCACGGCCATCGGCCAGACGCAGATATTCGGGCGCCAGTTCGGCGAGGGGATAGAGAACGAACGCGCGTTCCTGCATGTGGTAATGCGGGACTTTCAGGCGCGGCTCGTCGATCAGGCGATCACCGAACAGCAGAATGTCCAGATCCAGCGTGCGCGGGCCCCAGCGCTCCAGGCGTTCGCGGCCCTGATCGTTTTCGATCGCCTGCAAGGCATCGAGCAGATCCAGCGGGGCAAGCGCGCTGTCGAGTGCGGCAACCGCGTTGGTGTAACGCGGTTGGCCAGGCAGCAGCGAGTCGCTTTGGTAGAAGGCAGATACGCCGACCAGTTCGGTCTCGGGCAATTGCCCCAGCGCGTCGACCGCGCTGCGCAGTTGTTCGGCCGGGTCAGCCAGGTTGCTGCCCATGCCGATGTAGATGCGTTCCATGCCTTATTCGCCCGTGGCGCTCGGTGCGCCAGCGCGTTTGCGTTTGGAGCCGCTGCTGCGGCGACGCTTGCGCGGTGCGCCACTGGCGTCATCACCCTTGCCACTGAGGTCGCGGATCATGTCGCGACGTTCGCTGTCGTTGGCGTCCTGATAATCGGTCCACCATTCACCCAGGCCATCGGTCTGCTCGCCAGCGCTTTCACGCAGCAGGAGGAAGTCGTAGCCGGCGCGGAAGCGCGGATTGTCCAGCAGCAGGTCGGCGCGTTTGCCGCTGCGGCGTGGCAGGCGTTCCTGCATGTCCCAGATCTCGCGGATCGGCATGGTGAAGCGTTTTGGAATCGCGATGCGCTGGCACTGTTCGGCGATCAGTTCGTGAGCGCCTTCCTGCATGGCTGGAATTGGCGGCATGCCGCGCTCTTGCAGACGTAGCACTCGGGCCGGCAGGGCAGGCCACAGCAGGGCAGCAAACAGGAACGCCGGGGTTACCGGTTTGTTCTGCTTGATCCGCAGGTCGGTGTTGGTCAGTGCTTCGCTGATCAGCGTGTGGGTATATTCCGGGTTGTGTTCCAGCGCATCGGCACTGGCCGGGAACAGCGGCGCGAACAGTTGCAGGTCGACCAGCATCTCGAACGTGATCGCGCCATGACCGGAGAGGAACAGCTTGAGCACTTCCTCGAACAGGCGGGCCGACGGAATCTCGCGCAGCATCGGCGCCAGTTCGCGGATTGGCTGGACGGTGTGCTTCTCGATACCGAAATTGAGCTTGGCGGCGAAACGCACGGCCCGCAGCATCCGCACCGGGTCTTCCTGGTAGCGTTGCTTCGGGTCGCCGATCAGACGGATCAGGTGATTGCGGATGTCGTGTACGCCGTTGGCGTAGTCGAGGATGCGCTCGCTGACCGGATCGTAATACAGGGCGTTGATGGTGAAGTCGCGGCGTTGCGCGTCTTCTTCCAGGGTGCCGTAAACGTTGTCACGCAGAATGCGCCCGCTCTCGTTGCGCGAAGACTGGTTGCTGTCTTCGTCGTCTTCGTTTTGCGGGTGATTGGCGCGGAAGGTCGCGACTTCAATGATTTCGCGACCGAAATGGATGTGTACCAGCTTGAACCGGCGGCCGATGATCCGCGCATTGCGGAATTCGGCGCGAACCTGCTCGGGGGTGGCGCTGGTGGCGACGTCGAAGTCTTTGGGCGTGATGCCCAGCAGCATGTCTCGCACGCAACCGCCAACCAGGTAGGCCTGGTAGCCGGCGCCCTGCAGACGTTCGACGATGTTGACCGCGTAACGGCTGAATTGCGCCTTCTGCAGCGAGTGTTGGCCGCTGTTGAGGACTTCAGGCGTGCTACGGATGTGTTGCGTACGACGCAGGGGAGTTCGGAATGACTGGAACAGCTTCTTCAGCATGGGATGCACTGTTTGAAGGAATGTTCGGCCATACCAGAGAATGACCGCATGATGGGCCGGGATTCTAGCATTTAGTCGAGGGATGGTGTAGGACGCTGCCGTTTTGCGCTGAAAGCCGCAGTCTAGAGGGGGTGGAGATGCGTCAGAAGGGGGGATTTGCCAGAAAGGAGAAACTACAAGGGGAGCCGAAGCTCCCCAAGAAGTAGTTGCGTGCTCTTTTTATTATTGATTCGGGCTTCTTGTTTTTGTTGAGTGCCCTCGCCATGAAGCTTTTCCTTCATGACCCTCCCAATCGGGAGCCAAGAGCAAACGGATTGCTTTGGTCGCTGTGTTGCAGTGATCTTGCGATCCAACCAGTACAGGCTCTGTCTTAAGACAGTTTTTGTTGTTCTCGGCCTGGTCGTGGGGCTAGCCCCAAATACAACGCCTCTCCAAAAGAATCAGTTAGCTGCGCCTCTCGCCGTCTTGTTTTTATTGTGCGTGAGTCGATTCGTCTTATTTTTATTGTCTTGTGCATTGCTTGTTATTGTTCTTGTACCAAACATATAGCAGGTGCCGTGCCAACTTTTGCGAACCCCAATAAAACAAGGGGTTAGGTCGATATAACCATTTTCGCAGGTCGAAAAAAAGCCGGGGTTTCGTTACCGATAACCCCGGCTTCTGTTACGTGAAAAGACTGAGGTAACAGTTTTTTCACCTCTTCAACGGTAGCCCGCACACTCGACAGGTAACGTTCAGCTCTCGCTGGCGACCCCGGTCTTGCGCCGTGGAATGCCCAGACGCTGACGGCGTTCCCACAGGCATTTGCGGCTGACGCCCAGTTTGCGCGCCAGTTCGGTCTCGGTCATGTGGTCCTGATGCTCGAGTACGAAATGCTGGAAGTAGTCTTCCAGTGACAGGTCTTCGGTCGGCTCGTGGCTGCTGTTGCTGGCGTTACCGGCCGTTTGCGCCGGCAGGCCGATGAATTCGTCGTCCTCCAGATCGCCCAGCTCGATGTCGATACCCAGCAGGTCGGCAGAGATTTCCGGGCTTTCGCTCAGAATCACCGCGCGCTCGACGGCGTTTTCCAGCTCCCGCACGTTACCCGGCCAGGAATAGTGCCGGATCGCCTGTTCGGCATCGGCGGCAAATTTCAGGTCGGTGCGGTTGATGCGGGCGCTCTGACGAGCGAGAAACGCATTGGCGATTTCGTTGACGTCGGCGCCACGCTCGCGCAGGGCCGGCAGTTTCAATGCGATCACGTGGAGGCGGTAGTACAAGTCTTCACGGAACTGGCCGATTTTCGCCAGGCTCTTGAGGTCCCGGTGGGTCGCGGCGATCAACCGGACATCGACTTTCTGAGACTGAACCGAGCCCACCCGGCGAATTTCGCCTTCCTGCAATACGCGCAGCAAACGAGCCTGGGCTTCGAGTGGCAGTTCGCCGATCTCGTCGAGGAACAGCGTGCCGCCGTCCGCCGCTTCCACCAGACCGGCGCGACCGGCGCTGGCGCCAGTGAACGCACCTTTCTCGTGGCCGAACAGTTCGGACTCGATCAGGCTTTCCGGGATGGCGGCGCAGTTCACCGAGATCATCGGCGCCTTGGCGCGTTTCGACAGGTTGTGCAGGGCGCGGGCCACCAGTTCTTTACCGGTACCGGACTCGCCCTGGATCAGCACGTTGGAATCGGTCGGGGCGACTTTACGGATCTTGCCGTAAAGATCCTGCATCGGCGGACACGAGCCGATGATGCCGATTTCGCCATTGCTGTTGTCGATGGCGGATTTGCCGCTGCCATTGGCCGATTTGGCGGGAGCTGCTTCGCCGACGGCAGGCGCCGACTGGCGATCGCGCAGGATCCGCGCGACAGCCTGAAGCATTTCATCGTGGTCGAAAGGCTTGGCGATGTAATCCACCGCGCCCATCTTCATCGAGTCGACCGCCGAGCGCAGGCTGGCGTAGCTGGTCATGATCAGCACCGGCGTGCCCTGGCCGAGCTTGATCAGCTCGGTGCCCGGAGCACCCGGCAGACGCAGGTCGCTGACGATCAGATCGAATGTGGGAATACTGAAGCGTTCTTGTGCTTCCTGCACTGAACCGGCTTCGCTGACCTGGTACTGGTTGCGTTCCAGCAGGCGGCGCAAGGCGGAGCGGATAATGGTTTCGTCTTCGACGATCAAAATGTGCGGCATTGATTCGATACTCTCGACGGTCTCAGTTCACAGCGGACGTCGCTTCGACATGGCGCGGCAATGTCACCCGGATACGGGTGCCGCGCTGGCTCTGAACATCAGCCGGGCTGTCGATGGTGATTTGTCCATAATGCTCTTCAACGATGGAATAGACCAGTGCAAGGCCCAGACCGGTGCCTTCGCCAGGATCCTTGGTGGTGAAGAAGGGTTCGAACAATCGGTCCATGATGCTCGACGGAATACCGCTGCCTTCGTCTTCGACGATCAGATCGACCGTGTGTTCGCCGGCTTCGCTCTTGACCCGCACCGCACTGCCGGCAGGCGAGGCGTCACGGGCGTTGGAGAGCAGATTGATCAAAACCTGGGCGAGCCGCTGCGGGTCGCCTTCGACCCAGTGATCGGGATCGCACAGGTTATAGAACTGGACTTCGAAATTGCGCCGGTTCAGGGCCAGCAGGCCGATGGCGTCCTGGGCCACTTCCGCCAGACAGACGGGCTCGTCGCTGTGCTGATGGCTGCCGGCGTGGGCGAAGCTCATCAACGACTGGACGATGCGTGACACGCGTTTGGTCTGTTCGAGGATCTGGCCGCTGATTTCCGTTAGCTCACCGTCCTCTTCGCGCTCTTCGCGCAGGTTTTGCGCGAGGCAGGCGATGCCGGTGATCGGGTTGCCGATTTCGTGAGCAACACCCGCTGCGAGTCGACCGATACTGGCCAGGCGCTCTGAATGCACCAGCTTGTCTTCGAGCATCTGGGTTTCGGTCAGGTCTTCCACCAGCAGCACGAGGCCGCTGTTGCCCGGTGCCAGCGGCTCGTCGATGGCCGCTTTGTGCAGGTTCAGCCAGCGGGTCTGGCCGTCGAGGGCCAGATGCTGTTTGTGCAAGTGTTCGTCGGGCAGGTGGATGAAGCCTTGCAGCAGATCTTTCCACGGATTGGCGATGGTACTCAGGCGCGAGCCGACCACCCGCTGCGCGGCAATCCCGGTCAGCTCTTCCATGGCCTTGTTCCACATCAGGATCTCCTGATCCTTGGCCAGCGAGCAGACGCCCATCGGCAGTTCCTGCAGGGTCTGGCGGTGGTAACGGCGCAGGGCATCGAGTTCGGCGGCCAGCCCGGTCAGGCGCGAGTGGTAATCCTCGAGGCGGCTTTCGATGAAGTGGATGTCTTCGGTGACGTAGTTTTCACCGCCGGCCTTGTACGGCAGGAAGGTTTCCACCATGTCCTGGGCGACGCTCGGGCCCATCAGGCCGGAGAGGTTGGCTTCGATCCGGTCACGCAGGCGGCGCAAGGCATAAGGGCGGCGCTCGTCGAAGGGCAGATAAAGGTCGCGCAGGGCCTGCTCGACTTCTTTCTGCGCAGCCTTGGCGCCCAGCGGTTTGGCCAGCTGCGTGGCGAATTCCTGCGGCGAGGCTGCGTGCAATTCGCGGCGCTGCGGGCGACGTACGTTGTCCACAGCGCAGGCTTCGGCGGCGCTGGCCTCTTCGGGGCTGGCATTGGTGAACAGCGAAATCAGCGTGAACATCAGGACGTTGGCCGCCAGCGAGGCGATGGCCGCCATGTGCCAACTGGTGTCGTCCAGCACGTAGATCATGTTCAGCAGCGGAATATACAAACCCTGCAGATTGCCGACCAGCGGCAACAGCATGGTCACGACCCACACCACAATCCCTGCCAGCAGACCCGCGATGAACCCCCGACGATTGGCGGTCGGCCAGTACAGCACCGACAGCACACCTGGCAGGAATTGCAGGGTCGCAACGAAAGCGACGATGCCGAGGTTGGCCAGATCCTGCTCGGCGCCGAGCATCAGGTAGAAGCAGAAGCCGGCCATGATGATCGCGACGATCAGCGCCCGGCGGGTCCATTTCAACCAGCGATAGATATTGCCCTCGGCCGGTGGCTGATAGAGCGGCAGCACCAGATGGTTCAGGGCCATGCCCGACAGCGCCAGCGTGGTGACGATGATCAGACCGCTGGCCGCCGACAGTCCGCCGACATACGCCAGCAACGCCAGCGACTTGCTGTTGGCGGCGATGCCGATGCCGAGGGTGAAGTATTCCGGATTGGTTGTGGCCCCGAGTTTCAGGCCAGCCCAGAGAATCAGCGGCACGGCCAGACTCATCAACAGCAGGAACAGCGGCAGGCCCCAGCTCGCGCTGACGAGCGAGCGCGGGTTGAGGTTTTCGGTGAAGGTCATGTGATACATGTGCGGCATCACGATCGCCGAGGCGAAAAACACCAGCAGCAACGTGCGCCACGGGCCTTCTTGCAACGGGGTGTGCAGGGCGGCGAGGGCGGTCTGGTTCTGCAGCAGCCACAGTTCAAGTTGCTGCGGGCCGTCGAACACGCCGTATAGCGCGTAGAGGCCGACGCCGCCGAGGGCTGCCAGTTTGATCACCGATTCGAAGGCAATCGCGAATACCAGCCCTTCGTGCTTTTCACGGGTGGCGATATGACGGGAACCGAAGAAGATCGTGAACAGAATGATCAGCGCACAGAACGCCAGGGCCACGCGATTCTGCACCGGTTCGCCGGTGAGGATGCCGATGGAATCGGCCACGGCCTGGATCTGCAACGCCAGCAGCGGCAATACGCCGATCAGCATGAAAATCGTGGTCAGCGCACCGGCCCAGGTGCTGCGAAAGCGGAAGGCGAACAGGTCCGCCAGCGACGACAGTTGATAAGTGCGGGTGATCTTGAGGATCGGATACAGCAGCACCGGCGCCAGCAGAAACGCGCCGGATACCCCGAGATAACTGGACAGAAAACCATAGCCGTACTGATAGGCCAGACCCACCGTGCCATAGAACGCCCACGCACTGGCGTAGACCCCCAGCGACAGGGTGTAGGTCAACGGATGGCGAATGATCGCCCGCGGGATCATGCCCCGTTCACTGATCCACGCCACACCGAACAACGCGGCCAGGTAGGCGGCGCTGATCAGCAGCATCTGGGTCAGGCTAAAGCTCATCGGCATCTTTTTGGCTCTGCAGGATGAAGGTCACGACAATCAGGATCAGCCAGAGCAGATAAGGGCGATACCAGGCGCCCGTAGCGTCGATCCACCAATCCATGATGGCGGGAGAAAACAGGTAGATCCCCACGACCAGAAGCAGGACCAAGCGATAGATGTACATCCCGGCCTCTCTTTTTTATGCGCGTGCCCGAAAACGTGCGGCGATGGTAACGGATGGGCGCGCCACTGCAAGTGTCGTCACAGCAGTTGCGCTTCGGGCAGGGTCAGTGTGCGCGGGATTTTCAAGGCATCCCAGTGGACGCTGCCCCAGTTCAACAGTTCTTGCGGCGTGGCGTGGGCCAGTTCGGGCCCCGGGTCTTGCCCCAGTGCGCGCAGGGCCCGCAGCAACAATGGCGTGGCCTGATCGGCTTCCAGTGGTGGCGAGCGATAGGACTTGCCGAGCTTGTTGCCGTCCGGCTGGGTAATCAGTGGCAGATGCAGATAGCGCGGTTGGCGCAGGCCCAGCAATTCCTGCAGGTAGAGCTGGCGCGGTGTGGAGTCGAGCAGATCGGCACCGCGCACGATGTCGGTGATGCCCTGCCAGGCGTCGTCCAGAACCACCGCCAGTTGGTAGGCGTAGAGGCCGTCGCGGCGGCGGATCACGAAATCTCCCACGTCACGGCCCAGATGCTGGCGGTATTCGCCCTGCACCCGGTCGATGAAGTGGTATTCCAACTCCGGCACGCGCAGGCGAATCGCCGCGTCTTCCTGGCCATGGCCGGCATTGCGGCACAGTCCCGGATAAATGCCGTGGTATGGCTCCAATTGTTTGCGCGAGCAGGTGCAGGCGTAGGCGAGGCCGTGATTGAACAGGCTGTCGAGCACTTGCGCGTAGGCCTCGTGCCGATCGCTCTGGCGAACCATCTCGCCGTCCCATTCGAAGCCATAGCTTTCCAGCGCCTTGAGAATCGCCGCTTGCGCGCCCGGCTCTTCCCGGGGCGGATCGAGATCCTCCATGCGCACCAGCCAGCGACCGCCCACCGAGCGTGCGTCCAGATAAGAGGCCAGGGCGGCAACCAGCGAACCGAAGTGCAGGTGCCCGCTGGGGGTCGGGGCAAAGCGGCCAATATAGGCGGGGGATGTGTTGGCAGTCATGAGGGCGATGTTACTTGAGAGTCAAAAAACGGCAGAAACAAAAACGGAGCGTTCGCACGCTCCGTTTTTCGTTCAGGCCGGGATTATTTGCCGACCTGCTTTTCCTTGATTTCCGCCAGGTTCTTGCAGTCGACACACATGTCGGCTGTCGGACGGGCCTCGAGGCGCTTGACGCCGATCTCGATACCGCAGGAATCACACCAGCCGTACTCTTCGTCTTCGATCAACTGCAGGGTCTTGTCGATCTTCTTGATCAGTTTGCGCTCGCGGTCGCGGGCGCGCAGCTCGAGGGCGAACTCTTCTTCCTGACTGGCACGGTCGGCCGGATCAGGAAAGTTGGCCGCTTCGTCTTTCATGTGATCAACAGTGCGGTCGACTTCCTGCATCAAGTCGAGTTTCCACTTGGTCAGGATCTTGGTGAAATGCGCACGCATAGGCGCGCCCATGTACTCTTCGCCCTCTTTAGGGACGTAAGGTTCGAAACCGCTGAGTGTCTGACTTGCCTGTTGCTTTGCTTGGGTGGGCATGAAATGGACCGCCTCTACTCTTGTAATCCATTGCGCAGGATTGCTCCATCACCGACACCTGCCGGCCCTGCGGCTGCAAGCGGGCGAACTTACCAGATCAATTCGACCCGCGCTACTCCCGGATGTCGAGCGCGTGGCCGAGGGGACTTGCAAATGTTTGCCAAGCCATGTCCGGCGGTGCTGCAAACCTGCTCAATCACTGATTTTAGTCAATCCTGGAGCGTACGCGCGGGTCGTTACAGTCCAGTGTTCTTGAGGCTGTGACCGCTGCGGGTTCTCGCTCGTTCCGGCAGATGGGTAGAATCGTTTCTTTTCCCCCGTTGAAGGAAGGCCAATGGCTCAGCCCTACAGTGCGCGCAGTCGTGCGATCGAACCGTTCCATGTCATGGCGTTGCTGGCGCGGGCCAATGAATTGCAGGCCGCCGGCCACGACGTGATCCACCTGGAAATCGGCGAACCGGACTTCACTACCGCCGAACCGATCATCCGCGCCGGCCAGCAAGCCCTGACAGCCGGGAAAACCCGTTACACCGCAGCCCGTGGCATTCCCGAACTGCGTGAGGCGATTTCCGGCTTCTATCAGACGCGCTACGGCCTGAACATCGATCCTCGACGGATTCTCATCACCCCCGGCGGTTCCGGGGCGTTGCTGCTGGCCAGTGCGTTGCTGGTGGATCCGGGCAAGCACTGGCTGCTGGCCGACCCCGGCTATCCCTGCAACCGACACTTTCTGCGATTGGTTGAAGGCGCGGCGCAGCTTGTGCCGGTGGGCCCGGACGTGCGTTATCAACTGACGCCGGACCTTGTGGCGCGCCACTGGGACCACGACAGCGTCGGTGCGCTGGTCGCCTCGCCGGCCAACCCGACCGGTACGATTCTGACCCGCGATGAGCTGGCCGGGTTATCCACAGCCATCAAGGCCCGTCAGGGGCATCTGGTGGTGGACGAGATCTATCACGGCCTGACTTACGGCACCGACGCCGCGAGTGTGCTGGAAGTGGACGACAGCGCCTTTGTCCTCAACAGTTTCTCCAAATATTTCGGCATGACCGGGTGGCGCCTCGGCTGGCTGGTGGCGCCGGACGCAGCGGTCAGTGAGCTGGAAAAGCTCGCGCAGAACCTCTATATCAGTGCGCCAAGCATGGCCCAACATGCGGCGCTGGCCTGTTTCGAGCCGGACACCATCGCGATTCTCGAAGAGCGCCGCGCCGAATTCGGCCGTCGCCGTGACTTCCTGCTGCCGGCATTGCGGGAGCTGGGCTTCGACATTGCCGTAGAGCCGGAAGGCGCGTTCTATTTGTATGCCGATATCAGCCAGTTCGGCGGCGATGCCTTCGCGTTCTGCCGGCATTTCCTCGAAACCGAGCATGTAGCCTTCACGCCGGGGCTGGATTTCGGTCGCTATCAGGCCGGTCATCATGTGCGCTTTGCTTACACGCAAAACCTCCCACGCCTACAGGAAGCGGTAGAGCGTATCGCCCGTGGCTTGAAGAGCTGGCAAGGCTGATGCGCTTTCATCCTCCGCTCGAAGAAGGCCGGTTGATCCGGCGTTACAAGCGTTTTCTCGCCGATATCGAAACCGTTGGCGGCGAGTTGCTGACCATTCATTGCCCGAACACCGGCTCGATGCTCAATTGCCAGGTCGAGGGCGGGCAGGTCTGGTTCAGTCGCTCCACAGATCCGAAACGCAAACTGCCCGGTACTTGGGAAGTCGGTGAAACCCCGCAGGGCCGGCTGTTTTGCGTGAACACCGGACGCGCCAACGCACTGGTCGAAGATGCCTTGCAGGCCGGTGTCATCAGCGAATTGAGCGGGTTTACCGGGCTCAAACGTGAGGTGGCGTACGGGCAGGAAAAGAGCCGGATCGATTTTCGCCTCGACTACCCGACGGGCCCGGCGTATGTGGAAGTGAAAAGTGTCACGCTGGGTTTCGACGGCACGGCGGTCGCGGCATTTCCCGATGCAGTGACCGATCGCGGCGCCAAGCATTTGCGTGAGCTGGCGCATCTGGCCAGGGACGGGATTCGCGCGGTCCAGTTGTACTGCGTCAATCTCTCCGGCATTGAAGCAGTGCGTCCGGCCGAGGAAATCGACTCGGCCTACGCCGCTGCGCTGCGCGAGGCGGTGGCGTGCGGGGTCGAAGTCCTGGCGTACGGCGTGCGTTTGAGCCATGAAGAGATGGTGATCGACCGGCGCCTGGACGTGCTGCTCAACGGTTAAACATCGATCCACAGCCCTTGCGCGTCTTCACGGCAAGGGATGGCCGTCAGCGATTGCCCGGCGCACGGGCCGGCGACGCATTCACCGTCTTCGATCAGAAACAGTGCGCCGTGGGTGGCGCACTGGATCAGGCTGTTGCTTGGGTCGAGAAACTGGTCGGGCTGCCATTCCAGTCCGACGCCCCGATGCGGGCAGCGATTGAGGTAGACATAAGCCTGCCCCGCGCGGCGCACGGCGAACAGTTTTTTCCCGTCGATATCGAAACCGCGACTGCCGTCCTCAACCAGATCGGCACCCGCGCAAAGAAACTTCATGGCTATCCTCAAATGTCGGCTCGTGTCCGGATATGTCCGAGCTTGACGTTCAAATGCAAACAATTATCAAATGGCCGCCTTCACCCGTGGCGAGGTGACCGCTGCCGAGGATACTTGGCCTGCCGTCCCGATGTCCGGGAAAACATTTCAAGGAAGCTGTCTATGCGCCTGAGTACCCGCGTTGCCGTGCTGTGTGTCGGACTTTTGGTCAGCCACCAGGCTGCAGCGGCCGAGTTGCCGCAACGTTGGGTCAGCGCCGGCGGCGCGTTGTCGGAGTGGGTGAGTGCGCTGGGTGGCGAGGCCAAACTGGTAGGCGTCGACACCACCAGCCAGCATCCCGAGTCTCTCAAGTCGCTGCCGAGCATCGGCTATCAGCGCAGCCTGTCGGCCGAAGGCATTCTCAGCCTGCGCCCGGACATCCTGATCGGCACCGAAGAAATGGGCCCGCCGCCAGTGATTTCGCAAGTTCGCAGTGCCAAGGTGCAGGTGGAACTGTTCTCGGCTCAGCCGGATCTGCCGACATTGGAAAAAAACGTTACCCATCTGGGACGGTTGCTGGGCGCTGAAAGCCAGGCCGTGCAGCTGCTGCAACGTTATCAACAGCAACTTGATGCGCAAAAGGCGCGTGTGGCGCAAGCGCAGACTAAACAGAAAGCGCAGGGCGTGCTGTTGCTGCTTGGACATGCCGGCGGCAAACCGCTGATCGCCGGCAAGGACACCGCCGCCGACTGGCTGCTGCAGCAGGCGGGCGGGCATAACCTTGCGACCCACACCGGTTACAAACCGTTTTCCGTGGAATCCCTGGCCAGTCTCGATCCTGAAGTGCTGGTGTTCGCTGACCGTGCGCTAACTGGTGAGGCGGCGAAAGCGGCTCTATTTAAGGAAAACCCGATCCTCAATTCCAGCCGTGCGGCCAAGACCGGACGTGTGCTGGAGCTGGACCCGACGCTGCTGGTGGGCGGGCTCGGGCCGCGTTTGCCGGCAGCGCTGAAGGCCCTGTCTGACGGTTTCTACCCGGCCAAGAGCGGCCAATGACCACGCTGGTCAAACCCCGTGGCTTGTTTATCGGCCTGATCCTGCTCTGCCTGCTGGCGATCTGGCTTTCGCTGGCGCTGGGGCCGGTCAGTCTGCCGTTGTTCGACACCTTGCGCGCAGCGTTGCGCATGATCGGTGTGCCGCTGGCGCCGGACGGGCTGGAACAGGCTGAACTGATTCTCGGGCAGATTCGTCTGCCGCGTACGTTGCTCGGGCTGGCAGTTGGCGGTGTGCTGGCGTTGTCCGGGGTGGCGATGCAGGGGCTGTTTCGCAATCCGCTGGCCGATCCAGGGTTGGTGGGCGTCTCGAGCGGCGCGGCGTTGGGCGCGGCGATCGCGATTGTCGGTGGCTCGTTTTTTGGCGGACTGCCCGAGTGGTTCGGGCCTTACCTGCTGTCGGTGTGTGCGTTTCTCGGTGGTTTGGGTGTGACGGCGCTGGTTTATCGGCTCGGCCGCCGCAATGGGCAGACCAATGTCGCGACCATGTTGCTGGCGGGTATCGCTCTGACGGCGTTGGCCAGCTCGGCGGTGGGACTGTTTACCTATCTGGCTGATGACGCGACATTGCGCACGTTGACGTTCTGGAACCTGGGCAGCCTTAACGGCGCGAGCTATGCGCGGTTGTGGCCGCTGCTGATCATCACCGCCGGTGTTGCACTGTGGCTTCCACGTCGGGCAAAGGCGCTCAATGCGTTGCTGCTCGGCGAATCGGAAGCCGGGCATCTGGGAATCGATGTAGAACGGCTCAAGCGCGAGCTGGTGTTCTGCACGGCGCTGGGTGTCGGTGCAGCGGTGGCAGCGGCGGGCATGATCGGCTTTGTCGGGCTGGTGGTGCCGCATCTCGTGCGCTTGCTCGCGGGGCCGGATCACCGGGTGTTACTGCCCGCATCGGTGCTGGCCGGTGCGAGTCTGTTGCTGCTGGCGGATCTGGTGGCGCGGCTGGCGCTGGCACCGGCGGAGCTGCCGATCGGCATCGTCACCGCGTTCATCGGTGCGCCGTTCTTTCTTTATCTGTTGCTGCGAGGGCGTGCCTGATGTTGCGTGCGCACAACCTGCACATCCGCCGTGGCCGCAAGACCGTTTTGGCCGACATCAGCCTGCAACTCGAACCGGGCGAAGTGCTGGGTGTACTGGGGCCGAATGGCGCCGGCAAGAGCACTTTGCTCGGCGCGTTGTGCGGTGAGCTGAGCGCACACGAAGGGGAAGTGCTGCTGGACGGTGAGGCACTGAGCCATTGGGGCGGCACTCAGCGCGCTCAGCGGCTGGCGGTGTTGCCACAGGTGTCGACCCTGGATTTTGCCTTTCGTGTTGAAGAAGTGGTCGGCATGGGGCGTCTGCCTTATCAGAGCGGGCGGGTGCGCGATGACGAGATCGTCGCTGCCGCGTTATTGGCGGCCGATGCCGGGCATCTTAGTGGCCGCAGTTATCTGGCGCTGTCCGGCGGCGAGCGTCAGCGGGTGCATCTGGCGCGGGTGCTGGCGCAACTCTGGCCGGGTCAGGCGGGGCAGACGTTGCTGCTCGATGAGCCGACCTCAATGCTCGATCCGTTGCATCAACATACGACGCTGCAAGCGGTGCGCGAGTTTGCCGATCGTGGCGCGGCGGTGCTGGTGATCCTGCATGATCTGAATCTGGCGGCGCGCTATTGTGATCGCATCCTGCTGCTGGAGGGCGGGCGCCCGGTGGCGCTGGATACGCCGCAACAGGTGTTGCGCCCGGAATCGCTGAAGGCGGTTTTCGGTCTGGAAGTGCTGGTGCAGCCGCACCCGGAGCGCGGGCATCCGCTGATCATCGCCCGCTGATTTCGTCATCGAGGTGAGTGTATGCGCGGGATTCTGCTGTTGGCGGTGTTGTGGCTTGCAGGTTGCCAGCATGTTGCGGCGCCGCCGGTCGTGGGCGAGATCCGTGATCTGCGCAGCGGCGAGCGTCTGACGGCGCAGCAATTACTGACGCAATTGAGCGAGCCATCGCGGCTCATCATTGGCGAGCAGCATGACAACGCCGATCACCATGCACTTCAATTGTGGTTGTTGCAGAACCTCGAACGAACGCGACCCCAAGGCAGTCTCCTGTTGGAAATGCTGACGCCCGATCAACAGTCGCGCGTCGATGACGTGCGCCATGCCGCAACGCCACCCACTGATCTTCCTGCAGCATTGGCCTGGCAGGACGGTTGGGACTGGAATCTCTACGGACCGATTGTTCGGTTTGCCCTGACACAATCCTGGCCAGTGCTGGCGGCCAATCTCGATAACATCGAAATTCGTGCGTTCTATCGTGATCCTCCGGTTTTGAGCGGTGAGCGCAGCAACTCCAAATCTGTGAAAGAGACGCTGTTGGAGCAGATCGGCGATTCTCACTGCGGCTTGCTGCCGTCATCGCAAATGCCGGCGATGCTGGCCGTTCAGCAACAACGGGATCGGCGCATGGCCTCGCGTTTGTTGGCGGCGCCCGCGCCTGCGTTGTTATTGGCGGGTGCGTATCACGCGCGCAAGGATGTGGGGGGGCCGTTGCATGCGCTGGATCTGGGCGCGCCCGAAGCGCCGACGGTGCTGATGCTGGCGGAGCAAGGCAACCAGATCACGGCGGCGATGGCTGATTATGTCTGGTACACACCGGCCACGCCGAAACAGGATTATTGCGCCGAGATGCGTAAACAGTTCAGTAAGAAATGACTTTTCCACAGGCAAAAAAAGACCCGGTAAAAACCGGGTCAAATAACCGTGATTAGCCTGATGAGGAGATAATCTGAGAGTCCGAACCAAGGGCTTTTCAGAATATCGACTGATCTCGCGACCAGTTGTGATAATCATAGCGATTCTCATTACCAAGTCAACTGCTGTTTTTTCATTTCTTTCGTTTTGTCCCGGCAATGGCGTAAACGCCCCGTGAATACGGGCGTCAGGTCTGGGCTGTGAGCTGCTTGTTGAGCTGGTCGATACGCCTCGCCATGCTTTCGATCAGGCTGTGGGCGATTTTCGGATTGGTGCGGGTCATGCTCAGAAACTGATCGCCGGGAATCAGCATTACCGTGCTTGCCTCCCGGGCTATGACCGTCGCGTTGCGCGGCTCGCCCGTGAACACAGCCATTGCACCGAATATTTCATCCTTGGGCACGTCGCCTACCTTGTGCCCGTTAACAAACGCTTCGGCGTGTCCTTCGATAATCACGAACACATGGTCGGCGTCATCGCCCTCACGAATCAGAACGTCTCCGGCTTCAACCCGCTTGAAACCGTTGGTGCTGCGAAACTCGCGCGGCTTGAACTCGGCAACGGCGTGGGCCAGCAGCGCCATTTGCCCGAGCAGGTAGCGCAGAAACTGCTCCGAGCGCGATGGTTCGCCATACACATGTTGAAACAAATCACTTCGGCGATAGGGCAGTAATGTCAACGGGTTGTCTGAGTACAGCGTGCAATCCGCCCATTCCGGCCCTTGTTGCAGACCGATCAAATCTCCCTCGTGCCAGTAGAACAAGCCTCGACCGCTGACTCGGCCGGTGATGACACCTTGCGTGAGCAAGAACAACTGATCGTCCGGCAAGGGTGCCAACAGATCATCCGTTGCTTCCAGTTCCAGCGCTGGCCCGCACGGCGCCAGGCCCTCAAGCCATTGCGCAGGCAAGCACTGCAAGTGGTTGATCAATGCATCGGCCTGGGCCGATTGTTCCCCGAGCAGGTACATGACGGTCGGTACCCGTTAGTTCTTGTGGCGAGAGGAAATGGCTTCCAGCTGCTTGTTCAGCGCGTCCTTGCGTTCGGCGGGAATGTCGTTCCAGTGCACGTCCATCAGCGCCCCTTCGATCGCGTACAACAACACCTTCGACGCCCGAAACCCGCGAGTGCGCACGGCCCGGTAGGCATCCACCGCACCGAGGCGACGCAAGTCCGAGGCGCTATGGATGCCCACGGCATGCAGCCATTGCGCCGACGTCTTGCCAAGATTCTTCAGGTGTTGCAGTTCATCATTCATCAAGCCTCCTTGCGACGGCCGAATGGTGCGTGGGCGAGCTTCTCAGGAGTGTAGCCATCAGTAGGAAAAGCGTGGTTGTTTGGTCGGATTCGACGCAAACGCTTCTAAGAAACGTCAGCTTCCGCTGATGAATCAGGATGGGGAGGGCGAGGGAGAATTACCAATAGCACGCAGTCCAGCGCAAAGCGGGGGCGCTGGACGAGTTTGGGTGGTGCGAGGCTCAGCGGGTGCGATAACGCAGGCGCGTACCGAAATTCATCGACATCAGGATTTCGTCGGCACTCAGCTCTGGCGGGAAGTAGGCCCCGGAGATCTGCGCGTGGGCCAGGCTCGCGCCTTCCAGCGAGGCGTTGCGAAAGTCGATGCCGCGCAGGTCGGCGGAGCGGAAGTAGGCGTCCCGGAAATCCACGCCATCGGCGTTCAGTTCACGCAGGTCCAGGCCGCGAAAATCACCACCAACCATGTCGATCGGACCGTCTTTCGGGCGTTCATTGTTGAAACCTGTGATGTCGTCTTTGTGCAGCAAGGCATAAAGCGGGGTGTCGAGTAGTTTTGGCTGGCTCATGTCAAATCACCTGTTGGTTTTATGACGCCAGTATAGTGCCACTATTTGACGGCCGTGAAGCAAGCGAGGGCTTCACGGCCGAAATAGTTTCTTACAGGCCGGGCAGGCGCTGGCGAATCTGCGCCACGACGGTGTCCAGGGTCCCGGATTCATTGGTCTGCACGCGTTTGCTGCGCAGAATTTCTTCCGGGGTCAGGGCTTCGCGGTTGGCTTGTTGAGCTTCGATCACGGCGAGGGTCGCGTCGGACGGATCTTTTTTGTCTGCCTGACGAATCGCCAGCCAGCTCTCGATCACTGCCTGCGGAGCGTTGCAGTCAAGGATCAGGAAAGGCGTGCCAGTGGCTTCAGCGACTTTGGCGGCGTTGTCGCGTTGTTCGCGCTTGAGGTAAGTGGCATCGATCACCACCGGGAAACCGGCGTGCAAAATCACTTCGGCAATTTCATGCAGACGCGCATAGGTTGCAGTGCTGGCGTCGGTGCTGTAGATCCCGGCCTGAACATCATTGGCAACGGTTTGCTCACCGAACAGGCGCTTGCGCTCGACATCGGAACGCAGGCGGATCGCGCCCAGTGCTTCGACCAGACGCATGGCCACGTGGCTTTTGCCTACAGCGGACACGCCGTGGGTAATCGCCATGAAGCGCGAAGGAATGGTGCTGTAGCTTTCCGCCAGGTTGGCGTAGTTGCGGTACTGGCGCAGGGTGGTGGCACGCTGCACCGGAGTGGCATCGGCCGGCATGCTGAACAGTGCGACTTTCGCACGTACCAAGGCGCGGTAAGCCTTGTAGAAGTTCAGTACTTCCAGGCCTTGGTAGTCGCCGGTCAGTTCCAGGTACTGGCTGATGAAGCGACGGGCCAGGGATTTCAGGCCACGGTCTTCCAGGTCCATTGCCAGGAAGCCGGTGTCGGCCCAGACGTCGGTGAAACGGAACGGTTCGTTGAATTCGATGCAGTCGAAGATCACGACTTTGCCGTCGATCAGCGTGGCGTTGCCCAGGTGAATGTCACCGTGGCATTCGCGAGTGAAGCCGTCCGCCTTGCGCTGGGCGAACAGCGGTTTCAGGCGATCGAAGCTGCTTTCGGCCCACGCTTGCAGGGCGTCGAGTTGCAGAAGATCGTTCTTGTCGCTGAGGAATGGCAGGATCTGTTCGAAATTCTGGCGCACCGGCGCCATTACGCTTTCAGGCGTGCCGGCATCGTGTTCCGCCGGGACTTTCGGCGCGTTGAGGTGGAAGCGGGCGATCTGTTCGGCCATTGCGTCGACGTGCGCGGTGGTCAGCTCGCCGTTGGCTTGCAGGGTGCTGAGCAGGCCGCTCTGCGGGAACTGGCGCATTTTCAGCAAGTATTCGATGGCCGGGCCTTCGCCGCCCAGTTGCGGAGCTTCCGCACTGCCGGTTACGGGAATCACTTCCAGATACAAATCTTCGGTCAGGCGCTGGTTCAGGCGCAGCTCTTCACCGCAGAAGTGTTCACGGGAATCAAGGCCGGTGAAATCGAGGAAGCCGAAATTCACCGGCTTCTTCACTTTATAAGCGTAGGGACCGGTGAGCAGTACCCACGAGATATGGGTTTCGATGACCTGGAACCCTTCGACGGGATGCGGGTAGAGGGCCGGGTTTTGCAGGGCAGCGATCAGGGACTGGCTCACGGACGATCCTTCAGAGACTGGGGGAAATTCAAGGCGCTCATTATGGCCGCTCGCCAGCCCGACGCAAACCTCGGAGCGCTCCTGTTGAGTATGAATAAAGTGCGTATAATCCGCCGCCATGACTCGTACTCGATCCCCCCGTACCCCTAAAAAACCAGCTTCCCGGGGCCTGCGCCCATGGTTGGGCTGGGCCCTTAAACTCAGTCTGGTCGGCCTTGTGGTGCTGGCCGGCTTCGCCGTTTACCTCGATGCCGTGGTGCAGGAGAAGTTCTCCGGCAAGCGCTGGACCATCCCGGCCAAGGTTTACGCGCGCCCGCTCGAGCTGTTCGTCGGACAAAAGCTGAGCAAGGACGATTTCCTCACCGAACTCGATGCCCTGGGCTATCGCCGCGAAGCCGTGAGCAACGGTCCCGGCGCGGCGGCGGTCAATGGCAATACGGTTGATCTGAATACCCGTGGCTTCCAGTTCTATGAAGGCCTCGAGAAACCGCAGCCGGTGCGCGTGCGTTTCTCCGGCGATTACGTGGCCGAACTCTCGGCGACCAACGGTTCGAAGCTCTCCGTGGTACGCCTGGAGCCGCTGATGATCGGCGGTATCTACCCGAAAAACCTTGAAGACCGGATTCTGATCAAGCTCGATCAGGTGCCGCCGTATCTGCTGGAAACCCTGGTCGCCGTGGAAGACCGGGATTTCTACAGCCACTGGGGCGTGTCGCCGAAATCGATCGCCCGTGCAGTCTGGGTCAACACCTCGGGCGGCAAGATGACTCAGGGCGGCAGTACGCTGACCCAGCAACTGGTCAAAAACTTCTACCTCACCAACGAACGCAGTCTGACCCGCAAGCTCACCGAAGCGATGATGGCGATGCTGCTCGAGCTGCATTACGACAAAAAGGAAATCCTTGAGGCTTACCTCAACGAAGTCTTTGTCGGTCAGGACGGTCAGCGTGCAGTGCACGGTTTCGGTCTGGCCAGCCAGTTCTTCTTCGCTCAGCCTTTGTCCGAGTTGAAACTGCATCAGGTCGCGCTGTTGGTCGGGATGGTCAAAGGCCCGTCCTATTACAACCCGCGCCGCAACCCGGAGCGTGCGCTGGAACGACGCAATCTGGTGCTCGACGTGCTGGAGCAGCAGGGCGTCGCTTCTGCCGAACAAGTCGCCGCCGCGAAGAAAATGCCGTTGGGCGTGACCACACGCGGCAAGCTGGCCGACAGCTCGTTCCCGGGCTTCATCGATCTGGTCAAACGCCAGTTGCGTGAAGACTATCGCGACGAAGACTTGACCGAAGAAGGCCTGCGGATTTTCACCAGTTTCGATCCGATCCTGCAGATGAAAGCCGAAGCGTCGGTCAACGACACCTTCAAGCGTCTGTCCGGCCGTAAAGGTTCCGACGACGTGGAAGCGGCGATGGTCGTAACCAACCCGGAAACCGGTGAGGTCCAGGCCATGATCGGCAGCCGTCAGGCGAGTTTTGCCGGGTTCAACCGCGCGCTGGATGCGGTGCGGCCGATCGGCTCGCTGATCAAACCGGCGGTTTATCTGACGGCACTGGAGAAACCAAGCCAGTACACGCTGACCAGTTGGCTGTCGGACGACCCGCTTTCGATCAAAGGCGCAGACGGACAGGTCTGGAAACCGCAGAACTATGATCGTCGCTCCCACGGCACAGTGTTCCTATATCAGGGGCTGGCGCATTCCTACAACCTCTCGACCTCGCGTCTCGGTCTGGCGGTCGGTGTTCCGAATGTCCTCAAGACGCTCGCGCGACTGGGCGTAACCCGCGAGTTTCCGGCGTTCCCGTCGATGCTGCTCGGTGCTGGCGGCATGACCCCGATCGAAGTCGCGACCATGTACCAGACCCTGGCCAACGGTGGCTTCAACACGCCGATGCGCGGGATCCGCAGCGTGCTGACTGCCGATGGCGAGCCGCTCAAGCGTTATCCGTTTCAGATCGAGCAGCGTTTCGATCCGGCCTCTATCTACCTGATCCAGAACGCCATGCAGCGGGTCATGCGTGAAGGTACCGGCAGTTCGGTTTATAACGTGTTGCCAAGAACCCTGACACTGGCGGGCAAGACCGGTACCAGTAACGATTCGCGCGACAGCTGGTTCGCCGGTTTCAGCCAGGATCTGCTGGCGGTGGTCTGGCTCGGCCGTGACGACAACGGCAAGACGCCGTTCACCGGGGCCACCGGTGCGTTGCAGGTCTGGACCAGTTTCATGCGCAAGGCCGATCCGCTGCCGCTGGACATGCCGCAGCCGGACAACGTGGTGCAGGCCTGGGTCGATTCGCGTACCGGCCAAGGCTCCGATGCCAACTGTCCGGGCGCCGTGCAGATGCCGTATATTCGCGGCAGCGAACCGCCACCCGGCGCCTCCTGTGCGGGCGAAAGCCCGGCATCGGGCGAGTCGGTGATGGATTGGGTCAAGGGCTGGATGAATTAAGCAAAGAGGGTTTCAAGTGAACAAGTGGTTGATTCCAGCGGTGACCGCCGTGGCTTTGCTCAGCGGCTGCTCCACCGTACAGCGTGGTTCGATCCCGGTCGTGGATTCCGGCGCCGCAGTGTCCAACAGCGAGCGCATTTCGGCCAATGGCGGTTTCCGTCAAACGACGGTGAAACGTCCTGCACAGGCCCAGACCCAGGCGATCCCGCAAGACGATACCGGTGTGGTGGTGATGGTGCCGGGCGGCGCAGCGGCTTCGGCGCCGATCAGCACTTCGCCGATCGTTCCGGGCCCGGCGTCCGGCGGCATCACGCCGGGGCCGTACAACCCGTCGGCGGTCGAGTCGGCGCCGATCAGCTCCGGCAGCTACAGCATGCCTTCGACGCCGAGCGGCATTCCTTCGGCCAGCAGCGGCGGCGGTCTGTCTGCCGATGAACAACTGGATGGCCCGGTTCTCGCCCTGTTGACCACTGCGCAACAGCAGCAGGCCGGTGGCGACCTCAACGGCGCGTCCTCCAGCCTGGAGCGTGCGCAGCGTGTAGCGCCGCGCGAGCCGCAAGTGCTTTACCGTCTGGCGCAGGTGCGCATGGCCCAGGGCGATGCGCCGCAAGCCGAGCAGACTGCTCGTCGTGCACTGACCATGGCCAATGGTCGTCCGGACTTGCAGGCCAGTCTGTGGGAATTGATCGCTCAGGCACGTGAGAAACAAGGTGATTCCGCCGGCGCCACTCTGGCCCGTCAGAAGGCCAAGGTTTCGCTGTGATGGACAGTCGTTTCTCCAAAGTCGCCGATCAATTGCTGTTGATCGAGCGCGAACTGCGTGCCCAGGGCTGGTGGGATGACGTCCAGCCCTCGGTCGAAGCCCTGAGCAGCGTCGAGCCGTTTTCGGTCGACACGCTTGATTTCGAACAGTGGCTGCAATGGATCTTCCTGCCGCGGATGAAGATGATCCTCGAACAGGATCTGCCATTGCCCAATGCCTCGGGCATTCAGGAAATGGCCGAAATGGTTTTTGCCCAACGCAACCTGCAGGGCAAGGATCGGCAGCTTCAGGTGTTGCTCAAAGAGTTCGACCTGCTGATCACCGCTTCACGCTGAACCGAAAACTGCCAGTGGTTACTGGCAGTTTTCCGCAATCTGTTTTTGTGCCTCCGCAGTACGTTGCTGGCGCTGTTCGTCGCTCAGCCGCCGCAATTCTCCCTCCACTTCCTCCCTCAAGCGCGGATTGTTCTGCAGTTGCGCGAGATTCGTGCGCGCCTGTTCGCAAAATGCCTTGAGCTGATTCTGTTGCTCGGCCACTTGCTTCTTGACCTTGTCATCGATGGCTTTCTGATCGCCCAGCGCGCCGCTGCCAGGTAATGCGGCCGGTATTGGTGCGGGAGAGGAGGGCGTCTTCACGGCGGTGGATGACTGCCCTTGTGGTGGCTGCTGATCGAAATGGGTGACGCCCTGGGCGTCGACCCATTTGTAGATCTGAGCGGCCATGCACCATGGACTGGCGCTGATTAGCAGAGTTAAGAGAAGCGTTCGCATGCTGATTCCTTGGCAAAACTGCGCAATTGAAGCTAACAGAGTAGCGGTTTCCAGGTTTTTTCTTGCGTTCTCATGTGCTTACCCACAATTAAGCACATAGACGACTTGACTTGCAGAGGGCGAAACAGAAGAATCCAAAGTCCGCTGTACAGGGACTGCCAGAAGCAGACCCTCTCGGCAGATCATGAGGCGCATATCCGCGTCGACCTGTTACACCCGCAACGCGTTACCTCGCGCTGGGTGGGAAAGGCCCGCAACACTTGGGACGATCCCAATACTTGCTCAGTCAGTGCTGACGTAGTCGGCGACCACCGTCGCTCATGCTCTGCCGAGAAGTAAACCTATTAAGACCCGTTCGCTTTTTTGTGGACGGTATTCTGGCGTTTTAGAGGTGAACAACGTGGAGCTTTTATCTGGCGGTGAGATGCTCGTCCGCTTTTTGCGTGACGAAGGCGTCAAATATATCTACGGGTACCCGGGTGGTGCTCTCCTTCATGTTTACGATGCCCTGTTCAAAGAACCGGAAGTGACCCACATCCTGGTTCGTCACGAACAAGCGGCTACCCATATGGCTGACGGCTACGCCCGTGCCACCGGTAAAGCCGGCGTGGTATTGGTGACTTCCGGTCCAGGCGCCACAAACGCCATCACCGGTATCGCCACTGCCTATATGGACTCGATTCCAATGGTGATCATTTCCGGTCAGGTGCCAAGCACCATGGTCGGCACCGACGCGTTCCAGGAAACCGACATGATCGGTATCTCCCGGCCGATCGTGAAGCACAGCTTCATGATCAAGCACGCTTCGGAAATCCCGGAAGTCATGAAGAAGGCCTTCTACCTGGCGCAATCCGGTCGTCCGGGCCCGGTCGTGGTCGATATCCCGAAAGACATGACCAACCCGGCCGAGAAGTTCGAATACATCTTCCCGAAGAAAGCCAAACTGCGTTCCTACAGCCCGGCCGTTCGCGGTCACTCCGGGCAAATCCGCAAGGCGGCAGAAATGCTCCTGGCGGCCAAGCGTCCCGTGCTGTACTCCGGCGGTGGCGTAATCCTCGGCAACGGCTCCGCGCCGCTGACCGAGCTGGCGCAAATGCTCAACCTGCCGGTTACCAACACCTTGATGGGCCTGGGTGGCTACCCTGGCACTGACCGTCAGTTCATCGGCATGCTCGGCATGCACGGCAGCTACACCGCGAACCTGGCGATGCACCATGCCGACGTGATCCTGGCGGTCGGCGCGCGTTTCGACGATCGAGTGATCAACGGCGCGCCGAAGTTCTGCCCGAACGCCAAGATCATTCACATCGACATCGACCCGGCTTCGATTTCCAAGACCATCAAGGCCGACGTGCCAATCGTTGGTCCGGTGGAGAGCGTCCTGACCGAAATGGTCGCGATCCTTAAGGAAATCGGCGAAACCCCGAACAAGGAAGCCGTTGCCAGCTGGTGGAAGCAGGTTGATGAATGGCGCGGTGATCGCGGCCTGTTCCCTTACGACAAGGGCGACGGCAGCAAGATCAAGCCGCAGACCGTGATCGAAACCCTGTGCGAAGTGACCAAGGGCGACGCCTTTGTGACCTCCGACGTGGGCCAGCATCAGATGTTTGCTGCTCAGTACTACAAGTTCAACAAGCCGAACCGCTGGATCAACTCCGGTGGCCTGGGCACGATGGGCTTCGGTCTGCCGGCCGCGATGGGTATCGCGCTGAGCTTCCCTGACACCGATGTTGCGTGTGTCACCGGTGAAGGCAGTATCCAGATGAACATCCAGGAATTGTCGACCTGCCTGCAATACGGTTTGCCGGTCAAGATCGTCATCCTGAACAACGGTGTTCTGGGCATGGTTCGTCAGTGGCAGGACATGAGTTACGGCAGCCGTCACTCGCACTCCTACATGGAATCCTTGCCTGATTTCGTCAAGCTGGCTGAAGCCTATGGCCACGTCGGCGTGCGCATCACCGAATCGAAAGATTTGAAGTCGAAGATGGAAGAGGCGTTCGCCATGAAAGATCGCCTGGTGGTGATCGACATTTCGGTCGACACCAGCGAGCACGTCTATCCGATGCAAATCAAAGACGGCTCCATGCGCGATATGTGGCTGAGCAAGACGGAGCGTACCTAATCATGCGGCACATTATTTCCTTGCTTCTGGAAAACGAACCCGGTGCTTTGTCTCGCGTAGTCGGCCTGTTCTCGCAGCGCAACTACAACATCGAAAGCCTGACTGTGGCGCCAACCGAAGACCCGACCCTGTCGCGTCTGACGCTGACCACAGTCGGCCACGATGAAGTCATCGAGCAGATCACCAAAAACCTGAACAAGCTGATCGAAGTGGTCAAGCTGGTGGACCTGTCGGAAAGCGCTCACATCGAGCGTGAACTGATGCTGGTCAAGGTCAAGGCCACTGGCGCCCAGCGCGCCGAGATCAAACGCACCACCGATATTTACCGTGGACAGATCGTCGACGTCAGCGCCAGCGTGTATACCGTTCAACTGACCGGTACCAGCGACAAGCTCGACAGCTTCATTCAGTCCATCGGCACCGCATCGATTCTGGAGACCGTCCGCAGTGGCGTCACCGGTATTGCCCGCGGCGACAAAGTACTCAGCATCTAAACCAAATTAGCGAATGGCCTGAACGGCCTGGATATAAAGGGGAAATTCATGAAAGTTTTCTACGATAAAGACTGCGACCTGTCGATCATCCAGGGCAAGAAAGTTGCCATCATCGGTTACGGCTCCCAAGGCCACGCCCAGGCGTGCAACCTGAAAGATTCCGGTGTCGACGTTACCGTCGGTCTGCGTAAAGGTTCGGCCACCGTTGCCAAGGCTGAAGCCCACGGCCTGAAAGTGACCGACGTGGCTGCCGCTGTTGCCGGCGCCGACCTGGTCATGATCCTGACCCCGGACGAGTTCCAGTCCCAGCTGTACAAGAACGAAATCGAGCCGAACATCAAGAAAGGCGCCACCCTGGCCTTCTCCCACGGTTTCGCGATTCACTACAACCAGGTTGTTCCACGTGCCGACCTCGACGTGATCATGATCGCGCCGAAAGCACCGGGCCACACCGTACGTTCCGAGTTCGTGAAAGGCGGCGGTATCCCTGACCTGATCGCGATCTACCAGGACGCCTCGGGCAATGCCAAGAACGTTGCACTGTCCTACGCCGCCGGCGTGGGTGGCGGTCGTACCGGCATCATCGAAACCACCTTCAAGGACGAGACCGAAACCGATCTGTTCGGCGAACAAGCCGTTCTGTGCGGCGGTACCGTCGAGCTGGTAAAAGCCGGTTTCGAAACCCTGGTTGAAGCTGGCTACGCGCCGGAAATGGCCTACTTCGAGTGCCTGCACGAACTGAAACTGATCGTTGACCTCATGTACGAAGGCGGTATCGCCAACATGAACTACTCGATCTCCAACAACGCTGAGTACGGCGAGTACGTGACCGGTCCGGAAGTGATCAACGCCGAATCCCGTCAGGCCATGCGCAACGCCCTGAAACGTATTCAGGACGGCGAATACGCCAAAATGTTCATCAGCGAAGGCGCAACCGGCTACCCTTCGATGACCGCCAAGCGTCGTAACAACGCCGCTCACGGTATCGAAATCATCGGCGAGCAACTGCGCTCCATGATGCCGTGGATCGGTGCCAACAAGATCGTCGACAAAGCCAAAAACTAAGTCGTCGAACCTTGTATGAAAAAAACGCGGCCTCGGCCGCGTTTTTTCGTATGGGCGGGCGCTTCTGGTATAAAGCTGCATCGTTTGTGGCCGAACCGTCGTCCCAGACACCTGTCGAAAATGTCCAATCCGTTGCAAGGTACTGTCCATGAGCGAACGTCCCGAAGAGCCGAACCAGGCTTCCGACGCCGAAAGCCTGCTGCCCATCGATGAGCACATCGAAGAAGGGCATGACGCAGAAGGTCGTAAAGTCCGGCATCGTGGTATCTATCTTCTGCCGAATCTGTTCACCACTGCGAATCTGTTCGCGGGGTTTTATTCCATCATCAACTCGATGAGTGCCCAGGCTGCCTTGAGTGCCGGGGACGCGGCGAATGCGAGCAAGTATTTCGCCTTTGCCGCCATCGCGATTTTCGTCGCCATGGTGCTTGACGGCCTTGATGGTCGCGTGGCACGCATGACCAATACCCAAAGTGCGTTCGGTGCCGAGTACGACTCGTTGTCGGACATGGTTGCCTTCGGTGTCGCGCCGGCGCTTCTGGCTTTCGGCTGGGCACTGGGTGACATGGGCAAGGTCGGCTGGATGGTTGCCTTCATCTATGTGGCGGGTGCGGCGTTGCGTCTGGCGCGTTTCAACACTCAGGTGGGGACCGCCGACAAGCGCTACTTCATCGGTCTTGCCAGCCCGGCTGCTGCCGGCGTTGTTGCGGGGATTGTCTGGGCGTTCAGCGATTACGGGATCCAGGGTTCGAAGATGTCGTTCCTGGTCGCGCTGATGGTAGCGGCCGCCGGCATGCTGATGGTCAGTAACATCAAATACAACAGCTTCAAGGAGCTGGATCTGAAGGGGCGCGTGCCTTTCGTGGCGATTCTGGCGGTGGTGCTGGTGTTTGCCGTGGTGTTCAGCGATCCGCCTCGCATTCTGCTGCTGGTGTTCCTCGCTTATGCCGCGTCGGGCCCGGTGCAGTATCTGTTGCATCTTCGTCGTCACAAACACGCCGAGTGATGTAATTTCCCTCATACTCCGCAGTCTATGGTGCATCTGTCCTCCAAAGCTGCGGAGTTGCCATGCTGATCAAAGTCCCCAAAGCGTCCGACTGCCATGAGTCGGACGTCACGCCTGAATCCATTTATCTCTCTCGCCGACAATTGCTCGGAGCGACCGCGGCCGGTTTGGCCATGAGCACTTTGCCGCGCTGGGCCAGTGCTGAAGAGGCTGCCCGCTATGCCGATGTCGAAGCCGGAAAGGCGCCCGCCTGGTTTGCCGAGAAACTGCCTTCTGTCAAATGGGGAGCGGTGAACGTCAAGGATGAGGCAATCACACCTTTCAAAGACGCGACCCATTACAACAACTTCTATGAATTCGGTACCGACAAGGGCGACCCGGCGGCCAATGCCGGTTCGTTGAAACCCGAACCGTGGAGTGTTGTCGTGGACGGGGAGGTGGGTAAACCGGGGCGTTATGCTCTGGAAGACTTCATGAAGCCTTACCAGCTGGAAGAGCGTATTTATCGCCTGCGTTGTGTCGAGGCGTGGTCGATGGTGATTCCCTGGATCGGTTTTCCCATTTCGGCACTGTTGAAGCAGGTAGAACCTACTTCGAATGCCAAATACATTCGCTTCGAAACCTTACAGGATCCGAAGAGCATGCCCGGACAGCGTTCGGGATTTGCCCTGATCGACTGGCCCTATGTAGAAGGCTTGCGTCTGGATGAGGCGATGAATCCCTTGGCGATTCTGGCGGTGGGTATGTATGGCCGCGAATTGCCAAACCAGAACGGTGCGCCGTTGCGTCTGGTGGTGCCTTGGAAGTACGGATTCAAGAGCGTCAAATCCATCGTGCGGATCAGTCTGGTCAGCGAGCAGCCGAAGACGACGTGGCAGAGCATTGCGGCGGATGAGTACGGGTTCTATGCGAATGTGAACCCTACTGTCGACCACCCACGTTGGACTCAGGCGCGGGAGCGGCGATTGCCTAACAGTCTGTTCAAGCCGAATGTGCGTGATACGCAGATGTTCAACGGCTACTCGGATGAGGTCGCTTCTTTATATACAGGGCTGGATCTGCGGAAGAACTACTGATGCGATATCCGATCTGGCGTGTAGGCGTTTTCCTGGCTGCGGCGATCTGGCCGCTGTTGTGGTTCTATCAGGCTTTTGCGGATCTGCTTGGGCCAGATCCGGGGAAGGTTCTGGTTGATCGGCTGGGGCTTGGGACATTGGTATTGCTGTTGATCACCCTGAGTATGACCCCGCTGCAGAAACTTACGGGGTGGGCCGGGTGGATTGCTGTGCGCCGTCAGTTGGGGCTCTGGTGTTTTGCCTATGTGGTTCTGCATCTTTGCAGCTATATGGCGTTCATTCTCGGTTTCGACTGGTCGCAACTGGGTGTCGAGCTGCGCAAGCGTCCTTACATCATTGTGGGTGCTCTGGGTTTTCTGGGGTTGTTGGCATTGGCGATTACCTCCAACCGATACAGTCAGCGTCGTTTAGGTACCCGCTGGAAGAAATTGCACCGGCTGGTGTATGTGATTCTCGGGTTGGGATTGCTGCATATGTTGTGGATTGTCCGTGCTGATCTTAAGGAGTGGGCAATCTATGCCTTTATAGGTGTTTTCCTTTTGGCGTTGCGTATTCCTCCTTTGACCCGCCGGATCCCGCGTTTGATGGGTAAAAAGCAGGTTTTTCAGGAAAAGCGAAATTAAGGGTTGACGGCAGATTCTGAGTCTCTATAATTCGCCCCACTTCCGGCGCAGTCGAAACGGAAAACTCCTTGAGATTCAATGAGTTAAGTAGGTTTCGAAGGCGGGTCGCTTCAGTTCATCGAAGCCTGGAAGGAGTTGGAAATGTCGACTTGTTCGGCGCTTTTAACGGTTCGATCTTCTCGGTCGAAAGCGGAGAAAAAGAGGTGTTGACAGCAGCGTGTAACGCTGTAGAATTCGCCTCCCGCTAACGAGAGATCGGAAGCGCAAGTGGTTGAAGTTGTTGAAGAAATCTTCGAAAACTTCTGAAAATAATCACTTGACAGCAAATGAGGCTGCTGTAGAATGCGCGCCTCGGTTGAGACGAAAGATCTTAACCAACCGCTCTTTA
>NZ_BQHR01000004.1 GCF_021601625.1 Pseudomonas paraglycinae | reverse complement strand
GATCACCGTCCCCGCCTGCGCCTCCTGAAACAAACTCAAGCTCACATACAACATCTGTCCCAACCCCCCAGCCCCGACAAACCCCAGCACGCTGGCCATCCGGATATTGTTCTCCCACCGATACAAACAGTACGCCAGCAACTGCGGCGCCAGGTTCGGCAGGGTGCCGTAGCAGAACGCCAAAACCGGATTCCCCCCCTGCAACCGAATCGCATCCGCCGGTTCCGGCGGTGTGTTCTCCAGTGCTTCAGCAAACAACCGCCCCAACACGCCCGTGGTGTGCAGGGCCAACGCAAGTGTCCCGGCATTCGGCCCAAGCCCAGCCGCCAGCACCATCAACGCAGCCCACACCAGTTCGGGAATCGCGCGCAGGGCATTGAGCAGCAGGCGCGCGGCACTCTGAAAAAACCAGCCAAACCGGCCAGCGGCGGGGAGCGCCAAAAACAAGCCCAGTACAGCGGCGAGGAGGGTGCCGAGGGCGGACATTGCGAGGGTTTCCATCGATCCGCGCAAGATGGCGCTTAGGTAGTCAGCGCTCAGGTCGGGGCTGAGGAAACGTGCCACATACAAGCCCATCTGTTTCAGGCTGGTAGCGCTGCCGAGTTCTTCAAGGTCGAGACCCAGGTAGGTAAACGAGGCAATGACGGCCACGACAATGGCAAGAATCAGCACCGAATTGATCAGGCGTTTCATGCCAGCCTCCAGCGCAGCAGGCGGCTGAGTTGGTCGGCGCCGAGGACGAGGAGGAGGAAGGTCAGGAGCATGCTGGCGACTTCGCCGCCGGCGAACATGCGGATCGAGAGGTCGATCTGTTGGCCGAGGCCGCCGGCGCCGACGAAGCCCATGACCACCGAGGCGCGGATGGCGCATTCCCAGCGGTAGACGGTGTAGGAGAGCAGTTCCGCCGCGACGTTGGGCAGTACGCCGTAGGCGAAGCTGGCGAGGCGGCCGCTGCCGGCCTGGAGCAGGGCGTGGGCCGGGCGTTGGTCGGTGGATTCGTAGATTTCGGCGTAGACCTTGCCGAGCATGCCGCTGTAGGTGATGGCGATGGCCAGCACGCCCGCCGCCGGGCCGAGGCCGACGGCGCGCACGAACAGCAGCGCCCAGACGATTTCCGGCACGCTGCGCAGGAAGATCAGCAGCCCGCGCACCGGCCAGCGCAGCAGTCGGCCCAACAGGCTCGGGCGGCCGCTGCGGGAGGCGGCGGTCAGCGACAGGGCGCGGCTGGCGAGCAGGCTGGCCGGCACGGCCAACAGCAGGGCCAGGGCCATGCCGGCGGTGGCGATGGCCAAGGTTTGCAGGGTGGCTTTGAGCAGTAATTGCAGAAACTCGCGGTCATGGGCCGGTGGCCAGAACATCGATACGAAGCGGCCCATTTCACTCTGGCTGTCGGCGTGAAACAGCACGCCCAGATCCAGTTCGCTGAGCTGAATGCCGGGCCAAAGCAAGGCAATCGCCAGCCCGGTCAGCAGCAACCGGGGCAGCGCGGCGGGGTCGCGGGTGTCGGCGCTCAGCATCGCGGAATCTGCACAATCAGTGGGGTGACGGCGGGCGCCGGGGATTGCAGTTGTTCGTTGGCGTAGAGGGTGTCGAGCATGTCGCGGCTGACTTGCGCGGACGGGCAGTCGAACAGGATCCGCCCCTCGCGCAAACCGATGATTCGCGGGAAGTGCGCCAGCGCCAGTTCCACCGCGTGCAGGCTCGCCACCAGCGTGACGTTGTGCTCGCGAGCATGGCGCGACAGGATCGACAGCGTGTGCCCGGCCAGCACCGGGTCCATCGCCGAGACCGGCTCATCCGCCAGCAACACCTCCGGCGCCTGATACAGCACACGGGCAATGCCGACCCGCTGCAACTGCCCGCCGGACAGTTGCTGGCATTGGCTGAAGAGTTTGTCGGCCAGATCCAGTTTTGCCAGGGCCGCGCGAGCGCCGGGCACGTCGAGCGGATGCAGCAGGTTGATCAGGCTTTTGCCCAGGCTCCATTGGCCGAGTTTGCCGGCCAGCACCGCCGTCACCACCCGTTGCCGGGGCGGCAACGGCGGCGCCTGATGCACCAGACCGATGCGCGCACGCAGGCGTTGCCGTTGGCGGGCGGACAAGTGCCAGGCGCGCTCGCCCAGCACTTCGATGTCGCCGCTGCTGGGTCGAATCGCGGTTGCCAGCATATTCAGCAGGCTGGATTTGCCGGCGCCGGACGGTCCGATGATCGCCACCTGTTCGCCGGCCTCGATCTGTAAATCGACGCCACGCAAGGCTTCCACGCCATTGGTGTGGTGCAGAAAAGCCTGTTTGAGGCGCAGCGTCATTTCAGCAAGTCGGCGGCGCGGGCGGCTTCCTCGATGCCTTTGTAATTGTCCGGGCTGGTTTCGATGAATCGGCTGGCGGCTTGCAGGTCGAGGATTTTCTTGTGCTCGGGGTTGGCCGGGTCGAGGTCAAGGAAGGCTTTTTTGATCTTCGCCGCCAGCGCCGGATCGAGGGTGCCGCGCACGGTCCAGTTGTAATCGAAGTAGGCCGGGGTGGTGGCGAAGACCTTGACCTTGTTGGTGTCGACCTTGCCGGCGTCCACCAGTTTCTGCCAGACGCTGGCGTTCAGCACACCGGCGTCGACTTTGCCGGCCTGCACCCAGGCGACGGTGGCGTCGTGGGCGCCGGAGTAGCCGACGCGGCTGAAATAGCTTTCCGGTTTGATGCCGTCCTTGAGCATGAAATAGCGCGGCATCAGGCTGCCGGAGGTGGACGACACGGAGCCGAAGGCGAAGGTCTTGCCCTTGAGGTCGGCGAGGCTTTTCACATTCGGGTCGGCGGTGATGAATTTGCTGGTGAACTGGGCGTCTTGCTCACGCTGCACCAGCGGAATGACCTTTGGATCACTTTTCAACTGCGCCTGGACGAAAGTGAAGCCACCGAGCCAAGCCAGATCGAGACGGTTGGTGGCCAACGCTTCGACCACCGCCGGGTAGTCGGCCACCGGCACAAACTCGACTTTCATGTTCAGTTGCTTCTCCAGATAAGACCCCAGCGGCTCGAACTTGCGCAGCAGCTCGGTCGGGGCTTCATCGGGAATCGCGCTGACCTTCAACACCTCCGCGGCTTGCGCCAGCACGGCGGACAGGGACAGGGCCAGACCAGCGGTCAGTGCCAGGGTTCGCTTGAGCATGGAATTCTCCGTTTCGTGGGCATCAAGGTCGATGCACCCGTCGATGGGCAATCATCGTCGGGTGCAACGTCAGGTTAGACGAAACGGCGCGATTGCGAGGGAGTCGGGCCGTGGTTGCTTGTCAGGCGCTGGGCAATCGCGTCACCCATTTCCCGCCACCCGCGCCGTCCTTCAGGGCGCGCAAGGCCTGGGGCAATTCATCGAAGTTGAACATCTGCAGCGCCGGGCCGATCAGGCTGCCGTCGAGCAGCGCTTGCAGCAACTGCTCGCCGTTGCGGCGCAAGGTCTGGCGATCGTGCAGGCTGGCGTGGATGTGGAAGCTGTTCAATGCCACTTCATGCAGCGAAATCGCGGTGGTGAACGCCGGCAGCGGCGCGATTTCCTGACGGTCCTGAATGCACACCAGATGGCCGTTGTAGCCCAGCAGGTCGGCCATTTTCGCCGCGTGAGCGCCGCTGACCGTGTCGAATACGGCGTGCAAACGACGTTCGCCGAGGCTGGCTGCGAGTGCGGTTTGCCAGTCCGGTTCGCGGTAATCGAATACGCCGACTGCGCCCAGGGCCTTGAGCTTTGCATGATGCGCGCCGGACGCGGTCGCCCAGACCCGCCATCCGCGTTGTACCGCCAGTTGCACCAGCAGCAGGCCGACCGCGCCGCCGGCGCCGATCACCAGCACATCGGCTGCGCCATTCGCCGGGACTTTTTCCACGGCTTGCCACGCGGTCAAACCGGGGCAGGGCAGTGACGCCGCCGCGGCATCATCGAGCGCGGCGGGCACCGACAGCACGGTGGCGGCGTCGAGCAGGCAGTACTCGGCGAAGCTGCCATCGCTCGCCAGTGATTGGTGATACGCCACGCGACTGCCGGGTTGCAGTGTCACGCCGGCGCCGGCTGCGACCACCACGCCCATGCCGTCGACACCCGGCACACGGCCGGTGCTCCAGGCGGGATGGCCCCACTCGATGATCTTCCAGTCCACCGGGTTCAAGGCGATGGCGCGGTTGGCCACCAGCACTTGCCCGGGGCCGGGTTGCACGAGGGGTTTGCGGGTCAGTGTCAGGCCATCCAGCCCTTGGCCGGACGTCCAGGCCCAGGCAGCGTAATCGGTTTGCATTGTGCGGTTTCCCATGAAAGTCGATGGCCGCCAGTATCGGTGGCAACGGACATTAGAAGAACCGGCCCTGGGTCAAAGGTGTTTTGCGTAAAAGTCAGCAATGCTCGCGCAGCACCTCAATCGACCTGAGCAAACCGCTCCACCAGCCAATCGATAAACACCCGCACACGATTGCTCAAATGGCGGTTCGGCGGATACAGCACATGAAACGGATACGCTGGCGGACGCCAGTCCTCGAGGATCGGCACCAGTTCGCCGCGCTCGATGGCCGTCCTGACCGTGTAGCTGAAGGTGTGGATGATCCCCAGACCAGCAAGGCCTGCCGCCAGGTGCGCGTTGCTCTCGTTGACGCTGATCAGGCCTTTGCCTTCGATCTGATGGCGTTCGCCGTTGCGCTGGAAGTTCGACGGCAGGATGCGCCCGGTGGAGGCCGAGCGGTAAGCGATCAGCTGATGGCTGGCCAGGTCGAGCGGGTGGCTCGGGGTGCCGTGGCGTTGCAGATAATCGGGCGTGGCGCAGGTCGTCCACGACACTTCGCCGAGGCGGCGCACGGCCAGGGTTTGTTCGGTCAGCGGACCGCCGCGAATCACGCAGTCGACGCGCTCGCTGATCAAGTCCACGGGGCGGTCGCTGACGCCCAGATCAACCTGGATGTCCGGATAGCGTTCGAAGAATTTCGGCAGCTCGGGGATCACCAGCATCGTCGCGGTCGAGCCGCCGATGTCCACGCGAATCCGGCCGCGCGGCAGCCCCTGGGCCTGGCTGAAGCCTTGGTCGATGTCGTCCAGTTGATGCAGCAGTTGTTGGGTCAGTTGGTAATAGGAAGCGCCGTCGGCGGTGACGGTGAGGCGGCGGGTGGTGCGTTGCAGCAGGCGCACGCCGAGGTGGTTTTCCAGTTGGCCGATCAGTTTGCTGACGGTGGTTTTCGGCAGGTTCAGCGAGTCGGCGGCTTTGGTGAACGAACCGCTTTCCACGACGCGGGCGAAGGTGCGGATCGCCATTAACTGATTCATCGATTCGGGCTCAGTGGATTGGACACGGCTGAGTATTGTGCATGTCTGTGCACAAACAAAACCGATTTTGCGGATTTTTCAATTCAATCGATCGGCCTAAAGTCGCTTCCAACGGCTCACCTACGACCCGTCACCTACCTCGAAACGGTTACTGGAGATTCATCATGAGCAACAGACTTGAAGGCAAAATCGCACTGATCACTGGCGGCACCACCGGCATCGGCCTGGCGTCGGCGCAGGAGTTCGTCGCCCAGGGCGCTACCGTATTCATCACCGGCCGCCGTCAGGCCGAACTGGACAAAGCGGTCGCCGCCATCGGCCCACGGGCCATCGGCATTCAGGGCGACGTGGCGAAGCTGGAGGATCTGGATCGCATCTACAGCGAGATTTCCGCCAAGGCCGGACACCTCGACATCCTGTTCGCCAACGCCGGCGGCGGGGACATGCTGCCGCTGGGTTCGATCACCGAAGAGCACTTCGACCGGATTTTCGACGCCAACGTGAAGGGCACGCTGTTCACCGTGCAGAAGGCCTTGCCGCTGCTGCGCGATGGCGCCTCGATTCTGCTGACCTCGTCGACCACCTCGGTGCAGGGCACGGAGAACTTCAGCGTCTACAGCGCGAGTAAAGCGGCGGTGCGCAACTTCGCCCGCTCATGGTTGCTGGACTTGAAACCACGGCGCATCCGCGTCAACGCCATCAGCCCTGGCCCGGTGCGCACGCCAGGTCTGGCAGGGCTGGTGCCGGCGGAACACACCCAGGGGCTGTTCGATCAACTGGCGTCGATAGTGCCGATCGGGCGTCTGGGCGAGCCGAGCGAGATTGCCAAGGCTGCGCTGTTCCTGGCCTCGGATGACAGCAGCTTCGTCAACGGCATCGAGTTGTTCGTTGACGGCGGTACTGCGCAGATCTGATCTGACTCAAACCGCTTGATGCCCCGGCACTTGTTCAGTCGAGTGTCGGGGTTCTTCCGTTTCTTCGTCCGGCGCGTTATCCCAGATCAGGCGCGGGTCGAAGCTCATCGCCGAAAGCATCGTAAAGACCACCACAAGGCCGAAGAACAGAATCCCTACGCGCGGCTCGATATCCCCCAGCGCCTGGAATTTCACCAGCGCCGCCACCAGCGCGACCACCAGCACATCGAGCATCGACCAATAGCCGATCAGTTCGACGAAACGGTACAGCTTCGAACGCTCCTTGCGCGCCCAATGGCTGTCCCGTTGCACGGTGACCAACAGCAAGGTCAGCGCAACGAATTTCACCCCCGGCACCGCAATACTGGCGATGAAGATGATCAGGGCGATGTCCCACGCGCCGTGTTCCCAGAACTCCAGCACGCCGCTCATGATGGTGCTGTCGGCGCCGCTGCCGAGCAGGGTGGTGTTCATCACCGGCAGCAGATTCGCCGGCACGTAAAACGCCAGCGCGGCGAACATGTACGCCCAGGTGCGGGTCAGCGAGTTGGTCTTGCGCCGGTGCAGCGGGGCGTCGCAGCGCGGGCATTGGTGCGGTTCGCCGGTCATGTCGCAGGCCAGTCCGCAGCTGTGGCACAGGCAGAGGTTGAGTTCGGTTGCCGTCGGTGGTCGTTTCATAGGATGTCCCACAGTTCACGCACGTCGCGCCCGGCGATGCGGATCAGCAACAGGCTGAGCACGGCCAGCGCAAACAGGCCGATGCCGGGAATGACGTCGAGCATGCCCGCCAGTTTGAACACCGCCACCATTGCGCCGAGCAGGCACACTTCGAGCATGCTCCACGGCCTCAGCGTTTCCAGCCAGCGCATGCACAGCTTGAACCCTGGCGAACGGCGCGAGGCGAGGGCGAAGCTCAAGACCCAGATCAACAGAACCAGCTGAAAGGCCGGGGCGATGATGATCGAGATCGCCGCGACCATCGCCATGAAGGTGATCGGCCCCTGACTCAGGGCCAGCACCGAATCCCAAAGGGTCGCGCTGTTTTTCAGGCCTTTCATGCTGATGCTCATCACCGGGTAGAAATTGGCGAACAGCCACAGCATCGCCGCGGTGAAGCTCAGGGCCAGCCGTTGCTCCACGCTCAGGTTGTTGTAGCGCTGGAGCACGGCGCCGCAACGCACGCAGAGGGTCTTCTGGTGTTTGGCCAGCACGACTTTTTTGTACACGCAGTCGCAATGCTCGCAGATGATCAGTTGATCGGTGCTGGCCATGGGGCGCTCGAAGGGAGAAGGGCTTGAACCCCTTCACTATAGAAGCGCTGGGGCATTCGGCAACCGGAGCGCCATTCGTCCAATACCGGGCACTAAGCACCACTCACTCGTTTCACACCTTCAGGTACGAACATTGCGCACCAGAACGGAGAACCTCATGGACATTGATGAAAATGCACCCGGCAACCTGTCACAACAGGCCGTGACGCGCACCACCGACAACGAAACCGGCCATGATCCCCGCAAGGATGAGTCGCCAGTCCCCTTGCCGCCGGACGATGAAGCACCACTGGAAGAAGACATGAGCGATGTGGCGGCCAACGATTCGGTGGGTTCTGAGCATCCGCAGGACGGCAACGGCTCGGGAAGCGCCGACGCCAACCCGCAGAGCACCGCCAAGGATGATGAAGACAGAGAAGCGCGGGGCCTGCCGGCAAGTGATCCGGAGTCGGGCGCCTGACTGCGCGCCGGCCCATTAAGGGCGCTTGGCGCAACCGGTCATGTCAGACGACCGGTTGCGTGGCTTCCTCTGACGCGATGGCCGCCCGCACACTGGGCCGCTCGGCGATGCGCGACATGTAACTCGCCAGCGCTGGCCAGTCTTCGATGGCGATACTGAATGTCGGCAACCACTTCAGCACCGTAAACAGATAGGCATCCGCTACGCCGAACACTTGCATCATAAAGGGCTGTGTCGCGAGGATGCGGTTCAGGTAATCCAGGCGCTTGAACAGTTTGTGTTTGAAGAGCGTTTTGGTAGTTTCCGGGATTTCGCTGCTGAACAACGGCGCGCTGCCTCCATGAATTTCCGAACTGATGAAATTCAGGTATTCCTGCAGGCGCGAGCGTTCCCAGGTGCCATTGGCCGGGGCCATCGAATGACCGGGTACGAGGTCGGCGAGGTATTGCAGAATCGCCGGCCCTTCGGTCAGCACTTCACCGTTGTCGAGCATCAGCGCGGCCACGTAGCCCTTCGGATTGATCTGGCGAAAGTCCCGGCCGTCGGCGGTTTGCTTGGTCTGGTTGTTGACGCGGATCAGCTCGAACGGCAGCTCCAGCTCGCGCAGCACAATGTGCGGCGACAGCGAACAGGTCATGGGGGCGAAGTACAGTTTCATGGGATCTCCTTGCAGGTAGAGCCTCAGAATCCGCTATCGCCGCGCCGCTTCGCAAAGGACAAATGCAGTGCTAGCGTATGACAAAATCTCATGGACTCTAAGAGGTCATATGCTCCCCCGACTGCCATCGCTCAATGGATTGCGCGCCTTCGAATGCGCCGCCCGGCATATGAGCTTCACCCGCGCCGCTGAAGAACTGAACGTCACGCAAACTGCGATCAGCCATCAGATCCGTCGCCTCGAGGATGAGCTTGGCGTGCGTCTGTTCATGCGCTTGAAGGACGGTTTGGCATTGACCGAGGAGGGCAATGCTTACTTGCCCGGCATCCGCTCAGCGTTTCTTGAATTGCGCTACTCGACTGAAAAGCTGCTGGAATCCAGCCACAACAGCGTCCTGACCATCAGCACGCTGGTGTCGGTGGCATCGAAATGGTTGTTGCCGCGATTGCCATCATTTCGCGAGGCGCATCCCGAGATTGATGTGCGGATCAGCGCTTCCACCGAGTGGGTGGACTTTCGCAAGGGCGGCATCGATGCGGCGATCCGCTACGGCGACGGGAACTGGCCGGGGCTGCGGGCCGACTGGTTGATGGCCGACGAGATCTTTCCGGTGTGCAGTCCGCGACTGCTGAACGGCGACAAGCCGTTGAATACACCGGTGGACCTGGCCCATCACCCTTTGCTGCAAGTCAGCGGCGTGACCGCCAATGACTGGAACGATTGGCTGCACGCGGCAGGCCAGCCACCGCTGACGGCCAAGGGTCCGCGATTGACCTTCGACCTGGCGATGATGGCGGTGCAGGCGGCGATTGACGGGCAGGGCGTGTGCATCGGTCGCTCGACCTATGTCGATGACGATCTGCGGGCGGGCAGGCTGGTGGCGCCGTTTGATTTGCGCTTGAAATCCGCTTCCGGCTTCTACCTCGTCACGCCCCACGATCAGGCCGAATCGAAAAAGATCGTGGCGTTCAGAGGCTGGCTATCGCAGGTGCTGGCCAAACCCTTTGTATAAGCGTGTATCCATCGCGCCGCCGTACACAAACGGGTAACAAACCCCGTCATCAGGACACATCCCGCATACAGGCCTCGCCCAAAGTAGGTGCCAACACACCACGACTTCCAAGAGGACAACACCATGCGCCGCACACTTCTGATGACCGCTGCCGCCGTACTCGTTTCGCTGACCGGCCTCGCACAGGCGGCTGAAACCCCATCTGCCGCCCCGGCGAAGAACTGGCAACAAGGCCTGAGCCGTACCGATCTGGTCCGTCAGGATCTGGGTGCTGCGGATCGCGAGGTGATACAGGCTCGCGTCGATTTCGAACCAGGCGTCACCTCGCCCAACCATGCGCATCCGGGTGTGGAAGTGGCTTACGTGATCAGCGGCACGTTCGAGTATCGGCTTGAAGGGCAGGCGCCGGTGACGCTGAAGGCGGGTGATTCGCTGTTCATCCCGGCGGGTGTGGCGCATATCGCCAAGAATGTCGGCAACGAGAAGGGCTCGGAACTGGCGACCTACATCGTCAAGAAGGGCGAGCCGCTGCTGATTCTCAAGCAGTAATGCTCCGCGAAAACGAACAAGGCCTGCCGATGTGACAGGCCTTTTTGCGTCCGCTGTTCAGCGCATCAGTGGGCGTGCACCGGGTAGTCGGTATAGCCACGCTGATCGCCGCCAAAGAACGTGCTCGGGTCCGGTGCGTTGAGCGTCAGGCCTTCGCGGATTCGCCGAGGCAGATCGGGGTTGGCCAGGAACGGTCGGCCGAACGCGATAATGTCGGCGCGACCGTCGGCCAGCGCCTGTTCCGCCGACTCGGGGTCGTAGCCGCCGGCGATCATCAACACGCCAGCCCAGGCATCACGCAACTGAGCGATGATCGCGTCCCAGCGCGGATCGAAGTTTTCATCCTTGACGGTGCCGACCACGGCGGGCTCGACCAGATGCAGGTAGGCCAGTTTCCAGCGGTTCAACGAACTCACGATGTAGCCGAACGTGGCTTCCGGCGATTCATCACCCATGCCCATGAAGCGGCCCATGGGCGTCAGGCGCACGCCGACACGGTCGGCGCCGACTTCGTCGACCACGGCGGCCACCACTTCCAGTAACAGACGCGCACGGTTTTCCAGGGGGCCGCCATAACCGTCGGTGCGCTGGTTGCTGTTGCTGTTGATGAACTGGTCCAGCAGATAGCCGTTGCCCGCGTGAATTTCCACGCCATCCATCCCGGCGTTCAGCGCATTGCGGGCGGCGCGGCGGTAGTCGTTGATGATGTCGGCGATTTCCGACGTTTGCAGTGCGCGCGGTACGGGCACGTCGCCCCAGACACCGTTGCCCTCGGCATCGACGATGAAGGTCTTGCCCGGCACCGGCAATGCGCTCGGCGCCACCGGCAATGCGTTGTCCGGTTGAAAGCTTGGGTGCGATACGCGGCCCACATGCCACAGCTGCATGAAGATCAACCCGCCAGCCTCGTGTACCTCGCGGCTGACTTCGCGCCAGGCTTGCACTTGTTCATCGTTGTAGATGCCAGGCGTCCACGCATAACCCTGGCCCTGACGGGAAATCTGCGTTGCCTCGGTGATGATCAGCGCGGCGCTCGCCCGCTGGCGGTAGTACTCGGCGTTCATGGACGTCGGGATGTCGCCCGGTTGCCCGGCACGAGAGCGAGTCAACGGCGCCATCGCCACCCGGTGGGGAAGTGTGTAGGGGCCGAGGGCGATGGGACGGAACAGTTGTTGTGTCATGGGGGTTCTCCAGTCTTCGAAAAAGGTCGGTGGACGGTGTCGGGCGTTGGGGCCGGCACCGGATGGCCCTACGTTAAGCGGCTGACCGGTGCTTGATAATCCACGCGCGACGCCACGCTGCATTGCGTGAAATGCAACGTGGCGTGGTTCAGGAAGGCTGTTGCGAGCGGGTCAGGGGCAGGTTCAGCCATCGCCGCCCGGTGGCATTCGCCACGGCATTGCCGATGGCGGCAGCCATGGGGCCCTGGACGATTTCGGCGGCCCCCAGAAACGGTTGCCCCGGCTGGTCGAGCAGGTGAACGTCGACCTTTTTGGGCACTTGCGAGAAGCGCAGGATCGGGTAGCCGCTCCAGTCGTAGCTGCGGATGCCGCCTGCGTCATAGGCGACCTTTTCATACAGCGTCCAGCTGGTGGACTGCACGATCCCGCCCTCGACCTGGTTGCGCAGGCCATCGGGGCTGACGATCTGCCCCACGTCCACTGCGGTGACGACGTGATCGATCTGCACTTCGCCGGTCTGCGGATGCACCCGCAGACGCACGGCAATGGCGCAGTAGCCCATGATGTTTTTGTAGCGCGCGAAGGCGAAGCCAAGGCCTGCGCCGGGTTCACTGCTTTTTTGTGGCCAGTCGATTGCATCGCGCACCCGTTCCACCACCGCCCGCGCCCGAGGGTCTGTCAGGTGCGCCAGGCGCAGGGCAACCGGATCGACTGCGGCCTTGGCGGCGAGTTCGTCGATACAGGCTTCGATGGCGAAGACGTTGATGTGGGCGCCCAGCGAGCGCATGGCCGAGGTGCGGAACGGCATTTCGGTGACGAAGTTCATGTCGATCCGCGAAGAGGCCACGGTGTACAGCGGCACCGCGTTACGATCGCCATCGCCCTCAGGCTGGGCGATCGGCACCGAGGGTGCCGAAGCGAACGGCCGGGCCAGCAGGCGTGCGGGCAGCAAGCGCCCGGCGTTGACGATGCGTTCGTTGTGCGGCGTGGTCCACAGCTCATAGTTCCAGTCCTGCAGCCGACCTTGCGCATCAAGGTTGGCTTGCACCTCGCTGACCATCGCCGAGCTGTACGGCTCCCAAAGGTTTTCCTGCTCGCGCATCCACTGCACCCGCACCGGCGAGCCCGGTACGCGCATAGCAACCAGCGCTGCGTCAGCCGCGGCATCGTCTGCGCCGTTGTGGCCGTAGCAGCCGGAACCTTCGGTGTGGATGCAGCGCACGCGCTCGGGCGGCAACCGCAGCATTTCGGCGATTCCGGCGCGCAGCGGATACACGCCCTGGGTGTGGGTCCAGACGGTGAGGGTGCCGTCCTTGAACCAGGCCACGGCGCAGGACGGGCCGATCGAACCATGCATCAGGTATTGCTTGGTCACCCGGGCGCGGTATTGGTTGGCGGTCGCGCCCTGGGGCGTGCCTTCATGGCTGATCGGATAACGCCGTGAAGGCAGACGTTCGAGCAAGGTGTGGATGTCGCGCGATTCGGGAATCACCTGTCCGCCGCTCCAGCGCGCCGAAGCGTATCCATGACGCATGGCTTTGATCGCTTGCCATTCGTCCCGCGCTACCACGGCCAGATAATTGCCGTCGCGAATCACCTGCACCACCCCCGACAGCGTTTTGATCGAATCAATATCGATGGCTTCCAGCGTGCAGCCGGGACGTGGCGGGCGGATGACCCGGGCGTGGAGCATGCCCGGCAGGCGAATGTCCTGCACGAACGCCGCGCCGCCGCTGACTTTGCCCGGGATATCCAGCCGTGGCAGCGAATGGCCGATGAGCTTGAACGACGCCGGTGGCATCGAGGGCGATGCGGATTTTGCGTAGCGGTGCAGATCGACCTGCTGGACGGCGTCGGCGTAGGACATGCGTTGCCCGGTCGGGCCGAGAATGATGCCGTCGCGAGTCGTCAGCAGCGCCGGCGCAACGTTCCAGCTGCGCCCGGCCGACTCCAGCAGCATCTCGCGCACTTGCGCCGCCGCGTTGAACAGCGCCGTGCCGCTGTCGAAAATCGTGTGGCTGCCGGCGGTGTAGCCTTCGTTCGGCGTCAGTGCGGTGTCGGCGGTGAGCAGGTTGATCGCGGTCGGATCTACCTCCAGGCGTTCAGCGGCAATTTGCAGCAGCGCGGTTTTGACCCCGGTGCCCAGTTCGACCTTTCCGGTGTAGACGGTGATGCCGTCGGGGCCGACGCGGATCCAGGCATCGAGCCAGGGGTTGGTGCGCAGGCTGCCGGGCAGGTCCGGTGCCAGCACCACAGTGCCCAAGGTATCGACTTCGGTGTCGGCCAGGGCGCGGCGTGAGACCGGCACCAAAGCAAACGCTACCAGCAGGGCGCCCCCGCGCAGGAACGCACGGCGACTCTGATCGACCTCATTGATCGTGGTCATTGCGCACTCCCGTTTTGCCGGGCGACAAGGTTGATCGCCTCGATGATGCGCAAATGCGTGCCGCAGCGGCACAGGTTGACGGACATGTGTTCGCGAATGGTCTGCTCATCGGGATGCGGATTGCTTTCCAGCAATGCCTGCGCACGCATCAACATGCCGGCGATGCAGTAACCGCATTGAGCGGCCTGTTTGTCGATGAACGCTTGCTGCAGGGAGCCGGGGCGTTCGGCGGTTCCCAGACTCTCGACCGTCCGCACCTTTTTGCCTTCAAGGCCGGCGCAGGGTGTCAGGCAGGAAAACACCGGTTGGTCATCGACGATGACGGTGCAGGCACCGCATTGGCCCAGACCACACCCGTACTTGGCGCCGTTGAGGCCCAGGTGATTGCGCAGCGCATAGAGCAGCGGCATGTCGGGTTCCAGCTCGAGAGCCCGGGAAGATCCGTTGACGTTGAGGGTGATCTGAGTCATTTCGTCTCCTGACGTAGCGCTTCGAGGGTGGCGGAAAGGTCGGTCCACGGTTGATCGGGGCTGGCCTGATGGCGCAGGTAGACGGCCAGGGCGTTGAGTTGGGTGTTATCGAGACTGGCGGCGAACGAGGGCATCACCGGTCCCGGTTGGCCGGGTTCTGCCGGGATGCCTTCGAGTACGGTTTTCACAAAGTTGCGCGGGCTGGCGGCCTGCAGCGCCGAGGTGCGATCCAGTGCCGGGCGGCCGTCGATGTCACGCATCGGCGCGCCTTCGGCATGGCAGCCGGCGCAGGCACTGGCGAACAGCAGCGCGCCAGAGGATCGATCCGCAGATTCAGCGCTGGCGCTCGGAATTTCGTTGATCGCGGTTTTCGCCGGCAGACTCAGCAGGTATTCGGCAATCGCCTGTGCATCTTCCACGGGCAAGCGCGCCAGACCGAGACTGACCGGGTGCATCGGGCCCGCTGCCGTGCCGTGTCCGTCGACCACTTCGGCCCGCAGGTAACTCACCAGTTGCTCGCTGCTCCACGGGTTTGCCCGGTGCGCCATGCCCAGCAGTGACGGCGCGTCCCAGCCATCCACGCCGCCGCCGGCCAGGTTTTCGCCGGATTTCTCGGCGCCGATCAGGTTTAACGGCGAATGACAGCCCGCGCAGTGACCGGGCCCCTCGACTAGGTAACGCCCGCGATTCCACATCTGCGATTGCTCCGCCAGTGGCGTCAGCGGTTTTCCATGCAGGAACAGCAGGTTCCAGAACGACACCAGTGGCCGGATGTTCATCGGGAAGTTCATGCGGTTCTGTTGTGGCGGCGAGTCCACCGCCGGGCCGCTCATCAGGTACGCATAGGCGTCGGCGATGTCGTCTTCGCTCATGCGCCGGTAATGAACGTAAGGGAAGGCCGGGTACAGGAAGTGGCCATCGCGGGAGATCCCTTCACGCATCGCCCGCTCGAAGGCCGGCAGCGACCATTGGCCGATGCCGGTCTGTGGATCCGGGGTGATGTTGGTGCTGTAGAGGGTGCCGAACGGCGTCACCAGCGGCAGTCCACCGGCCAGGTATTGGCCACCGGGCCGCGTGTGACACACCGCACAGTCGCCAGCCTCGACCACTCGTGCGCCGCGTTGCAGTTGCGCGGAGTCGAAGGTTTGCGGGCGTTCGACCGGCGCAATTGCCGGCCGCCACATCAGCGCCAGGGCAGCGATTGCACCGATCGACGCGAGGGCTGCCGCGCTGACCCACAGTGCTCTGGATTTCATGAAATGGCCGTTCATGAGCGTTGGCCCAAGAGGCACGCGGTGGGCGTGAGGGACGGATTCGGCATCTTCGACAACTCCTTGAACGACCGGGGAAGGGCGCTGATGGAAAGCCCTGCGCCAGGTGACCAAGGGTAGAGAGGGTGCATCCGTCCGAGTATTGCCAGCCTGCGCAATAGCACGTTGCGCCAAGTGCAACGCCGGGAGTCGTTGCATTTGGCGCATCACTCAATTGCCCGAGGGATGGATACTCGAACGCCCGCACAGCCCCTAGCCTTGGCGTCACTTTCCCAACTCATCGAGGTGTCATCATGCTTACGGGCAATCCGGCAGCGGCGGCCAAGGCCGAACCATCCGCTTCACTTTCCGGCCTGATGGTCGCGTTCCTGGCATTCTGCTGCGGCGCGGTCGTGGCCAACCTTTATTACGCTCAGCCGATCGTCGAACTGATCGCGCCGCAGATCGGCCTGTCCAGTGCCAATGCCAGTCTGATCGTTTCACTCACGCAGTTCGGTTATGCACTGGGGCTGCTGTTGCTGGTGCCGCTGGCCGACCTGATGGAAAACCGTCGGTTGGTGGTGGGCTTTACCCTGGCGGCGAGCGTGACGCTGTTGTGCGCCGGTCTGACGCATTCGCCGTCGATGTTCCTGGTCCTGTCGTTGCTGATCGGCCTGACTTCGGTGGCGGTGCAGATTCTGGTGCCGTTGGCCGCGCATCTGGCGCCCGAGGCAACCCGTGGCCGGGTGGTGGGCAACATCATGAGCGGCCTGTTGCTGGGCATTCTGCTGTCGCGGCCACTGTCGAGTCTGCTGGTGGAAGTGTTCGGCTGGCGCGGGGTGTTTTTCAGCGCAGCGGCGCTGATGGCTGTCATCGCACTGATCATGGCGATTGCCTTGCCGCGCCGCGTCCCGAGCCATCAGGCGACGTACGCTGCGCTGATCGGCTCGGTGTTTGCGCTGGCCCGTCGGCACGCGGTTCTGCGTCAGCGTTCGCTGTATCAGGGCTTGCTGTTCGCCAGTTTCAGCCTGTTCTGGACCCTCGCACCGATCCAGCTGATGCGGCACCACGGTTTCAGTCAGGCACAGGTGGCGATATTTGCCCTGGTCGGCGCCGTCGGCGCGGTCGCAGCGCCGATTGCCGGGCGGCTGGCCGATGCCGGGCACGGTCGGCGCGGGACGCTCGTGGCACTGTTGCTCGCTCCGGCCTCGTTGCTGATCGCCGCGCTGCCGGGCAGCGGCTATGTCTGGCTGGTGGTTTGCGCGGTGCTGCTGGACTTCGCCGTGCAACTGAACATGGTGCTGGGCCAGCGCGAGGTGTACGCCCTCGATCCGCACAGCCGGGCCCGCCTGAATGCCGTGTACATGACCAGCATCTTCGTCGGCGGTGCTCTGGGATCGCTGGTCGCCAGTCCGCTCTACGAGCATTTTGGCTGGAACCTGTCCGCCGTGTCCGTGGCGTTGCTGCCGGCGCTGGCCCTGGCGCTGTTCCTGAGCCGCAAGGCCGATGCCTGAAACGCAGGCACCGCTGAGTCCGATGAAGCACGGTCCTACAAGACGATTGGCGAACGGTGATGCACAATCATCACCGTTTCCTTTCGATCGGGCTCCACTTATGGACAAGTTGCTGGCACTGAAGATGTTCGTTGAAACCGTACGTTGCGGTGGTTATTCCTCGGCGGCGCGCAAACTCGGCATCTCGACGTCCTCGGTGACACGCCAGGTGGCGGGGCTGGAACACGAGTTGGGCGCCAGCCTGCTCAACCGCACGACACGCAACACCAGCGTGACGGTCGCCGGCCAAACCTATTTCGAGAAAGCGGTGGCCATTCTCGATGCCATCGATGAGGCCGACGCGGTTGTCGCCGACCGGGGCAGCGAGGCGCAGGGACGCCTGCGCATCAGCGTGCCGGTGGAGTTCGGCCGACAGATCATTGCGCCGCAACTGGGAGTATTGCTCGACCGCCATCCGGGGCTTGAAATCAGTGTGTCGTTGAGCGATCAGGTCAGCGATCTGCTGAGCGAGCAGATCGATGTCTCGGTGCGCCTGGGATCGTCGGTGGTCAGTGACGATATCGTCAGCAAACGCGTGGGCGGCTTCCAGCGCTGGGTGGTGGCGAGTCCGGATTACCTGAGCGGTCACGCTGTGCCGGCGCATCCACGAGACTTGCTTGAGCATCAATGCCTGCGCTTCGACTACGGTGGTTCGCACCAGCACTGGACGTTCCAGGGCGACGAGGAAACCATCCAGCTCAATGTCCATGGCCGCCTGCAAAGCAACAATGCCGACATCCTGCGCGAAGCGGCGGTGGCGGGGCGCGGGGTGGCCCTGCTGGCCGACTGGCTGGTGCGCGCTGATGTTGAGGCGGGTCGGTTGATGCGGCTGCTGAAGGGGTATGAAGTCAACCCCGGTAATGCGAGCTGCTGCATCAATGCGTTGTATCTGCCCAATCACCGTGGCTCCAGCCGTATCAATGTGTTCATTGATTTTCTGGAAGACATTCTGGCGCGTCCCTGCGCTAAGAAGACCTAGAAGGTGTACTTGGCCGTCAGCATCATGTTGCGCGGCGTGCCATAGCTGTCGCCGCCGTAGCTGACGGAGTTGGCGATGGTGGAGTAGTACTTGCGGTCGAAGATGTTGTTGGCGTTGAGTTGCAGGTCGAGGTTGTCATTGACCCGGTAGCCGGCCATCAGGTCGGTCACGGCGTAAGCGCCTTGCTTGAGGCGGTAGTTGCCGCCATCGAGCAGTTCGATGTCGTTGTACATGCGGCTCTGCCAGGAGATGTTGCCGCCCACACGCAGTTTTTCCAGCGGGCCCTGGAAGTTGTAGCGGGTGGTGAGCTTGAACAGGTGCTCCGGGATGTCGGTGTCGAACTGCTTGTTGACGTTCTGCGGGTTCGCCTCGTCTTTGATGGTGTGCGTGCGGGCGTAGGTGTAGCCGCCACCGATCTGCCAGTTGTCGGTGAGCGCGCCTTGCAGCTCGAGGTCGATACCCTGGCTGCGGATCTCGCCGGAGGCGTCATAGCAGGAAGACTGCGGGCAGTTCGGCACGAACACCTGCACCGCGCGGTTTTCCTGATCGACACGGAACACGGCGAGGCTGGCATTCAGCGCGCCGCCCAGGTATTCGCCCTTGATACCGACCTCGTAGTTCTTGCCCACGATCGGCTTGACCGGGTTACCGGAGGTGCCCTTGTTGCTCTGCGGGGTGAAGATGTCGCTGTAGCTGGCGTACACCGAATGATGGTCGTCCAGCTCGTAGATCAGGCCGGCATAGCGGGTGACGTTGCGGGTGACTTTGTAATCGCCGTCGCCATCGCGGTTGTCGTAGTCGTACCAGTCCAGACGCCCGCCGAGGATCAGCTTCAGCGGGTCGGCCAGGCTCAGGCGGGTGGTCAGGTACACGCCGTCCTGAGTGGTGACTTCGCGCGTATTGTTGGTGTGGACGAAGTCCGGTTTGCCGGCGTTGATCGGCCAGTTGGTGTCGTACGGCGAGTAGTTGTGGGTGGTCAGGTCGTAGATGCGTTTGCTGGCGCCGACCACCAGTTCATGGCTGCGTCCGAAGGCTTCGAACGGGCCGCTGAAGAAGGCGTCGAGACCTGCCTGGTTTTCATCGGCCTTGGACTGGTAAACCGTGCGGGCCAGGGTGTCGTTGACCCAGCGCGACTGGTACGAGCCGGAGAACAGCGCGTTCTGCTCGGAATAGTTGGCGTTGACCTGCAGCTTCCAGTCGTTGGCCAGTTGCTGACGGATCTCGGCGAAGACGGTGTTGATTTCCTGATCCTTGTCTTCCCAGGAAGTGCCGGGGTTATACGAGCGCGGCAGATCAAGGTGATGGCCGTCGAGGCCGATCATCGACGAGCCCCAGAAGTAGTTGGTCCTGTCCTTCTGGTGCGAGAAACCGAGGGTCAGGGTGGTGTCGTCGCTCAGATCGGCTTCGGTGACGGCGTAGAACAGGTTGTGTTGCTCGTCGACGTCATCGATGAAGCTGTTGGCGTCGTGGTAGGACGTGACCACCCGGCCGCGCAGGGTGCCGCTGTCGTTGAGCGGGCTGGAAGCATCGAGCTCGCCGCGATAGTTGTCCCAGGTTCCGGCGGCGCCGGTCAGGGTGACGCGCTGCTCGGCCAATGGCCGTTTGCGCACCAGGTTGATCGCCGCCGAAGGGTTGCCGGCGCCGGTGACCAGACCGGTCGCACCGCGGACCACCTCGACCCGATCGAACATCGCCAGATTCGGCTGGGACCCGACGTTCACGCCGTCGTAGCCGCTTGGAATGCCGTCGTACATCAGGTTGTCGATGTTGAAACCCCGGGCTTTATAGGCCTGTCGGCCTGGGCCGTTGGAGTAGTCGAGGAACAGCCCAGGCGTGGCGTTGACCACGTCGTTGATGCTGGTCATCGCCTGATCGTCCATGCGCTGACGGGTGATGACAGTGACGGCTTGCGGTGTTTCGCGCAGGGTCAGCGGCAGTTTGGTGGCGGTGGCCATGGTGCCGGTGGTGTACGACTCCGAGCCTTCGGTGGTACTGCCCAGTTGGGTGGATGTGATTGCAGTCGCGCCGAGTTCGAGGGTGGCGGGTGGGGCAGCGTCTTGCACCTCGCGGGTTTCATCGGCCAGCGCCGGGGTCATGACGGCCATGCAGATAGCCATGGACAGGAGGTTGCGTGACGGGGTGAAACGACTCTGCGAGATGGGACGCGACATTGAGGCTTCCTGATTTTAAATAGCAAACAAAGAGCAGTTGAGAATCATTGCCAATAATTGTGTCAGGGTTTTTTACCGCAACAAAGCGCTTCGTGAAAAAAATGTGAAATAGCGCAACGGGAGAGGGCGGTAGGCTTGAGTCATTACGGAACCGCTCAAGCACGGACGTTGCAGCACAGCCAACCGAAAAGCCGTTTGTCAGCTTCCTATGCAATTCAGCAGGTTGGCGTCTACTTTTGTGGCCGGGTCAGCCAAATGACAGGCGAAATTCTGAAGTCATTGAAGCGAATTCGAACTGGCCCCGTGACGTTGATTTCAGGATGGATCTTGAATGAGGCGCGGAGCGTCGCTCCGGCGATGCGTAACGGAAACCCGCGCCTTTGAACTCGTTAAGGAGAACGCAGATGGCAATCAGCCGAGTCACCGAAACAACCGATAAAACCGCACTCGTCAAAGCCGAGGTGTACCGCTGGTACAACCTCTTTTTCCCGTGGTCGCGCGGAGTGGCTTCCCAGTCGGAAGAGGCGATCAAGCCTTTGTACGATGCCCTGGCGAACGATTTCCGGGTGGTGCTCACGGACGGTCAGATCATGGACCGGGAGAACTACTGGGAACGCCTTTGGGGGCTGCACGGCAAACGTGCCGGGAGCCCCGAGTCGCACATCATCAATCTCTCGATCACGCCGCTTCCCGGTGACTTCTTCCTCACGGTTTTCGACCTGGTCAAGAACGGGATCACCAAGAAGAAAGTCGACTCGGCGCTGATGCGCCTCGACCCGGATTCGCCATCGGGAATCTCGTGGATTTACGTTCACGAAAGCGAGCACGAGACGTCGTTCGCGTAAATCGTTCAATGACCGTTCGCACCTCTGGTTGTTTGAACCGGAGAAACGGTATCGCTCAACCCTGTAAAAAAACCGCCCGAAGCCGTGCATCGGGCGGTTTGTCGGATCAAACAGGGCTGATTCAGATCAGCCGCAGGGTGACGTCGATGTTGCCGCGAGTGGCCTTTGAGTAAGGGCAGGTCTGATGCGCAGCGTCCACCAGCGCCTGAGCGACCGAAGGCTCTAGCCCCGGCAGGCTGACACTCAGGCGCGCCTGAAGAAAGAATGCGTCGCCGGCCTTGCCCAGATCGATTTCGGTTTCGACCGCCACATCCGCCGGAAGCCTGATCTTCTGTGCCGCGGCTGCCTTGCCCATGGCGCCGATGAAGCAGGCCGACCAACCGGCGGCCAACAGTTGTTCCGGATTGGTGCCGCTACCATTTGAACCGGGCGGCGAGAGCTTGATGTCCAGGTTGCCGTCCGAACTGCGCGATGCGCCATCGCGCCCGCCGGTGGTGCGGGTCTTGCCGGTGTACAGCACGGTGTCGAGTTGATTGATCATGGAAATACCTGCCTGAGTGATGGGGGATGTCGGACAGCGAAGGTTCCGATGGCTCACACTTTTGCATTGGCATGTACCCGAGATGTGTCGTGCAGCGGAGTTTTTGTATCGCTCTGTAGCCTTTATCGGCGTGGGAGGGATCAAGGGCGCAACTAATCGAAACTTCGCCGTCCGACGGGCTGTCCAGACCTTTACATCTCCCGAGCGTGTCGTGGATGTCGGCGCACCGGGATGTCATACGCAATGAAAAGATGAGGTCGGACATGACGGTGACAGTGGGTGATTTTCTGGTCGAGCGCCTGAGCCAATGGGGTGTGACACGAATTTTTGGTTATCCCGGCGACGGTATCAACGGCGTCTTCGGTGCGTTGAGCCGGGCAGGTGGCAAGATCGAGTTCGTCCAGGCGCGTCACGAGGAAATGGCGGCGTTCATGGCGTCCGCCCATGCCAAATTCACTGGTGAACTGGGTGTGTGCATCGCGACATCCGGCCCCGGCGCCTCGCACCTGATCACCGGACTTTACGACGCTCGGCTAGACCACATGCCGGTGCTGGCGATTGTCGGGCAGCAGGCGCGCACGGCACTGGGCAGCCATTATCAGCAGGAGCTGGACCTGGTCTCGATGTTCAAGGACGTGGCCGGAGCATTCGTGCAGCAGGCTTCGGCACCTTCGCAGGTCCGGCACCTGCTGGATCGCGCGGTACGCACGGCGGTCGGCGAACGCCGGGTGACGGCGCTGATATTGCCGAACGACTTGCAGGACATCGAGTACAAGGCCCCCGCGCGGGCCCATGGCACCGCGCATTCCGGGATCGGTTACAGCAAGCCGAAGGTGCTGCCTTACGACGCGGATCTGCAACGTGCCGCCGACGTGCTGAATGCGGGGGAGAAGGTTGCGATTCTGGTGGGTGCCGGAGCGCTGCAAGCCAGCGAGCAAGTGTTTGCGATTGCCGAGAAACTGGGCGCCGGAGTGGCAAAGGCGCTGCTCGGTAAAGCGGTGTTGCCGGACGAGTTGCCCTGGGTCACGGGCTGCATCGGTCTGCTCGGTACAGAGCCGAGCTACAAACTGATGACGGAGTGCGACACCCTGCTGATGATCGGATCGGGGTTTCCCTATGCCGAATTCCTGCCGAAGGAGGGGCAGGCGCGCGGGGTCCAGATCGATTTGCAGCCCGACATGCTAAGTCTGCGCTACCCGATGGAAGTCAATCTGGTTGGCGATGCAGCCGAGACCCTCGCGGCACTGGCACCGTTGCTCGAACACAAGCCGCTGCGCAAGTGGCGTAAAAAGATCGAAGGCTGGCGGGCGAGCTGGGATAAAACCCTTGAGAAGCGCGCCATGGCCAAGGCCGATCCGGTTAACCCACAACGGGTGGTGTACGAGTTGTCCCCGCGGTTACCCGAGCAGGCCATCATCACCAGCGACTCCGGTTCTTGCGCCAACTGGTTCGCCCGTGACCTGAAAATCCGCAAGGGCATGAAGTGCTCGCTTTCCGGTGGCCTGGCCTCGATGGGAGCCGCCGTGCCCTACGCGATCGCGGCGAAGTTCGCTTTCCCGCAACGGCCGGTGATCGCCTTGGTCGGCGATGGCGCCATGCAGATGAACAACATGGCCGAACTGATAACGGTCGCCAAATACTGGCGGCAGTGGGACAGCCCGAAGTGGATCTGCGCCGTGTTCAACAACGAGGATTTGAATCAGGTCACCTGGGAGCAGCGCGTGATGGAGGGCGACCCAAAATTCACAGCGTCGCAAAGTATTCCGGATGTGCCTTACCACTTGTTCGCCATCTCCATCGGTCTCAAAGGCATTTTTGTCGATCGGGAAGAAGACGTCGCCGCTGCCTGGGAAAAGGCGTTCGCCTCGGAGGTGCCGGTCGTCATCGAATTCAAGACCGACCCGAACGTGCCGCCGCTGCCTCCGCATATCAAGCTGGAACAGGCGAAGAAATTCGCCACTACCCTGCTCAAGGGCGACCCGGACGAAGCGGGTGTCATCGTGCAAACGGCTAAACAGGTATTGGGGGCGGTATTGCCCGGTAAGCCCAAATAAGCTTCAGCGTGGCGAGGATCGTCTCTGTCGTACTGCCCTTGGCTTCGAACCCGACCGCGTCCATTTCGTCTTAACGCATCTGCAGGATGATCGGACTGCTGCTGGCCGGATCAGTGTGCTCACGCAGTTTGCCAACCGTGTTCGCATCCACAGCTTTGCCGTGATTGCCCCAGGTGCTGCGCATAAAAGTCAGCACCTCGGCGATCTGCTGATCCGACAGCTGCTCACGGAAGGCCGGCATGCGATAGGCATCCGGCACGCCGGCCGCCACCACTCGTTGCGAACCATTCAGAGTGATGTTGATTGCCGAGGCACTTTCCCTGGCCAGTGCAGAAGTCGCGCCCGCCAGCGGCGGCATCCATTGCGATTGACCCTTGCCGTCCAGACCGTGGCACGACGCACAGCGCGTCACGTAGGTCTGCGCACCGGGCGAGTCCAGACGTGGCGCTGCCGAAACCGCTTGATACTGCCAGGGTGCACCATCGCGTTCGCGATCACCGGGTAGCGACTTCAGGTAGTGGGCAATGGCCGTCAGATCGTCATCGCTCATGAACTGCGTGGAGTTGTTGAACGCCTCGGTCATCGAGCCGTAGACCACCGCGTGCTGGTTGCGACCGGTCTTGAGGAACTGCACGATCTCTTGCTCGCTCCAGCGGCCCAGCCCGGTGTTGTGATCATCACGCAGGCTCGGGGCGTACCAGCCATCGAGCAGGGCGCCGGCGAGGTATGGCTTGCCGGACTCATCCAGTGCCTTCTCGTTGAACGCCAGGCTGCGCGGCGTGTGGCAACTGCCGCAGTGCCCGGCGCCCTGCACGAGATAAGCGCCGCGGTTCCATCGTTCATCCTGCGTCGGTTTGGACACATAAGGTTCGGCGTCAACAAATACACCGTTCCACAGCGCAATCGGCCAACGCAGGTTCAGCGGAAACGGAATCGCACTGGGGATGTTCGCCTGTTTGACCGGCGCTACGCCTTTCATGAAAAACGCATACAGCGCTCGTACGTCTTCATCACTGAGCTTGGCGTAGGACGGGTAGGGCATCGCCGGGTACAGACGGCGACTGTCGGGCGCCACGCCGTGGCGAACGGCACGGTCGAAGTCCGCCAGGCTGTAGTGGCCGATGCCGGTTTCCGTGTCCGGGGTGATATTGGTCGCATGGATCGCGCCCAGCGGCGTGGCCATTTCCAGCCCACCGGCGAATGGCGCACCGCCCGGCACGCTGTGACAGGCTACGCAATCGCTGAGCCTGGCGACGTATTCGCCACGGGCGACCAGCGCCGGGTCGATGTCGGCCACGGCGATCTGATGGTTCTCCAGGCGCGAGACTGGCTCGCGGGTGACGTACCAGGCCAGAAGGCCTGCCGCGAGCAGGCACGGCACCGCCAGCCAGCCAGCGGTTCTTGCGAATCGGCTGTTATTCATGAACGCTCCGGCGCTGATCAAGTGAAAGTGTGTCGGCTCATGGGCAGGCTGCGCACCCGCTGACCGGTCAGCGCTGCCACCGCGTTAGCGACCGCGGGCGCGACGGCAGGCAACGGCGGCTCACCGATGCCACCCATTTTTTCCCCGCTCTCGACCACGCGCACATGGACCCGTGCCATCCGCGCAGGCGGCAGGATCGGATACAAGTCGTAGTTGCGCGCCCGGGGTTTGCCATCAATCCACACGGCTTCTTCCACCAGCGTTTGCGACAGTCCCAACGCCACGGCGCCATTGACCTGAGCCTCGACAATCGCCGGGTTGACGATGCTGCCCGGGTCAATCGCTTGCCAGATGTCATGCACCTTGACCTGGCCGTTCTCGATGGACACCTCGGCGATCACCGCCGTCTCCGTACCAAACGGCGAAGCCATGGCCACCCCGCGCGCACGCCGGCTGCCATCCTCGGCGGTAAACGGCCCACGTTTCCAGCCGCCCGACAGTTCACCCACGGCTTGCAGCAGTGTGGTCAGCCGTTGGTTGTCACGCAGCAAATGCAGGCGCAGGTCGAACGGGTCTTTGCCGCCCTTGTCGGCCAGTTCATCGAGGAACGATTCATAGAAGAAGTCGTTGAGGGAATTGCCCACCGAGCGCCAGTAGCCAAGCATCGCCGGGCCTTTGACGTAAATCTGCGCGATGCGCTTGTTGGGGATCGCATAGGACTTGCCCGACAAGCCTTCAAGCGCGGTCGGATCGAGCTTTTCACCTTGCTTGCCGGCGAGGGCTTCGGTCGGGCCTTCGGTGGCACTGATCGCTTCGATTGCCAGCGGCCAGCCGTCGTTGTCCAGTGCCGCCCGGAAATTCACCGCGGCAACCGGGCGGAGCACGTCACGCAGGAACTCTTCTTCGCGGCTCCAGATCAGCTTGACCGGACGGCCAACTGCCTTGGACAGCGCAATCGCCTGCGGATACGGACTGGCCGAGTCATAGAGGAAATGCCGGCCGAAGAACCCACCCAGCAGTGGCGAATGCAAGGTGATGCGCGAAAGATTGAGGCCCGTACGCTTGGCGATGTCGGCGCGGAACATGTCCGGCGCCTGATTCGGCAGCCAGACCTCCAGCGAACCGTCCGGGTTGAATCGGGCCAGTGCTGAAGGTGGCTCCAGCTGACCGTGGTTCAGGTACTGGTTGTGGTAGGTGGCGTCGATCCGGGTCTTGGTCTCCTTGAGAATCGCCGCCACGTCGCCTTCGTTTTCATCATCTTTGGCCGGGCTTTTATCTTCAGCGAGGCGCTTGAACCAGGCATCGCTGGAAAAGTCAGCGGGCATCGGCCGCACTTTGCTGTCGGCCGTCGGCTCTTGCCAGTCGACCTGGATCGCCTCGACGGCACGTTTGGCGTGCCACCAGCGCTCGGCGACCACCGCTACAGCGCCCGGCAGACGGTGCACGGAATGCACGCCTTTCATCGCCTTGACCTGGTCTTCGTTGCGCAAGTTGCCCACGGTCATCCCCAGGCGCGGGGCATGTTGAACGGCGGCATGCAGCATGTCGTCGACTTTCAGATCGATGCTGTACAGCGCCTTGCCCGTGGATTTGTCGTAAGCGTCGAGACGCTTCACCGGTTTGCCGATCCAGCGGAACTGGCTCGGATCACGCAGCTTCACCGAGGCCGGATCGGGTACCGGCAGATCCATCGCGCGCTCGGCCAGTTCACCGTAGGCCAGCGAGCGGCCCGACTTCGCATGGACCACCTTGCCAGGCTCGGTGCTCAACTCGCTCACCGGCACGCCCAGTTGCTGCGCGCCGGCCTGCAACAGCATGGCGCGGGCGAGGGCACCGAGGCGGCGCATGACCGGGTAACTCATGCGCACCGACATACTGCCGCCGGTGATGCGCATGCCGTTCTCCATGACTACGTAGGCCTCGCCGGGCGGGGCGGCTTCGACCAGGAAGGTCGCCGGATCGGCATCCAGTTCTTCACCGACGATCTGCGCCATTGCGGTGAACGTGCCTTGTCCACCTTCCATGAACGGGCACAGCAGACGCACGCGGTTGTCCGGACGGATCTCGAGAAACGCCGGGACCTGCGTGCCGCGCTCGGCCGTCGTCGCCGCTGCAGCTTGCACCCGTGTGGAACCGAGTGGGAGGCCGAAGCCGAGCACCAGCGCGCCGACGGCGGTACCGGTCAGGAAACGTCTGCGCGACACATTGATCGGTTCCTGCAGATCCAGGACTGAAGCGTGTTGTGAAGGGTCGATACGAACGTTCATCACGCGTCCCCCTTGCCGGCAAGTTCATGCACGGCGGCATGAATGGCGTTGTAAGTACCGCAGCGGCACAGATTGACCATCGCCGCCTCGATCTGCGCATCACTCGGTTTGGGGTTCTGCTTGAGCAGCGCGGTGGCAGCCATCACCTGCCCGGACTGGCAGTAGCCGCACTGGGCGACCTGCAGATCGACCCAGGTCGAGACGACTCGTTTGCCCACGTCATCGGTTTCGATGGCTTCAATGGTGGTGACCTCGCGGCCAACCACACCCGCCACCGGCGTGACGCACGAGCGCACGACGTTGCCGTCCACCAGCACCGAGCAGGCGCCGCATTGCGCCAGTCCGCAGCCGTACTTGGTGCCGGTCATGCCCAGATCATCGCGGATCACCCACAGCAGGGGCGTATCGGCGTCGGCATCGACCTGATAGGTCTTCTGGTTGATTCGTAGTTCCATGATTCACCCGCTGATCATCGGTTGACGTGCATTGTTATGAGCGGTGACACGCGGCGGGGCGCATCACCGGTTTTCGTTCAATTCGCGACTGTGCCGAGCGCTGCTGCCTCGAAGGGCTGCCCGCGCAAAAGGGCCATGTCGCGGCTCGGCGCGGTGCCGAACAGACGGCCGTATTCGCGGCTGAACTGCGAAGGGCTTTCATAGCCCACCGCAAACGCTGCCCGCGACACATCGAGGCGCTCGATCAGCATCAGTCGGCGCGCTTCGTTGAGCCGCAGCCATTTCTGGTATTGCAGCGGACTCATGCCGGTGAGCTGGCGGAAATGATGGTGAAAGGTCGGCGCGCTCATCTGCACTCGCGCCGCCAGATCGTCGATGCGCAGGGCATCGGTGTAGTTGACCTTCAGCCAGTCAATGGCCTTGGCGATGCGATAACCCTGACCGTCGACGGCAGTGATCTGCCGCAGTCGCGGGCCTTGGTCGGTGTGGAGCAGCCGATAGTGGATTTCTCGCAGAATCAGCGGCGCCAGGACCGGGATCGCCTCGGGTTCATCGAGCAATGCCAGCAGGCGATCGAGCGCGTCCTCCAACGCTGACGACAGGCTGCCAATCGCAGCGCCCGTACCCGTTGATGGCTGGCGTTTCGCGGGCAAGCCGCTCTTGGTAATGACCTCGGCAAGCATGCTGACATCCAGTTTCAGCACAAGGCCGACACAGGGCCATTCGGGAGTGGCGAGCATTACTTCGGAGTTGGCGGGCAGGTCCAGCGACGTGACCAGAAACCGCGACGGGTCATAGCTGTAGCCCTCACCGCCGACCCACAAGCGCTTTTCGCCACGACCCACGAGAATCAGGCTGGGTTCGATCATGCACACAACGGGGGGCGCCGGCTGGTCGCGACGAAACAGCGACAGCCCGGGTATCGACGTGGCGAAGTCACCCGGCGCGTTCACACGCGGGTCGATGTGCCGCGCCAAAGGTGATTCCTGGGGCAGAGGGGTCGGGATCATGTGGGCTCACTCCTTTGACCGGACTCTAATGCGCGCGCGCGACGTTTCCTATCCATCACCCTGCATCCCCAGAGGATCAGGCAAGCATTCAAGAGGAATGCACTAGGGAAGCACCGGATTGACCGGGAGAATGTGTCTATCTGTTACAGGGGCAGTGCCCGGACGGGCGACAAACTGCTTGCCCCTGCGCATCACCCCCCTACGTTTTTTTCGCACCACAGGTAGTTTTCATGACGTTACCTTCTACAAAACCTTCTAAAAGAACGGGCGGCTGGAGCGCCGTGCTGGCCATGTCGTTGGCCGCATTCGCCCTGGTCGCTTCAGAGTTCATGCCCGTCAGTCTGCTGACGCCTATCGCGGCGGACCTGCATATCACCGAAGGTCAGGCCGGGCAGGGGATTTCCGTGTCCGGTGCCTTTGCCTTGATCACCAGTCTGTTGATTGCCTCGGTCGCCGCTCGCATCGAACGCAAGAAGCTTCTGCTTTGCCTGACCTTGTTGATGATCGTCTCCGGAACGGTCGTCGCACTCGCCCCGGGCTACCCGTCGTTCATGTTCGGACGTGCGTTGATCGGGATTGCGATTGGTGGTTTCTGGTCGCTGTCGGCGGCGACTGCCATGCGCCTGGTGAAGCCTGAACAGGTTTCCCGTGCGCTGGCCATCGTCAATGGCGGCAACGCTTTGGCCACGGTCATCGCCGCTCCGGCGGGCAGCTTTCTCGGCTCGTTGATCGGCTGGCGCGGTGCATTCTTCTGTGTGGTTCCGGTCGCGGTGCTTGCCGCCGTGTGGCTGCTGATCAGCCTGCCGTCCTTCAAGGCCGAACGCCAGGCAGGTAGCGGCAACGTTCTGCGTCTGATGAAGCAATTGCCAGTAGCTTTGGGCATGGTCGCCGTCAGCGTCTTTTTCATGGGCCAGTTCATGCTGTTCACCTACCTGCGACCATTTCTTGAGGGCGTGACGGGCGTCAGTGTCTCAACCTTGTCGTTCATGCTGCTGGGGCTTGGAGTGGCAGGTTTTATCGGCACCTTTCTGATCGAACGGTTTGTGGGGCGCGGCCTCTACCGCACGTTGACCGCCATTCCGCTGATCATGGCGGTGATCGCGCTGGCGTTGGTCAGCTTCGGCAAATCGCCGGTGCTGACCGCCGTGCTGCTCGGACTCTGGGGGCTGGTTGCCACGGCCGCGCCGGTCGGCTGGTGGACGTGGCTGGCGCAGACGCTCCCGGATGATGCGGAAGCCGGAGGCGGCTTGCTGGTAGCCATCGTCCAACTGGCGATCGCCGGCGGCGCAATCATTGGCGGTCTGGCCTTTGATTTGAGCGGTTACAAAGCCACCTTCGAGCTTAGCGCCGCTGTCCTGGTCGCCGCTTCCGTGCTGGCCTGGCTGGCCGGACGCAATGCCACGCAAATTCATCTTGTCGAGTCGAGCGCGACAGCCTGACGAGATCACCTGCAACCTTCCTTATGGCTCAAGCATCAAACTGCGCCAAACGATAACGGGCGGTTGAACCTGCACATCATCCGGTTGAAGCGCTTGCTGCTCCTCTGGCGAAATCACTTCGGCTGAGGGCCGCTCCAGCAGTAAAGGGTGTGCAGTGTCTACGTTCGATTCAGGAACAGGCGGCGTGGTCATTTGAGCGCAACAACGACCTTGCCCTTGGCGCGTCCCCGCTCAACGTACTTCAATGCCTCGGCCGTTGATTCAAAGGGGAAGGAGCGATCAACCACAGGTTTGATGATTCCGTCCTCAACGAGCGCGGTGATGTGTTGCAGTTGAGCGCCATTGGCCCGCATGAACACGAACGCGTAGCTGACATCCTGCTTGCGCGCTTTGCGACGAATGCCAAGGCTCAGCAGGTGCATGACTTGCTGCAATGGCCAGGACAATCCTTGCTCCCTCGCGAACTGCACAGTGGGTGGGCCTGAGATGGAAATGAGTTGACCACCGGGTTTCAGGACCGCGAGTGATTTCTCCAGCACGTCGGCGCCAAGGCTGTTCAGCACCACGTCGTAGTCACGCAGCACATTTTCGAAGTTCTGCTGTTTATAGTCGATGACTAGATCGGCCCCCAGCGCCTTGACCCATTCGACATTGGCGGTACTGGTGGTTGTGGCGACAAACGCACCGAGGTGTTTGGCAAGCTGAATGGCAATGCTGCCGACGCCGCCGGAGCCCGCGTGAATCAGCACTTTCTGGCCCTTTTGCAGCCGGGCGGTTTCAACCAGTACTTGCCAGGCGGTCAGTGCAACCAAGGGCAGGGATGCGGCTTGCGCCATGTCGGTATTGGCGGGTTTCAGGGCAACCGCGTTTTCGTTCACGGCGATCAATTGGGCGAACGTCCCGATCCGCGCTTCGGGCGGGCGAGCGTATACCTCGTCTCCCGGTTTGAAGCGTGTCACCTGCGGGCCGACTTCAACCACGACACCCGCCAGGTCATTGCCCAATATCAACGGAAAGGCGTAGGGCAGGATCAGCTTGAACTCGCCTTTGCTGATCTTCGAATCCAGCACGTTGACACTGCTCGCATGGACCTCGATCAAGATGTCGTGGGCACCGACTGCAGGGGCGGGTGCTTCGCCAATGCGTCCGGGGTTCTTGCCATAGCCATCAATCAGAAATGCTTTCATCGTGGTGCGGCTCTTGCTGGTTGTACGGAGGGGAGTCGGTGGGTTGCGGTGTTGCTGCGTGACGTGATCAAGCATCGAGAAACGCCTGCGCCTTGGCCACAAAGTCGGCGTGATGCTGGAAAATCCCGCCGTGCCCGGCATCCTCATAAATCACCAACTGTGCGTCGGGGATAAGCCTGGCCAGTTCAAACGAGTTAACGCTGGGCACCATGATGTCGTTGTCGCCGTTGACGACCAGCGTCGGTGTGTGCAAGCGCCCAAGCGCTTGCCGCGGTTGTTTGCCCCACGCCGTGATGGCTTTCAATTGCCGCAGGAAGGCGCGGGGTGTCGGGCCCTTGTCGCGATTGTTCTTGCGTGCCTTGAGGCGTCGTAAATACTGCGAGGCAGACCGTCGCCCATTGGCCGACGAGGTGAAGAAAAGGTAGAACTTGGGATCGCGCAGGGTCAGCAAGCCTTTGAGGATCAATGGCCATGACACTGTGCCGACCTCGTCGATGCCGGTGCCGCCCGCCGGTCCAGTACCGGTCAGAATCAACCGGCGTACCAAGTCAGGCGCCTTGAGGGCAATGTCCTGAGCGACGAAACCCCCGAGGGAAAATCCGAGCACATCCACGGTTTTCAGCCCCAGCGCCCTGATCAGCTGGATGGCATCGTCGGCCATTTCACCCACCGTCAGTGGCGCGGTTCCACCCGAGTTGCCGATGCCGCGATAGTCGGTGGTGATGACGCGTCTGGTTTGCGCCAAGCCATCGATGATCGCGGGGTCGAAGTTGTCCAGCACCGCGCCCCAATGATTGAACAGCACGAGGGGCACGCCGGTTGCGGGCCCGGTGTCGCGGTAGGCGAAGGGAATGCCGTTGACCGTGATCGACTGGTTCGCCGCGTCGATGAATGACGTCGGCGAACCCGAGCGGGAATTTGTCTGCATTGAACTCATTGTCACTCCGGCAAGCCGGCAGGATGCGATGCAATGCCATGTGCCTGCATCGAACCCGGCGCGAATGCTCGCTAGCAAAAAATCACTGTGGCGTCTGGTAGCGTTGGGCAACCGCAGACTGGCGGATTTGCCCCAGCAGGCCCTGGCGTGCGCCCTGCAGGTCATCCCAGCGCTCGGCTTCGTGCAGCGGCGGGATGGTCACAGGTTCGCGACGATCGAAACCGACCAGTGCGGCATCCACCAGATCACCCACTTCCATGATTTCGCTCAGGGTATTGATGTCGACGCCGGAGCGGTCCCAGATTTCCGTGCGGGTGGCGGCGGGCAACACGGCCTGCACGTAGACGCCCTGAGGCGAGAGTTCCAGGCTCAGGCCCTGAGACAGGAACAGCACGAAGGCCTTGGTCGCACCGTAGACGCTCATGCCGAACTCCGGCGCCAGGCCCACCACCGAACCGATGTTGATGATTGCGCCGTCGCCGGCCTTGGCCAGGCGTGGGGCGATGGCGCTGGCGAGCCGCACCAGCGCCGTGGTGTTGAGGGCCACCAGTTGCGCGACGCTGTCGGTGCTTTGGTCGACGAAGTGGCCGGACAGCGCGGCGCCGGCGTTATTGACGAGAATGCCGATGCGGGCGTCGTCGCGCAGGCGGCTTTCAACGGTGGTCAGATCGGCGAGTTGGGTCAGGTCCGCCGGGATAACATCGACGGCGACGTCGTGCCCGCTGCGCAAGCGCGCTGCCAGTGCGTCCAGGCGATCCTGATCGCGGGCGACCAGTACCAGATCGTGACCACGTTTGGCGAAGCGTTCGGCATAGACGGCGCCAATGCCGGTGGAGGCGCCAGTGATGAGAACAGTAGGGCGAGTGCTCATGGGGTATCTCTCTTTCAGGAGGTGAGAAACGGAACGCGCTCAGCTTGCGCTGACGCTCGATTCAGCCAGCGTCGGGTAGTCGATGTAGCCCGCCGCGCCGCCGCCGTAGAGGGTGGCGGGATTGAACGCGGACAGCGGCGCGCCCTGCTTGAGGCGCTCCACCAGATCCGGGTTGCCAATGAACGGGCGACCGAAGGCGATCAGGTCGGCCTGGTCTTCGGCGAGCCGCGCGTTCGCCAGGTCGAGGTCATAGCCGTTGTTGGCGATATAGGTGTTTTTGAAGCGCTGGCGCAGGGCGCCGAAATCGAAGGGGGCTACGTCACGCGGGCCGCCGGTCGCGCCTTCGACCACGTGCAGGTAAACCACGCCGAGGGCGTCGAGTTGCTCGACGACGTAATTGAATTGCGCCTGCGGATCGCTGCTGGCCACGCCGTTGGCCGGCGACACGGGAGACAGACGCACACCGGTGCGATCCGCGCCGATCTCGTTGATGACAGCCGCCGTCACTTCGAGCAGCAGACGCGCACGATTTTCTATCGAGCCGCCGTAAGCGTCGGTTCGCCGATTGGCGTTGTCCTTGAGGAATTGATCCAGCAAATAGCCGTTTGCACCGTGAATTTCCACGCCATCGAACCCGGCGGCGACTGCGTTGGCCGCAGCCTGGCGGAAATCGGAGACGATCCCCGGCAGTTCGCTGGTTTCCAGGGCGCGGGGTTCGGAGACGTCTTCAAAGCGGTTGTTGACGAACACTTTGGTCGCGGCACGCAGCGCAGAAGGGGCCACCGGTGCGGCGCCGTTTTCTTGCAGGTCAACGTGTGAGACGCGGCCGACATGCCACAGCTGCAGGAAGATTTTTCCGCCCTTGGCGTGGACGGCATCAGTGACTGTGCGCCAACCGTCAATCTGTGCCTGGGTGTAGATCCCGGGGGTGTCCTGATAACCCTGGCCCTGTCGGGAAATCTGCGTCGCTTCGCTGATCAGCAAACCGGCGCTGGCGCGTTGGCTGTAATAGGCGGCCGCGAATTCGCTGGGGACAAAGCCCTGGCCTGCGCGGTTGCGTGTCAGCGGTGCGAGAACAACGCGGTTCGACAACGTGAGACTGCCTAGCGTGTAAGGGGTGAACAGAGTCTGTTTGGTCATCTGATGAATCTTCCGTGCCCGTTGATGGAGATCGGTGGGGTGTGAAATTAGGATGATGATCGAAATCTAAACTGTCAACGGTTTTGATTATGGCCGACATCTATGTATCATCGGACGCAGGAATTACCGCTAAACGCGAGGTATTGCACGTGAGAGTGACCAAGGCCCAGGCGCAGGCCAATCGAGAACACATCGTTGAGACGGCCTCAGAGCTGTTCCGTGAGCGTGGCTTTGACGGCGTCGGTGTGGCGGATCTCATGGCGGCTGCCGGTTTCACCCATGGAGGCTTCTACAAGCACTTCGGCTCGAAGGCTGACCTGATGGCCGAAGCCTCGGCCTGCAGTCTTGGCAAATCGTTGACCGGCGCCCAGGCGCTCGACGTGCCCGGTTTCATCAACGTCTACGTGAATCGAGAACATCGCGACGGACGCGGCAGCGGTTGCACGATGGCCGCACTGTGTGGCGACGCGGCGCGTCAGTCGGACGATGTGAAAGCCACGTTTGCCGAAGGCATTGAACGCACCCTGCAAACTCTGGGGGAAAAATATCCGACAGGGCCGGATGCCGCGGAGGGTGAGGGAAGAAGGAAAATGATCGACTTGCTGTCGCGTGCGGTCGGCGCAATTGTCTTGTCACGCGCCTGTCCGGATGATTCCGCCTTGGCGGATGAAATCCTTGAGGTATGCCGCGCCGAAATGTTTGCTTCATTGCCGGTGTTGCCGGTCGATGAAGTGGAAACGCCGTAGAAGGGCCGATCCACCCTGTTCGATGACTTGAACGTCAGCCCGTTTCAGACAGCCGTTTTTCGTGAATATGTAGTCTATTGGTCACGATTTGTAAGACCTCGACAGGGTGAGTAAGCTACGCCCATGAATCAGCCATCCATATCTTCGCCCGGCCCACGTGGCCCAGTCGATCACGAGATTCGTGATCAGATTGTCGCGGCAGCCAATGAACACTTCAGCCAAAACGGCTATGGCAAAACCACGGTGTCCGATCTGGCCAGGGCCATCGGTTTTTCCAAGGCGTACATCTATAAGTTCTTTGATTCCAAGCAGGCGATCGGCGAAGCGATCTGCTCGAATTGTCTGGGGCAAATGGTTGCAGCGGTCGAACAGGCTGTTAACGCAGAGGGGATTTCGCCGACCGAGCGTTTCCGCCGGCTGGTGAAGACCGTGATTGCCACGGGTGTGGACCTGTTCTTCAATGATCGCAAGCTCTACGACATCGCGGCATTCTCGGCAGCGGAGCGTTGGCCATGTGCTCAGGTGTATGAGGAGCAGATCAAGCGCTTTATCTTCGACATCGTGCGTGAAGGGCGAGAGCTCGGAGAGTTCGAGCGCAAGACCCCGCTGGACGAGACCGTCGAAGCGATTCATCTGGCCCTGCGTCCCTTCGTCAATCCGTTGTTGCTGCAGCACAATCTGGATTTTATCGAGGTAGCGCCCACGCTGACCTCCAACCTCATTCTGCGCAGCCTGATGCCCTGACCTGAAAGCGATCTGGTGGTGCTGCTCAGCGTGCCGCTACAGGTTGTGATTCAGTGGGTTGCCAGCCCCCGCCCAGCGACTTGAACACCGCTACCGCCGCACGGGCCGATTCGGTCCGCGCTTGCGCTCTGGCGTCGGAGGCCTGCAACAGTGTTTCGTCGGCGTGCAGGACATCGATCAGGCTGGCGGTGCCTTTTTCATAGGCGGTGAACGAGGACTGGCGAGCTTGAGTCAGCGCGGCTTCGCCGCCGGTAAGGGTGGTGGTCTGAGTTTGCCGATTCACCAGTGAAGACAGCGCGTTCTCTACATCTTCGGTGGCGCGCAGTACCGACTGGCGATAGGCGGCCAATGCTTCAGATTCCTGGCCTTTGGCCTGATCGATCCGGGCGTTGATGCGTCCGAAGTCGAATAGCCTCCAGCGCAGACCCAGGACAGCGCTCGATTGGCTCGCGCCGCTGGTGAAAAGATTGCCGCCGGAGACGGCAGTCGCGCTGCCGAGCAAGGCGCTGAGGGAAAATTTCGGGTAGTACTCGGCAATCGCTTCACCGATACGCGCGTTGGAGGCCGCGAGACGGCGTTCGGCGACGATCAGGTCCGGTCTGCGCCGCAGCAGATCTGCAGGTGTGCCCAGCGCAGTCAGCGACGGTACATCGGGAATCTCGCCCTCACGTGCCAGTTGCGTGCGGTGAGTGCCGGGAGGCGTGCCGAGCAGCACGTCCATCGCATTCATGGCTGCCTCCAGACCGCTTTGCAGTACCGGAACGGTCGCCTGGACTTGCGACAACTCACCCTCGGCCTGGCGCACCTGATACTCCGCGGCCAGCCCTTTGCCGTAAAGCAACTGAACCTTCTCCAGCAATGCGCGCCGGGTGTCGACTTGCCGGGTGGCGATGTCCAGCCGCGCCTGTAATCCGCGCAGGGTGATGTAGATATCGGCTGTTTGCGCAGCGATTGCCAGCCTCGTCGCCGTGAAACCGGCTGCTGAGGCCTGATACTCAGCCAGTGCCGCCTCACGCCCGCGGCGCAGTCCGCCAAAGACATCGACTTCCCAGCCCGCCTCGAGATTGGCCTCGTAGGCATTGCCGTAACGGTCGTAGCCGGGTGTTGAATTCAAGACTTGGCCCAGTGGTGTCTCGACGGACTGATAAGCGCGTGCCGCCTGTGCGCTGATATTCGCCGAGGGCAGCAGTGCTGCATTTGCGGCGCCCAGTCCGGCCTTGGCCTGGGTGACGCGCGCTGATGCCTGTGCCAGGTCCAGATTCTGCTGCAAGGCCTGGTCGATGAGGTTGCTCAGTAGCGGATCGTTAAAGCTTTCCCACCAGGCGGCAAGGCTGTCCGGTGTCGATCCTGATCGCGGTTCGACAGCAGACTTCCCGAGGTAATGATCTGAAAGCGGGGCATCTGGACGATGGTAATCCGGACCCACCGCACAACCTGCCATGAGGCTGGCGGTAACCAAAAGAGCAATTGGGCGCAGGGGAGGCATCGGCGTTCCTTAACGAGATTTTCGTGACCATATTACGCAATGGTCACAACGTGTCAATTAAGGCTTGAAAAGGCAATCACGGTATAAATGATAAAACTGGAGCGTCGAATACCTCATTTAATGTGACTGTTGACGATATTGGTCACAAAGATGAGAATATGATGATCATCCTATTTCAGTAAGTGAACCTATGCGCCGGCTTCGAATTTCCCCTATTGCCGCATGCCTGTTGCCACTCGCCCTGGCGGCGTGCGGTGATTCCTCATCCGCTGCAGACCCGCGCACACAGGCGCCTCTGGTCAGGTTCACCGCCGTTCAGGCTGCGGCTGACGGTTCTCGCACCTTCACGGGAGTGGTGACGGCGCGCATTCAGGGCGATCTGGGGTTTCGCGTTTCGGGCAAGGTGCTCGAGCGTCTGGTTGACACGGGGCAGAGCGTCAAACGCGGTCAGCCGCTGATGCGGCTCGACCCCATCGACCTGGGGTTGCAGGCACGCGCGCAGCAGGAGTCGGTCATCGCCGCACGGGCCCGGGCCAGGCAGACAGCCGATGACGAAGCCCGCTATCGCACTCTGGTCAGCGCCGGCGCCATTTCCGCATCGGCCTACGATCAGATCAAAGCCGCCGCAGATACCGCCAAGGCGCAACTCAGCGCCGCTGAAGCGCAGGCGGACGTTGCCCGCAACGCTTCCGGTTATGCGGTGCTGGTCGCCGATGCCGACGGCGTTGTGGTGGAAACACTCGCCGAACCCGGACAAGTCATCAGCCCTGGACAACCGGTGGTTCGGCTGGCGCGGGCAGGGCAGCGCGAGGCCATCGTGCACTTGCCCGAGACGTTGCGCCCCGCAGCAGGATCCACCGCGCAAGCCACGCTCTATGGCGACGCCTCGGGTGCTGTTACCGCGAAACTGAGGTTGCTTTCGGATTCGGCGGACCGCACGACGCGTACGTTCGAGGCGCGCTATGTACTGGAAGGCGCGTTGGCCAATGCGCCGATAGGTTCGACAGTCACCCTCAGAATCGCCGAGGGTTCGACACCCGCCGCATCGTTGCAAGTGCCCATCGTTGCGCTTTACGACGCGGGTCAAGGTCCTGGCGTGTGGGGCATCGCCGGGACACCGCCAACCGTGACCTGGCGACCGGTTCAGGTGCTGGGGTTGAGCGACGATTCGGCCCGAGTCGCTGGCGATCTCCGGGTTGGCGAACAGATTGTGGCGCTGGGCGCTCACCTGTTGCGCGAAGGTGAAGCAGTAAGAATGCCCGTGCCTGATGCGGCGACCGTTGCCGGGAGTCGTCCATGAGCGAAGGACGATTCAACCTTTCTGCCATCGCCGTTCGCGAGCGTTCGATCACGGTCTTTCTGATTTTCCTGATCGCCGTTGCCGGCACCCTGGCATTCTTCCAGCTGGGGCGTGCCGAAGATCCTCCGTTTACGGTCAAGCAGTTGACCGTCATCACGGCGTGGCCGGGGGCGACCGCACAGGAGATGCAGGATCAGGTCGCGGAGCCACTGGAAAAACGCCTGCAAGAACTCAAATGGTACGACCGCTCGGAAACCTATACGCGGCCAGGGCTCGCTTTCACGATGGTCTCGTTGCTCGATAGCACGCCGCCCTCGCAAGTGCAGGAAGAGTTCTATCAGGCGCGTAAAAAACTCGACGATGAAGCGATCAAGTTGCCAGCGGGCGTCATCGGGCCGATGGTCAACGACGAGTATTCGGACGTGACCTTTGCGCTGTTCGCCCTGAAAGCCAAGGGCGAGCCGCAGCGTCTGCTGGTCCGCGATGCGGAGTCCATGCGCCAGCGCCTGTTGCATGTGCCGGGGGTGAAGAAGGTCAACATCATCGGCGAACAAGCCGAACGGATATTTGTTTCTTTCTCGCATGACCGGTTGGCGACCTTGGGCTTGTCACCGCAGGATATCTTCGCCGCGCTGAACAGTCAGAACGCACTGACCCCGGCCGGATCAATCGACACCAGCGGGCCACAGGTTTTTCTGCGCCTCGATGGTGCGTTCGACAAGCTGCAGAAAATCCGTGACACCCCTGTGGTGGTGCAGGGGCGGACACTCAAGCTGTCTGATGTGGCGACGGTCGAACGCGGTTACGAAGACCCGGCTACCTTTCTGGTGCGTAATAACGGCGAAGAGGCGCTGTTGCTCGGTGTGGTGATGCGCGAGGGCTGGAACGGCCTTGATCTGGGCAAGGCGCTGGATGCCGAGACCGTCAGGATCAACGAGGAAATGCCCTTGGGTATGACCCTCTCGAAAGTCACCGACCAGGCAGTGAATATCGACTCCGCCGTCGGCGAGTTCATGGTCAAGTTCTTTGTCGCGCTGCTGGTGGTCATGCTCGTCTGCTTTCTGAGCATGGGCTGGCGCGTTGGCGTGGTGGTCGCCGCTGCGGTGCCGTTGACCCTGGCGATCGTGTTTGTGGTGATGGCGGCCACCGGCAAAAACTTTGACCGTATTACCCTGGGGTCGTTGATTCTGGCGCTCGGGCTGCTGGTCGATGACGCGATCATTGCCATTGAAATGATGGTGGTGAAAATGGAGGAGGGCTACGATCGCATCAAGGCCTCTGCCTATGCCTGGAGCCACACGGCGGCGCCGATGCTGTCCGGAACCCTGGTGACGGCGATCGGTTTTTTGCCGAACGGTTTCGCTCAGTCCACGGCCGGCGAATACACCAGCAACATGTTCTGGATCGTGGGCATCGCTCTCATCGCTTCGTGGGTCGTGGCAGTGGCGTTCACCCCTTATCTGGGCGTGAAACTGTTGCCGGATATCAAGGCGGTGGAGGGTGGACATGCGGCGATCTACAACACGCCGCGATACAACCGCTTTCGCCGGGTTCTGACCCGGGTCATTGCCCGCAAATGGCTGGTCGCGGGCATGGTCATTGTGCTGTTCTTTGTGGCCGCTGCGGGTATGGGCCTGGTGAAGAAACAGTTCTTCCCGACCTCTGACCGTCCTGAAGTCATGATCGAAGTGCAAATGCCCTACGGCACCTCCATCGAGCAGACCAGCGCCACGGCCGCCAAGGTCGAAGCCTGGCTGCGCCAGCAAGATGAGGCAAAAATCGTCACGGCCTATATCGGCCAGGGTGCACCGCGTTTCTTCCTGGCGATGGCACCGGAACTGCCCGATCCGTCGTTCGCCAAGATCGTTGTACTGACCGACAGTCAGGAAGCACGGGAAACCCTCAAATTGCGTTTTCGTGACGCGGTGGCTCAAGGGCTCGCCCCGGAAGCGCGCCTCAGGGCATCGCAAATCGTATTTGGTCCTTATTCACCGTTTCCGGTGGCCTACCGGGTGATGGGGCCTGATCCGGCCAAGTTGCGCGTGATCGCCGAGCAGGTGCGGGGTGTGATGCAGGACAGCCCGATGATGAGAACCGTGAACACCGATTGGGGGCCGCTGACTCCGTCGTTGCATTTCAACCTGGATCAAGATCGTCTGCAGGCAGTGGGGCTGACATCGACTGCGGTTGCACAGCAATTGCAGTTCCTGCTCAGCGGAGTACCGATTACGGCGGTGCGTGAGGATATTCGTTCAGTACAGGTCATGGGGCGGGCAGCGGGCGATGTCCGGCTCGATCCACAGCAAATCGAAGGCTTCACCTTGGTCGGTGCGTCGGGGCAGCGGGTCCCGTTGTCGCAGATCGGCGAGGTTGATGTGCGCATGGAGGATCCGATCCTGCGCCGGCGTGATCGCACCCCGACCATCACTGTGCGCGGCGACATTGCCGAAGACTTGCAGCCACCGGATGTTTCCAGTGCGCTGCTGAAGCAACTGCAGCCGATCATCGAGAAACTGCCTTCCGGTTACCGGATCGAGCAGGCGGGCGCGATTGAAGAGTCCGGCAAGGCCGGCAAGGCGATCCTGCCGTTGTTGCCGATCATGATCGCCATGACCCTGGTCATCCTCATTGTGCAGGTCCGTTCGATCTCGGCGATGATCATGGTGTTCCTGACCTCGCCGTTAGGCTTGATTGGCGTGGTGCCGACTCTGCTCATCTTCAATCAGCCGTTTGGCATCAATGCGCTGGTCGGGTTGATTGCACTGTCGGGGATCCTGATGCGCAATACGCTGATTTTGATCGGCCAGATTCATCACAACGCGCAAGAAGGGCTGGATCCGTTTCACGCGGTCGTCGAAGCCACGGTGCAACGTGCGCGACCGGTCCTGTTGACGGCCCTGGCGGCGATCCTGGCGTTTATTCCCCTGACACACTCGGTGTTCTGGGGGACGCTGGCCTATACCCTGATTGGCGGCACGCTCGTCGGCACCATCATGACGCTGGTGTTCCTGCCCGCGATGTACTCGATCTGGTTCAAAATCGGTCCTGACGCCAGGCCGCCGGCTGCAACAGTCAAACCGGAGTAGCCATCAGTGCTGAAAATCGAGGCCTGGGTTCACCTGGCAGATCGATGCAGACATTCATGTGATGTGAGCGCCTACCGCCTTCGTTGGGCTTTCAAGAACGGCCCTGAGTGATTACTGGTCGACCCAGGTGCTTTTCATAATGACGAAGAAAGTGTTGCCACTCCGGTTCGCTCCAATAGGAATGCCGTCTGAGTTGCAAAATGTCGTGCCGAGCTGCCCGCAATGAGCTGATTCGCCCATGGGACTTCTCGAGATCGAGCAGCGCAAGCTCGAACTCGGGATTGCTCGACGAATTGCGAACTTTGATAAAAATGTGCTTTGAGCGCATGCAGCCATGTTGCCAGCGGCCGAGATGCATTCGTGCCATCAATGACGCGAGTATTTCGAGCACATTGTCCAGTTGCTTGGGCGTGTATTGGTTTTTTGCACCTTCGTTGTACCAGGATTCCAAATCCTGGAAACCGTTCAAGTCCTTGGTGACCAAGATGCCGTGCCAGACCCCTTTGATTTTTTGCGCACCGTAGTAAACCGGTTGAGGGGCGTTGACCCCAAGGTGGAGTAACTTTGTGAGCGCGCGGCCTTCGCGCAAGGTAGTGGGGCGCCCCAGAGGATATCTCAGGCTGCGAAACAAATGACCCGTCTGACGCTTAACGTACACAGTCGCACCGTTATGCAAAACTCGCTGCACTCCGCTCGTGCCACTCCTGCGTACGTTGGGTTCTTCTACCCAAGGGCCTGATGTATTCCACCAATAGGAAAAAATTTGGTCGGTTTGGCTCATCGCGCACTCCATTCTTGTGTTGTTATCAGCTGCGCCATCGGCCTTTTTGCTGGCTGGCATCATGCCGTTATTCAAACAGACGTTTCAATATTGGGCTAGTTCCTTTGATGACGCGCTTATCCATTATTGAGCGGGAGCTACGGTCCAAAGGCAGTCGTGAGAGATAAAACGGTTTCGGCCAGGACAGTCGTCCGCAGGAGGCAGCATTCGGCTGATAGCTATCAGTGAGGTGCCATCATCACGGCCAGGGTCATCTTGATTAATTCCCGTATTACATGAAGAGTGTTTTATGTTCGGCAGAACGCTGAAGAAGGGAGTGAAAGTTGCGGTTTGTGGAAAACATCCTGATGTCATCAGAATTTCTGGAACGCCAGAAATGACAAAGCCCTGAATAATCAGGGCTTTGTCGTATCAAATATGGCGGAGGCGATGGGATTCGAACTCATGGACCTGTTACAGTCGACGGTTTTCAAGTCCGAAGATTAATCCATATATTTCAATGCCTTAACTTGTATTCGTTTCCGCTAGGCAGTATTGATTAATGCTCTGGAAGCCTCTGAAATCAAGGGGTGGATACTTATTTGCGGAAACGAAGTTGTCCGGTTATCTGGCGTTCTGGGTAGGCTCATGATCGCCCTGAATTTCATAGCTGCAATCGAGTGGTTGCGCTTGATGGAAAAGCGACTTTCATCTGAATTGGGATTTTCGCAGCCAACCTGGTCAGTCGTGACAGGCAGGACACGTCCAAAAGCAGACGATCGCTGGAACGCTACAGACTAGATGCTTTTCCAATCATGCTGAAATTATGATCATCGTCGCTGTTCAGGCGGCGTTGGAGGCTCATTGCGTCTTGGCATGTCGCTGCTTTGAGGTCTGAATCCCTCCCGACCTTTCAATAACATTCGATGCGGTTGCGCCCGGCACGCTTTGCGCAATAGAGCGCCTTGTCGCTGCGCGACAGGCTGGCCTCAGCGCTGACATCGGCTGAATGGAGGGCGGCGATACCTACGCTGACCGCCAGTGTCAGACGTTCGTCTCCGTGGTCTAGTGGCGCACTGGCCAGCTCATCCTGGACTCGTTGGGCGAAGATTTTGGCCTCGTCGACGGAAGCATTGCTCAACACCACTGCGAACTCTTCGCCGCCCATGCGACCGGCAGCATCGGTTCTGCGCAGCTGTGTGCAGAGAATGGCCGAGAAGTGCTGAAGCGCGAGATCACCTACCGAATGTCCCCAGCGATCATTAATGGCTTTGAAGTGGTCAAGGTCGAACATCAGGATTACCGCGGGATAGCCGGCAGAGCGCTGCACACGCGCCAACTCGCTTTCGAGGTGCTGCATGAAGTGGCGACGATTGGACAGTTGCGTCAAGGAATCCGTGCTGGCGAGCACCTGCAGTTCTGCTTCGATTAGCTTGCGCTCGGTGACATCGGTGATGATGCCGTGCCAGAGCACACTCCCGTCCGCCAGTGCCCTGGGACGCGCAGCACCATGACGCCAAGCGGCGCCCCCACCGGGCAGCAGTACCCGGTATTCTAGGTTCCAGGGATTGAGATCCGTCGCAGACGCTTCCAGGGAGCCGAGGTAGGCAGTCAGATCGTCCGGATGGATGATCATGTGCAGCATGTCGGCATCCTGCATCAGTTGCTCCGGCGTCACTCCATAAATGTCGCGGGCCCCGATGCTGACGAAAGAAAAGCTGTACTGTCCATGCAACTGCCGCAGACTCTGGAAAACCATGCCGGGGATTTCGTTGGTCAGGTCGGTCAGCAGAGCGGCGTTCAGCTGTATCTGTTCCGACAGGGCGTACATTGCAGTGACGTCAGTGGTGGTTCCGACCATGCGCGAGGGTTTGCCGGCACCGTCAAATTCGACCACCTTGCCGCGACTGCAGACCCACTTGTAACTGCCGTCCCGGCAACGTAATCGGTGCTCGACTTCGAAAACCTCGGTGCGCCCGTCGATGGCCTCCTGGTAGACGGCCAGCACGTATGCGAAGTCGGCAGGATGGATGCGGGTGTAGGCCTCGGCAGGGTCGCTGCCGATCTCGTTGTTGGTGTAGCCCAGCAAGGCCTTCCAACTATCGGAATAGTTGACTTTGCCGGTGAGCATGTTTCGGTCCCAAACACCGGTGCCGCTAGTGGCGATGGCCAGCGCCTTACGTCGATCGTTTTCGCTCGGAAGCTCAAACTCCGCTCGATCCGAATCCTTCAGCAGCAGCGCCCCAACTGCCAATTGAGCGAACTCCTGCAACCCTTTTTGTTGCTCGGCATCGAGCTCGCGCGGTTGGTCGTGAAGCAGACAGAGAAGGCCGAGCTGCCCTCCACCTGGCGCCTGCAGTGGGCAGGCGGCGAGAAAGCGCAGCGAGGGAAACGTTTTTGTCAGTGGGTGATTGCGCAGATGCTCGTCGCGGCTGATATCGGGTACAAGCAGAAGTGTATGGGCATTGGCATCGGAGGGAAGCGGCATGCGGAGGTCTGGCAGTGTGTCGCGCACAATCGGGCCGGCGCCAGCGCAAAAGCGCTGTAGATCCTGTGCGCCGGTTGTCAGCAGGACGGCCACGACACCGAACTGCCGCCTGACCATATGGAGCAGGCCGTCGAAGCGCTCGTCTCGGGAATCTTCTGACGACTTGGATCTGCTGGACAACATTCGGACTTCTCCACTCCGGGGTACGAGTTGTGCCTCCCGGCGATTATCGGCTTGGGGTTGGAAAACTTAACAATAATAGCTTTCTGCCGTCATCATTTCGTTAAACCGTGACGAATTGGCTGGCAGCCCCTGCCGTTGTCTCAGTGGAACCGAAAAGGGACGGACTCGAGTCCCTATATTCGCTGGCGATGGCCAACCCTCATCCGGTGAATAAATAGCTCTGGTTTACCTACTCCGTCAGCCCGACTCGGGTCATGACGAGCCAGCTGCTGGTTACAGACTTATGTTTACGATTTGACTGGCTGCTGGAGGTAAGGGGCCGAGTCGTCTGCCTCTGGTCGGTTTCTGCTTGTCGTAACGGGCAGCCGTTGTCGTCCAGAAAGCAGATGTAGATTTGTCTGAAGTGGCGAAATAGCTGCCAAAATCATCGTGTTAAAGCGCCGCCTGAAATGGCAGCAAGATAAGCGCGTAAGTGTTGTTGGCACTTGAGGGTACCGAAAATTCGTTCAGCGACTACGGCAAGCGTCATCAACGACTATAGTCATTGGTGAGCCAGAGCGAATCTGACCATTCCCCTGCCAACCTGGCCTAATCCAATTCCGCGATTACACGGCGGATCTTCTTGTGTTCCTTGATGCGGAACGTGAATGTTTCGCTGCCGAAATCACTCAGGCTCAGGCTGAGATCGAGGCAGCGTTGTCTTTTTTTGAACCCCTTGATGGTGGATGGAGTTATCCCGTCGGGCACGTCGCATCCCACTGAGCACGTCCCAACCACCCATCTATCAAGGTTCAAGCAATGAATACTTTAGAGTTCGATGATGCACAAAAAACCAATGGCGACCTGGTTCAGGGTCCGCTGCCGGCCGGCACTGTCGCGCCCGACTTCACTCTTCACGCAACCCCTGATCAACAGTTGTCGCTGCGTGAGCTAAAGGGAAATCCCGTGATACTGGCGTTTTATCCCGCTGACTGGACTTCGGTGTGTGGTGACCAACTGACCTTGTACAACCAGTTGTTACCCACCTTCAGAGAATACGGTGCGGTGCTATTGGGTATCTCGGTTGACAGCGCCTGGTGTCATCAGGCCTTTGCCAAAGATCGAAATTTCCACTTCAGCCTGCTGGCCGATTTCGAGCCCAAAGGGGCGGTGGCACGACAGTATGGAGCGTACGAGTCCCAGCTCGGAGTTTGTAAGAGGGCACTGTTCGTGATTGACAAGGAGGGGGTGGTTGCCTGGAGCTACGTCTCACCAATGGCAATCAACCCTGGGGCGGACGGCATTCTGGATGCGCTGGATGCTCTGGTGAATTCGCCACAAAGCACGCCAACCAAAAATTAACAGGTGATTACATGGCCACTCTCAAAGTCCCGGTAAGTGCCAACGACCATCGCCAGGGAAGTGCGCATGCCAAGGTCACCTTGGTGGAATTTGGCGACTATGAATGTCCCTATTGCGGTGAAGCTTATTGGATGGTCAAGAATCTGCAGCAGCATTTTCGCGATGATTTGCTGTTCGTGTTCCGTAACTTTCCTCTGACCACTGCTCACCCGCATGCGCTGGGTGCAGCGGTCACCGCGGAGTATGCCGGGAGTCGAGGGTTCTTCTGGGAGGCTCACGACGAATTGTATGAAAATCAGGATCGATTGGGTCTGCCGCTGTATCGCGCCATTGTTCTCAAACACGGCCTTTCCAGGGAGGAATTCGATCTTGCAATGCAAGAGGATACTTACATTCCCAAAATACAAGCCGATTTCAATGGCGGTGTACGCAGCGGCGTGAATGGCACCCCAGCGTTTTACATTGACGGGCTTCGCTATGACGGAGTTCCAGAGTTCATCGGGATGAGTCAGATGATTGAGCTTTTGTTAGTGCGTGGACGAAATCGCTAGAGAGCCAAATCGGCTTGGCATCACCCACATCGGAGCCGAGGAAAAACCAACGTTAGCTTCCTTTTACATTAAAGAGGTGGACACGGAGCCGGCAACTAATGAAATCTTTGAAGTATTATGAAGAAAATCGACACGCCACATGGTTGGAGTTGTTTTTTGACCTGACTTTCGTTGTTACGATAGGCCAGGTTACGCACACTCTCGGACATGTTCATGACGGGCACTTTGAACATAAGCAATTATGGACATTCTTACTGCTTTTTGTACCGTTGTGGTGGATCTGGTCCAGTCACACGATTTACTCCAACAGGTTCGATACAGACAGCAATCTTCACCGTTTGGCAACATTATTCATAATGCTCCTGCTCATTGTGCTGTCGGCACGGATCGGGGAAGACCTGGAAGTGAACTACCCGCTTATTATTGCCTGCTATTTTGGTATACGTGCGATCATCAGTGTCATGTATATTTCCTCCATTAGTAAACTCGATTCTCGCGGCGAACTTTCCTCAAGGCTCGGCTTCGCCCTATTAGTTAGCGCAGTTATTAGCCTTTCATCCGTTATTTTTGACCCGCCCTTGCGTTACCTTGTTGCTTATATTGGGATTGTTCTTGATATTCTGTTTCCTGTATTTTTCTGGACTAAATTAAAACCGTTGCCAGCACACACAGAGCACTTGGTTGAGCGCATAGGCCTACTCACCCTAATCTTATTGGGGGAGTCAATTATTAGCCTTTCCGGAGGCTTATCTAACATTCAATGGGGTTATTACAATGTGATGGCGGCCATCACCGGATTCATCATGATTTGCAGTATCTGGTGGATCTACTTTGATAGTTTTTACTTATTGAACAAACATCAAAGCAGTATGAGTGGGCACGCCTTAATCTACTCGCACCTTTTTCTTTTTATGGGGCTGGCACTTCTGGCAAATTTGATCAGGCATGCGATCCTGAACGACATTGCGATGCGCGATTTCCAGATTATGTCGATCACCGGCATGGTCTTGTTTTTCCTGGGGAAGCAATATGGCTATTTCATAGCTGTGAGTCGAATAAGGAAATACATACTGCAAAACACCTTGATCGTGTTTTTTTTAGGTGGGTTAGTTATATTTCTACCGCGTGTCGAGTACATATTGGTCGGCTTGACAGTCACCATGATTTGTTATGTTCTCCTGAATTTCAGATATCGTTGAGTCTTGATTATCAGGCCACAGCTCGGGAAAAGTGATCAAGCGGCTGGTCTGCGGTTTGCGCGCTGCCTACTACGTCATTCTCAGTGTCCAAGCGACATGCGACGCTACCCTTGGTCTCTTTGGGTTTGTAATCCTGGTGTCGTCGACCATAGTTAATTGCCGGATGCCCCTTTTAGCTATTGCGACCAGATAGCACCAGCCGCATCGTAACAACAGGAGCCACGTCATGGTCAAAGTAGCGTTGTTCGTTCGTCTGGAAGCAAAACCTGGGAAAGAGAAAGAGGTGGAGCGCTTTCTCTTGAGCGGCCTTCCTTTAGTGGAGGAGGAGCCAGCCACTACAGCCTGGTTTGGAATCCGCTTGGGGCCGTCTACCTTTGGCATCTTTGACGCATTCCCGGATGAAGCGGGCCGGCAGGCTCATCTTTCGGGCAAGGTCGCGGCGGCGCTTATGGCAAACGCTGCCGAGCTGTTTGCCGAACCGCCATCAATCGAGAAGGTTGACGTCCTTGCGGCCAAGCTACCCTGAAAGGATACGCGCGCAAATCGTGTCCATGGACGGCGTGGAAGCCGCACAGAATCTGCAAGGCAACGTGCTCATCACGGGTTTAGGCTGGGTAGGGTAGATTGTTTGCCGGGCACCGGTCGCTCATGGCGCGAAGATCTCCATCATTGATATAGAACCGGAGGTCATCCGCGCCGTGACACTTTATGGTTTCGTCAAGTGAGCATTCGTCGGCGTAGCAGTGACCGATGTTCAATGCGCTGCCTGACGCGGCTGCACTCCGAACTGCGCAACGATGTGCGTACCCAATTCCTCGATAACCTCCGCCGCAGGGCGCTTGCCATATTTGAGATTGAGAATGACGTGGTCCACGCCGATTTCCTCAAGCGACTCCAGCAAAAATCGTAGATGGTAACGTCCAAGTCTGAACCCCAAATGGATACGTGTGGGTGGCGTTGACGGATTTTCATCGAGATCGATGTACAGCGACTGAGTAAAGGGCTTGTACACAGAGCCACATTGTTTCGTGACCTCCAGTCGCCAATCTTCCACGACCAGCCGCTGCATGTTCGGAATGCGTGGATAGTTGATCCATCCGTTGCTCTCACGCGCGATCCAATCCAGTGGCTGGCGACTGTTGCCGGTCACGAGCATTGGAATGAATTGGGTGGTAGGTTTCGGAATCAGGTCTGCGCCTTGCATTTCACCAGTGCTCCAGTGGATGGGCTCAAAACTGGTGCTGTGGGCGCGGCGAATCACTTCGTAGTGTTCTCGAAAGATCTCTCCACGCCTTTCGGGATCGACGCCAAACGCCGAAAACTCCACTGGCCGATCTCCCGAAGCAACCCCCAGAATCAAGCGACCAGTGCTCAACTGATCGACGCTGGCTGACGCCTTGGCCGTGTGCAGGGGATGGTGCAGCGGGATGGCGATGGAGGCGGTGCCAAGTGCAATCTCCGAGGTATGGGCGGCCATATAACCCAGGTAAACCCAGGGGTCGAAGACTTGGCCGACATCGCCGAAGCCAGGGTCGCGAAGCGGCACGTCGCGAAACCAGAGCGCGCAGAAGCCCAGCGCCTCGGCTTTTTTAGCCAGTGTGACCTGGTTGAGCATGCTCGGAGTGTCCCCGTCGAACGCCTCCATGGGAAAGAACAATCCAAGGCTCAAATGCCCCTGAGTGAAGGTTCGGCTGAACCCTCGATGCTGCTGGTAAGGAATCGTGCTCGGCCGATACATACGGATTGACCTCATGACAGAACGTGAACAGCGCCCCCGTTTCCAGAGGTGCTGCGGCATCGGTCGCTTTTGAACGGCAGGTTGGGTCTGGCTTTTACCCGTTGCGCCGTACTGCTGGTCGTGTGGACCGGACTCAGGGGGCAGTTGCTGGCCATAGGCGCGGGTTGGTCCGGGTGGGGGTTAAGCGGACGGTCAAAGGAAGTCAGATCTCTCGGCTCTATACCACCAGATGGGCAAGGCGTTCGAGGAATCATTCTATAAGCGTAGGCGGTTTTGCAGCTCTCCGCCATATTCTTGCAATCGAGCCACTGACGGGCGAAAGTCGCATATCGAAGGCAGTTATCGGTCGTTTCCTGCCATTCCAGAACGGCCGCTATTCGACGATTGCTGCCTGTCGCGGAGGGCAGCATTCGGCCAAAAGCTGCCACGGTAACGGGTAGAAAGCGGCAAAAAATAGTCATTGGAGGAATGTCAACACGAAGTCGATGTCCATTTCATCGACCGCCGGAGGCGGCCGTTATGACACTCGCTGGTTTTGGCCCTAGTGACGTGAAGCTTGATGAAATAGCTTATTGGAAACGTTAGATAATTAGGAATATTCTCTGAACGCACTCATTTGAACCGCAGATCTATGACCAGCCAAGAGTTCTCTCAAGACATTAATGCTATCCACCGCATCAAAGCTGTGCCGGTGATATTGAGCATGGTCAAGCACGTCACTGGAATGCGGTTCGCCGCTGTCGCCAGGGTCACTGAAAAAAACTGGGTGGCGTGCGCAGTAGATGACTCCATTGAGTTCGGCTTGAAACCTGGCGACGAGCTGGTGCTTGAGTCAACGATCTGCCATGAAATTCGGCAGCACAGAAAACCGGTCATTTTTGGCCACGCCAGTGAACATCCCGTTTTTTCCCTGCATCACACGCCCAGAACCTATGGATTGGAAAGCTATATTTCTATTCCGATCATAAAGGCAAACGGCGAGTTTTTTGGGACACTGTGTGCCATCGACTCTGTGCCTGCTCATCTCGATGACCCGGCCATTGCCAACACACTTACGCTTTTCGCCCAATTGATAGCGTTGAGCCTCGATGCCCAGAATAATCTCGAGATTGCCCAAGCGGAGTTAGTTAATGCCCAGGAGCACGGAAGGTTGCGCGAGCAATTCGTCGCCGTACTCGGGCATGATCTGCGCACGCCATTGAGCGCCATTCGTATGAGCGCCGATCTGCTGGAAACCAAAACAACGGACAAAAGATCGCTTAGCTTAATTTCAGCCATTCGTACTAGCTCCACACGCATGGGAAACCTGATCGAAAACGTGCTGGATTTTGCCCGGGGTCGAATGGGGAGCGGAATTCCAATCAAACGCCAACTTGTCGATGATCTGGGCAACACACTACGTTTGACTCTGAATGAGGTTCAAATCTCGCACCCTCGAGCTACATTTATTGAGTTGGTAGACATACCGGCCGGTGTCTATTGTGACCCTCTGCGTATCAGCCAGTTGCTTTCCAACTTGTTGGGAAACGCAGTCACCCACGGCTCATTAGCGTCGCCTATCACTGTTAAGGCCGACACTGAAGTGGACGAAATTGTTATATCTGTGACCAACCAAGGCCCCCCGATACCGCCGCACTTGTCGCCCTTGCTGTTTGAACCTTTCACCCGATCAGAGGCTGGACAACGTGGTGAAGGCTTGGGCTTGGGACTCTATATCGCCTCCCAAATTACCACTGCGCACGGAGGCAACCTGAGCGTGGTGTCCACACTCGAATCGGGAACTTGTTTCGTAGCAAGATTTCCCGCTCGTCTCAAATGTGCCTAAACAACGATCTTCATCCTTCAGATCATTGTTGATCGCCTTTAGACAGTGCCATGTCCCTTCGCCTGGATTTTTACTGATAATAAGTACATGAGCCTATCGGCTTTTTAAGACAAAGTCCTTCTTTTAGTCCGAAGGCTTCCTTTAGACGATGTCCGCTTCTGGCCGTTTTCTGCCCGTCGCGAGAGGCAGAAAACGACCCAATGCAGCCCTTCTTTTTCATTGTGTCTGTAACTGTCGGCAGCCGACTGTCGGCTCTCGACAGGCCCGGCGCATCGGGCTTGCATTGAACTACTTGCGCTTCAATTGCTGCTGGGACTGTTTCACTCGAAAGGTCAGGACAGGTCAGGACTTAGGATGCGGCTGAGCGATTCTTTCCCTGCGTACACGGATTAAAAATCTGGCGAATACTCTCGCTGGTTCCTACATAGGTTTTGGTACCTGGTACCGCCACAGCCGAGTAATTCTTGCGATCGGTGACCTGAATAAAATTTCCTTGCGCAGCCGTGAAGCTCTCAGTGTTTGGCGGCACTAGCACGCTCAGGAACTGGGCTTTCTTGTCGAGGGCCAAAGCACCTCCCACGGTAATTGGCGCCAGCATGGCGGCCCAACGTTCACTGAATAGGTAGAAGGTATCGGCTGCGGCTCTGCCACTTTGCAGGTGGGCACACTGCACATCGCTGGCGTTGATGACTTCAGCTTGCTGGTAGATGCCGCCCTTATAGAAGGCCAGCACTAGCTTGTTCTTGGTCAGCACACCCAGGCCTTGCTTGGGTCTGCACACTTGCAAATCACCATAGGAAGATAAGCACCAGTTGGTTTCGGTGATAGTGACGATTTCGTCTGCGCTGAGCTTCAGATCGCGTTCAATATTGGCGCGGGCTTCCGGGGTTTCGTAAGGGATTGCGCATGCGCTCAATAGAGCTGCGAGGGTAAGGGCGAGTAGCGGGGTTCTCATCAAGCGTCCTTTGCTGCTGGAAGGTCCATGTAAATGACGAATATTTTTTTGCAAATCTCTTCCTTCAACACTCTACGAGTCAAGCAATCGCGAGAGCAGGAGAAAATAGCCGTCGTTGAGATTGGGTTCTGAGATAAGAACATCAAAGCGGACGATGTGATCGACAAACTCTGGCCGTTGATGACGGCTGAGCAGATCCTCCACCGGTCTACGCACCGGGAAAATTATACAGATCGCGCTGAGTTTAAAGAGCTGTTGGAAAATCTGCTAAAACTCGTCGTTTGAATTTCTCGACAGCTAGCGCGCGACTGAGATCCATTTTGGGTCAGACGCCGCGTCGTGCGCTGGCGTCCAAAAAGCAGCTATCGTGAGAGTCCGCTTTTGGCCGATTTCTGCCTTCCACGACCGGTTGAAACCGACCCATAGCTGCCTCTGATCAGTGGCAGAAATCGGCCAAATGCGGTCAGGCGAACTGCTGGTAAGCGCGCTGCCACAGTTCGTGAGCGTCATCTATCAGGCTGACGGCAATCGACTCCCTCGTCTCCGGATCTCGGAGGAGGGCCAGGTCCTCATTGGAAGGGGCATGTAGGTTCACATTGAACTTAGAGAACTTCCAGAACAGGTTGCCCGAATTGCGAGTGTTGGGTGCGATCTCTCGACTCAGCGCCAAAAGGCGCTCCCGGTCTTCCGGGAACTGCTCACCGTCACAGTAGTAGCCAACGTAGAGGCGGTGGTTGAGTTCGATGTACACGCCACCATTCATAAACGGGAAGGGGAAAGTGAGGCCAATGTATTTACTGTTTTTGGCCTTCTTGTAATAGGCGGAAACCGCCTCCTTCGTGGCCGAAATTTCGGGCTTGCCAAGTTGCGGATATTGGCTCGCTTGGCAAGCCGTCATGCGCTCCCAAATATCGAACTGTAGATCGGCCAGTACGGACTTGAATGCATGGTTGATGTCGGCGATCACGAAGAGATTCTCGCCCAGCAGGATCTGTTCTTTTAGCTTGCTCATGTAGATTTCACCCTGGTCACTGGATGTCAGCTTTTGGAGTAGTTCGATGTACTGAAAAACGCTTTCCCGCACGCCGGGCTCGCGGGCAACCAGTGGAATACAGTCCTTCAACCAAGCGATGATCTCAGCTTCGTAGCTAAGAAGAACTACAGGCAGAGACTTGCGACTCTGTTCACTGGGTTCGGAACCATCCAGGGTGAGATACGTGGTCCAAATCTCGCCGTAGCCTTCTGCCCGCATTCGCTGGTGGTAGCGCCAGAGCTGTTCGTCCTGATCGCCGGCGTAGATCTTGTTCTCGATGATCACTGCCTGCTTGGATTGGTTGCGGACCAAGATGTCGATGTTCTGGTACTCGACCTCGACAATCGCATTCTCTGAATCGAAGTCCTGGATGCCCAGTCGCTTCAACAGGAGATTCAGTAGAGCTGTTCCCTGATTGTGGGTTGCCTTTGGGTCGAGCAAGAAGGCGAGGAAACGCGAGTGAAGCCGAACCTCGTCACTCGCGCTGCGGAGTACGGAGAAGAGGTTGAAGTCTGCCGGGCGTTGATACCTCGCGCGCAGCAGAGCCACGGTTTGCAAAAAATCGTCCATGAGAGTGGGTCCCTGAATAAGGCTGAGTTGCGGCGCGCAGTATCAGGCAAATCACGCTCTTATGTAATGGCTATTTGATGCTGCTAGCATCATGCAAGTCTTGGTTTAGAGCTGTGTCGATCGTTCGACCTTGCCAATGAAGCGTTTTGCGAAGTCGCATCACACTGGGTAAACCGGAATCGCTGTAAACAGCCCCTGCTTTTGTAGACCCGCGATCACCGCTTTTGGTCGAAAGCGGTCCTTTCTGATGGGTGTTTTTTTGGCCGAAGGGGGGACGATAAAAAGGCGGCGGAATATTATCAAACCACCGTGGGCCGCAACTCTTGCGCCAGTTCAATCAGTGCGCGCAATCGCGCCGGCACAAAGCGATGCCCCGAGTAGTAGAGCCTCAACCCGCCAAACGACGGGCACCATGGCATCAACACCGGCACCAGGACGCCGCTCGCCAGTTCTTCTTGGATGAACCACTCGGAAATGAAACCAATGCCAAGGCCCAACACCACGGCCTGTTTGATGGCCAGCAACTCGTTGGAGGCGAAGCGCACCGGCAGATCCATCTGCAGCTTTTGGCCATCGCGCTCCAATTCCCACTGGTAGAGGCCACCGTGGGCCATGCGCATGCAGATGCTCTGGTGGGTAAGCAGATCTCGCGGATGCTCGGGCACGCCGTGGCGTTCGAGGTACTCGGGCGTTGCTACCACGAGCATCCGGATGTCACCTGACAGTGGCACGGCAATCATGTCTTGCGGCACAGACTCCGCCAGGCGGATCCCGGCGTCGAAGCCACCGGCGATGATGTCGACCATGCTTGATTCGCTGACGATGTCGATGCGCACTTCGGGATAGCGCTGAGCGTACTGCTTCAATAGCGGATCCAACAGCAGGTAGGCCGCGCCATGCGGTGCATTGATGCGCAATGTGCCGCTGGGTTCATCGGGGCCGAGGCTGGCTTCTTCGCCGGCACTTTTGATCTGCGCCAACGCAGGGGCGATACGTGCCACATAGCGTTGCCCAATGTCGGTGAGGGCCACGCTGCGCGTGGAGCGATTGAACAGGCGCACTTTCAGGCGTGCTTCCAGGCCGGCCACCGCGCTGCTCACGGCGGTGGTGGACATGCCCAATTCCTGTGCTGCGCCGCGAAAACTGCTGCGGCGCGCCACGGCCAGAACCACTTCCAGCTCGGTCATTCCTGTTCTGTGCATGGATTGTCCTGAATATGCGGATGCTTCATAAGCCAAAGGGTGGCTTATCGGAATAATGAACCCTTCTTAGACTTCATCACAGAGGCTCGATTCAGGCGAGTCGTTTTTGAGCGAGGAGTCGCCATGCAACTCATTGAACATATCTACATCGACGGCGAGTTCGTCATTCCGCACGGTCAGGAATGGTTCGACCTTCATAACCCGAGCACCGAGGAAGTCATCGGTCAGGTTCGGCTGGGCGATGCATTGGACGCACAGCGTGCGATCGCAGCCGCCAAGGTTGCGTTCCCGGCGTGGGCTCGTACTAGCCGGGGGGAGCGCATTGCGGCACTGCAACGCATGCACCGGGCCATGGCGGCAAGGGAGGAGGAACTGTTGGAAGCCATCCTCGTGGAATACGGCGCGCCTGCGGTTCGCGGGCGCTGGATGGCGACTTATCCGGCCGATGTGATTGCGCAAGCAATCGATGCACTGGAGGCGTTCGATTTCGAGGAACAGGTCGGCGTGGCCAGGGTCATTCTGACGCCCGTGGGCGTGACCGGTCTGATCACGCCCTGGAACAGCAATGCGGGCTTCATCTGCAACAAGCTGGCCACTGCGCTGGCGACAGGCTGCACCGCTGTCATCAAGCCCAGCGAGATGAGCGCGTTGCAGACGCAGGTCGTGGTCAGAGCGTTGCACGATGCGGGGCTGCCACCGGGTGTATTCAATGTCGTCAACGGACGGGGCGATGTGGTTGGCGAGGAGATCGCCCGTCATCCCGACGTTGCCAAGATCTCGTTCACGGGTTCGTCCGCTGTCGGTCAGCATCTGGTAAGAACCGGTGCCGACACCATGAAGCGCGTGACGCTCGAATTGGGCGGCAAGTCCCCCACCGTAGTGCTTGACGATGCTGATTTCCAAGCGGTCATGCCGTTGGTGCTGCAAGCCGGATTTCTCAACAGCGGCCAGGCTTGCATCGCGGGCACTCGCATCCTCGTGCCGCACAGCCGGCTGGCAGAGTTCGAGCGGATTGCGAAGGAGGGTGTCTCACAGATTCAATCGGGCGATCCACGCAGCGCCGACACCGACATCGGTCCGATGGTGAGCCAGAAACAATGGGAGCGGGTGCAGCGCTACATCCGTACCGGCCACGAAGAAGGCGCGAGGTTGCTGGCGGGTGGCGAAGGTCGCCCGGAAGGCTTGCATGCCGGATGGTTCGTGAAGCCCACGATCTTCACTGATGCCACCAACCGGATGCGCATCGCGCGTGAGGAAATTTTCGGCCCCGTGCTGACGATCATCCCCTACGAGGATGATGCCGATGCGATCAGCATTGCCAACGATACGGACTATGGTCTGAGCGCCCTGGTGCTGGGAAAAAGCTCCGAACGTTGTATGAACGTCGCCCGTCAGATCGATTCGGGACGCGTGCTCATCAACACCCTGGCCCACGAACCGCGTGCCCCCTTCGGTGGATTCAAGCATTCAGGCCTTGGGCGCGAAATGGGCAGGTGGGGGATGAGCGCGTATTTGGAGCCAAAGACGTTGATCAGCTATGACCCATTGAAATGACTGGGTCAGGTTCCTGTCTGGGAGCACTGGATGAGGAATGGCAGTTAGCGTCCGCTTCTGGCCGAAAGCAGCCTACTGCTCCACTCAAAATTCGTCTGTCGCATTAAATTTGGCAATTGAAATTGACGGGAGGAGGGCGGTCTGAAAAGTAGGGTTGCGGAAATGGCCGAAAAGATGCGGAAACGATCTATAAAGAGAGGAGCAAAATTCCTGAATGCCAGAAACGACAAAGCCCTGAATAATCAGGGCTTTGTCGTTTCAAATATGGCGGAGGCGATGGGATTCGAACTCATGGACCTGTTACAGTCGACGGTTTTCAAGACCGTTGCCTTAAACCACTCGGCCACACCTCCGTTGCGTTGCGGGCGCCATAATACCTGAATGAAACACACTGTCAAACTCTGTGCATGGCTTGTTACAGAGCGTCTGTTATGATCTTTGCGACTGAACGTTTCAAACCAACAGGAGTGTCGCCATGCGCGAACAGGATTACGCAGTTCACAACAGCGTGCAGGCTGAGCAGCTAGAGGTTAGCCGCGTCCTGCGCAACACTTACGGTCTACTGGCGCTCACCCTCGCATTCAGCGGTGTGATGGCGTTCGTGGCCCAGCAGATGCGGGTCGGCTACCCGAATATTTTCGTGGTGCTGATCGGTTTCTACGGGCTGTTCTTCCTCACCAACAAGCTTCGTGATTCCGCCTGGGGCCTGGTGTCGGCGTTTGCCCTGACCGGTTTCATGGGTTTCCTGCTCGGCCCGATCCTCAACCGTTACCTGGGCATGCAGGGCGGCGCTGAAGTGGTCAGCTCCGCGTTCGCGATGACCGCACTGGTGTTCGGTGGTCTGTCGGCTTACGTGCTGATCACCCGCAAGGACATGAGCTTCCTCGGTGGCTTCATCACCGCCGGTTTCTTCGTCCTGCTGGGCGCGACGCTGGCGAGCATGTTCTTCCAGGTCAGCGGCCTGCAACTGGCTATCAGCGCAGGTTTCGTGCTGTTCTCCTCGGTTTGCATCCTGTTCCAGACCAGCGCCATCATCCACGGCGGCGAGCGCAACTACATCATGGCGACCATCAGCCTGTATGTATCGATCTACAACCTGTTCGTCAGCCTGTTGCAGATCTTCGGCATCATGAGCCGCGACGACTGATCGCTGCACTGCAATAAACAGAAAACCCGCGAAAGCGGGTTTTTTGTTGCCTGCGAAAAAGAGAGCAGCGATCAATTGATCACGATGCTGCCATCGGCCTGTTGCTTGTAGATCGTGTAGGGCAGCAGCAACGTATCGAGCACTCCCGACACGGCCGCGTCCACCAGAAGACCCGGCGTCGCGTTCTTGTAGTTGAACGCATCGACGTCATCCGGCTTTTCGGCGTGCAGCATGCAGAAGTCGTACGTCACGCCGCTGTAGATGCGCGGTACAGCGCCGCAGTAGGATTTGTTCGCTTTCAACTGCTCCGTGGAATGCTTGTCACTGAACGCTACGGTCTGCACCGTCCCGCACCCAGCCAGCATCAACGCTGCCAGCATCGTTGCCTGAATTTTCATGCCGCCAATCCTTCGCCGGAAAAAACTCAATCTACGCCGCTCACGCCATCGGCGGCAATCGACGTTTTACCGGGGTCTTCTTGACGATCGCTGTATTGGTTTCTGCCAACGTATTCAACCGGTCGAGCAAGGTGTCCAGCTGTTCCATCGAGCGCACATGCAGGCGGGCGATAAAGCAGTCTTCGCCGGTGACCTTGTCGCACTCGGTGAACTCGGGAATCGACATGATCTGCCGCTCGACTTCCTGCAATTGCCCCGGCAATGGCCGCACCCGGACAATCGCCTGCAACTGATAACCGAAGCACTTCGGGTCAATCTCCACGGTGTAGCCCTTGAGCACACCGCGTTCTTCCAGGCGGCGCAAACGCTCGGCCACGCTCGGCGAAGACAACCCGCTGATCTGCGCCAGCGCCTTGAGCGAGCGCCGTGAATCCTCCATCAAGGCCCCGATCAGGATCTGGTCGATATCGTCGGTCATACAAAAACTCCCGCATTAGGCGAATGATGCAAACCACCCTCGATAAAAAAGGTAGAAATCGAGTTTAGCCTGCTTTTTGCGCTGGAGAAGCCCCGGGCACGCTTGGCATACTTTTGCCACACATTAAGGAGATTGATGATGGACAAAACAATCCGTCGCGGCTCATTTGAAATGACCGCCGCCATGCTGATATCCGGGACGATTGGCTGGTTCGTGCTGGTGTCCGGGCAACCGGTGCTGGACGTGGTGTTCTGGCGCTGCGTGTTCGGCGCCGGGACTTTGCTGCTGATCTGCGCCGCCTTCGGCTTTCTGCGCCCCGGCATTCTGACCCGCACCACCTTCCTGCTGGCGGTGCTCAGCGGGGTGGCAATCGTCGGCAACTGGGTGCTGCTGTTCGCCTCCTATTCACGGGCTTCGATCGCCATCGGCACGGCGGTGTACAACGTGCAGCCGTTCATGTTGGTGGGGTTGGCAGCGCTATTTCTAGGCGAGAAGATCACCCTGCAGAAGCTGTTCTGGCTGGCGATTTCTTTCATGGGGATGCTGGCCATCGTCAGTGCCCACGGCGGGCAGGGCGAGGGCGGCAGTGACTACTTGATGGGGATCGCGCTGGCGCTGGGGGCGGCGTTTCTGTACGCCATAGCTGCGTTGATCATCAAGCGCCTGACCGGCACGCCGCCGCATCTGATTGCGCTGATCCAGGTCTGCACCGGCGTGCTGTTGCTCGCGCCATTCGCGCATTTTTCAGCAATGCCCGAGGCGCCAAGTGCCTGGGCCAGTCTGGTGACGCTGGGCATCGTCCACACCGGTCTGATGTACGTGCTGCTTTACGGTGCGATCCAGAAACTGCCGACTGCATTGACCGGCGCTCTGTCGTTTATCTACCCGATTGCGGCGATTTTCGTCGACTGGTTTGCCTTCGGTCATCAACTGCAAACCCTGCAATGGATCGGCGTGGCAGCGATCCTGTTGGCCGCTGCCGGCATGCAACAGGGTTGGGGATTGAAGGCGCGGCGCCTGGCCGCGCAGTAAATCTCAGATGTTCCAGCGCGGCGCAGTCTTCGCCAGGCGCTGGCGCATTTCGCCGATGTTGGCCGCCAGTTGCCGGGTCAGCAAACGGTAGCCGTCCAGCGGGCTGTAGACCGGCGTGTCGAGGCTGGCGTCCGGCAATTCCACCGGGCGTCCCAATCGACCGGACGCACCGGTTTTCAACGCTCGGGCCATGCCGATCAATTGCACGCGAATGTGCCGGTGTTCGGCCTTGAGCGCCGCTTGCAGGTGCGTCATGGCGTCGGGGTCGTTGGCGTCCGGGCGGATGTTGCCGAGGATTTCCAGGGTGCTGATGCACATGCGCAGGTTGCGCTGGATGGCGTCCAGTTCGGTCATCGAGACTTTGACTTCCTTGGACACCGACGGCATCAGCGAGCGCAGTTGCACCATCACCGCGTTCAGCCGGTTCATCAACTTCAAGTGTTCGTCGGCGGTCACCGGTTGGCCGCCGATAATCCGTCCGTACACCGTCGCGCAATCGCGCAGCGCGTCGGCCAGGTTGTAGCGCCACGAGTACACCGCGTACAGCGGCAGTGCGAAGGAAAAGGCCAGGGCCAGGGCGATGCCGATCAGGATATCGACCCCGCGCCATAGCCCGTCGGTGATCGGGTTGTCGCCATGCCCGGCGACGATGAACACGGTGATGGCCGAGAGCAGGGCGGTGTAGCCGCCCTTGCCGATGGCATGATACGAGAAGAATCCGCACACCACCGCCATCGCAAAATAGGTCAGCCACGGCATGCCCAGCCACGCCTGTTGCGCCACGATCAACAAACCGACGCCGGCGCCGATCAAGGTGCCGGTGGCGCGTTCGGCGGCTTTCTTGCCGATGTTGCCGTGATGCTGCAAACCGCCGATCACCACCAGCATGGTCACCGACGCCCACTCGCCGTGGGGCAGGTTGATGCCGGTGGTCAGCAGGATCGTCGCCAGCAATCCCAGCGCGACCCGCACCGCGTGAATCGTTCGAGCATGGCGATAACGTCGATACGGGTCTAGCAACGGCCGCAGGATCCGCCGTAACAGCGGCGGCCAGCGGTGGGGGCTGAAAGTGCTCAGCGCTGATTCCTCCTCAGAAGATGTAGTCGGTGGCGATGAAGTTCGAATCGCGCCCGCGAATGATTTCGCTGATCAGATCCTTGTTGGGTTCCTGGAACTTGGTCGCTACCAGCGTGCGGATCGAAAACACCCGCAGCGCATCGTGTACCGACAACGTGCCCTCGGCGGAGTTCTTGCGCCCGTTGAACGGGTAAGTGTCCGGGCCGCGCTGGCACTGGGCGTTGAGGTTGATCCGCCCGACCTGGTTGGCGAAGGTGTCGACCAGTCGGCCGACTGCCACCGGATTGGTGCCGAAGATGCTCAGTTGCTGGCCGAAGTCCGATTCCAGCACGTAATCGATCACGGTATCGAGGTGACGGTACGGCACGATCGGCACCACCGGCCCGAACTGCTCTTCCTGATAAACGCGCATCTGCGGCGTCACCGGGTACAGCACCGCCGGATAGAAGAACGATTCCCGCGACTCGCCACCATTCGGGTTGACCACCTGGGCGCCTTTGCTCTGCGCGTCAGCCACCAGCCCATGCAGATAATCGACCTTGCCCGACTCCGGCAGCGGCGTCAGCGAAACCCCGCTGTCCCACGGCATGCCCGGTTTGAGGCTGGCCAGTTTGGCGTTGAATTTCTCGATGAAGCTGTCCACCACATCTTCATGCACGAACAGAATCTTCAACGCAGTGCAGCGCTGGCCGTTGAACGACAGGGAGCCGGTGACCGCTTCGCTGACCGCGTTATCCAGATCGACTTCCGGCAGGACGATGCCGGGGTTCTTCGCATCCAGCCCCAGCGCGGCGCGCAAGCGGTGTGGTTTCGGGTGCAGCTTCTTCAGGTCGCTGGCGGCCTTGTTGGTGCCGATGAAGGCGAAAATGTCGATCTTGCCGCTGGCCATCAGCGCGCTGACGGTCTCGCGGCCGCTGCCGTAGATCACGTTGATCACGCCGGTCGGGAAGCTGTCGCGGAAGGCTTCAAGCAATGGGCGAATCAGCAGCACACCGAGCTTGGCCGGTTTGAACACCACGGTGTTGCCCATGATCAGCGCCGGAATCAGCGTGGTGAACGTCTCGTTCAGCGGATAGTTGTAAGGGCCCATGCACAGCGCCACGCCGAGCGGGACGCGGCGGATCTGGCCGAGGGTGTCCTGTTCCAGCTCGAAACGGCTGGAGCGGCGGTCGAGTTCTTTCAGCGCATTGATGGTGTCGACGATGTAGTCGCAGGTGCGGTCGAACTCTTTTTCCGAGTCCTTGAGGTTCTTGCCGATTTCCCACATCAGTAGCTTCACCACGGCGTCGCGCTGCTGGCGCATGCGCCCGAGGAAGGCCTCGACGTGCTGGATGCGTTCGGCCACGCGCATGGTCGGCCACAGGCCCTGGCCCCGGTCATAGGCGCGCACGGCGGCGTCGAGGGCGGTGAGGGCGGTGTCGGCGTCCAGCAGCGGTGTGCTGCCGAGGATCACTTGTTCGTCGCCATTATCGCCGTGCAGATAGACCGGGCTGCGTACGGTGGCGAGCGGGCCGTCCCAGCGGCGCAACTCGCCATCGACCAGGTATTCGCGTTGCTCGACCTGACCGTCGAGGCGGTATTTTTCCGGGATGTCGCTGACAGAAGGGAACAGGTTGCCAAGGATGTTTGCTGTGGTCATGTCGCTACCCCGTGTTGATGTCCGCATGCAGATCAAAAAGTCTCAACAGGTTATACGCCTGAATGCGCGGAAATTTAAACCCGCAAATGTCACGCGAATGTCACGCGAAACCGCACAGCAGAGCGGGCATCCACACATGATCGTTCCCACGCTCTGCGTGGAAATGCCTCAAGGGACGCTCCGCGTTCCAAGCGGACGCAGAGCGTCCAGGGCTGCATTCCCACGCGGAGCGTGGGAACGATCGTCTTCAGGTAATGGGCTGGCCCCGTTTGCCCCCCTCAATGTCCCGCAATGCCCTCAACCCGCCGACCCGCCTGCCTTAAGGTGTGACCACAACAATAAGCGAGGCCGTTATGCGGGCAATCCGACTCACATTATTACTGGCGTTGGCCATGACGCTGCCTGGCTGCGGCGAAGACCCCAAACCCCCGGCCAGCACCAACAACACCATTCCCAAAGACCCGGCGCTGGCGCAGATCTACGCCAACAGCTGCCAGCTCTGCCACGCCAACCCCGCCGCGAATGCGCCGCTGACCGGTGACCGCAAGGCCTGGGAACCGCGCATCCAGCAGGGCGCCGACACGCTGCTCGACCACGCAATCAATGGGTATAACGGCATGCCGCCGATGGGTCAGTGCGTCGAGTGCTCGGAAGAACAATTTCTTCAGTTGATCGGCTTCATGGCCGATCAGCCGCTCCCTCAATAAGGATCCTGGCATGCCGATAGATCTGACACGCCGGCAGTTGTTGCAACGGGCAAGCATCGTCGGCGCGTTCAGCGCGCTGGCCTGCAATCCGGCGCTGGGCCAGTTGATGCGCGCGCCGCGACTGATTCCCTGGCGCAACTGGTCGGGCGGGCAGAGTTGCCTTCCGGCGGCGCGGGTGGCGCCGAAGAATCTGGACGAATTGACGGCGGTGATTCAGCAGGCACCGGGCAAGATTCGCCCGGTCGGCTCGGCGCATTCCTTCAGCGCGCTGGTGCCCACCGACGGCACGTTACTGTCGCTGAGCTACTTCAACGGCCTGCTCGACCACGACCCGAAAACCCTGCAAGCCGAATTCGCCGCCGGCACGCCGATGTCGCGCATGGGCACGCCGCTCAAGGACATCGGCCAGGCCCTGCAAAACATGGCCGACATCGATTACCAGACCCTCGCCGGGGCCATTTCCACCTCGACCCACGGCACCGGCAAAACCTTCCAGTCCTATTCCGCACACGTCTGCGGGATGCAACTGGTGACTGCCAGTGGCGAGGTGCTGGACTGCGACAGCCAGCGTCATCCCGAAGTGTTCAACGCCGCCCGGGTGTCCCTCGGCGCGCTGGGTGTGGCCACCAAAATCCGCCTGCAAAACCGCCCGGCCTATCGCCTGCGGGAAACCCAGTGGATCGCCAAAACCGAAGAACTGCTCGAAGACCTGGATAAGAACACGAGCGAAAACCAGCACTGGGAAATGCTCGTCGTCACCCATTCCGACTACGCCTTGTCGATTGCCCTTAACGAAACCACCGACCCGCCCACGCCACCGATTCCGCCTGAAGAGGAGGGTGGCAACGAGTTCGTGACCCTGATCGAGAAGATCGACAAGTACGGCAGCGATTTCCCGAACTTGCGCAGTTCGCTGCTCAACAGTCTGCGGCATCTGGCGAGTTTCGATGACCGGGTTGGCGACTCGTTCGACATCTACGCCAACGTGCGCACCGTGCGTTTCAACGAGATGGAATATTCGGTGCCCGCCGAACACGGCCCCGCCTGCCTGCGCGAGATTCTCAAGCTGATCCGCGACAAGGACCTGCGCACCTGGTTTCCCATCGAGTACCGTTACGTGAAGGCCGACGACATTCCGCTGAGCATGTTCGAAGGTCGCGACAGCTGTTCGATCTCGGTCCACCAGCATTACCAGATGGACCACCACAACTTCTTCGCCGCCGTCGAGCCGATCTTCTGGAAGTACAACGGCCGCCCGCACTGGGGCAAGTTGCACACGCTCAATGCCCGCACGTTGCAAACGCTCTATCCGCGCTGGCAGGAATTCATTCAGGTACGCGAGGCGCTGGACCCGAGCGGCAAGTTTCTCAACGGGCATCTGTCGTCGATTCTGGGGGTGAGCTGATGGCGGTCAATCGACGTAATTTCGTGCTCGGGACTTTGGGTGTTGGCGCTTTGCTGGTGGGCGTGGGTGCGTTGTTAAGGCCGGGGGATCGCGGCGGGCCTTACAGTGACTATTTCCGGGCGCTGAACAATGAGCTCAAGACCAAAGGCCCGATGCGCCCGGTGTTGCTGATCGATCTGGATCGACTCGACCACAACATCGACGTAGTGATGCGCTCGGTCAAACGCGCGGGCAAGCAGTTGCGGCTGGTGGAGAAGTCATTGCCATCGCCGGGCCTGCTCAGCTACATCGGCCAAAGGGCAGGGACGCAGCGGCTGATGTCGTTTCATCAGCCGTTCCTCAATCACGATGCGGTGAAGTTTCCGCAGTCCGACATTCTGCTAGGCAAGCCGTTGCCGGTGCGCTCGGCAGAGCTGTTCTATCAAACCCACAAAGGCCCGTTCGACCCGACGAAGCAACTGCAATGGCTGATCGACAACCCCGAACGCTTGCAGCAATACCTCGCGCTGGCCCAGGGCTTGGGCACGCGGATGCGGATCAACATCGAGCTGGACGTCGGCCTGCACCGAGGCGGCGTCAGTGACGTGAACGTGCTCGGGCCGATGCTCGCGCTGATCGCCGCCAACCCACAGCACCTGGAGTTTGCCGGGTTCATGGGCTACGACCCGTTCGTGGGCATGGGCGTGCCGGGGATTCTCGGTTCGCCCGAGGAACTGTTCGCCAAGGTGATGGCGATTTATCAGCGCTGCGTCGACTTCACCCGGCAGCAATATCCGGCGCTGTGGCATGACGGCTTGTGCCTGAATACGGCCGGCAGCCCGAGTTATCGCATGCATGAAAACGAAAGCCTGAGCAGTGAAGTGTCGGTGGGGACGGCGATGCTCAAGCCGACGCATTACGACCTGCCGTCGCTGGTCGAGCACGAACCTGCCGCGTACATCGCCACGCCGGTGTTGAAAAGCACCGGTGCGGTGAACATCCCGGCGCTGGATGACAAATCGAAGCTGTTTTCGTGGTGGGACACCAACCAGCGGCAGACCTTTTTCATCTACGGCGGTAACTGGATGGCCGAGTTCGAATCACCGCCCGGATTGCAGAGCAATAGTGTTTACGGGCGCAGTTCGAATCAGGAAATGGTCAATGGTTCGAATGCCGTAGGTTTGACGGTAGAGGATCAAGTGTTCCTGCGCCCGACCCAGACCGAGGCGGTGTTGCTGCAGTTTGGTAATTTGCTGGCGGTGCGTGGCGGCAAGATCGTTGATACCTGGCCGGTTTATTCCTGACCAAAAATAAACCCCATTCCCTGTGGGAGCAAGCTCGCTCCCACAGGGTTTTGTGCTGTCTGCAATTCCCCGATCAATTTCTGTAATGAAGCTTTTATGACAAAAGTTCGGTAGCACATCGCCAGTCCGGTCATGCCTATGTAACGCGCTTGAGGGGCCCTTTGGGCGCTTTTCACAAGCCGAGGCGGGACGCCGGGAGTGAGGCAATGGGGACTATGGAACGCTACTCGAAAGTGGGCATGCAGGAACTCGATCAACGCCTGTCGAAGATCGTCGAAGCCGCGCGCAAGAAGCCGGTTTCGGTGTATCGCTACGGCGCGCCGTGGGTCTGGATCGTGTCGCAGGATGACTGGCAGGGCGCCTTGAAAGAGGTCTCCAGCTACATTCCGCCGGGGCATTCGCTGGTGCTGCTGCGCCCGCAGATCGATGACTTGCTCGATGCCCACCGCGATCTCCTGCACGACCTCAATGCCCGGCCCGGCATGCTGATCGCCCCGCAGACGGTCATGCACATCCTGCTGCTGCAACTGCTGTATTCGGTGCCCAGCGAGCAGCAGCTCTACGAACAGCTCAATTACAACCTGCTGTTTCGCTGGTTCGTCGGCCTTGGCCTGAACCAGAAAGTCTGGAGCTTCAACGTCCTCAGTCGCGACATCGCCACGCTGCTCAACGAGCCGCGTGCGGTGCAGCTCATCCAGAAAATCATCGGTGAAGTGTTCTGCGGCGCGCTGCTGCAAATGCCCGAGTTCTCCTTGAACTTCGCGCTGCTGCACACCTGGCTGGGCAAGCACACCGGGGCCAGCACTTCAGCAATCAAGAACGCCAGTAACTGACGCACACGCAAGGCGCATGAGCGCCAACAGGTCATCGCGAATTTCAGGGGGTAGTGTGGATCAGATTTTCACGTCACGGCTGGCGCTGTGGGGCTGGCTGCTGGTGACGGCCGGCGCGCAGCCGGCGTTCGCCGATGAGGCCGAGAACGCAGCGGCGCAGCGTCTGGTGGACGTCAACGAATACTTCGTGCGCGGCAACACCGTGCTCGATGCGCGGGCAATCGAAGAAGCGGTGTACCCGTTCCTCGGCCCGCAAAAAGCCTTGAGCGACATCGAAGGCGCGCGGGATGCCCTGCAGAAGGCCTATCAGGAACGCGGCTATCAATCGGTGTTCGTCGAACTGCCGGAGCAAGCCGTGGCCGACGGCATCGTCTACCTGCAAGTCAGCGAAACCAAGGTCGGCCGGGTCCGCGTGGTCGGCGCCAAACACTATTCGCCGCTGGATATCCGCGACAACGTCCCGGCGCTGAAAGAAGGCGAGGTGCCGGACTTCGCCAAGGTCCAGGGCGAACTGGCGCAACTCAACAAGACCCCGGGCCGGCAGGTGATGCCGCTCGTGCGCGAAGGCCAGCGCCCCGGCACCATGGACGTGGACCTGCAGGTCGAAGACCAGAACCCGTGGACCGCCAGCGTGGGGCTGAACAACGACTACAGCGCCGACACCGAAAAGCTGCGAACCGTCACCAGCCTCGGCTACAACAACCTCTGGCAGTTGGGGCACAGCGTCAACCTGACGTTCTTCACCGCCCCCCAGGAAACCGACAACGCCAAGGTCTGGTCGGGCTCCTACACCGCGCCGCTGACCGAGCGCTGGAGTGTGCAGTTCTCCGGTTACCAGTCCGACAGTAACGTCGCCACCATCGGCGGCAGCAACGTGCTCGGCAAGGGCCATTCCTACGGCGTAGCGGCGATCTACACGATCCCGTCGAGCGGCAACTGGTCGAACTCGCTGTCGGCCGGCATTGATTTCAAGGACTTCGACGAACGCCTGACCCTGTCCGGCGAGAGCGACAAGGTGCCGCTGAAATACGCGCCGTTCACCTTTGCCTACAACGGCTACCGCTACAGCGAAAAGAGCCAGCTCGGCCTCGGCCTGAGCCTGGTCGCGGCCACTCGCAGCATCTTCGGCTACGGCAGTTCCGACGAAGACTTCGACTACAAGCGCTACCGCGCCAACCCGAGTTTCGCCGTGCTCAAGGGCGATACCAACTTCACCTGGACCTTCGACAGCGACTGGCAGAGCGCGAGTAAAGCCGCGTTCCAGCTGGCGTCGGGGCCGCTGGTTTCCAACGAACAATTCTCCGCCGGTGGCGCCACTTCGGTACGCGGTTATCTGGCTGCCGAACGCACCGCCGATGACGGCTTCCTGTTGAGCGAAGAGCTGCGCACACCGTCGCTGGCCAAATACGTCGGCGGCTGGATGCAGGACTGGCGCTTCTATGCCTTCGCCGAAGGCGCGCAACTCTACCTGCGCGACGAACTGCCGGACCAGGACGCCAATTACGCCCTGGCCAGTGTCGGCCTCGGCACCCGCGCCAGCCTGAGCAAATGGCTGTCCGGCAGCCTCGACTGGGGCTATCCGCTACTCGAAGGGCCGAACACCTCGAAACAGGAATCGCGCCTGCACTTCAACCTTCAGGCCACTTTCTAACAAGGAGCACTTCCATGCAGCGCCTTTTCCTTTCGTTGTTGATCTGCCTGGGCTTCGTGCTCCCGGCCACGGCTCAGGCCTGGTGGCAGGACGACTGGCATTACCGCAAACAGATCGCCGTCGACACCACGCCGCAAGGCGCCGCGATCAATCAGGCCCTCGGTCGTACCGCGCTGCTGGTGCGCCTGCACACCGGCAACTTCACGTTTGATGGCGTAAAAGAGGACGGCTCGGACCTGCGCTTCGTCGCCGCCGATGACAAGACCGTGCTCAACCACCAGATCGAAAGCTTCGACGCGCTGATGGGCATGGCGCTGATCTGGGTTGATGTGCCGAATGTCGAGGGCGGTCAGCGTCAGGACATCTGGATGTACTACGGCAACCAGAAGGCGCCGGCCACCGGCAATGGCCAACTGACGTTCGATCCGAATTACACCGCGCTCTATCACTTCGACGGCGCTACTGGCACCCCGGCGAAAGACACCACCGCTTACGGCAACACCGCGCAGAGCGCGACCGGCGCCGCCATCGACGGCGTAGTAGGGCGTGCCTTGCAGTTCAGCGGCCAGCCGCTGCTGTTGCCGGCCAGTCCGTCGCTGCAGCACAACGCTGGCAGCGCTTTCACCTTCAGTGCCTGGCTGCGTCTGGATCAGGCCAATGGCGAGCAACTGATCCTGGCCCGCCGCGAAGGCTCCAACAGCCTGCTGGTTGGTGTGAATCAGGGCGTGCCATTTGTGGAAATCGATGGCCAGCGCGCCGTCGCTACGCAGCCACTGAATCCGGGCCAATGGCAGCACGTCGCAGTGACCGCTGAAGGCGCGAAAGTGACGCTGTACATCAACGGTCGCGAAGGCGCGGCACTGGCTCAGGCGATGCCGGCCTTCAATTCGGTCATGGCCATCGGCGCCGATCTTCATGAAGGTCCTTTCCAGCCGTTCGTAGGCGCCATTGACGAGTTGCGGCTGTCGAAAGTCGCCCGCCCGGCGCCGCTGCTTTTGGCCGACGCCACTTCCCAGGGTGCCGAGTCGAAACTGGTCGCCTTTGGCGTCGATGAAGAACAGTCCGGCTTCGGTTTCGGCAGCCTCGGCTTCCTGCTCAACGCGGTACCGGTGGACGCCTGGGTGATCATCGCGGTGCTGGTGCTGATGATGTTCCAGTCGTGGATCATCATGCTGCGCAAGAACCGCACCCTCAGTCGCGTCACCGCCGCCAACGAAGATTTTCGCGTGCAGTTCGCCAAGGTCGGCACCCGTCTGGAAATGTTCGCCGACGACACCCAACTCGCCCAGCGTTTGCAGCACTCGCCGCTGTGGCGCCTGTATCAAGTGGCGGTGAAAGAAATCCGCACCCGCCGCGAGCAGGGCGCCGATACCTCGTCCGTTTCCGCCGCAACCATCGAAGCCATCCGCTGTTCGATGGACGGCGTGCGCACCCGTGAAAACCAGCAGCTCAGCTCGAAACTTTCGACCCTGTCCAACGCCATCGCCGGCGGCCCGTACATCGGCCTGCTCGGCACGGTGCTGGGGATCATGGTGGTGTTCCTCGGTACGGCCATGGCCGGCGACGTCAACATCAACGCCATCGCGCCGGGTATGGCGGCAGCCCTGCTGGCCACGGCCATGGGCCTGTTCGTCGCGATCCCGGCGCTGTTTGGCTACAACCGCCTGATCACCCGCAACAAGGAAGTCAGCGCCGACATGCGCGTGTTCGTCGACGAGTTCATCACTCGTCTGGCGGAGATGCATGGCGAAGGCCAGTCCAGTGAAGCGGCGCATCAGCGTGGTCATCACGCCAACCACTCCGTACCGGCCTGAGGAGCACTGACATGGCGTCCGTAAATGCCTCCCACGACGATGACGAAGATGCCGCAGTGGACAGCATCAACATCACGCCACTGGTGGACGTGCTGATGGTGGTGCTGGTGATGTTCATCCTCACCGCCACCGCGCAGGTCTCCGGGATCCAGATCAACCTGCCCAAGGCCAGCGCCGCCGTGTCGCTGTCGGAGGCCAAGACCAAGGCGATTTCGGTCAACGACGGCGGCCAGGTGTTCCTTGACGCCTACCCGGTGACCTTGCCGGAGCTGGAAGAACGCCTGCGCATCGAGAAAGCGCAGAACCCGGACTTCCCGGTGATTGTGCGCGGCGACGCCACGGTGCAGTACCAGAAGGTCATCGAAGTGCTGGATCTGCTGCGCCGGCTCGAACTGTCCCAGGTCGGTCTCGTTACCGGCAAACCGACGCAGGGCTGAGTGATGACTGCACAACTGCCAATCGAGCCTTTGCCGGTGAAGAAGTCGCCACTGCGTTACGTGAAGTGGGGCGCCGGGCTGCTGTTGGGCGCCGTCGCGGCATTCCTGTTGTGGCAGTGGGCCAACGACATGAGCGGCATCCGCCGGGAAGCGCCGAAGGTGCCGACGATCATCCCGTTGCCGCCACCGCCACCTCCGCCGCCGGAAAAACCGCCGGAGCCGGAAACCCCGGTCGAGGAAAAAATCGTCGAGCCCGAGCCAACGCCCGAGCCGCAAGAGGTCAAGCCTGAGGAAGAAGCACCGCCATCGCTGGCGGACGACCTGGCCAACCCGATGCAGATTGACGGTGACGCCCAGAGCGGCAGCGACGCCTTCAACATCGGCGCGGGCAAGGGCGGCGGCATGGCCGGTTCCGGCGGTGGGCGCCTTGGCAACGGCACCTACAGCCAGTTCCTCGCGTTCACCTTCCAGAAGCTGCTGCGCGAGAACCCCGACCTGCGCAACCTGGCGTTTTCGCTGCAGGCCGATGTGTGGCTGAGCAGCGTCGGGGAGATCACCCGGGTCGAGCTGATCAAGTCCAGCGGCAACCCCGAGATCGACAGTCAGGTGTTGGCCGCATTGCGTAACGCGCCGCATCTGAGCGAGCGGCCACCGGCCTCCATCACCTTGCCTGTGCGCATGTCCCTGCAAGGGCGGCGTCCGGGTTAACCGAATTCATAAAGCTGTATGAAAAGGAGTTGTGTGCAGATGATTTCCAACGTGAATCGATTGTCCCTGGCGGTCGGCATGGTCATCGCGACCCTGGTCGGTCAGGCCGCGGCAGCGCCTGCGCCCTCGGAGAACGCCACGATCAATCTGATCCGCTTGCTGGTCGAGCAGGGCATTCTGAAACAGGACAAGGCCGACGCACTGATCGCCCAGGCCCAGAACGAAGCGGCCCAGGCCAAACAGGCTGCGGCGTCTACCGCTGTGGCCGCCGGGCCGGTCGCCGCGCCGGGCGATGTGCGGGTGCAATACGTGCCAGCCGCGGTGCGCGACCAGATCCGCGATCAGGTCAAGGCCGAGGTCATGGCCACCGCCAAGCAGGAAAACTGGGCGGCGCCCAGTACATTCCCGGACTGGGCGTCGCGCATCAGCTTCGACGGCGACATTCGCCTGCGTGACGAATCGCGCTACTACTCGGGCAGCAACAGCAACGAAATCGTCGACTTCGCCAAGCTCAACAACAATGGCCCGTACGACGTGAACCCCAACAGCAGCACCGCGTTGCCGCCGTTGCTCAACACCCGCGAAGACCGCGAAAACCTGTTCCGCCTGCGCGCCCGGCTGGGCATGAAAGCGGTGATCTCGCCGGAATGGACCGCCGGCATCCGCATCGGCACCGGCTCGGACAACAACCCGGTGTCGACCACCCAGAACCTCGGCGGCGGCTTCTCGAAAAAGGACATCTGGCTCGATCAGGGTTACCTGACCTGGAAGCCGTCGGATGAACTGACCCTGACCGGTGGCCGCTTCGCCAATCCGTTCATGTCCACCGACATGCTGTATTCCAACGACCTGAACTTCGACGGCGTGGCGGCGATTTTCGACCACAAGCTCAGCCGCGACTGGGGCGTGTTCGGCACCGTCGGCGCGTTCCCGGTGGATTACACCAACGACACCACCACCAGCAACGGCTTCGACAAGGAAGAAAGCGACAACAAATGGCTGTACGGTGCGCAGATCGGCGCCAAATGGGCGATCAACAGCAACAATCGCTTGAAAGGTGCGCTGGCCTACTACCGCTTCGACGACATCGAAGGCCAGCGCTCGAGCCCTTGCGAACCGTGGGCTGGCGCACCCGGCTGCGACAGTGACGGCACCCGCGCAGCGTTCATGCAGAAGGGCAACAGCGTGTTCCTGCTGCGTGACATCACGCCGAACCCGCTCAACCCGACCACCACGCCGCAACCGCAATTCGTTGGCCTGGCGTCCGAGTTCAACCTGCTGGACCTCAACGTGGTGTGGGACGCCGACCTGCCGGAAGACTTCAAACTGCGCAGCCAGGGCAACTACATCCACAACCTCGGCTACGACGAAGGCGACATGCGCAAGCGTTCGGCCGGGCAACTGGTCAACAACCTCGACAGCAACGGCAACATCGAAAGCGGCGCCAATGCGTGGATGGTCCAGTTCACTCTCGGCAATGCGCTGGAGCTGAAGAAGCAGGGCGACTGGAACCTGTTCGCCGGCTACAAGTACATCCAGCCGGACGCCTTGCCGGACGGCTTCAACGACTCGTCGTTCCACCTCGGCGGCACCAACGCCAAGGGTTACTTTCTGGGGGGCAATTACGGTCTGGCGAAGAACGTCTACGCCACCGGCCGCTGGTTGAGCTCGGAAGCGGTGTATGGCGCGCCGTTCGATATCGACGTCATGCAGCTTGAGATCAACACGCGCTTCTAAGCGCCGGGAGAGGGTAATGAAAATCCGCTTTTTATGGCTTGCGCTCTGGATGTTGATTGCCACCGGGGCGAGCGCCGAAGGCATGGAAGAACGCCTGCGCACCCAGTTGCGCAGCACCACCCAGCAGCTGCAAACCCTGCAAAGCCAGCAGGCCCAGACCAGCGCCGCGCAACTGGCGGCGCAGAACGAAGCCAAGGCTGCGCAGGCGCAAATCAAGCAATTGACCACCGAACTGGCCAAGGCCAAAGGCCTCGCCGAGCAACTGGCCGGGCAGCAGCAAAGCCTGCACAGCCAGGCCCAGGCGCAAGTCGCGGCCAGCAACGAGCAGACCGGCAAATTCAAGAAAGCCTATGACGAGTTGTTGGTCATGGCCCGTGCCAAAGAGGCAGAACGGTCTAAGCTTCAAGCGCAATTGGCTGAACGTGACACACAAGTGCAGCAATGTTCGGTCAAGAATCAGCAGATGTACGGCGTGGCCAAGCAGATTCTCACCGCCTACGAAAACATCGATGTGGCCGAGGTGATGAAGATCCGCCAGCCCTTCGCCGGCAGCGCCCGGGTCAAGTTCGATGAACTGGCTCAGGGCTTTGGCGACGAACTGTACAAGACTCAATTCGATGCGCCGCAAGCCGCGATCGCGCACTGATTAAAAGACTCATGGACAAGGAAGAAGTAATGACTCAATTGATCTCCCACGTATCCCCGCAATCTCTGACCGACGTACTGCAAGCCGCCGGTTACCGCGTCAACCAGACCGAACAGAACGGCATCGTCCAGTTGCTCAGCGCCAGCCAGGGCATCGGTTATGCCGTGCGTTTCGGCAACCCGGCGGTGGCGGAGCAGGGCAGCTACGTCGACTTCACCTTCAGCTGCGCCTTGCGCGTGCAGGGTGAATTGCCGGCCGGTGTGGCCGAGCAGTGGAACGCGACCCGCCGGTTTGCCCGGTTGTCGTTGCAGGGCGAGTTTCTGGTGATGGAAATGGACGTGGTGGTAGCGGCTGGCGTCAGCAGCGATTACCTGCGCGGCAACCTGGAATTGTGGGATCGCCTGCTTCAGGAGTTCATCGTTTACCTGCGTGATTTCACCCAAAGCGCTGCCGTTGCCCAGGCACCAAAAGTTGAGCAAGAGGAAGTCGCGCTGTGACAAAACCTGCCATGGTAATCAGCGCCGCTGCGGTGGCGCTGTTGGTGGTCGCCGTGGCGCTGGTGGTGCGGCCGGGTAATGACCCGGTCGCCGCCCAGCAACCGGCGCCGGTGATTGCGGCGAACAATGAACCGGCAGTAGCCAGATTAGGCAATCAGCAGGTTTCGCCGGAGGAATTGCAGGCGTTGCTGGCGGCTGTTCCACCGCAAACCCGCGAGCAACTGCGCGGTAATCGTGAGGCGCTCGAGCGCTGGATTCGTTCACGTCTGGCCGAAAAAGCCGTGCTGGAACAGGCCGATGCCCAAGGCTGGGCGCAGCGCCCGGACGTGGTGCGGCAGACCCGCGCCGCCACCGAACAGATCGTGTTTCGCGACTATTTGCAGTCGGTGAGCCAGGTGCCGGCGGATTACCCGAGCGCTGCCGAGTTGCAGCAGGCGTATGACGCGGGCAAGGCCAATTGGCAGACGCCCGCGCTGTATCGGGTCAGCCAGATTTTCCTTGGGGTGAATGAGCCACAGAATCTTGAGGTGGTGCGCAAACAGGCGACGGAGTTGAGCAAGAAAGCCCAGTCGAGCCCGGCGGACTTTGCAGCGCTGGCCAAGGAGTTTTCTCAGGATCGCCTCACGGCCGAACGCGGGGGCGACACCGGCCTGCAACCGTTGCAGCAACTGGTGCCGGAAGTGCGTGGTGCGGTGGCGCGACTCAAGGTTGGTGCGGTTTCTGATCCCGTTCAGAGCAGCGCCGGTTTCCACGTGATCAAACTCACCGAACAACAACCGGCCCGCACCGCAACACTTGAGGAGCTGCGCGATCAACTGACCCAGGCCTTGCGGGCACAGCGTCAGGAACAGATCGCCCAGGCTTATCTGGACGGCATGCTCAACACCGCAACGCTGAGTATCGACGGGGCCGAGCTCAATAAGGTGCTGGAGAGCAAACCTTAAGCGCTGCACACCAAAACAAAGATCGACAGGGAGTCATCGATGTCATTCACCGAACCCGCAGCACGACAGAGCAGCGCCGATTTCCGCTGGCCCCGGGACAAGGACGAACCCTGGCTGGCGCAAGCCGCGACCCTCGACGGCGACGTCGCGCAGTACTTTCTGGTCAGCGCCCGTTGCGGCTGCTTCATGCAGGCGGCTCGCAGCCTCAACGTGCGCTCGACCCTGCTGCGCAAACAACTGGCGCAACTCGAACAGCAACTGCAATGCGCGTTGTTCAGCTTTCAAGGCAGCGCGCTCACCCTGACCCGCGAAGGCCAGCAATTGCAGGCGCAACTGATCGCGCTGGCCCACGAACGCAAACTCCCGGTAATCGAGCAACCCTTGATCAGGCTGGCCGTCGCCGAATCGATCCTGCACGACATCCTCGGCCGCGACCTCATCGCACTGCTGCGCCGCAACGCCAGCGTGCGCCTCGAGATCATCGCCCTCGACAGCGAACTGGCCCTGCGCGCCGTCAGCGCCGACATCGTGCTGTGGCTGGCCCACGGCGACACCCCGCACCCCGGCCCGACCTTCGCCACCAGCGAACCGCAACGCCTTGCACAACTGGAATATCAGCCGCACATCGCCAAACGCTACTCCCGCGTGACTGCGCGGCCAGAAAGTCCGGATGACCTCGCCGATTTCATGCTGGTGCAATGGCAGCACGATCGGCAGATCGACAGCTTTCGGCCGTGGAATGAGCTGGTCGAACAGCGGTTGGCCGGGGTGGTGCAGATGCAGTCGTATGAGCTGATGCTGGAGATGATCCGGTGCAGCGCGTGCATTGGTTTGCTGCCGATGTACATGAGCCGGTTTGATCGCGGGTTGGTGGCGTTGCCGGGGTTGTTTGAAGAGGCGATGCGGTTGCAGGCTTGGTTGGCGGTTAATTCCTCATCGTGGGATGTGGCTGAAGTGCAGACGTTGGTTGAGTTGATTCAGCGAACGTTCAATGAGCGGCAGGAGTGGTTCGAGTAATTTTTCTTAGATCGTTCCCACGTCGAACCGTCCGCGTGGGAATGCCTCAAGGGATGCTCCGCGTTCCAGCTCCGGAAGGGACGCGGAGCGTCCCGGGCTGCATTCCCACGCAGAGCGTGGGAACGATCATCGAACTAAAGCGGCGCCTCGGCCTTCAACTCCAGATTATCCAGCGCCCGATTCACCGCCAGTTCCCCCAGCATGATCAGCTGCGCAATGCCCAAAAGCACATGCCGATGCGAACCGTCCACCAGCCCGGCGAAGTCGGTGGCCATGGTTTTGGCCGAGGTCAGGGTTTCGCAGGCGTCGGCCAGCAGTTCTTCGCTGTCGATGCCGGGGGCGATGAGGTAGCGGGTGTTGGGTTTGAGCAGCGGTTTTCTGGGGAGGAGGGGATTGAAGTAGTGGTCGAGGGCGCGTTCGGCGGCTTCGTGGAATGTCTTGGAATCGAGGGATTCGTAGGGCGAGGTAGTATCGGTTTCGGGTGGATTTGGCGTTGGTTTGATCATGGTAGTACTCCCTGATTGATGGAGCTGCCACGGTTCGCTGCGAAACGAATGGAGGTGGCAGCTGTACGCGGGTTCGCAGACCGGGAATCAAGGAACCCGGCATACCCGAAGGTATCCCGCGCACAACCGCCATTACGCGACCAGCAAAGAATGCTGAACGGAAACGACGCTCTGGGCGCCTTGATTGATCCGGGCTGCGAAACCCGATCGCTGATTCATCAGCGACCCGGAAACGATAGAGCCGGCCCTCAAGGCGCACAAGCCGGCGGATTCTGGCGGATGCGTAGGCAATGGCGCAAGGCGTTGTGGCTTGCCGGACGTTTCGGTCAACGGCTTTAAACAGTCATGGCGAATCCGTGAAGAAGCGGTTTACAGTGACCGGCCACGCACTGATCCAGGAGGGATCTTTCATGCCTGAGCACAACCCCGCCATTCACCTCGAACGCTTCAGCGAATCCCACGTCGAAGGCGTCACCGCGCTTTACAACGACCCGGCTGTGACCCGGCAGGTTCTGCAGATGCCGTTTCAGTCTGCCGAGATCTGGCGTCAACGACTGATGCCGGAAAACGAACGGATGGTGAAACTGGTGGCGTTGCATCAAGGTGCGGTGATCGGGCATCTCGGGCTGGAGGCTTTTTCGCGAATTCGCCGCAGTCACGCGGGCAGTGTCGGCATGGCCGTTGCGGTAGCGTGGCAGGGCAAGGGTGTCGGTTCGAAGCTGTTGGCAGCGGCGCTGGACATTGCCGACAACTGGATGAACCTGCACCGGGTCGAGCTTTCGGTGTACGCCGACAACGAGGCGGCCATCGGCCTCTATCGCAAGTTCGGCTTCGAAAACGAGGGCCTGTTCCGCGATTACGCTGTGCGTGACGGGCAATGGGTCGACACCTTGAGCATGGCGCGGCTGCGCAAACGCTGACCTTCTGTCCGTCAATGGTCGACGAGGCGACCGTGCAGGCAAATGACTTGCACGGTCGTCATCGGCATCTGCCATGCTCGATGTCCGCAGCACCGCTCCTTGAAGGAACACCGCAATGGACGACGTACAGCAACTGGGCGAAATGCTTCGCCACTATGCCGACAGCGAAGCGCACAAGAAGCAATTGTTCGAGACGCAATCGGCGACCTGGGCCACACGGATTATCGAGTTGTTCGGGCAGATTCAGCAATGGCTGGAGCCGGTGCAGGCGCCGGGTTTGCTGGAGGTGGGTCGGGAGGCTTATGTGGCGTTCGGGCCGAGCACGCCGGTTGAGACCTCAACCTTCAAGACTGAAAAACTGAGCATCGTGATTGCCGGCAAACCGGTGGAGTTTGTGCCGGATGTGATGGGCAGTGGCGGGCAGATTTCGCTGGCGGTGGTGGGGTTGACGGCGGCGCGGTACGGGAGTGTTTCGTTGGTGGGGTTGCCCAATGGTGATTGGCAGTGGCGTAAGACTAATGGGTTGAAGGATCCGGATACGTTTGCCTTCGATGCGAATTTTCTCGCGCAGCAACTGCAGAGCCTCATCCCTCGCGATCGAGGTTGACACACTTGATCGTTCCCACGCTCTGCGTGGGAATGCAGCCCGGGACGCTCCGCGTCCCTTCCGGAGCTGGAACGCGGAGCGTCCCTTGAGGCATTCCCACGCAGAGCGTGGGAACGATCAGCTAGGGGTGGCTCACATTTCGAGGTTGATCCAGCCCGGTTTGGCTATCTCCGGCGCCACTGCCTTCACGGTTTTACCCGTAGCCAACTCAACCCGCCGCGCCACCTCCGGATCATCCGCAAACGGCGTCAGACTCGCCTCATCCAGGCTCTCGGCCGTCTCGTGCCGCAAGCAGTACTCCACCGCCAGCCACAAAAACAACACGCCCAACACATTCAAGAAAACATCGAACATGACCGGCTCCCTTTATCAGGCGATCTGCGCTTCACGATGGGCGAGTGCAACGTCGGCAACGCGCACCGTGCGCCACACGTTATAGGCCATCAGCAACATGCCGCTGAGGAAGAACACCCCACCGGCAAACCGCACGACAAACCCCGGATGACTGGCCTGCAGCGCTTCAACGAACGAGTAGGTCAGCGTGCCGTCCTCGTTGATCGCCCGCCACATCAGGCCCTGAGTAATCCCGTTGACCCACATCGAAGCGATGTACAACACCGTGCCAATGGTCGCCAGCCAGAAGTGCAGGTTGATCAGCGGCGTGCTGTGCATGCGTTCGCGGCCGAAGACCTTGGGCACCATGTGATAGGTCGCGCCGAAGGTGATCATCGCCACCCAACCCAGCGCACCGGCGTGTACGTGGCCGATGGTCCAGTCGGTGTAGTGGGAGAGGGCGTTGACGGTCTTGATCGCCATCATCGGGCCTTCGAAGGTCGACATGCCGTAGAACGCCAGCGACAGGACGAGGAAGCGCAGGATCGGGTCGGTGCGCAACTGATGCCAGGCGCCGGACAGGGTCATCATCCCGTTGATCATCCCGCCCCAGCTCGGCGCCAGCAGGATCAAAGACATCGCCATGCCCAGCGACTGCGCCCAGTCCGGCAGCGCGGTGTAATGCAAATGGTGCGGGCCGGCCCAGATGTACAGGGTGATCAGCGCCCAGAAATGCACGATCGACAACCGGTACGAATACACCGGCCGATTCACTTGCTTGGGCACGAAGTAATACATCATCCCGAGGAACCCGGTGGTCAGGAAGAAGCCCACCGCGTTGTGCCCGTACCACCACTGCACCATGGCGTCGGTGGCGCCGGAATACACCGGATAGGACTTGAACCAGTCCACCGGAATCGACAGGTGATTGACCACGTGCAGCATGGCGATCACCAGAATGAACGCGCCGAAGAACCAGTTGCCGACGTAGATGTGTTTGGTCTTGCGCTGTACCACGGTGGTGAAGAAAACCACGGCGTAGGCGACCCAGACCACCGCCATCCACACCGCGCCGGAGAATTCGATCTCGGCGTATTCCTTGGTGGTGGTGTAGCCCATCGGCAGGGTGACCAGCATGATCACGATCACCGATTGCCAGCCCCAGAAAGTGAACGCTGCGAGTTTGTCCGAGTACAGCCGCACCTGGCAGGTACGCTGCACCGCGTAGTAACTGGCGGCGAATTGCGCGCTGCCGGCGAAGCCGAAAATCACCAGGCTGGTGTGCAACGGTCGCAAGCGGCCGAAGGTGGTCCACGGCAGGTCCAGATTCATGTCCGGCCATACCAGTTGCGAGGCGATCCATACCCCCATCGCCATGCCCACGACACCCCAGAAAACAGTCGCGATGACGAATTGGCGGACGACCTTGTAGTTATAAGCCTGTCCGATTGTTGCTGTGCTCATGGTCAGTTCATCCACGGTTGCAAAGTCTTGCCAGGCCACCCGGTCTGGCACGAGCTGCACTGTAGAAACCCCACCGGAAACAAAACAGGCTCAGGAATTGTTCATTTATGCGGATCAGATCAAAGCGCTGCCTGCGGCCATCTGCCGCGCCCTGATACGGTTTTTATGCGTTCAGGTGAATCTGTTGTGCACTGCGCCGTTCGTCCATAGTCAGGGAAAATCTGCGGAATCTGTGCATTCCTGATGAGGTAGCCGATGTATCAATACGATGATTACGACCGGGCGCTGGTGTTCGAGCGCGTTGCGCAGTTTCGCGATCAGGTCGAGCGCTTCATGGCCGGGGAGTTGAGCGAAGAAGAGTTCCTGCCGCTGCGCCTGCAAAACGGCCTGTACATGCAAAAGCACGCCTACATGCTGCGGGTGGCCATTCCTTACGGCACGCTGAGTGCCGAACAGATGCGCACCCTGGCGAGCATCGCCAGGGATTACGACCGTGGCTACGGCCACTTCACCACCCGGCAGAACATGCAGTTCAACTGGATCGAGCTGCACGAGGTGCCGGACATTCTCGAACGTCTGGCGCAGGTCAACATGCATGCGATCCAGACCTCGGGCAATTGCGTGCGCAACATCACCACCGAAGCCTTCGCCGCGGTCGCGGCGGACGAGCTGATCGACCCGCGCCCGCTGGCCGAGATCCTGCGGCAATGGTCGACGATCAACCCGGAATTCCTGTTCCTTCCGCGCAAGTTCAAGATCGCCATCTGCTCGGCGAAGCAGGATCGCGCGGCGATCATGATGCATGACATCGGCCTCTATCTTTACCCCGGTCGTAACGGCCAGATGCTGCTGCGAGTGATCGTCGGCGGCGGTCTGGGACGCACGCCAATTCTCGGTCTGCAGATTCGCGACGATCTACCGTGGCAGCACTTGCTGTCCTACGTCGAGGCGGTGCTGCGGGTCTACAACCGCCACGGTCGGCGCGACAACAAGTACAAGGCGCGGATCAAGATTCTGGTCAAGGCGCTGGGCATGGAGGCGTTCGCCAAGGAAGTCGAGGAGGAATGGCAACACCTCAAGGACGGACCGGCGCAATTGACCGAGGATGAATACCAGCGCGTCGCCAGTGCCTTCGTGCCGCCGAGCTACCGCACGCTGGCGGGCACCGATCTGGATTTCGGCACGCACCTGGCCGACAACCCGGCGTTCGCCCGTTGGGTCGCGCGCAACGTGCAACCGCACAAAGTGCCGGGCTATACCAGCGTGGTGCTGTCGACCAAACCGGGCCTGGCCTCGCCGCCGGGGGACGTCACCGATGCGCAGATGTTGGCCGTGGCTGACTGGTCCGAGCGTTTCGGTTTCGGCGAAATCCGCATCGCCCACGAGCAGAACATCGTCCTGCCGGATGTGCCCAAGTCGCAGCTGTATGCGCTGTGGGAGCAGGCGAAAGAGCAGGGGCTGGGCGCCGCCAACGTCGGCCTGCTGACCGATATCATTGCCTGCCCCGGGGGCGATTTCTGTGCGCTGGCCAATGCCAAATCGATCCCGATTGCCCAAGCGATTCAGGCGCGTTTCGACAACCTCGATTACCTGCATGATCTGGGCGACATCAGCCTCAACATCTCCGGCTGCATGAACGCCTGCGGCCATCACCACATCGGCAACATCGGGATTCTCGGCGTCGATAAAAACGGCAGCGAGTGGTATCAGATCACCCTTGGCGGCGCCCAAGGCAAGAACAGCGCACTGGGCAAGGTCATCGGCCCCTCGTTCAGCGCCGCCGAAGTGCCGCAGGTGATCGAGCGGATCATCGGCACCTTCGTCCGTTATCGCGAGGCTGAGGAACTGTTCGTCGATACCGTGGCGCGCATCGGACTGGAGCCGTTCAAGGAGCGGGTTTATCCGAAAGCGCAGGAGGTGTCGGCATGAACAATTTGTTGCGCATGGAGGAGAGCGGGGCGCGCATCGTGCTGGATGATCCGTGGACGCTGATCCGCTCGCCTGAAACGTCTGACAGCACTGAAATGCTGATTCTGCCGCTGGCCCACTGGCTCGAATCGCCCTCGACCCATGCGGTCTGGCTCGGCCCCGACGACGGCGTCGAAAGCCTGTTGCCATGGTTGACCTCGCTGCCGCTGATCGCCCTCGACTTCCCGAGCTTTCGCGACGGCCGCGCCTACAGCCAGGCCTATCTGCTGCGCAGACGTTTCGGCTGGAAAGGCGAGTTGCGCGCCATCGGCGATGTGCTGCGCGATCAACTGAGCCACATGCGCCAGTGCGGTTTCGACAGCTTCGCGGTGCGCGAGGACAAATCCGCCGAGGATGCGCTCAAGGGCCTGGCCGGGATGAGCGTGTTGTACGGGCGCTCGGTGATCGAGCCGCGACCGTTGTTCCGGCGCAGGTGATGCAGGGGAAACCCTTAGAACCCTGATGAATCGGGGATTTTTCCTTGGGTCGATGGTGGCCTTTTGGTAGAGTCCCCGTCGCCAGCGGGTTTTCGGCTGGACGACGGAACGAAGAAGGGAGTCTGATCAGTGAGTCCGGGCAAAAAAATTCTGGGCATCACCGCGTTGCTGCTGATGGTGACGCTGTGGGCCGGTTACATCTATGTGTTCAACGAAAACCGTGGCGGTCAGCTCGGCGGCGTCGGCGAAAGCACCGCCTGGTGCGGCACGCCGCCGAACACCGAAGCGGCGCTGCTGGGCAAGGATCAACTGACCCTGCGCATCACCAACAACCTGCGCGGCGAGTTCATGCTCAGCGGCGCGGTGGTGGTCTCCGAACGTACCTTCAACCGCTATGACCTGGGCCGCAACGAGCTGCGTCTGCGCCTGGAACCGTTGCAGTGGTCGTTTGGCGTCACGCCGATCTTCCTCGAACAGGTGAAAGTCCTGCCCCTGAGCCGCAACCTCGCCTCGACCGACAAGAGCGCCTTCGCCGAACTCGAATCGCGCCCGATCAGCGTTCAGGGCCGGGTCACCGAATTTCCCTTCGACACCTATCGCTACGGCTACAAACCGGTGCTGTATTACCTCAAGGGCAGCGAGCGCATCGACCTGCGCTTCAAGAACATCACCACGCTGATGGAGATGTCCAACACCTTCACGCCGATCCAGAAATACAACCGCGCCGACTACATCAACGAGAAAAACTCGATGATCCGCGACGAGGACTACAAGGCCTACGGCCCCCACGAATGCGCGTTCAGCGTCGAGCGCAAAGGCTCGTTCAAGGTTGTGGTGCTGTTGATGCTGCTGGTGCTGTGCCTGCCGTTGCTGCTGGTGTTCTACCGCGATGAGCCGGGAATCGACTTCCTTGCCACGCTGGTGGGGATTGGCGTGGTGCGCACGGTGCTGGTGGGGCCGGTGCAGGATTTCCAGCTGTACAACATTGATTTTCTGTTTGGCGCGGCGATTTTGCTGGTGGGCACGGTGTCGCTGATCAAGGCGATGCGGGCGAACAGTCGGCGGGAGATGGCGTTGAGAAGTGGTGAGACTTCGAGCTGGTAGAAGAAAGCCTTGAGCACCTGTGATGGTCCGGACCTTTCAAAGGTCCGGACCCGACGTTGTGCAATGTTGGGGTTTCTGATCGCAAACGGCGCGAATTTAGCTATACCTGTAACTCCCCCGACGCAATAAATTCGGCCTTCCGACAGGAGTTACAGCATGAAGCTAGCCGTAATGATGAGCACCCTGTGCATTGCCACGCTGGGCGTGGTGGGCTGCTCCAGCAAAACCGTCGCACCCGACGAGTACTCAGGCTTCCTCAAGGACTACAGCCAGCTGAGGGAGGCCAAATCCCCGTCGGGGGCCGAAGTGATGCGCTGGATCGACCCGAAAGTCGACATCGGCAAATTCACCAGCTTCTACGTCGAACCGACCCAGCTCTATCCCAAACCGCAACCCACCGTGAAGATTCCGCAGCAGACCCTCAACGGCATCACCAGCTACTACGATCAGGCGCTCAAGCGTGAACTGGGCAAATCCCTGCCGCTGGCCTCGGGCCCCGGGCCGGGCGTGATTGTGGTGCGCGCGGCCATTACCGCCGTCAGCAGCAAGACCGAAGGCCTGCATGCCTATGAAGTGATTCCGGTGGCGTTGGTGGCGGCAGCGGTCAGCACCGCCAGCGGTATTCGCGATCAGGAAACCACGCTGGCGACCGAAGCGGTGTTCCTCGATGGCGGCACCAACAAGGTGGCGGCGCAGGTGGTGCGCAAGGGCACTGGCAAACCGCTGGAAAACGATTCGCAGGTGATGAAGGCCGATGACGTGAAAAGCGTGATCGATGGCTGGGCGTCGGACCTGCATCAGTCCTACCTCAAGCTCAAGGCCAAGTAAGACCGGCACGCCGGGTCGTCCCTGAGGGCGATCCGGCGTGCGCACGGCGTCAGAAACTGGCGCGCGCCAGTCGGTTGTAATGGCTGAGCAAACCGTCGTAACGGCGGGTCACGGCGTAGTAGTCCTCGCTCAAACGTTCGGGCTTAGCGTGGTTGTGCCAGTCTGCTTGCAGGGTGTTCAACGCCTCGAGATAGCTTTGCCCCGGCTCGCCGATGCGCAGCCACAGATCCCGTGCGGCATCGGTCTTGTTCTGGAATCCACCCGTGCGCGGTGCGAGCCAGGGTTCGCGACGGTTCCACGCCTGTTGCAACTTCGCGGTGGTGTCGGCCAGCAATTTTGGGGTCAGAGTGCGGTTTTTCATCGCTTCGTCGAGCACGTCGACAGTCTCCCGCGCCTGAATCATGTACGCCAGCAAGTCCCAATGAATGTCCCTGCCCAGACGCGCCTCGATCAGCTTGAGCTGTTCAGGACGTTGCGCGGCGTCGAGCGGCAGCAGGCTTTGCCGCAGAGCCGTCGAGGCGCCGATGTATTCCTGTGAAACGCGCTCGATCGCCGCCAGTTCTCCAGGGGAGGGCTGTTGCGACCCCGAAGTGAAGCTCGCTTCTCGGTAAAACCGCGTGGGTGCAATGGTGGTCGTGACGTGATTCAGCGCCCGGACGTACTCGTTCGCCTGTCGCGCCAGTTCAGGCTGCCACGCCAGAAGATCGAGTTTTTCCGTGAGGCCCTGACCGCAGACATCGCGCTGAATGTCGCGCACATTGAACGCGTCACTCTCGTCGAAATCCTTGAGGCTCTTCAGCCAGCGTTGGTCGCGAGGCAAGGGCGGTTGAGGGTTTTTGTAGCGGTCATAGGCCACTCGCCATTGCACATCGATCCGGTTGACGCAGGCGATCACCGGGCTCAGGGCATTGGCTTGGGCGGTGATCGGTGCATCGCGCCTGTCCAGCCAGAGATCGAGTTGCAGGAAAGGGCGGGTCGCACTCGTCAGCGCCATCACCACCAGCGCGAAGAAGATACCGACGCAAAACATCACTCTGGTGCTCATGGGCGCGCCTCCTTGCCGTACCACTGTTCAACGGTGGCCGGTGCGCTGCATTCGGCGGTGGTGGCCGGCAAGCGGCTGCACAGGCGTTCGGTCCAGGGTTGCAGCCCCTGATTGCGATTGACCGTGCCTTGGCTGGCGACCACTTTGAATGCGCCGAGCACGAGGGACAGCACCACAATCCCGAGGATCGTCACGCCGACTTTCACGGCTGTTCGGCTCTCTTCCCAGGATACCCGTGGCCTGGACTGCCAGCGGCGAACCAGTCCGAAGGTCGTCAGGGTCGCGGCGTACACCCCGCCGGCAATCGGGCCGAAAAACCAGCCGAGCCCGGCCACCATCAACGCGCCGGGCACCAGGTCACGCAGCACGCCGAACGGCGGCGAGTCTTTGAAAACTCCGGGGCAAAGAGCAGCGCTGAGCCGGTCATCCAGCCGCCATACGCGATGGGCGAGGTTGTGCACCAGCCAATTGAGCCCGGCCACGATCACGCCGAACACCACAGTCGAAATCATGACGATGTTGATCAACCCGCTGAGCCGCACGCCCAGCGGAATGTAATGGGTGAACGCGCCGATCAGGCAGGCCAATACCACGCCCACGTAGGTCGGCCAGTCATTGAAGCTCAGTTCCCAGTCACGCCAGAAAAACGCCGTGCCGCCGGGCATCTGTGCGCAGACCTTGGGGTGATTGGCGTACAGCTCGGAACTCAACTTGCGACACTGCGCCCAGTCGTCTTCGCTCAGGCGTCGGGCCAGTGCGCGGCGGGCGCTGAACGAGCCGGTGCCCAGCAGCAGGCGGGCGGCGCGGTGTTCGGGGGTGACGGCGGGCTCCGTGGCCAGTTGTTGCTGGTGAGCCAGGAAAAGCGGCGCATTCTGGCGAGCCAGCAGGCGTTGCCATTCGCCGTCAGGGCAGGGATTTCCGGTGCAGCCGTGCCAGCCCTGACCGGTTCGCACCCGTTCGAAAATCTCGGGAAACCAGACCGGGGCATCCAGCAGCAAATGGCTCAGGGCACGGTTGAACCATTCCTGATGTTGCTGAATCGCCAACCAGTTGAAATCCGCGCAGCGGGCATAGGCCTGGAGAAATCCGTCGACGTCTTCCCGTTCGAGCGCATCACGCATCGGTTGCGCAATGCGCGCGCGTTGTTGATCCAGCAACAGGTCAATCGATATTTCGTCCAGCTCCAGGCGTTGCCAGGCGCTGAACCAGAAGAAGGTCGGGATGGCCCAGTCCACCAACGTCTGCGAAGTCTCAGGGTGTTCAATGCAATGATGCAGCACCGTGTCTTCGAAGAAATGTGCGCAACCCTGTTCGAGGGTGACGGCATGGCGATGATTCAGCTCTTCAACGCTGAGCCCGTCCAGCGAGCGGGTCGCCAGTTGCAGGGCATCGACCTCGACCACGGTGAGGCCGCTCAGGTCCCAGGATTCTTCAATACCCTGTTCCTGCTCTTCATCCTGATTCTGCTCGTGATACTGCTGCCATTCCTTGTACGCCAGCGCCTGCTCATAGGCATCACGCAGCCGCTGGAAACCCTCGGGGTCGTCGTCGGGGCGGGTCTGTTTGAGCAGGACGGCATATTGGCGTTTGATAGTGCGCACATCGGCGTCGGCCGACAGGCCAAGGACGGTCCAGCAACTCATTGCGATGACAACTCCATAACAACCGCGACGCGATCCAGTGGTGGCATTGTGATGTTGCGCACCCTACCTGTTTCGCGTCGAAAAGTCCTCGTGTCTCGCTCAGTCGTCATCGGCCATGCAGAAAATGCTCACGCTCCCGATTCGGGGCCTCAGTGTTTTTTGGCTTGTTCGCGGATGCGTTCTTCCTGCTCGCGCAGTTCCGGGGTGAACTCGGCGCCGAAATCTTCCGGGCTGAAGACCTGGCGAATCTCGATTTCCGATTCAGTGCCCGGCATGGGATTCGGGCAACGCTTGACCCACTCGATGGCCTCCTCTTTCGACTTCACGTCCCAGATCCAGTAACCGGCGATCAGCTCCTTGGTTTCGGCGAACGGGCCGTCGATCACGCTGCGGTTTTCACCGCTGAAGCGCACACGGGCGCCCTTGCTGCTGGGGTGCAGGCCGTCGGCGGACACCAGAATGCCGGCCTTGGCCAGTTGTTCGTTGTAGTTGCCCATGTCGGTCAGCAATTGTTCGCTGGGCATCACGCCGGCTTCGGAGTCGTGGCTGGCTTTGACAATGATCATGAAGCGCATGGTGTTTCTCCGCAGATAGGTGAGGGATTCATGGCTTAGTCGAACGGCCGGGGTCTGAATCGACAGGTCGTTAAAGAAAAGACGCAGACTTGCGTTTTAACAAGCATCACCCTCTTTGAGGGCGGGGATGTGGGGCTACTGGAGAATGTGTATCCAGTTTTGCGTGCCAGCACATGACAATTTCAGTCCAGGCATAGGTCGTCGGACAATTTCGTGGTTAACTTCTGCCTCTTGCATGCTTTCCCAACAACGTTAAGAAGGACTCCGTTCATGGCTCAAGTCACGCTCAAAGGCAACCCGGTTCAAGTCAACGGCCAACTGCCACAAGCCGGTTCCAAGGCGCCAGCCTTTTCCCTGGTAGCCGGCAATCTGTCCGACGTCACCCTGAAAGACTTCGCCGGCAAGCGCAAAGTGCTGAACATCTTCCCAAGCGTCGACACCCCGACCTGCGCCACCTCCGTGCGCAAGTTCAACGCCCAGGCCAACGACATCAGCAACACTGTTGTGCTGTGCATCTCGGCTGACCTGCCGTTCGCCCAGGCTCGCTTCTGCGGCGCCGAAGGTCTGGAAAACGTACAAAACCTGTCGACCCTGCGCGGCACCGAGTTCCTCGAGAACTACGGTGTGGCCATCTCTGACGGCCCGCTGAAAGGCCTGACCGCCCGTGCGGTGGTTGTACTGGACGAAAACGACAACGTCCTGCACAGCGAACTGGTCAAGGAAATTGCCGAAGAGCCTAACTACGAAGCGGCACTGTCCGTTCTGAAATAAGCGCTTTTACAATTGTTAACGGCCTGGCTCTGTCCAGGCCGTTTTCATTTGTGTATCAGTGTTTTGCCTCACACCTTGAAACGTAAGTGGAAGGTAAATTGCCGGTAAAGCTGCTTTGCTAAATCCCCACCAGTGCTTATCGTTCAGCCTCCCGTAAAAGAAGCCCACGCGCCCAATGGTTAATCACTCCATGCAATCGTCTTCCCGAAACTCCCGTCGCTGGCTGTTGAGCCTGCTTGTCCTGCTGGTCATTGCCGGTCTGTGCTGGAAATTCTGGCCCGCCGGTTCGACCCACAAGGAGGGCGGCGAGAAGGCGCAGGCCGGTCACACCGGCCGTTCGGGGATGATGCGTCCGGGCTTCGGCGGTGCGGCAGGGCCGATTCCAGTGCGCGTGGCGCCGGCGGTCACCGGGGACTTCCCGCTGTACTACAAGGCCCTGGGCACGGTGACGGCGCTCAACACCATCAATGTGCGCAGCCGGGTCGGTGGCGAACTGGTGAAGATTTATTTCGAGGAAGGGCAGATGGTCAAGGCCGGCGACCTGCTGGCAGAGATCGACCCGCGCCCCTACCAGAACGCCTTGCTTCAGGCCGAAGGCACCTTGCTGCAGAACCAGGCGCAGTTGAAGAACGCCCAGGTCGATGTCGAGCGTTATCGCGGTCTTTACAAGGAAGACAGCATCGCCAAGCAGACACTGGACACCGCTGAAGCGCTGGTCGGCCAATACCTCGGCACCGTGAAAACCAATCAGGCGGCGGTCAACGACGCCAAGCTCAATCTCGAATTCACCAAGATCCGCGCACCGATTGCCGGTCGCGTCGGCCTGCGTCAACTCGACGTCGGCAACCTCGTGGCGGCCAACGACACCACGTTCCTGGCGGTCATCACTCAGACCCAGCCGATCAGCGTGGCCTTCACCCTGCCGGAAAACAGCCTGGAAACCGTACTCGCCCGCTACCGCAGCGGCGCCAAACTGCCGGCCGAGGCCTGGGATCGTGGCGACACCAAACTGCAAGCCACCGGTGTACTGCAAAGTCTCGACAACCAGATCGACGTGACCACCGGCACCCTGAAATTCAAGGCGCGCTACGAGAACCGCGATCAGTCGCTGTTCCCCAACCAGTTCGTCAACGTTCACCTGCTGGCTGACACCTTGAAAGGTGTGGTGCTGGCGCCGTCGGCTGCCATCCAGTTCGGCACCAACGGCACCTTCGTCTACGCGCTGGACGGCGACAAGAAAGTCACCATCCGCCAATTGAAGATTGGCGCCAGCGATGGTGAAAACACCGTGATCACCGAAGGCCTGGCCGCCGGCGACCGCGTGGTGCTGGAAGGCACCGACCGCCTGAAGGAAGGCAGCGAAGTGGAAGTGGTCAATGACAGCAAGGATGTGCCGACCACTCCGACCGAACACCTGCAAGGCAAGTCCGCCGCCACCGCGCCTGACGCCACCGTCACTGACAAGGCCAAGAAGGGCGCATGAACATTTCGCGTCTGTTCATCCTCCGCCCGGTCGCCACCACGCTGAGCATGCTGGCCATCGTGCTGGCCGGTCTGATCGCCTATCGCCTGCTACCGGTTTCGGCTCTGCCGCAGGTCGATTACCCGACCATCCGGGTCATGACTCTGTATCCGGGCGCCAGTCCGGACGTGATGACCAGCGCCGTCACCGCGCCGCTGGAGCGTCAGTTCGGGCAAATGCCGGGCCTGACGCAGATGGCGTCGACCAGTTCTGGCGGCGCGTCAGTGCTGACCCTGCGTTTCAGCCTCGACATCAACATGGACGTCGCCGAACAGCAGGTGCAGGCCGCGATCAACGCCGCGACCAACCTGTTGCCGACCGACTTGCCGGCGCCGCCGGTGTACAACAAGGTCAACCCGGCGGACACCCCGGTGCTGACCCTGGCCATCACCTCGAAAACCATGCTGTTGCCCAAGCTCAATGATCTGGTCGATACGCGCATGGCGCAGAAGATCGCCCAGATCAGCGGCGTCGGCATGGTCAGCATTGCCGGCGGTCAGCGTCAGGCGGTGCGGATCAAGGTCAACCCTGAGGCCCTCGCGGCCAACGGCCTGAACCTGTCGGACGTGCGCACGCTGATCAGTGCGTCCAACGTCAACCAGCCCAAGGGCAACTTCGACGGCCCGACCCGGGTGTCGATGCTCGACGCCAACGACCAGCTGACGTCGCCCAAGGATTACGCCAACCTGATCCTGGCCTACGCCAACGGCGCGCCGCTGCGGCTCAAGGATGTCGCGCAGATCGTCGACGGCGCCGAAAACGAGCGTCTGGCAGCGTGGGCCAACCAGAATCAGGCTGTTCTGCTGAACATCCAGCGTCAGCCGGGCGCCAACGTGATCGAAGTGGTAGACCGGATCAAGGCGCTGCTGCCGAGCATCACCGACAACCTGCCGGCCGGTCTCGACGTGGTCGTGCTGACCGACCGCACCCAGACCATCCGTGCCTCCGTCACTGACGTGCAGCACGAATTGCTGATTGCCATCGCGCTGGTGGTGATGGTGACGTTCCTGTTCCTGCGGCGTGCCAGTGCCACGATCATTCCGTCGGTGGCCGTGCCGCTGTCGTTGATCGGCACGTTCGGCGTGATGTACCTCGCCGGATTCTCGGTTAACAACCTGACGCTGATGGCATTGACCATCGCCACCGGTTTCGTGGTCGACGATGCGATCGTGATGCTGGAAAACATCGCGCGTTTCATCGAGGAGGGCGACAGCCCGATGCAGGCGGCGCTCAAGGGCGCGAAGCAGATCGGTTTCACCCTGATTTCCCTGACCCTGTCGCTGATCGCGGTACTGATTCCGCTGCTGTTCATGGCGGACGTAGTGGGGCGGTTGTTCCGCGAATTCGCCATCACCCTGGCGGTGGCGATCCTGATTTCCCTGGTGGTCTCGCTGACACTGACGCCGATGATGTGCGCGCGTCTGCTCAAGCGTGAACCGGAAGCACATGAACAGGGCCGTTTCTACCGTGCCAGTGGCGCGTTCATCGACTGGATGATCGCCGCTTACGGGCGCAAGTTGCAGTGGGTGCTCAAGCACCAGCCGCTCACCCTGCTGGTAGCCATCGGCACGCTGGCCCTGACCGTGTTCCTTTATATGGTGGTGCCCAAGGGCTTCTTCCCGGTGCAGGACACCGGGGTGATCCAGGGCATTTCCGAAGCGCCGCAGTCGATTTCCTTCGCGGCGATGGGCGAGCGTCAGCAGGCGCTGGCCAAGGTGATTCTCGAAGATCCGGCGGTGGAAAGCCTGTCGTCCTACATCGGTGTCGACGGCGACAACGCCACGCTCAACAGCGGCCGGCTGCTGATCAACCTCAAACCCCATGGCCAGCGTGATTTGACCGCCACCGAAGTGATTGCCCGCCTGCAACCGCAGCTGGACAAGCTTGTCGGCATCCGCCTGTTCATGCAGCCGGTGCAGGATCTGACCATCGAAGACCGCGTCAGCCGCACGCAGTATCAGTTCAGCATGTCGTCGCCGGATTCCGAATTGCTCAGCCTGTGGAGCGGCCGTCTGGTCGAGGCCCTGGCCCAGCGCCCGGAACTGACCGACGTCGCCAGTGATTTGCAGGACAAAGGCTTGCAGGTGTTCCTGGTGATCGACCGCGACGCCGCTTCACGGCTGGGCGTGTCGGTGTCGAACATCACCGATGCGCTGTACGACGCGTTCGGCCAACGGCAGATTTCGACAATTTACACCCAGGCCAGCCAGTACCGCGTGGTGCTGCAAGCACAGGCCGGGGAGAAGATCGGCCCGCAGGCGCTGGATCAGATTCACGTCAAGACCACCGATGGCGGTCAGGTGCGGTTGTCGAGTCTGGCCCACGTCGAGGAGCGGCAGGCGCAACTGGCGATCACCCACATCGGCCAGTTCCCGGCGGTGATGATGTCGTTCAACCTCGCGCCCGGCGTGGCGCTGGGGCATGCGGTGGACATCATCGAGCAGGTGCAGAAGGACATCGGCATGCCGATCGGCGTGCAGACCCAGTTCCAGGGCGCCGCCGAAGCGTTCCAGGCATCGCTGTCGAGCACCTTGCTGCTGATTCTGGCGGCGGTGGTGACGATGTACATCGTGCTGGGCGTGCTTTACGAGAGCTACATTCACCCGATCACCATCCTGTCGACCTTGCCGTCGGCGGCGGTCGGGGCCTTGTTGGCGTTGCTGCTCAGTGGCAATGACCTGGGGATGATCGCGATCATCGGCATCATCCTGCTGATCGGTATCGTGAAGAAGAACGCGATCATGATGATCGACTTCGCCCTCGACGCCGAACGCACTCAGGGTATGGCGCCGGAGCAGGCGATCTATCAGGCGGCGCTGTTGCGTTTCCGGCCGATTCTGATGACGACGCTGGCTGCGCTGTTCGGCGCTGTGCCGTTGATGCTGGCCACCGGTTCCGGCGCTGAATTGCGTCAACCGCTGGGTCTGGTGATGGTCGGCGGGTTGCTGGTGAGTCAGGTGCTGACGCTGTTCACCACGCCGGTGATCTACCTGTACTTCGATCGTCTCGGCCGGCGCTGGGGCCGTGCTCCTTCGGCCGCGGAGCCGGTGGAACAGCCATGAACCTGTCCGGTCCTTTCATCAAGCGTCCGGTGGCGACCATGCTCCTGAGCCTGGCGATCATGCTGCTGGGCGGTGTGAGCTTCGGCCTGCTGCCGGTGTCGCCGCTGCCGCAAATGGACTTCCCGGTGATCGTGGTGCAGGCCAGCCTGCCCGGCGCCAGTCCGGAAGTCATGGCGTCCACCGTGGCCACGCCGCTGGAGCGCTCGTTCGGCGCCATTGCCGGCGTCAATACCATGAGCAGTCGTTCCAGCCAGGGCTCGACCCGGGTCATCCTGCAATTTGATCTCGACCGCGACATCAACGGCGCGGCGCGGGAAGTGCAGGCGGCGATCAACGCCTCGCGCAACCTGCTGCCGAGCGGGATGCGCAGCATGCCGACCTACAAGAAGGTCAACCCGTCGCAGGCACCGATCATGGTGTTGTCGCTGACGTCGGACGTGCTGGAAAAAGGCCAGCTCTATGACCTGGCGTCGACGATTCTGTCCCAGAGCCTGTCCCAGGTGCAGGGCGTCGGCGAAGTGCAGATCGGCGGCAGTTCCCTGCCGGCGGTGCGCATCGAACTCGAACCCCAGGCGCTGAACCAGTACGGCGTGGCGCTCGACGATGTGCGCAAGACCATCGCCGAAGCCAACGTGCGCCGGCCCAAGGGTTCGGTCGAGGACGACCAGCGTCTGTGGCAGATCCAGGCCAACGACCAGTTGGAGAAAGCCAAGGATTACGAATCGCTGATCATCCACTACAACGGCGGCGCGGCCCTGCGTCTGAAAGACGTGGCCAAGGTCAGCGACGGCGTGGAAGACCGCTACAACAGCGGTTTCTTCAACGATGACGCGGCGGTGCTGTTGGTGATCAACCGCCAGGCCGGTGCCAACATCATCGAGACGGTCAACGAGATCAAGGCCCAGTTGCCGGCGTTGCAGGCGGTGCTGCCGGCCAGCGTCAAACTGAACCTGGCGATGGATCGTTCGCCGGTGATCAAGGCCACCCTGCACGAAGCGGAAATGACCCTGCTGATCGCCGTGGCGCTGGTGATTCTGGTGGTGTTCCTGTTTCTCGGTAACTTCCGCGCGTCCCTGATTCCGACGTTGGCGGTGCCGGTGTCGCTGGTCGGCACCTTTGCGGTGATGTACCTCTACGGATTCTCGCTGAACAACCTGTCGCTGATGGCGCTGATTCTCGCCACCGGGCTGGTGGTGGACGACGCCATCGTGGTGCTGGAAAACATTTCCCGGCACATCGACGAAGGCGTCAAACCGATGAAGGCCGCGTACCTCGGGGCCAAGGAAGTCGGTTTTACTTTGCTGTCGATGAACGTCTCGCTGGTGGCGGTGTTCCTGTCGATCCTGTTCATGGGCGGGATCATCGAAAGCCTGTTCCGCGAATTCTCCATCACCCTGGCCGCGGCCATTGTGGTGTCGCTGGTGGTTTCCCTGACGCTGACCCCGATGCTCTGCGCCCGCTGGCTCAAACCCCATACGCCGGGCGAGGAAAACCGCCTGCAACGCTGGAGCCGCCGCACCAACGACTGGATGGTCGGCAAATACGCCACCAGCCTCGACTGGGTGTTGCGCCACCGTCGCCTGACTCTGCTGAGCCTGATCATCACGGTCGGGGTGAACGTCGCCCTCTATGTAGTTGTGCCGAAGACCTTCATGCCGCAACAGGACACCGGCCAGTTGATCGGTTTTGTGCGCGGTGACGACGGTCTGTCGTTCAGCGTGATGCAGCCGAAAATGGAAGTGTTCCGCCGCGCCGTGCTCAAGGACGCAGCGGTCGAGAGTGTGGCCGGGTTCATTGGTGGCACCAACGGCACCAACAACGCGTTCATGCTGGTGCGCCTGAAACCGATCAAGGAGCGCAATATCTCGGCGCAGAAGGTCATCGAGCGCCTGCGCAAGGAAATGCCCAAGGTGGCCGGTGCGCAGTTGATGCTGATGGCTGACCAGGACCTGCAATTCGGCGGCGGTCGCGAGCAGACCACTTCGCAGTACAGCTACATCCTGCAAAGTGGTGATCTGGGCGCCTTGCGCGAGTGGTACCCGAAAGTGGTCACCGCATTGCGCGCCTTGCCGGAACTGACTGCCATCGACGCCCGTGAAGGACGCGGTGCGCAGCAGGTGACGCTGATCGTCGACCGCGATCAGGCCAAGCGCCTGGGCGTGGATATGAACATGGTCACGGCCGTGCTCAACAACGCCTACAGTCAGCGGCAGATTTCCACGATCTACGACAGCCTCAACCAGTATCAGGTGGTGATGGAGGTCAATCCGAAATACGCCCAGGATCCGGTGACGCTCAAGCAGGTTCAGGTAATCACCGCCGACGGTGCGCGGATTCCGCTGTCGACCTTCGCCCATTATGAAAACAGCCTGGAAGACGACCGGGTCAGCCACGAAGGGCAGTTCGCCTCCGAGAGCATTTCCTTCGACATGGCCGAAGGCGTGACAGTGGAGCAGGGCAGTGCGGCCATCGAGCGGGCGATTGCCAAGGTTGGCCTGCCCGAAGACGTGATCGCAAAAATGGCCGGTACAGCCGACGCTTTCGCCGCCACTCAGAAGAGCCAGCCGTTCATGATCCTCGGTGCGCTGCTGGCGGTGTATCTGGTGCTGGGTGTGCTGTATGAAAGCTACATTCATCCGTTGACGATTCTGTCGACATTGCCGTCGGCCGGGGTCGGTGCGTTGCTGTCGATCTATGTCCTGGGCGGCGAATTCAGCCTGATCTCGCTGCTCGGGCTGTTCCTGCTGATCGGTGTGGTGAAGAAGAACGCGATCCTGATGATCGACCTGGCGCTGCAACTGGAACGCCATCAAGGCATGGCGCCGCTGGAGTCGATTCGCAGCGCCTGCCTGCAACGCTTGCGGCCGATCCTGATGACCACGCTGGCGGCGATCCTCGGCGCCTTGCCGTTATTGCTCGGCCGTGCCGAAGGCGCGGAAATGCGCCAGCCGCTGGGCCTGACCATCATCGGCGGGCTGGTTTTCAGCCAGGTGCTGACCCTTTACACCACGCCTGTGGTTTACCTCTATCTCGACAAGTTGCGCCATCGTTTCAACAAATGGCGTGGCGTGCGCACCGATGCCGCTCTGGAAACTCCGCTATGACTGACCGTTCGCTTATCAATCTGGCTACCGTTCGCGGCTCGCGTCTGCTGAGCCTGTCCCTGTGCGTGGCGATGCTCAGTGCCTGCGCCGTCGGCCCGGACTACCAGCGCCCGCAGACCGCCGAAATCGCCCAGTACAAGGAAGCCGAAGGCTGGCGTCAGGCCAACCCGAGCGATTCCCTGGCACGCGGTGCCTGGTGGGAACTGTATGGCGACCGTCAGCTCAACGAGCTGATCGAGAAACTCAACAGCTCGAACCAGACCGTCGCCCAGTCCGAAGCCCAGTACCGTCAGGCCCAGGCCTTGGTGCGCAGCGCGCGCGGAGCGTTTTACCCGAGTGTCGATCTGAGCGCCGGCAAGACCCGTTCCAGCCAGGGCACCGGCAGCAGCAGTTCGAGCCTGAGCAGTTCCTCCAGCGGTATCCGTGACACTTACAACGCGCAACTGGGCGTGAGTTGGGAAGCGGATGTCTGGGGCAAGTTGCGTCGTGGCCTTGAAGCCAGTGAAGCCAGCGCCCAGGCGAGCTACGCCGATCTGGCGGCGATGCGCTTGAGCCAGCAATCGGAACTGGTGCAGAACTACCTGCAATTGCGGGTGATCGATCAGCAGAAACGTTTGCTCGAATCGACAGTGGCCGCTTACGAGCGCTCGCTGAAAATGACCATGAACCAGTACAACGCCGGGGTTTCCGGACGGGACGCGGTGGCGCAGGCGCAGACCCAGCTGAAAACCACCCAGGGCGATCTGGTGGACCTGATCTGGCAACGGGCGCAGTTCGAAAACGCCATCGCGGTGCTGACCGGCCAGCCGCCCGCCGAATTCAACATTGCCGAAACCCAGAACATTCCCAAGCTGCCGCAGATCCCGCTGAGCCTGCCGTCGCAATTGCTCGAGCGCCGCCCGGACATCGCTTCGGCCGAGCGCTCGGTGATTGCGGCCAACGCCAACATCGGCGTGGCCAAGGCCGCGTACTACCCGGACTTCAGCCTGAGCCTGAGCGGCGGCTACAGCAGTAGTACCTCGCAGAACCTGATCAGCCTGCCGAACCGCTTCTGGTCGGTGGGGCCGAAAATGACCCTGCCGCTGTTCGACGGCGGCATCCGCTCGGCCGAAGTCGACCGCACCGAAGCCGTGTACGACCAGACCGTGGCCAAATACCGCCAGACCGTGCTCGACGGTTTCCGCGAAGTGGAAAACTATCTGGTGCAATTGAAGGTGTACGAAGACGAAGCGGCCGTGCGCCAGGAAGCCCTCGATGCAGCACGGGATTCGTTGCGTCTGACTGAAAACCAGTACAAGGCCGGGGTGATTGCTTATCTCGACGTGGTGACGGTGCAGGCGACGGCGTTGAGTAATGAACGCACTGTCCTGAATATCCTGCAGAGCCGTTTGATTGCCAGCGTGCAGTTGATCGCAGCGTTGGGCGGTGGCTGGGACGGGCAGCTGGAAACCACTGATAACCGGTGAAACCGAGCTGGTAACGATCTGCTCAAGACCCTGAATTAGAGCCTTGTCAGACGATCAAACAAGCGTTTCATCGGGTTGATGGCCATTTGATTACTTTGTCAGTGAATTCTTTTACGTAATCAGTACAATCGGCGCATTTGGCCCCGCTGAGAACGGACGCAGTACGGCGGGGTGGTCACGAGAATTCTCATGCTCATCGGTAGCTATTCCTTCACGCTGGTTTTCATTTCGCTGTGTGTGGCGATCCTCGCTTCCTACACCGCGCTCGATCTCACCGGGCGCATTGCCACTGCCAAGGGCCGCGCCGTGCATTTATGGACGGCCGGCGGGGCGTTTGCCATGGGCATCGGCGTCTGGTCGATGCACTTCATTGGCATGCTGGCGTTCAAGCTGCCGATCAGCCTCGGTTACGACATTTCGATCACGGCGCTCTCATTGTTGATCGCCGTGCTGTCCTGCGGTTTTGCGCTGTGGCTGGTCAGCCAGCCGAAACTGCCAGCCTGGCAACTGGCCTTTGGCGCGTTGATCATGGGCGCCGGCATCAGCGCCATGCACTACACCGGTATGGCCGCGATGCGCATGCAGCCAGGCATCGACTACGATCCGACACTGTTCGGCGCCTCGTTGTTGATCGCTGTCGGCGCGTCCGCGGCAGCGCTGTGGATCGCTTTCCGACTGCGTCAACACTCGCCTTACGTGCGGGTGTTTCGGGCCGGGGCGGCGATTGTCATGGGTGTGGCGATTGTCGGCATGCACTACACCGGCATGGCGGCGGCGCGGTTTCCCGACGGGAGTTTCTGCGGCGCGGCACTCGGCGGTCTGAACGGCAACGGCCTCGACAATCTGGTGCTGATCACCACGCTGGCGGTGCTGGCCATCGCGCTGCTGACCTCGATTCTCGACGCGCGTCTGGAAGCCCGCACGGCTGATCTGGCCCATTCGTTGACCGTGGCCAACCGCGAACTCACCCAACTGGCCTTGCACGACACCCTGACCGGCCTGCCGAACCGCATGTTGCTGGACGACCGGATCAATCAGGCGATGAAAAAGGTCAACGAACAGGGCGGCTGTTTTGCGCTGATGTTCATCGATCTGGACGGCTTCAAACCGGTCAACGACGCTTTCGGTCACCACATGGGCGACCAGTTGCTGCGCGAAGTGGCGGTGCGACTGCGTGAGGACTTGCGCAGCCTCGACACGCTGGCGCGGATCGGCGGCGATGAATTTGTCTTGCTGGTGCGCCTGACCGAGCCCAACGATGCGTTGGGTCTGGCGGCGCGTCAGGTCGGCCTGATCGCGCAGTCGTTCCGGGTCGCCGAACATGAACTGCAGATTTCCGCCAGCGTCGGCATCGCCCTGTATCCGGGCAACGGCCAGAACGCGCAGGAACTGCTGATGAACGCCGACGCCGCGATGTATCACGCCAAGGGCGGCGGCAAGAACGGCTACAGCTTCTTCGACGCCTCGATGAACAGCAACGCCCGCAAGCAGCTGCAATTGCTGCAGGACTTGCGGGCGGCGCTTGAGCACGGCGAGTTCAGCCTGCATTACCAACCCAAATTCCATGCGGCCGATGGTCGTCCGGTCGGTGCCGAGGCGCTGGTGCGCTGGGAACATCCGACCCAAGGCATGCTGATGCCGGACAAGTTCATCGATCTGGCGGAGAAGACCGGACTGATCATTCCGATTGGCGAATGGGTGCTCAACGAAGCCTGCAGGCAGATGCGCGAATGGTACGTGCTGGGTTACACCGACTGGCGGATTGCGGTGAACCTGTCGGCATTGCAGTTCTGCCACTCAGGACTGGTGCGCAGCGTGGCCAAGGCCCTGGCCACCCACCATTTGCCGGCCAACAGCCTGACCCTGGAAATCACCGAAACCACCGCCATGAGCGACGCCGATGCGAGCATGACGGTGTTGCAGGAGCTGGCCGACATGGGCGTCGACCTGTCCATCGATGATTTCGGCACCGGCTATTCGAGCCTGATGTATCTCAAGCGTCTGCCGGCCAACGAGCTGAAAATCGACCGCGGTTTTGTCCGCGATCTGGAACACGACAGCGATGACGCGGCTATCGTCTCGGCGATCGTCGCCCTCGGTCAGGCACTGGGGCTGCGCATCGTGGCTGAAGGTGTGGAGACCGACTCGCAGCAGGATTTCCTGACGCAACTGGGCTGCGATTCACTGCAAGGTTATCTGCTCGGTCACCCGATGCCGGCGGATCGCTTTCTGCAGGACATCGCGCGCGGCAAACCATTGGCGGTGAGCTGAGCCGCTAATCGCAGGTCATGCAAAACCCTGCAATGACGGTTATTCTTGCCCCGACTGTCACGTGTGCATCGGGGGAAAGGCCAGCATGGATAAAGTCATTGTGATCACCGGCGGCGGTCGAGGAATCGGCGCCGCCACTGCATTGTTGGCTGCCGAGCAAGGCTACCGGATCTGCATCAATTACCAGACGGACGAACAGGCCGCTCACCACGTGCTCGATCAGGTGCGTGAGCGCGGCGCCACGGCCATCGCTGTGCGCGCCGATGTCAGTATCGAAGACGAAGTGATCGCGCTGTTCAACCGGGTCGACAGCGAACTGGGCCGCGTCACCGCCCTGGTGAACAACGCCGGCACCGTGGGGCAAAAATCCCGGGTCGACGAAATGTCCGAATTCCGCATCCTCAAAATCATGAAAACCAACGTCCTGGCGCCGATTCTCTGCGCCAAGCATGCGATCCTGCGCATGTCGCCCAAACATGGCGGGCAGGGCGGGAGCATCGTCAACGTTTCCTCGGTCGCCGCGCGGCTGGGATCGCCCAACGAATACGTCGATTACGCAGCGTCCAAAGGCGCGCTGGATACGTTCACCATCGGCCTGTCCAAGGAAGTGGCGGGCGAGGGGATTCGCGTGAATGCGGTGCGTCCGGGTTACATCTATACCGACTTCCATGCGTTGAGCGGCGACCCGGATCGGGTCAGCAAGCTGGAGTCGGCGATTCCGATGGCCCGGGGCGGCCGGCCGGATGAGGTGGCGGAGGCAATTGTCTGGTTGCTGTCGGACAAGGCTTCTTATGCCACCGGGACTTTTGTCGATCTCGGCGGCGGCCGTTAATGATCGTTCCCACGCTCCGCGTGGGAATGCAGCCCGGGACGCTCCGCGTCCCTTCCAGAGCTGGAACGCGGAGCGTCCCTTGAGGCATTCCCACGCGGACGGTTCGACGCCTCGACGTGGGAACGATCATCGTCTAGGCGTTGAACTGGTTGCGTGGGAACGATCAGCGGTCTTTCAGAACGACCGCACAATCCGCCCCAACGTTTCCATCGCCTTCTCCGCATCCTCGGTCCACGGGCTGCCGTAGTTCAATCGAATGCAGTTCCTGAATCGCTGGGTCGGCGAAAAGATCGGCCCCGGCGCAATGCTGATCCCCTGCGCCAACGCCATCTGAAACAACTTCAACGAATCCATCTGCGGTGGCAGTTCCAGCCACAGGAAGTAACCGCCGGCCGGTTGGCTGACGCGTGTCTGCGCCGGGAAATAACGGGCGATGGCTGCGAGCATCGCGCTTTGCTGCTCTTCCAGGGCGTAGCGCAGTTTGCGCAGGTGACGGTCGTAGCCGCCGTGTTGCAGGTAGTCGGCGATGGCGGCTTGCGCGGGCATCGAGGCGCACAGCGAGGTCATCAGTTTCAGCCGTTCGATCTTTTGCGCGTAGCGGCCGGCGGCGACCCAGCCGATGCGGTAGCCGGGGGCCAGGCTTTTGGCGAACGAACCGCAATGCATCACCAGACCTTCGGTGTCGAAGGCCTTGGCCGGTTTCGGTGCCTGCTGGCCGTAATAGAGCTCGGCGTAGACGTCGTCTTCGATCAGCGGCACCTGATGCTGTTTCAGCAGTTCCACCAGTTCCTGTTTTTTGGCCTCGGGCATGGTCGCGCCCATCGGGTTCTGAAAACTCGTCATGCACCAGCAGGCCTTGATCGGGTGCCGCTCAAGCGTCTGGGCGAGCACGCCGAGGTCGATGCCGTCGCGCGGGTGCACGGGGATTTCCACGGCTTTGAGCTTCAGGCGTTCGAGCACTTGCAGGCTGGCGTAAAACGCCGGGGCTTCGATGGCCACCAGATCGCCGGGTTCGGTCACCGCTTGCAGGCACAGGTTCAGCGCTTCGAGGGCGCCGTTGGTGATCAGCAGTTCTTCCATCGGCAGCATCAGCCCGCCGACCATGTAGCGCAGCGCAATCTGCCGACGCAGTTGCGGGTTGCCCGGCGACATGTCGGTGACCACCATGCGCGGGTCCATTTCCCGGGCGGCGCTGGCCAGTGAGCGGGACAGGCGTTGCAGCGGGAACAGGGTCGGGCTGGGGAACGCCGAGCCGAACGGCACGGTGCTCGGGTCCTTGATCGACTCCAGCACCGAAAACACCAGTTCGCTGACGTCGACCTTGGTGGACTCGTTGACCTGGCTGCTGATCACCGGCTCCGAGAACGGGCTCGGGGCGTGGGTGTTGACGAAGTAGCCGGAGCGCGGGCGGGCACGGATCAGGCCTCGTCGTTCCAGCAGGTAATAGGCCTGGAATACCGTGGACGGGCTGACGCCGTAAGTCTGGCTTGCGTAGCGCACCGACGGCACCCGCTGACCGGGGCCGAGGACGCCGGAGCGGATCAGTTCAGCGATGTCGTCGGCGAATTTTTCGTAGCGTTTCATCGGGGGCCTTGGTACGTGGTGCTTGGTGTTTTTGTGGTGGGTCAGGGACATCAACCCCTCACCCTAGCCCTCTCCCGGAGGGAGAGGGGACTGATCGGGGGATGCTTCAGAGTTACATCGACCTGATCGTTCTGCTGTGAATCCATAATCGACTCGGTTTTTCAGGTCGATGTATAACGCCAGACATTGCGGTCGGTTCCCTCTCCCTCTGGGAGAGGGCTAGGGTGAGGGGCAGTTGTACTGACACACCACACCCCCCGAAACCGCCGCCATCTTAAAGCCTCAGCGATTCATCGGCGCAACAAACCGGCTCTTCGCCACGCTATAAACCTCAGGCTCATCACTGTCGGCAATCTTGAAGCTCAAGGTCTGCGAGCTGCTGGCCGCACGTTCCGTAGTCATCGCCACCGACACCGGCACATCGACAATTTCGCCCGGCGCCAGGCTCAGCTCAGTCTTGCCTTGCAGCTGGAAGCCGTCGCCATCCACCAGGCTCAGGTTGTAGTCCTGACGCTGCTGGGTTTTATTGATGACCTTGAGGGTGTAGATGTTCTCAATCTGGCCCTGACCGTTCTCACGGAACAGACCACGATCCTTGGTCACGTCCAGCGACACCATCGGCCGTTCCACCAACGCCAGGGCGAGGGCGCCGATCATCACCACCAGCACCGCGACGTAGCCGATCAATCTCGGGCGCAACAAGTGCGTCTTGCCGCCCTGCAACTCACGCTCGGAGGTATATCGAATCAGGCCACGGGGGTAATTCATCTTGTCCATGATCGAATCGCAGGCGTCGATGCACGCCGCGCAGCCGATGCATTCCATTTGCAGGCCGTCGCGGATGTCGATGCCGGTCGGGCAGACCTGCACGCACAACTGGCAATCGATGCAATCGCCGAGGCCGGCTTCGGCCGGTTTCACCTCGCGTTTGCGCGGACCACGGTTTTCGCCACGGGCCACGTCGTAGGAAATCGCCAGGGTGTCCTTGTCGAACATCACGCTCTGGAACCGCGCATACGGGCACATGTGCATGCACACCGCCTCACGCAGCCAGCCGGCGTTGATGTAGGTGGCGGCGGTGAAGAACAGCACCCAGAACAGACTGACGCCGCCGATCTGCAAGGTCAGCAGTTCTTCGGCCAGCGGCCGGATCGGGGTGAAGTAGCCGACGAAGGTCAGACCGGTCAGCACACTGATCGCCAGCCACAGCGTGTGCTTGGCCGCACGCCGGGCCAGTTTGTTCAGGCTCCAGGGCGCCGCTTGCAGCTTGATCCGCTGGTTGCGCTCGCCTTCGGTGATCTTCTCGCACCACATGAAGATCCACGTCCACGAACTCTGCGGGCAGGTGTAGCCACACCACACCCGGCCGGCGAACACGGTAATCGCGAACAGGCCGAACGCGGCGATGATCAGCAGCGCCGAGAGCAGAATGAAATCCTGCGGCCAGAAGGTCGCGCCAAAGATGTGGAATTTGCTTTCGGAAAGGTCCCAGAGCACCGCCTGACGACCGCCCCAGTTCAGCCACACCGTGCCGAAAAACAACAGGAACAGAAACCCCGCGCCGCTCATGCGCAGGGTGCGGAAAAGGCCGGTGAAGCTGCGGGTGAAGATCTGGTTGTCGCTGGTGGCGTGTTTCGCCTTCATTGGGCGCGCCGGTACTTTTTTTATCTGGGGAGATGCTTCTACGGTTCGGACGGGGATTCGTTCGCTCATGGTCGTTCGCTCATCAGCCTCCATCAGGCCAGGGAACTATGAGCGTCGATCTGTTTGCATAACAGACTCAGGTATTTCAATAAAAAGCGTATCAGATGGGTTTCGCACAAACGCCTGCGACAACTTGAAGCAGCCCGTGGGCCGAGGCGCAGACGCCTATCCCAGACGCCTGCGCCGCTTGTTGATCGAGGTCAGTCAAATCACCGAATCACTGTCGTCGGCCTTCAGGTGTTTGCGTCCATCCCGGGCGCCGGCGACGGTCAATGCATCAGCTTCGGCCTCGGTGACGTAGATGCGCCGTCCTTCCACTTCGACGAACGACATGGCTTTTTCGCTATCTGTCCTGACTTCCAGCGTGTCGCAGATCCGGATTTCCTCACCGTTTTCAACGGTGAAAAAACAGACTTTCGATTCCGGATTGCTTTCATCGATACGAAGGGGCATGGGGTTGTCCTTTTTTCACGGGAGTCTGAATCGTTAGGGTGCGCGGTTCTGCAGATCGTTCTACGCAACCGATTAATGGTCGGCGCTGTCCATCCTTTATCAACTCATAACAAGGACTGGCCGATGAACGCCTGGTGGCATGAAGTGTGGGAAACCCTGCAAGCGGAATTCGCCGACATCGGCGACGCCTCGCAGCTGACCCGGATCACCGTGCGCCTGCTGATGGCGGCGATATTGGGCGGGATTCTCGGGTTTGAGCGCGAGCACAAGGGCAAGGCTGCCGGGGTGCGAACGCACATGCTGGTAGCCCTTGGCGCGGCGTTGTTCGTGCTGGTACCGCAATTGTCCGGTTCCCAGGCCGACGCGATGAGCCGGGTGGTGCAGGGCGTGATTGCCGGGATCGGCTTTCTCGGGGCCGGCACCATCCTGAAAAATCATGAAGGCGACGAAGGCCACGTCAAGGGCCTGACCACCGCCGCCGGTTTGTGGATGACTGCCGCCATCGGCGTCGCGGCCGGTCTGGGCCGCGAGGCGACGGCGGTACTCAGTACGTTGCTCGCGTTGGGAATATTCAGTGTCATGCCGCGGATCGTCAGGGTCTTCGAAAAGGATCACATCGAGAAGGACCGCATCGAGAAAGACCACAGCGACCTACGCTGATCAGACGATTACCGGCGGCATGGTCGTGGGTGGTTCTTCCTTCGGTGGTGGCGTGGTGCCAGGCGGTTCCTGTTCGGGAATCGGCTGCGGCTCGGTCTCGGGCAGGGTCGGTTTATCGATGTTCGGATCGGGTGTTTCAGCGGGAATCGGAATAGTCATCGGGTGAACCTCCGTGTGGCACTTGGCGTGGGACGTGCTTAAGTGGATTGACCACTTCACTGCGAAATCGATCCGATTTTGTAGCGCGGCAAATCCCTGTGAACTTTTCCCGGCGACGGCCGCTCGGAACCTGAGAGAGTTCATCATCGGGCGAAGGCCCGGCCGTGACCGCCAAACAGGCAAACGAGCGTCCTTGGGGCGTTAAGGAGAGATGCTCAATGACTGCTGAAAAACCCTCGGAACAGAGCTACAACCCGCATATACCGCTGTCGCAGGCCTTGCTGTTGCCGCGCATCGTCATAGAAAACACCGCGCCGACCCTCGACGGCGGACAGTTTGCTGTCAAGGCGATCGCGGGCCGCGAGATCGTGGTCACCAGCAAGGTGTTCGCCGACGGTCACGACAAACTGGCGGTGCGCATCCGCTGGCGCGAAGAGGGCGATGAGTCGTGGCAGACCGAGGTCATGTCCGATCAGGGCAATAACGGCTGGAAAGGCGTTTTCCAGCCACAGCGCGTGGGCCGTTATCTGTTTCTGATCGAAGCCTGGATCGATCAGTTCGCCAGTTTTCAGTACGAACTGGAGAAAAAGCACACCGCCGCCGTCCCGGTCAGCCTCGAGCTGCAAGAGGGGCGCACCATGGTGCAACAGGCCGCCGAGCGCAGTGAAGGTCAGCTCAGCGAACAACTGGCCGGCCTGCACCACGAATTGTCCGGCCTGCTCGAAACCGAGCAGGTCGCGTTGTTTCTGCACTCGCGCAGTGCGCAACTGATGGCCGAGGCCGATCACCGCGCCTATCTGAGTCTCAGCCCGGAATTCCCGGTGGACGTGGAGCGCGAACTGGCGGAATTCGCCAGCTGGTACGAACTGTTTCCCCGCTCGATCACCGACGATCCCGCCCGCCACGGCACCTTCAATGACGTGCACGCGCGCCTGCCGATGATTCAGGACATGGGCTTCGACGTGTTGTACTTCACGCCGATCCACCCGATTGGCCGCAGCCATCGCAAGGGCCGCAACAATTCCCTGACCGCCGGCCCGGACGATCCTGGCAGCCCGTATGCGATCGGCAGCGAGGAGGGCGGCCACGAAGCGATTCACTCGCAGCTCGGCACCCGTGAGGACTTCCGCCGGCTGGTGGCCGCAGCCGCTGACCATGGTCTGGAAATCGCCCTCGATTTCGCCATTCAGTGTTCCCAGGATCACCCGTGGCTCAAGCAGCATCCGGGCTGGTTCAACTGGCGGCCGGACGGCACGATCAAATACGCAGAGAACCCGCCGAAGAAATACCAGGACATCGTCAACGTCGACTTCTACGCACCGGAAGCGATTCCAAGCCTGTGGGTCGAATTGCGCGACATCGTGGTCGGCTGGGTGCAGGAGGGCGTGAAGATCTTTCGGGTCGACAACCCGCACACCAAGCCGCTGCCGTTCTGGCAATGGTTGATCGCCGATGTCCGTACGTTGTACCCGGAAGTGATCTTCCTCGCTGAAGCCTTCACTACGCCGGCGATGATGGCGCGGCTGGGCAAGGTCGGTTACACCCAGAGCTACACCTATTTCACCTGGCGCAACACCAAGGCCGAACTGGCGACCTATTTCAGCGAACTCAATGAATCGCCGTGGCGCGAGTGCTACCGGCCGAATTTCTTCGTCAATACCCCGGACATAAACCCGGCGTTCCTGCATGAATCGGGACGTCCCGGATTTCTCATCCGCGCGGCGCTGGCGACCATGGGCTCGGGCTTGTGGGGCATGTATTCCGGGTTCGAACTGTGCGAATCGGCGCCGGTGCCGTGCAAGGAGGAGTACCTCGATTCCGAGAAGTACGAGATCCGCGTCCGCGACTTCAACCAGCCCGGCAACATCATTGCCGAGATCGCCCAGCTCAACCGCATCCGCCGCCAGAACCCGGCGCTGCACAGCCATCTGGGCCTGAAGATCTACAACGCCTGGAACGACAACATTCTGTATTTCGGCAAACGCAGCGCAGACGGCAGCAACTTTATTCTGGTGGCCGTCAGCCTCGATCCGCATAACGTTCAGGAAGCGAATTTCGAGCTCCCGCTGTGGGAAATGGGCCTGCCGGACGATGCCACCACCCACGGCGAAGACCTGATGAATGGCCATCGCTGGGACTGGCACGGCAAGTACCAGTTCATGCGGATCGACCCGGCTTACCAGCCGTTCGGAATCTGGCGGATCACTTCTTCCTGATCGACTTGATCGGTTCCTGATCGTTCCCACGCTCCGCGTGGGAATGCCGCCATGGACGCTCTGCGTCCGCTTTGGGACGCGGAGCGTCCCGGTATGCATTCCCCACGCAGAGCGTGGGAACGATCAGCGATCAGCGATCTGCGCAGGGCGCCCTTATTGAATTCAACAGGAGTTTCACATGGCGAAGAAACCCAAGGCTGCCACCTTCATCAAAGACCCGCTCTGGTACAAGGACGCGGTCATCTATCAAGTTCACGTCAAATCCTTTTTCGATTCCAACAACGACGGGATCGGCGACTTTCCCGGCCTGATCGCCAAACTCGATTACATCGCCGAACTCGGCGTCAACACCATCTGGCTGTTGCCGTTCTACCCCTCGCCACGCCGCGACGACGGTTACGACATTGCCGAATACCGTGGCGTGCACAGCGATTACGGGACGATGGCCGACGCCAAGCGGTTCATTGCCGAAGCGCACAAGCGTGGGTTGCGGGTGATCACCGAGCTGGTCATCAACCACACCTCCGATCAGCACCCGTGGTTCCAGCGGGCGCGCAAGGCCAAGCCCGGTTCGGCGGCGCGGGATTTCTATGTGTGGTCGGATGACGACCAGAAATACGACGGCACCCGGATCATTTTCCTCGACACCGAAAAGTCCAACTGGACTTGGGATCCGGTAGCCGGCCAGTACTTCTGGCACCGCTTCTATTCGCACCAGCCGGATCTCAACTTCGATAACCCGCAAGTCATGAAAGCCGTGCTGTCGGTGATGCGCTACTGGCTGGACATGGGCATCGACGGCCTGCGCCTGGATGCGATTCCGTACCTGATCGAGCGCGATGGCACCAACAACGAAAACCTCCCGGAAACCCACGACGTTCTCAAGCAGATCCGCGCCGAGATTGACGCCAATTATCCCGATCGCATGCTGCTGGCCGAAGCCAACCAATGGCCCGAAGACACCCAGCTGTATTTTGGTGATACCGACGCCGAGGGTGTGAATGGTGATGAATGCCACATGGCGTTCCACTTCCCGCTGATGCCGCGCATGTACATGGCGTTGGCCCAGGAAGACCGCTTCCCGATCACCGACATCCTGCGTCAGACCCCGGAGATCCCGGCCAATTGCCAATGGGCGATCTTCCTGCGCAACCACGATGAGCTGACGCTGGAGATGGTCACCGACAAAGAACGCGACTACCTCTGGAACTACTACGCCGCCGACCGTCGCGCTCGGATCAATCTCGGGATTCGCCGGCGTCTGGCGCCGTTGATGGAACGCGACCGCCGCCGCATTGAACTGCTCAACAGCCTGCTGCTGTCGATGCCCGGCACGCCGACCCTGTATTACGGCGACGAAATCGGCATGGGCGACAACATCTATCTGGGCGACCGCGACGGCGTGCGTACACCGATGCAGTGGTCGATCGACCGCAACGGCGGATTCTCCCGCGCCGATCCGGCCAGTCTGGTGCTGCCGCCGATCATGGACCCGCAATACGGCTATCAGTCGGTCAACGTCGAAACCCAGGCCGGCGACCCGCATTCGCTGCTCAACTGGACCCGGCGCCTGCTGGCGGTGCGCAAGCAGTCCAAGGCGTTCGGTCGCGGCACGCTGAAAATGCTCTCGCCGGCCAATCGTCGCGTGCTGGCCTACACCCGTGAATACACCGGGCCGGACGGCAAGCACGAAACCATCCTGTGCGTGGCCAACGTGTCGCGCAGCGCACAAGCGGTGGAGCTCGACCTGTCGGCCTACGTCGGCATGGTGCCGGTAGAGATGCTCGGCGGTAACGCGTTCCCGCCCATCGGCCAGTTGAGTTTCCTTCTGACCCTGCCGCCTTACGGTTTCTACTGGTTCGGCCTGGCGGCGGAAAACCAGATGCCGAGCTGGCACGTCGAGCCGGCGCAGAGCCTGCCGGACTTCACCACTCTGGTGCTGAAAAAGCGCATGGAAGAACTGCTCGAAGCGCCGTCCCGCGCCACCCTCGAACAAGCGATCCTGCCGAGCTGGCTGCAGAACCGCCGCTGGTTCGCCGGCAAGGACGCTGCCATCGAACACGTGAAGCTGGCCTACGGCGTGCGCTTCGGCGATGCGCTGCATCCGGTGTTGTTGAGCGAAATCGAAGTGCAGAGTGGCGGCCAGACCAGCCGTTATCAATTGCCGTTCGGCTTCATTGCCGAAGATCAGGTCGGGCCGGCGTTGCCGCAACAACTGGCCCTGGCCCGAGTGCGTCGGGTGCGTCAGGTCGGGTTGATCACCGATGCGTTCAGTCTCGAAGCGTTTATTCGCGCGGTGCTCGAAGGCATGCAGAGCGGAACGGTGCTGGAATCCAGTGAGGGCGAGATCCGTTTCGAGGCAACGTCGCAACTGGAAAAACTCGGCCTCGGTGCGGAATCCGAAGTGCGCTATCTGTCCGCCGAACAATCCAACAGTTCGGTGGTGATCGGCAACAGTCTGGTGCTCAAGCTGATCCGCAAAGTCGCTTCCGGCGTACACCCGGAACTGGAGATGAGCGCTTACCTGACGGCGGCCGGATTTGCCAATATCTCTCCGCTGCTCGGCTCGGTGATTCGCCGGGACGGGAAGGGCGAAGACAACCTGCTGATGATCGCCCAAGGCTACCTGAGCAATCAGGGCGATGCCTGGGAATGGACGCAGAACAACCTTGAACGGGCGCTGCGCGATGAATTGGCGGACGCCGTGTCCGAGCAGGCGCAACACTACAACGCCCTGGGTGAACTGAAGGATTTTGCCGGCATGCTCGGCCAGCGTCTTGGGGAAATGCATCAGGTGCTGGCAGCGCCAAGCGACAACCAGGACTTCGCGCCGCAAGTCAGTTCGGCCAAGGATGCGCAGGCGACCGGCAAGGATGTCGCGGCGCAGGTCGAGCATGCGTTGAAGTTGCTCAAGCAGCATCAGGGCGAACTCGACGCGGCGGATCAGAAGCTGGTCGGTCGGTTGCTCGACAACAAGAAAACCATCCTTGCCCACGTGCAGGAGTTGGCCAAACAGTCCGCTGGCGGCTTGCGGATCCGCGTGCACGGCGACCTGCATTTGGGGCAGGTGCTGGTGATCAAGGGCGACGCCTACCTGATCGACTTCGAGGGCGAACCGGCGCGGCCACTGGCCGAACGCCGGGGCAAGCACAGCCCGTACAAGGACGTCAGTGGTGTGCTGCGTTCCTTCGATTACGCCGCGGCCATGGCCCTGAATGTGCACAACGTCGACAACAGCCCCGAGGCCGAAGCCGCGCGTCGGCGGGTCACGGAGCGTTACCTGCGTGAAGCCCGGGAAGCATTTCTCCAGGCATATCGCCAAGCGGCAGCTAGTCTTGATCATGCCTGGCAAGATCCTGAAGGTGCCGACGCCGCACTGGCGTTGTTCGGTCTGGAGAAAGCGGCCTACGAAGTGGCCTATGAAGCCGAAAATCGCCCCACCTGGCTGCCCGTGCCGCTGCACGGTCTGTACGGGTTATTGACGGGGCTCAAACCCTTTTCCGATCTTGGTGGAGAGTAGTCATGAGTTTCTCGAACAGGGAACAGGGTCACGCTAAAGAAAGATTGCTGCCCACTGCAAAAGACATTGATGCTTTGGTGCGCGCAGAACATCACGACCCGTTTTCCATTCTTGGCCCCCACGGCGATGGTGCCGGCGGGCAATTTATCCGGGCGTATCTGCCCGGCGCGTTGAGCGTTTCTGTCGTCGATAAAAACAGTGGCGAAGAGCTCGGTCCGCTGGAGGCCACCGAAACACCGGGGCTGTTTGTCGGCCATTTCGAGGGCGCACGGCCGTACCTGTTGCGCACTCGCTGGGCCGGTGGTGAACAGGTCGCGGAAGATCCTTACAGCTTTGGTCAGTTGCTCGGTGAAATGGATTTGTATCTGTTCGCCGAAGGCAATCACCGCGACCTCAGCAGTTGCCTCGGCGCGCAGCTGAAAACCGTCGATGGCGTCGACGGTGTGCGCTTTGCCGTGTGGGCACCGAATGCCCGGCGGGTGTCGGTGGTGGGAGACTTCAACGTCTGGGACGGGCGGCGGCATCCGATGCGTCTGCGGCACCCGTCCGGGGTCTGGGAGCTGTTCATTCCACGGTTGCAGGCGGGCGAGCTGTACAAGTACGAAATCCTCGGCGCCCACGGCATTCTGCCGCTGAAGGCCGACCCGATGGCGCTGGCCACCAGCCTGCCGCCGGACACCGCCTCGAAAGTCGCCTCGCCGTTGCAGATCGACTGGCAGGATCAGGACTGGATGAGCAGCCGTCGCGAGCGCCAGCAGCACAATGCGCCACTCTCGATCTACGAGTTGCATGCCGGTTCCTGGCAATGCGAACTCGACGATCTCGGTGAAGTGGCGCGCCAGTACAACTGGCCGGAGCTGGCCGAACGTTTGATCCCGTATGTGAAGGAGCTGGGTTTCACTCATATCGAACTGATGCCGATCATGGAGCACCCGTTCGGCGGTTCCTGGGGTTATCAGTTGCTGTCGCAGTTCGCCCCGAGCGCGCGTTACGGCACGCCCGAGCAATTCGGCGATTTCGTCAATGCCTGTCACCAGGCCGGCATCGGTGTGATTCTCGACTGGGTGCCAGCGCATTTTCCCACCGACACCCATGGCCTCGCCCAATTCGACGGCACGGCACTGTACGAATACGGCAACCCGCTGGAAGGCTTCCATCAGGACTGGGACACGCTGATCTACAACCTGGGCCGCACTGAAGTGCATGGCTACATGCTGGCGTCGGCGCTGCACTGGTTGAAGCATTTCCACATTGACGGTCTGCGGGTCGATGCGGTGGCGTCGATGCTCTATCGCGACTATTCGCGCAAGGCCGGCGAGTGGGTGCCGAACCGTCATGGCGGTCGCGAGAACCTTGAAGCCATCGACTTCCTGCGGCATTTGAACGATGTGGTAGCGCTGGAGGCACCGGGTGCGCTGGTGATCGCCGAGGAATCCACGGCGTGGCCTGGCGTCAGCCAGAGCACCCAACAAGGCGGCCTCGGTTTTGCCTACAAATGGAACATGGGCTGGATGCACGATTCGCTGCACTACATCCAGCAGGATCCGGTGTACCGCGCCCACCACCACAACGAGTTGAGTTTCGGCCTGGTGTACGCCTGGTCCGAGCGCTTCATCCTGCCGATTTCCCACGACGAAGTGGTGCACGGCAAGCATTCGCTGATCGACAAAATGCCCGGCGACCGCTGGCAGAAATTCGCCAACCTGCGCGCCTATCTGAGTTTCATGTGGACCCATCCGGGCAAGAAGCTGCTGTTCATGGGCTGCGAGTTCGGCCAGTGGCGCGAATGGAATCACGATCAGCAGCTCGACTGGTATCTGCTGCAATACTCGGAGCACAAAGGCGTGCAGAAGCTGGTTGGCGACCTCAACCGGCTCTACCGCGAAGAGCCGGCGCTGCACGAGCAGGACGATGCGCCGCAAGGCTTTCAATGGTTGATCGGCGACGATGCGATCAACAGCGTTTACGCCTGGTTGCGCTGGAGCAAGGACGGCACGCCAGTGCTGGTGGTGGCCAACTTCACCCCGGTGCCGCGTCAGTCGTATCGCGTCGGTGTGCCGTTTGCCGGGCGCTGGAAGGAATTGCTCAACAGTGATGCCGACACCTATGCCGGTTCCAATTATGGCAACGGCGGCGGTGCGTTTACCGAAGAGGTGGCCAGTCATGGGCAGGCTTTGTCGCTGGAACTGAATTTGCCGCCGTTGGCAGTTTTGATCCTCAAGCCCGAGGGCTGACCCACGCGAGATCGTTCCCACGCAGAGCGTGGGAACGATCATGCAGAAGAAGTCACCAGCGCATCCGGACCCCCAGGCTGCCAATCAACCCGTTCAGATCGTTGTCATCCACGTCGCTGCTGTAATCGGCGCTGACATACAGACTCACCGTCGGCGTCATTCTCGCCACCAACCCCAGTCCGACCTCCACGGTCGAGGACTTGCGGCTGCTGCTGATCTTGTCCACCTGATCCAGCGTCACCGTGTCGCCGGTGTACACCGTGTGCCACAGGTTCGTGCGCACGTAGGGCTCAACGGGCAACCCGTTCAGATCGTAGCTGCCTTTCAAGCGCGCACCGACCCGGCCGCTCCACGATGTAATGTCACTGGAAGAGGCGTTGCCCGAGCCTGCGTACGGCGTATCCAGAGTGATGCGCTGGTTGATCAATTGCGCTTGCGGTTCAACCACCCAGTTTTCACCCAGACCGATCGGGAAGCCACCTTCCACCGACAGCGTCATCGCGCTGCCTTCGGTGGCCAGGCGTGCACCTTGCTCGTTACGACTGAAACCGCTGACCCGACCGCCACTGGCCGACAAGTCAACGTGCCAGCCCTGTGGGCCACTCAAGCTGTAGTAGGCGCCCAGGCTCTGACCTTGCAGGTTGAGGGTGTCGGTGTTCGGATCGGCGAGGGCGCGGCTGGTGATCAGTCTGCTGCCATTGGCCTTGATCTGATTGACCCCGCCGATCAGGCCGAGCTGCTGGGTGTGGCCGCTGCTGCTTTTCAGGGTCAGCACGGCGGGACCTTTGAAGTCGCCAGTGCCGGACGTGGCGAAGCCCGGGCTGAGGACGTCGGTTTGCGCCTGGCGGGACGTCTGTCCGTAGAGTTGATCCCAGGCCGAGGGTGCGAGGTCTTCGGTGATCAGCTTTGTGCCGCGCAGATCCGGCTGTGAGCTCAGCCGTTGCGGCCCCGGGGTCACGACCGTGGCGGGGAGGGTCATGACGGGAATGTCCTGGCGATACCAGGGCGTCGCCTCGTCCGCCACAGGACCCGCCTGCGCCTCCATGGACGAGCACAGCAAGATAGAACTTGAAACGGTGCAGAACGTGACTTTGATCTCTTGTGGGGTGAGTGAGGTTTTCATGGAGTTCTACCTTGCTAGCGCATGTGGTATCTCGCCTTGGCGTCTCTCCTACCCCGAACGAGGGGCGACCGAATGGAGCGTGGCGAGCCCGAGGCCGCCCGTTTTGACGAGTGGCCTGAGGTTCGCCCCGAGTAGTATTTCCGGGGGTAGTAAGGTAGAGCTAAGAAGACCGGGGCCCTTGCGTCAAGAAATTGGACGATGAGTGGTCGGGTCAAAACGGGTGATGCAAGCTTATGTTTTTGCGTATTTATCTAAGTGCTGGTTTGTAGAGCCAATGGCTGCGAAAGCCGCGATGCAGAGACGTTTTACAGCCGACAGCCGGTCTGCGAAACCGAATGTGGCAACCGGTTTTGCATGGCTTTTTGGGTGAAGACAGCTGTCAGTATCGCGCTACAAATGCACTTCAACGGCCAGCGGCAAATGGTCCGAGAGATGCGTCCACGGTTTGTTGCCGAGGATCCGCGGGTCGTGGCTGCTGGCATTGCGCAGATAAATCCGGTCCAGTCGCAGCAACGGGAAACGCGCGGGGTAGGTCTTCGCCGGGCGGCCGTGATGGCGTTCGAAGGCTTCGTGCAGGTAGTCGCGGCGGGCGAGGGCGACGTTGCCTTGCAACTGCCAGTCATTGAAGTCACCGGCGATGATCACCGGCGCATCGTCGGGCAGCGATTCGAGCAACTGGCAGAGCAGCTGCAACTGCAATTGCCGATGGCTTTCGAGCAGGCTCAGGTGCACGCAGATCGCATGCACTTCGGCATGCCCCGGCACATCCAGTACGCAATGCAACAGCCCGCGCCGTTCCGGGCCGGTGATCGAGACGTCGAGGTTGCGGTATTCGCGGATCGGGTATTTCGACAACAGGGCGTTGCCATGATGGCCGTCGGGATAGACCGCATTGCGGCCGTAGGCAAAATCGCTCCACATGCTGTCGGCGAGGAATTCGTACTGCGAAGTTTGCGGCCATTCGTTGTAGCGGCTGGAATGCCGCTCGTGTTCGCCCACCACTTCCTGCAGAAACACCAGATCGGCCGAGGTGCTGCGCACCGCTTCACGCAATTCCGGAAGGATGAAACGTCGATTGAGCGCGGTGAAACCCTTGTGCGTATTGACCGTGAGCACCCGCAGGCGATGGATGGCGGACGGGGTCGAGGTCTGTGCGTCGACGGCATGACGCTTGGGATCGCTGGACACGTTCACTCCTCTGAATCATGACTGCCTGTTCATGCGACTGATCCGGGCGCGGGCAGTTCACTTTGAGTGGCTGCCCGCGCCCGACGGACCGTCAATCGACGAAGACGATCTCGTAGGGCAGGCGCATGCGCTCCAGAATCGACTTGGGCAGCAGCGGCGCGATCCCGATCGCCGGTTCGCCATTGAGCTGACTGGCGTAGGCATGGGTGGCGTGGCTCTTGCGCGCAACGGTCCAGGTATCGAGGCGCAGCTTGCGTGCGCGGTGCCAAGGAATCTGCGCCTGATCCCGTTCCGGCCAGTGCCAGGCCCAGACCGGCACATCGTGGTAGGTGGCGCCGACCTGTTGTGCGGCTTTGGCGCTGGCCCGGCCGACCACTTCATGATCAGCGGTGCCGTCGTTACACCAGGTGCTGAAAACCACATCACCAGGACGCAGGTAGCGGGCGATGAATTCGGTCAGTTGAGATTCCTGATCGTGCAGGGCGTTGTCGGTGAAACCGCCGCGCACCCACTTCAGGCTGTGCATCGGCAAACCCAGGCGGCGTAGCGCTTCGACGCTTTCCTGTGGACGGAACACGCTCAGGCGTTTTTCCGACCACTGGCGAGAGCCCGGATGACTGGCGCTGCCATCGGTGATCGACAGCAGTTGCAAGGGATGGCCGAGGCTGGAAAGCAGTTGCAGCAGGCCGCCGCAGGTCACCACTTCATCGCCGGGGTGCGGGGCGATGACCACGGCGCGGGCACCGGGTGGAACCAATGTGTGGGTGTTGATGACGGGAATGTTGTCGAGCTGCGCGGCACTGTTCCAGATCTGCGCCGGCAGGCCGCTCTCGCTGAGGGATAACGGTTTCATGAGTGATACATCCTTGTTGTGTCTCGCCCTCAGTCGTGCGCGCCATGAGAGGCGTGTACGACCCGTGAAGGCTGGTGGATAGCCCTGCAGCGCTCCGAACCCTGGATTGCTGCGCTGCAGAGTATTGCTCAAGAAGGACAGTTCGTCGCGTCACAGATCAAGCTGATCCGCTTTTTTTTATTCAGTCTGTGCCAGCTGTCGCAGATAGTCGCCAAAACCGCCGCGTGCGCGACTGTCCAGACGGGCGCTGGTGATGACTTGCGGGCGATGGCTCCAGGCGATGCTGGCCCCGCAAAGCTCCAGTTGGCGCACCAGCTGCACATCTTCGTCACAGGACAACGGTTCGAAGCCGCCGGCGCGCACGTAGGCTTGCGCGCTGACACCCAGATTGGCGCCATGGATGTGCCGGTGACCTTCACAGGCCTGGTAATGACCGTGATAGCGAATCTGCGCGGCTTCATCGAACGTTTCATGCCAGCGCTCGACCGTCACCGTGCCGCATACCGCATCGGTGCCCAATCCCAGTTGTTCCACCAGCCAGTCTTCGGCGACGCGGCTGTCGGCGTCGGAGCAGGAAATCCAGCGAGCACCCCGATCAAGCAGTTGTTGCGCGCCGATGGCCCGGGCCTGGCCGACATTGCGGGCATCAATGCTCAGCGCCTGCACCGGATACTGGCTGACGATGTGCGCCGAACGGTCGGTACAACTGTCGAGTACCACCAGGACCTCCACCGGCTCACCGGCCAGCATCGGATGCCCGGCGGCGCGCAAGGCGGCGTGCAGGCAGTCATCGAGCCACTCTTCTTCGTTGTGTGCCGGGATCAGGATGCCAATCATCGCAACCCCTCCAGCGCGGCCACCGAACGAGGTTCGCGACTCCAGACTTCCAGCAGAAAATCCGCTTCCTGATGCAGGACCACTCGCGGCAGGTGCAACTGTTCGTGAATCAGGTCGTGAACCTGTCGGGCATTAAGCGGGCAGCCTTCGATAACCGGGCGCCAGTGACAGGCCAGTAATTGCCCGTCTGCCGTCAATGAATCACTGATGCGATGGATGACCTCCGTCAGATCCTGCCGGTCGAGGTAGTAGCCGATTTCGCTGAATACGATCAGGTCGAATTTTTCCGCCGGCCAGTCGCCAGGCAACCGACATTGACGGACTTCGGCGTGGTCGAACAGGCTCAGCCGGGTGCGCGCCAGATTGACCGCGGCGGCGCTTGTGTCGCAGCACAACAGCCGATCACAGCGTTCGGCCAGCGCGGCGCTCAGTTCGCCGTTGGCGCAACCGGGTTCGAAAATCGTCCGGTAATGCGGGCGGGGCAGGGCCGCCAGGGTCACGAGGCGTTTGCGCTGCTCGTACCAGCGCTGGCGAAATCCCCAGGGGTCGTTATTGCCGGCGAACAGGCCTTCGAAGTAGCGATCCTCGACACTCATAGAAAGACCACCTCGAACGGTTGCAGCAGTCGATCGATGACATAGGGTTTGAGCACCGGGGCCAGGCCTGCGTCGGGATCACCCTCCAGCTGGCTGGCGAAGGCGTGCACCGCATGGCGTTTGCGTGCGACCTGCTCCGGTCTGAGCAGGATTTTGCGCGCCCGTTCCCAAGGCACGATGGCGTCTTCGGGCGTTGCCCAGTGCCAGGTCCAGACCGGCAGCTCGTGGCAAATTGCACCCACCCGGCGCGCAGCCTCGACGCTGGCGCGACCGACGGCTTCGTGGTCGCTGTGGCCGTCTTCGCGCCAGGTGGTGAAGATCACGTCGTCGGGTTGCAGGTAGCGGGTCAGGTATTCACACAGCATCGATTCGCGCGCGGCGACCTGGGTGTCGGGGAAGCCGCCGCGCAGCCATTGCACCTGATGCATGGGCAGGCCAAGACGACGCAGGGCTTCGGCGGATTCCTGCGGGCGCACCACGCTCAAGCGCTCCACCGGCCAGCGCTCCGAACCTGGATGGCTGGCGCTGCCATCGGTGACCGAAATCAGTTGCAGCGTGCGCCCCGCGGCGGCGAGCTGTTGCAACAGCCCGCCGCAACCGAGCACTTCATCGTCGGGGTGCGGCGCAATCACCACCGCTCGCGATCCCGGCGGTACCAGATCAAGAATGTCGATACTGTCTACCGCTGCCAGATGACGTGAGCTCTGCCATTCCTGCAGGGAGGTGCCTTCGCCGACAATCGGATTGCGCTTCATAGGGCCCAACCCTCGCGTGGGTGCTGCGAAATCAATCGGCCCAGTGCTGCCAGATCGCGTTCAGCGTGGCTCTGGCGCAGGTAAACCGGCAAGTCGGCCGCCAGGCGGGCAAAGTGCGGATCCTTGCAGAACGGCCCGGCACCGAGCGCCCGACCTGTCTCGCGAATGACCTGTTCGGCGGCATCTTCGACCACGGCGCGTACACGGCGGGCCAGCAACTCGGCGTTGGCGTGGGGATTGCTGTCGATGTCCAGCGCACTGACGCGCAGCGCTTGAGCTGCGGCGTGCAAGGCGCTGTCGACGGCGCCGAGACTGGCCAGCGAATGGGGTTCTTCACGTCGGGCACATTGCTGGCGCAGCTGTTCACCGATTTCCCTCGCGGCGCCGTACCAGCACGCGGCAATCCCGATCCCGCCGTGCCAGAACCCCGGACGTTGCAGGTAGTCGCCAGGATCGCCTATCGCCTGCGCCTCGACTTCGTCGAACAGCACCTCGACGCTGCCGGTGGCCGCCATGCCGACCGCTTGCCAGCCTTGATCGGTGACGGTCACGCCCGGTTGGTCGAGGGCCACGGCCACCAGTTGCTGGCGATCGTCCTCATCCCACGCCGTCAGCAGGGCATGACTGAGCACTGCCGCTCCGGAGCACCAGGCCTTGCGTCCATTCAACCGCACCAGTTGCCCCGAGCGGCTGACCCGCACCCGCGCCTGCGGTGGTTCGGCTGCCCACATGCCCCACGTGCTGCCGGGCGTCGGCGAGCCACCGAGTTGTTCGATGATTGCCAACGCATCGGTATGGCCTTCGTAGAGTTTGCACAGCCCCAGATCGTGCCCACCGACCTCGGACAGCCGTTGCCAGCGCTCCAGCGTACGACCGCTGCCGGGTAACGGCAGGCGATCGAGGCCGGCCTCGACCAGTTGCCGCAGACACAGGCCGAGGGCGGCAGTGTCGCGGTAGTCCGGCGCGTGCCGTGAGAGATAGACGGGCAAGTCCATGTCAGTCCTCTTCTTCGCGTTGCAGTTCAAACAGCAGCAGCGAGCGTCCGGTGACCGAGTACTCGTGACCGAACTCAAAACGCTCCTGGCCACGGATCGATGGCTGGTTGGTATCGATCATGCACGTCCAGAAACTGCCTTCAGGCACTTCCGGCAAGGTGAAGTTGACGATGTCGTGATGGGCGTTGACCACCAGCAGTAACGTGGCGTCGGCACCCTTGCGGCGGATCCCGGTTTCCTGGGCACGACCGTCAAGCAACATGCCCATGCAGCGGTTCTGCGCGTCATGCCAGTGCTCGGTGGTCATTTCCGTGGCGTCCGGCGCAAGCCAGGTCACGTCCTTGACGCCGATGTCCTCGTTGTATTCGCCGACCAGGAAACGCCCGCGTCGCAGGATCGGGTAGGCCAGGCGCAACTTGATCAGGCGTTTGACGAATTTCAGCAGCGCCTTGCCGTCCTCGCTCAGGTCCCAGTTGACCCAGCCGATCTCGCTGTCCTGGCAATAGGCGTTGTTGTTGCCGTCCTGGGTGCGGGCGAATTCGTCACCGGCCACCAGCATCGGCGTGCCTTGGGACAGCAGCAGGGTGGCGAAGAAATTGCGCATCTGCCGGTGGCGCAGCGCGTTGATTTCCGGGTCATCGGTAGGGCCTTCGACGCCGTGGTTCCAGGACAGGTTGTTGTTGCTGCCGTCCTGATTGTTTTCGTCGTTGGCCTCGTTGTGCTTGTCGTTGTACGACACCAGATCGTTAAGGGTGAAACCGTCGTGAGCAGTGACGAAGTTGACCGAAGAATAAGGCCGGCGACCGCGCTGGTTGAACATTTCCCCGGAGGCGGTCATGCGGCTGGCGAAGTCGGCGAGCTGCCCATCGTCGCCTTTCCAGAAGGCACGTACGGTGTCGCGGAACTTGTCATTCCACTCGACCCAGCCCGGCGGGAAGTTGCCGACCTGATAGCCTCCGGGGCCGCAGTCCCAAGGCTCGGCGATCATTTTCACCTGACGCAGCACCGGATCCTGGCGGCAAGCAACAAGGAAACTGTGACGTTCATCGAAACCGTCGTGATAGCGACCGAGAATGGTCGCCAGATCGAAACGGAAGCCGTCGACGTGCATTTCGCTGGCCCAGTAGCGCAGCGAGTCGGTGACCATTTGCAGCACGCACGGATGGCTCAGATCGAGGGTGTTACCGGTACCGGAATCGTTGATGTAAAAGCGCTTGTCGTCCGGCATCAGGCGATAGTACGAGGCGTTATCGATCCCGCGCATCGACAGGGTCGGGCCTTGCTCGTTGCCTTCGGCGGTGTGGTTGTAGACCACGTCGAGAATCACTTCGAGATTGGCATCGTGCAGGTGCGCGACCATCTCCTTGAACTCGGCGATCTTGCCGCTGGCCAGATAACGAGGGTCCGGGGCGAAGAACGCGATGCTGTTGTAGCCCCAGTAATTGGTCATGCCTTTGTGCAGCAGGTGCTGATCGTTGACGAAGGCATGGATCGGCAACAGTTCGACGGTCGACACCCCGAGTTTGCGGATGTGCTCCAGCACATCGTCGACCATCAACCCGGCAAACGTGCCGCGCACATTCTCCGGCACCGAAGGGTGGCGCATGCTGATGCCGCGCACGTGGGTCTCGTAAATGATGGTCTTGTCCCACGGCACGCTGACGCGCTGGTCGTGGCCCCAGGTGTGGGCCGGGTCGATGACCTTGCACTTGGGAACGAAAGGCGCGCTGTCGCGCTCGTCGAAACTGAGGTCGGCGTCGGGGTGGCCGATGGTGTAGCCGAACAGCGCCTCGGACCATTTCAACTCGCCCACCAGTTGCTTGGCGTACGGGTCGATCAGCAATTTGTTGTGGTTGAAGCGGTGGCCGTTGGCCGGGTCGTACGGGCCGTAGACCCGGTAGCCGTAAATCAGGCCCGGATGTGCATCGGGCAGGTAGCCGTGGTAGATCTCGTCGGTGTATTCCGGCAGCTCGATGCGTTCGAGTTCGACTTCGCCGGCATCGTCGAAAATGCACAGCTCGACCCGGGTGGCGTTGGCGGAGAACAGCGCGAAGTTCACCCCCAGACCATCCCAGGTCGCGCCGAGCGGGAAGGGCAGGCCTTCACGGATGCGCGAGGGTTCGGCGTGCGCGGTGGGCTCGGCTTTCTTTGGACGGGTCATAGGTGCTCCTGCAAGTCAGTAAGTCGGGGTGAACATCAATCTTCTGTGGGAGCGAGCCTGCTCGCGATGGCTTTGTACCTGTTGACACCCGCGGTGGATGTCCAGCCGCAATCGCGAGCAGGCTCGCTCCCACAAGGGAATGGCGAGTTTTCGAGGACGAACGAGCCCTCGGTGGCGAGCGAACCCGCCACACGGTTATTCAAATCAATGGTTCGGGGGCGTCAGACCGCAGGCGGCTTGCGCGGCGCGCGGGGCTTTTTCTCGGTGGCTTTTTCGCCCGGGGGAATCACTTTCGCGGCACCGGCAGGCTTGGCCTTGGCCGTCGTGGCCTTGGGTTTGGCAGCAGGTGTCTTGCCATCAACGGCTTTGCTGGTGGCGGTCTTGCCGGCGGTTTTACTGCCGGCAGCCTTTGGCGATTTTTTCGGTGCCAGCGCCTCGGCTTCGGCGAGTTTGCGCGCCATCTCCCAGTGGCGCGATTCCTGGCCTTCGGGTTTACCTTCGGATTCCCAGATCTGATAGGCGAATTCGCGGATGCGTTTATCGTCGGTACTCATCGCAATGCTCCTGAACTGAACTCATGCTGCTAGACGTGTTGGATAAGCAGATTGACCGGGAAATCCCCCAGCGCGGTGCTGACCTGCAGCTCCCTGTTTTTTGTGACTGCGGTGCTCGAAAAAAGTCCCTTCAGATTTTCGTCAGAGGCGTCGAACGGTAGAACGACCCGTGTATCGCCCCAGCGCAGCGCGTCAACCATCGGCACAGCACTGTTTTCCAGCAATGTTGCGCAACGGATCGGCACGATCAAGATGATCCGTCGCTCCCCATGCTCACGGGCAAACGCGAGCACGTTGTGCGCCTGGCTGCCCAGTACCTCGAGGGCCTGGTACGAACCCTGGCGAAACAACTCGGTGTCGTCGGCGCGCAGGCGCAGCACCTGGGCGATCAATGCTTGCTTGATTCGCCCGTCGCGCCAGTTGACCAACAGTTCCTGAACCGGAGCGGGAGCCTCCAGCGCCTGCTGCCGGGCGGCGTAGTCCACTGGCCGGCGGTTGTCCGGGTCGACCATGCTGAAGTCCCAGAACTCGTTGCCCTGATACAGATCCGGCACCCCCGGCACGGTCATGCGCAGCAAGGTTTGCGCCAGACCGTTGAGAGCGCCGGCGGCAGCGATGCTGTTGACGGTCTTGGCGAGCGCACCGCGCAGCAGTTCGCCTTCGGGGGCCAGCAGCAGTTGTTCGGTGAACGCCTGAGCCGCGTTTTCGTAAGCCTCGTTCGGCGCACTCCAGCTGCTTTGCAGCTTGGCTTCGCGCAGGGCTTTCTGCTGCCACTGCCAGACGCGTTTGGCGTAGTCGGCGAAACCGGCCTGATCGTCGTCGCGCAGGTCCAGCGGCCAGCTGCCGAGCAGCGCCTGATAGAGGATCAACTCGTCCGCCGACGACGGCAGTTCATCGTCATCGCGCAGCGGCCGAGCGAGCGCGCGCCACAGCTCTATCTGCTCGGCATACCAATGGCTGCGTTCGCTGAGCACGGCCAGCCGCGCGCGAGTGTCTTCGCCGCGTTTGTGGTCATGGGTGGCGGTGGCCAGCAGGTTATCGGGGAAGCTCGCCAGACGTTGCTGGTTCACCGCGTGAAAGTCGCTGACCGGCGCGCTGAACTGCTCGGTGTTGTAACCGACGTCATTGCGCGACAGCAGCACTGCCGAGCGATACAGCGCGGTGTCTTCCACGGCTTTGGCCGCGGCCGGCGAAGTGAGCTGCTGAAAACGCACGCAGGCATGCTTCAGAATCTTGCGCGAACGGCCACGGGGTTTGCGCCTCCACGGCTGGCCGCCAAGCCAACCGGCTACGGAGTCCAGCACCGGCCAATCGGCTTCGCTCAATGTCTGCCGCGCACCGTCCATGGCCTGCTGGAAAAACACCTCGTCCCGCGCCGAGCGGCCCATCGGGGTGATGTAGGTGCGATAGACCGGGAAGTGCACGATCAACGCCTGCAACACCCGACGAATCGAGCCGAGCGTGAGGTCGCGGGTCATCAGGTCATCGCGCGCCACTTGCAGCAGGGCCTGGGCGACGCTTTCGCAATCGCTGGCCAGCGAGCCGTTGAGGATCTGCTGGCGCGCCAGTTGCGCTTCTTCGATAAACGCGGCGGGACGCTCGGTGCGGCGCTTCCACAAATCGCCCAGCACATGTTCGCCGTCCGGATCGTGTTGCAGCAGCGACAGCTGGTTCATGAATTCGTAGCCGGTGCTGCCGTCCACGGCCCAGTCGGTGGGCAGGGTTTCGCCGTCGCCGAGGATCTTCTCGACATAGATCGGCAAGTGCCGGCCCGGCGCCAGATGGTCGAGCCGACGGCGCAGTTTGCGGCAGTAGCCGCGCGGGTCGGCTAGACCGTCGATGTGGTCGATGCGCAGCCCGTCGATCAATCCCTCGCCGATCAACTGGAAAATCTTTTGGTGGGTCGCTTCGAACACTGCCGGACGCTCGACGCGCAAACCGCCGAGTTCGTTGATGTCGAAGAAGCGCCGCCAGTTGATGTCATCCGCCGCCGTGCGCCAACTCGCGAGGCGATAGCTTTGCCGCTCCAGCAATTGGTGCAGGCGTTGAAAACCTTCTTCGGTCTTCGAATCGTAATGCGTCAGGTTGCGCTGAATGGCCTGGAGGATCTGCGGGTCCCTGGCCAGTTGCTGAAGTTCTTCCTTGAGCGGGATGGCCAGCGAACGGGCATCGGTCTGATAACTGAGCGCGCTGAAGCGGTCGGCGAGGGCCTTGAGCGCTTTGTTCGGGGCGTCATCGGATTTGAGCAGTTCGCCGTAATCGCCGGGGCAGATCGGGAAGTGATGCTCGTAATGCTCGACGTGGAACGTGCCGCTCTCGGCGTTGAAAACCAGCGGCAGGGTCGCGTCCTGGAGCGCGACGCCGTAATCGCTGCCGAGAAACGGCAGCAGCAACTGGCCTTCCATCAACGGGTCAGGGGAGTGCCACTGAATGTCGAAGAACTCGCCGTAGGGGCTGAGCCGGCCCCATTCCAGCAGGTCGAGCCACCACGGGTTGTCGCCGCCACCGACCGCCATGTGATTGGAGACGATGTCGAGGATCAGCCCCATGCCGTGTTCGCGCAGGCTGGCGACCAGACGGCGCAGGGCCGGCTCGCCGCCAAGTTCCGGATTCACCCGGGTCGGGTCGACCACGTCGTAGCCATGCATGGAGCCGGCGCGGGCGGCGAGCAGCGGTGAGGCATAAATGTGGCTGATGCCGAGTCGGGCGAAGTACGGCACCAGCGGCACCGCCTGATCGAGGGTGAAACCGCGATGAAATTGCAGGCGGACCGTGGCGCGCAATATCTGGATAGGCAATGCACTCATTGGTCACGCTCGGCTGCCTGAAGGCGGGCACACGCCAATAGTTCCAGACGTCTTGCTGCGTCGACACCGTCGAGCAGCGCCTCGCTGGTAGCCGGCAAGCGGCGCGACCAGTTCGGGTGGGTGTCGATGGTGCCGGGCAGGTTGGCCTGTTCGTCGAGGCCCAGCGCGTCTTCCAGTGGCAACAGCACCAGCGGCGCGCGGGTGTGACCGAGGAAGCGGACAGCGGCATCGACCACTTGATCAGCCTCGTGGGATTCCTCGCGAAAGTTTTGCGGGTCCTGACTCAACGCACCGCGCAGGCCTTCACGCTCGCGTTGGCGGTAACGGCGCCAGTCGATTTCGCCGTTGGCATCGATCAGCCCTAGACGCGCATTCCAGTCGATGTCGCGGCCATGCCACCAGCCGTTGAGTGTTGGCAGATCGTGAGTGCTGGTGGTGGCCAGAGCGTTGTCCGGCCAGTCGAGGATGGGTTTGAAATGGGTGTTGTCCTGTTCGAACAACAGCACGCGCATGCCGAGCATGGCCCGGGCGATCAGTTTTTCCCGCAGGCCATCGGGTACGGTGCCGAGGTCTTCGCCGAGCACGATCGCTTGATGGCGATGGGATTCGAGGGTCAGCAAGCGCAGCAGGTCGTCCACCGGGTAATACAGGTAGGCGCCGTCCGCCGGGAGTGCGCCGTTGGGGATTACCCATAGCCGTTGCAGGCCCATGACATGGTCGATGCGCAGCCCGCCGGCATGGGCGAAGTTGGCGCGCAGCATGTCGATGAATGCGCGAAAGCCGTTACGCACAAGACCTTCCGGGGAAAACGCGGAAATGCCCCAGCCCTGGCCCGAGCGATTGAGGATGTCCGGTGGTGCGCCGACGGTCAGCGAGGCCAGCAGTTCGTCCTGAAAGCTCCAGGCCTGACTGCCGGCGCCGTCGGCACCCACCGCCAGGTCGGCGATCAGGCCGATGCCCATGCCGGCGCTGCGAGCGGCGGTCTGGGCGCGTTCCAGGCAGCGGTGGATCAACCACTGGCAGAACGCGAAGTAGCTGATGCGCTCGGCGTATTCTTCGGCAAACGCGCCGAGGGCGGCGCCGCGCGGGTCGTGCCAGTGTTCCGGCCATTGGCGCCAGTCGAGGTTTTCGCCACGGGCGGCGCGCATTTCCTGGATGGCTTCGAAGCGGCAGTGGTTTTCCAGCGCTTCGCCGCCGGCATCACGAAAGCTGGAGAAGTCGGCGTGCAACGGGTGTTCGCCGCTGATGAAGCCGTCGTACAAGGCTTGCAGCAGTTTCAGTTTGGCCTCGGCGGCTTTCGGCCAGTCGATCAGTTTCAGGTTTTCCAGTTGTTCGAACTGATCGTTCAGGCCAGCTGCGTCAATCGCATCGCGCAGCGCGCGCTCGCCGAGGATCGCGCCCGGTGCGGCGTACAGCGGATTGAGAAACAGCCGACTGGACGGCGAGTAAGGGCTGTAGCGCCCGGTGTCGGCGCTGAACATCGCGTGCAGCGGGCTGATCGCCAAGGCATCGGCGCCGCGCTCGCCGGCCACCCGGGCCAGTTCTTCCAGGGCCTGAGTGTCGCCGAAACCGCCATCGCCGGGACGGCGCAAGCCATAAAGCTGCACGCTCAGGCCCCACGCGCGCGGGATCGGACTGTCCACCGCGTCACCCACGCTGAAGCAGCGTTCCGGTGCCACGGCCAGGGTGAATTGTTGATCGGCGATATGCACTTGCTGGTAGCCGACCGGAATTTCGCCAGGCAGCACGGCCTCGGCATCCAGTTTGAGGCTCAGGCGCGAGCCGTCTTCAAGGTGAATCTCGCAAGGGGTTTCGGGTTCGAAATAACGGGCAAGGTCCACGCCCACGCCAACATCGGCAGTGAGCAGTGGCGGCAGATGGCGATTTTCCTGTACCTGTTGCAGTTCAAGCAGGCTGGCGTCGATTTCCTGGGCGGTTCCGGCCGGGTGACCGAGGCCGGTCAGCACATTGCGCAACACCGCCGGGGCGACTTTTTGCGCTCGCCCGTTGGCGTCGATCCAGTCGACGGCAAGGCCGGCTCGGCTGGCGAGAATTTCCAGTTGCGCATCGCTCATAGGCGCTCTCCATCCAAGGGTGGCAAAGGGGTTGCGGCCGTGAGGCTGACGAGCGCGCAATACGGGGGCAGTTGCCCCTCATCCGACAGGCCTGCGTCGGGTGGCTGGCGAAACAGCCACACCGAATCAGTCTGTGGAAGGTTGACCACTGGCGTATCGCTGAGGTTCAGGTCGATTCGCAGCTCGCTGCCATCGCCCAGGCGCCAGCGCGCGCTGACCGCCCCGGGCCCCAGCACCTGGGCGCCGAGTGCCTGCGTTCCGGACAGGTTGGGAATGATGTATTGATGGCGCAATTGCAGCAGTTGGCGGTACAGCGCCAACGTCTCCCGTTGCCGAGGCGTGCCGTTACCCGTCAGGCGAGGTTGTGAGGCGTGAAAGGTCTGCTCGGCGTTGGGGTCGGGAATCTGTTCACGCTTGTGCGGATCCGAGAAGGCACTGAATGCCGCGAACTCATTGCGCCGACCTTCGCGCACCAGTTTCGCCAGTTCGCCATGGTGGCTGGTGAAAAACAGGAACGGTTGTTCGGCGGCGTATTCGTCGCCCATGAACATCAGGGGAATCATCGGCGACAGTAACAGCAGCGCTGTCGCAGCATCCACTGCGCGCGGGTCGGACAATTGATGCAAGCGTTCGCCGAAGGCACGGTTGCCGATCTGGTCGTGATTCTGCAGGAACAGCACGAATGCGGTGGAGGGCAGATGCTCGCTTGGCTCGCCGCGGGGTTCGCCGTGGCGGGTGATATGCCCCTGAAACACGAAACCCTGGCTCAGGCAGCGGGCCAATTGCTCGGTGGGTTGCAGTGCATAGTCCGCGTAATAGGCGTCAGTTTCACCGGTCAGCAACACGTGCAGGGCGTTATGGCCGTCGTCGTTCCACTGCGCGTCATAGTTTTCCTCCAACAGGCTCGACTGGTTGAGTTCGTTCTCGATGGTCAGCCACACATGGCGGGCGGGGTCGATCTGCTGACGTATGCGATGTGCGAGTTCAGGCAGAAAGTCCGGGCTTTGTATGGCATGCACCGCGTCCAGTCGCAGGCCGTCGAAACGGTATTCCAGCAGCCACATCAAGGCGTTTTCGACGAAGAAGTCCCGCACTTCGCGACGACGAAAGTCGATGGCCGCGCCCCACGGTGTGTGTTTGTCTTCGCGGAAAAAGCCCTTGGCGTAACGATGCAGGTAATTGCCATCGGGGCCGAAGTGGTTGTAGACCACGTCCAGAATCACTGCCAGGCCATAACCGTGGGCACTGTCGATCAAATGTTTGAGTTGTTCCGGCGTGCCGTAACTGGCCTGCGGCGCGTAGTGCAGCACGCCGTCGTAGCCCCAGTTGCGATCGCCGGGAAACTGCGCGATCGGCATCAACTCGATGGCGGTGATGCCGAGCTCCGCGAGGCGTGAGAGATGCTGCTCGACTTCGGCAAATCCGCCGAGCGCGCCGACATGCAGTTCATAAATGACCGCTTCATTCCAGGGGCGCCCTTGCCACGTGGTGTTGCGCCAGGAATAACGGTGCGGATCGACCACCACGCTGTGGCGGTCGAGATCACCGTCCTGCGCCCTGGAGGCCGGGTCGGGCACCTCCAGTTCGCCATCGATGTTGAAACGGTAGCGGCTGCCGGCAGGGCAGCGGGTCTTGATGACAAACCAGCCCTCGCCTTGGGGCAGCATGGGCAGGGACTGGCCGTTGTCCAGCTCGACGCTGACGTAAAATGCATCCGGCGCCCACAGCGCGAATTGGGTGTGCTCGGCATCCAGCATGATCGCGCCGTGGGGCCAGCTTTCAGGTGTCCGTGACGGCATCGTTGAAAACCTCCCTGGTTATTTGTGGTGCGTTTTACCCAGCGCCTTGGCCACCAGTTGTTCGTAGAGTTCGGCGTAGGGTTCGACGGCCTTGCACCAGTTGAACGGCGCAGCCATCGCCCGGCAACGCATGGCGTGCAGCAGGTCCGGGAAAGCAAACACCTTGAACGCGCGGCTCAGGGCTTCGCGGTAGCTGTCCGCGGTCGATTCGTTGAACAGGAATCCGGTGACGCCGTTTTCGATGGTGTCGGCCAGCCCGCCGGTATTGCGCGCCACCGGCAGCGAGCCGAAGCGCTGGGCGTACATCTGGCTCAGGCCGCACGGTTCATAGCGCGATGGCATCAGCAGGAAATCGCTGCCGGCAAACATCCGGCGGGCGTCGGTCTCATTGAAGCCGATGCGCACGCCGATCTGGCCGGGGAAGCGCAGCGCCAGTTCACGCATGGCCTGTTCTTCTTCCGGTTCGCCACGGCCGATGATCGCGATCTGGCCACCGTTCTGGACGATGTATTCCGATACCGCTTCGGTCAGGTCGAGGCCTTTTTGATAGACCAGACGCGAGACCACGGCAAATAGCGGGCCTTCGGAATCTTGCAGACCGAACAGTTCGCGCACATGGGCGGCGTTCACCGCTTTGCCTTCCCAGTCACCGATGCCAAACGGTGCAAACAGATGTGGATCGGTGGCGGCATCCCAGCTTTCATCGATGCCGTTGGGAATGCCGCTGAGCAAACCTTGCTGGGTCTTGGCGGCGAGAAAACCGTCCAGACCGCAGCCGAAATCCGGAGTGGTGATTTCCTGCGCGTAGGTGGCACTGACCGTGGTGATGTGGCTCGAATAGGCCATGCCGGCCTTGAGGAACGACATCTTGCCGTAGAACTCCATGCCTTCCTGTTGCAGGGCATGGGCGGGAATCCCGAGTTCCGGGCACGAGCCCAGGCTGGTCACGCCTTGATAGGCGAGGTTGTGAATGGTGAACAAGGTCGGCGTGCGTTGCCCGCGCCAGTGCATGTAGGCAGGCGCGAGACCGGCCGGCCAGTCGTGGGCGTGCACCAGATCCGGGCACCAGTGGATTTGCGCGAGGTTGGCGGCGATATCGGCAGCCGCAAGACCCAGACGGGCGAAACGAATGTGGTTGTCCGGCCAGTCGCGACCGTTGTTGGCGCCATACGGGCCGCCGTCACGGGCGTAGAGTTCAGGGCAGATCAACACATAAATCACCAGACCGTCGGGCATGTCCATGCGCCCGATCTTACTGGGCGGCAGCGCGGCGTGCCCACCCAGTTCGCCGATGATGTGGATCGGATTCTCGCTGTTCATCACTTGCGGGTAACCGGGGATCAACACCCGGACGTCATGCAGGTGCGCCATGGCGCGGGGCAGGGCGGCAGAGACGTCTCCCAGACCGCCGGTCTTCACCAGATCGGCGATTTCCGAGGTCACGAACAACACTTTCTTCTTGTTCGGGTTCTGACTGGCCACTGGCGTCAGCGTCTTGGTGCCCGGGACGCTGATCGATCGGCTGCCGGGAACGCTTACGGTGCTCGAGTCACCCATCGGCTGATGAGCCCGTTCTCCCTGAATATCCAATGCCGCACTGATCATATGAATCTCCCGTCTTTTTTGATCTGATTCTTGTCTTGAACAAGCGATGTCCATGGCCAGGTCCTGTGGCCGGGCGCAAACGCGCCACGCATCGGTGAGCAAACGCTACCCAACACGTGCAAGCAGAATGGGTGAGGGGGCCATTGCAAGACTTGAACCAGTCGCTTTGGCCCTGCCTATCAGATGACCCGCCGCGATCTGCAAAAGTTTCGACGAATTTTTGACTTTATGACCGGCCGGTTTTACCCCGCGAAAACCAGTCTAGGCCAGATCCTAGAGCGGGCCAGGGCAATCGGATGAATTGTTCGACAATCTGTTGCGGGCTCACGAAATCCGTGGCTTTGGGAAGGCGGGCGCCCCGACGAAGTGCATGTTTGGCAGGGTTGATGATGCAAAATGGTGACCGGCCGGTCACGATTTTGGGCGTCGGGAAAGTGCGAGCGCACTGTTGCGGTGCGCACAGTTGTGTTGGCGGGCGGACAGCGGATGCTGCTTCACGGGCAGGAATTGCCCGCGAAGGCGAGGAGGCTCAGTTGAGCAGGCGGATCGGTTCTCCAGCTGACCAGGCTTGAATGTTGTCGATCATCTGCGAAAAGAACAGCTCATAGTTCTGGCGGCTGACGTAGCCGACATGGGGCGTGGCCAGCACGTTATCGAGGGTGCGAAACGGGTGCAGGGTCGGCAACGGCTCCTGATCGAACACGTCGAGGGCTGCACCGCCGAGGCGCTGTTTCTGCAAGGCCTTGATCAGCGCCGCCTCGTCGACAATCGGTCCGCGCGCGGTGTTGACCAGCAGCGCGGTCGGCTTCATCCAGTCCAGCGCCTGGGCATCGACCAGCCCCCGGCTGCGATCACTGAGCACCAGGTGCACCGACAGCACGTCAGACTGTTCGAACAATTGCTGCTTGCTGACATAAGTGACGCCGGCCTGCTCGGCGCGCTCGGCGGTGAGGTTTTCGCTCCAGGCGATCACGCGCATGCCGAACACCTGACCGAACTGCGCCACCCGTTGACCGATGCTGCCGAGCCCGAGAATGCCGAGGGTCTTGCCGTGCAGGTCGCCACCGAGGCCTTGCTGCCACTGGCCGGCGCGCAAGGCATTGGCTTCGTTCAGCAGATTGCGGGTGGCGGCCATGATCAGCGCCCAGGTCAGTTCCGGCGCCGCGTGTTTATAGCTGTCGGTGCCGCAGACCTTGATCCCGAGGCGAGCAGCGGCCGGCATGTCCAGCGCCGCGTTGCGCATGCCACCGGTGACCAGCAGCTTCAGATTCGGCAGGCGTTTGAGCAGGTCTTCATCGAAGCGTGTGCGTTCGCGCATCACGCAGATCACTTCGAACTGGCCCAGACGTTCGGCCAGCGTGGCGTTGTCCGCCGGGTACTCATGGACGAAGGTGACTTCGCCGAGACTGTCGAGCACCGACCATTCAACTACGCCCCGCGCGACGTCCTGCCAGTCATCGATCACCGCAATCTGCACCGCCATCAGCGTTACCTCTTCAACGAACGGGATTGGTTTTGTCCAGCCAGCCGAGCAGTGCCTCGTGGAATTTCGCCGGCTCTTCCATCTGCGGCGCGTGGCCCATGCCGGGGAATTCCACCAGCGTGGACTGAGGAATCAGTTTTGCCACCTGCTTGCCCAGCACCTCGTAGTGGCCGATTTTGGCTTTCACTTCGGGCGGCGCAATGTCCTTGCCGATGGCGGTGGTGTCGGAAGTGCCGATCAGCAGCAGGGTCGGCATCCTCAGGTCCTTGAACTCGTAGTACACCGGCTGGGTGAAGATCATGTCGTAGATCAGCGCCGAGTTCCATGCGACCTGAGTCTTGCCCGGGCCGTTGCTCAGGCCCGCGAGCATGTCGACCCAACGGTCGAATTCGGGTTTCCAGCGGCCGTCGTAATAGGTCGTGCGTTCATAGTCGCGAATGCCCTGGGCGGTGACTTTCAATTCGCGCTGATACCACTGATCGACGCTGCGATACGGCACGCCGAGGGCTTTCCAGTCTTCCAGGCCGATCGGATTGACCAGCGCCAGTTGCTCGACCTGATCCGGGTATTGCAGCGCGTAACGGGTGGCGAGCATGCCGCCGGTGGAGTGGCCGAGCAGGGTGGCTTTCTGGATGCCCAGCGCCTTGAGCAGTTTCTGGGTGTTGGCCGCCAGTTGCTGGAAGGTGTACTGGTAGTGATCGGGTTTGCTGGAGGTGCAGAAGCCGATCTGGTCCGGGGCGACCACCCGGTAGCCGGCCTCGCTCAGGGCCTTGATCGAACTGTCCCAGGTCGCGCCGCAAAAATTCTTGCCGTGCATCAGCACCACGGTGCGTCCGTTGGCCTTGCCATCAGCGGCGACGTCCATGTAACCCATCTGCAGCGACTTGCCCTGGGACTGAAAGGCAAAGTGCTTGAGGGTGTAGGGATAATCGAAACCTTGCAGCTCCGGCCCGTATTGCGGGCCTTCGGCGTGAGCAAGCAGGGGCAGGGCGGCGGTCAACACCAGGCCGGGCAGCCAGCGGGTCAGCGACACAGACATAGGACAACTCCACAAGAAATCGGCCGATGCTGGAACGGCCGGATTAGGGCGACGTTAAACACAGGCAATCCCCGGGCCGGATCGTTCAACCGAGCCAGCCAAGGGTGAGCATCGCCAGCACCCCGTAGCGGGCGCCTTTGGCGAGAGTGACGATCAGCAGGAATCGCCCAAGAGGTTCGCGCATGACCCCGGCGATCAACGTCAGCGGATCGCCGATCACCGGCAGCCAACTGAGCAGCAGGGACCAGTGACCATAGCGCTGATAGTGAACGCGGGCGCGCGCCATATGCTTCGGGCTGACCGGAAACCAGCGCCGGTCCTGAAACCGTTCCAGCCCGCGCCCCAGCCACCAGTTCACCAGCGAACCCAGGACATTGCCCAGCGTCGCCACGGCCAGCAGCCCCCACAACCAATAACGGTCGCTGACCAGCAGCCCGACCAGCACGGCCTCCGATTGCAGTGGCAATAACGTCGCCGCACCGAATGCGGCCAGGAACAGCCCGAGATAACCCGCCGTCATCAATGGGCCGGGTAATCCGCCACCACCACATCGGCACCGTCTTTCTTCAGGCCGATCACCTGATACGCATCGCTCATGCCGTCCATTTCCATGCCCGGCGAGCCCATCGGCATGCCCGGTGCGGCAACGCCCAGCAGGTCGTCACGTTTGCTCAGGGCCAGCACCTGTTCCGCCGGAACATGGCCTTCGACGAATTTGCCGTTGATGATCGCGGTGTGGCAGGACGCCAGACGCGGCGGCACGCCGTGTTGTTGCTTGAAGCTGCTCATGTCGGATTCGACGTGGTCTTCGACCTTGAAGCCATTGGCTTCCAGGTGGCTGATCCACTTTTTGCAGCAGCCGCAGTTGGCGTCGCGGTGGACTTCGATCGGGATAAGGTCGGCGGCTTGCGCCAGGGAGGAAATGAACAGGGCGCTCAGGGCGGCCAGACGCAGGTGGTTTCGCATGGAGGGCTCTCGGCTCAAAGGAGGAACGGTCAAAAAAGGAAGGCATTTTGACCTGTTTTTCCTGCCGGGCATCAACGGAGTGTTTCCAAGTGATACGGGGCAGGCCTGCCAACATGATCGTAGATCAAAGCTGACAGGCCACTGAGCGCAAGATGACAAAACCGTCAGCGAACCTTGAAGCGCCCCATGATCGCGCTCACCCGGCTGTTGGCTTCCAGCAGCTGACGGGTGTTGAGTTCGCTGGCCTGGCCGCTTTCCACCAGCTCGTCAACCATGTGGCGGATCTGCACCATGCTGCGGTTGATCTCTTCGGTGACCGCGCTTTGCTGCTCGGCGGCGGTGGCGATCTGGGTGCTGAGGCTGTTGATGTGGCTGACCGAACCGGCCATCTCGTCGAGGCCACTGTTGACTCGCGCAGTGGCGTCCGCGGCTGACTGACAACTGGCCTGGGTGTTTTCCATGGCGCTGACCGACGAGCTGACGCCCTGGGTCAGGCGGCTCAACATTTCGTTGATTTCCGAGGTGCTGGCCTGGGTACGGGCGGCGAGGGCACGCACTTCGTCTGCCACCACCGCAAAACCACGGCCCTGTTCTCCGGCACGCGCTGCTTCAATTGCCGCGTTGAGCGCCAGCAGGTTGGTCTGGCCGGCGATGGCGCCGATCACGCCGAGGATTTCGGTGATGCGCTGGGCGTCCTGCTGCATGCTTTCGACCTTGTGGGTGGCGCTGGCCACTTCGTCGATCAGTGCGACCACGCTGCTTGACGCTTCGCCAACCACCACTCGCGAACGGTCGGCGTTTTCGTTGGCGCGCTGGGTGAAGGCTGCGGTTTCAGCGGCATTCTGGGCGACGCTTTCAGCGGTCGAACTCATCTCGTTGATGGCGGTGACGGTCTGGTCGGTTTCCGAAGCGTGGCGCAGCAGAATCTGACTGGTGTGCGCCGAGGTGCGTTGCAGATTGTCGAGGCTCGAAGCCATGGCGCCGGTGGCCTGGGTGACCTCACCGATCATGTTCTGCAGGTATGCGATGAAGGTGTTGACCGAATGCCCGATGGCGCCGAGCTCATCTTCAGCGCGGATGGTGATGCGCCGGGTCAGGTCGGCATCGCCGCTGGACAGCGAATCGATGTTGGCTTTCAGCGCTTTCATGCGCGAAACCAGTTGGCGAATCGCGTAGACCTGCAACAGCACCAGCAGGATCACCAGCGGAATCTGCAGCAGGCTCAGGCTGCTGAGCACGTCGTCACGCTGGGCGGTGAGCATTTTGGTCGGCAGTGCGGTGGCGAGGAACCACGGGGTGCCTTCGATCGGGCGCATGAAGAAGGTGCTGGCTTCACCGTGGTTGTCGAATTCGACGCGCTGCGCCTGCTCGCGATTTTGCAGTCCGGCCTTGACCTGGCTGGCGAAGGTCGAGCCGCCGGCCAGTTCGCTGATGTTCTTCAGCACGATCGGCCCGCTGATGCGCGAGCTGTTGCTGATGATCTTGCCGTCGGCCTCGACGATCAGCATTTCGGCGTTGAGGTCTTTTTCCTTGCGCGCCACCAGCTCGTTGAAGAAGCCCAATGTCACGTCGATGGTCGAGACGCCCCAGGCGCTGCCGTTTTTCTGGATGGCCATGGCGCAGTTGGTGCGCGGTTCGGCGCTGGCGTCATCTTTATAGGCAGCGGCCCAGGCGCATTGGCCTCGCGGGGTCTGCATGCCGCCCTTGTACCAGCTCTGGTCGTAATAGTTGGGGGCCGCGTCGCTGTTCCAGAAGGTGTTCACCGCCAGTTTGCCGGAGGCATCGCGGTGCCAGAACGTACTGAACTTGTTGCGTCCGGCCTCACGCTGACCGGGCAGCGGCCAGATGCCGCCGCCGAAGACTTTCAGTTCGCCGTATTGATCCACCAGCCCCGGCAACACGGTGTCGATGGCCGCGCTGTCGAGCAGCGGGACGGTCTGGGTGATGCTGCGCTGTTGCGCCTGGACCTTGTTCAGTTCGCCCTGGATTTGCTCGGCCACTTCAGCAATGCGGTTGAGCACCACTTGCTCTTCGGTGTGGCGCAACTTGGGCGCGACCAATTGGCTGATGCCAACCACGGTGAGCACCGACAACAACAGAATGAACAGAACCAGAAACAGCGTGTAACGAGCCTGAATGGTGCGGAATGCGGGCATGGAAACCGGTCCTTGAGCAGGGATTCTTATTGTGGGCAGTGGAAACAAACAGCGCGGGTTTCCTAACGTATCGTCGGGTCTTCGGGAAGCTTTAGGTACTTTCGTCCTAAAAGAGGCGATCCCGACCAAAGGAACGTATCGGCTCTGATACACGATAACTAACCGTCCCGAACATTAGAGCAATAAACCCACTTTCATCACATTGTCATGAACGCTCTAGTCCCATGTTTATGGGCTGTTGACGGTTTGTATCGTGAATGTACAAAAATTGTAAAAAAGTGCAGAAATGAGTTGGTGCCATTAGTTTGCCGGCCGATACTCCGGGCAACCCAAAAGTCGTTCAACAAGGAATTTTTCATGTTTTCCTCGCAAGGAGCTTGCTCATGACTATCGGATATACCGGTGCCTGGCAACCCAAGGCGGGTTTGCTGGTTCGAGATACAGGAAGCTCGAGCAAACCGGTTTCTCAAAGTGTGAAGGTCAAGCAGATGCTGGCCCTGGTCGGCAACGACCCCACCGCGATCAGTACCGCAGAGATGGACAAGCAGGGTCTGCACAAGAACATCAAGGGTTTCGATCCCACCAATGTTTCAGCCAAGCAATTGGGCAGCCTCAGTGCAATGTTGCGTAGCCGGGGCCTGATTTCCGAGATCACGTCCATGACCTTGCTCAATGCCGGCGACAAGTTCGATCGCTTCGGCATCCAGAAGGATCCGGATGCCAAGTTCAATGCGCTGGAATATTTCGCGACACAACTGGATACCATCCAGAACAACAATCTCAAGGGCAACAAGTACGCGAATACGTTGATCCCCGAGTACAAGAAAGCCATTTACGTACTGCAGAACCTGCAGACTTACGGTCAGGGCGGGGAGCGCAAGCCTCCTACCGATCAAGGTGTCAAAGCCAAGGCATGATAGACAGGGCCCGCCCCGGTAACGGGGCGGGCCCTTTCGTTTATGGGCGATTGCCGCAAGCGTGGAGTTTTGGGAGCAAGGCGACCTGCCGCTGCATCCCGTCATGCAACCGCTGCATTTGCGGGCAATGCAGCGTCAAGGATTTTGGCTGGAAACCGCGATGAAAAAGCGCCAGCCATCCTGCACTTCTGTCATCGGGCGCCAGCCCGCTGAACACGAACCCCATCGTCGATAACCGGCGCCAGGCATTGTCAAACCCTTGTGCCAGCCTGAGCCTGATCGAAATCAGCCAATGTCCGGGCAGTTGTTGCAGCTGCTTGATCAAACTGTCGTCCACTTCACTGAAAATCCCGTCATATCGCCCCCATCGCTGTTCCAGCTGCGCCGGTGCGCCGACCCAGGGCGACACGTTCGACCGCGTTCCGAACACGTCGCACATCTGCTGCATGAACTCACGGCATTCGTCCGGCCAGGTCAAGGCCGGCAGCGGGCGCTGATAACCATCGACCGGGGCGTAACCCAGTACCAGCGATTCCGTCACCGCGCCGCCAAAGGGCGACGGTGCATGGTCGGGCAACAAGCCGGTGTTGTGAAAACCAAGGCCGGCAGCCATTTTCTGGGTGTAGGGATGATGGGTCATTTGCTTGATCGTGACCCCCTGATATCCCAGCGCCTGCGCATGGATCAGCAACTGTCGACTCAGTTGCGTGGCGACGTTCTGCCCACGGATCTGCGGATCCACCACGCTCAGTGCCAGTTCGGCGAGGGACGATTCTTTGTCGAGAATCAATGTGGAATGCCCAGCCACTTGACCGTTCGCCACCGCCACCAACGAGTGCCAGCGGCCGTCGGCATGGTTCTGGCTGATCATCCGGGGCAGATACACATGCGGCTGGGCGTAATGGTCGCCGTAGATCTTTCTGAACAGGCGACTGACCGCCGGAGCGTCACTGGTGCGGTAGCCTCGCAGGGTGATCGCTTCCATCAGCAAGGCTCCTGGCCAGTGCCGTTGTAGACGCGCCGATCGAGCACACGTTGACGCTTGCCGGAGCGTGGATGGCGTGCCAGTTCCTGAACCTTGCAGCAGCGAATCCGCAATACCAGCAGGTGATCGGCGCTCAGTTGCTTGATCAACGGATAGTCTTCGATCAAGGCACTGTGCAGCGTCTGGTCGGCCTCAGCGTTCACAGGTGTCAGGGCGTCCGGCGCCCAGTGCAGGCTCAGGATATCCATGGCGCCGTCCTGCTCGATCACCAGTTGCCAATCATCGCTGCCGGTGACGCGCCATACGGTGTCGCCGATCGATTGCGGCAGCAGGTTCAGTATGCCCACCCGCACGCGCTGGCTGTCGGCGCAGCGGCCCATCAACGCGAACTTGCGCCGGGGCGTTCCCGACGGCTCTCGCCAGCAAGCACGATCGCCCACCGGGTAGCGGATCAGCGGCATCAAACGGCGCGTGAGATTGGTCATCACCAGGCGCCCGACCCGGTCGCATTCATCGATCACTTCACCGGTGTGCTCGTCGAGAATTTCCAGCACACCGTGACTTTCGGGGATCCGATGCTCGCCCAGGGCACAGTCACGATGGCTGGCGCCAATGAATCCGGCATCGACACTGGCGTAGCCGATGGAGGCCACCCGGGCCTGGGGAAACACTCGCGCCAGCCGCTGCAACTGAGCATCAAACAGGCTTTCACCGGCGTAGAGCAGAGTGGTGACTTCCTTCAGAACCCGGCCGTGTTGTTCGAGCCATGCTGCGAAAGTCAACAGGTGGGCAGGCACGCCGGCCAGGACATTGATCCGGTGTCGGGCAATCGCATCGGCCAGGACACTTGGGTCGATATGGCCGGTGAAGGGAAACTCGATAACCTCCGCTTGCACATGCGCCAGCGCATCGTGGGTGAAGATGAAACTGGCATACAGGTCGCCGACGAAAAACAGGTTGGCGACGCGGTCGCCGGGGCTCAACTGCGAGCCGAGACTGCGACCGAAGTCCGCCACCAGCGTCTGCCATTCCTCGCGCCGGAACAGTGAAAACTTGCCGGCACTGGTAGTTCCTCCCGTTTTGAGGATCAGCGCGTCATTCAAAGGCGCCGTCATGACAGGCCAGTGGTCGAGGTCATGACTGCCTTTCCAGTAAGCAACGGGGTCAATCACCGGCAATTGTTCCAGCGATGTGACGGGCAGGGAAACGTCGGCGAAGTGGTTCGCATAAAAGCCCGAATGCTCTCGTGCAAACGTGACCAGTTCTTGCAGTTCAAACCCTGTGTTCATGAGCGGCTCCTTGCCTGTTTGCGCGGGGACCGACACCCCGATTGTCGATCAGCAGCGGTGTCTTGCCGCTGTGTTTGTTACGGGTAAATCCGTCGCTGCGGCAGACCTCCACGTCCACGGTCAGAAGACCCGTCTGGATGAGCGTGGCCAGCGTCGGATACTCCAGCAGGCGACGCTGAACATCATCGGGTTGCCGTGGACTGCGAAAGCGCATGCGCTCGAGTCCGTCGGGGGCATGTTCGAGGATCAGCTGGAACTCGCTCTGCAGGTGCTCCGCCAGTAGCGCCAGGCAGATGAAGTCCGTGCCGATGCGCATCAACCTGCCGTGACGTTGCAGCAGTTCGAAACGCGGCGTGGGCAGCCCGCAGTCACACAGACCCGGAATCCAGCGACCGCTGTCTCCGACGTCGTAGCGCTGCACGTCCTGCCCTTCACGTTCGATGGAGGTGAATACCAGACGCCCGGTTTCACCGCCGATCACCGGCCGATCGGCCTCGAATTCGACGATTTCCAGGTGCTGGATATCGCTCATCAGATGAAACACGCCATCGCCGGTGGCCGGGCAGGCATGGCCGAGCGGCCCGGCGTCGACACTGCCGTAAACGGCCGATCGGATCAGCCCGACGCCACAGTCGCGCATCAGCGCGAGGCTTTGTTCACCGGGGTGTTCGCCGCCGAGGAAGACCTTTTCGATCCCGCCATATTCGCGCAGCCGTGCCTGCTCATTGAGGAACAGACGGTTCAGGGAGCTGGGCATGCCGACCAGCACAGTGACGCGTTGGTCGATGATTATCTGCGCGATCTCGCGGTAATCGTCATCGGCCGGCGCGCCCATCGGCAGGTGCGTGGTCCCCAACGTTTCCAGCACTTTGGAAAAACTGAAGAAACCGCCATACAGCCCGCCACTGAAGAACAGGTTCATCACCCGGTCGCGGCTCGGGTCGAGACCCGCCGCGAACAAACCGTCGGCGGTGGCGCGCATCTGTCGATCAAAATCGCGGTAGCTGTAGCCGGCCAACGCCGGGGTGCCGCTGCTGCCGCCGGAGCGGAAGTACAAGCGGGCCGCCGGATGGATCGGGCGGGTGACAAAGGTGTCTTTGCTCATGATCGGCAAATCGGCCAGGCAGGGCGGTGTCGGCAGCGGATCAAGCGTGGCGCGGGTTATCAGCGCCGTGGCCGGCAGGCTGACCGACACGCGCCGGCTCAAGCGTTGCAAGGCATACACACCGTCGTGGGGTTCGCCTTCGTAGCCGTCGTGAATCAATTGCACCGGGGTAACCCGTGTAACGCCCGCAGCGATCAGCGTTTGAGCCAGTTCGGCCATTTCGTGTTCGGCACACATCAGCGCGGCGCTTTGCAGCACGTTTCGCCAAGGCAAGAGCACCTCGCAGGCTTGCGAGCGCGACAGGGGTTTAAGCAACAGGCTGCGAAACAGCGGCGAGGGGCCGAGTGTCTGGTCGTGGCTCCAGATGACGCGCCAGTCCGGTGTTTGCCAGACCTGACCGCTGACACCGGCAAAGCTGTGAGCCAGTCGCGCCATCGCCGTGCGGGTGGTGATTTCCGAGGCCTCCTGAATCGACGGCAACAGGGCTGGCCAGTGTCGGGCGCGGCGTTCGAACGCCTCGGCAAGGCCCTCGCCGATTGAACGCAAAGTGTTTTCATCGTCACTGTCCACCAGCAGCCATTGCGGGCTGGAGCAGGCCTGCTGATCGAGGCGGCAGACTTCATCGGCCACGGCGTCCAGGGCTTGCGGCGTGACCGCTGCCGGTGTCAGGTAGATGAAGCTGATGCGGTGGCCCCAGTCGATCCAGCGACAGCCGGGCGCCAGTTGCTGGCGGATGGCTTGCAGTGCTGATTCACCGCCCCACGCTGAAACGCCGTTGGCCTGTTGGCACAGTTGACCGATCTGGGCCGTGCTGGCCGGAACGACGGCGACATGCGCGGCGATCTGGCCGGTCGCATCGCACTGCGCCAATTCATGAAGTAATTGCGCCGTCACACCCTGATCGCTGCTGCTGGGGCGCAACCAGTTGACGTTGCCGGCCAGCAGGCCTTCGATCACCGCACAGAAAGCCAGCAGCGGCGCATTGCCGGGGGTGATGTGGACCACCAGGCCCAGCGGGCTCCAGCGTTCAAAGCGTGACTGGCGATAGTCGAGGCGACGCAGGCTGCCCGGTTGCTCGCCGAGCTCGCGCTCAAGCTTGCACCGAAGGCCAGCGGGTTGGCAGAACTCGATCAGTGACTGACGTTGCTCGGGATCGATGGGCAATGCCGTGTCCGGATCTTGCAGACGTTTGGCAAAAGTGGCTGCTGCAGCAAGCACAGTCGCTGTATCGAGCGCCCCGGCCAACCGTTGTGGCAAGTCCGGATAAAGTTGTTCCAGTGCGAATTCCAGAGTGCAATCGTTGTGAAGCTTTCCGTTGATCAGGTACATATCAATACTTCCCCAGCAGTTCAGAGGCGGCCAGGGCGCAGCTTCGACCGGCCGTGGTGGCGGCGCGGCCATGCAGTTCGAACCAGTCGCCGGTCAGCCCGCAGTCGCAACTGGCGCCTGGATGCAGGGTGGCAAGATCGCTCATGACCACCGCGTGCGCGGGGCTCGATGAGATGTAAGGCGAGACAAAACTCAGCAAGCCCTGACGGCCATAGGGCTGAACCGAAAAGTCGGCGGGATGGCGCACGAAAACCTTCGAGTAGACGGGTACATGGAAACGGTGCTGAGCACACTCTAGATAAGGCACCGCATGCTCGACGGCGCCGTAGCCGTCACGGCAGCGGGACATCTCGATGCCCAATTGGCGGTGAATGCGCTCGTACAGTTGCTGGCGGGGAATCTCTTGCGCCGCGTGGGTTTTCCAGCCGCCGCCTAACAGCGTCAACGAGCCTTGCGCCAGTTGCAGATCAGCCATCCCGGTCGCCTGCATGCGTTGCAGGGTCTGCCAGAGAAACGCCGGGAAGCCGAAGATCCGTACCGGCAAACCTTCTTCGGCGAAGGACTGCAAGGCAGCGATCACGCCAAAGCCGTCGAATTCATGACCACCGCCCGTACGGCGCAGTGCGTAGGCCACACGATTGACGGGGGCGAAGCGGCATAGAAACTGATCGGTAAATGACGTTCCCAGGCTGATGCTGCCCTCGGGTTCATAGCTCAGCAGCAGGTAGTTGCACGGAGTGTGCGGGGTGTCCCAGTCATAGTGCTGGAAAATCCGCTCGACCATGTTCTGGGCCGCCCCCAGGCTGCGTTCGTCGTAACGCATGCGGCTTTTCTCGCCACTGGTGCCGGAGGAGGTGAGTTCCAGCGCGTCCATCCCGGTGGGGCTGAGCAGGACCTGGCGCTTGAAATAACTGGCGAAGATCGGCGGAAGGCGTGACCAGTCATCCAGATGGTCCAGGTCACCTGCGTTCAGGCCGTTGGCATTCAACCAGTGTTCGTATCCCGGAGTGTGCTGGCTGTGAAACCGGCTGATTTCGGCCATGGCCTGGTTAAACAGTCCGTCCGGCACGGAATCCGGGCAATAGGGTTGCGTCAACGCGCAGAGCGCGTTGCTGTGGGGGAAGTGAATCATCAGGCGTCCTTGTCGTTATGTTGAAGAGGCGGAATCTGCCGGGACGTGTGGCAGAAACCGGTACAGCAGGGGCAGGCTGAGCAGACCGCCCAGTGCCGCCCAGAGGGCGAAGGATTCGACACGGCTACCGCCGCCGATGGCAGCGATCAGCGAACCACCTATCCCCATCACGGCAATCGAGATCATGCCGATTGCTGCAGACACCAGGCCTTTACTGTCATCGCTGGAAAACAGTGCGAGCCGGTACAGCGCGGCGTTGCTCATGCCCAGCCCCACGGCGTACAACGCAAGGCCGGTCATCAAGCCTGCAAGGGACAGGCTGCTCAGTGCAGTGACGATCAGGGTCAGCAAACCCAGGCAGAACGGCCAGAGCGCCAGACGAATCAGTTGCGGCAGATCCCGCAAGGCCAGCAGTCGATCAAGGATCAGATTGCCGACAATGACTGCCGAGAACACCGGAATCTGCCACAGCGCATATTCGCGCGTGGTCAGTCCCAGTAACTGGACGAGCAGCAGCGGCGCCAGTCCGATCCAGGCAATCAGCGGCAGGCTCATCAAGCCCAGCGCCAGGCAGATGCCGACAAACCGGTGATTGCGCAGCAGTGCAAGGTAGCGACTGCTGATCTGGCGAAATGAGAAAGGAATCGGTGCTTGTTGACTACCATCGTGGCGGACAACGCCGATCGTTTCCGGCATGCAGACATGCAGTCCGATCCAGGTCAGTGCCGCGATCAGGCCCAGACCGAGAAACAACTCGCGCCAGCTCAGCCACTCCAGCAGCAGACTGCCGAGCAGCGGGCCGAGCAGGGGCGAAAGCAGGGCGACATTGCCCAGCAGCGCCATCAGGCGCACCGCATCGGCCTCGCAGAAGACTTCCTGAAGCGCGGGGTAGCTGACCGCTACGACAAACCCCAGTCCCATGCCTTGCAACAGTCGCAGGGCGTTGAACACTTCGATGCCGGGTGTGGCGACAGCCGCCGCACAGGTCACGCCGAACAGCGCACAACCGCCCAGCAGCAGCGGGCGCCGGCCGAACCGGTCGGACAGCGGCCCGATCAGCCATTGCAGGCAGACACCGCCGATCAGGTAAAGATTGAACGCGTTGGGGATGTGAGCGGCATCGGCTTCGAGATCCCGGGTGACGGTCAGCATGGCCGGCATGACCATGTCACTGGCCATGTAGGTCAGCCATTCGAACAGCGTGATGGCCAGACAGAAGCCGAGCGCCCGGCGCGGCGGGAGGTTGATGAGAGTTCTTTGCATGCGCTTCCTGGACAGTTGAGAGGGAGCGCAAAGGGTAGGGAGGGGAAGTCATTGTTCCTACGTCGTTGGTGTGACGGTCTGTGACTTCGTTATGCGTGATGTTGCAGAGGGACACTTTCTTGCTTGCACAGGTGAAGCGCCCTACAGCATTGATCGCCGATCGATAAAAAAAGCCCACATTCCTGTGGGCATTTTTCCTGACGCTAAAATCCGTTGTTGCATTTGAACGGACGGACGCTGGCATCCTTTCCGTGAGATGACTTAACGATGGTAGTAATAGCCCGGGCCAGGCCCATAGTGGCGATGATCGCCATGCCAGCCGCCGTGGGGAAAGATGATGCAGCCGCTCAGGGTGAGCAGTGCAAGGACAGGAATCAGCCAGGTGATTCGACGCAGCATTTCAAGGATCCTCATGGTTGACGCCGTTTGAAGCCAAAGCTCTTCATCGGCTGTAACATGAGACCCCGTTTACCGCGGCGCATCCCCGTCAAACGGTATGTGCATGGCATCAACGCCGATACAAACCCGATACATTCCAACGGTTCAGGAACCTGTAATGACCCATAAGCAACGCTTGATATATTCGATTCTGATCGCCGTCGCCGTACTGCTGATCATGCTCGGCCTGTCCTGGCTGCAAAACGCCGGCAAGCTCAGCGAGCAAACGTTCCAGTACATCGCCATCGGTGTGGCGGTGGTAGTCGTTGTGATCAACGGCGTGATGCGCCGCAAGGTCAAGCCCTGACGGCGTCTGCCGGGTGCTTCAATCGTTGTTGAGCACCGCGGCAGCCTGGGGATGGAGGCTGTAGCTCTTGTCGTCGTTGAACGTGATCACGCCTTCGGCACACAGACGCTTGAGTACTTCACGAACGCTGAGGAAGGACAACGGAATGTCCAGATCCAGCAGTTGGCTATGCACGCCACGCACACCCAGACGCCGGTCGTCCTCGGCGGCGACCAGCAGGGTGTCGATGACTTTGAGGCGAATCAGACTGGTGCGCAGGCCGAAGCTTTTGAGCAGCAAACGGATGCGCTCATTGCCGTGACGCTCGACCCGTTGCCCGAATACGTCGACGTGCGAACCCATGGGCGCTCCTTGTGGGGTCTGGCTACCTTCCGATGGTAGGGGTGGGTTGTACATGCGATTACTCCTTTCAGAGCCTGATCAGGAAAGGTTTTTTGTGCTCTCTCTAAACAAGACGTTTCAGCTCGACAAATCATGAAGCGAAAAATGTAGAAAATTTGTCGTCGTTTCGTCTTTTCCCCGTGATTACGGTTCGAGACGGATGTGTGGCTGACTAAATTTTTTTTCCGCGGCTTCGTTTTCTGGACAGGCTCATTGCGCGTGACGCGTGGGTGATTTCAGAGCGAGCCGGGCCCGACGTGTTCACGGTGGCGGGCGGTTCGCTCTTCGGCATTTCGATCAGGAGCGAGCGTGACTATTTCCAGGCAATTCACCGGACTGACCCTTGCCGGCCTGTTTCTCGGGCTGAGTCTGTCGGCGCAGGCGTTCAGCCCTTCCGGCCAGACCGGCGCCGATATCCGTCGCACAGGTTTTGGCGTACCGCACATCCGCGCGGAAAACGAACGTGGTCTCGGGTTCGGCATCGGTTACGCCTATGCGCACGACAATCTCTGTCTGCTGGCCAACGAGATCGTGACGGTCAATGGCGAGCGGTCGCGGTATTTCGGGCCGGAGCAGCTGACAGTCGAAGAGCGCGAGAACCGCGTCAGCGACGTGTTCTTCCAGTGGCTCAACACGCCGCAGGCCGTGAATGCCTTCTGGCAGGCGCAACCGGTGGAAGTGCGTGATCTGGTGGAAGGTTATGCCGCCGGCTACAACCGTTATCTGGCCGAGCGCCGTCAGCAGGGACTGCCCCAGCAGTGCCAGGGCGAATGGGTGCGCGACATCGCTGCCGAAGACCTGGTGAAGCTGACCCGTCGCCTGCTGGTCGAGGGCGGTGTCGGCCAGTTCGCCGAAGCCTTGGCAGGTGCTACACCCCCGCAGGCCACTGCGCAGATTGGAAACGATGCCCGGGCTTATCAACTGGCTGAAACGCGCCAGCAACGCTTCGCCCTGGATCGTGGCAGCAACGCCGTGGCGGTGGGCAGTGAGCGCTCGTTCAATGGCCGCGGGATGCTGTTGGCCAACCCGCATTTTCCGTGGGTCGGCGGCATGCGCTTCTATCAGATGCACCTGACCATTCCTGGCAAACTGGATGTGATGGGCGCGGCGCTGCCGGGCCTGCCGATGATCAATATCGGCTTCAACCAGCACCTGGCCTGGACCCACACTGTCGACTCGTCCAAGCATTTCACCCTGTATCGTCTGCAACTCGATCCGAAGGATCCGACCCGTTATCTGCTCGACGGCCAGTCCCTGCCGATGAACAAGCAGACGGTCACGGTGCAGGTCAAACAGGCGGACGGGCAGGTGGTGCCGGTCCAGCGGGATGTCTACAGTTCGCAGTTCGGCCCGGTCGTGCAGTGGCCTGGCAAGCTCGACTGGAACAATCAGTACGCCTATAGCCTGCGCGATGCCAACCTCGACAACGACCGGGTGCTGAAACAGTGGTACGCCATGAACCGCGCCGGCAATCTCAAGGATCTGCAGGATTCGGTGCATACCATCCAGGGCATCCCGTGGGTCAACACCCTGGCTGTGGATGACAAGGGCCAGACGCTGTACATGAACCTGTCGGTGGTGCCGAATGTCAGTGCCGACAAACTGGCCAGGTGCAGCGACCCGCGTATGGGCCTGCAAATGATCGTGCTCGACGGCTCCAGCAGCGCCTGCGCCTGGGACATCGACCCGCAAGCCGCACAGAAGGGCATTTACGCGTCCAGCCAACTGCCGCAGCTGTTGCGCAAGGACTTCGTCCAGCACTCCAACGACTCGGCGTGGCTGGCCAACCCGGCGCAACCGCTGACCGGCTTCTCGCCGCTGATCAGTCAGGACGGCCAGCCTCTGGGCCTGCGCTCGCGCTTTGCGCTGGATCGTCTGGCGACCCTGAGCAAGAAAGGCCCGGTGTCGGTGCAGGACCTGCAACACATGGTGATGGACGATCAGGTGTTCCTGGCGACTCAGGTGGTGCCGGATCTGTTGAAGTTCTGTGCTTCCCAGCCTGAGGCAGCGCTGAAATCGGTGTGCAGCAGTCTGAAAGCGTGGGACGGCCGGGCGAATCTGGAGTCGGGCATCGGGCTGGTGCATTTCCAGACCATCATGCAAGCGATGCAGGAATCGCCGCAGGCCTGGCGTGTGGCGTTCGACCCGAAGGATGCGCAGCACACTCCGCGCGGACTGGCCATTGAAAAGCCCGAAGTGGCCAAGGCACTGCGCGAGGCCATGCTGGCGTCGGCCGAGTCCGCCACCAAAATGGGCCTGACCGAGAAAACCCGTTGGGGCGATGTGCAGGTGGTCAGCAGTGCAGGACAGCAAACGCCGATTCACGGTGGCCCGGGCACGCTGGGCATCTACAACGCGATCCAGAGCGTGCCCCGTGAAGACGGCAAGCTGGAAGTGGTCAGTGGCACCAGTTACCTGCAAGTCGTGACGTTCGACGACAAGGGGCCGCATGCCCAGGGTTTGCTGGCGTTCTCGCTGTCCAGTGATCCGGCGTCGAAGTATTCCCGCGACCAGACCGAGGCGTTCTCGAAGAAACAGTGGAGCGTGTTGCCATTCACCGAGCAGCAGATCAAGGCAGATCCGCAGTATCAGGTGCAGACCGTGCGTGATGATCTGGAAAAGGCGGGGAAAGTCGCGGCGCAGTAATCAGCTGTTCAACCCGTCGATAACCGCAAAAGCAGAAGGCCGCTCCCTCACGGGACCGGCCTTCAGTTTTTTGGCGGTTGCTGCGGCATCGGGTTGATCACCGGGTTGCCGTCCTTGTTGCGGGTCAGGAACACCGGCAGCACCTTGGGCATCGAGCCGGCGAAGCTGTTAAGCTCCTTGATGTTGTAAATGCCGCCGACCCGGATCGATCCGGTCGCGCTATCGGCAAGCATCAGAGGTTTGTCCAGGTAACGGTTGATCATCGGCAGCGCGTCGTTCAGCGCCAGGTTGTCGAGTACCAGTTTGCCGTTGCGCCAGGCCAGCGAAGTGTCGCTGGCATAGGTCTGGCTGATTTGCGGCATGAAGTCGCCGTGTCGGTAGCGAGCCTGCATCGAAGGGCCGAGGCGCAAGCCATCGCCTGGCAGCTGAGCGTTGCTGGTGACCAGTACCGAACCTTCGATCAGGTTGACCTTCACCTGATCCTCATACATCCAGACGTTGAAACGGGTGCCAGTGACGCGAATCCTGCCTTCTGCAGCCCTGACGACGAAAGGGTGGCTCAGGTCATGGCTGACTTCGAAGAAGGCCTCACCCTTTTTCAGGGTGACGCGACGCTCGTCCTTGTAATTGCTGTAGGTCAGTTCGGTGTTGAGGTTCAGCTCGACCTGACTGCCGTCGCCCAAAGTGACGTGGCGCACATTGTCGGTGGCGGCGAAGTGCTGATAGCTGTTGGGCAGCCACCCCAGATTCCACCCGGTCCAGGCCGCCAGCGGGAGCGCCAGCGCGCAAACGGAGGCAGCCACCGCGTATTGGCGCCACGTCCGGGCCGGCGGAGTGATCGGTATGACTACCGCAGGTTCCGGGCGTGGCAAATGTTCGGCGACATCCCAGATCTCCAACATCGCCTCATATTCGAACGCGTGAAGCGGGTGCGCATCGCGCCACTGGTCGAACGCCTGCCGCTCTTCAGCGGTGCAATCGACGGCGTGCAGACGCATGCACCAATGCGCGGCGGCATCGGTGATCGCATCGTATTCGGCTTCCGAGAGGGTGTTCTGGGTCATTGACTCATCCTGATTTCCCGCATTCTAACCTCGGGGGGGAGGTGCCGAGAACAACCGTCATGGCAATTACCCATCAAACGTGGAACTTTTTTCGCTCAGACGCCCCAAAAACCAGGACGTTTCGTGAACATTAACCACAAATGGAGTGAAAAAATGATCAAAAGAACCTTGGCCGCTTTCGTCGCCACCGCCAGTCTTCTGAGTGCAGGCGCGGCACTGGCTGACCGTCCTGGCGCAGGATGGATCACCATCGAGAAGGCCATCGAGATCGTCAAGACCAAGGCCGGTTATGTCGAGGTCTACGAGATCGAGGCCGACAATGACGGCTATTGGAAAGGGGAAGGGCGCAAGGCTGACGGTGTGGTGTACGAATTCCGCATCGACGGCGCTTCGGGCAACGTCCTGCGTGACCAGAAGGACTGAGTCTCACGGTTGTCGAGCAATGCGCAGGTGTCGAACCTGCGCATTTTTTTTTGGGGTCAGACGGTCGGGACAGGATCCAGCTGGCGGCCGACTTCGCAGATCAGCAGGGCGATCGAGTCCGCGTTGTGCAGGATGACACCCACCCGGGCATCCGATGACTGCTGATCCATGAACGCATTGCGCGCCTCGTTCATTGTCGTACTGTTCGTTTGCTTGAAAATTTCCGCAGCCGTGGTCTCTTTTTCGGGAATCCTGTCAAAGTCGATCCAGATCGCGCGATCCGGATTCCATTCCGCGAACAGTTGTGCCCGGGGTGTGGCCAGTGACAGCGCCATTCTCCGTTCGTCCTGCAACGACCGGAGCAACTTCGCACCGTCGGGTGTCACCGCCGATATCAGGTCACAGAAAGGCTCACGCCCGCGTACGGTTGCGATATCCCAGGCGTTGCTCAGTTGATGGGCGAGTTCGTGGATCAGGGTTTCGGCTTGCGCATGACCGTCAATATCAAACCCTTGAGCAACGACGGGGACGTAGTCACCCAGGTCCTGGTCAAAAAAGTGCTGGGTGAAATGGACCTTGTTCTGCAGATCGCCATCGAGGACAAACGCAATCACGTCGTGGAACCAGTTGGTCGAACCGACGATGAACCGGTCGGTGTTGAGCAAATCATCAGCGGGATCTACCAGGGCGTTGCAGATCGGCAAGATCGCGGTTTTTATCCTGGCCAGGATCTGCGTTGTGAGACGCGGGACATCAAAAAACTCCATTAGAAACCGGTTGACCCGTCCACCGGGCACAGCGGTTATGTCCAGAATCGCCAGGTTGTGCAGGCAGTTGAACGCATAATCCCGGGCCAGCCCCACTGCGTGCCCGAGTACCCGCGCTTTTTCAGGGTAGCGTCGAGTGATTTCTTCCATGCCGTGCGCTTCGATGTTGAGCATCGTGCGGCGCAGGCGCGTGTATTTGTTGTGCTCCAGCATTCTGGAGAAGGCTTTGCCGAAATGAACGGTCTGGCCGTGCGCGATCTGTACCATCCGCGAACCGTTTTTCAACAGCAACGGGCCGCGTTCCTCAGCTTTGGCCAATTGCCAGGCCGAACCCTGCTTGACGACCCGGTAGACCTTGCCATCAACGGCCGCATAGCTGCGGTTGTTCGCGGCGTTCTGATAGACGCCCTGAGCCGCGCTGTACGTGAGGTCCTTGAGCGCGACATCCGTCGCCTCGAAAGGCTGCAGGCGTGTGCGTTGTGGCGAGGTGGTTTCGATCTCGGCCAAGGTCGGTGCAATCGGTTTTTCGACTTTTCCAGTGCCGGTCGCGACGGTCTGCTCGCCGACCTCGGCGCTCACTGTGCTTTCGGCCGACATTTCCGGCAAAAGGCCGACAAGCACCATCTGCTCCGCGCCGTCGAAAAAAGATTTCAGTGCTCTTTTCCAATGATGATTCTGCAGGGCTTCGGCCGAGTCCTTGAATTCGTCGTAGGCTTGCCAGAGAAAGCGCCCATAGGCGAGTTTGCCTTGCAACATGTCCGTGACCTGTTTGATCTCGTCACTGAACAGGACTTTGGCGTTGTCCCAGTCGGATTGCCCGTCGCTGTCTTTCTGCGACCCGAGCATTTGTTTCAACACATCGAGGTTGTCCTGAAACAGCCGCTCCAGCAGGTTGCCCCCGATCGGGCGGTAATCGAGTGTTACTTCACTGGTCTGGCCGAGGGTGTCGGCGAACAGGCTGCGAAATGTTGCGCGTTGTGTGGGTGGCAGACGACGGAACAACAGGTTCTGCAGCAGCCCCGGAATATTAAGGGCGGCGATCAGACCCTGTTCATCGGGGAATTCGTGAAAGGCCTGCTCCGCATACGGGGTATAAAGCACTAACGGGCCTTTGTGCCCGGTATCGGGAGCCAGCACATACAGGCCACATGCCTCGACGGCGTTGGCCTTTTCCGTCTTGATCAATGACAGCGGACACACGATCGCGTGTGTCCCGGCGACGGCCGCGCGGGCGATGGCATCCGGCATGTCCAGTACCTGGCGGATGTAACTGAAGGCCTTCTCGGACAAATGCTGCTGAAGTTTCAGTGCATGAGCGTGTTGCAGCAATTGCCAGGGCACCTGGCGAAAAAAAACCTGTTGCCGGGCCAGACCCGCCACCGATGTCGTCGATAGCGCGTCACGGACCTTGTCGCTGTAGGTGGTCGGTATCGCCAGGGACAGCAGTAGTTGTGTCACGGCGCTTTGGTTCAGCCCGTCCGGAAGGGCCTGGGTGGTTTTCGAGGTGACCTTGAAACCGGTGCCCTGGGCGATGTTGATGTGATTGAGGGCAAACTCGACCAGGTTTCTGGCGGGCCCGGCCAGCGCCAGATTGGGCGTTATCTGAATGTGCCGGGGATTGAGCCCGCTCTTGGGGAATCGACTGTCGAGCAGTGATTTCAAGGTCTGCTCGACATGGCTGACCAGCGTCGGCACGCCTGTCAGGTAGTCCTTGTCGTCGACGACACTCTGGCGCCACTGCTCCATGAGTTCGACGTGCAGTTTCTGTTCCGCGTTCGCTGCCATGCCCAGCCACGCCGGGTAGGTCTGTTGTGTGGCAATGGCCCGGGCATGGGCCTTCGCCAGTTTGAGGTTGGTGTGAAAAGCCTGATTGCGCAGTTTCGTCAGAGCATTGTTGCGCCTGACGGGATCTTTCACGCGGGTGCGCACCTGCTCGCAGCGCCCGAGAAAATGCTCGATGGCCGATTGCACGCGATTGTGCAGCACGTTGTGTTCGATGATTTGAAATGCCCCAAGGGTGTAGCGCTGGTGGGGCTGAAACTGCGCGGGCAGCAGGTTTTCCAGTAACGACAGACGTTGCACGCTGTGCAGCAGCCGCTGATCGAGCATGCGCCGTGCAGCGGCGACAGTGTCGAACACTTCAATGCCCAGCGCGGGCGTCCAGATCACTGCCCGCCCGGAGTGACTGGCGTCCAGGCCGCCGCGCTCGGTCATCAGCAGGCAGTGGGCGAGCGGCAGCAGATTCTGCTGACCGGAAGACTCAAGGCTGAGTGTATAGGCATCGGGGCGAAAGCCCTCGAGGGAGTGCCGCAACGCACGGGTCGGCTGATCAGCGTTGATCACGGTGTTGACAATTGCCTGTACGGAGGCCGACAGGCTGTCGCCCAGCACCCGCAACCGGGCTTCGCCGGTGACACCGATAAACCATGCATGAGCAAGCATTGACTTCAGGCTTTCGAGAAACGGCCGTTGGGCCTCCTGATGCGCCATGGGTTGTGTTTCGAGCATCGCGACAAGCGGGCCCTCGACGCTGCTGAATGTCTTGATCGCCGCGCGCGCCTTGTCTGCCAGTACCTGAGAGGGTTGCTGGTTGCCTGCCAGCACCGGATGCGTGCTCCATCGACCTGCACTGTCCAGCACCAGCAAACGCTCATGAATCATCGAACGGATGTCCAGGCTCTTGTCGAAAAGGGCGTGCAGATTCACCGCGCCATCGCTGTGGCGAAACACTTGCAAGGCGTATTCGATGTTTTGCCGCTGCTTGGTGATGATCAATTCGAAGAGGATCTTGAAGATTTCTCCGATGATTCGGTCTCCCGACACCTGCGGCTGGTCGAAACCCAGAAACCGGTTGCGCTCGTCAAGGCTGAGCAGGCCGTAGAGTTCGTCTTCGTGGCCCTTGGCAATGAACTTGCTCTGCAACGTCTGTTTCAAGTCTTTGTAGTCGGTGAGAACTTGCAGGCCCTGCACCGGCGTGTAAAGAAATGCCTGGCTTGCGCTGATCATCAGCGACCCCGCCAGTTCGACGTAGTTGGCTTCGTGCTCCCAGAGCCGCACGGTTTCGGTGAGAGGGCGTTGCGGGCCTTGCGCGTCGTGCGTTATCAGCTGATGCAGTGCGTTGAACTGTGTTGCATCGAGAATGCCGCTTTCGCGTTTGATCATCCATTCGCTGCGTGCCTGGTCTTGCAGCACGTCGGCGAAGAACGTGCGGCGCGGCGCGGCGCGCCGTCTGCAGATGCCGCATTCCAATAGTGTTCCAGTTGCCGGAAAAGCAGCGCTGGCAACATGCCGGACGCGCTTTTGACAGCCTCTTCCCATTGCGCTTGATCGCCTTTGGTGACTGATCTGCCTGGGTTGCTGAACTCCCGCAGTGCGGCGGTCGGCCACTGTTGATGCCGGTAATGCAACAGCACCGCATCGCTCAGGCTCATGGAGTCGAGCCAGTGTCTGGTCGGCGTCGCGGCATCGGCGCCGGTGGCATCGTCCAGGGTGTAGAAACCGACACGAGTACGGTTTTGCTGCAGGCTGCCGAAATGCGACTTGAGCAATTCATCCAGAATGCTTTCCAGCAGATGATTGAGCGTCGGCAACTGCTCCAGCTCCGCACGCATGGCCTGCGTATTCAGAACTTGCCCCTGTTGGATGGCCGCGGTGTTTTCATCGAATACATCACCTTCGATGAGGCTGAACGACACCGTTATGTTTTCGGCATCGAACAGCCGCTTGCGTTGCGGCAACGACAGGAACGCAAACAGATTGGCCTGGTCGTCAGGATTGTTCAGTCGCTGCTCCAACTGTTGTTTCAAGTCGGCGCGGTCAGGGTACTTCTTGAGGCCGTCATACACGGTGTACAGGATCTGGGCTTTATTGACGGGCGTCTCGCCGAGAACGAACGCACCCGGCAACGGCAGCGGCATTTCCTTGCCAACATTGAGCAGGATGTGCTCGGCGCGCATGGCCGGGGTCTGCTGGCTGCGCAAGGCATGGGTGGACAGCTTTGCATGGGCGAGCCATCTGAATTCGTGCTCCGACAGGCCATGGGCCTTGCCCAGCTCGGTCCAGAGTCCGGGGGAATCAAAGACTTCGGGGAACAACAAGGGTTTGATGGGGGCTGACATGATCGAGTCTCGATGAGGGGCGCATGCTGGCAGGCGCCGATGGGTCGAGACGCAAGGCTAGGGCGGGTGACGGAGGCGAGGGTGGTAGATAAATATTGCGGGGTTGACAGGTAACCGGCCGGCCATGGTTAATCCTCAGGCGGGTTGTTCGTTCGCTGTTGTTCCCTCCAATAATTACTCTGGAGCTTCAGATGTCTGCGCCACACGATCATGCGGTCTCGTCCACGGTATCCCTGGACGAGCTGACTCAATTGCTGGAAAGGATTTTCACCCGTCACGGCACCTCCGCCGAAGTCGCCAGAACGCTGGCCGCGAATTGCGCGAATGCCGAGCGGGACGGTGCGCACAGTCACGGCGTATTTCGGATCCCCGGATATGTCTCGACGCTCAACAGCGGCTGGGTCAACGGCAAGGCTGTGCCGAAAGTCGAGGATGTGGCTTCAGGATTCGTCAGCGTCGATGCCGGCAACGGTTTTGCCCAGCCTGCGCTGGCGGCAGCACGTGCGCTGCTGGTGGAAAAGGCCCGCAGTGCCGGGATCGCGGTGTTGGCGATCCGCAATTCCCATCACTTTGCCGCGCTGTGGCCGGACGTCGAGCCTTTCGCCGATGAAGGCCTGGTAGCGTTGAGCGTGGTCAACAGCATGACATGCGTGGTGCCCCACGGCGCCGACCGGCCATTGTTCGGCACCAACCCGATTGCCTTTGCCGCGCCACGGGCTGACGGTGCGCCGATCGTGTTCGACCTGGCCACCAGCGCCATCGCCCATGGCGACGTGCAGATCGCCGCGCGCAAGGGCGAGAAGCTGCCGGCGGGCATGGGTGTCGACAGCCTCGGCCAGCCGACCTGCGACCCGAAAGCGATTCTGGAAGGCGGCGCATTGCTGCCGTTTGGCGGGCACAAAGGCTCGGCGCTGTCGATGATGGTCGAGCTGCTGGCCGCCGCGCTGACCGGCGGCAACTTCTCGTTTGAGTTCGACTGGAAGAACCATCCCGGCGCCAAGACCCCGTGGACCGGCCAGTTACTGATAGTGATCGACCCGAGCAAGACTGCCGGGCAAAGCTTTGCCGAACGCAGTCAGGAACTTGTGCGGCAGATGCACAGCGTGGGGCTCAAGCGCTTGCCGGGTGATCGGCGGCATTTGCAGCGGGCCAAGTCACTGGCCAAAGGAATCGAACTGGATCAACAGACCCTGTCGCAGTTGCGTGAACTGGCCGGCGAATGAGTGTGTGCCGGGCATGAAAAAGGCGAGCCCGAGGGCTCGCCTTTTTTGTTCGCGCTCAGCGGCGACCGAGCAGCAATCCGACCACCAGACCGAACCCGGCGGAAATCGCCACGGTCTGCCACGGATGACCGCCGATGTAGCTCTCGGTGGCGTCCACCGCCGGTTTGGTGCGGTCACGCACACTGGATACCGAATCCAGTGCCTGCTGCAATTTCAGGGCGATTTGTCCGCGCAGGGTTTCCGCTTCCTCGCCGACCAGTGAAGCACTGCTCTTGAGCAGTTTGTCCGACTCTTCGATCAGAGCCTGAAGTTCGCTGAACGCTTGATCCTTGATTTGGTCTTCAGCGGCTTGAACGGCGCTTTTGCGGGCCATTGGGTGACTCCTTGCAGGTGAATGGACAGTGAACAATGGAGTGTGGCGCGACTTGAAAAGTTGCAGCGATTTTCCATCCGGAGCAAAAACCAGCGTCAGAGGTTTCCGTCCAGAGTGTAAGATGTCGCCATTTCATGCAGCAGGTAATTCCCGATGAGTTTCAATCTGGCCGACAAATCCCTCGCAGAGCGCGCCGCGCTGGAAGATGAAAAATCCCGACTGTTCGAACTCTGGCAGAACAATCTGGGCAAAGCCAAGGGCGAAGCCGCGCGGTTGTTCGGCGAGCGCTCCAAACGCAAGGGCAAATGGGCCGAGTTCGTTCGCGCTGAACTGGACGGCATGTCGCCTCCGGAATTCGCCAACATGGTGCGCAGTGAAGTCAATCGCCTGATGGCGGCCAACAAGTAATCACTCGGCCCTGAAACTGGAGCCAATCGCTTCGCGCACCGTCAGCACCACCGGATCGATCTGGGTGCTGGTGCGCCAGCCCAGTTCGATCGGGTAACGCGGCAGCGCCAGCGGGCAGGGCAGCAGCGCCAGCCCGCTCATTACGGCAATGGCCTGCGCGGCGTGGGCCGGAATGGTCGCCACCGCATCGCTGCCCTTGAGCAGGTGCGGTAATGCCGCGAAATGCGTGGTCGAGGCGCAGACCCGGCGACTGCGGCCCAGCGCCGCCAGCCCTTCATCGGTGATCCCGATAAAACCGCCCGACGACACCAGAAGGTGCTCGCGGGTGACGAACTCCTCCAGATCGATCTGCTGCTGACCCGGCGCCAGGCTCGCCGGATCCACCAGACACGCGTAACCCCCTTCACCCAACACCTGACGGCTGAGCAGCCGCTCGGCGAACCCGCCGGCGGTAATTGCCAAGTCGATGCTGCGTTCCATCAGTGCCCGGGCGACGATCTGGCTGTGGGTCTGGCGGAAAATCAGCCGCAGTTTTGGCGCACGACGGGCGATTTCCTCGATCAGTCGCCGGCCGTAAGCGATCTCGAAATCGTCCGATAGGCCCACGGTGACCGAGCGTCCTTCGTAGTGATTGGCCGTCGGGTCGACCATGGCCAGGCTTTGCCGACATTTATTCAGCGCATCGCTGACCACTGGTTTCAACTGGTTGGCCTTGAGCGTCGGCGCCAGTCCCCGGCCGGTGCGCACGAACAATTGATCGCCATACACCTCGCGCAACCGCCGTAAGGCCGCGCTGACCGCCGACTGGGTCACGCCCAGGCGCAACGCCGCGCGGCTGGCGCTGGACTCTTCATGCAGCGCTTCGAAGACTTTCAGCAGGTTGAGGTCGACGGTCGCGATATTCATTTGGCTCATATCATTCAGCAGTGGATCGGTCTTTATTCATGATCCCTTGGCGCCGGACAATGAGCAACACCTGAACTTCACGGAGTGACCGCCATGCCCAAATCAATCGTTGCCGCCCTGCAGATCGGCGCCTTGCCCGGTGGCAAGGCTGAGACCCTGGAACAGATCCTGAGCTGGGAAACCGCGATCATCGAATCCGGCGCCGCGCTGGTGGTGATGCCCGAAGCGTTGCTCGGCGGTTACCCGAAGGGCGAGGGCTTCGGCACGCAATTGGGTTACCGCTTGCCCGAAGGCCGCGAGGCCTACGCCCGTTACTTCGCCAACGCCATCGACGTGCCGGGTGCGGAAACCGAAGCGCTGGCCGGTCTGTCGGCACGCACCGGGGCCAATCTGGTGATCGGCGTGATCGAACGGGCCGGCAGCACCTTGCACTGCACCGCGCTGTATTTCGACCCGCAGGCAGGACTCGTGGCCAAACACCGCAAGCTGATGCCTACCGGCACCGAACGGCTGATCTGGGGCAAGGGCGACGGTTCGACGCTGCCGGTGCTCGACACTCAGGTCGGCAAGCTCGGCGCCGTGATCTGCTGGGAAAACATGATGCCGCTGATGCGCACGGCGATGTATGCCAAGGGCATCGAGGTCTGGTGCGCGCCGACTGTGGATGAGCGCGAGATGTGGCAGGTCAGCATGCGCCACATCGCCCATGAAGGGCGCTGTTTTGTGGTCAGCGCCTGTCAGGTCCAGGCCTCGCCGAATGAACTGGGGGTGGAAGTTGCCAACTGGCCGGGGGATCGACCGCTGATCGCCGGCGGCAGCGTGATCGTCGGGCCGATGGGCGACGTGCTGGCCGGGCCGTTGCGCGGCGAGGCCGGACTGCTCACCGCCGAGATCGACACCGAAGAACTGGTGCGCGCCCGCTACGACTACGACGTGGTCGGCCACTATGCGCGGCCGGATGTGTTCGAGTTGAGCGTCGATGAGCGGGCTAAACCGGGCGTGCGTTTCACGGTTTGACGGATTGTCGGCGCCGCCATTCATCTCGGGTGATTTCCCAGATCTCCCGTGGGAAGCGGCCGCCGACGAAGTCGTCCTCATCGGTGCGAATCAAGCGCATGTCAGCGCGTTCCGAGAGCTTTCGCGAGCCAAGGTTCGGTGCGGCTTTCGGCACGCGCATCAACGGTTGATCGAGGGTTTCGAACCAGTACCGGGTCACGGCTTCGCTGGCTTCGGTCATCAAGCCCTGGCCCTGCCAGGTCGGGGCGAGCCAAAAACCGCGGTGGTTGTCCGGCTCGTCCATCAGGCTGATGTTGCCGATCAATTGCTCTGGCGCCGACCTGAAACGAATCGTCCATTGCCACTCTTTGCCTGCCGCAATGGCAGGCAGCGCAATGTCACGCAGATAGGTGAGGGCGCCATCGTCCGGATAAGGCCAGGGCACGAAGACGTTCAGATAACGCACCACTTCCCAGTGGGGGAATTGCTGCTGGATGGCCTCGGCGTCCGCCAGTTCAAGTGGACGCAAGATCAGTCGTTCGGTGTACAGCGTGGGGATGTCTTCCATAAACCTGCGGCTTCCATGTTTCTGATAGTAAACGCTGCAGGCTACCGCATCTTTACCAGGTTGCGGCACTGGCTCTCGGCAGACTCAGCTTGCCGGTGTCGACAAAACGCATCGTGCCAAACAACCCGCCCGCAAGTTTGCCGCGCAGCACATAGGGCAGGTTGTCGAGGGTTTGCGTCTGGCTCAGGCCCAAGGTCTGGCGCAGCACCGAGAACGCGGAAATGCTCACCGGGACGCTGACGATGGTTTCGGAGAACCGTGGAATCGAGCCGCTCTGATCGCTAACGCCCGACGCCAGGGAGTGGCCGTTGACCTCCAGATCCAGCGCGATGCCGTTGTAGTCGATGGGCGTTTCGTTGGGGTTCTGCACCCGCAGCTTGATCGCGAAACGGACTTCCAGATCCTGGCTCGGCAGCGGTTCGAGGCCGACCACGTTGATGTTCACCGGGTCGCGGTTGGGAAACAGCGCACAGGCGCTGAGCGAGAGCAGAAGCAGGGACAGGATGACGGCTTGGAAACGGCGCATTGATGCTCTCTCATTGAAAAAGGGCTGAACCGTCGCCGGTATCAGCCCTTTTTTCATGGAGCGGACAGGATCAACGGTTCAACTGTGCGACAGCGGCCGGCGCGGCGGGTTCAGCTTTGGCCGGCAGGTCGGGGTTTTCCATGACCTGAAGGATAGAGGCTTCCGGGTCGAAGTCATCTTCTTCCAGTTCGATGAATTCTTCCGGCAGGAAGATATTCAGCACGATGGCACACAGCGCGCCGACGGTGATTGGCGACTCGAAAATATTGCGCAGCGCCTGCGGCAGTTCACGCAGCACTTCCGGCACGGCGGCGATGCCCAGGCCCATGCCGACGGAAATCGCCACGATCAGCATGTTGCGCCGATGCAGGCCGGCCTCGGCGAGGATCTTGATCCCGGCCACGGCTACGGTGCCGAACATCACCAGCTCTGCGCCGCCGAGCACCGGTTTCGGCATCAGTTGCAGCACCGCGCCGATCATCGGGAATAGCCCCAGCAACACCAGCAGGCCGGCGATGAAGAACGCGACGTAGCGGCTGGCCACGCCGGTGAGCTGAATCACCCCGTTGTTCTGGGCGAAGGTCACCATCGGCATGCTGTTGAACACCGCCGCCATGGCCGAGTTGAGGCCGTCGGCCAGCAGCCCGGACTTGATCCGGCGGATGTACAGCGGGCCTTTGACCGGTTGCCGCGAGATCATCGAGTTGGCGGTCAGGTCACCGGCAGCCTCCAGCGGCGACACCAGGAAAATCACCGCCACCGGCACGAACGCCACCCAATCGAAGTTGAAACCATACTTGAACGGCACCGGCACGCTGACCACCGGCACTTCGGGCAGGTTGGCAAAGTCTACGGTGCCCATCAGCCACGCCACCACGTAGCCGAGGGTCAGGCCGATGACGATCGCGCCCAGCCGCAGGAACGGCACATCAACCCGGTTCAATACCACGATGGTGCCCAGCACCAGCGCTGCCAGAAACACATGGCTGGCCGCGCCCAGGTCCGCCGCGCCGAAGCCGCCGGCAATGTCGGTCATCGCCACTTTGATCAGCGACAGGCCCATCAGGGTGATGATGGTGCCGGTGACCACCGGGGTGATCAGCATGCGCAACTTGCCGATAAACTGGCTCAGCACCACTTCGATGAAGGCGGCGAAGAAGCACACGCCGAAGATCGTCGAGAGGATTTCATCGGTGCCGCCGCCCCGGGCCTTGACCATGAAACCGGCGCTGAGAATCACGCTGATAAAGGAAAAACTGGTGCCTTGCAGGCACAGCAGCCCCGAACCGACCGGGCCGAAGCGCTTGGCCTGAACGAAGGTGCCGAGGCCCGAGACGAACAGCGCCATGCTGATCAGGTACGGGATTTCACTTTGCAGGCCGAGGGCACCGCCCATGATCAGGGTCGGGGTGATGATGCCGACGAAGCTGGCCAGCACGTGTTGCAGGGCGGCAAACACCGTTGCGGTGAAGTGCGGACGGTCGTTGAGGCCGTAGATCAGATCGTTGTTGCGCGGGGCTTTTTCAGAGACGGTCATGGTGGTTTGCGTGCCGCAATGCGGGGCCGGGTCGGAAAATGGGTGCGCAGGATGCCGTAAGCGAGGGGCGAGGGCAACGCATGATCGTTCCCACGCTCTGCGTGGGAATGCAGCCGGGGACGCTCCGCGTTCCAAAAAATGCTCAGGTTCGACCAAAGGCTGACAGCAGATCTTCTTCAAAAGCCTTCTGTGCATCGCCGGGCACCTGCGCCCGATGGCGGGCCAAGTGGAACGCCACGTCAAAGCTCAACTCGCCTTCGCGCACCGGGCGCAACAGACCCTTTTCCTGCCATTGGCGGGCGTAATGGTTGGGCAGATAACCGACGTGTTTGCCGGACAGAATGAAGGCGAGGGTGCCTTCGACCTGTTCCGAGCGCGCCGAGCAGACCTTGCCCTGAAACGGCTCGTCACTGCGCAGGAACCGGTAGGGATGATCGACCCGGTCGCAGGCCTGCAACGCGGTGTCATCGGGAGCATCGTCGGTAAACAGCGGATGACCGGGGGCGCAATACAGATGCTGGGTTTCGCTGAACAGCTCGCGATAGTCGAACGCGCTCTGCACCTGGGAGAAATAACCGATGGCCAGGTCCAGCCGCTGTTGCAGCAACAGACGCTCCATTTCGCCGGGCATGGCGCTGATCAGTTCGATGCGCACTGATTCGTCCCGCTCGCGAAACCGCCGGATCGCATCCGCCACCCGTTGCAGCACCGACTGATCGACCGCTTCCGACAGACCCAGCCGCACTTCACCGATCAATCGTCCGGCGACGCCGTTGGATTGATGGCGGAAGGTTTCGATCGAATCGAACAGCGCCCGGGCGGCAATCAACAGCTGTTCGCCCTTGGGCGTCAGGCTGAAACCGGCCTTGCCCCGGTTGCACACCCGATAGCCGAGACGGGTTTCAAGCTTGGCCATTTGCTGGCTGATGCTCGACTGGCTCAGGCCCAGTTCACCTTGCGCAGCACTGAAACCATTGGATTCGACCACGCCGAGAAACAGCCGCAGAAGCTGAAGATCGACATCGTGGAGCTGACCGAGCATCACATTACTCCGGGATAAAGTCAGGTTAACAAACTTGATATTTCTCGAATGTATCCGACGGCGCATCCTGCCACCACTTCCTTCGGTCAGGTGTTCGTCATGGCTCCCGTCTTCAAGCTGTGTTTGCCCGCTTTGTTGCTTACCGTCTCCATCGCCGCCCAGGCCGAAGAGAAAACCCTCAATCTCTACAGCTGGGCCGATTACGTGGCGCCTGAAACCTTGCAGCGCTTCGAAAAGGATACCGGCATCCACGTGCGCTACGACACCTTTGATACCTCCGAGGTGCTGGAAACCAAGCTGCTTACGGGCGGCAGTGGCTATGACGTGGTGGTGCCATCGTCCAGCGTGTTGGCCCGAGGTCTGGCCGCTGGAGCGCTCAAGGAAATTCCCCACGAAGGGGTCAAGGGTTACGCCAATCTCGATCCGGATCTGCTGGAAAAACTGGCGGCGGTCGATCCCGGCAACCGCTACGGCGTGCCTTACACCTGGGGCACCCTCGGCCTGGGCATGAACGTCGAGGCAGTCAAACAGCGGCTGCCGGATGTGCCGCTCAACAGCCTCGATCTGCTGTTCAAGCCAGAATATGCCAGCAAACTCAAGGATTGCGGGATTGCGATTCTCGACTCGCCTCAGGAAGTGATCGGCCTGGCGCTGCACTATCTCGGTAAAGATCCCTACAGCACCGACAAGACCGATCTGGCCGCCGCCGAAGCCTTGTTGCAGAAGTTGCAGCCCTCGGTGCTGTACGTCGCCACCGGCCGGCAGATCAGCGATCTGGCCAACGGCAGCGTCTGCCTGGCGCTGACCTATAACGGTGACGCGAGCATGGCTGCCGATCAGGCGCGCAAGGCCAACAAGCCGTTTGAGGTTGCTTACCGGATTCCCAAGGAAGGCACGCTGGTGTGGCAGGACAACCTCGCCATTCCCAAAGACGCGCCGCATCCCGAGGCCGCGCGCACCTTCATCGAGTTCATGTTGCGCCCCGAATCCGTGGCGGCGCTGACCAATACGCTGTTCTTCGCCACCGCCAACCAGGCCGCCACGCCGCTGGTGGATGAAGCGGTGCGCAACGACCCGGACATTTATCCGAAACCCGAAGTGCGTGAGCGGCTGTACGCCGACCGCAGCATGAGCCTCAAGGACATGCGCCAGCGCACGCGCTTGTGGACCACTTTCCGTAGCCGCCAATAGCCCTTCATAACAACAGGAACACACCGATGGACGTGCCCATGCAAAACGATCAGGCCCTGACCCGTGACAGCCTTTACGGCACTGCTGCCGAAAGCACCTACGCCGGGATCACCAGTTTCATGCGCCGGCGCTACAGCCGTGACCTGCGCGGCGTGGACGTGGCGGTCAGCGGTGTGCCGTTCGACACCGCCACCAGCAACCGTCCCGGCGCGCGTTTCGGGCCGCGCGGAATTCGTGCGGCGTCCACCGGGATTGCCTGGGAACGGCACTGGCCGTGGGCGTTCGACCCGTTCGATCATCTGGCGGTGATCGATTACGGCGATTGCGACTTCGATTACGGCTCGCCGCACACCATTCCGGAAAGCATCGAGGCCCACGCCGAGCACATCCTCAGCTCCGGCAGCGCCATGCTCACCTTTGGTGGCGACCACTTCATCAGTTACCCGCTGCTCAAGGCCCATGCGCGCAAGCACGGCACGCTGTCGCTGATCCACTTCGATGCACACAGCGACACCTGGCCGGACGAGGGTGGCAAGCGGGTCGATCACGGCACCATGTTCTGGCACGCCGCGCGGGAAGGGCTGGTGGATCCGGCGCGTTCGGTGCAGATCGGTTTGCGCACCACCAACGACGATCATCAGGGTTTTCAGGTGCTGGACGCGCGGCAGGTGCATCGCCGTGGTTGTGAGGCGATCGTCGAGGCCATTCGTGCGCGAGTCGGGGATAACCCGGTGTACCTGACGTTCGACATCGATTGCCTCGATCCGGCCTTTGCACCGGGCACCGGTACGCCGGTTTGCGGCGGCCTGAGCACGGTGCAGGCGCTGGAGATCCTTGGCGGCCTGCGCGGGATCAATCTGGTCGGCATGGACGTGGTGGAAGTGGCCCCGGCCTATGACCACGCGGACGTGACGTCGCTGGCGGCGGCAACCCTGGCCATGGAGATGCTTTGCCTGTATGCGGCCCGGCACAAAGTCGACGCGTGATCCCCTCCGAGTCTGGTGAAAGCTCCTGACAATTTCTGACACCAGGCTCTGCTAAGCTCCGGCAAACTTTTGTCCGGAGCCTCTCACCGTGTCGCGAACCACTCGCCTGTTGACCCTGCTGCAAGTGCTGCGTGGCAAGAAACGCCCGGTGACTGCGGCGACGCTGGCGTCCGAGCTGGAGATCTCCGAGCGCACGCTCTATCGCGACATCGCCGAATTGACCGCACTCGGCGCGCCGATCCATGGCGAGGCGGGCATCGGTTACGTATTGCGCAGCGGTCTGTTTCTGCCGCCGCTGATGCTCAACGCCGACGAGACCGAAGCCATCGTGCTGGGCCTGCGTTATGTCGATCAGCGTGGCGACGAGGTGCTGAGCAAGGCTGCGGCGGATGCGCTGGCGAAAATCGCTGCGGTGCTGGACCCGCAGGCCCAGGAAGCGCTGCGCAACCCGACCGTCATGCCCGGGCCGCCGGGTTACGGTTTTCCGCAAAACGCGGTGCCGTTGAACGTTTTCCGTCACGCGATCCGCGATCAGGCCAAGTTGCACATCGATTACGCCGATGCGCAGCAGGTGCAGAGCCAGCGCTTGATCTGGCCGCTGGCGCTGGGCTTTCTCAACGAGGTGCGGATCATCGTGGCGTGGTGTGAATTGCGCGGCGCCTATCGCACCTTTCGCACCGACCGGATTGCCGCGGCGAGCCTGCAGGGCGAGCGCTATCCGGGGCGGCGCAGCGACCTGTTGCGCACCTGGCAGCGGCAGATGCAACTGGACGAAAATGGCCGTTTCACTCCTGACAGGAATTGACGCAGGGCTGTTCTAGGATGGCGACAGAACCCGAAAAAAGGAGCTGTAACCATGTTCCATCCCACCTCGATACTTGCCCCGGCCATCGTTGAGTACATCAACGCCGCCAATGCTCGCGATACGTCCCGGGTCGGCAGTTTTTTTGCCGAGGATGCCCATGTGTTCGATGAAGGCCATCATCAGGTCGGCCCGCAGGCCATCGCCAACTGGATGCAAGACACCGCCCAGCGCTATCAGCCGCGGGTGGAAGTGCTGGGCGTTCAGCAGCGCACCGGCAAGGTGCTGGTGCAAGGGCTGATCTCCGGAACGTTCCCCGGCAGCCCGTTGGAGCTGCGCTACACGTTCCGGCTCAACGAACAGGGCAAAATCGCTCGGCTGGATATTTCCCTGTAGCCATCGTGGCATACTGCCGCGCATGACTTTCGACTCCCCTTTGAGCGCCTGGCAATACGCCGTCGACCACAAGGGCTTCATCCAGGATGAAGCCCAGGAACACGCGGTCTGGTCCTTGCAAAAATGCCATGAAGCCCTGCACGCCGGTGCCCGTTCGGTCACCGGCGTTTACCTGTGGGGCCCGGTCGGGCGCGGCAAGACCTGGCTGATGGATCAATTCCACCAAAGCCTGCGGGTGCCGGCGCGGCGCCAACACTTTCATCACTTCATGGGCTGGGTGCATCAACGCTCGTTTCAACTGACCGGGATCGCCGATCCATTGAGGGCCCTGGCTCGTGAGTTGGCGGTCGAGGTGCGGGTGCTGTGTTTCGATGAACTGTTCGTCAATGACATCGGTGACGCGATCATTCTCGGACGACTGTTTCAGGTGATGTTCGATGAAGGTGTGGTGGTGGTCTGCACCTCTAACCTGCCGCCGGATCAGCTCTATGCCGACGGCTTCAACCGCGATCGCTTCCTGCCGGCAATCACCGCGATCAAGCAGCACATGCAAGTGGTCGCGGTGAATGGCGCCGACGATCACCGCTTGCATCCCGGCGCTGTCGAACAACGCTATTGGGTCGCCTCTGCGGGGCAGGGTAGCGAGCTAAGTCAGGTGTTCGACGCCTTGGCCGCCGGGCAGACCGTCAGTGCCGAACCGGTGCCGGTCGGTTACCGTGCTTTGAACGTGGTACAGGCCGGCGATTCGGTGCTGTGGTGCCGCTATGCCGATCTGTGCGAGCAACCGTTCGCCGCCATGGACTTCATCGCGCTGTGCGACACCTACCGGGCTATCCTGTTGAGCGAGGTGCCGAACCTCAGCGCGAAAAAGCGCGAAGGGCGGATTGCCCGTGGCACCGAGGACGGCGCGGAACGGGTAGTGGCCGGCGATCGCGAATTGCCGCAGTTGTCGGTGCACGACGACGGCGTGCGCCGGTTCATCGCGCTGGTCGACGAGTGCTACGACCGCAAGGTGCCGCTGTACATTGAGGCCGAAGTGCCGATGGACGCGCTGTACACCGAGGGCTACCTGGAATTCCCGTTCCGCCGGACCCTCAGCCGCTTGCAGGAGATGCAGCTGCAACGCTTCGCCGAGACCTGAAACACGGAGGGCGCGACATGACTCAGCCACTGTCCCATCATTTGCTGACCATGGCTTATCAGAACGCTTGGGCCAACCATCGACTGGCCAAGGCCTGGAGCCAGCTCGATGATGCGCAGCTGGCAGCGCCACGGGTGAGTTTCTTCCCGAGCATCCGCCTGACCCTCAATCACATCCTGACCTGCGACTGGTTCTACGTCGATGCGCTGGAGCGCGAGTTGCGCGGTGACGAACCGCATCCCGATTGCTACGTGTTCTTCAACGCTGACGAGCCCTTCACCGAGGCGCAGGCCCTGCGCCGTGAGCAGGACCATGTCGACCGTCGGCTGATCGCCTACTGCGAGCAACTGCGCGATGCCGATCTGGGGCGCATCGTCACGATCGCCCGCGACACGCCGCAGCACGACAGTCGGCTGCGGATGATTTCCCACCTTTTCGAGCATCAGATCCATCATCGTGGCCAGGTCCACGCGATGCTCAGCGGCACCTCGGTGAAACCGCCGCAGCTGGACGAGTTTTTCTGTGCCGGCGAGTCCGGTCTGCGAGCCGAGGATTTCGCCGAGCTGGGCTGGACTGAAGAACTCATCTGGGGCCACTGAATACGTCGGGTTGTGGCCGGGGCCTGCCTCGCGCTAAGGTCGCCGAGCCTATCAGTGCGTATCAAACGCGCCGGGGCCCCGTGCGATCGAGGAAGGAAATGGATTCCGCAGAAATTCTTGTGCTTCAAGCCAGTTACACCAACCCGGTGCATGCCGAGGCCATCGGTGTGGTGCTCAATCATTACGCCGAAGACCCGATGGGCGGCGGCCATCCCATTGCCCCCGAACTGTTGCAGCAACTGCCCGCCGAACTGGCCAAGCGGCCCCACGCGTTCAGCGTCCTGGCGTTCGTCGGTGGCGAGCCGGCGGGGCTGGTGAACTGCTTTGAAGGGTTTTCCACGTTTGCCTGTAAACCATTGGTCAACGTGCACGATGTGTCGGTGGTGACCAAGTTTCGCGGTCTGGGGTTGAGCCAGAAAATGCTGCGCAAGGTCGAGGAAATAGCCCGTCAGCGCGGTTGCTGCAAGATCACTCTGGAAGTACTTGAAGGCAATGCCGTGGCGCAAAACTCCTACGCCAAGTTCGGCTTCGCGCCGGGCATGTTCGACCCCAGTCACGGGCGCATGCTGTTCTGGATCAAGGATCTGCAGGCATAAAAAAAGGCGCCCGGAGAGGGCGCCCAACTGTCATCTGCGGGGCCAGAGCGGAGCCATCGCAGGTCCATCGGTAAAGCGTTCGCTCAAGGGCGATAGGACTCGGTGACCTGGGCGGTCTGGTCGTCCGGAACCTTGAGTTCGTTGGTCTTCGCCTCAGCCTGCTGGCTCTGTGCGGAATGAACCGGGAAATTGGCCCAGTAATGTCTCATGCGCTCGGCGCCGCCTTCGGCGAATGCGCTGGCGGATGCGAGGGTGAGCAGGCCTGCAAGAATTGCAGTCGTGGTTTTCATGGTGCCTCCTACGAAAAATGTCGGAGCCGTTCGTCCATGAATCAGGGCCTCGGGGCGCAGTGTCCGTCGAGGGCATTAACAAGAGGTTAACGCTCGTTCAGTGTAGGTTTTACAGGGTGTTTCCACGGCGTATCGGACGAACGCTGCACGCGTGAATGACGCGTGCTGGTCGTAAGGAAGGAGGGGGCAGTGCGGCTGTGAATGTCGAAAAGGGCCGTTTCCGGCCCTTTTTGTTACTGTTGCAGAACCACTTCCGTGGTCGCAGTGGCGGGTTTCTTCGGCTTCATCAGGCTGAAGTCGATCAGAGCCCGCTGTTCGCGTTCGTAAGGGTTGCCGATCAACAGCGGACGCGGCTTGAAGCTGTCGCTGACCACGCTCTTGGTGCGATCCAGTTCATCGAAACTCAAACCGGCCAGGTCCGCCCAGGTGTGGATCAGGTGCGAGCTGCTGTAAGGGCGGCTCAGATCCCCGGCGAAACTCCAGTCGTGGTTTTCACGCCACTTCGGCGACGCCCAGGCCATGAACGGAATGGTGTACATCGGTGCGGTCGGCTTGTTTTCGTTGCGACCCAAGGTGCTGTGGCCGACCGAGTCGAACACGTCTTCACCGTGGTCGGAGAGGTACAGCAAAAAGCCGTTAGGATCGGATTTGGCGTAGTCCTTGATCAGGCTCGAGACCACGAAATCGTTGTACAGCACCGCGTTGTCGTAGCTGTTGTAGGTCGGAACCTGATCGTCACGCACACCGGCCGGAACGCCGTTGCGGTCCTGGAACTTGTCGAAGCTCGGCGGATAACGGTACTGGTAGCTCATGTGCGTACCGAGCAGGTGCACGACGATCAACTTGCGCGGCGCCGCGTCGGCCAGGGCCTTGTTGAACGGCTCGATCACGTCGCCGTCGTACTGGGCGGCGTTCTGGTTGCGGTTGTTGTTCAGGTACACCTGCTCGTCGGCCTGTTCGGAGAAGGTCGTGAGCATGGTGTTGCGTTTGGTCATGGTCTGCTGGTTGGTGATCCAGAACGTCTTGTAGCCGGCCTGTTTCATCATGCTGACCAGCGACGGCGTGGACAGGTACAGGTCCGGGTTTTCTTCGTCGGCGAAGGTCAGCACCTGTTGCAGCGCTTCAATCGTGTAAGGGCGCGGAGTGATGACGTTGTCGAAGATCGACAGCTGATCCTTGAGCTTGTCCAGCTCCGGCGTGGTTTTACGCGGGTAGCCGTAGAGGCTCATGCGCTGGCGGTTGGTGGATTCGCCGATCACCAGCACCAGGGTTGCCGGCTGGTTGGCGCCCGAGTCCTTGAGGTTTTTCAGCGGCGGGATCTTGCTCGCGCTGTGCAGCATGCCCTGCATGTCGGCCAGGGTGTCCTGATAGCGGTGGTACGCCACGGCCATCTGCCACGGCACGGCCGGCTCGATGCGGGTCTCGAATTTCTCGAAACCGCCAGCAAGGCTGCCCGTGCGCATTGTCTGCTTGACCAGCGGGTAGCCGATCACGGCCACCAGAATCGCCATGGCGGCGACGACTGCCCGGCCACGGGGCAAGTACACCGGACGCAGGCGGGTCCACAGGAAGTACGCGAACGCGGTGTGTGCGATGAACGCCGGAACCATCCACCAGGCAAAGTACTGGGTCATGTACTCGCCGGCTTCGGACACGTTCGATTCGAACATGATGAAGATGACGCTCTGGGAGAATTCCTGCTGATAGATGAAGAAATACCCCAGGCTGGCCATCGAGCAGGCCCACAGCACCACGCCGATCAGCGCGGCGAGCAAACGGGTGCGTTTGGGGAACAACAACATCGGCGCGAGCCACACGGCGCTCATCACGAAGGCCTGGCGAAAGCCCGTGAACCCTGAAGTGCCCGTCAACTGGATCAGCAGTTGGGTGATACCGGAGAAGTACCAGAAAAACACGAACAACCAGATAAAACCGGCCCAGTCGAAACCTGTCGCAGTCGTATTGCTGCGTTTGAACACCGCCATTCAGCACTCCAGCTCAGTCGTCACATCCACCGCCGGGCGCTTCATGTAACCGCGTATGAACCCGACGAACGGAGGCCATGCGCAGACACGCACGGCCAGAATGCGCCGGAGTATCAACAAGCCAATGTGAAAACTTTGTTAGTTGCCGAAACAGGCAGGAGGTGCAGCATGTCGGGAACGGCAATGGCCGCTCCCGAAGCGGGCGGGGAGATCAGGCGTGGGGCGAGCGCTGTACGCGCGGCAAGGGCTGTGGCTCGGCGCCTTGGGTCAGCAGGCGCAATTGCGCGAGTTCCTGCTTGAGCTGATCGCGTTCATCTTTCAACTGTCGCAATTCATCGCGACGGATGGTGACGTACAGGGTTTGTGGCGGCATTGCTGTATGTACTGTGCCCATTGCTCACCTCGCAAATGGCGTGTCTCAACTGCAGATCAGCCCCGGTTTCGGGCCTTGAACTGCTATCGGCGCCGATTTTGATTTCTTTTGCTCGTGAATGGAACTTTTTTATTTTTCATGGTCGTTGTGTCTTCGACACGTTTCCCGACGTTATCAGTCTGGATCGGGCACAATGCACGGAAACTTCAACCCGACGCTCTGGACTAACCTCCATTAGTCGCGTTGGGCTATACCTTTGACACACTTTTATTTGTAGTAAGGAGCATCAGCACATGCAACTCGGGATTATTGGACTGGGCCGCATGGGCGGCAATATTGCGCGACGTCTGATGCTCAACGGTCACACCACCGTTGTTTACGACCGCAATACCGCCTTTGTCGACACCCTGGCCGCCGAGGGCTCTACCGGCGCCGCCGACCTGCCTGCACTGGTCGCAGGCCTGGCCAAGCCGCGTGCGGTGTGGGTCATGCTGCCGGCCGGCGCACCGACTGAAGACACCATCGAAACCCTGAGCACGCTGCTCGAGGCGGGCGACACCATTATTGATGGCGGCAACACCAACTATAAGGATGACATCCGCCGGGCCAAAACCCTGGCCGAGAAGGGCCTGCACTACATCGACGTCGGCACCTCCGGCGGCGTCTGGGGCCTGGAGCGCGGCTACTGCATGATGATCGGCGGCGATGCCGAGACCGTTAAGCGTCTGGATCCGCTGTTCGCCGCGCTGGCGCCGGGCATGGGTGACATCCCGCGCACCAGGGACCGCAAGTCCGATGACCACCGTGCCGAGCACGGCTACATCCACGCAGGTCCCGCCGGTGCCGGTCACTTCGTCAAGATGATCCACAACGGGATCGAGTACGGGATGATGGCGGCGTTCGCCGAAGGCTTCGACATCCTCAAGACCAAGTCCAGCGAGCTCCTGCCGGAAGATCAGCGTTTCGACCTGAACGTGGCTGACATTGCCGAAGTCTGGCGTCGTGGCAGCGTGGTGTCGTCCTGGCTGCTCGACCTGACCGCCGATGCCCTGGCGGTCGACCCGAAACTCGACGGTTTCTCTGGCTCCGTAGCCGACAGCGGCGAAGGTCAATGGACCATCGAAGCGGCAATGGAACAAAAGGTGCCGGTACCGGTGCTGTCCAACTCGCTGTTCTCGCGCTACCGCTCGCGCGGTCAGGGCACTTTCGGCGACAAGATTCTTTCGGCCCAGCGCTTCGGCTTCGGCGGCCATGTGGAGACACCGAAGAAATGACCCATACGATCCGCAGGAAATCCAAGGCAGAACCCGCGCCACCGACCACGCTGTTTTTGTTCGGCGCCCACGGTGATCTGGTCAAGCGCCTGCTGATGCCGGCGCTGTACAACCTGAGTCGCGACGGCCTGCTGGATGAGGGTCTGCGGATCGTCGGCGTTGATCACAACGCCATCACCGATGAAGCCTTCGCGCAAAAGCTCGAAGACTTCATCCGCACCGAAGTGGCAGCGAAGGTCGGCAAGGGCGATCAGATGCTTGATCCGGCCTTGTGGGCCAAGCTCGCCAAAGGCATCAGCTACGTCCAGGGCGATTTCCTGGACGACAGCACCTATTCAGCCCTGGCGGCGAAAATCGCCGACAGCGGTACTGGCAATGCGGTGTTCTACCTGGCCACCGCGCCACGTTTCTTCAGCGAAGTGGTGCGCCGTCTCGGCAGCGCCGGATTGCTCGAAGAAACCCCGGAAGCCTTCAGAAGGGTGGTGATCGAAAAACCGTTCGGCTCCGACCTGCAAACCGCCGAGGCGTTGAACGCCTGCCTGCTCAAGGTCATGTCGGAAAAGCAGATCTACCGGATCGATCACTATCTGGGCAAGGAAACCGTGCAGAACATTCTGGTCAGCCGGTTCTCCAACAGCCTGTTCGAAGCGTTCTGGAACAACCATTACATCGACCACGTGCAGATCACCGCCGCCGAAACCGTCGGCGTCGAAACCCGTGGCAGTTTTTACGAACACACCGGCGCCCTGCGGGACATGGTGCCCAATCACCTGTTCCAGTTGCTGGCCATGGTCGCCATGGAACCGCCGGCGGCGTTCGGCGCCGATGCGGTGCGCGGCGAGAAGGCCAAGGTCGTCGGTGCGATCCGCCCTTGGACCACCGAGGAAGCACGGGAAAACTCGGTGCGCGGTCAATACAGCGCCGGTGAAGTCGCTGGCAAACCGGTATCCGGTTACCGCGACGAGAACAACGTCTCGCCCGACAGCACCACGGAAACCTACGTGGCGCTCAAAGTGATGATCGACAACTGGCGCTGGGTCGGCGTGCCGTTCTACCTGCGCACCGGCAAACGCATGAGCGTGCGCGACACCGAGATCGTCATCTGCTTCAAACCCGCGCCGTATGCGCAGTTCCGCGATACCGAGGTCGACGAATTGCAGCCGACCTACCTGCGTATCCAGATCCAGCCCAACGAAGGCATGTGGTTCGACCTGCTGGCCAAGCGGCCGGGGCCGGCGCTGAACATGGCCAATATCGAGCTGGGTTTCGCCTACAAGGACTTCTTCGAAATGCAGCCGTCCACCGGCTACGAAACCCTGATCTACGACTGCCTGACCGGTGACCAGACGCTGTTCCAGCGCGCTGACAACATCGAGAACGGCTGGCGCGCGGTGCAGCCGTTCCTCGACGCCTGGCAACAGAACGCGAGCGTGCAGAGCTACGCCGCTGGCGAAGACGGGCCGAAAGCCGCCGATGACCTGCTGACTCGCGATGGTCGCGTCTGGCATGGTCTCGGATGAGTGAGCCGATCCGTTTTCTGTTGAGTGACATGGACGGCACGCTGTTGCTGCCCGATCACAGTCTGAGCCAGCGCACCATCGATGCCGTTCGTGCGCTGCGCGAGGCGGGCCTGCTGTTCAGCCTGGCCACCGGGCGTCCGCCCAAAGCCATGTTGCAGCAGATCGAAGCGCTGGGCGTCGACCTGCCGACCGCGGCGTTCAATGGCGGCACGATCGTCAATCCGGATGGCAGCATTCTGGTTGCGCATTACCTGCCGGCCACAGCAGCGTTGACTGCACTGGCGTTGTTCGCCGATCAGCCGGATGTCGAAATCTGGGTGTTCAGCGGTGGCGACTGGCTGCTCAAGGATCCGCACGGGCCGATGGTGCCGCGCGAGCAGCACGGGCTCGGTTATCCGCCGGTGGTGGTGGAGAGCTTCGAGCCGTATCTGGAACGTATCGACAAGATTGTGGCGACCAGCAACAACACTGAACTGCTGATCGAACTGGAGGCGCAGTTGCTGCCGAAGGTCGAAGGGTTGGCACAGGTGTCGCGCTCGCAACCGGTGTACCTTGACGTGACGGCGCTGGACGCCAACAAGGGCGCTGCGTTGGCAACCTTGGCCGCGCATTTGGGCGTGCCGCTGGCGCAGACCGCTGCAATTGGCGATGGCGGCAATGATCCGGCGATGTTCCATGTTGCCGGGTTGTCGATTGCCATGGGGCAGGCCGAGGACGCGGTGAAGCGTCAGGCCGACGTGGTGACGGGGTCGAACACAGAGGATGGCGTAGCGCAGGCCATCGAAAAGTACCTCTTGCCGCGCTGATCGAAGCATAAAAAAACGGGAGCCCCAGGGCTCCCGTTGTTGTTTCTACAGCCAGTAACTCACGGCGTACCAGCCGAGCAATCCCATCACCACGGTGTAGGGCAACGCCATCCACACCATCCGCCCGTAGGACAAGCGCACCAGCGGTGCAATCGCCGACGTCAGCAGAAACAGAAATGCTGCCTGACCATTGGGCGTCGCCACGCTCGGCAGGTTGGTGCCGGTGTTGATCGCAATCGCCAGCGTCTCGAAGTGTTCGCGGCTCATGTGGCCGGACAGGAACGCCTGTTTCACTTCAGTGATGTAGATTGTTGCAACGAACACGTTGTCACTGATCGCCGACAGCAGACCGTTGGCGATGAACAGCATCCCCGGCTGCTGATCGGCCGGAAGTGCCAGCACCCACTGGATCAGCGGCGCAAACAGTTGCTGGTCGTGAATCACCGCCACCACGGCGAAGAACACCACCAAGAGCGCGGTGAACGGCATGGCGTCCTTGAAGGCGCTGCCCAGTCGGTGCTCGTCGGTGATGCCGGTGAAAGCCGTGATCAGCACGATCACCATCAGGCCGATCAAGCCGACTTCAGCGATATGGAACGCCAGCCCGGCAATCAGGATCAGCGCAGCGCAGCCTTGCACCAGCAGGGCGGCGCGTTGGCGCGGGGTGCGCTCTGCGTTGTCTTCAGCGGCGTAGTTAGCCAGCACGACGCGTACGTTGTCCGGCAGCAGCGTGCCGTAGCCGAACCAGCGCAGTTTCTCCAGCAGCAGGCAGGTCACCAGTCCCGCGACCAGCACTGGTAGCGACACCGGCGCGACTTTTTGGAAGAATTCGGCGAAGTGCCAACCCATCTCATGGCCGATCAGCAGGTTCTGCGGTTCGCCCACCAGGGTGCAGACCCCGCCCAATGCAGTACCGACGGCGCCGTGCATCAACAGGCTGCGCAGGAAGGCGCGAAACTGTTCCAGATCCTCATGATGCAGCTGGGGCAGATGCTGGTCATCGCTGAATTCGCTGTCCTGGCGCGGATCGTTGCCGGAGGCCACCCGGTGATAAACCGAATAGAAGCCCACGGCGGCGCTGATGATCACTGCGGTCACGGTCAGCGCATCGAGAAATGCCGACAGAAACGCCGACAAAAAGCAGAACATCAGGGCCAGCAGCGCCTTCGAACGCACGCCCAGCAACAGACGCGAGAACAGAAACAGCAGCAGGTCTTTCATGAAGTAGATGCCGGCGACCATGAACATCAGCAGCAGAATCACCGGGAAATTGTGCTGCAGCTCTTCGTACAGCGCCTGCGGCGTGGTCATTTTCAGCAGCAGTGCTTCGATCAGCAGCAAGCCGCCAGGCATCAGCGGGTAGCACTTGAGCGCCATGGCCAGGGTGAAAATGAACTCGATCACCAGCAACCATCCGGCGGCGACGGGACCTGCGGCCCACAGCACAAGCGCATTGAGTAGCAGAAACCCGACGATGCACGCCTTGTACCAGCGGGGTGAATGCCCGAGAAAGTTGTGCGCGAACGCCTGGGCCATCGAACCGGACATTGGTTGCTCCTTGTATTAAGAAGCGCGCAAGTTGCCGTAAGCGATGGGCAAGATCAAGTGTGGGAAGGTTCGCATCAGTGATTCAGATAACGTGCGACCACTGCACGGTGGTTGCCATCCAGCGTATAACCGCCCACCAGAATTTCGCCATTCGTTTGAATCGCCACTGAAGTAGCGGTATCGAGGCTGCGCCCCAGCCGCGTACGCAACCAGCCATTACCGGAACCGAAGCTTCGATCAAGGCTGCCGTTGGCCAGATAGCGGGCGACGATAAAGTCAGCTTCAACCCCGCCGATCGTCGCGCCGACCGCGATGATGCGCTCGTCCGGCATCACTTGTGCCGCGCTCCACTGACATCCGCTTGGGCCGACTTCCAGCAGGTGTGGCTGACCACCGTTGCAGTGCAGGTCGGGGCGACCGTTGCCGTGAACAGACTGCGCCATGCATCGGATCGGATCGCGACTGCTGCCAAAACAATGCAGATGCTCTGCCGATTCGATGACCTGATTGACCAGCGCACTGCGCCCGTGGACTTTGAAGGCCAGAAAACCGTCTACTGCGAAGCGTTCGTCGAGTTGCCCGTCCGGCAGATAGCGGGCGAGCAGGCCTTCCTGTGGGAAATCGATGGAGCCGGCCACCACGATTCTTCCGTCTTCTTGCAACAGCAGGCCGCCGAGCCAGGTATTGAGCAGCAAGTGGCGAACCATGACGAATCCGCGACCGTTGAAGGAGGGATCCAGGCGGCCGTCGGGTTTGAGGCGAATCAGTATGCCGACGTGATCGGCCAGTTCGAAGTGATGGTTGGCGATCAGCAGGATATGCCCGTTGGGCTGCACCGCGAAATCACAGGCTTCGGCGCCCGGAACGCCCGGCGGGAGCCAGGCATCTCGGGTGCCCATGGACAGGTCGCCGGGTAGGCGGACAATTTTCCGGCCGTTGTCACCAAAATCCGGGTCAGGGCGGCCCTGGGCATCGAACAGAGCCAAGGCGGGCAGGGAGCGATGTTCCGATTCGTAGTGCAGACCCGCCAGCAGAATCCGCCCGTCTGGCAAGACCTGCACCTTGCTGCCGGTGGCTTCGAAACCGGCAGCGAACCGGCCGATCACGCTGCCTTGAAAACCGAACTCCAGATCCGCCGAGCCGTCTTCGAGCAGGCGGGCCAGACCGAAACGGCTGCCTTGAGCGGTGCCCACCTTGGCGGCGACCAGAATCCGACCTTGCCCATCGAGCGCCACGCTCTGAGTCAGGCTGGACGTACTGCCGGAGAAGTAGACCTGCGCCACACCGTTGCTGGAAAAGGCCTTGTCGAGTTGTCCGGCGTTATTCGCAAGCGTCGGCAGCGCTATGGCGATCTGGGATGACATGCATGCTTCTCCTTGCGAGTCGACCGATTTCCGGGAGGCGGAACGGGTAACTGCATGAGCGGAACATTCAATCCCTGAATACGCGCAAGTACAACTGACAGAACTAACAGGTGGAGGGTCGCACTGTGCCAGAACAGTGTCTTTTTGAACCAGTCGCAAGCCTGCCAAGCATTCAGGCGCGAAAGTATTGAGGAAAGTTGTACAAAGAGACTGAAGTTGGAAAAAGATTCGCAACTTACAGAAGAGGGCGGATGACTTGATCGTCATCCGCATTGCCCGCAAATATCAGTGTGGCATCGACCACGATTGCAGCGCGTAACCTTCTTCGCTCAGTTCGGCGCGGGCTTGTTGCAGCAGGTATTCAAGTTGCGCCGGATCGGAGTAGGCGCTGCTTGGAATCTGAGTACGACCGATGTGAGAGTTGGTGCGGTCGATGACGGTCAGGCTCAGTTCGCCATTGCCGTCTTGTGGTGCCCAGGCGACGCATTGAAAAGGTTTAAATGCGCGGTTGGCAATCAAAAGAGCTTCGTTGATACGGAGCGGGGCGGTCATGGGGTCTTCTCTCTATTAGTGCCCAATCAAGTGATGTGCCGTCGGTTGGGCTTACCGTTCGGCGAGTTACTTGTACTGATGCACGCAACCCGCTGGCGGGTCACACAGAATCTGAAGAAATTTCGACTTTCTTTCATACACTCAATATTCAGACAGGTTTTGAAAGCCTGGCGAAAGAATCAAGTCGATAGCTAACTAATAAACCGGCTTCTTATAACTGCTTCACTTGTACATCTATAAGCAATCGATACAAGACGCCGTCAAATTCTTGCTAATGTAACAGTCAGGTTTGCCAAATGACTGTTTTTACGATCATTTCCTAAAATTTGGCGCCAAGGAACAGTCATGAGCGAAGCGCCTGCATTAAGACGTTTATTGGTCGTCGACCCGTGCGACGACTGTCACCGATTGCTCCCTGGTTTACGTGCCGTGGGTTGGGACGTCGACAGTTGTAGCCTGGAAAATGCCGCCGATCGAAGCTGCGATGTCGGCCTGTTGCGGTTACAGCCTTTTCACCTGGAACGCCCCGAAGCCGTCAAAGAGCTGATCAGCCGCAGCGGCACCGAATGGATCGCCGTGCTGAATCAGGAAGTGCTGCGCTTGCAGAACGTCGGCGATTTCGTCTGCGAATGGTTTTTCGATTTCCATACCTTGCCGTTCGACGTGTCACGGGTGCAGGTCACCCTTGGCCGCGCGTTCGGCATGGCGCGCCTGCGCGGTCAGGGCACGATTCACGTGGATCAGCCGGAACATGAGCTGCTCGGCGACAGCAAACCGATCCGTGAGCTACGCAAGTTGCTGAGCAAACTGGCGCCCACCGAGTCACCAGTGCTTATTCGTGGCGAAAGCGGGACGGGTAAAGAATTGGTCGCCCGCACCCTGCACCGACAGTCGCAACGCCACAGCAAACCGTTTGTGGCGATCAACTGCGGAGCGATTCCCGAACACTTGATCCAGTCCGAGCTGTTCGGCCACGAGAAAGGCGCGTTCACCGGTGCGCATCAACGCAAGGTCGGGCGTATTGAAGCAGCCAATGGCGGCACCTTGTTTCTCGATGAAATCGGCGATCTGCCGCTGGAACTGCAAGCCAATCTGTTGCGCTTTCTGCAGGAAAAACACATTGAACGGGTGGGCGGCAGTCAGCCGATACCGGTGGATGTGCGGGTGCTGGCGGCGACTCACGTCGATCTCGAAGCTGCCATCGAGAAGAAACGCTTTCGTGAAGACTTGTACTACCGGCTCAATGTGCTGCAAGTAGTCACCGCGCCGTTACGCGAACGCCACGGCGACCTGTCGATGCTGGCCAACCATTTTTCCCATTTCTACAGTCACGAAACCGGCCGTCGTCCGCGCAGCTTCAGTGAAGATGCGCTGATTGCCATGGGCAAGCACGACTGGCCGGGCAATGTCCGCGAGCTGGCCAACCGCGTACGCCGCGGTCTGGTACTGGCCGAAGGACGGCAGATCGAGGCCCGAGACCTGGGGCTGATCAGCCAACAGTCGATCGCTGCACCGATGGGCACGCTTGAAGACTACAAGACCCGCGCCGAACGCCAGGCGTTGTGCGACGTATTGAACCGGCACAGTGACAATCTCAGTGTGGCGGCCAAAGTGCTGGGGGTTTCCCGGCCGACCTTCTACCGTTTGCTGCACAAGCACCAGATCCGCTAGGGCGCGGTGCTTCCTGAAGACAGGAAGCTGAAAAGGCCCGCTGCGATGCAAGTCGCAGCGGGCCTTTTCATGATGTTGCTGTTTAAAAGTAGTACGGGAATTTCAGGCTGAAGGAGAAGTCCGGGGCATCGTCCGTCATGCCGATGGACAGGTTGGGCACGATGGTCAGGTTGTCGGTGGCCGCAATGGTCATGCCGACGTTGAAGTAACCGGCGTTGGCGTCGCTGGACACCACCGATTCCCAATCCCCGCCATCCTGTTTCAGCTTGCTCTTGCGTTGCACCAGGTCAGAGACGGAGAACGACATACTCATCTTCTCGTTCAGAGCGAAGGCAACACCCGCGCCAATCTGGAAGCTGTCGCCGATGCGTACCTTGCCCGGGTTTTTCTGGTTGACGGTCGAGCTGATGTCGTCGAACGATTCCTCGAAGTTATGGGTGTAGGACAGGCTGCCAAACAGCACGGCCGGGTCAAACGTCTTGACCAGCGAGATGCCCGGGGTGATCGACCAGACGCCGTTGCCGGTGGGCAGGGTGTCAGGCACGAACAGGTTCGAGTTGGCATCGGTCTGGCGCAGCTTGATCCCGAACGGGTCCTTGCCCGTAGGCGCCTTGACCCGCAAGGAAACCACGGCGTCCGGGGTATTGACCGACTCGTCCAGGAACTTGTACGCAATGCCGAAGTTGACGTCGCCGATAGTCGGATCGCGGCTTACGTCCTGTTCGGTGGTGACGTTTGAGGCCCCTCCGTTGCCGCCGCCGGACTGATAGGTCGATTCACGGTAGACCACCGGCACGTTTAGGTCGAACTGCCAGCGGTTGTCAAAGTTGTAGCGTCCCGTCAGGTCGAGGGTCCAGGTGTCGGCCTTGATCCGGTCGAGGTTGATGTTGCCGAGGAAAATCGAGTCCAGGGCGAGGAAGCCGTTGAGAATCAGCTGGCGGGTGTCGTAGCGTGAATAGGTCACGCCGGTTTCAAAGCTGAACTTGCCGCCGCCAAAAAAGCCGCTGGCTTCGTCGTACAGGTTGGACACACTCTGTGCCGGTTGCGAATCGTCGGCCAGCGACTGGCCATAGGACGCGCCACTGCCCCCGGCGGCGCCCCCCGACGCTGCTGCAGCCCCGGTCCCTGCGGCCACCCGGTTGCCTTTCATGTCCGAAGGCGATTTGGCCAGGCGTTTAGGAGGTGGGGAGGCGGGTTGTTCTTCGACCTGGCGGACCCGTTGTTCGAGTACCGCCAGGGCTTTTTGTTGTACTTCGTATCGTTGTTTCAGCTCCAGAAGTTCCTGTTTCAGGGCTTCTACATCTGCGTCGGGTGCCGCTTGCAACATCGCCGCGGGTAGAAGAGTACTCAAACATACAGCGGCACGCAGTGATACTGATCGATACATGAATAAGCCGTCCCTTTAAGCCCGATGATCGAGACTCAGCGTAGTTCAATATCCGATGTTGCGTAGTGCCCTGAGTTGAGTCAGGTTGCAGTCCAGTGCGCCGGCACTCATGCCGTTATTGTTAAGGACAACGTTGAGTTGTGTCAGGTTGTTGACTACGTTCGCGTTACCCAGCAAACGGGTGTTTTGCAGCAGTCCGCCCTGGGCGACCTGTTGCAAGGCTGTACCCTGATTGCCGGAGGCCTGAATGGCCATTTGCACTCCGCCATTTGTGGCTGAAACCGCGACGCTGCCAGCGCCGTTGCTGCCGGAAATGGTCTGGCCGGCCATCAAGGCCTGGCCCTGGGCAGGCATCAGTGCAGGTGCCTGACTGGCTTCTTTGACGTTGATCGCAACGTTGTTGTAGGCGGCGTTGCCGTCGCCAGCGGCGCGCACACTCTGCGTCACGCCCTGGCTGGAGTTGAGTCCCGCGCCACCCACGACCGAGCCAGTCCCCAGTTCCGGGGTACTGCCATTGCCGTGTTCCTTGATGGTCGAGACGTAGAATTCGGGTTTTACCGAAGCTGCCTGCAATTGCATCGTGGCCGAGGCCCCGATCAGATCTCCACTGGCGTTGCGCCAGGTACTGCTCATGACGACACCGAAGCTGATGATCCGGCCCGGCATGACATAGCGACCGCGTAGCTCAGCGAGCTCCTGGTCCTTGATTTCGATGGGTTTGAATCCTGCATTGGCATAGCCTGACGCGCTCGCTGCCAGGCAGGCGGCGGCCAGCCAGTATGAGGTTTTCATCTGCTGCTCCCGGGACATCCAGCCCCACTCTTGTAATCGGCGATTAAAAGAAGTCGCTCTGTATGAACCCGAAGTCCATCAATTCAGCATCTTTGACCGGGTTGAAGGCATCCAGCTTGTTTTTGGCCGTCACCGGTACCGGAGGGCTGCGCAAGGCATTGGCCTTGTCATATCCGGGGCCGACGATGGCAAAGACAATGCCGTTCCAACCTTTGACAAAGTCATCATGGGAGTAGCGTTTGTGTCCTAAAACCGGGTCTCCGATGTAAACCCAATCCTTGTCCGCCCGCTGCATCACCACGAAATGCTTGTAGCCGCGAATTTCCATCAGTACCACCACCGGGATCGTGACTGCGTCGAGTTTTTCCGGCGGAATCTTGTAGCCCCTGGCGCGCATGCCGATGCTTTCTATGTAGCGTTTCATGTCCAGCATGGAAAAACCCTGAGTACGAACAAGGTCCTGGTCAGCGTTGACCAGCATGCCTTTGATGATGTGCTCCTCATCGACGTCGAGCCAATAAGCCTGGCGCAATACCGTGGCCAGTGCGGCGGCGCCGCAGCTGAAGTCGGTTTTCTGTTCGACGATGTCGGCAAACTTGCGCTCACGAATGCTTTGCACGTTCTTGTAGACGAGTGTGCCGCCAGGCAGGGCGGCAACGGGCATCTGGGCAGCCTGGGTCAGGCCGCAGAAGCAAAGCAGAGCGAGGAGGGCAGTCTTACGCATGATCGATACGCCTTTGGGACTGAGGAAAAGCCCCGTTTCCGGGGCTTTCGTTTCGATCGCGATTACATGCAGGCTTTGCAACCTGCGGCGATGGACAGCGAGTTGCTTTGTTGGTTGCCAACACCAGCGGCGTTGTTGTAACCAGCGTTACCCGAGAAGTTGTTACCAACATTGGAGATGGAAGCGTTGTTGGTCACAGGGTTTTTCCAGCCATCAGGGGTCATCACTTGTTGAGTGGTCACACCTGCCAGGCCAAAGACGCCCACTGCTTCGAATTTGGCTTTTTGATCTTTGTCGCCACCATGGCCTCTGTCGTTATTGCCATATCCGCCATGACCGTGATCGTCGTCTTCGATTTTTGCAGTGCCCTTCGCGTAGAACGCGCCAGCCCCGGCGAAAGTACCGGTGAGGGTATCTTTTTTGTAGGTTTGAGTGCCGTTGTTGGCTACGGTCAGGCCAGTGGAGGTTTGGTTCGCAGCAGCAGCGGCGTTAGCTACACGACCACCCGATACAGCAATTGCCAGGTTGTTTTTCTGTTGGTTGAAGTTGCCGGCACTGTTGTTCACGCCAATGTTGCCGGAACCGCCGTTACCCACGTTGTTGAGGTTGGCGTTGTTTGTGGTGGAGTAGTTCGCAACGGCGTTGTTGGTGTTGACTTGAGTTGCGCTGGAGACCGACACCGCAGAGCCGAAGATGAAACTTTCATCGGCAGTGGCCAGAGCGGCGGCATTGTCTTGCTGGTTGCCATCGCCGGCGGTGTTGTTCATGCCAACGTTGCCGTTGGTGCCATTGGCCGAGTCGCGGACGGAGGCATCATTTTTGGTGCCTTGGTTGCCGACCAGGTTGCCAGAGCTGCTTTGCGTGTCGAGCACTGCCGCCCCGGCGCCAGCGCCGATTTGCAGCAGTTGTTCCAGGGTTGGGCCTTTTGGTTCATGGTTGCCATGCCCGTTACCATGACCGTGATTATCATCACGACCGCCTGCCTGTGCTGCGATTGCCATCACTGCTGCGAGTGCGAAAACCAGTGGTTTGAGGGCCATTGTAGGTTTCATGGTGTTTCTCCGTCGTGCTTATTAGTTGGTTAAGTGTTGGTACTTTCTAATTGCACTGCTTTTGTTGTTTGGGTCAGTCAGCGACCCGGATGCTCAGGGTGTTAGCCATTCGGTTCCCCACCCCGGCACTCTGGTTCACCTGGATTACCCCTCGGCTGCCGGTGAAGGCCTGATCACTTGTCGTGACCTGGCGACTGCCGGGTGAGGTGCCAGTTGCTCCTGAGCTCGGTAACAACGCCACGTTCTGTTGGGAAAGGGCGCTATCGTCAACGCTCTGCGGGGCAGCACTGATGCTGACGCGCGTAACGTTGGCCATCTGGTTGTTGGCCCCGGCGCCCTGATTCACGCCCAGGATTCCGTTGCCATTGCTGAAAGAGTTGCCGCCAATGGTGGCGCTGGCATTGCCAGTGCGCTCGGCGGGTGTGTTGATGTGCTGGATGACACTGGTGGTCGCACTGGCATTGGTGCCAATGGCGATTGCTTTGGTATTGGTCTGTTGCATCTGGTCGCCTGCCGCCTGGTTGACGTTGTAGTTGCCGCGATACTGGATGCCGGTGTCTTGAATGTTCGCGTTGTTCACAGAGCTTGGGTCGGCCATGACGCTGGTGCAGCCGAGGAGGGCGAGCAGGAGCAGAGAGCGATTCATTTATTGGCCTCCAGCCATACGGGTCAGCGGAGCAAGACCGGAGCTCATGGCACGGTTGACGGTATTGGAGATCGAGCCGCCGGCGCCGCCGCCGTGACCACCTCCCATGCCTGGCAAACCATTGGGGTTGGTTACAGTGTTCATGCCGGGGATGTTCGAAGTCGGGGTGGTGATGCTGCCGCGAATCGAGGAGCCGCTGGCTACACTGGCAAATTCACCGTCGTTGAGTTCGGTGCTGGTCATTGCTTGACCGATGCGGCCCGAAGGATTGGCATTGACGGTGGTGGGGTACGGGTCTTTGCCGCCGCTGCGGCCGATCGGGATCGGCTGGACGTCACGATTGAGCACGATCACGCCATTGCCTTCGGCCTGAACGTTGAAACTGAGAAACGGGCTGGCGGCTGATCCGATCAGCAGAAGGCAGGTAAAGGCTTTTTTGATATTTCCCACGGTGGCAATTCCTTCTTCAGTGGGCTGGCCTGGTCAGCGTTGTGAAGGAGAGAGCGAAAGCTGTGCCGCTTTTGAAATATCTTTGAATTTCAGTGCCTTGGGTTGGATTAGCGCAGGGCTGATACAAAAACTGTTTCAACGCTGAAACAGGCCAGGACCTTCCCCGCCCCCCATAGCCATTGCAAAGCTCTGGAACAAGGGTTTGCAGGGCAGTGTTTCAACCGCGTAACAAGTCGGATGACAAAGGCATGAAGGGCGCTGAGACGGGCACTTTGCACCCGAAAGAGTGTTTCAGGAACGGACACTTTGGCCCCAAAACAGGGGGCTGCGGCGGGGCAAACGCCCCGAAAACCGGGTCAGTCCGCGAGCAGGGCGCGGACCGCGTCGAAGGCTTGCTGCTGGCGTTCGAGCCAGTTGCCCTGAATGATCTGCAAGGGTTGGTGATGGATTTCCAGCCAGGTCCGGGTGGCCTGATAGAACGCGAGCCGTTCACTGAAATCGGGCTGGCAGCGCTGACCATCGTCCGTCCACTCGATCTGCTCGGGGGAGAGCAGCAGGTGCAAGTCGTAATGACGGGCCAGCAATTCGGTTTCCAGCCAGGGCGGGCAGTCGCCGAACAGGGTCTGGCTCCACAGAATGTTGCTCAACAGATGGGTATCGAGAATCAGCAATTGCGGCTGCTGCGTGCGTGCCGCGTCTTCCCATTGCAACTGGCCGCGCGCGATCTCGGGGATATCGGCCAGGCAAGTATCCCGCTGGTTCTGCTCGATGAACCAGCGCACATACTCGTCCACCCGCAAACCGCCGAACTGCTGTTGGATTCCAGCCGCCAGCCAGCTCTTGCCCGTGGATTCGGGGCCGGTCAGAACGATTACTTTCATCGTTGCAACGCCGGATCGGCACGCCATTCGCGCCAGCCTTGCACCGCGATCAGGGTGAACAGGGCATACAGCGCCGCCGTGAGGTACAGCCCTTTATAGAGGAACAGCCCGACGAAGATCACATCCAGCACGAACCACAGCGCCCAGCATTGCAGGCGCTTGTGGGCCATCCAGAATTGCGCGACCAGGCTGAAACCGGTCAGCGCCGCGTCGAGCCACGGTTGCGCAGCGTCAGTCCAGTGGGCCATGGCCGCGCCCAGTAACAGACTGCCCACCGCGCCGATGGCCAGGCCCTGCGCAATCGAGCGATTGTCGAGCCGGCTGACTTCGCGCCCGTCATGCATCGTCCCGGCCCGTGTCCATTGCCACCAGCCATAGATTTGCAGCCCGGCATAAACCACCTGCAGCAGCATGTCCGAATACAGCTTCACCTCGAAGAACACCCAGGTGTAGAGCGACACCATGACCAGCCCGATCGGCCAGCACCACGGATTCTGTTTGACCGTGAGCCACACGGCGATCACGCCGAGGGCGGCCGCAAACAGTTCAAGCCCGGACATGCAGGATCCTTGGGGGGAAATAAAAGAGGGAGCGGATTGTACCGAAAAACAGGTGGGAAACGAGTTCCCACCTGCAAGGGCTATCAGACGCGGAACTGGCGCAGCAGCCCGTTCAGTTGTTCGCTGAGCTGGCCGAGTTTCACACTCGCCACGCTCGACTGTTCGGCCGCCAGCGCGGTGCTGTGGGACAAGCCCGCCGCCTGGGTGACGTTCTGATTGATGTCCTCGACCACGTGCGCCTGCTGCAGCGTTGCGCTGGCAATAGAGGCGTTCAGGCCGTTGAGGTTGCGCAGCGCCTGGCCGATGGCGTTCAGGCTGGCGCTGGCGAGGCCGGCCTGTTCGATGGTCAGTTGCGAGGCCTTGCTGCTGTCGCCGATCACCTTCACGGCGGCTTCGGAGTGATTCTGCAGGCGTTCGATCATCGTCTGAATCTCCGCCGTGGACTTCTGCGTGCGCTGAGCCAGCAAACGCACTTCGTCAGCCACCACCGCAAAACCGCGACCCTGTTCACCGGCGCGAGCCGCTTCAATCGCGGCGTTGAGGGCGAGCAGGTTGGTCTGCTCGGCAATTGAACGGATCACCTCCAGCACGCTGCCGATCTGCGTGCTTTCCGTCGCCAGCGTGCGGATGACTTCAACGGCCTGATCGATGGTGCCGGAGAGCTTGTCGATCTGCTGCAGGCTGCCATCGATGTTGATCTGGCCTTGCTGGGCCTGCGCCTCGGCATCACGCATTTCGCTGGCGGCGTGTTCGGCATTCTTCGCCACGTCCTGTACGCCGTAGGTCACTTCGTTGACGGCAGTAGCCACCAGTTCCATCTGCTGCGACTGCTGTTGGCTGCGTTGCTGGGCCTGCGCTGCATCATTGCCCAATTCGCTGGACGACTGGCCTAATGCGCTGGCGGACACCTGCAAGTCACCGATCACCCGGCGCAACTTGGCGGTGAAGGCATTGAAGTGATGGGCCAGTTGAGTGACTTCGTCCTGGCCGTGGGTGTCGAGGCTGCGAGTCAGATCGCTTTCGCCGCTGGCAATGTTGGCCATGGCGTTCACGGTTTCCTGCAACGGGCGGACGATGCTGCGCGCGATCAGGATCACCAGCAGCGCCATGATCACCGCGATGACCAGCCCGACCACCGACGCCTTGATCACCTGCCCCTGAAACTCGGCCTGCACGTCGTCGACGTACACGCCCGAACCGATGACCCAGCCCCACGGCTCGAACAGTTTCACGTAGGAGGTCTTGGCCACCGGTTCACTGGCGCCGGGTTTGGGCCAGCGATAATCGACCATGCCGGCGCCCTTGGCCTTGGCGATGGCGACCATTTCGTTGAACACCGCAAAACCGTCCGGATCCCGTATCGCCGAGAGGTTCTGGCCTTCAAGCTTTGGGTTGGTCGGGTGCATGACCATCACGGGCGTGAGGTCGTTGATCCAGAAGTAGTCGTTCTGGTCATAACGCAGGCCGCGGATCGCGGTCAGCGCCTGTTTCTGCGCCACGTCGCGGGTCAGGGTGCCTGCCGCTTCAAGGCCTTGGTAGTAGGTCAGCAAACCGCTGGCGGTCTGCACCACATGCTGGGTTTTCTGGGCCTTGGCGTGATACAGGTCATCGTGGATCTGCTTGAGCATCAACACGCCCAACGTCAGGAGCATGACCACCGCCACAATCAAGATGAGCCACAAGCGTCGGCTGATCGACACACTGCGCAAGCTGTTCATAACGCTGTCACTCCGGATTCTTTTTCTTGTAATAAACCACCGCCAGCATCCAACCACGTTTCGGTGACCGGGCATACGCGACCCAAGTCGTAGAACGCGGCAGCGCGATTACGACTTGTCTGTTAGGATTTCGGCCCCGCGCGTGAAAACCTGAATCCAAATTGATTTTTCACGGAATTTTGACTGTTTCGTGTGGATCCTGCGCGTGCGGAATCGGTACAGCTACAACCAGCTACGCTGAACGAAGTGAACGTAAAAAATACTATCGGAGCATGCCGCTGCGCATCGCTCTCTGGGGGATTGATGGATCTTTGGACGGCCTTGCAGGCACTAATTCTTGGAGTTGTAGAGGGGCTGACGGAGTTTTTGCCCATTTCCAGTACCGGACACCAGATCATTGTTGCCGACTTGCTCGATTTCGGAGGCGAGCGGGCCATGGCGTTCAACATCATCATTCAGCTCGGCGCGATTCTCGCGGTGGTCTGGGAGTTTCGACGCAAGATTCTCGACGTGGTCATCGGCTTGCCGACCCAGCCGAGTGCGCGGCGCTTCACGGTCAACCTGCTGATCGCTTTCATGCCCGCCGTGGTGTTGGGGGTGATCTTCGCCGACTTGATTCATCACTACCTGTTCAACCCGATCACCGTTGCCGCCGCGCTGGTGGTGGGCGGGATCGTGATGCTGTGGGCCGAACAGCGTCAGCATGAAGTCCATGCCGAAACGGTCGACGAGATTCGCTGGACGGATGCACTGAAGATTGGCTTCGCCCAGTGCCTGGCAATGATCCCCGGCACCTCGCGCTCTGGCTCGACCATCATCGGCGGCCTGCTGTTCGGCCTGTCGCGCAAGACCGCCACCGAGTTTTCGTTCTTCCTGGCGATGCCCACCATGGTCGGTGCGGCGGTGTACTCGGGCTACAAGTATCGCGACCTGTTCGTACCGGCAGATTTTCCGGTGTTCGCCATCGGTTTTGTCACGGCCTTCATCTTCGCCATGATCGCCGTGCGCGGTTTGCTCAAGTTTATTGGCAGCCACAGCTACGCGGCGTTCGCTTGGTATCGGATCGTCTTCGGTCTGGTGATTCTGGCGACCTGGCAGTTCGGCTGGGTCGACTGGACGGCCGCCCAGCCATGAGTGATTCCCGCGCACGTCGCCCGGAACGCGGACCTTCCGGTGGCAATGTTCAGCATCTGAAATTGAAGCTGGTGGTGCTGCTGATCGTCTGCGCCTTGCCGTTGTCCGGCTCGCTGTCGATGTGGCTGCGCGGGATTTCCCTGGTACCGCTGACGGCTTACGGGCTGGTCAGCGTGCTGGCGTTTTTCCTGTACTGGGCGGACAAGCGCAAGGCCCGCGCCGACGCCTGGCGTACGCCGGAGAACATCCTGCACGCCGTGGAACTGGCCGGCGGCTGGCCTGGCGCGTTGATCGCCCAGCAGGTCTTCCGGCACAAGACGCGCAAGGTGTCGTTTCAGGTGCTGTTCTGGATGATCGTGGCGTTGCACCAGATGTTCTGGATCGATCAGTTGTTCCTCGGTTCCAACCTGCTGGCGCTGTTCTAGAGCAACAGCCCGACCTGCACGCGCTTGGGCAGCTTGCTCACCACCAGTTGATGAGAACGCTGCAGCAACCCTTGCAGTTCCTCGGCGCCCAGCGGGTAGGGCGGGTGCATGATGATCCATTGCGCCCGGGCCAGATACGGCGCCGGGTGAATGCCCGGCCGGTCGCAATGACCGAGAAACAGGTCCTTGTCGACCTTGAATGCCAGCGAATCACCGCGCAATCCCTGCAAGGCGAACATCTTGTTGCCGGCAATCGAAAACACCCGCACGCCACCCCATTTGTAGTCTTCCCGGGCGCCGGGCAGGGCCAGGCAGAACTCTGCGACGTCCTTCTCGCTCATCTTTCCTTGTTTCATAACAGCCGTTCTCCACAGGCATTGAACGATTCGACCAGATGATCGATCCACGCGCGCACCGCCGGCATCACCCCGCGCCGATGCGGATACACCGCTTGCAGCCAGCCGCCAGGCAGTGACCAGTCCGGCAACAATTGCACCAGCGTGCCGTTATTCAACTCGGCTTCGCAATACATCATCGGCAACAGGGTGAAACCCTGGCCGGCCAGCACACACGCCTTGCGCACGATGAAATCGTCGATCCCCAGCCGGGCTTCCAGCGCCAGATCGCAACTCTTGCCGTGCTGATCGAGCAGGCGCACATGCACCATGCGGTCGGCCTCCAAAGCGCCTAACACCGGCAAGTTCTTCAAGTCTTGCGGATGATTGATTTCCACGCCTTGTATAAAGGAAGGGCTAGCCACCACCACCATTTGCGCTTGCCGCAGGCGGCGGGTCACCAGCATCGGTTCTTCATCGCCGTGTTCGCGCACGCGCAGGGCCACGTCGATGCCTTCGGTAATCAGGTCGACCCGGCGATTGATCAGGGTGACTTCCAGCTGCACCTGAGGGTATTTGCCAAGGAAATTGCTGATCACCACTGGCAGCATTTCATGGGCCAGCCCGGTAGGGCTTGAAACGCGCAGGCGTCCGCGAGGCTCGCTGGACATGCTGGCGACCGTCTCGTCGGCCATTTCCGCTTCCAGCAGCATTGCCTGACAGTGACGCAGATAGCGTTCGCCGACCGCCGTCAGCTTCAATTGGCGAGTGGTGCGTTGCAGCAAGCGTGCGCCGAGGCGTTCTTCCAGCTCGGCGATGCGCCGTGAAAGGCGTGACTTGGGAATGCCCAGCAAGCGGCCGGCGGCGGCGAATCCGCCAGCCTCGACCACTTTGGCGAAATAGTAGAGATCGTTGAGGTCTTGCATGGGGAAATCCGACTGTTCTATCAGTGGGACAAACTATCGCATTGTTGCCGTCTAATCAGCTATTGGTTTCGTCGGTAGGATTGTCTCCATTCCGTCGCCACCGGCGATTCATTCCAGGAGATTCCACATGAAACTGCTGCACATCGATTCGAGCATTCTGGGCGACAACTCCGCTTCCCGTCAGCTGAGCAGTCAAGTGACTCAAGCCTGGCAAGCCGCCGAGCCAAGCGCTGTCGTGACCTACCGCGACCTGGCCGCCGACGCCATCAGCCACTTCTCGTCGACCACTCTGGTTGCCGCCGGCACCACCGCTGAACTGCGCAACGCCGCACAACAGCACGAAGCCGAACTGAGCGCCACCACCCTGGCCGAATTCATCGCCGCCGACGCCATCGTCGTCGCTGCACCGATGTACAACTTCACCGTGCCGACCCAGCTCAAAGCCTGGATCGACCGCATTGCCGTTGCCGGCCAGACCTTCCGCTACACCGAAGCCGGCCCTGAAGGCCTGTGCGGTGGCAAGAAAGTGGTGATCGTGTCCACCGCTGGCGGCATCCACGCAGGTCAGGCTTCGGGCGTGGCGCACGAAGACTACCTGAAGCTGGTGTTCGGCTTCCTCGGCATCACCGACATCGAAGTCGTGCGTGCTGAAGGCCTGGCCTATGGCGAAGAAGTGCGCAACAGCGCCATGAGCGCTGCTCAGGCGAAAATCAGCGAGCAACTGTTCGCCGCCGCGTAAGGCTTGCGTAAAGAACAGCTCCTGTTCAGGCAAACCCAAAAAAACTCTGTATTCTGGATCCGCAAGGGCCAGATACGGAGTTTTTTGTTTCTGACTGTTACATAATCTGGCCCGGGTTATGCAGTCTGATGATCAACGTCTGAGTGCAACGCCGCGCCGGATCACCGAACCTCGGAATTTCGGGCGTCGAACACAACGGATCTTTCGATTGAGTAACAACAGGGTGGGGCATCCCATGATGCGTCTTTGTGCAGCGTTACTGATTTGCCTGCTCGGCAGCCTCAATTCAGTGCACGCTGCGCCCGGGCAGCACCCACGCTGGAGCGTCGGCTATCACGAGATGACGTTCCTCGACCCGCTCGACCTGCAACCGATGCGTGCCATCGCGTTCTATCCCTCCAGCGATCGCGAACACATGAGCCTGCTCGAAGGCTATTCGGTCGAGGCCGGCGAAGACACCAAAGTCGCCATCGGCCGCTTCCCGATGCTGATGCTGTCCCACGGCAACACCGGCACGCCACTGGCGCTGCACGATCTGGCCACGTCACTGGCACGCAAGGGCTTTGTGGTGGTGGCGGTGATTCACCCCGGCGACAACTCCAAGGATCACAGCCGCCTCGGTACGCTGAGCAACCTTTACGGCCGGCCGATCCAGATTTCCGAAGCCATTACCGCCACGTTGGGCGACCGTATGCTCGCGCCGTACGTGAATGCTGATCAGGTTGGCGTCATTGGTTATTCGGCAGGCGGCGAGACCGCGTTGATTCTGTCCGGCGCACAGCCTGATCTGGATCGTCTGCGCCGTTACTGCCAGGAACGCCCGGACGACCGCGACGCCTGCAACACCCAGGGTGAGTTGATTGTCGATCGCGACGATCTGCAACCGGTGGCCGATCCGCGCGTGCATGCGCTGCTGTTGATGGCACCGCTGAGCCTCAAGTTTGGTCGTCACACCCTCGCCGATGTTCACGTGCCGGTGCTGCTCTACAGCGGTGACGGCGACAAACTGGTGGCCTTCGACAAAAACGCCGCCGCCCTGGCGCGCAAGCTGCCGACCGCGCCCGACTTCAAATTGCTGGCCGGGGCAGGGCACTTTGTGTTCATGGCGCCGTGCACCGAAGAGCAGATCCTCGCCATGCCGGCGCTGTGCACCGATGCCGATGGCGTGGATCGCGAAGACATCCATCGCAACCTGATTTCCGAGGCCGGGCGGTTCTTCTCCCACGCTCTGGGCAGGCCGACCCGCGCGGGGATGCAGACGGCGGATCAGTAAAGGCTCAGGCCATTGCCCGACGCTTGAGCCATAACGTCAGCGCCAGTCCGGTGACGGACAGCAGTGCAGCGATCAGGAAAATCCACGAATACCCCAGATTCAACGCCACCGCGCCCATCAACGGGCCGGCAATCGCCAGTGCGAGATCGAAAAACACCGCATAGGCACTCAGCCCGGCACCACGGCTGGAGTTGGGTACCTGCTTGATCGCTTCAACGCCCAGCGCTGGATACACCAGCGACAGACCGAATCCGGCCAGGCCTGCGCCGATCAAGGCGTACGCGGTCGAGGGTGCGAGCCACAGCAGCAACAGTCCGACGGTCTCGATGGCCATGCAGGCGATGGCGGACGCAAAACCGCCAAAACGTGCGATGGCTGAAATGAACAGCAGTCGCGACAGGATGAAGCACACACCGAATACCGTCAGGCAGTACGCCGCGCCGGTCCAGCCGCGATTGAGGTAATACAGGGTGATGAAGGTGGTCAGGGTGCCGTAACCGATCGAAGCCAGGCTCAGACTGGCGCCGAACGGTGCAATGCGTCCGAATACATTCCAGAACGGCAGGCGTTCGCCGCGCACCACCGGCACCGAAGGCTTGTTGCGGATCAGCAACAGGGCGCCAGCGGCCAATACCGAGAGCGCGATCCCGAGGCTGGTAAAGCCGTAGTCGGCCACCATCAGCACACCCAACGGCGCGCCGATGGCGATGGCGCCATAAGAGGCGATGCCGTTCCAGCCGATGGAACGGGCGGTATGTTCCGCCCCTACCTGACCCATGCACCAACTGATGGTGCCGACGCCGATCAATCCTTGCGCGATACCGAGCAGCAAGCGCCCGGCGATCAGGATGATCAGGCTCGTCAGCGGGAAGTCCTGCAGCAACGTAGAGACAAGCGTCAACAAGCCGCTGAGTACGATCCCCGACAAGCCGTAAACAATCGCCCGTTTGGTCCCGACGGTATCCGACATGCGCCCGGCCATGGGCCGACTGAGCAGAGTGGCCAGGTATTGCGAACCGATCACCAGCCCCGCGATCACGGCACTGAAACCCAGTTGTTCGTGCACGTAACCGGGCAGCACCGCAATCGGCAGGCCGATGCAGAGGAAGGCAATAAAGGTATAGAAAACGATGGAGACGATCTGCAGGGTGATCGCCATGGAGCTTTGCGGTGGCTGTTGCTGCGCAGACATGAGAACTCGTTCGCGGGCGGCGGTGGGAGAGTCCGCATCATGGCGTGGCGCTGAAATAAAAGAAAGCAGGCTAACGATCGATTCCACGCACCACGCACCCACGGCCTCATGTTGATCGTTCCCACGCTCCGCGTGGGAATGCAGCCCGGGACGCTCTGCGTCCCATTCGAGAGCTGGAACACGGAGCCTCCCTTGAGGCATTCCCACGCAGAGCGTGGGAACGATCAGCAATGAGCAAAAAAAAGCCCTGTCACAAGGACAGGGCTTTCTGTTTACCGCTCGATTCGACTCAGAACACTACGCCTTGGCTGCGCAGGTAATCGTCGTAGGTGCCGCTGAAGTCGGTCACGCCGTTCGGGCTCAGCTCGATGATGCGGGTGGCCAGGGACGATACGAACTCACGGTCGTGGCTGACGAAGATCAGCGTGCCCGGGTAGTTTTCCAGCGCCAGGTTCAGCGCCTCGATCGATTCCATGTCCAGGTGGTTGGTCGGTTCGTCCATTACCAGTACGTTCGGCTTTTGCAGGATCAGCTTGCCGAACAGCATGCGACCTTGCTCACCACCGGAAATCACCTTCACCGACTTGAGGATCTCGTCGTTGGAGAACAGCATGCGACCGAGGGTGCCACGGATCACTTGCTCGCCCTGAGTCCACTGACCCATCCAGTCGAACAGGCTGACGTCGTCTTCGAAGTCGTGGGCGTGGTCCTGAGCGTAGTAGCCCAGCTCCGCGCTTTCAGTCCACTTCACCGTGCCTGCGTCCGGGTTCAGTTCGCCCATCAGCGTGCGCAGCAGAGTGGTCTTGCCGATGCCGTTCGGGCCGATGATCGCTACGCGCTCGCCGGCTTCAACGGTGAAGCTGAAGTTCTTGAACAGGGTCTTGCCGTCGAAGCCCTTGGACATCTGCTCGATGGTCACGGCCTGGCGGTGCAGCTTCTTGGTCTGTTCGAAACGGATGAACGGGCTCACGCGGCTCGATGGCTTGACTTCGGCCAGCTGGATCTTGTCGATCTGCTTGGCACGGGAAGTGGCCTGCTTGGCTTTCGAGGCGTTGGCCGAGAAGCGGCTGACGAACGTTTGCAGTTCGGCGATCTGGGCTTTCTTCTTGGCGTTGTCCGACAGCAGTTGCTCGCGGGACTGGGTCGCCGCGGTCATGTACTCGTCGTAGTTGCCCGGGAACAGACGCAGCTCGCCGTAGTCCAGGTCGGCCATGTGGGTGCAGACGCTGTTCAGGAAGTGACGGTCGTGGGAAATGATGATCATGGTGCTGTTACGCGCCGTCAAAATCGTTTCCAGCCAGCGGATGGTGTTGATGTCCAGGTGGTTGGTCGGTTCGTCGAGCAGCAGCACTTCAGGATCGGAGAACAGTGCCTGGGCCAGCAGAACACGCAGCTTCCAGCCCGGCGCGACTTCGGTCATCGGGCCGAAATGCTGTTCCAGCGGAATGCCCAGACCCAGCAGCAGTTCACCGGCGCGGGATTCGGCGGTGTAGCCGTCCATTTCGGCGAACTCGGTTTCCAGCTCGGCCACGGCCATGCCGTCTTCTTCGCTCATTTCCGGCAGCGAGTAGATGCGGTCGCGCTCGGCCTTGACCTTCCACAGCTCCTCGTGACCCATGATCACGGTGTCGATCACGGTGAATTCTTCGTAGGCGAACTGATCCTGGCGCAATTTACCCAGGCGAATGTTCGGCTCCAGCATGACCTGGCCACCGGACGGCTCGAGGTCGCCGCCGAGGATTTTCATGAAGGTCGACTTGCCGCAACCGTTGGCGCCGATCAGGCCGTAGCGGTTGCCGCCGTTGAATTTGACCGAAACGTTTTCAAACAGCGGCTTGGCGCCGAACTGCATGGTGATGTTAGCTGTAGAAATCAAAGGTTTTTCCTGCGAAGCGTGCTGAGTAGCGAGGGTGCAGCCGGAGCGCTTGGCCCGAGTCGAAGTGCGCTGAGGCGGGACAATCCCGTCATCAACCAAGGGGGGCGCGTAAAGTTTGGCGGCGATTGTACTGGTCTGGCTCTTTAAACGATAGGGCGGTGACATCCCGATTGCCGTTTGGCGCGATCGCGGGACAGTTTTTCACAGACGAGTGTTCACTATTGGTTACAAACTGTGGCTAAAATGCCATCCATTCACCCAATGCCTTGTCCGGCATGGGCTCAAGGATGCGCCACCGGGACGTTTTTTTTGATTTCAGACCACTGCCACAGACCTTGGGCCACAGCCCTGAAGGCGCGCAGTTTGCTCACTTCTGACGTGTGACGATTTCCGTGAAACTCATCATTGCCGCTGTATATGTCATTTCCATTGCATACGTTCATCTGCGTGGTCGCGTGCGCCACAAGCTCGGTCGACAACTTAGCGATCACTCTTCGTTTCTGGCACCGATCAACTGCTTCCTTTATCTGTTCTCGAAAAAGCCCAACACGCCGTATCTCGATCCGAAGGATTTTCCCGACCTGACTCCGTTACAGACCCACTGGGAAGAAATCCGCGAGGAAGGCCGCAATCTGCTGCGCGCCGGCGAGATCAAGCGCTCGAATCAGTACGACGACGTCGGTTTCAACTCGTTCTTCAAGACCGGCTGGAAGCGTTTCTACCTGAAGTGGTACGGCGACAGCCACCCGTCGGCACTGCAACTGTGCCCACGTACTACCGAACTGGTGCAGAGCATCGGCTCGATCAAGGCTGCGATGTTTGCAGAATTGCCGCCGGGCTCGAAACTGGTGCGTCACCGCGATCCTTACGCCGGTTCCTACCGTTATCACCTGGGCCTGGAAACGCCGAACGACGCCGGTTGCTACATCAATGTCGATGGCGAGAACTATCACTGGCGTGATGGCGAAGCGGTGATGTTCGATGAGACCTTCATTCATTACGCAGAAAACACCACCGACCAGAATCGCATCATTCTGTTTTGTGACGTCGAACGTCCGATGAAGTATCGCTGGGCAGCGGCGTTCAACGGCTGGTTCAGCCGTACCGTGATGTCGGCGGCCGGTGCACCGAACGACGCGGGTGACCGCACCGGTGGCATCAACCGATTGTTTACCAAAATCTACAAGATTCGACTGCGCGGCAAAGAGCTGAAGAAGCGCAATCGCAAGCTCTATTACATGGAAAAGTGGGCGATCTTCGGCGGACTGCTGGCGATCTTTATTCTGATCTGACGCATCGGGCGACTGTTGAAAGGCAGTCGCCCGATTTCATTTTCACGACGCTCTTTTGGTCTTCTTCGCTGGTGTTGCCTTGCTGGCGGTCTTCTTCGCCGGTTTGGCCGGGGCTTTCCCGCCGAGGCTGCGCTTGAGCAGTTCGGTCAGGTCGATAACATCGGCCGATTTGCGCTCTTCCTCACCGGAAACGGTTTCAACGTCTTCGATCTTGCCTTCATGGGCCTTTTTGTCCACCAGCGCCATGATCTTGTTTTCGAACTCGTCGTTGTAGTCCTCGGGCGTCCAGTCTGCCGTCATGTCTTCCACCAGCCGCTTGGCCATGTCCAGTTCACCCTTGGCCAACTGCGGTTTGGTCACTTCGCTGCCCAGTGCCAGTTCATCAAGGCTGCGCACTTCCTGAGGCCAGCGCAGTTTCACCAGCACCAATGCCGACTCCAGGGGCATCAACGCGGCCAGATACTGACGCGTGTGTAAAACCACACGGGCGAGGGCGACCTTTTGGGTTTTGCTCAGGGTTTCACGCAGAAGGGCGTAGACCTTGCCACCGCGCTTGTCCGGGGCCAGGTAATAGGGCGTGTCGATGTTCTGCAACGGAATTTGCTCGCTGTCGACGAAGGCGAAGATGTCGATGGTCTGGGTCGAAACCGGGTGTGCCGAACGGATCTCTTCCTCGCTGAGCACCACATAGCGGCCTTTTTCGAACTGCACGCCTTTGACGATGTGCTCCTTGGTGACTTCCTTGCCGGTGACCTTGTTGACCCGTTTATAGCCGACCGGGTCCATGCTGCGGCTGTCGAGCCAGTCGAAATCGACGCCTTGGGACGAGGTCGCCGAAACCAGCGCAACGGGGATGTGCACCAGACCGAAACTGATTGCGCCTTTCCAGATTGCCCGAGCCATGGTGCTGTTCTCCGAGTGATGTTCGGGTGACCCGTGGCCCTGCGTAAAAGTTTCCGTTGTTTGCAGGGTGCGGCGGTAAACGGCAGGTCAAGCCGTGTTACATCTTGTTTAGCGGTGACGGGTTAACAAATCCGAACCCTGGGCGTAGCGTGGACTCGAAGGCTCTAATCCACGTGCATCGAAAGAGGCCGTTCATGAACCGTTTCCTGCTTGGCATTGCATTGCTCGCCCTCACTGGTGGTCTGGTTCACGCAGAGGGCGCAATCACGCATTCACCGTTGTTGCTGGCGCAAAGTCCGACCGGCAACAGCAACAACCCCTACAACAGCCCGATCCGCCGGGCCAACCCCAACAGCATGCAGGGCACCCAGCCCAGCGCTCCGCCTGTTCGCGGGCCGAACACGGTGCCCGTACCACGCCCGCCGACCCTGGAAAACCGCGGCATCGGCAATGGCCAGCCGCTGCGCTCCGTCCCGAGCACGCCACCCACCTTCATCCCCAATCCTCCAGCCCGTGACAGCGGGAGCAACCGTTGAATGGCAGAACCGCTTCTGTCAGCCCTTCACACGAACAAAAGGAATCGTGCATGTTGCGTAAAACACTTCTGGCCGGCCTGTGTGCCAGTGCACTGATCACTAGCCCGGCGTTCGCTGCCGCTCCCAAAGAGCTGCAAAGCGAGCAGGGCACCCTCGAGGTCACAACGATTACCCAAGGGCTCGAGCACCCATGGGCCTTGGCGTTCCTGCCGGATCGTCAGGGCATGCTGGTGACTGAGCGGCCCGGTAACCTGCGTGTGGTAGGCGCTGACGGCAAACTGTCCGCGCCGATCACCGGTGTGCCGGACGTCTGGGCCAAAGGGCAGGGCGGATTGCTCGACGTAGTGCTGTCACCGGATTTCAAACAGGATCGCCTCGTGTACCTGTCCTACGCCGAGGGCGGCGGTGCGGGTGACAAGGCTGGGACGGCGGTGGGGCGCGGGCGCCTGTCGGATGACCTGAAAACCCTGAAGGACTTCAACGTGATTTTCCGTCAGGAACCGAAACTGTCGGTCGGCAACCACTTCGGCTCGCGACTGGTGTTCGACCGCGACGGTTACCTGTTCATTACCCTGGGCGAAAACAACGACCGCCCGACCGCGCAGGACCTGGACAAGCTGCAAGGCAAGGTTGTGCGGATCTACCCCGACGGCAAGGTGCCTGATGACAACCCCTTTGTCGGCCAGTCCGGCGTGCGCCCGGAGATCTGGTCTTACGGCCACCGCAATCCCCAGGGCGCCGCGCTCAATCCGTGGACCGGAACCCTGTGGGAAAACGAGCACGGCCCGCGCGGCGGCGACGAGGTGAACATCATCGAGCGCGGCAAGAATTACGGCTGGCCGCTGGCGACCCACGGCATCAACTATTCCATGCAACCGATCCCGGAAGCCAAGGGCAAAACCGCAGAAGGCACGGTAGGGCCGCACCATGTCTGGGAAAAATCCCCGGGCGTCACCGGCATGGCCTTCTACGATGCCGATCGCTTCAAACCCTGGCAGCACAACGTGTTCATCGGTGCGCTGGTGACGCAGGAGCTGATCCGTTTGCAGTTCGACGGCGACAAGGTGGTGCATGAGGAACGCTTGCTGGGCGAACTGAAGCAGCGGATCCGTGATGTGCGCCAAGGGCCGGACGGTTACCTGTATGTGCTGACCGATGAGTCCGATGGTTCGCTGTACAAGGTCGGACTCAAATAAATGCGTCATGCGGGCGAGCGGGCGTAAAGCACCACCGCTGCCCGCAACTTGCCACGACCGAAGCGGCACATCTTCTCGAACTCCCCATGGCTGACCGGCACGTGCTGGCAGTCCATGGGCTGACGATGCTGGCTGTGATCGACATCCGGGTCGTGCAGGTAGACGAAGTCTTCATCGCAGTCGGTGACGATCACCCAGTGCGGCGATTTGGACCGGGTCAGGCGATAGCTGCTGATCAGCACCAGGGGCTGACCGCCGTTGGTCAGCAATGCGGGCAAGTCCAGCGTTACGCCAATGACCTGATCGACGTCTGTGTCGTTCAGTTGCGCCATGAACTCGTCATGGACCAGGCGCATGACGTCTTTTTTATGCGCATCGCGCACGCCATCGAGAAACAGCGGCCCGCTCATGCTCAGTTGCAAGCGCACTTTGAAACCCCGGCGCCAGGCTGCCAGTGCCAGACCTTGCGGGCTGCAACCGCCATGGCCAGCCGTCATGAACACCGTGGTTGCCTCGCGCCACAACTGCAATTCCTCGCGCCGCTCCAGCAAATGATCGGCCTGCAACGCACCCATGGCCATCAGCAGGCAGGCCGGGCCGCAGGTGAAGTCGGTAGTTTGTCGGTAATAGGGGACCTTGATGTTGCGTGAGTCGCGGTGCTGGAGAATGCGTTTCTCCAGACGCAGTGCGTCGGCGTGATCCTCGTAGTAGTCATGGATCAAGGCAAAGCGTCGGTAACCGTTGCGCTCGTACAGGGCGATGGCGGTGGGGTTGTCGGTGCGCACTTCCAGCCGCAGGTAGGCGCAGTCGTGATCGAGCGCACAGGTCTCGATCCGTTGCAGCAATTGCTTGCCCAGACCGCCGCCGCGCGCCTCGGGGGCAATCGCAATGGAATACAGTCGGGCCAGCGAGGTGCCGCGATGAAACAGCACCAACGCATAACCGGCGAGTTGGCCCTCACGTTCGGCCACCCACAATTGCCCGTTGGCCCGGGTGATCATCCATTGGAAACTGCGGCGGGTGAGCCGATCCGTGGTGAAACAGTGCATCTCCAGCGTGAGCAACGCTGGCAAATCTTCAACCACCGCCAGGCGAAAAACAGCATTCATATGACCACCGTAAAAGTTGCGTAACGAAACGGGACTTTCGAAAAACTTCGTGCTTAATAGAAAAGGTCTTGTTCTCCAACGGATCAATTTCTATGTCAGCGGTACAGGGTCATTGGCGCGAAGTATCCAGTCAAAATTTGCCACCGGCAACTTATTTAAAACCGCAGATCAGGACTTCCAGTCAAGTGTTGATCATCGTCGAACGCGAGGAAGACTGGGCCTCGTATTTCCCCAGCGAAGACATCCTGACGGCCCAGGAATACCTTGAACAACCACCCGACAGCGAGCCGGGAAAACGGGTGCAGGTGATCAACCTGTGCCGCAGCTACAAGTATCTGGGGCACGGTTATTACTGCTCGCTGCTGGCTGAAGCGCGCGGGCACAAGGTGATTCCTTCGGTGCGCACCATCAGCGAACTGACGCGAAAATCCCTTTACGGTCTGGCGCTGGATGACCTGGATAAAACCCTGGAAAAAGCCCTCAGTCATCATCTTTACAGCGATACCGAAGGTTTTACGCTGACACTTTATTTCGGCAAAACCCATATCGAGCCGTTGCAGGATCTGGCCCGGCAATTGTTTGAAGTATTTCCGTGCCCGATTCTGTTAGTTGAGTTTCGCAGAACTAACGGATGGCACATCGAAGGCATAAAGTCCGGTGCCTTGCACAAGTTGCGTGACGATCAGGAAGATCAGTTCGCCAATGCGCTGGACGGTTTCAGCCGCAAGATCTGGCGCGTACCGCGTTCGCCGCAAGTGGCGCGTTATGATCTGGCGATCCTGCACGATCCGCAGGAGGCGTTGCCGCCGTCCAACGCCCGCGCACTGGAAAACTTTGTGCGGGTCGGCAAGGGCATGGGCATCGATGTCGAGCTGATCGAACGCAAGGACTATGCAAGGCTGGCCGAGTACGACGGCCTGCTGATCCGCGAGACCACCAGCGTCGACAACCACACTTATCGCTTCGCCAAGAAGGCCGAAAGCGAAGGTCTGGTGGTGATGGACGACCCGACGTCGATCCTGCGCTGCACCAACAAGGTCTACCTCACCGACCTGCTCAACAGCCATCAACTGGGCATGCCGGCTACGGAAATCCTGTACAAGGAGCGACCCGAAGACTTCGAACGGGTCGGCGAGCGCCTCGGTTTTCCGCTGGTACTGAAGATCCCCGACGGATGTTTCTCCCGTGGCGTGATCAAGGTTGAGAGCCAAGAGGCTTTGCTGGAGGCCACCGCCGAGCTGTTCGAACATTCGGTGCTGTTGCTGGCCCAGGAGTTTTTCTACACCGAGTACGACTGGCGCATCGGCGTGCTCAACCGCAAACCGATCTTCGCCTGCCAGTACTTCATGTCCAAGGGCCATTGGCAGATCTACAACCACAAGGCCAAGGGCCAGGACGTCAACGGCGAATGCCGCACGCTGGCGATTCACGAAGCGCCGCGCGCGGTGGTGGAACTGGCGGTGAAGACCGCCAACCTGATCGGCGACGGCTTGTACGGTGTTGACCTGAAACAGGCCGGCGACAAGGTGGTGGTGATCGAGGTCAACGACAACCCGAACCTCGACGCCGGCATCGAAGACGCCTACCTGCAGGACGATTTGTATTCGCTGGTACTGGAAGAGTTCGTGCGGCGTCTCGAACTCAAACGCCGCGGGCAGGCCTGGTGACCGGCCGATGATCAACAGCTTTGCACTGAATCACGGCGGTTTGCAGCGGGTCGAGCGACTGGACGCCGAGGTGATGCTGTTCAGCGACCCCGACGCCGCCGAGCGCGACTTGCTGCACAGTCACTTCAAACTCGATGAACACGCGCTGGCCTCGGCGCTGGATCCGGACGAGGTGTCGCGGATCGAGTTTCACCCCGATCACTTGTTTCTGATCTGGAAACGCCCGGAGAATTATTCCGGCGGCGGCAGCCTGGCGTTCGAGGTGTCGTCCTGCGGATTGCTGTTCTCACCGGGCCAGTTGCTGGTGATCGCCACGGACGACACGCCGCTGCACGGTGTCGGCACACGTCAGCCACTGAACACGCCGCTGGACGTGTTGCTGGATCTGCTGTTCAACAACATCCATCACTACCTCGGGCATTTGAAGGTGATCAAACTGGTCGCCCGGGAGTTGCAGCAGAAATTCAACGCCTCGATGCAAAACCAGCATCTGGTGCAGATGTTCAACCTCAGCGAAAGCCTGATCTATTACATCAACGCCCTTCACAGCAACGGCGCGGTGCTGACGCGGTTGCGCAATCACGCGGAAAAACAGCATTTCGGCAGCGAAGCCATCGGCCTGATCGACGACCTGATCATCGAAAACAACCAGTGCTACAAGCAGGCGGAAATCTATTCGACGGTGTTCTCCGGGCTGATCGACGCCCGGGGCAACCTGATGAACAACAGCATGAACAACCTGCTGCGCAAACTGACACTGATCAACGTGGTGTTCCTGCCGCTCAACCTGATTGCGAGCATCGGCGGCATGTCGGAATTCAGCATGATGACCGCCGGCACGCCGTGGTGGGTGTCGTACCCGTTGTTCCTGGCGGCGATGCTGCTGGGGGCGGGCGGGATGCTGTTCGGGCTCAGGCGTCTGGCGAAATGAAAACAGAATTCGCCATTGACTTGCCAGCAGCGCCCGGGCTAATTTCGGGGCCATGACTTCCACCGTACTGCGCTGCCAGCCAAGCATTATTACCGCCATTCCTCATTTGGCGGGCTAGCTCACGACTGCAGCACCCAACCCGCCCTAGAGGCGGGTTTTCATTTTCTGTCTCCGGGGTTCTGAATCAAACGTCAGGAGACGACCATGCGCTACAGCCCCGCCCAGCAAGCCCTGCTTGAGCAGTACGTGAAAAAGATCCTCGCCGCGCCGGTGTATGAACTGGCGGTGCGCACGCCGCTGCAACCGGCGCCGGCGCTGTCCGAAGCGCTGGGCAACCGGATCCTGCTCAAACGCGAAGACCTGCAACCGACGTTCTCCTTCAAGATCCGTGGTGCCTACAACAAGCTGGTGCAGTTGAGCGACGAGCAGAAGGCGCGCGGCGTGATCACGGCGTCGGCGGGCAATCATGCGCAAGGCGTAGCGCTGGCGGCGCGGGAACTGGGCATTGCCGCGACCATTGTGATGCCGGCAACCACGCCTGAGTTGAAAGTGCTGGGGGTCAGCAGTCGCGGGGCTGAGGCGCTATTGCATGGTGAAAGCTTTCCCTTTGCCCTGGCCCACGCGCTGCAAATGGCTGAGCAGACTGGGCGAACGTTCGTTTCGCCTTTCGACGATCCAGATGTGATCGCTGGCCAGGGCACGGTTGCGATGGAAATCCTGCGCGAGCATCAGGGCGCACTGGATGCGATCTTCGTCCCAGTGGGCGGTGGCGGGTTGATCGCCGGCATCGCGGCGTATGTGAAATACCTGCGACCGGAGGTGCGGATCATCGGTGTCGAGTCGGAGCACTCGGCCTGCCTGAAAGCTGCCCTGCAAGCGGATGAGCGAGTGGTGTTGCCCAACGTGGGCACTTTCGCCGATGGCGTGGCGGTGGCGCAGATCGGCGCTTACGGGTTCGAGGTTTGCCGCTTCTGCGTGGATGAGGTCATTACCGTCAGCAACGATGAGCTCTGTGCGGCGATCAAGAATATCTACGACGATACCCGCTCGATCACCGAGCCTTCAGGTGCATTAGCGGTCGCGGGCATCAAACAGTACGTGGCGCAAACCGGCGCACGGAATCAGACGTTCATCGCCATCGATTCTGGCGCCAATATCAATTTCGACAGCTTGCGCCATGTCGCCGAGCGAGCGGCGGCGTGCGGCGTTGTGGCTTGAAGTTACTCGGGAATGGCCACGCCAACCTTGTCCGAGGCCGACCAGATGCGGAAGCGCACTTCGACGTCCTGCGGTGCGTAGATCACGATCGGCAGCTTGCTGTTGTAGCGCACGGTGAAACCGTCACCGATCACCGGCACGAATGCGCGTTTTTTCTGGGTGCCGGGCGGGCAGGCCATCAGCGTGCTCATCGGGCCGCTGACTTTTTCCAGGCGGTAGAACGGATAACCCCAGCCTTCGAGGTTTTTCTCTTCGAGGGTGCCGCCCAGGCGTTGGCGGTTGCAGTCGACTTCGAGGGTCTTGCCAGCGAGGATTTCGACTTTGAAGTTTTCTTCCTGGGCCTGCTGCGGCAGGTGGATGACTTGGCGAGTGAAGCCCGCTTCGGCCTTCGGATAAGGCGCGGTGTCTTCAAGTTTGGCGGCGTGGGTGAGGGTGGACAGGCTGGCGAGCATCAGGCCGGCGGTCGCGTAAACAGTGAAATTTCCCATTGAAGCCTCCTGGCGGGTGTACGTTGGTTGACGGGCATTCTCACTGCCAAGGGCGATGAATGCAAACCGCCAGCCGCATGCAAATTGCAGTGCCTGCACAATCGAATCTTGCATTTTGCAACTGGCCAGTGGCCTGCCTTTTTTCCAAGCCTTTGATTTGCAAGGAGGTGAATGCAACCTGATGAAAGGCACGTTTTATGCGTTGATTTGGTGCGGCGCACCGAGTTCGGGCGCCTACACTCCAATGGGCATTTCGCAGTACAGCCGCTTGTCACACCCAGGGATTCAGCGGGGATACACCCGTGGGAAGCCGTGGCAACGGTCGACGTGAATACTTGATTGGCAGTCTCACAGTAAGGAGAGGTTTCGCCATGTTTCTGTCTGCCTTGGAACTCCGCAACATCATAGAAAGCAGTTTTCTACCGAAACGCTGCCAATGCACGCTGTCCCCGGATCTGTCGATGACCGTCAAGGTGTATGGCGATCACCAGACCGATCAGGTTGAGTTGCAGGTGAGTGGCATTGATGCCAGTCATTTGAACAGCTGTCGCGAAATCAACGGCCTGATCGCCGGATTGCGCTCGGATCTTGCGCAACAAACGGCAATCCATCATTCAGTGCCGCGATCCCGAGTCGTCTAACCGACTGTTTCACCCAGTTCGACCGTCACGCGCCGGGCCTGCAAGAAGCCAAGGCCCAGCGCGAACTCGACCAGCACCGCGAGCAGAATCCCGGGGCCGGCGTGGCCGTTGAGCCATTCAGCAAACCCCAGCACCGCCAGGCCAAAACAGCCGACGATAAAGCCGTTGCTCAGCGCATTGCGCGCGATCGACACCGGCGCGTTGCGTACCAGATAAAACATCACTCCTAACGCTGCAAACAGCACTGCGCTGCGCCGTGCGACGAATCCGGCTGCCTCCGAATACTCGATGCTCCAGATCGCCAGCAACATCTGTGGCGCCAGACCCCATGCCAGGGACAGCAGAAAACACAGGGAAAAGGTGATGGTCGAGAGCGTGCGAAACGACAACTGCATGGCGAATCCTTGCGGCAGTGAGGAGGGCCCCGAGCATACTCTTCGAGACCCGTGCTCGCCTACCGCAAAGCCGCAAATCAGAGCTTTCTGTCAGTTCTGGAAGCTGCACGCGTCAGATAATTTCCGGTAACTGATTTCTTCCGGTTTCCCGGTGCTGTCGAGGTACTTCATGTCGGCGGTGATGACCTTGCACTCCTGCGTCTGCGGCTCGGTCAGGGAAACCACTTTGGCGACATGCAGCGGCATGCCGTATTCATAGGGAACAGCCTTGGAGGTGTCATTGGCCTGGGCCAGCCCGGCAAACGCGGTGCAGACGAGGGCGGTGGTGAGCAGGAACGGACGAATGTTCATGATGGACTCCGGTGCGACGGAAATGGAGTTTGGCGGATTGCCAGCCAAACCTGCCGCACTCGGCGTCAGCCTGGGGCTGAGGGTGTGCGGTTCAGTAGAGTTTTTGACCGCGGCGTTAAGCGATGGTTAACCGGGCTGAACGCCGGCTGTCTGGGCGGGGATTGTTTCGCGGGGGAGACTCGGCGGATTCCTACAAGGGTGGATGCCTTGTCTGCTTTCGGGGGCTGGAGTGGGGCGGTTATGGTTTGGCGTCGCTGCAAAATCAGCGGCTTAGGTTTGGTCACCTGAAAAACTCGACACATCTGTGCCATGATTCGCGCCGCGGACACTCACGTCTTCGGAGTACATTGCTGTGGCGGCTGTGTGCAGGGGCGCCTTCGGGCGAGCTGATCGGGTTTCTCAGTTGACCAAGCCTTGCATACAGTCCGCCTCCCATCGTTTGGTCACGGTGTCGGCGGGTCATTGAAGCCTATCGAGTAATGACAATGCCAATCCTGAAACCAAGCTCCGCCCGCTATCTCCCACTCAACAGCGGCGTCACCGACAGCGCGCCGCTGGTCATCGACACCCAAGCCAACCCGAAAGACCTCTTCGAAGCCGCCGTGCAACGCATCCGCGCCGCCAGCGACCTGCTCGAAACCCTGCACTGCCTGTGCTTCAAACACGCCGACGTCCAGGACATCCCCCACATCACCCATGCGCTGTACCTGCTGACGCAGGATGGCAGTGATTTGCTTCAGGTTGCGCAGCAGAAAATGTTGAACTGGACCGCACCGGTCTGACGTTTCACCAGCGTTCAACGGGGGACGCGATGGTCCCCCGTTGAAGAAAAAACCTCAGCGACTACGGGTAAGGTTTCAGCTCAATCAGCGATTCGCCGGTTGCAGGAACGGGCAGCTCATCCGTTTCGAGGTAAGCATCCGACGGACCGTAAATCAGGTACTTGTGGACGCTTTCATGTCCGACGTTCTCGAATATCACTTGAGGGCTTTTCGAGCCGCTCAATACCCAGCGAGGACGGTTCCTTTCGGCAAACTCCACACGGTGTATCCGTCTGTCGCTTGTATCTCGAAAGAACAAGATGCCTTGTTGGTAGTTGGAGCTGAACTCGCCGGTAATCAGCAAGACATTCACGTCGTTGCCTATAGACACGCACTGCCAATCGACACGGCTGCCATTAGACGCGTCGGCATCCGCATACAAGAATCTGGTTTCGTGTTTCTGACTGATTTTGTAAACGTGAGAGTCGGAGAGGGGATGGCCCCGCAGCAGGGACACTCTGCTGTCGGAGCCGGCGAGATTACACTCAGCCACCGTCGTGAACGGTGGCTGATCGGCAAAGACATGAAGGCTTGATGCGATGAGTCCAGCCGCGATGACTGCGTTGCGCATCAAGCCGACTTCACAACCTGCTTCGGCGAAACAACGGTGCCAGGCTTGTCGTTGGCGGCCGGTGCTGGAATGACCGGCGGTAGAATCGCGATCCCGGTGCCGGCGCCCGGCGCGCCGCCGGTGTTGGCCTTCACCTCGGCACCGCTGATGGTCACACCACCGGCATCAACCTTGACGAAACTGCCGCCAGCCTTGGCCGTGAGTTCCATGCCACCTTCGATAACCACTTTGTCGCCAGCGTGGTAGTGAATCTCCGTGCCTGCTTCCACGAACTGCCCGGTGCCGACCTTCACATGTTGGGTCACGCCGACAGTCAGGTGATCGTTGGCGCGCATTTCGCTCTTGCGATCCAAGTGGGTGATGCGGTGTTCCTCGACCTTGAATTCACTTAAAACATTGGCCTCGACGGTGTCATGCCGTTCGTTGCCGACGCGGATCTTCTGGTCGTGCTCGATGTTTTCGTCCCAGTCGCGCTGGGCGTGGATGTAGATCTGCTCGACGCCTTTCTTGTCTTCGATACGGAACTCGTTGTAGCCCTTGCCGCCCGGTGAACTCAGGGTTTTGAAGGTGCTGCGGGTCTTGTTCGCCGGCAAGTCGTAAGGGACGACGTTTTCCTTGTGGTACAGGCAGCCGGTGACCAGCGGCTGGTCGGGATCGCCTTCAAGGAAGGTCACCAGCACTTCCATGCCGATGCGCGGGATGGCGATGCCGCCATAGGCAGCGCCGGCCCAGCCGCTGGCGACGCGTAGCCAGCAAGTAGTCTTGTCGTCGGCCTGGCCGTCGCGGTCCCAGTGGAATTGCACTTTCACGCGGCCGTACTGGTCGCAGTGGATTTCTTCGCCGGCGGGGCCGGTGACGATCGCGGTCTGGCTGCCGAGGACTTTCGGTTTCGGGTGCTCGAGGGCAGGGCGGTAGTGGGCGTCCCACGGGGTGGCCACGAAGCTGTTGCGGTAGCCCTGGTGGAAATCGCTCTTGTGGTCGGTGACGTCGCTGGTGACGTTTTCGCCCAGCACTTGTGGCTGCTTGCCTTCGTGGAAGATTTCCAGCAGCAGCCACAGGTCGTTCCATTCGGCGCGCGGGTGTTCGGCCAGGGTCATGAAGTGGCCGCTGGTCAGGGTCGGTTCGTCACCCTTGCCTTCGGCGAGTTTGTAGTCGCTGCGGTGGCGCTCCAGCGCACGGGTCGAGAGGAACTTGCCGCGCTCGCGCGTGGTGAAACGGCCGGGGTAGTCGTAGTCTTCCAGGTCCGGCATGAACGCGGATTTGGCCGCGCCTTCAGGCAGAATCTTTGGTTTCTCGAAATCATAATCGCGGCGGCTGACGCGGCTGGTACGGGTTTCCAGGCGCAGGTTGAAACGCTTGATCACCGGTTTGTCGGCGGTCATGCCCGAGTCTTGCTGGTAGTTGACCGGTTTCAGTTTGCGGAACACGGTCTGGTCATCGCCGAACACCAGTTTGTGGCCGCTGCTGCTGTGCTGGAAGTGGAAGTGGATGCCTTCCTCTTCGCACAAGCGCTGGATGAAATGCAGGTCGGATTCGTCGTACTGCACGCAGTAGTCGCGTTCCGGGTATTCGGCGCTGAGCTGGAAGCTATAGGCGTTGGCCAGAACCCCGCGATCTTCCAGAACCTGGGCAATGATCTTCGGCACCGTCAGTTGCTGGAAGATCTGCTGGTCATGGTTGTGCCGCAGGTAGGCCAGTTGCGGCACCAGACTGATGCTGTAACGGGTCAGGGTCTTGCCGGAATCGCCTTGCTCGATGCGATACACCAGACCGTGAATCTTGCCCTCGCCGGTGGCGCCGAAGGTCAGGCAGCCGGGCTTGTGCAGGAGTTCTTCAAGTTTGAGGTCGGGGCGGGCGCTGACCAGTTCGATGTCGAAACGGAACGGCTCGTTGAGGGCTTCGCGACCGGTGAAGCTGAGGACTTGCAGGTCGGCGGAAGCGCCTTCGAGCGTGAGGGTAATGTGGGTAGCGTTGGCGTCCAGCATGCCTTGATTTCCGTCCTTTGGATTAGCGTGGGCGGATGGTGCAGGATTAAATCGCCTCGTTCAAGGCGCAAATGCCGTAGAGGCAGTGGTCAGAACCCATAGGGAAAACCCTTAGGCCCACGGTTTGGCCCAGTAAAACAGGCACTTGCGGACGAACCAGTCTGTCGCGAACGCCGAATACCGCGTCCGGGAACAACCAGTCAGTTTCAGACTAAAGTCGCCTGTAGCACGTCAAAGCCATCTGCCATCATTGCCGTTCACCCCCGCGTGTTCACTGCCTCCCGGTTCTTTATCGATCCGGGACGGGAGCTATTTCTGGTTGTTTGCGCCTATGCGCAATCGTTGTTCTGTTGGAGTTTTCAATGCGTCCCCCATTTTCCCTCATCACCCCGCGCCAGTCGCTTGGCTTCGGAGCCTTTGTGCTGTGCGCCGGTTTTACCGCACAGGTCCAGGCCAGCGGTTTTTTCGAAGACACCACGGCGAAGATCGAATCGCGCACGGTGTACTTCAACCGCGATTTCCGTGACGGGCACACCTCCAGTGATCAGGGCGCGTCCAAGCGCGAAGAGTCGGCGCAGGGTTTCATTCTCAATCTGCAATCGGGCTACACCGAAGGCACCGTGGGTTTCGGGATCGATGCGCTGGGCATGGCGGGTTTCCAGCTCGATTCCAGCCCGGATCGCAGCAACAGCGGCCTGCTGCCGTCCAGCGGCGACAACCCGCGCGGTTCGAAAGGTCAGTACGCAAAAATGGGCCTGACCGCCAAGGTCAAAGTCTCGGATACGGTGCTGAAGTACGGCGCGCTGCTGCCGGATCTGCCGCTGCTCAAGTACAACGACGGCCGCCTGCTGCCGACCATGTTCAACGGTGCGATGCTGACCTCCAAAGAGGTGAAGGACCTGACCTTCATGGCCGCGCGTCTGGACAAGTACACCGCCCGGGACTCGACCGATTCGCAAGACATACGCGTGCACTGCAAGAACAAGCGTTATGCGTGCAACACCACCGCCGATCATTTCGACATGTACGGCTTCGACTACAAGATCAACGAACGCCTGACCGCGCAGTATCACTACGCCGAACTGGAAGACATCTATCGCCAGCACTTCGTGGGTCTGCTGGCCAATCAGCCGCTGGGTGACGGTGTGTTGAAAGCCGATCTGCGTTTGCTGAAAAGCGCCGACAGCGGTGATGCGAAAGCCGGTTCCATCGACAACCGCGCGTTGAGCGGCATGCTGTCCTACGGCATCAGCGGTCATACCTTCAGTGCCGGTTGGCAGCGCATGAACGGTGACAACTCGATGCCGTATCTGGATGGCAGCAACCCGTATCTGGTGAACTACGTGCAGGTCAACGACTTCGCAGCTGCCCAGGAGCGTTCCTGGCAGCTGCGTTATGACTATGACTTCAAGGCGATCGGCATCAATGGCCTGAGCTTCCTGACCCGTTATGTGAACGGCGACCATATCAAGGTTCCGGGGAGCGATCAGGAAGGCAAAGAGTGGGAACGTGACAGCGAGCTGAAGTACGTGATTCAGAACGGGACGTTCAAGGACGTCAGCCTGCGGTTGCGTAATGCGACTTACCGCACCAACTACGAGAAGTTCGCCCGGGACGTGGATGAGACCCGGTTGATCCTGAGTTACAACTTTTCGGTGTTGTAACCCATCGGTCGGCGGTGTTTGAACTGACGCCTTCGCGGGCAAGCCCGCTCCCACAGGATCTACGTCGTTCTCTAAAGTTGTGGTTACCGTAGATCCCTGTGGGAGCTGGCTTGCCAGCGAAGGCGTCCTTAAGAGCGCTGAGGATCAGAGCCAATGCCAGAACCGGCTCCAGAACCCGCGATTCAGATCATCCTTGCACGCCGCGTATTGCTGACCGTACATGTCCGAGCGGTTCTGCACCTTGCGCGCCACCGGCATCAGCCACGCCTTGCTGGCATAAGTCTTCTGGCGGAAACCGCCCCAGCCTTCGTGGTAATTGAGGTATTGGTTGTAGGCGTCGTACTTGTACACGCCGTTGATCGAGGTGGTCTTGTCCATGTACCAGCCGACGAAGTCGATGGCGTCGTCGAAGTCCTCGCGGTCGGCGCCATATCGGCCGGTGCTTTTCTGGTAGTCGGACCAGACTTCATCCTTGGCCTGCGCATAACCCGAGGCTGTCGTGACGCGACCCCATGGGATCACCCACAGCAGGTATTTGCGCGGCGTCTTGGCGTCATAGCGGTAGCCGGACTCCTGATACATGATCGCGAACGGCACCTGGATCGGTACGCCCCAGCGCTTTTGCGTGACTTGCGCCGCGTCGTACCAATCACTTTTTTCGCGGAAAATCTCGCAGAGGTTTTCCGGCGAACGCGGCGGCGATGTTCCGCAACCGGTCAACAGTGCCGCCAATACCAACAGTCCAACCGTGCGCCGCGAATTCAAAAGCCGTCATCCCGTCGTGCAAAAAAGGGCGCCAGTCTACGCGGTCAGGTCAACTGGTGGCGATAAGGCAAATCCGGACCTGTTTTACTGCATGTAAGGGCGGCGGCCTGTACGGCAAACCTGAGCATGCCGTCGATCTGCTCGCGGTTAAGGTGCTGAACACCTTCCACCGAATCCAGTTCATGTTCGGTCAGCCAGGTGATCAAAGCGGCCTGGAAGGTATCGCCGGCGCCGACGGTGTCGGCAATCTTCACCGAGCTTGCCGGCACCGACCATGAACCGTGGGCACGGCTGAACACGGTCGCGCCTTCACCGCCACGGGTCAGGAACACGACCTGGCAGCGATGCTGCAACCAGCCTTCGATGACGCGCGCCGGATCTTGTTCGGGGTACAGCAGGCTCAAGTCTTCGTCGCTGACTTTGATCAAGTCCGCCAACGGCACCAGCGTAGCGATTCGTTCGCGCCACAGGTCGATGTTCGGCTCGGGGTTGAGGCGCACGTTCGGGTCGAGGCTGATCAGGCGTTTGCCGCTTTCACGCTGCACCAGCGCAAGCAAGGTATCGGCAATCGGCTGCACCACCAGTGAGAAGGAACCGAAGTGCAAGCCGCGCACTTCAGGGCCCAGCGTCGGCAGGTGCGCCAGGCTCAACTGGCGGTCGGCGCAACCCTCGCCACGGAAGCTGTAATGCGGCGAGCCATTGGCGCCCACCGCGACCATCGCCAGGGTGGTCGGCGCGGCGAAATCCACCAGGTAATCCGGGCGTACGCATTCATCCTGCAGCACTTGCTGCAAGCGCCGGCCGAGGTAGTCGGTGGACAACCCGCCAAACAGCGCCGAATCCACGCCCAGTCGGCGCAAACCCACCGCCACGTTGAACGGTGAACCACCGGCAATCGCCTTGAAATTGACTTTCGATGCCTGCCCGCCGGCATCGTCTTCGCTGAAGAAATCGAACAGCGCTTCGCCACACACCAGGTACATAGTTGTTTGCTCTTTATAAGGTTGCGACATGCAGTCGATAGCGTTCATAGGCCTGCTGGAACGCCGCAACATTCGCGGCAACCGGCAGGGTTTCACTGTTCAGGTCGAGCTTCACGCAGCGCTGGCACAGATCGGCCAGGGTGTCTTCGTGGCCGTTCGACCACGACTTGCACCACGCCGCCTGAATCGCCGCGCCAAGGGCGGCGGCTTCGCTCTGCTCGGTGCAGATCACCGGGGTGTTCATGATGTCGGCGACGATCTGCCGCCACACCGCGCTTTTCGAACCGCCGCCGATCAGGCAAATGCTGCGGCTTTGTAAACCATTCTGGCGTAGCAGATCCAGTCCATAACGCAGGCCGAAGGTGGTGCCCTCGACGGCGGCGCGGCACAGATTGGCCTGGGTCAGGTTATCGATCGTCAGGCCGTGCAGGCTGCCGGTGGCGTGGGGCAGGGGCGGCACGCGTTCGCCGTTGAGGAACGGCAACATGCTTACGCCTTCTGCGCCGATCGGGGCCTGGTCCACCAAGGCATTGAAGGCGTCGAGATCGAGGTTGAACAGTTCGCGGATCGCGCCGGTGGCGTTGGTCAGGTTCATGGTGCAGATCAACGGCAGCCAGCCGCCGCTTGACGAACAGAAGGTCGCGACCGACGCGTCCAGGCTGACCTTCGGTGCCTCGGCGTAGGCGTACACCGTGCCGGAAGAACCGAGGCTCATGGTGATCGCCCCCGGCTGAATATTGCCGGTGCCGATGGCGCCCATCATGTTGTCGCCGCCACCGCTGGACACCAGTGCGTTGGGGTTGATGCCCAGTTGTTCGGCGACCGCCGGCAGAATTGTGCCGACCGTTTGATGGGCATCGATCAGCTCTGGCAGCGCGGATTGCAGACGACCGCTGGCGTCGATGTCGCGCAGCAGCTGCAGATCCCATTGACGGGTGCGCACGTTGAAATAGCCGGTGCCGGACGCATCGCCGTATTCGCTGCATGCACGACCGGTGAGCCAGAAATTCAGGTAGTCGTGGGGCAGCAGAACTCGCGCGATGCGCGAGAACACATCCGGATGCTGTTCCTTGGTCCACAACAGTTTGGAGACGGTGTAGCCCGGCGCAATGACCACGCCGAGACGTTCCAGCGAGCCTTGTTCACTGCCCAGGTGAGTCAGCAGGCGATCGTTTTCAGGCGTGGTTTCGGTGTCGCACCAAAGCTTGGCCGGGCGTAGGACCTGGCCTTGATCGTCGAGCAGCACCAGGCCGTGTTGCTGGCCGGAAACGCCAATGCCCTGGATCGACTGGCCGTCGACATTTGCCGCCAATAAAGCGCGGCGGGTGGCGAGGGCGAAGGCTTCCAGCCATTGCGCGGTGTCTTGCTCGCGACGGCCGTTGGCGCCGCTGATCATCGTGTGGGCGGCGGCGCCCTGGCCGAGAACCTGACCGCTGACAGCGTCGAGGATGATGGCTTTGGTGCCTTGGGTGCCGCAGTCGATGCCGAGGAATAGTTGTTGGTTGTTCATGAGTGAACCTGTTGATTCGCGGTGAAGATCAAGGGCCACCCCTCACCCCAGCCCTCTCCCCAGAGGGGAGAGGGGGGAAAGGGAGCAGATTTGTATCGGTTTCAAAACCTGAGTTCGACTCAAAACGTTCAGGTCGATGTACCTCAACAGTGCGCCTCGGTCGGCTCCCTCTCCCTCTGGGAGAGGGCTGGGGTGAGGGGCTTTTCAGGCCAGAATACGCTCGAGAGTCCGAGTGACGCCTTCTTCACGCAAGCTATTCAGGCACCACTCAAACGCCGCAACAAAATCTGGCGAACGCGGTATCGCCACCCCGAAAATCTCCTCAACCCCCAATAACCGCTCAGTGATCAAAGCATCCTCTGCCACCAACCCCTGACAGAACGCGGCCCGAGGATCCGGAATCGAATAAGTGTCACCATTCTCATCCACACCCTTCAAGTAAAGCGCCCAGGCCGCCACCACCAACGCTGCCCGTTTGGTCTCCTGCCCATCGGCAATCAACCGATTGATCGTCGGAATAGTGAACTTGGGAAACTTCGACGACCCATCCGAACAAACCCGCTCAAGCTGATCGGCAATCGCCTGATTGGAAAACCGCGCCACCAGCGTGTCCTTGTACTCGGTCAGGTCGATCCCCGGCACCGGCGCCAGTTGCGGGGTCACGTCCAGGTCCATATAGGCGCGCATGTAGCGCACGAACAACGGGTCGTTCATGGTTTCGTGAACGAAGCGGTAACCCTTCAAAAAGCCCAGATAAGTCAGGGCCAGGTGACTGCCGTTGAGCAGTTTGATCTTCATCTCTTCGTAGGGCGAAACATCATCGGTGAACTGCACGCCGACCTTTTCCCAGGCCGGGCGGCCGTTGACGAACTTGTCTTCCAGCACCCATTGCACGAACGGTTCGCACACAACAGGCCAGGCGTCGTCAACGGCGTGTTTGTCCGCCAGTTGCAGGCGATGCGCGGTGCTGGTCATCGGCGTGATGCGATCGACCATGGCGTTGGGGAAACTGACGTTGGTGTCGATCCACTCGCGCAGGTCCGGATCCAGCAAAGCGGTAAAGGCCAGCAGTGCCTTGCGGGTGACGGCGCCATTGTGTGGCAGGTTATCGCAAGACATCACCGTGAACGCCGGAATGCCCGCCGCACGGCGTCGGGACAGTGCCGCGCAGAGGAAACCGAACACGGTTTTCGGCTGTTGCGGGTTCGTCAGGTCGTGCTGAATCTGCGGCAGGTGCGCCATGAATTCGCCGTTGCTGTCGTCGATGCAATAACCGCCCTCAGTGATGGTCAGCGAGACGATGCGGATCTGCGGATCCGCGAGCTTGTCGATCAGCACCTGGGCGCTGTCCTCGGCCAGCAGCATGTCGCGGATCGCGCCGATGACCCGGACTTCGGTGTCGTCGCTGTCGCCGAGTTCGAACAGGGTGAACAGGTAGTCCTGCTCCTTGAGATCGTCGCGGGCGCGGCGGTCTTCGGCGCGCAGGCCGACGCCGCAAATCGCCCAGTCCAGCGCTTCGCCGGTGTTCATCAGCGCATCGGTGTAATACGCCTGATGCGCGCGATGGAAGCCGCCGACGCCAATGTGGGCGATGCCCTGGCGGGTGTCGCTGAGGCTGTAGGCCGGAAGCTTCACTTCGAGGGCCAGGCGGTTGAGGTTTTGCTTGTTCAGTTTCATCGGGTCAGTCTCGAAATCAGGCGGCCGCGCGCAGCGGGCGGGTCAGCGCCACGCCGTCGGCATCGAACAGATGGCAGTGGGCAGCGTCCAGGTGCAGGTTCAATTGTTCGCCGTAACGGCTCGCCAGATCACCGCGCACGCGCATGGTGAGGGCTTCGCCGGCGTTGGTCTTGACGTGGCAGAAGGTGTCGCTGCCCAGCCGTTCGCTGACGTCGGCGGTGACTGGCAGGGTGCAGTCGCCCGGTTGCGCCAGTTCCAGATGTTCCGGGCGAATGCCCAGGGTCACGGCGCTGCCGACGCTCAGGTTCGACGCGTTGAACGGCAGGGTGATGCGGGTGCCGGCGTCCAGCGAGACTTCGCAGCTCGCGCCGTCGATGCGCGCGATCTGGCCTTTGAGAAAGCCCATTTTCGGCGTGCCGAGGAAACCGGCGACGAACAGGTTGGCGGGATTGTGATACAGCTCCAGCGGCGAGCCGACCTGCTCGATCTTGCCGCCATTGAGCACCACGACCTTGTCGGCCATGGTCATGGCTTCGACCTGATCGTGGGTCACGTAGATCATCGTCGCTTTCAAATCTTTGTGCAGGCGCAGCAGCTCCAGGCGCATCTGTACCCGCAGGGCGGCGTCGAGGTTGGACAGCGGCTCATCGAACAGGAAGATTTTCGGGTTGCGCACGATTGCCCGGCCGATGGCAACGCGCTGACGCTGGCCGCCGGACAGTTGTTTCGGCTTGCGTTCGAGCATCGGGCCCAGTTCGAGTATGCGCGCAGCTTCGCCGACTTTCTTCTCGACTTCAGCCTTCGGTACGCCGGCCAGATCGAGGGCGAACGACATGTTTTTCTTCACGGTCATGTGCGGGTACAGCGCGTAGGTCTGGAACACCATCGCCAGATCACGCTTGGCCGGGCTGACTTCGGTGATGTCTCGTCCGTCCAGTTCGATGGTGCCGCCGCTGACTTCTTCAAGACCGGCGATCAGTCGCAGCAGGGTGGATTTGCCGCAGCCCGACGGGCCGACGAACACCACGAATTCCTTGTCGTTCACCTCAAGGTCGATGCCCTTGATGATGGAAAAACCTTCGAAGCCTTTTTGCAGATTCTTGATTTTCAGGTTGGCCATGATGGCGCTCCTTTTGCGAATTCTTATTTGACGGCGCCGAACGACAGGCCGCGCACCAGTTGTTTCTGGCTGATCCAGCCGAAGATCAGGATCGGCGCGCAGGCCAGCGTCGAGACAGCCGACAACTTGGCCCAGAACAATCCTTCGGGGCTTGAGTAGGAGGCGATCAACGCGGTCAGTGGCGCGGCTTTGGACGAGGTCAGGTTCAGCGACCAGAACGCCTCGTTCCAGCACAGGATCAGCGACAGCAGCACGGTCGAGGCGAGGCCACCCTTGGCGATCGGCAGCAGCACGCGGAGCATTTCCTGGGCGAGGGTGGCGCCGTCGAGGCGGGCGGCTTCGAGGATGTCTTTGGGGATGTCCTTGAAGTAGGTGTAAACCATCCAGACCACGATCGGCAGGTTGATCAGCGTGTAGATCACGATCAGCGCAATGCGCGTGTCGAGCAGGCCGAAACTCTTGGCCAGCAGGTAGATCGGCATCAGCACGCCCACCGGCGGCAGCATCTTGGTGGAGAGCATCCACAGCAGCGTGCCCTTGGTGCGCTGGGTTTCGTAGAACGCCATCGAGTAGGCCGCCGGCACCGCAATCAGCAGGCACAGAGCCGTGGCGCTGAAGGAAATCACCACCGAGTTCCAGGCGAAACTGAAGTAATCGCTGCGCTCGTTGATGTGCAGGTAGTTCTCCAGCGTCGGCGTGAAGATGAACTGCGGCGGCGTGGCGAAGGCGTCGATTTCGGTCTTGAAACTGGTCAGCACCATCCAGAAGATCGGGAAGAAAATGATGATCGCGATGGCCCAGGCCAGCGTGCCGAGCAGCAGGCTTTGCAGCCGGCGGGATTGTTGAAGAGTCATGGCAGGCCTCAGGCTTTGTCAGTCAGGTTTTTGCCGATCATCCGCACCAGAATGATCGCGGCGATGTTGGCGATGACCACGGCGATCAGGCCGCCGGCCGAGGCCATGCCGACGTCGAACTGCACCAGCGCCTGGTTGTAGATCAGGTAGGCGAGGTTGGTCGACGCGTAGCCGGGGCCGCCATTGGTGGTGGTGAAGATTTCGGCGAACACCGACAGCAGAAAGATGGTTTCAATCATCACGACTACGGCAATCGGGCGTGCCAGGTGCGGCAAAGTCAGGTGCCAGAAAATCGCGATCGGGCCGGCGCCGTCGAGGCGGGCGGCTTCTTTCTGTTCCTGGTCGAGGGACTGCATGGCGGTCATCAGGATCAGGATCGCGAAGGGCAGCCATTGCCACGAGACAATGATGATGATCGACAGCAGCGGGTAGTGAGCGAGCCAGTCCACCGGTTGCGCGCTGAAGAGCTTCCAGATGTAGGCGAGGATCCCGGACACCGGGTGGAAAATCAGGTTCTTCCAGATCAGCGCACCGACCGTGGGCATGATGAAGAACGGCGAAATCAGCATCACCCGCACGATGCCGCGACCGAAGAACTCGCTGGCCTCCAGCAGCGCACTGATCAATACGCCGAACACCACGCTGATCAGCAGCACGCTGCCTACCAGCAGCAAGGTATTGGTAGCGCCGGGCATGAAGCCGGAGTCGGTCAGGAAGTAAGTGAAGTTTTCCAGCCCGACAAATTCGTTGGTGCCCGGGTCGAGCAGGTTGTAGCGGATCATCGAGAAATAGACGGTCATGCCCAGCGGCACGATCATCCACAGCAGCAACAGGGCCACCGAAGGGCTGACCAGAAACCAGCCGGGATTGGCCACACGGCTTTTGCGCCGGGGCTGCGACAGGTCGATGTGGGCTTTGGCAGTTGAAGTATTCATGGCGTTTACAACCGAGTCATACAGACCTATGGAGATCCCATGTGGGAGCGACGGTGCGACGATTCGACTTGCTCGCGAAGGCGTCGTGTCAGACAACAAAATGTTTCACTGATACACCGCTTTCGCGAGCAAGCCCGCTCCCACAGGAGGCAGGAGCAAGCTTTGCGAGTTACTTCGGATAACCCGCGCGCTTCATCTCGCGTTCGGTGGTTTGCTGGGCGGCGGTCAGCGCCTGGTCGACCGTGGTCTGGCCGATCAGTGCGGCGGAGAACAGCTTGCCGACCTGAGTGCCGATCCCCTGAAACTCGGGAATGGTCACCAGCTGGATGCCGATGTAAGGCACAGGCTTGAGGGAGGGTTTGCTCGGGTCAGCCGCTTTCAGCGATTCCAGCGTGACCTTGGCAAACGGCGCGGCGCTCATGTAAGCATCGCTGTAGGTCGAGGCGCGAGTGCCCGGCGGAACGTTGGCGATGCCGTCGGTCTTGGCGACCAGTTCGCCGTATTCCTTTGAGGTGGCCCAGGCGCTGAATTCTTTGGCGGCGTCCTTGGCCTTGGAACTGGTCGGAATCGCCAGCGCCCACGAGTACAGCCACGCCGAGCCTTTGTCGGTGACCTGATGCGGCGCGTAGGTGAAGCCGACGTGATCGGCGACCTTGCTTTGAGTCTTGTCGGTGACGAACGAGCCGGCGACGCTGGCATCGACCCACATTGCGCATTTGCCGCTGTTGAACAGGGCGAGGTTTTCGTTGAAACCGTTGCTGGAGGCGCCCGGCGGGCCGGATTTCTTCATGGTGTCGACGTAGAAGTTCAGCGCGTTCTTCCATTCCGGACCATTGAATTCCGGTTTCCACTGCTCATCAAACCAGCGCGCGCCGTAAGCGTTGGCCACGGTGGTGATCAGCGCCATGTTCTCGCCCCAGCCGGCCTTGCCGCGCAGGCAGATGCCGTACTGCTCCTTGTCCTTGTGGGTGAGTTTTTCGGCGAAGCCGGCAATCTGTTCCCAGGTTGGACGCTCCGGCATGGTCAGGCCGGCGTCCTTGAACAGGTCGGTGCGGTAGTAGGTGATCGAGCTTTCAGCGTAAAACGGCAGGGCGTACAGCGAACCCTTGACTGACAGGCCTTCGCGTACGGACGGGAACACGTCATCGAGGGCGTAGCTGGCCGGCAGATCCTTCATCGGCTCCAGCCAACCCTTGGCACCCCAGAGTGCGGCTTCGTACATGCCGATGGTCAACACGTCGAACTGACCGCCCTGGGTGGCGATGTCGGTGGTCAGGCGCTGACGCAGAACGTTTTCTTCCAGCACCACCCAATTGAGCTTGATGTCCGGATGCTCGGTCTCGAAGTTTTTCGAGAGCTTTTGCATGCGGATCATGTCGCTGTTGTTGACGGTGGCGATGGTCAGGGTCTGGGCGCCAAGGCTGACGCTGCTGAGGGTCATGCAGGTGAGGGCCAGCAGAGCTTTTGCAGTGGGTTGCATCGTGCACTCCTTTTCTGCACCCGGCGGGGGCAGAAGGACAGTTATTGTTTTTGTGTTCTTCCGGCGGGGGAAGAATGTGCACTGATTACAGCCTTCTGGCGCAGGGCTGACAAATCATCCCTAGCACTCGAATCGATACTTTTTTGCACTCTGGATTGGCGCGATAAACGCAGGGAAGGGCGTTTCAGCAGGGCGATGGGCGCGAAACCGTACAGATTTTCCTGTTCAGCCGTGGTTTTGCTCGGTCAGGCGCTGCACCACCAGCCGCCGGTAATGCGAAGGCGTCATGCCTTTGAGCTGCTGAAAGCGCCGATTGAAATTGGAAATATTATTGAAGCCCGACTCAAAGCACACTTCGGTCACCGGCTTGTCGCCATCAGCCAGCAACTCGCAGGATTTACTGATGCGCAGGCGATTGACGAATTCGATGAAGTTGCGCCCGGTCGCCTGCTTGAACACGCGGCTGAAATAGGTGGGTTTCATGCCCAGGTGCTCGGCGACCTCCTCAAGGGGTAGTTCGCGGGCGTAGTGGGCGAAGATGTAATCCACCGCGCGGTTGGTGCGGTCGATGTTGTGCTCGTCGGCCAGTTGCGGGGTGGTTGCGCCGGACAGCAGTTGGTAGTCGTCGCAGGCCGCCAGCAATTCCATCAGGATGAAAAAATGCCCGAGACGGGTGATGCCGGTTGAATCGGCGATGCGTTGCATCAGGGTCATGGCCTGACGGATTGTCTGCGGGGAGCGGAATTCGATGCCGTACTGCGCACGCTCAAGCAGTGGCGCCAGGGTCTTGAGTTCGGCGAACACCTGATGACCGCTTTCGAACAACTCATCGGTGAAGTTGACCAGCATGTCGCGTTTCTCGACCACCTCGTCTTCGGCCACCTGGCTGATCCAGTTGTGCGGCAGATTGGGCCCGGTCAGGAACAGCGTCTGCGGGTAGAAGTTGCCGATGTAATCGCCGATGAACACCTTGCCCGAACTGGCGACGATCAGGTGCAGCTCGTATTCCTTGTGAAAGTGCCAGCGCACCAGCGGGCAGGGGAAACCATGCTGGCGATAGATGATGGATAACCCGTTGTGGTCATCCATCAGTTCATAGGAAGGGTCGGTGACGCGGGCTGTTCGGGTCATGGTCGGACGCTTTTTTTGTTATCGCCCGGCGATCATGCCTCTTTGCGCGGCCGTTACGCCAGTAGGCGATCAGCAGGGCGCAGGTGCGCCTTCGTCTGATTCACTGCCCGGCAGAACGACACGATGTTGGTCTCTTCGATGAAGTCGACGTTGATCACGTTGCACTTCATTGCCCAGTCACTGTTGTTCGGGTCGAACCACTCGTTCAACTCCTTATGAATATCGACCGGCCCGCCCAGCGCCGTGTAACTGGTGGCGGACAACGACCAGGGTTTCCAGGAGCCCGGTGGGGACTTCAGGACATTGCCGATGAATTGCTTCAGTTCCGCCGTTCCGGTCAGGTCGTTACCCGACCATTGATGGTTGATGTAATCGATGAACACGCTGCGATCCAGTTGCCAGTGCGAACGGGCGGCAACGAATATACGTTGCTCATTGTTGATTTGTTTAAGCTGGCCGAGGCTGGCACTCAGATTTCGACTCGGAATCAAACGGTGGCCGAGAAAGTGAATCATCATATTATTGAAATAGACATAATCGAAGTCGTTGCCATCCAGACTATGGAAGTCAAGAACAATGAACTCATCCGGGTTTTGTTTCAGGAAACTTTCCAGGTCGGTGATCAGGTTACCCAGGGTTCGGGAGTTGCGGTGCCCGCCATGGTGAGCACGAAACTTGCCGACGCCTTCTGCCTTGGAGTCGTAGATCAGGCGAATGTCCAGCACCCTTGCGCCATGGTGTAGCTGAGCGTGGAACGAATCATGCTGGCAGGCGAGCCAGTGGCGGGGTGGGCCGAAAACTGGATAATCGGCGCGCCAGTCGCTGCCGGCGTTGTGGGTTCCTGGCAGCGTCAACTCAGAAATGGAAAGAGAATCGATGGAAGGTGTCGCCGCCATCCAGTCATGGGTGGCGAAGTTGTTGTTGTCGGTCATGTATGCATCCTGCACTAGTTGATTGATTGCACCACTTTCAAATGATGAGAGTGGTGAAGGCAGGATGTTTATAGTGTTTAATTTGTTTATTTGCCAACGATGGATTGATGCAATTTATTGGCTCTTGTGTTTATACATTTCGAGAGTGAATTACTTGTTCAGGTTTTTGGCTTCAATCCACTGCGCCATGTATTGCGTACTTTTATGTGAATGATGTCGCAGCATGCTGCCGGTGAAATTGTTCCTTCTTAGTTGGGCAAGATTTTTACGGCAGTCCAACAGTTTGTTGATTAATGCCGGACCATGTATCGCTTGCTGATACACGTCCTCGAGTAGCGTTTGCCCATGGGACCGGGCCGCTTGCCAGGCAATGTCATCGCTATAAAGCTTCACTGCGGCATTGGCCAGATCCTGCGCGGTGCGGCAGATCGCCCCCGGCCATGGCTGATCGGTATGCATGCCTTCAGCCCCGATCGGCGTGGTGACACTCGGTGTGCCGCAGAGCATGGCATCAATCAATTTGCCCTTGATTCCGGCGCCAAAACGCAAGGGCGCCAGGCAGATGCGCGCATCGGACATGACCTGCAACGCATCCTCGGCCCAGTTCATGATGTGAAAACCCTGCGCGGCATTGTGCAGTGCTGCTGCCTTGGGCGGCGTGTAGGCGCCGTACAGATGCAATTGGGCTTTTGGCAGTTGCTCGCGGATCAGCGGCCAGACGGTGGATTTCATCCACAACACGGCGTCCCAGTTCGGCGCGTGACGGAAGTTGCCGATACTGAGGAAATGCGCGCGCTCCTCGAAGGGTTTCGCTGGCGTACTCGGTGGCTCGACCATCAAGGGACACCAGTGCAACAGCTCGGGCGGCAGCTTGAACTGCTGCACCAGCAACTCGATTTCCACCTGCGAGATCATCAGGTTCAGGTCGCAGCGATACAGGGCGGCGATCTCGCGTTTGGCCAGATCGGTGTCCGCCATCAGCTCGAACTCTTCAGCCAGCGCCGGGGCAAATAGCTCAGCGAAGTCGTTGGCGTCATCGCTGAGCTTCAGCCGGTCCTTCAACCGCTGATGCCGTGCATGCCGCAAGCTTTGCAGGTCCGAGGTTTCCAGTACCCGCAGGGCATCGGGGCAATGTTTCTCCACGCGCCAGCCGAATTGTTCTTCGATCATGAACTGGTCGAACAACACGATATCCGGCATCAGTTCGCTGATGAATGTGTCGAAACTGCTGTTGTTCAGTTCGATCGGGACTTCGCGGATGCCCAGCGCGGTCAGGTCGGCGCGGTGTTCGCCAGTGCCGGCCGGGCTGGCAAAAGTGATTTGCCAGCCCTGTTGCAGGAACGTCTCGAGAATCTGCATCACATGCCCGCTCGCAGCGGAGGAGCGGGGTTCCGGCCAGACGTAACCAATGACGAGGACTTTGGTTGCGGGCTGACTCATGAGAAACGGTTCCTGAAACGAAGAGACGGAAAAAAGGCGCGCGGATTAGACCATAATCCACGTGTCGGGTGATCCGTTTTTATTGGGTGTGCATCGGGCAAGACCGAGCAAGAAGACCACCGGCAGGGCGCGTGACAGCTTCATTCAGGTATTGAAGTCTCGCGTTCAGGATTGCCCGAGTACGGATTTGACCTTGTCACGCAGTTGATCAATGGAAAAAGGCTTGCCGATTACGTGCATGTCCTTCGGTACTTCAATCGTTTCTGCATAACCGCTGGCAAACAGAATCGGCAGGGCGGGGCGAATGTTGCGGGCTTCGGTGGCCAGTTGACGGCCATCCATGATCGGCAGGCCGACGTCGGTCATCATCAGGTCGATGTGCTGGTTCACGTCCTTGAGGATTTCCAGCGCCTGCTCGCTGCCGTCCGCTTCCAGGACCTTGAACTCCAATTCCTCCAGCACGTCGACGATCAGCATGCGCACGATGGCATCGTCTTCTACTACAAGGATGGTGGAAACAGGGCTGGACATAATGGCGGCTCTCAAGAATGGGGGACGGGGCACCGGTCGATCAAAAATGCCGGGCTCTTGCATGAGTAAGTGGCGCATAGCCACAAGTTCCCGAATGGATACAAAAAAGAATAGGCGCAAACGGGGGGGGCAAGGATAACCGTTGGCCTTGGATTAGGCGCAGGCAATTGTGGGAAAACAGTACTAAAGCTGTGAGAAAAATGGATCCATGGTGCCGTTTTGGGGCAAACTCCCTGGTTTTCACCAGTTCGACAAGGCTGCCACATGTCCTCTCCGTCTTCGGTTGATGAGCAACGGTTTCGCAAACTCTTGAGCCGCAACGTCAGTTTGCCGTTGGGCGTCGGCGTGATCAGTGCGGTGTTTTTCATCTCATTGATCACCTATTTGTTGTCCGTGATTCAGTGGGTGGAGCACACCGACCGGGTGATCAATAACGCCAACGAAGCGGTGAAACTCACCGTGGATCTGGAAACCGGCATGCGCGGGTATCTGCTCAGCGGCGACGAGCACTTCCTCGACCCGTACGAGACGGCCAAGCCCCGCATCGCCGTGGCACTGAATACCTTGCTTGAACTGACTGCCGACAATCCGGCTCAAACCGATCGCCTGCGTCGTCTTCAGGCGCTGCAAACCGAGTGGGCGACGTATGCGCAGTCGATGATCGATCTGCAACGCGCGAGCGGTGATTACAAGTCCGCGGTCAAAGCGGGGAAGGGCAAGCGCCTGACCGACGAAATACGTAAACAGTTCGAAGATGTAATTGAAACCGAACAGTTGCTGCGTGCTTCACGCAACGAAGACGTGCGCCGCACCACGATCTGGAGCATCAGCCTTTATCTGCTGTTCGTGGCCGGCATCAGCGGTCTGCTGGCCTATGTCGGTCGGCGCGATCTGGTCAACCTGTCGCAAAGCTATGGCGCGACCCTGGCGGCGCAAGAGGCCAGTGCAAAACGTCTGGAACAGCAAGCCTGGTTGCGCAACGGCCAGACCCAGCTCGCCGAGCAAGTGCTGGGGCAACTGACGGTCAATCTGCTGGGGCGCAATATTCTGCAATTCTGCGCCCAGTACCTCGGCACCGCCGTGGCCGCGTTGTATGTGCGCGAGGAACATGGCGGCCTCAAACGCGTGGCGACTTACGGATTCTCTCGCGAACAGGAACAACAGAATCAAGTGATCTACAGCGATGAAGGCCTTGTCGGGCAGGTCGCCCAGCAGGCTCGGCTGATTCGTCTCGATTCGGTGCCGTCCGACTACTTCAAAGTCAGTTCCGGCTTGGGTGAAGGCCTGCCGCACAGTGTGCTGGTGGTGCCTACCAGTGATGACGAACGAGTCAACGGCGTGATCGAGCTCGGTTTCCTGCGTCCGCTCACCGATCGCGACGTGGCGCTGCTGGAACTGATCGCCGGCAACATTGGTACGTCCATCGAAGCGGCGCGCTATCGCCAGCGTCTGCAGGAAGTGCTGGCCGAAACCCAGCAACTCAATGAAGAGTTGCAGGTGCAGCAGGAAGAGTTGAAAACCGCCAATGAAGAGTTGGAGGAGCAGTCGCGCATTCTCAAGGAATCCCAGGCCCATCTGGAAACCCAGCAAGTCGAGCTGGAACAGACAAACGAGCAACTGGCCGAACAGGCCCAGACCCTGGCCGAGCAGCGCGACGCCATGGATCAGAAGAACACCGAGCTCAATCAGGCCCAGGCACAACTCGAAGAACGCGCCGAAGAGCTGCAGCGTTCGAGCAAGTACAAATCCGAATTCCTCGCCAACATGTCCCACGAGCTGCGCACGCCGCTCAACAGTTCGCTGATCCTGGCCAAGCTGCTGGCAGAAAACCCGCAGGACAACCTCAGTGCCGAGCAGGTCAAATTTGCCGAATCGATCTATTCCGCCGGCAACGATCTGCTCAACCTGATCAACGACATTCTCGATATTTCCAAGGTGGAAGCCGGCAAACTCGAAGTGATGCCGGAAAACACCAGTGTCGCGCGCCTGGCCGATGGCCTGCGCAGCGTGTTCGAACCGTTGGCGGCGGACAAGAAACTGACGTTCACCGTCGAATTGCAGCCCGATGCGCCCATCACTCTGTTCACCGACCGCCAGCGTCTGGAACAGATAATCAAGAACCTGTTGTCCAACGCCGTAAAATTCACCGAGCAGGGCACGGTCAGCCTGACCATCGCCGGCCAGCCGGACGATCGCATCGCTTTCATTGTGCGCGACTCGGGGATCGGGATTGCGCAAGATCAGCAGGAAAGCATTTTCGAAGCCTTCCGCCAGGCCGACGGCACCACCAACCGCAAATACGGTGGCACTGGCCTGGGCCTGTCGATTTCCCGGGATCTGGCGACCTTGCTGGGTGGCTCGATCAGCGTCAGCAGCGCGCCGGGGCAGGGCAGCGCCTTTACGCTGGTATTGCCGCAGCAATACAACGAACCAGGTGATACGCCGGTTGCACCGCTGACCTTCAGCCCGCCGGCCTCTGCGCCGGTCATCGCGCCTGTCGCAGCGGTTTCGCCTTTGGCGCCCGTAGACATCCCGCGCTTCAACGACGACCGCAACAAGGCACCGTTCACTACCCGCTGCATTCTGGTGGTGGAAGACGAGCCGAATTTCGCTCACATCCTCTACGACCTGGCCCATGAACTGGGCTATCAGTGCCTGGTCGCCCACGGCGCCGATGAAGGTTACGACCTGGCGAAAGAATTCGTGCCGGACGCGATCCTGCTGGACATGCGCCTGCCGGATCATTCGGGCCTGACCGTTCTGCAACGCCTGAAAGAACACGCCGAAACCCGCCACATCCCGGTGCACGTGATTTCCGTGGAAGACCGCGTCGAAGCGGCGATGCACATGGGCGCCATCGGTTATGCGGTCAAACCGACTACCCGCGAAGAGCTCAAGGACGTGTTCGCCCGTCTCGAGGCCAAGCTGACCCAAAAGGTCAAACGCGTGCTGCTGGTGGAGGACGACGATCTGCAACGCGAAAGCATCGCCCGTCTGATCGGTGATGACGACATCGAAATCACTGCTGTCGGCCTGGCGCAAGACGCACTGGAACTGCTGCGCACGACGATCTTCGATTGCATGGTCATCGACCTGAAGCTGCCGGACATGCTCGGCAACGACCTGCTCAAGCGCATGTCGACCGAGGATATTTGCTCGTTCCCGCCGGTCATTGTCTACACAGGACGCAACCTGACCCGCGACGAAGAAGCCGAACTGCGCAAGTATTCGCGCTCGATCATCATCAAAGGCGCCCGCTCGCCGGAACGCCTGCTGGACGAGGTCACACTCTTTCTGCACAAAGTCGAATCGCAGTTGTCCCATGAACGGCAGAAGATGCTCAAGACCGCCCGCAGCCGCGACAAGGTCTTCGAGGGTCGCAAAGTGCTGCTGGTGGACGACGATGTGCGCAACATCTTCGCCCTGACCAGTGCGCTGGAAACCAAGGGTGCAGTCGTGGTGATCGGCCGTAACGGTCGTGAAGCGATTGAAAAACTGAATGAAGTCGAGGACATCGACCTGGTGCTGATGGACGTGATGATGCCGGAAATGGATGGTTTCGAAGCCACCATGGAAATCCGCAAGGATCCGCGCTGGCGCAAGCTGCCGATCATCGCGGTGACGGCCAAGGCCATGAAGGACGATCAGGAGCGCTGCCTGCAGGCGGGCGCCAATGATTACCTGGCCAAGCCCATTGACCTGGATCGCCTGTTCTCGCTGATTCGCGTGTGGTTGCCGAAGATGGAACGCATTTAGTGGAACGTAGTAATCCCGTTGAACGAAACAGTGAAATCGAACTGCGGCTGTTGATTGAGGCGATTTATCTCAAGTACAGCTATGACTTTCGCGATTACTCCGGCGCCTCGATCAAGCGCCGGGTGCAACACGCGCTGAGCCAGTTCGAGTGCGCGACCATCTCGGCCTTGCAGGAGAAAGTCCTGCACGACCCGACGGCGTTCATGCAGTTGCTGCAATTGCTGACGATCCCGGTCAGCGAGATGTTCCGCGATCCGTCGCACTTCCTGGCGATCCGTCAGGAAGTAGTGCCGCTGCTCAAGACCTATCCGTCGATCAAGATCTGGATCGCCGGCTGCAGCACCGGCGAGGAGGTCTACTCGATGGCGATCCTGCTGCGCGAAGAAGGCCTGCTCGACCGCACGATTATCTACGCCACCGACATCAACCCGCGCTCGCTGGACAAGGCCAAGCAGGGGATCTTTTCGATGGAAAACGTGCGCGCCTACACCGCCAACTATCAGCAGGCCGGCGGTCAGCGCTCGTTCGCCGACTACTACACTGCAGCCTATGGCTACGCGATTTTCGACAAGAGCCTGTGCGAGAACGTGACCTTCGCCGATCACAGCCTGGCGACCGATAGTGTATTCTCCGAAACTCAATTAATTTCGTGTCGTAACGTGTTGATTTACTTCAACAAAAAACTTCAGGATCGAGCGTTCGGGTTGTTCCATGAATCATTGTGCCACCGTGGATTCCTGGTCTTGGGCAGCAAGGAAACTTTGGATTTTTCCGGCTACTCCAACCAGTTCGAACCGCTGGTGAAACAAGAACGGATCTACCGTAAATCATGAACAGTGCAGCGGATTTGCCTCGTGTCGGGGCGATTGTGGTCGGAGCTTCCGCCGGTGGCGTTGAGGCTTTGCTGACCTTGCTTGGTTCACTGCGTGCCGGGTTCGGACTGCCGATCATCATCGTCCTGCATTTGCCGGAAGAGCGCCGCAGTCAGCTCGCCGAGGTGTTTGCCCGGCGAGTGGCGCTGCCGGTCGCTGAGGCCATCGACAAGCAGGACATCACCCCCGGCACCGTGTATTTCGCGACGCCGGGTTATCACTTGTCGGTAGAACAGGATTTCAGCCTGTCGCTGAGCCTTGAAGACCGCCTGCATCATTCGCGGCCTTCGATCGACTTTCTGTTCGAATCCGCCGCCGATGCCTACGGGCCGGCGCTGGCCGCCGTGTTGCTGACCGGCGCCAACCACGATGGCGCACGGGGCCTGGCGCAAGTCAAACGCCTGGGCGGCCTGACCATCGTGCAGGACCCCGACGAGGCGCAGGTCGCCACCATGCCTCGCGCGGCACTGAAAACGCATCAACCGGATTACATCCTTCCCATAAACGGCATCGGCCGTCTGCTTGTCGAGCTGGAACGAATCGCATGCTGAGTAATATCCAGGCAAAACTGCTGATCGTCGACGATCTGCCCGAGAACCTGCTGGCCCTCGAAGCGCTGATCAAACGTGAGGATCGCACCGTCTACAAAGCATTGTCGGCGGACGAAGCACTGTCGCTGCTGCTGCAACACGAATTCGCCATGGCCATCCTCGACGTGCAGATGCCCGGCATGAACGGCTTCGAGCTGGCCGAGCTGATGCGTGGTACCGAGAAAACCAAAAACATCCCGATCATCTTCGTCAGCGCCGCCGGCCGTGAACTCAATTACGCGTTCAAAGGCTATGAAAGCGGTGCTGTGGACTTCCTGCACAAGCCGCTGGATATCCATGCGGTGAAGAGCAAGGTCAACGTCTTCGTCGACCTGTACCGCCAGAGCAAGGCGATGAAGCAACAGGTCGAAGCACTGGAGCAGAGTCGTCGCGAACAGGAAGCGCTGCTGCAGCAACTGCAAAGCACCCAGGGCGAACTGGAGCAGGCGGTGCGCATGCGTGACGATTTCATGTCGATCGTCGCCCACGAAGTGCGCACGCCGCTCAACGGCCTGATCCTCGAGACCCAACTGCGCAAGATGCACCTGGCCCGGGACAACGCCGCCGCGTTCACCCTCGACAAGATGCACGCCATGGTCGACCGCGACGAGCGCCAGATCAAAAGCCTGATCCGGCTGATCGAGGACATGCTCGACGTGTCGCGGATCCGCACCGGCAAGCTGTCGATCCGACCGAGTCGCTTCGATCTCGCGCAACTGGTGGGCACTCTGCTGGAGAATTTCGCCCAGCAGATCGAAGCTGCCGAGACCGAAGTCAGCTTCACCGCGACCGAGCCGGTGGAAGGGCAGTGGGATGAATTCCGTATCGAGCAGGTGGTGTCGAACCTGCTGACCAACGCGTTGCGTTATGGCGGCAAAAGTCCGATCCAGGTTCGGGTTTATCGCGAAGGCAATGAGGCTCGGGTCGAAGTTCAGGATCAGGGCATCGGCATCAGCGAGGAGAACCAGAAACGCATTTTTCAACAGTTCGAACGGGTCTCCGCCAAGACGGTGGTGGCCGGCCTCGGGCTGGGTCTGTTCATTTCCGAGCAGATCGTCGCCGCCCATGGCGGCTCCATCGTCGTCGAAAGCAAGATCAACGAGGGCGCCCTGTTTCGCGTTTGTCTGCCGCTCCAGGAAAACGGCAAAACAAACGCAACCTCTGAGTGACCACACGGTCGTATCAGCAGCTATTGACCGAACAAAGGCTTCCCATGAGCGTAGATGCACAAGATGTAGTACTCGTCGTCGAGGACGAACCGGTGATCCTGATGGTCCTGACCGATTACTTGTCAGGCCAGGGCTATCGCGTATTGCAGGCCGAAAACGGCGAGCAGGCGTTCGAGATTCTGGCGAGCAAGCCGCATCTGGACATGTTGATTACTGATTTCCGCCTGCCTGGCGGGATCTCCGGCGTGCAGATCGCCGAGCCTGCCGTCAAATTGCGCCCGGATCTGAAGGTGATCTTCATCAGCGGCTATCCGCAGGAAATCCGCGAGACCGGCAGCCCGATCACTCGTCGGGCACCGATCCTGGAAAAACCGTTCGATCTGGATGTGTTGCAGGAGAAGATTCAGGAACTGCTGGCCTGAGGCGTCAACCGCCTCAGCTCTTGATCATTTCCCGCACCTTCGCCGTCAACAGATCGAAGGTGAACGGCTTGGTGATCATCTGCATGCCAGAGTCGAGGAAGCCGCCGCGCACCGCCGCGTGCTCGGCATAACCGGTGATGAACAGGACCTTCAAGTCTGGCCGGTATTGCCGGCCGATTTCCGCCAGCTGCCGACCGTTCATGCCCGGCAGGCCGACGTCACTGATCAGCAGATCGATGCGTTGCTCCGAATCCAGAATCGGCATGGCACCGTTAGCGTCGCCGGCCTCGACAAACCTGTAACCCAATTCACTCAATACCGCACTGACCAGCACGCGCACGGCCGGGTCGTCCTCGACAATCAATACGGTTTCGCCTTCCACGGCGTCCGGCGCCTGCTCCATGTCAACCGGTGCGTGAGGCAGTGATTCACCCTGGAAGCGCGGCAGATAGAGTTTGACTGTGGTGCCCTCATCGATTTTGCTGTCGATCGACACATGACCACCGGATTGCTTGCTGAAGCCATAAATCATCGACAGACCCAGCCCCGTGCCCTGGCCGATTGGTTTGGTGGTGAAAAACGGGTCGAACGCGCGATTGATGACACTTTCCGGCATGCCGCAGCCATTGTCAGTCACGCTCAATACGACGTAATCACCGGGCTCCAGATTGCTATAGGTCGCGGTGTAGTCGCGATCCAGCACCTGATTCTTCGTCTCGACCACCAGATTGCCGCCGTCGGGCATTGCGTCGCGCGCGTTGATGACAAGGTTGAGCAGGGCGCTTTCCAATTGATTGGGGTCGGCCTCGGCCACCCACAATTTTTCGTGCAGACGCATGTCCAGCTGAATGCTTTCGTTGAGGCTGCGTTGCAGCAGCTCGCCCATCGACTGCACCAGATCGTTCATATGCACGGCTTTGGAGTCCAGCGACTGGCGACGGGAAAACGCCAGCAGCCGATGGGTCAGGCCGGCGGCGCGGTTGGCCGAAGTCACACCGAGGTCGATCAGGCTGTCGAGATCATCCAGGCGGCCACGGGCCAACCGACGGCGTAGCAATTCAAGACTGCCGATGATGCCGGTCAGCATGTTGTTGAAGTCGTGGGCGATACCGCCGGTGAGCTGGCCGACCGCTTCCATCTTCTGCGACTGTCGAAGGGCTTCCTCGTTGTGCCGCAGCTGTGCGGTGCGCTCTTCGACTTGTTGCTCGAGGGTTTCGAGGGTCGATTGCAGGCGCCGTTCGCTATTGCTCAGATCGATCAGGCGATCGCGGGCTTCGTATTGTCGTCGTCGCCCGCGCAGGGCGGTGGAAATGAGGCTGACCAACGTTGCCGGATGAAAAGGGCGTTCAAGGAACGTCACGTTGCCCAGTAATTTGCTGAGCTGCGACGAGGGCCCTTGTTCGGATCCTCCGTGATGGGTGAGCAAGACAATTGGCAAGTCAGACCACGCCGGTTGTTGCTCCAGGTACAGCAGCAGGCCTTCGAGTTCCGGACCATTCAGGGCCTCGGCCGCGATCAGCAGCAGCCCGGCGCCAGGCTCGAGTTCGGTGCACAGGGTGGCCAGATCGGGCGTGATCAGGCCACCGTATCCGGCCTCGTTGAGGATCATCAGCGCCACTTGGCTGTCGCGACCCTGGGGCGCAAGAATCAACGCCCGTTCCGACAGCGGTACGGTGAGGGTCACAAGTTGTCATCCTTGAGCAGCGGGTTACTCGCGCCGAGGTAGGTGGGGACTCCGCGCAGCACACCCTGGAAGGCTTCCAGCGGTTCACCGATGGTCATGCCTTGCTTGGAAATGCGGAATTCACGAATGGTCGATTCGTGGCTGCCGGTGCGTTTCTTGATGATCGAAATCGCCCGACGCACTTTACCGAGGGCTTCGAAGTAGCGCAGCAGAATCACCGTGTCAGCGAGGTACGTGATGTCGACCGGAGCCTGCATGTCGCCGACCAGTCCATGCTGGGCGACGGTCATGAACGTCGCGGCGCCCTTGCGGTTCAGGTACAGCAACAGTTCGTGCATGTGCAGTACCAGCGCGTTCTCTTCCGGCATCGCGGCCTGATAGCCGTTGATGCTGTCGATCACAACGGTCTTGATGTCACCTTCATCGACGCAGCGTCGCACCCGGTGGGAAAACTCGCCAGGAGAAAGCTCGGCAGCATCCACCTGCTCGATCAGCAGATTGCCGGTGGCCTGCAGGGCCTTGAGGTCGATGCCGATGTTATTCATGCGCTCGAATAGCAGGCCCAGTTCTTCGTCGAAAATGAACAGCGCGGCCTTTTCACCACGCGCCACGGCGGCTGCCGCGAAAATCATGGTGATCAAGGATTTGCCGGTCCCCGCCGGACCCAGAATCAGCGTGCTGGAGCCAGTCTCGATACCGCCACCGAGCAGGGCGTCCATTTCCTTGATGCCGCTGGACAGTTGCAACCGCGGGTAATCGCCCCGGTGCTCCGCCGCCACCAGGCGCGGGAAGACGTGCACGCCATCGCCCATGATGGTGAAGTCATGGAAGCCGCCACGGTATTTCTGGCCACGATACTTGATCACCCGCACGCGACGTCGTTCGGCGCCATAGTTGGGGGTCAGTTCTTCGAGGCGGATCACGCCGTGAGCGACACTGTGCACGGTTTTGTCGAGGGATTCGGTGGTCAGGTCATCCAGTAGCAAAACCGTGGCGTCGTAGCGCACGAAATAATGCTTGATCGCCAGGATCTGTCGACGGTAGCGCAGGGAGCTTTGCGCCAGCAGGCGGATTTCCGAGAGACTGTCGAGCACGACCCGCGTGGGTTTGAAGCGCTCGACCACTTCGAAAATCTGCTTGGTCGCTTCGCCCAGTTCAAGATCCGAGGAGTACAGAAGGCTCTGATGATGCTCGGCGTTGAGCAGGCTTTCGGGCGGCGTCAGCTCGAAAATTTCGATGTTTTCGTTCAGTTCCCAACCGTGGGACGCCGCGCCCTGGCGCAATTCGCGCTCGGTTTCGGACAGCGTGATGTACAACGAACGTTCGCCGGCACGGGCGCCGGCCAGCAAAAAATGCAACGCGACTGTGGTTTTACCGGTTCCAGGCTCGCCCTCCAGCAAGAAAACATGACTGCGGGACAAACCACCAGCCAGGATATCGTCGAGACCCTCGATGCCGGTGGCGGCTTTTGCACTGATCAACGCGTTCGATGTAGACAAAAAATGCCCTCTCATGACTAGGGGAAACGCGGCAGCGGGCGCCGGACGCCGTTTGGCACTGCCTGTTTACTTGACCTTTTGCCGTGACGACGGTTCCGATTTTCTTGCGGGATGTCGAGAAGGCCGCTAGAGGCCTTGCTGCAAAGAGGGATCGTCCGGGTTCATCTGTTCGAGCTGCGCCAGCAGAATCTGCACGTTCTGCAACTGACCGCTTTCTTTCCAGTAGTTGATCAGCAACACCCGCGCCTTACGATCGGCAGGATGACGCTGGACGATTTCCTGCAACTGCTTTTGCGCCGCTTCCAGTTCTTCGGCGCTGTGCAGGGTCGTGGCGAGGTCGTAGCGATAGTCCTTGTTATCGGGCTCGAGCTCCACGGCTTTGGACAAACCGAGCAGGGCGTACTCGCGTTGATCGTGGTGCAGCAGCCAGAGTCCCAGCGCATGTTGCAGATAAGCCGAGTCAGGCTGGGCCTTCAATTGTCGGGCGAGCAATTGTCGCGCGGCGTCGCTCTGACCCTGACGATCGAGCACTTCGATCTGCATCACCAGCGCCGGCAGGTTGCCGGGGTCGAGACGCAAGGTCTGTTCCAGCGCTTCCTGTGCCTGTTTCAACTCGGCGTTGTGCAGATACAGGCGCGCCAGTTGCACGTAGTTGGCGGCGCTTTCCGGCTGACTCTTGAGCGCCTGCTCCCACACATCGATGCCTTGCTGGAGCGGGGCGAAATACAGGCCCAGTTGATCCGGCGACAAGCCGAGCAGGGCGTTGATTGCCGCAAAACGAACGTTCTGATCTTCATCCTCGAGCAACGGGCCGAGCAGCAGGCTGCGCTGGCCACCGGGCACCAGACCGGTCACGCTCCTGATGGCTGCCATTCGCACGTCGGGAGATTCATGCTGCAGATCGGCATCCGCCAGTTTCAAGGCTTGCGGACTCGGGTAATTGGGCAGTTCGGCATGCAGCCAGACCCGCCGCTTGGCGGACAAATCCGGACGTCCCAGCTGTTGATACAGAACCCGCGCGGCCCCCGGCTGACCGGCACGAGCGGCGTCCAGCGCTTCACTGTAACCATGCCTGATCGCTTCTGGCACAACCGGCACTGTGCTGCGAAAAGACAGCCACCCAACGAGCAGGACCAACACAAGGCCGAGGCTGATGAGCAAATAGCGGCGAGACTGAGGCATGCGAATTTCCGAAACTTTCGTTTTATAGCGGAGGTCGCAAGCTTCTGTCAGCTCGCGCCGTGAGTCAAACCCTCTGCCCGATATGGCCTACTACAGGCGTTGAATCGACCTACAGCTTGTGTCGACTCTGTTTGCCGTCATGCCCTCCATGCAGTGTCTACGCTTGCAGAAGTTGTTTCGAAGAGGCTACCCATGCAATCCCTGCTTGTTTATTTCAAGGCGGTGATCCACCCCAGCCAGGCCGTGCTGCTGTTTGGTTTACGCACCATTGCCGCCGGATTGCTGACCTTGTACCTGGCGTTCCTGTTCGACCTGGATCAGCCGAAGTGGTCGATCATGGCCGTGGTGATCATCAGCCAGCCACTGGCCGGGATGGCGCTGGCACGCAGCTTCGGGCAAATCATCGGGACAACCCTTGGCGCGGTGGTGGCGGTGGTGCTGATGGCGATCTTTCCCCAGGCGCCGTTGCCGTTCATCACGACCCTGGCGCTGTGGCTGGCCCTGTGCACGGCGGGCGGCACGTTGCTGCGCTACACCAGTTCCCAGGCGTTCGTGTTGAGCGGGTATACCGCCGTGGTGGTGGCGCTGCTGGCGATTCCGGATCAGGACGGCACCTTTCTGCTGGCGGTGACCCGGGTTACCGAAACCTTGCTGGCGGTGGCGTGCGTATGCGTGGTCAGCCTGCTGACGGCGCGGCCCGAGGCGGTATCACGCAACTATTTCGCGAAGGTCGATCAGGTGATCAAGCTCGCCGCCACCCATGCCGCCGCTGTGCTTCGCACCGAAGAAAGCGAAGCGGACTTTCAGCGTCGGCAAATGCAGCTGCTGGGGGAGATCAGCGCCCTCGAAGGCCTGCGCCGGCACTTGTATTTCGATGCTCCACGCCTGCGCAGTGCCAACAATCTGGTGCTGTTGCTGGGCAATCAGCTGATGCTGCTGACCTCGCGCCTCACCGCGTTGCGTCACCAGCGGGAACTGCTCACCGAACGCTGGGAGGGCGATCTGCCGCTGGACATCCAGCAATTGCGTGCCGAGGAGCTGGCACTGCTTGATCAGCTCGCACAGCAAGGACGCTCACTGCCAGCCGAGGTGCGGCACCAGTTCGTCGCGCTGCAACAGCAATTCGAAGCGCTGGCCTACAAGGCCGAACAACTGACGGAAGACATGAGTGCAACCCTGCGCTCGCTGGCCTGGGCATTGCGCTGGGAACAGGCGCGGCTGTTGCAGCAACTGGAGCAGATTCTCGAACTGAGCGATGCGATACAGGAAGGCCGGGAGGCCAGCTGCATGTTCCGTGGCCAGTCCAGCCCCTTGCACCTGGATTTCACGCTCGCGACGATGAACGCCATCCGCGCATTCAGCGCGTTACTGGTGGCCGGACTGATCTGGATCGAAACCGCCTGGGACGGCGCGCGGGGCGGGATGATTCTGGTGGGGATTCTGTGTTCGCTGATGGCGACGTTTCCGCGCCCGTTGGTTGCTGCGCAGAGTTACGCGCGAGGGTTGGGACTGGCCCTGGTGGTTTCGGCGTTTTATCAGTTCATGCTGGTCCCGGCGATCAGTGATTTCGAAATGTTGGCCTTGTTGCTCGCGCCTTTGCTGTATGTGATCGCGGTCGGACTGTCCAGCCCGGCCACCGCCGGTATCGGAATGGGGCTGGGGCTGTCGAGTTTCCTGATGCTCGGTCCGCAGAACGTCGGCACCGGGCAGAACACCGCCATTCAATGGTTCGAATTCGCCGGGGCCTATGTCAGTGCGGCGATGCTGGCTTTGATTGTCTACGCCTGGATCTTCCCTTTTCGCCCGGCCTTTCGAATCAGGCGCTTTTATAACGAGGCGCGGGAGCAGGTCTATCAACTGACAAAAAGCCCGGCTACCGACGAAGAGCAATTCGCCTTCGAAAGTCGAATGGTCGATCGCCTGACTTCAATGCTGGGCGTGTTACCCGCCGCCAACGATCGGGACATGCAGCGCCTGTATGAAATCAGTCTCGCCTGCGTGGCGCTGGGCGTGGCCATGCACCAACTGAGGCAACAGGCACAGAACAACGCCTTGCTCACGGACGCTTTCGGTCGGCAGCTGTCGACGGCGCTGCGTCAGACCGGTCGTTTCGTCGCCGGCCGACCGGATGTGCGCCTGACACCGTTGCTGACTACGCTGCATTCGCTCGGCGATGAGCTGGATGCCTTGCATGTCGCCACCCATGAACACCTATGGTCGGTGTTTCGCATGCGAGTGGCCCTGTTGATCGTGGTGTCGTTTCTGGAGCGGCATGGCGAACATTTGCAGCCCGACCGTTCTGAAGGAGAGTCCGTCCTTGCCCATTGATTTCGAGATCGGCGGCGTTTACTTGCCTCCTATCGCCCAGGCCTTGTTGCTGGCCATACCGGTTTTTCTGCTGCTCGACTGGGGTTTGCGCCGGCTTGGCGTCCTGCGTTTTGTCTGGCATGAGGCGCTGTTCGAGGGCGCCTTGTACGCCTGCGTGTGCGCCACACTGATTTTGCTGATGGGAGCCTGAAACCTTGAAGACGTTGCTCACTCGATTGACGACCTTGGCAGTGGTGCTGCTGGCAATCGTGCTTGGCTGGTTTGCCTGGGAACATTACACCCGAGCTCCGTGGACGCGGGATGCGCGGGTGAGGGCGGATGTGGTGACGCTGTCGGCGGATGTTTCGGGCCGCATCGTCACACTGGCGGTGCAGGACAATCAGCATGTCGACAAGGGCCAGTTGTTGCTGGAGATCGACCCGGCTCGTTACAGCCTCGCGGTCGAGCATGCGAAACGCTCGGTGGAGGTCTCAAAGGCCACGCTCGGGCAGTCGCAAGCGGCGATTGTCGCCAGCGAAGCGTTGCTCAAACAGCGCCAGAGCGAAGAACGCCGGCGACGCACGCTCAAGCAAGGGTTCGCGATTTCCGGGGAGGAGTGGGAGAAGTCCAGTACTGACGTGGCGGTTGCCCAGGCCGATCTGTTGCGCAATCAGGCCAATCTCGGTCTGGCTGAAGCCAACGTGCAACTGGCGATAGCTGCATTGACCCAGGCCGAACTGGATCTGCAACGTACCCGAGTCGAAGCGCCGGTCAGCGGTTACGTCACAAATCTGCTGACCCGTCAGGGGGATTACGCGGTGGCCGGTAGCGCCCTGCTGGCACTGGTGGACAGCGGCTCCTTTTATGTCAGCGGCTATTTCGAGGAAACCAAACTGCCACGGATCGAGGAGGGTGATCGTGTGCGGATCGAATTGATGAGCGGGGAAAAATTCGGTGGAACCGTGCAAAGCATCGCCTTCGCCATTGCCGACCGGGAAAACGCCCCGGGAAGTCGATTGCTGGCCAACATCAACCCCAGCTACACCTGGGTGAAACTGGCGCAGCGGGTACCGGTGCGGATCGGCATCGATCCCGATTACGCGGGCAAGGACCGACTGAGAGCCGGCACTACCGCCACGGTCACCGTGCTGGAAAACCATGAAAGACAGGTACAAAAAAGCCCCGCGACCGAATGATACGCGGGGCAAAAAATTTGGTTGGTTGCGGCCAACCAAAGGAGCTCTTTAAAAAACTGTTACTTGCTGGCGACCGTCTCCGGCTGCCAACCGCCACCGAGGGCCTTGTAGATCGCTACGATGCCGCGATACAGATCCACTTCGGCCTGGGCCTGACTGTCCTCGGCGTTCAAACGTTCACGCTGGGCGTCGAGCAACACCAGGAAGTCGGTGGTGCCTTCGCGGTAGCGAATTTCGGCGAGGTCGGCAGCCTTGCGGCTTGATTCGCTCTGGCGGATCAGCGAGATCAGCCGTTGCTGACGTTTGCCGTAATCGCTGAAGGCGTTTTCCGACTCTTCCAGCGCGAGCAATACTTGCTGCTCGTAGGTCGCCAGTGCGCCTTCGGCATCGGCATCGGCGCCGCGCAGACGGGCCCGCACGCTACCGAGGTCGAACGCTGCCCAGGTGATGCTTGGGCCCAGTGCCCAGGCGTTGGCCGCCGAGGAACCGATCTGCGAACCACGTCCGGCCGTCCAGCCGAGGAAACCGCTGAGGCTGACCCGTGGGAACAGGTCGGCCTTGGCCACACCGATACGCGCCGTGGCCGAAGCCAATCTGCGTTCGGCGCTGAGGATGTCCGGACGACGCTGTAGCAGTTCGCCCGGATCACCGATCGGCAAGGCCTTGGCAATCGCCGGCAGGTCTTTCGGGCTCAGGTCGACGGTCAGTTTGTCCGGACGTTCACCCAGCAGGGTGGCGATGCGGTTTTTCTGGCGGGCCTGTTCTGCCTGCAACTGCGGCACGCTGGCTTCGACCGACGCCAGACGGGCATCGGCCCGTTCAACATCGAGCTGATCGCCAACGCCGGCGTCACGCAGGCTGATGGTGATCTTGCGCGACTCCTGCTGGTTGTTCAGGTTGGCCAGGGCGATCTTTTCCCGAAGCTGGGCACCGCGCAGTTGACCGTAAGCGTCCACCAGTTCGGCAATCATGGTGACTTGCAGTTGGTACAGATCGGCTTCGGCCGCTTGCTGATCGGCGTCGCTGGCTTCCAGATTGCGCTGGATGCGTCCAAACAGGTCCAGCTCCCACGCCATGTCCAGACCCAGGTCGTAGCGTTCGCTGTTGACCCGTTTGGTGGTCTGGCCCGGAATCTGACCTTTGGCCAGGTCGCTGCTGGCGCGGCTGGTGATGGTCGGCATTGCGTCGTTGCTGACGTCGTCGCGGATTGCCCGGGCGGCTTTCCAGCGGGCGAATGCCACGCGCAGTTCACGGTTGCCTTGCAGCGATTGGGTCACCAACTGGTTGAGAGTCGGATCGTCGAACTGCTGCCACCAGATGCCTTCGAATTTCGAACGGTCGAAGTTCTTCTGGCCGGCGGCGCCATCGGTGGCGGACGTGATGTTCGCCGCCTCCGTCGTCGGGGTCTTGTAGTCAGGGCCGACGGCGCAGGCACTCAGGGCCAGCACCAGCAGGCTCGGCAGGAAGACTTTCAGACTCATTGGTGCGCCTCCAGTGGCTTTTGAAGATTGTTCGCCTTCGCCGCTTTGCGCGCTTCGCTGCGCTCCACGAAGTTGCGGATCAGCACGTAGAACACGGGGGTCAGCAGCAGACCGAAGAAGGTCACACCGAGCATCCCGGAGAACACCGCCACACCCATGGCATGACGCATCTCGGCACCGGCACCGCTGGAGAACACCAGTGGCACCACACCCATGATGAATGCGAACGAGGTCATCAGGATCGGCCGCAGACGCAGACGGCAGGCTTCCAGTACAGCGGCCAGCGGATCGAGGCCTTCTTCCTGCTTATCCTTGGCGAACTCGACGATCAGAATCGCGTTCTTACACGCCAGGCCAACCAGTACGATCAAGCCGATCTGGGTGAAGATGTTGTTGTCGCCACCAGAAATGATCACACCGGTGATGGCCGACAGCAGGGTCATCGGTACGATCAGGATCACCGCCAGTGGCAGGCTCCAACTTTCGTATTGAGCCGCGAGTACCAGGAACGCCAGCAATACGCAGAGCGGGAACACGAACAGCGCAGTGTTGCCGGACAGAATCTGCTGGTAGGTCAGGTCGGTCCACTCGTAGGTCATGCCGTTCGGAAGTTCATCCTTGAGCAGTTTCTCGATGGCTTTTTCGGCTTGGCCGGAGCTGTAGCCCGGGGCTGCCGCACCGTTGATTTCAGCGGTGATGAAGCCGTTGTAGTGCATCACGCGATCCGGGCCCGAGGTGTCGCTGACCTTGATGAAGGTCGCCAGCGGGATCATTTCGCCTTTGTTGTTGCGTACTTTCAGCTGGCCGATCTGGTCGGATTCGAGGCGGAACTGTTGCTCTGCCTGAACGTTGACCTGATAGGTACGACCGAAGCGGTTGAAGTCGTTGGCATACAGCGAACCCAGGTAGATCTGCAGGGTGTCGAAGATGTCGCTGACGGCCACGCCGTGGGTCTTGGCTTTTTCCCGGTCGATGGCGGCATCGACCTGCGGCACGTTCACGGTGTAGCTGGTGAACAGGTTGGCCAGTTCCGGAACGTTATGGCTCTTGGCAATAATGTTCATGGTCTCCTTGTACAGCTCTTCGTAGCCCAGGTTGCCCCGGTCTTCGATTTGCAGGCGGAAACCACCAATGGTGCCCAGACCTTGTACCGGTGGTGGCGGGAAGATCGCCATGTAGGCTTCCTGAATCCCGGCGTACTGGCCGTTCAAGGCACCGGCAATCGCACCGGCAGACATGCTCGGGTCTTTACGCTCGTCGAACGGTTTCAGGGTCACGAACACGATGCCGGCGTTCGGGCTGTTGGTGAAGCCGTTGATCGACAGGCCCGGGAACGCTACGGCGCTTTCCACGCCCGGCTGTTTCAGTGCCAGGTCGGACATGCGCTTGATCACATCTTCGGTGCGGTCGAGGCTCGCGGCGTCCGGCAGTTGCGCGAAGGCCACCAGGTATTGCTTGTCCTGGCCGGGTACGAAACCGGTCGGCGTGCTGGAGAAACCGAAGAAGGTCAGCACCATCAGGCCTGCGTACAGGAAGAGGGCGATGCCGCTGCCACGGATGACCCGGCGCACGGTGCCGACGTAGCCATGGCTGGCGCGGTCGAAGAAACGGTTGAACGGACGGAACAGCCAGCCACCGAAGATCTTGTCCAGCACTCGCGAGAAACGGTCTTTCGGTGCGTCGTGACCTTTAAGCAACACAGCGGCCAGCGCTGGCGACAGGGTCAGCGAGTTGAAAGCCGAGATCACGGTTGAAATGGCGATGGTCAGAGCGAACTGCTTGTAGAACTGACCGGTGAGGCCCGAGATGAATGCCGCCGGTACGAACACCGCACACAGCACCAGCGCCGTGGCAATGATCGGGCCGGTCACTTCGCCCATGGCCTTTTTGGTCGCATCGAAGGGGTTGAGCCCCAGTTCAATGTTCCGCTCGACGTTCTCCACCACCACGATGGCGTCGTCCACCACGATACCAATCGCCAGTACCAGGCCGAACAGCGACAGGGCGTTGAGCGAGAAACCGAACAGGTGCATCACCGCAAACGTACCGATCAACGATACCGGTACCGCCACCAACGGAATGATCGAGGCGCGCCAGGTCTGCAGGAACAGGATTACCACCAGTACCACGAGGATCAGCGCTTCGAAGAGGGTGTGAACCACCGCCTCGATGGAGCCGCGCACGAAGATCGTCGGGTCATAGACGATGCTGTAGTCCATGCCTTGCGGGAAGCTTTTCTTCAGTTCTTCCATCTTGCCGCGAACTTCGTTCGAGATTTCGATGGCGTTGGAGCCCGGACGCTGGAAGATCGGGATCGCTACGGCCGGCTGATTGTTCAGCAACGAACGCAGGGCATATTGGCTGGAACCCAGTTCGACGCGGGCGATGTCTTTCAGGCGAGTGATTTCACCGTTGTCGCCTGCGCGAATGATGATGTTCTCGAACTCTTCCTCGGAGACCAGACGGCCCTGAGTGTTGACCGACAGCTGGAAGCTCTGGGCATTCGGCGCAGGGGGCGCGCCCAATTGGCCGGCGGCCACCTGACGGTTCTGCTCGCGAATCGCGGTCACCACATCAGTTGCGGTCAGATTGCGCGAAGCGGTCTTGTTCGGGTCGAGCCATACACGCAGCGAGTAGTCGCCCATACCGAACAGCTGCACGTCACCGACACCGCCGAGGCGAGCGAGCTCATCCTTGATGTTGAGGATCGCGTAGTTGGACAGGTACAGCATGTCGTAGCGTTTGTCCGGCGAGGTCAAGTGCACAACCATGGTCAGGTCGGGCGAAGCCTTGTCGACGGTGATACCGATGCGCGTCACTTCTTCTGGAAGTTTCGGCTCTGTACGGGTCACGCGGTTCTGCACCTGCACCTGCGCGTTGTCCAGGTCAGTGCCCAGAGCGAAGGTGATGGTCAGGGTGATCTTGCCGTCAGCGGTGGACTGCGAGGACATGTACAGCATGTTCTCGACGCCGGTGATGGCTTGCTCCAGCGGAGCCGCCACGGTTTCACCGATGACTTTTGGGTTGGCGCCCGGGAAGTTGGCACGCACCACCACGGTCGGTGGCACGACTTCCGGGTATTCGCTGATCGGCAACTGGAACAGCGAAATCGCACCGGCGATCAGGATCAGCAGCGACAGCACCGCTGCGAAGATCGGCCGTGAAATGAAGAATTGGGAAAAATTCATCGGAGTTGTCGTCCCTTAACCGCGTGGGGTCGCAGCAGCCAGTTTCACAACCGAACCCGGCGCGCCTTTGGCAGGTGCGACTTTGGGCAGGTTGCTGGCTTCCAGCGCTTGTCGTTGTTGAGCGAGAGCGGCAATGGTTTGCTCGCTGGCCATCGGGATCACTTCAGGCGAAACCGGGGAGCCAGGACGAACCCGTTGCAGACCCTTGACGATGATCGTGTCGTCCTTGTTCAGGCCGCTGCGCACGATACGCAGGCCTTCGATCTTCGGACCGAGTTCGACGGCGCGGTAGGCGGTCTTGTTGTCGCCATCCATCACCAGCACGAACTTCTTGCCGAGGTCGGTACCGACTGCTTCGTCGTTGATCAGCATGGCGTTGTAGGTGCCGCTGCCGACCAGTTTCAGGCGTGCGTACAGACCCGGGGTGTAGCTGCCGTCGCTGTTGTCGAACACCGCGCGACCACGGATGGTGCCGGTCTTCGGGTTGACCTGGTTGTCGATAAAGTTCATCTGGCCCAGGTGCGGGTTGCCGTCTTCGTTGGACAGGCCCATGTACACCGGAGTGGTTGCACCGCGCTGACCCTGACGGGCGAGTTGGGTGTATTTGAGGAATACACGCTCGTCGGCGTCGAAGTAGGCGTAGACCTTGTCGGTGGACACAACGCTGGTCAGCGGGGTGGTGTCGGCGGTCACCAGGTTACCGGCGGTAATCTCGGCACGGCTGACGCGGCCACTGATTGGCGCAGTGACGCGGGTAAAGCTCAGGTTCAGTTTGGCCAGGTCCAGTTGCGCTTGCAGCGCGCCAACAGCAGCACGGGCTTCTTGTGCAGCGCTGGTGCGCGAGTCGGCCAGTTCAGCGGAGATCGCGTTGCTGGCACGCAGGCGTTCGCCACGACCGGCTTCGTTTTCACTGCGGGTGGCATTGGCGCGGGCCTGGGCAACCAGGGCTTCGAGGCGGCGGACCTCGGCCTGGAACGGACGCGGGTCGATCTGGAACAGCAGGTCGCCTTTCTTGACCAGTGCACCTTCGGTGAAGGCGACTTCGTCGATCTGGCCGGAGACCCGCGGACGGATTTCAACGGTTTCCGGCGCCTCGAGACGCCCGGTGAATTCGTCCCACTCGTTGACCGGTTGTTCCAGCACCTTGGCCACGCTGACCTTGGCAGCGGGCATGGTGGCGGCGGTTTCCGGAGTCTTGCCGCACGCGCTCATCACCAGCACGGCCAACAGAGCCAACGGGAAGCGCAAATGTTTGAGTGATTGTTCCATGGATGCATCCGCCAATGTATTGAAGATGGGCGGATGATGCTCGGCGGGTAGATGGCAAACGAATCGAATGACACGAAGGTAACTATCATTCGGAATGATATAAGCCCGAGGAAAGCCCTCTAGCATGCACCTTTCGTTAGGAGGCTATCAATCGATTCGATGACAATTCTGTGTTGCGTGATCGGCAACTGTCGCAGGCGAAATTGCGCGGTGAGGATTATGCGGCGATTAAATATCACCACGGACAAGATCATCCACTTCGCCAGCAGCGAAGCCGATGTCGCGATTCGCTTGGGCAAGGGCGACTATCCCGGTCTGTATTCACAGTTTTTGTTCGGTGAGCAGGTTTTCCCGGTGGCCAGTCCCGAACTGCTGCAACGCGTCGGAATGCCCGGCAGTCCCGCCGATTTGTTGCAGTTGCCGCTGCTGGCTCGCAACGGTGCCGAACTGGCGCCGAAATGGGAAGCGTGGTTCCAGTCCGTCGGGCTGGCGTTTTTGCCGCTGCGGGAAAGCGTCAGGTTTGGCGATACCAATATGACGGTCGAGGCGGCTTTGCTCGGCCATGGCATTGCTCTGGTGCGCAGCGGGCATGTCGAGAAGGAAATCGACGATGGCCGTCTGGTGCGGCTGTTCGATGTGCCGTTTCAGTCACCGCTCGCCTATTACTTCGTTTGCCCCAAGGGCGTTGAGACGCAGCCGCACATTGAGAGTTTTCGCGAGTGGTTGCTCGGTGAGGCGCTCAAAGTGCAAGGCGGGCAGGTTTGAGGCATGAAGAATCGCTCATGGAGCAATGAGGAGTCTTCTCTGTAATCCGGCCGTTCGGGCTGCCTAAAATGGCCAATGCCTACTCATCTCGTCCTCCTTGTCCTGTTCGCCGCGCTGCTGCACGCCAGCTGGAACGCGCTGCTGCGCGGCGGTGCCGATCGGCTCTGGTCGATGACGGTGATGTGCGTTGCCATCGCCATAGTCTGTGCAGTCGCCGCGATGTTCATGGTGGCGCCTGCACCTCGTAGCTGGGGATATGCACTGCTGTCGGCATTGCTGCACGTTGGCTACAACCTGTTTCTGGTGCGCAGTTACCGGGTCGGCGATCTTGGGCAGATTTATCCGATCTCGCGCGGTTCATCACCCGCGTTGATTACGCTGGGCGCCGCGCTGTTTGCCGGCGAAACCATCACCCCCGGCGAATTGCTCGGCATTGCGCTGGTGTCAGGCGGAATCATTTCGCTGGCTTTTCGGGGACGCAGGCTGTCGGTGCCCAGCCTGCCTTACGCATTGGGAACCGGCTGCTTTATCGCGGCTTATAGCGTGGTCGATGGCATTGGCGCGCGGCTTTCCGGTGCACCGCTGGCCTACACGGTGTGGATGAGCGCCTTGTGGGGCGTGCTGATGCCGGTGGTCTACATCGGTTTGCGCGATGCCCGCAGCCTGTTTTCGATCCGGCCCGGAATGTTCGCTGCGGCAATGGGCGGGCTGGTCTCTCTGCTTGCCTATGCAATCGTTATCTACGCGATGAACGAAGCCCCGCTGGGCGCGGTGTCAGCCTTGCGCGAAACCAGCGTGCTGTTTGCGGCGCTGCTTGGCTACCTGTTCCTCGGCGAAACACTTACCGTCCGCCGGGTGCTGGTCTGTGTGGTGATCGCCAGCGGCGCGATCATCATCGGCTGACTCGGCATCATCTGCTAAGGAGTAGTTTTCATGGTCAACGTCTCGCAGGCTCCGCTGATTCTGATCACGGGTGGTAGTCGTGGAGTAGGCGCCGCCACCGCCCGACTCGCTGCTGCCCAAGGCTACGATGTCGCGATCAGTTACGTTGCCAATGAGTCCGCCGCGCTGGCGGTTGCGGCGGATGTCGAAGCGATGGGGCGCAAGGCATTGGCGATGCGCGCCGACAGTGCCGATCCCGAGCAGGTCGCGAGTCTTTTTACCGCGATCGACCACACGTTCGGGCGCATCGATGTCCTGGTCAATAACGCTGGGGTGCTGGCGCAACAGTCACGTCTCGAAGACCTGGGTTTCGAACGCATGCAACGCATCTTTGCGGTCAATGCGCTCGGGCCGATACTGTGCGCCCAGCAGGCCGTAAAGCGCATGTCCCTGCGGCACGGCGGTGCGGGCGGCGTGGTGATCAATGTGTCGTCGGCCTCGGCCCGTCTGGGCAGTCCGAATGAATATGTGGACTACGCAGCATCAAAGGGTGCGCTGGAAACGTTCACCATCGGATTCGCCAAAGAGGTCGCCCGGGAAGGAATACGCGTCAACTGTATTCGCCCCGGACATATCTATACCGACATGCACGCCAGCGGCGGCGAGCCGGGGCGGGTCGATCGTGTCAAGGACTCGATCCCGATGGGGCGAGGCGGGCAGCCGGAGGAAGTGGCGCGGGCCATCTTGTGGCTGGCCAGCGCAGAGGCATCATTTGTGACCGGTACATTCCTCGACGTAACGGGTGGTAAATGAGTCAGAGGCACGGATCGTCGACTCCTTGCGCTCGAGCTCAAGTAACCGCCGGTTGCCTCGCCTTGCGACTCAAACCCGGTGTCCTGCCCGTAATACGCTTGAATGCACGACTGAAAGCAGCCTGGGAGGTATAGCCCAAACGCTGCGCCACCTCTTCAATCGGCAGTCTTTCGAGCGTCAGCCACTGGCTTGCAAGCCGCATTCGCAGTTCGGTCACGTAGCGCAGCGGAGACATGCCAATCGTGACCTGGAAGCGCTCCGCAAATACAGAGCGCGAGGTATTGCAGTGCTCTGCCAACTGCGCAACGGTCCATTCGCGGCCCGGTTGTTGGTGGAGCGCAAGCAATGCACCGGCCAAGCGTGGATCGCGCAAGGCGGCGATCAGCCCGGAAGCATTGCCGCAGGCGCATTCAACCCAGCCGCGAACGACCATGGCGGCCACCACGTCGGCCAACCGCGCGAGGATACCGGCGAAGCCGACACGGGCGGCGCTGACCTCCCGTTCCATAGTGGTCAGGATCGGCACCAGCCCGGGATAACGCTGGCCACCGGCATCAATCAGCATCAGGCCCGGCATCAGCCGGCCGAGCCCATGGATACTGCCCAGTTCAAACTCCATGCAACCACTGAACAAGATAGTGCTCGGCGTGGGGCTGGCATCCGCTCCGGTATCCACCGCGCTGACGGTGTCACCCAAGGTTTCGCCGTCTAGACGGTCGATGTCTTGAACAGGCACGTCCGGATGGGAAAACAGTTGATGGGACGCGCCATGGGAGATGAACACGGCGTTGCCGGCAGACAGCGCGTAGGTGTTGCCGTCCTCCATTTGCAGTACCGCATTGCCAACGGCCATGAAGTGGAACCAGGCGTGCCCAGGTTTTTCCGCGAAGCTCAATCCGAACGTTGGACCCGCCTGGATACGCCGGTATTCAACGCCACGCAGGCGCATGCCGCGCAATAGCTCATTGATGAGGTCCGAGGAGAGAGCAAACTGGTCTGCAGACATCGTTCAGGGGTTTTGATCAAAAAGTAGAGACTTTGGATCATAGATCATCCAGTTTTCAGCGCCTAGACTCGGCTCGCAATGAACATTGGGAGATCCGTGCGATGAATAACTGTGTATGTAACGCCGTATCCGACCGCCATTGCGGCGTCGGTGCGGATGTAGAGCCTGCGACGCCCGCGTGGATGGCCGTCTTCTCATTGGCAATGGGTGTGTTCGGATTACTCACCGCTGAGTACCTTCCCGCAAGTTTGTTGACGCTGATGGCTACCGAACTGGGAGTGTCCGAAGCGCTGGCTGGCCAGGCGGTGACGGTAACAGCCGTGGTGGCGCTGTTCGCTGGCTTGTTGGTGCCAGGTCTGACCCGCAGCATCGACCGACGTTGGGTGTTGCTGGGCTTTTCCACGTTGATGGTCGCCTCGAATCTGTTGGTCGCCGTTTCTTCCAGCTTCGTGGTGCTGTTGTTGATGCGCATCTTGCTGGGTATTGCCCTTGGCGGGTTCTGGAGCATGGCGGCAGCGGTAGCGATGCGCCTGGTGCCGAATGCTCTGTTGCCTCGGGCGTTGTCGATCATTTTCAGCGGCATAGCCATTGGGACGGTGGTGGCAGTGCCGCTGGGCAGTTATCTGGGCGGGTTATATGGCTGGCGCAACGCGTTCTTTGCAGCGGCGGCGGTAGGCCTGGTGACCTTGGCTTTCCAGTCGCTCACTCTGCCGCGCCTCGCGCCGCGCCGGCCGGCAAGACTGCGCACCGTTTTCGAGGTGTTGCAGCGTCCGGGCATCGCCATCGGCATGTTCGGCTGTGTACTGGTGCACAGCGGGCACTTTGCGATGTTCACTTATGTTCGGCCATTCCTAGAAGGGACTACCGGGATCGGCCCGCAAGGATTGTCGCTGATGCTGCTGGGGTTCGGTGTGGCGAACTTCGTCGGCACGTTGTTAGCCGGGAGACTGCTGGAGCGCTACCCGCTGGCCACTCTGGTGTTGATGCCCGCGCTGGTCGGCGTCGCAGCACTGGCGTTGGTGCTGTTGCCGGCGTCGGTGCCGGGGCAGGCGGTATTGCTGGCGATCTGGGGTCTGGCCTTTGGTGGTGTGCCGGTGGCGTGGTCGAACTGGGTCGCCAGCGCGGTACCTGATCAGGCGGAAAGCGCCGGGGGCATGGTGGTGGCCTCTGTGCAGTCCGCCATTGCAACGGGCGCGGCCGCTGGCGGTGCGATGTTCAACCTTGGAGGAAGTGCCGCCGTATTCGTAGCGGCGGCCGTGCTGATGCTGCTCGCCGCGTTACTGATTGCGCTACGTGTCCGCGCGCCTTCTGTCCATGGCGTTCGCCAGGCCAAGCCTGCGTTGCACCTTTGATGCGGTTTGCCAAAACGCTTCAAGTCCGTCCGTAATCAGGAGATATTCCAATAGAAGCCTAGAGACTGTCAGGATCCCCAAAAAACATCTGAATCCGCGACCGCAACCACCGCTCACCCGGATCGTTGTCCTGCGACCCACGCCACGCCATGTGCAGCTCGAAAGTGCGTGTCGGCAACGGTGGATCTTCCGCGCGAAGACCACCAGCCGCCGTCAGCGCTTCCGCCGTGTAATCAGGCACGGTCGCGACGATGTCGGTGCCCGCCAGCAGCGTACCCAGTCCGTTGAACTGCGGCACCGCCAGTACCACATGCCGTTTACGTTCGAGTTTTTCCAGCTCTTCATCGACGAAACCACTGAGGTCGCCGGCGAACGACACCAGCGCATGCGGTCGGGCGCAGTAATCGTCGAGACTCAACGGTCCCGGCACAGTATCGGCGCGCAGCAACTTGGGAGCGCTGCGGCGCAGGACCTTGCGTTTGGCGTTGGCCGGCAGGTCGGTGGTGTAGCTGACGCCGATGGAGATTTCGCCGGAGGCGAGCAGGCCGGGCATCAGGATGTAGTTGACGCGGCGCACCACCAGCACGATGCCGGGTGCTTCGGCGCGCAGGCGCTTGAGCAACATTGGCAGCAACGCGAATTCCACGTCGTCCGACAGGCCGATGCGAAATACTGAAGTGCTGGTGGCGGGGTCGAATTCCGCTGCGCGGCTGACGGCTGTCGAAATCGAGTCCAGGGCCGGGGAGAGCAGGGCGAAGATTTCCACCGCGCGGGCGGAAGGCTCCATGCTGCGCCCGGTGCGCACAAACAAAGGATCGTCGAACAGGCCACGCAGGCGCGAAAGCGCTGCGCTGATCGCCGGCTGGCCGAGAAACAGCTTTTCCGCCGCACGGGTCACGCTGCGCTCATGCATCAGCGTTTCGAACACGATCAACAGGTTGAGGTCGACACGACGCAGGTCATTACGATTCATCTGGAGTCCTGGCAGAGTCATCAAGCTTGACGAGAGCGACCATATGAGAACAATGGCCGGCATGAATCTTACGGGGAAAGGCTGGTAGTCTGCACCGGGTAATTCAGCTTTACTGAGAAGGCGGCAGCAGTTTTTTCATGGATTTTTTCAATGCTGACCATGCTGCGGAATCAATGACAGGCATGTCGACTATTAATAGCCACTGATAGTCTTGGCTGGAAAGCCCAGATAGAGTTCATGGCATTAGAGGTTACTTTGACGAGGTTTGCGATGTCCCGCACGATCCGTTTTCACAAGTTTGGTCCAGCCGAGGTGCTCAAATGCGAAGAGCATGCGGCTGCTCAGCCAGGTCCTGGCGAAGTGCAGGTGCGTGTCGAGGCGATCGGCATCAGCTGGTATGACACGCTCTGGCGCCAGAATCTGGCGTCGTCCCAGGCGCGTCTGCCTTCCGGCCTCGGTCATGAAATGGCCGGCGTGGTCACGGCGATCGGCGACGGCGTCGAAGATCTTGCCGTGGGCGACAAGGTGGCCAGCTTCCCGGCCGAGAGCCCCAACGATTACCCGGTCTACGGCGAACTGATCGTTCTGCCGCGCACCGCGCTGACCCGTTATCCGGACGTGCTCAGCCCGATTGAAGCCAGCGTGCATTACACGCCGCTGTTGATCGCCTATTTCGGTTACGTTGATCTGGCACGGGTCAAACCCGGGCAGTTCGCCCTGGTGACCGACGCCAGCCACTGTGCCGGTCCGTCCTTCGTCCAGTTGGGCAAGGCGCTGGGTGTACGGGTGATTGCTGCCACCAAAACGGCGGAGGAACGTGAGTATCTGCTGTCGCTCGGTGCCGAGAAAGTGATCGTCACTGAAGAAGAAGACTTGTTGATGCGGATCAACAAGATCACCGACAACCGCGGCGTCGACGTGGTGTTCGACGGTCTCGGCGGGCCTCAGATGTCGCTGCTCGGCGATGTGCTGGCACCCCGTGGCAGTCTGGTGCTGTACGGCCTGCAGGGCGGCAACCAGACGCCGTTCCCGGCCTGCGCAGCGTTCCAGAAGAACATTCAGTTCTTCGTGCATTGCATCGGCAACTTCACCGGCAAACCGGAGCTCGGCATCATTCAGGATCACGTCGCCTTGCAGCGTGCCTTGCGTGATATCAACCAGCTCACTGCCGACCGTGTGCTGCTGCCGCTCAAGACTCGTGTGTTTCCGTTCAACGAGTTTGTCGAAGCTCACCGCTACATGGACGAATGCCCATGCCGCGAGCGGGTTGCCCTGCAAATCGAAACTGCCTGACCCTTCCAATCAGAGTCCGTGGCCGCACGGACTCTTGTGCGTTTAATCCTTCAGATATCGAGAAGCCCCTGGGCCATACACCTGGGGACGTTCAGCAACTGAACTGGTTTTTGCTCTCGATCTGTATCTTCTAATTGCCCTCCAGACCCTGATAATTGAATGACTACTTTCATCTCAAGGAATGAGCTATGTCTGTGCATTCTATTTGTTCTGTGCAGTATCAATCTGCTGTTTATCATTGCATCTCAAACTTTTGTTTAAAGTTTGTAGGCGCGTCATGTAATCCCTTCTTTTTTTCTTGTGCTCATCATGTGCAGGGGCTTGTAAGAAGTTTCCTAGGAAAGCTCGACCTTGCAAGGAGCCCAGCAACGACGGGGCTTTCGGTCACGCCCTTCGTGATTCCAAAATGCCGCGCGCTCAACTGTTTCAAATAACTACAAAAGCTTAAGTGTTAGCATTTCAGCGTCTATTAATTAATGAAGAATGATTGTGCGTCCGCCATTTGCGTCCGTGCGATATAAAACCTTTGATACCGGGTGAAGTACTGATGAGCACGATCCATGATCAGGCAATGAATTATGTCTACCAGCAAGTATTGCAACGACTGCTGAGTTTCTTTTCCCGTGCCGAGCGCACGGCATTGCAGCTGTTGATCCAGCGGCTGGCGGTCGCTGCCGGAGGTATGGATCGCATCGGTGAATTCAAGGTGATGACGATTCAGTCCGGCACACGAGATTGCAGCTACAGCCTGGCCCTGTTGCGTGCTGCCCAGCTGAGCATTGCCGGGCGTGCACCGGCTACGTTCCAGTTACGGGTCGCAACCTTGCGGAGCAATGGCTTACCGGCTTCGGCATTGCACAATCTGCATCGCAGTTTCAGCGCCCTGTTTCTGCATGACGATCCGAGGGTCGAACTGTTGATGGTCGATCATCGCGAGATTCTGCCTTTCAACCATCTGACACCTGTCTGCGATGAAGGTCGTGAAGCCGGCAGAATCGACCTGTTGATGGTCGGGCATCGTCGTGGATGGAATGAGGAGCTGACGTTGTGGGATGACGAGTACTTGACCACCGCCGAGTTCTACGGTCAGGTCGCCCGATGGAACAACGGTGTCGATGCATTGATCAGTAGCGACAGCGCACACCGTCAGGAGCAGTTTCTCGATGGGCTGGACCGCGCAGTGCGCAAGGTCGGCATGGGCGATCTGTCGCGAAAGGGCGGCGGGTTCGATGAACTGTTCAGTCTGCTCGACAACATCGGCGGCGATTGTTATCGCGAACTCTACTCGCAAGACGATCGGGTGCCGTGGCGTCCGCTCGGCGAGTTCGAAGCCTGTCGTCGCACCAGCTATATCGGGATCGACGATATGGTCGTCGGCAAAATGGAGGAGCGCTGGCCCTTGCTCAGCGATTTTCTCGGGTTTCAGGCTGACGAGATGATGCTTGAAGCCCGCCCCGGCGAGTGCGCTGATCCCTTGATCGGCGGCTATTTGAAGGGACTGCAAGCCAGTTACATCGAAGGGAGTACCTACGAGGCCGGCGTATCGGACTATCTGCAGCAATGCCTGGCCACGATGCGCCGCAGGAACACGCCCGAGCAGATTTGCGAACGCTTCGTTGCCACGTTCGACAAAGATCTCGCCGAGCATCGGTCGCTGGCAACGTCGTCCCTGCAAAAGAATTTCAGTATCAATGAGTCGCAACTGGTTTGTCTGTTGTTCGCTCCCTTCAACAATTCCGGTGCCGGTCTCGAGCGATTCCTGCGCACTTGTCACCCCGGCATGCTGGTCGCCATGCCGGACCTGCACCGCGCCATGCAGGGTTTGCACGCGCCGGAGCAGGTCTTGCAATGGATGACTGATGTCAGCGGTTTGCCCCTGCGACTGATCTGCCGGTTATATGCAATGGGGGCTGTCCGGATGGGCGAACACGTCGCACAAGCTCAGGAGTTGCCCGAGCACGAGGTCACTCTGGGCGACCGCTCGGCGGAAGGTTGAATGGGATTTTGTCGCCCGATCACACGGACACCTCTGCGGACGTACGCTCATGAGTGAGCCGAGAGAATCTGATTTTGCCTACCAAGCGGTCTATCGCTACCTGACGCAACTGATCAGCGAGCCGGGCAACCAAGGGGCGATTCGACTGCCATCGTTAAGGCAGCTGGCTGAGCGGTTGAACGTTTCGATATCGACTATTCAATATGCTTACGCGCTACTGGAGAAAGAAGGCCGGGTCTATTCCGTCGCCAAATCCGGATACTTCGCGCAGCCTGCATCGTCGGTCATGCCGCCCGGACGCGGCGGTGATTTGCTGGAAACGGTGTACGTCAATGCCAGATGCACTGGCATGCAGGTATTGAGCGCCGATGAGCCGGCGTCGATCCAGCCCCTCGATCGTCCGTTGCTGATGCTTGAACGAGAGCTGTTGCGCCAGTATCCCCGGCACCTGCAAACGCCGGCCCAGCCTTGCGGAGAACTGGAATTGCGCACGTTGCTGGCGGCCCGCTACACGTCATCGGCCGCTCATTGCTGGCACGCTGAAGACGTCTACATCGGTGCCGATCTGCGAGGAGTGCTGGAAATCCTGATCGCCGTCCTTGAGCTGCGCCACGCAACCGTGGTGATCGAATCGCCGTGTGACTGGATGATCCTGCGCCTTTTCCAGTCCGCCGAGGTTCAGGTGATCGAGTTGCCGCTTCAGCCGGACGGGGCATTCGATCCGCAGAAACTCCAGAGACTGCTTGAAAGCGAGCGGGTGCGATTGATCCTGCTGTCCTCCAGATTGAACATGCCCCACGGTAGTCGTGTCCCGCCGGCCAGCCGTGAAGCCATTGCGCATTTGCTGCTGAGTCATGGCACCTGGTTGCTGGAAAATGATTGCCACGGCGACTTGCTGGACGACGCCGAAGGGGAGCCGCTGCGCGAGTTGGTGGATCCCGACCGCTTGTTGGTGTTTTCCATGTTCGAAAAAATCATCGGGGTCGAAGCACCTTACGGTTTTGTCCTGTCGCGGCAATGGCGTGCGGACCTGCAGCGTCACTTCCTGCTGCGTTCGTTCCGCCTGTCACCGATCCGCCAGAAAGCCATTGCCCGACTCTATGCGAGCGGGCGGGTCGACCAGCATCTGCCAGTGCTCAAGCACTTGCTCAGAGAGCGCCGAACGCAATGGATCGATTTGATACGTGAGCGTCTGGGCGACTTTCTGCAAATCGTGGAACCTGATGGCGGCGCAACAATCTGGCTGCATTCTGCGCGCCCGGTCGTGATGGATGCCGTGTTTCAACGGTTGCTCAAGCAGCACGTGCTGATTGCTCCGGGGGAGTTGTTCAGCCTCAGAGGGTTGCACGCGCAGCACATGCGTTTGAGCGCGATTGGTGGCACGGAACACGAGTTGTTAAGACTTGTCGGACTGCTTGGGGATGCGTTGCGACTGGCTCCGCGGACAGATGCGCGCAAACACTCGGCTTGTACGCAATAGACCCCATCGCACTCCGGACAAACTGCCAGTAAACTCCGGTGTAATTTCCTGAACCACTCTATTTCAGAGGTTTTGCATGACACTCAGTCCTTTTGCGGGCAAACCGGCACCGGCAGAACTGTTGGTCGACATCCCGCGACTGGTTACGGCGTATTACACCGGTCAACCCGACGCCTCGGTTTCCACCCAGCGCGTGGCGTTCGGCACCTCCGGGCACCGGGGCAGTTCCTTTGATTTGAGTTTCAACGAGTGGCACGTTCTGGCCATCAGCCAGGCGATCTGCCTGTATCGCGAAGCCCAGGGCATCACCGGGCCGCTGTTCGTCGGTATCGACACCCATGCGTTGTCGACCCCGGCCGGGGCCAGCGCCCTGGAAGTGCTGGCGGCCAACGGCGTGACCGTAATGATCGCCGAAGGCGATGAATACACGCCCACCCCGGCAGTCTCCCACGCCATTCTTTGCTACAACCGTGGTCGCACCACGGGCCTTGCCGACGGCATCGTCATTACGCCGTCGCACAACCCGCCTCAAAGCGGCGGCTACAAATACAACCCAACCAACGGCGGCCCGGCCGACACCCATATCACCAAGTGGATCGAAGCCAAGGCCAACGAACTGCTGGCCAACAAACTGGCCGGCGTCAAACGCATCAGCTACGAGCAAGCGCTCAAGGCCGAAACCACCCACCGTCACGACTACGTCAACACCTACGTCGCCGACCTGATCAACGTCATCGACTTCGATGCCATTCGCGGGGCCAAACTGCGTCTGGGCGTCGATCCGTTGGGCGGAGCAGGGGTGCGCTACTGGTCGGCGATTGCCGAGCACTATCGTCTGGACCTGGATGTGGTGAACAAGGAAGTCGATTCGACGTTCCGCTTCATGACCGTCGACTGGGACGGGCAGATCCGCATGGACCCATCGTCCAGCCATGCCATGCAAGGCCTGATCGGTCTGAAGGAACGCTTTGACGTGGCCTTCGCCTGCGATCCGGATCACGACCGCCACGGTATCGTCACACCGTCCGGCGGCCTGCTGGCACCGAATAACTACCTGGCGGTGTCGATCGACTACCTGTTCCAGAACCGTCCGCAATGGCGCGCCGATGCTGCCGTGGGTAAAACCGTGGTCAGCAGCGGTCTGATCGATCGCGTGGCCAAGCGTCTGGGCCGTCGCCTATATGAAGTACCGGTCGGCTTCAAATGGTTTGCCGATGGTCTGTTCGACGGCTCGCTGGGTTTTGGCGGCGAAGAAAGCGCCGGCGCCTCGTTCCTGCGCAAGAATGGCGGTGTCTGGAGCACTGACAAGGACGGTCTGATTCCAGCCCTGTTGGCCGCTGAAATGACTGCCCGTACCGGACGCGACCCAAGCCAGGCCTACCGTGCGCTGACCGATGAACTGGGCGAGCCGTTCTCGGTGCGTGTCGACGCCAAGGCCAATCCGGAACAGAAAGCGCTGCTGAGCAAACTGTCGCCGGAGCAGGTTACCTCGACCGAGCTGGCGGGCGAGAAGATCCAGAGCATTCTGAGCAAGGCTCCAGGCAACGATCAGGCCATTGGCGGCCTGAAAGTGATGACTGAAAACGGCTGGTTCGCTGCGCGCCCGTCGGGCACTGAAGACATCTACAAGATCTACGCTGAAAGCTTCATCGGCGACGACCACCTCAAGCAACTGGTGGCCGAAGCGCAAACCCTGGTAGACGGTGCTATCAGCACCCAATAAATCCGGACAACGGAAAAGGGCGACCCTGAGGTCGCCCTTTTTTGTGCCCGCGATTCGCCGATCAGGCCAGATCCACCAACACGATTTCGCTGTCTTCCAACGCCGTGACGGTCAGCACCTGTTCATCAGCCACCGCTACACCGTCTCGAGCTTGTGCGCGCAAACCGTTGACTTCAATGACACCCGTAGCCGGCACCAGATAGGCACGGCGTCCGGCATCAAGACGGTATTCAGCCGTTTCCCCGGCCTTGATATTGGCCGCCACCAAGCGCGCGTCGGCGCGGATGCGCAGGCTCTGATCGTCACCGTCCTTGCCGCTGGCGAGGGTCACGAAACCTTCGCGGTCGCCTTTCGGGAACGGTTTGGCGCCCCAGGACGGTGGCGCGCCGGTTTCGGTCGGCAGAATCCAGATCTGGAAAATCTTGGTGTCCGTTGCTTCCAGGTTGTATTCACTGTGGGCGATCCCGGTGCCGGCGCTCATCACTTGCACATCGCCCGCTTCGGTGCGGCCCTTGTTGCCCAGGTTGTCCTGGTGGCTGATCGCACCTTCACGCACGTACGTGATGATTTCCATGTCGCGGTGCGGGTGAGTAGGGAAGCCCGTGCCGGCGGCAATGATGTCGTCGTTCCACACGCGCAGGTTGCCCCAGCTCATGCGTTGCGGATCGTAGTACTCGGCGAACGAAAAATGGTGATGGGCATCCAACCAGCCGTGATGGGCGCCGCCCAGCGAGCTGAAGGGTCTGAGTTCAAGCATGATCGTCTCCTCAAAAGGTTCGTCATGGGGCGCGATGCCTGAGCCACGAAGCGAGACCGGTGATTGATGGCAGCCATCATCTATCAGTCAACCATCGAGAAAAAGCGTAAAAACTGCGGCATTCCAATCGAATCGGTTGATATGAAAAAGGCTCGAAACCGTCTCATCCCACCTTCAATTCATCGCCTAAACCAATGACCTGTAAGCATTTCGCTAGAACAAAAAAGCAAATGCAGACACCATAGCCCTCAACAGCCTCACATCCGGAGTCCGTCAGCGTGGCGCAACACACCCCCGATCTTCCTCCCGAACTTCGTCCCTTGGCCGAGATGCCCTGGTTCAAACGCCTGGCGGCGCGTTTTCTTGGCCACGGTCTGACGCAACTGCGCGCCCAGCACCGGGCTTCGTGGTTGCACGGCCAGGCCGACGGCTTTCGCAGCGGGCATACCGCCGGCGTGGATTACGGGTACAAGGAAGGCAAGGCTGATGGGCTGGAAGAGGGCCGCCAGGTCTTGTTGATCCGCGACAGTCGCAATACCGAGCATCGCCCGCCGGGGATCGACAATCACTTGTTCGACGACTGGCGTCTGCCGCTCAGCGCAGAACTGAAGAAGCGCATGAAAGCCGATGTCGCGCGCCTGCTGCCAGCCCACGCCCAGCCAAGCGTGGCGCAATGGAAGATGATTTTCAGCGATACGCCGTCAACATCAGTGATTGCCGGGGCCGGAGCCGGAAAGTCGACCACACTGGTATTGCGGATCCTGCTGCTGAGTCATTACTTGGGCTTCGAGCTCGATTCGATGACCGTGGTGACCTTCACCCGCGAGTCGCGCAAGGACTTCATCAACAAACTGATCGAACTGTTCGCATTGTGGGGCCGGGCACTCAGTCAGAAAGACGCGCGGGATCTGGTGCGTACGTTTCACTCGCGCATTTTGCCGATGGTTCGCAGTCTGCCGGGGTTCGAGCGCTTGCAGGCATTCGAAAACCTCAGCCAGCGCGCGCCGGGTGCGGATGAAGACGTCGACAGCAATCCGTTCGATCTGCGCATCAACGACGCACAGCGCCAGCAGCTCAACGCCTGCTACCACCGGCTCTACAAGGAAGACCCGCGCTTTGCGCAACTGATCCAGCCATTGTCCCGGCACGCCTTGCAGCTCAAGGAGCTGGAACGCGATCACCCGGACGTGCAAAAGCGCGTGGCAGTGACAGAGCTGGCGGCCCGGCGCGATGAAGAGCTGTGCGACATGATCGAGGACATGTGGCTCCGCGCCGGCGCCTGGCCGATCAAGGGTATCGAACCAAGCCGCGAGACTTTCGAAATCAACGGTGCTTCGTTCCATTGCCACGGCTACATTCCAAGCCTGGACGCCTGGGTCGTTCTGGGTTTCGACCCTCGGGAAAACCCGCAGGTCTGTCGTCCGAACGCCAAGCTGACGGTACGCGCGGAGTGGGCAGTCAAACGCACCCTGTTTCAAGCTTTCTGTCGTAAACCATTGATCTGGCTTGATAGTTACGAGTCATCAAAGCGTTTATTGGCCACGCTGGCAGGCGATGTCAGCGCCGGTCCCGGCTTCGATTACAAGGTCAAGGGCGAGCTCGCTTCCGCGCCGTTGCTCGACTGTTTTGTCGCCGCCGCAGGCTTCATCGAGAACCTGGGCCTGGATGTGCCGGACGCCGTTGGCCGTATGAGTTTCGCCAAGGACGATCCGGACCGGTTTTTCTTCGAAGCCTTGAGCCTGTTCTGGCGAGCGCTGGAAGATCACCTTCTGGATCAGAAACCGCCGGTCATGACCTACAACCGCATGTTCGCGCTGTTCAGCGAGCATTCGCCGGAGAACTTCAAACTGCTCAGCGATGAGTTACTGCGGCCGATGTCGCACCTGATGATCGATGAGTTTCAGGACGTTTCACCGCAAATCGTCTCGTGGATTCGCGCCAGCCTCTCGGAAATCCGCAGTCGCGGGCCGGCCATGCACGTCGGGCGAGGTGCACAGCGATCCTCGCTGCTTTGCGTAGGCGATGACTGGCAATCGATCTACGGCTGGCGCGGCAGTTCGCCGAGTTACTTCATGGAATTCAACAAGGAATTCCCGTCGCCGAGTACGACGAGGGTGATGCTTAGCGAAAACTATCGCAGCCATCAGCACATTATCGACGCGGCGGAGCACATCGTTCGTGCGGCACCGGCGATTCCCGGCAAGAAGGCCAAGGCCAGCGGCGAAGAGAAGCTGTTGCATCCGGTCAACGTGCTGGAGCGCGACGATCAGGCACTCGGCCAGCGCCTTGCAGAACACTATCGAAAGGGCGATTCAATCCTGATGCTCTATCGAAAAAGCAGCGATAAGTTGTTGATAGAGCAGCATATTCAGTCTGTAGTTAATGTGGATTCGAGCTTGCCATACGAGTCCCGACGCCTGAAACAACTGACCTATCACAGCGCCAAAGGTCTCCAGGCCGACGCGGTCTTCCTGCTGGGCGATTGCCAGCACCTGACCAGTTCGCCGTACAAGAATCAGGTGTATCGCATGGCCGGACTGGGCAAGGCTGGTGACAGCGAGCCTTATGACAGTGCGCAAAAGGACGAAATCCTGCGCCTTGCTTATGTCGGCATCACCCGCGCAGTCAGCCATTGCTACTGGTACGTAGAGCCGCAAGACACGCAGGCAGTCAACATGCCTCGGGCTTCGGACCGGGTCGCCAAAGGCAAACCGTTCTTCGTCGATCATCGTCCGGAAAAGAAAACGGCCTGAATCAACGCCCATAAAAAAGCCCGCACAAAGCGGGCTTTTTATTTTAAATCAGCTAGTTACGCGTAACTCTTGAGAGATTCCGGAGGAATGAAAGCCTCCAGTTCGTCCTCGACGGCTTCGATTATTCGCTCCACATCCGCCGCGTTCATGACCGTGGCACAGGGAATGCCGGCGATCGCGATCAGGGTCTCGCCGCTGGCCCGATCGAACAGGCGCGCGACCAGACTGCCCGGCGCATCCATGGTCGCCTCGAAACCCATGGGATGAAAATGCCAGCGCATGAGCTGGCAGGCATTGGGAAACGTGACTTTGCTTGACCCTTTATTCATGTGTTGCCCGCCTTCTTCATCGAGCGCTTCCGTTTGCTCATGTTAGGTGGGAAGAGCCTTCATTGGCTCAACCGGTGACTGCCTTTAAAAGTAGCATCTGAATGTGAAATTCCTGTGAGAATTTTCAGTTCATTTAGCGATTGCGAGGATTCTTTTGATGTAAGTCACGATCCAACCAATCGTCGCCAAAGTGCCATTACGGTCGGGTTGTTGATGCAACGCCAGAAGTTGGGCAAGCTCGGTTCTTTTTCCAAGAGTCCCTTATGTACGCCGATGATGACGGCCCGGAACAGACGCGGGCCACGGCCGAAACGGTCATGCGCTATCACCTGTGCTGGAAACACCGGGACCTGGATGGCGTGATGGCGCTGTACCACCCGGACATCCAGTACAACGATTTTTTCCAGAATCGCGTGCTCGGCCTCGAAGAACTGCGCGAGTACGTGCGGGTCAGCATGCCGCGCGAATCCGACGAAGCGCTGGAGCATTGCGACCGCATCCGCATCGACGGCAACACCGCCTTCATTCAATACGAAGTGACGCTGCGCGGCGGCAACGGGCTGGTGTCGTTTCGCTCCAGCGAAGCGATCACGGTCAAGGACGGGCAGATCTGGCGGGTCAACGAATATGCTTCGCTGGTGCGCGAACAGGCCGATAGCCCGACGACAAGCAGCCAGCGTCCGGCGGTGAGTCGACTGGGCCTGTCGCCGCGTCAGTTGAGCTTCATGGCCGATGACCTGCAGCAGTATTTCCAGCGTCAGCAACCGTATCTCGACCCCGAGCTCGACCTGCAGCGGGTGGCGAAGGAGTGCGGGTACAGCCGCAATCAGATTTCCTATTTGCTCAATCAGGTGCTGGGGCAAAGCTTCTACCGGTACGTCAATCAGGCGCGTCTGCAACATCTATTGCAGTCGCTGGACAACGCCACGCCGCCGCTGCGCATCGATGAACTGGCCTTCGCCGCCGGTTTCAATTCGCTGTCGGCTTTCTATAGCTGCTTTCGCCAGCACACCGGCCAGTCGCCCAAGGCCTACGCGAAGCAAATTTCTTTGCGGACACGCGCGCAAGACAATCCCTGAGTTCTGCCTCTAGGATCGACGCCATCGAAACCTGGATTGGCGGAGTCTTGCATGCCGGCGTGGCGCACTATCAGTTTGTGGATGGACCAACTCGACGAGCCGCTGATCGCGCGCCCGTCGCTTGCGCAGGATCTGGACGTCGACGTGGCGATCATCGGTGCCGGTTACACCGGGCTGTGGACGGCGTACTACCTGAAACAACAGGCGCCAAACCTGAACATCGTCATCATCGAAGCGCAAACCGCCGGGTTTGGCGCGTCCGGTCGCAATGGCGGCTGGTTGATGGGCAATCTGCTGGGTGAGGATCGCCTGCTGGCGGGCCTCTCGCCACAACAACGCCGCGCTTCGTTCGATCTGTTGCACAGCATCCCTGATGAAGTCGAAGTCGTCCTCGAACGCGAAGGCATCGACTGCGATTACCGCAAAGGCGGGGTGTTGTACTGCGCCGCGCGCTATCCCGAGCAGGAAGCCAGTCTTCGCGACTACCTGAAAAAGCTCCACGCCCAGGGCCTGACCGACGACGATTACCGCTGGCTAAGCCCGGAGCAACTGGCGCAGCAGCTGCGCATCGCCAAACCCTACGGCGCGATCTTCGCGCCGCACGTGGCGACCATTCACCCAGCGAAACTGGTGCGCGGCCTGGCGCGAGCCGTCGAAGGCATGGGGGTAAAGATCTACGAAAACAGCCCGGTGACCCATTGGCAGGCCGGCAGCCTGCGCACCGACAAGGCCAGCGTGCGCAGCCGCTGGATCGTCCCGGCCATCGAAGGCTACTCCGTCACGCTGCCACCGTTGGGCCGTTATCAATTACCGGTGCAAAGCCTGATCGTCGCCACCGAGCCGTTGCCCGCTGCGACCTGGGATGAAATCGGCCTCAGTCGTGGCCAGGCTTTCAGCGAGTTCAGCCGTCAGGTCACTTACGGCCAGCGCAGCGCCGACAACCGACTGATCTTCGGCGCCCGTGGCGGTTATCAGTTCGCCGGCCAACTGCGGCATAACTTCGACCTGACCCGCGATGAAGTCGAACTGCGCCGCTACCTGTTCGGCGAGCTGTTCCCGCAACTGAAAAACGTCCAGATCACCCACGCCTGGGGCGGCAACCTCGGCATGTCCCGGCATTTCAAGCCGCACATGCTCTGTGATCGGGCCAACGGCATCGCGCTGTCCGGCGGCTATGGCGGGGAGGGTGTCGGCGCTTCCAATCTGGGTGGGCGCACGCTTGCGGATCTGATTCTCGAGCGCGACACCGAGCTGACGCATCAGCCGTGGGTGCTGCCCGACGGCGGGATCCACGCGCTGCGGGCATGGGAGCCGGAACCGTGCCGCTGGCTCGGCTACAACGCGATCATCAAAAGCTTCGTCCACGAAGACCAGACCCTGGCCAACCCGGCGACTGCGCCCTGGCGGCGCAAGCTTGCCAGCCAGGTGGCCGGGTTAATGGAAGGTTTCATGCACTAATCGTTGTTTACTAGCAGACAGGTAACGCCATGAGCATCACCCAATTCAAGAACACCGCCACGTTGCAGCTGGAAGAATCCAACCCGGTGGCCGTGCCGCTCGGCACGCCGGTGGCGATTGCCTCGACCACCAGCGTCGAGCGCGACGACGGCGTCGAGACCGGCGTCTGGGAATGCACCCCCGGTCGCTGGCGCCGTCAGATCACCGCTCAGGAGTTCTGCCATTTCATTTCCGGTCGCTGCACGTTCACCCCGGACGACGGCGGCGAAACCCTGCACATACAAGGTGGCGACGCACTGATGTTGCCGGCCAACACGCTCGGGATCTGGGACATCGAAGAAACCGTGCGCAAGACCTATGTCCTGATTTTCTGACGTTTTGATCCTTTTGATTGCCTGCCAACAACAATAGCCAATACAGGAATCGATCCATGATCCGAAAGACCCTCGCACTCGCACCCTTGATGCTCGCCGTCTCCCTCGCTCAGGCGGCGGATACGGTCAAGGTTTACAACTGGTCCGACTACATAGCACCGGACACCGCCAAGAACTTCGAAAAGGCCAGCGGCATTGGCGTCACCTATGACGTCTACGACAGCAACGAAACTCTCGACGGCAAGTTGATGACCGGTAAATCCGGTTACGACGTGGTGTTTCCGTCCAACCACTTCATGGCGCGGCAAATCGAAGGCGGGGCGCTGAAGAAGCTCGACAAGAGCCAGTTGCCGAACTGGAAGAACCTCAACCCGGTATTGCTCAAGGCCTTGCAGACCAACGATCCGGGTAACGAACACGGCTTTCCGTACCTGTGGGGCAGCACCGGCATCGGCTATAACATCGCCAAGGTCAAAGCCGTGCTGGGTGACAACGCGCCGGTCGACTCCTGGGATCTGATCTTCAAACCCGAATACATGGAAAAACTGCAGAAATGCGGCGTGGCGATCCTCGACAACGGCCCGGAACTGCTGCCGGCGGCGCTCAACTACCTGGGTTTGCCGCATCACAGCAAGAATCCCGAGGACTACAAGAAAGCTGAAGCGCTGCTGATGAAAGTGCGGCCTTATGTCAGCTATTTCCATTCCTCGAAGTACACCAGCGATCTGGCCAATGGCGATATTTGCGTGGCGGTCGGTTTCTCCGGCGACATCCTGCAGGCGGAAAACCGCGCCAAGGAAGCGAAGAACGGCATCGAAATCGGCTACGAGATTCCCAAGGAAGGCGCCGCCATCTGGTTCGACATGGTCGCCATGCCCGCCGACGCACCGGACGAGAAGGCCGGCTACGCGTTCATGAACTACCTGCTGCAGCCCGACGTAATGGCCGGCATCAGCAACTACGTGCACTACGCCAATGGCAACGAACAGGCCGACAGCCTGATCGACCCGGCGATCAAGAACGACACCAAGGTTTATCCGAGCCCGGAAATGATGGGCAAGCTGTTCGCACTGGAAGCGATGCCGCTGAATATCGACCGGATTCGCACGCGGGTGTGGAACAAGATTCGTACTGGCAGCTGAAGAAAACAGGCGAGGGCGGTACAGCCCTCGCCTGAATATGTTCTGTTGGATCAACTTGATATCAAACCACTGGCATTGCACCGATAAAGTGCAGCAAAGTGAGACGTTGCTAACAAAAAACAACTTACCGATATTTAATATTTAAATAAGAAATCGTCAGACAATTAGGCAAATTCTCCACACTTACAAACTTCTTTCGGCAGCACGCGCTTTGTTTACGGGAGTTTTCCGGAACAGTTCAATTTGATCTCAAAAAAACGCTAGACGTTAGATTTCAAATTGTGTCAGGTTTCTTACGCCTTCATTGGGCGAGTGATAGGACAATCTCGCCAGAGGTTGTCGCTATCGGACAAAAACTGTTCCATTGCTAAACAAGGAAGTGTGTTTATGTCGAAAGTAAAAGCTAACGCTATTGATACCGCCGAGCAGGCTTTCCAGCTGGGCGCGGCGCCGGAACCACTGGCGGCAACCAGCACGGCGTATAACCAGATCAATAGCTTCAGCCATCAGTACGATCGTGGCGGCAACCTCACGGTCAATGGCAAACCCTCTTTTTCCGTCGACCAGGCCGCAACCCAGTTGCTGCGCGACGGCGCTGCCTACCAGGACAAGGATGGCAGCGGCAAGATCGAACTCACCTACACGTTCCTGACTTCGGCATCGTCCAGCACGATGAACAAGCACGGGATCACCGGGTTCAGTCAGTTCAGTGCTCAACAGAAAGCCCAGGCCGTGCTCGCCATGCAATCCTGGGCCGATGTGGCCAACGTCACCTTCACCGAGAAAGCCTCGGGCGGTGATGGCCACATGACCTTCGGTAACTACAGCGGTGGCCAGGATGGCGCTGCAGCGTTCGCTTATCTGCCAGGCACTGGCGCCGGTTACGACGGCACGTCGTGGTACCTGATCAACAGTGGCTACACGCAAAACAAAAATCCGGATCTGAACAACTACGGTCGTCAGACCCTGACCCACGAAATCGGCCACACCCTTGGCCTGGCGCACCCGGGCGACTACAACGCCGGCAACGGCAACCCGACCTACAATGACGCGACCTACGGGCAAGACACCCGCGGCTACAGCGTCATGAGCTACTGGAGCGAAAGCAACACCAGCCAGAACTTCAGCAAGGGCGGCGTGGAAGCTTATTCCTCCGGCCCGCTGATGGATGACATCGCAGCGATCCAGAAGCTCTACGGCGCCAACCTGACCACCCGTACCGGTGACACCACCTACGGCTTCAACTCCAACGCCGGTCGCGATTTCCTCAGCGCCTCGTCGTCGGCCGACAAGCTGGTGTTCTCGGTGTGGGATGCGGGCGGCAAGGACACCTTCGACTTCTCGGGTTTCACCCAGAACCAGAAGATCAACCTCAATGAAGCCTCGTTCTCCGACGTTGGCGGCCTGGTGGGCAACGTGTCCATCGCCAAGGGCGTCACCATCGAGAACGCGATCGGCGGTTCGGGCAACGACCTGCTGATCGGCAACAGCGCGGCCAACGAGCTCAAGGGTGGTGCCGGCAACGACATCATCTGGGGCGCCGGCGGTGCGGACAAACTGTGGGGCGGCGCGGGTTCGGACACCTTTGTGTTCGCGGCCAGCTCTGACTCCAAGCCGGGTGCGATCGATCAGATCCTCGATTTCGTCAGCGGTCTCGACAAAATCGACCTGACCGGTATCACCAAGGGCGCAGGCCTGCACTTCGTCAGCGCTTTCACCGGCGCGGCGGGTGATGCGGTTCTGACGTCCTCGGGCGGCAACAGCCTGTTGTCGGTGGACTTCTCCGGGCACGGCGTGGCTGATTTCCAGGTCAGCACCGTTGGCCAGGCAGCCACCAGCGACATCGTGGCGTGATGTAAACGGGAAAGCGGCGCTTGATGCGCCGCTTTCTTCGCTTGCTTCGTCTCGCGACGTGCGCAAGGCTACACGCCGGAGTGAAATTTCCTATGATTCGAAACCCTTTTTCCCGCATGGCAGTCACCTGTTTCATGCCGATGCTGATGATGATTTCTGGAGAAACAACCATGGCAAGCAGCCTCAGACTCGAAGATCCATCGGTATTCGCCGGGCACTGGCAGGCGACGCTGACCGCCGCCCATGACGCCCCCGAAGCGCAGGCACTGCAAGACAAACCTTCCAACACCTGCGTAATCGACCTTGAGCCGAACCAGACACTGGGCCACGGCGCCGACTGTCTGAGCGCTTGGCTGCAAGAGAACGCCATCGGCTGGTTCCCCGATCCGGATGGCCTTTCCATCACCGGCAAGGAAGGCTCCAGAATTCTGTTTTTCGGCCGACAACATGACGGACTTTATTCCAGTACTTTGAAGTCGGGTCTGATCGTGACACTCAAGCGTGTCGTGCAATAACGCAGCGAATATAAAGAAGTACCCGACAGTTATAAGACTTCGAAAAAGTTGTTGTGAAAATGTAAGCGGGTACTTGCAAGTCATCTCTCGCAGGTAAGCGAAATAACAATTGAGCGCTCGTCACTATTGGGCGGGATCAATCATTTCAGGAAGAATCAATGAAGATGGCGAAGGCCCCAGCCACTGCTCCCTTATTCAAGGCCTTGGGTGACTATAAAAGCATTCTGATCAGCGTCGGATGTTTTACCGCATTGATAAACGTGCTGATGCTGGTGCCCTCCATATATATGCTCCAGGTCTATGACCGGGTGCTGTCTTCGCAGAACGAAACCACCCTGGCGATGCTGTCGCTGATGGTCGTCGGTTTCTTCGCCTTCATCGGTCTGCTGGAAGTGGTGCGCAGCTTTATCGTGATCCGCATCGGCAGCCAGCTCGAGCGCCGTTTCAATCTGCGGGTCTATCAGGCGGCGTTCGAACGCAATCTGTTCAAGGGCGAGGGCAATGCCGGGCAGTCTCTCGGCGACCTGACCCACATTCGCCAGTTCGTCACCGGGCCTGCGCTGTTCGCGTTCTTTGATGCGCCGTGGTTCCCGGTCTACCTGTTCGTGATTTACCTGTTCAACGTCTGGCTCGGCGTGCTGGCCACGGCGGGTGCACTGCTACTGATCGCGCTGGCGTGCCTGAACGAATACATGACCAAAAAGCCGCTGGGCGAAGCTGCCGGCTACTCGCAGAAATCCAGCCAGTTGGCCACCAGCCACCTGCACAACGCCGAAACCATTCAAGCCATGGGCATGCTCGGTGCCTTGCGCAAGCGTTGGTTCCAGGTGCATTCGCGCTTTCTTGGCCTGCAGAATCAGGCCAGCGACACTGGCGCAGTCATCAGCTCGCTGAGCAAAACCTTGCGTCTGTGCCTGCAATCGCTGGTGCTGGGCCTTGGCGCACTGTTGGTGATCAAGGGTGATATGACCGCCGGGATGATGATCGCCGGCTCGATCCTGATGGGTCGGGTACTGAGCCCGATCGACCAGTTGATCGCCGTGTGGAAGCAGTGGAGCGGGGCGAAGCTGGCTTACCGTCGCCTCGATGCGTTGCTGCAGGCCTTCCCGCCGAGCGATGACGCCATGGCGCTGCCGGCGCCGAAAGGCCAGATCACCTTCGAACAAGTCAGCGCCGGTCCTCCCGGCCAGCGCGCCGCAACTCTGCATATGGTCAATTTCAACCTGGGGGCCGGTGAAGTGTTGGGCGTGCTCGGTGCCTCCGGCTCCGGCAAGTCGACCCTGGCGCGTGTGCTGGTCGGCGTATGGCCGGCGCTTGGCGGCACGGTGCGTCTGGACGGCGCCGACATCCACCGCTGGAACCGCGATCAGCTCGGCCCGTACATCGGCTACCTGCCACAGGACATCGAGCTGTTCAGCGGCAGCATCGCCGAGAACATCGCCCGCTTCAGTGAAGCCGATCCGCAAAAGGTTGTGGCCGCCGCGCAACAGGCCGGCGTGCACGAACTGATCCTGCGCATGCCGCAAGGCTACGACACCCAACTGGGCGAGGATGGCAGCGGTCTGTCCGGCGGCCAGAAACAGCGCGTGGCCCTGGCCCGTGCACTGTACGGCAACCCGAGCCTGGTGGTGCTGGACGAGCCGAATTCCAACCTCGATACCGTCGGCGAAGCCGCGTTGTCCAGCGCGATCGTGCAGCTCAAGGCCCAGGGCACCACCGTAGTGCTGGTGACGCACCGTTCTTCGGTGCTGGCCCAGGCCGACAAGCTGCTGGTGCTCAACGACGGTCGCCTGCAAGCCTTCGGCCCGAGCCACGATGTGCTCAAGGCGCTGTCCGCAAACCAGCCCGGCAATCAGCCCGGCAACCCATCACAACACAATGAAAAACCTGCGCAAGCACCGGCCGGGCTCAGCATGAGCCGACAGTATCAGCCGACGACAAGGAATTCGGGTGTATGAGCAGCGCGAGCATGAACACGCAAAACGAAGCGACGATGGAACACGCGTACATCACCGAACGCCCGGAGCGCGATGCAAAATTCTTCGCCCGCATGGGCTGGATTCTGGCGCTGGTCGGTGCCGGCAGTTTCTTCACCTGGGCGGCATTGGCGCCGCTGGATCAAGGCATTCCGGTGCAAGGCACCGTGGTGGTGTCGGGCAAGCGCAAGGCCGTACAGTCGATGAGCAGCGGTGTGGTCAGCCGGATTCTGGTGCGCGAGGGCGAAATTGTTAAGCAGGGCCAGCCGCTGTTCCGCCTCGACCAGACCCAGGTCGCCGCCGACGTGCAATCGCTGCAGGCGCAGTACCGCATGGCCTGGGCCAGCCTGGCGCGCTGGCAGGCCGAGCGTGACAACCTCAAGCAAGTGACGTTTCCGGCCGAGCTGAGCGACAACGCCGATCCGCGCCTGGCACTGGTGCTGGAAGGCCAGCGGCAATTGTTCAGCAGCCGCCGCGAAGCGTTCTCCCGCGAGCAAGCCGCCCTGCGCGCCAGCATCGAAGGCGCCACCGCGCAACTGGCCGGCATGCGCCGCGCCCGTACTGACCTCAACGCGCAGGCTGACTCGCTGCAACAACAGTTGAGCAACCTGCAACCGCTGGCTGACAACGGCTACATCCCGCGCAACCGCTTGATGGAATACCAGCGCCAGTTGTCGCAGGTCCAGCAACAACTGGCCGAAAACACCGGCGAAAGTGGCCGGGTCGAGCAGGGCATTCTTGAGTCCCGCCTGAAGCTGCAACAGCACGGTGAGGAATACCAGAAGGAAGTCCGCACCCAACTGGCCGACGCGCAACTGAAAAGCGTCACGCTGTCGGAGCAACTGACTTCCGCCGGTTTCGACCTGCAACACAGCGAAATCCTTGCTACCGCCGACGGCGTGGCGGTCAACCTCGGCGTGCACACCGAAGGCGCCGTGGTGCGTCAGGGCGAAACCCTGCTGGAAATCGTCCCGCAAGGCACGCGCCTGGAAGTCGAAGGACACCTGCCGATCAACCTGATCGACAAGGTCGGCACGCACCTGCCGGTCGACATCCTGTTCACCGCGTTCAACCAGAGCAAGACGCCACGAGTGCCCGGCGAAGTCAGCCTGATTTCCGCCGACCAGATGGTCGACGAGAAAACCGGCGTGCCGTACTACGTGTTGCGCAGCAGCGTCAGCGATCAGGCCATGGAGAAACTCAACGGTCTGGTGATCAAGCCCGGCATGCCGGCGGAAATGTTCGTGCGCACTGGCGAACGTTCACTCCTCAACTACCTGTTCAAGCCGCTGCTCGACCGCGCCGGTTCCGCGTTGACCGAAGAATAAGGATGTTCGGCTGTATGAATAAGCTTTCCATGCTGGCGGCAGCGTTCGCGCTGCTCGCGGGCAACAGTGCAATGGCGGCCATGGGGCCGTTCGAGATCTACGAACAGGCGTTGCGCAATGACCCGGTGTTCCTCGGCGCGATCAAGGAACGCGACGCCGGCCTTGAAAACCGCGCCATCGGCCGCGCCGGCCTGTTGCCGAAACTGGGTTACAACTACAACAAGGGCCGCAACTCGTCGAAAGCCACGTCCCTCGACGAACGCGCACGCAATCGCACCGATGACCGCAACTACAGCAGCTACGGCTCGAGCCTGACCCTGCAACAACCGCTGCTCGACTACGAAGCCTACGCGGCGTATCGCAAAGGCGTGGCCCAGTCGCTGTTTGCCGACGAAAACTTTCGCGGCAAGAGCCAGGAACTGCTGGTTCGCGTACTGGACAACTACACCAAGGCTTTGTTTGCCCAGGATCAGATCGACATCGCGCAGGCCAAGAAGAAGGCGTACGAGCAACAGTTCCAGCAGAACGAGCACATGTTCAAGCAGGGCGAGGGCACTCGCACCGACATCCTCGAAGCCGAGTCGCGTTACGAACTGGCGACCGCCGAGGAAATCGAGGCCCGCGACGAGCAGGACGCCGCGCTACGGGAGTTGGGCGCATTGGTAGGCGTGCCGGCGATGGACATCAGTGATCTGGCACCGCTGGATCAGAATTTCCAGACATTCGCCTTGATGCCGGCCAACTACGACACCTGGCACGAACTGGCAGTCAGCAACAACCCGAACCTCGCGTCCCAGCGTCAGGCGGTGGAAGTGGCGCGGTACGAAGTCGAGCGCAACCGCGCCGGGCACCTGCCGAAAGTCAGCGCTTACGCCACGATGCGCCAAAACGAATCGGAAAGCGGCAACACCTACAACCAGCGTTACGAAACCAACACCATCGGTTTCGAAGTCAGCGTGCCGTTGTATGCCGGCGGCGGCGTGTCGGCCTCGACCCGCCAGGCCAGCCGCACCATGGAACAGGCCGAATACGAACTGGACGGCAAGACCCGTGAGACGCTGATCGAATTGCGTCGCCAGTTCAGTGCGTGCCTGTCCGGGGTCAACAAGCTGCGCGCCTATCAAAAGGCCCTGGCCTCGGCCGAAGCGCTGGTCGTGTCGACCAAGCAAAGCATTCTCGGTGGCGAGCGAACCAACCTCGACGCACTGAACGCCGAACAACAACTATTTACCACCCGCCGTGATTTGGCCCAGGCACGCTATGACTACCTCATGGCCTGGACGAAGTTGCATTACTACGCGGGCACCTTGAGCGAACAGGATCTGGCGCGGGTGGATGAGGCGTTTGGGGTGGCTCGACGTTGATGTGCATGGCTTCAGACCGGCCCTCACCCTCTCCCGGAGGGAGAGGGGACTGATCGGGGGATATTTTGGAGGTACACCGACCTGATCGGGCGTCACCGAATCCAGCATCGACCCGGTTTTTCAGGTCGATGTATGACGCAAGACACCTCGATCAGCTCCCTCTCCTTGGGGAGAGGGCTGGGGTGAGGGGAATGGGCAACACCGCAGAATCAACCTGCATAAAACAATAAAAGTGAGTGGTGAACATGGACGTACGCATCAAGCCGGTTTCGGTCGGCACCCTGCTGCTTGTGATTTCTTCGACCCAGGCTCAGGCGCAGTACCTGGAATCCGGACAACCCGGCGATCCGGCCAGTTGGCGCAGCGCCGAGTTCCTGCGTGACTGGGGCCTGGACCGGATGCAGGCCGATCAGGCCTACGCCACCGGCATCACTGGCAAGGGCGTGAAAATCGGCGCGCTGGACTCCGGTTTCGACGCCGCCCATCCCGAGTTCGCCCGTGACCGCTATCACCCGGTACTGGCCAGCGGCAGCTATATCGACGGCTCGCTGTTCAACGTCAACGGCACCCTCAACCCGAACAACGACTCCCACGGCACCCACGTGGTCGGCACCATGGGCGCATCCCGTGACGGCAGCGGCATGCATGGCGTGGCGTACAACGCGCAAATCTACGTCGGCAACACCAACAAGAACGACAGTTTCCTGTTCGGCCCCAACCCGGACCCGCGCTACTTCAAAGCGGTGTACGACGCCCTGGCCGATGCCGGTGTGCGTGCGATCAACAACAGCTGGGGCAGCCAGCCGCCGGATGTCAGCTATCGAACCCTCGCGGATCTGCACGCCGCTTACGCCCAGCACTGGAACAAAGGCACTTGGCTAGACGCAGCGGCGGACGTTTCCCGTCGTGGCGTGATCAACGTGTTCAGCGCCGGCAACAGCGGTTACCCGAATGCCAGCGTGCGCTCGGCGCTGCCGTACTTTCAGCCCGATCTGGAAGGCCACTGGCTGGCAGTCTCCGGACTCGATCAAAGCAATCAGCAAAAGTACAACCAGTGCGGAATCGCCAAGTACTGGTGCATCACCACGCCGGGGGCGAAGATCGACAGCACCATTCCCGACGGCGGTTATGCGATCAAGTCCGGCACCTCGATGGCCGCGCCACACGCCACCGGCGCACTGGCGCTGGTGATGGAGCGGTATCCGTACATGAACAACCAGCAGGCTCTCGAAGTGCTGCTGACCACGGCTACGCAACTCGATGGCTCGGTGACCGACGCGCCCACCGAGCGAGTCGGCTGGGGCGTAGCCAACCTGTACCGGGCGATGCGCGGTCCGGGGCAATTGCTCGGAGCGTTCGACGCCCATCTGGCAGCCGGGCAGAGCGATGTCTGGAGCAATGACATCAGCGACAAGGCGCTGATCCAGCGCCAGAGCGAAGACCTCGCCGAACACAGCGCCTGGCAGCAAACCCTGCAAAACAAAGGCTGGCAGAACGGCGTGCCGGCCGGCGCCAGTCAACAGGATCAGACCGATTACGCCGTGGGCATGGCTCGCGATGCAGCGGCGGCCAGTCGGGTGTATCAGGGCAGTCTGATCAAGTCCGGCGACGGGCGACTGGTTCTGACCGGTAACAACAGCTATCGCGGGCCGACCACGGTCAATGGCGGCCTGCTGACGGTGAACGGTTCGCTGACTTCGGCCGTGACCGTCAACGACGGCGGCACCCTCGGCGGATCCGGGCGGATCGGCGCGTTGACCGCCAACAGCGGCGGCCGGGTAGCACCGGGCAATTCGATCGGTACGTTGAACGTCGCCGGTGACGTGACCTTCGCGCCTGGTTCGACCTACGCCGTGGAGTTATCTCCCACCAGCAGCGACCGCATCGTTGCCGGCGGCACTGCGTCCATCAACGGCGCCACCGTGAGCCTGTCGCTGGAAAACAGTACGACGCTGCTCAGCACCACCGAGGCCAGAAGCCTGCTCGGCCGGCAGTACGACATTCTGCAAGCGGCGGGTGGCATTCAGGGTCGGTTCGGTGCGGTGCTGCCGGATTACCTGTTCATCGGTGGCAGCCTGGCCTACAGCGACAACGGCATCGGCTTGAATGTCGAGCGCAACGCAACATCGTTCGCCAGCGTCGGCCAGACACCGAATCAACGCTCCGTGGCCACTGCCGTCGAAGGACTGGGCGCGGGCAATTCCGTTTACGAAAGTCTGCTGTTGTCGGCCACCACCAGTGATGCGCAACAAGCGTTCCAGCAGTTGAGCGGTGAAATCTATCCGGCCCTCGGCTCCGTGCTGATCAACGACAGCCGCCAACTGCGCGACGCCATCGGTTTACGCCTGCACGACGCCCAAGCCACGCAAAGCAATGGCTGGATCAAGGCCCTCGGCGCCTGGAGCAGCACCGATTCGCGCCACGACACCGCCGGTTACAGCACCTCAATCGGTGGATTGCTGGCCGGTGTCGACGGAGCGCTGGACGAGCAGACCCGCATCGGTCTGGTCACCGGTTACAGCGACAGCTCGCTGAGCATGGGCTCGGGCACGCATTCCTCAGCCAAAGTCGACAGCTATCACCTCGGCGCCTACGCCGGTCACGACATCGGCGCCTGGCGCCTGAGCACCGGCGCGGCCTACAGCTGGCATCGCGCCGATGTGAAACGCGACTTGCAGTACGGCAACGTCAGCGCCAGGCAAAAAGCCAAGGTCGATGCCGCCACCACTCAGGTATTCGGCGAAGCGGCTTATCGACTGAACCTGCAACCGCTGGCCCTGGAGCCGTTCGCCAATCTGGCCTACGTGCACCTCGACACCGACGGCTTCACCGAGAAGGGCGACGCCGCCGCGCTGAAAAGCGGCGGCGACCAGCGCGACGCGGTGTTGAGCACCCTCGGCGTGCGGGCGATCAAGACCTTCGACCTGCCGTCCGCGCAGAAGCTGCAAGTGAGCGGACACCTGGGCTGGCAGCACAGCCTGACCGACATCGACTCCGAACAGCATTTGCGTTTTGCCAGCGGCAGCGCGCCGTACACGGTCGAAAGCTCGCCACTGGTGCGCGACGCCGCACTGGTCGGCGTGCAGGCCAGCCTGGCACTGACCCGCGACGTGCGGGTGAACCTCGATTACACCGGACAACTGGCCAGCCGCGAGAAGCAGCATGGCGTGGGCCTGAGCCTGAACTGGCATTTCTAGACACACGGATGATCGTTCCCACGCTCTGCGTGGGAATGCCTCTAGGGACGCTCCGCGTCCGGTGACGCGGAGCGTCACGGGCTGCGTTCCCACGCGGGAGCGTGGGAACGATCACGGGGCTGAACACACGGATTTTTCGCAACATCACTAAGGAAGGTCGCTGGATGAAAAACAACAACACCCCCGCGCAATCGGGTGGATGCTTTCGCCTGAAAACTCTCAACGTCGCCTTGCTCTGCGCGCTGGCAACCTGGGGTAGCGCACACGCGGCGCCCTACGTGGAAAGCGGCCGGGCAGGGGATCCGGGCAGTTGGCGCAGTGCCGAGTTCAAGGCCGACTGGGGCCTGGGCGCCATCGGCGCGGATTACGCCTACGCCGCCGGTTACACCGGTAAAGGCGTGAAACTGGGAATTTTCGACCAACCGGTCTACGCCGCGCACCCGGAGTTTTCCGGCAGCAACAAGGTCATCACCCTGGTGACCTCGGGGATCCGCGAATACACCGACCCGTACATCCCGGTCAAAGCGGGGGACGCGTTCCGCTATGACGGTTCGCCCTCGGTCGGTTCCGACGGCAAACTCGGCGCCCACGGCACCCACGTTGGCGGTATCGCTGCCGGCAGCCGTGACGGCGGGCCGATGCACGGCGTGGCGTTCGGCGCGCAGATCATCAGCGCCGACAACGGCGACCCGGGCCCGGAAGACGGCATCGTGCGCGGCAACGACGGCGCGGTGTACAAGGCCGGCTGGGATGCGCTGATCGCCAGCGGCGCGCGGATCATCAACAACAGCTGGGGCATCGGCATCACCGACCGTTTCGACCTCGGCGGCCGTGACCCGGCGTACCCGCACTTCACCGTCAACGACGCGCAACTGCAGTTCAACGAGATCCGCACACTGCTGGGCACCAAACCCGGCGGCGCCTACGACGGTGCAATCGCCGCCGCACGCAGCGGGATCGTGACGATCTTCGCGGCGGGCAACGACTACAACCTGAACAACCCGGACGCCATCGCCGGCCTCGGTTACTTCGTGCCGGACATCGCGCCGAACTGGATCACCGTCGCCGCATTGCAAAGGAACCCGGATCAGGCCAGCGCCAATCCGTACATCATGAGTACGTTCTCTTCGCGCTGCGGCTACACCGCCAGTTTCTGCGTCTCGGCACCGGGCACGCAGATCTACAGCTCGATCATCGAAGGCACCAACGCCGACAACCTGACCACCGGCTACAAGAACTACAACGGCACCTCGATGGCCGCGCCCCACGTGGCCGGCTCCATGGCGGTGCTGATGGAGCGCTTCCCGTACATGTCCGGCGATCAGGTCGCCAGCGTGTTGCGCACCACGGCCACCGACCTCGGCGCACCGGGCATCGACGCCCTGTATGGCTGGGGCATGATCAACCTGCGCAAGGGCATCGACGGCCCGGCGATGTTCGTCACCGAGCAGGACATCCCCGAAGAATTCCGCATCCAGGGCGCCTACGGTTCCGGCCAGTTCGTGGCCGATCTGCCAGGCATCGGCGCGATTATCGATGCGGGCAAACCCACCGAACGCGTATGCAACGACATCACCTGCGGGCTCGACACCTGGCGCAACAACATCTCCGGCCATGGTGGTCTGACCAAACAAGGCATCGGCACTCTGGTGCTGACCGGCAACAACACCTACAGCGGCCCGACCCTGGTCAATCAGGGCCGACTGGCAATCAATGGCTCGCTGCAATCGGCGGTGACGGTCAATGACGGCGGCATCCTCGGTGGTAACGGCCGGATCGCCGCGCTGACCGCCAACAGCGGCGGTACCGTGGCGCCGGGCAATTCCATCGGCACCTTGAACGTGGCGGGTGACGTGACCTTCGCACCGGGTTCGACCTATGCGGTGGAAGTGTCGCCGACCAGCAGCGACCGGATCGTCGCCGGTGGCACCGCCATAATTGAGGGCGCCACCGTCAGTCTGTCCCTGGAAAACAGCCCGACGCTGTTGACCACCGAAGACGTGAAATCGCTGCTCGGCAGTCAGTTCAACATCCTGCAGGCAGCAGGCGGGATTCAGGGGCGCTTTGGTCAGGTGCTGCCTAACTATGCGTTCCTCGGCGGCACCCTCGATTACTCATCAGGTGGCGTGCAACTGGAGGTTGGACGTAACGGCGCCTCGTTCGCCAGTGTCGGCCTGACCCCGAACCAGCGCGCAGTCGGTGCTGCCACCGAACGGCTCGGCGCCGGCAATGCGTTGTTCGAAACCCTGTTGCTGTCGCCGTCGGCGGCCGCTGCGCAGGATGCCTTCCAGCAGTTGTCCGGCGAGATTCACCCGGCCATCGGCACGCTGCTGATCAACGACAGTCGCTACCTGCGCGATGCCGTGGGCGAGCGTCTGCGTGAGCGCGATCTGTTCGATGCCGGTGCGCCGACCGATGACCGCAGCAACGCCTGGCTCAAAGTGCTGGGCGCCTGGGGCAAGAGCGATGGCGGGTCGAAATACGCCGATTCCACCAGTTCCATCGGCGGCCTGCTGGCCGGTGTCGACGGTTTGATCGCTGAAGATACTCGTCTCGGTTTCGTTACTGGTTATAGCGACAGCTCGTTGAGCATGGGCGAGGGTACGCATTCGTCCGCCTCGGTCGATAGCTATCACCTGGGCGCGTACCTGGGGCATCAGATTGATGCGTTGCGTCTGACCGCCGGTGCGGCTTACAGCTGGCATCGCATCGACGTCAAACGCGACCTGCAATTCGCTGGCGTCAGCGGCAAACAGAAAACCAAGCGCGATGCGACCACCGCGCAATTGTTCACCGAAGCGGCCTACGACCTGGGTCTGCAACCGATGAATCTGGAGCCGTTCGCCAATCTGGCCTACGTGCACCTCAACAGCGACAGCTTCACCGAGAAGGGTGATGCCGCCGCACTGAAGGGTGGTGAAGACAACCGCGATGTGGTGTTGTCGACCCTCGGTGTGCGGGCCAAGCGCACGTTTGCCCTGTCGGAGAAACACCAGCTGGAACTGGGCGCAAGCCTGGGCTGGCAGCACAATCTGAGCAGCGTGGATTCCGACAGTCACTTGGCCTTCGTCAATGGCAACAGTGCGTTCACCGTGCAAAGTGTGTCGATGGATCGAGATGCAGCGGTAGTCGGCGTGCGCGCCGGGCTGGCGCTCAATCACGATGTCCGGGTCAACCTGGACTATAACGGGCTGATCGGCTCCAACGAAAAGGACCACGGTGTGGGCCTGACGCTGGACTGGCAGTTCTAAGGGGTAGCGGCAGTTCTTTCGAGAACTGCCGTTTTTGAAAGGAAGAGAGAGCACAACATGGGATTGTTCGATTACAAAAACGCCGACGGCAAAGCGCTGTACAGCGACGCCATCGCCCTGACGCTGTATGCCTACACGCCGACCGGGCAGGCCTTGCCCGGCACTGGCTGGAAGCCGATCGGCGCCACGGCGCTGGGCTATCAGGGCAAAGTCGGGGCGCAGGGTACGTTCTTCGGTGAGAAGGATGGTTTCACCAGCGCCGAAGCCGAAGTGCTCGGCAAGTACGACGCCGCGGGCAAGCTGATCGGCATCGGCGTGGCCTTCCGGGGCACCGGCGGGCTGGGTTACAGCGACACCTTCGGCGACATGAAAAACAACCTGCTGGCTGCCATTGGCCCGTCGGACTACGCCACTCAGTACGCGAAAAACGCCTTCGACAACCTGCTCAAATCGGTGGCCGCGTTCGCTGTCGCCCACGGCATTGCGGCCAAGGACGTACTTGTCAGCGGCCACAGCCTCGGCGGTCTCGGGGTCAACAGCGTGGCGGAGTTGAGCGCGAGCAATTGGGGCGGATTCTTCAAGGACGCCAACTACATTTCGTTCGCCTCGCCGACCCAGAGCAGCACCGGCACCAACGTGCTGAACATCGGTTACGAGAACGACCCGGTGTTCCGCGTGCTCGACGGCACCACGTTCAGTACCGCGTCGATGGGCAAGCACGACAAGCCGCACGATTCGACCACCGACAACATCGTCAACTTCAACGACAACTACGCGTCCACCGCGCAGAACCTGGTGCCGTTCAGCATCGCCAATCCGCTGAACTGGTCGGCCCACAGCTCGCTGGGGTATGCCGACGGCCTGAATCGGGTGATCGCGTCGAAGTTCTACGGCCTGACTCACAAGGACTCGACGATCATCGTCTCCAACCTTGAGCAAGCGTCGCGGGGCAAGACCTGGGTCGAGGATCTGGGCCGCAGCGGCGAGCCGCACACCGGCAGCACCTTCATCATCGGCACCGACAGCGGTGACTGGCTCAAGGGCGGGGCGGGCAACGACTTCCTCGAAGGTCTGGGCGGCGATGACCGTTTCCGTGACGACGGCGGCTTCAACATCCTGCTTGGTGGCCAGGGCCACAACACTTTCGAACTGCAAAAACCGTTGCAGAACTTCAGCTTCGCCAACGACGGCGACGGCACCCTGTACGTGCGTGACGCCTACGGCGGCATCAGCATGACCCGTGACATCGGCGCGCTGGTAAGCAAAGAGTCGGGTTCGTGGTGGGGCAGCAAGGAAATCACCTGGACCGTCACCGCCAAAGGCCTGGCCAACGGTGCCGAACTGACCCAGTACAACCATTCGCTCAGCGGCGGCGCCATGGGCGACACCCTCAAAGCCACCGCTGACGGCGACTGGCTATTCGGCCTGGGCGGCAACGATCACCTGCAAAGCGACAAGGCCCACGTGACCTTCGTCGGCGGCGCCGGCAACGACGTGATGAGCGCGGTGGGTGGCAACAACACCTTCCTGTTCAGCGGCGCCTTCGGCTTCGACGCGATCAATGGCTACCAGGGCAGCGACAAACTGGTGTTCATGGGCGTCGAAGGCGCGGGGCAGGGCTACGACTACAAGCAACACGCGTCGCAGTCCGGAAGCGATACCGTGCTGAAGATTGGCGACTTTGCCGTGACGCTGGTCGGGGTCGGTGTGGCTAACCTGTCGGATTCGAGTTTCGTCTTCGCCTGACAAACGAACGTTGTACTGAAATGCTCCGGGGCGCCTCGGGAGGGGCGTTCTGGTTGTGAGCTATCTCTGAACAATTCCAACAAAAAGAGAGGCAACAGCAATGGGTGTGTATGACTACAAGAACTTCGGTACGGCGGAATCCAAGGCGCTGTTCAGCGACGCCATGGCCATTACGCTGTATTCCTACCACAACCTCGATAACGGCTTTGCCGTCGGTTATCAGCACAACGGCTTCGGCCTCGGCTTGCCGGCCACGCTGGTGACCGCTCTGATCGGCGGCACGGATTCCCAAGGCGTGATCCCCGGCATTCCGTGGAACCCCGATTCGGAAAAAGCCGCGCTCGATGCGGTGAAAAAAGCCGGCTGGACCCCGATCACTGCCTCGCAGCTGGGTTACGAGGGCAAGACCGATGCCCGCGGCACCTTCTTCGGCGAAAAAGCCGGCTACACCAGCGCTCAGGTGGAAATCCTCGGCAAATACGACGCTCAGGGCCATCTGACGGAAATCGGCATCGCCTTTCGCGGCACCAGCGGCCCACGGGAAATCCTCATCGGCGATTCCATCGGTGACGTGATCAACGACTTGCTCGCTGCATTCGGGCCCAAGGATTACGCCAAGAACTATGTCGGCGAAGCCTTCGGCAACCTGATGAACGATGTGGTGGCGTTCGCCAAGGCCAACGGCCTGACCGGCAAGGACGTGCTGGTCAGCGGCCACAGCCTCGGCGGGCTGGCGGTCAACAGCATGGCGGACCTGAGCACCAGCAAATGGGGCGGGTTCTTCCAGGACTCCAACTACATCGCCTACGCCTCGCCGACCCAGAGCAGCACCGACAAGGTGCTCAACGTCGGCTACGAAAACGATCCGGTGTTCCGCGCGCTCGACGGCTCGACCTTCACCGGCGCCTCGCTCGCCGTGCACGACGCGCCCAAGGAGTCGGCGACCGACAACATCGTCAGCTTCAACGACCACTACGCTTCGGCGGCGTGGAACGTGCTGCCGTTCTCGATCGTCAACATTCCGACCTGGATCTCGCACCTGCCGACCGCTTATGGCGATGGCATGAACCGGGTGATCGAATCGAAGTTCTACGACCTGACCAGCAAGGACTCGACGATCATCGTCGCCAACCTGTCGGATCCGGCGCGGGCCAACACCTGGGTGCAGGACCTGAACCGCAACGCCGAAACCCACAAGGGCAGCACCTTCATCATCGGCAGCGACGCCAACGACCTGATCCAGGGCGGCAGCGGCAACGATTATCTGGAAGGCCGCGCCGGCAACGACACGTTCCGCGACGGCGGGGGCTACAACATCCTGCTGGGTGGCTCGGGCAACAACACCCTGGAGTTGCAGAAGTCGGTCAATACCTTCGACTTCGCCAACGACGGCGCCGGCAACCTGTACATCCGCGATGCCAACGGCGGGATCAGCATCACCCGCGACATCGGCAGCATCGTCACCAAGGAGCCAGGTTTCCTCTGGGGCCTGTTCAAGGACGACGTCACCCACACCGTCACGGCGACCGGACTGAAGGTCGGCAACAACGTCACCCAGTACGAGTCGAGCGTGAAGGGCACCGGCGCCGCCGACACCCTCAAGGCCAAGGCCAGCGGTGACTGGCTGCTCGGCCTGGACGGCAACGACCATCTGATCGGCGGGACGGGCAACGACGTATTCGTCGGCGGCGCCGGCAATGATCTGATGGAGTCGGGTGGCGGGGCGGATACCTTCCTGTTCAGCGGCGCGTTCGGCCAGGACCGCGTGGTGGGTTACACCGCCAACGACAAACTGCTGTTCCTCGGCGTGCAGGGCGTGTTGCCGGGCGACGACTTCCGCGCCCATGCCACGGCGGTGGGGCAGGATACGGTGCTGAAGTTCGGCGCGGATTCGGTCACGCTGGTCGGGGTTGCGTTGAACAGTCTGAGTGGCGACGGGATCGTGATTGCCTGACGTTAGTGGCGCCCGCAAGGGCGCCTTCGCGAGCACGTCGAACATCGCTCCCACTCTTGACCGAGTACCGGCCTTTTGTGGGAGCGAGCCTGCTCGCGATTGAACGATAACGCGGTATTGAAAGTGACTCACCAGCCACTCCCTGACTCCAATCCCTGCACCAACAGGAAATGCGGCCTAAAGCCATGACGGCAACGTTCGTCATGTAAGGGTCGCCAACGAGTACAGGAGATTCACACGTGAAAGGTTTCAAGAGGTTTATCGGTATCGCGGGACTGGCGCTGCTGTCGGCCAATGCCTGGGCCGATCTGCCTCACAGCTCGATTCTGAGCCGCTATGGCGTCACCACCGATCAACTGCCTAAACCGGCCGACAGTGATGACGTCAAACCCGTCGAAGAGAAAAGCCGCTTTCATATCCAGCCCGAACAACCGTTCGTGACCGTTCGCATCGGCGAAGACCATGAGCCGGAAATGACCGGCAACCTGAGCATCGACCGCATGGCGCAGCAGGAACGTCAGCGCTGCCAGCGCTTGCAGGAAGAAATGGTCCGGCGCGGCGAGCGCGCGTTGAACTGCGACGGTTCCCTCCCGGGCATGGCATTACCCCGCTGATCAATGCAAAAAAGGCTGCGCTCCACCAGGAACGCAGCCTTTTTTTGATGGGGGAACCGTCAGTCTTCCTTGCGCACCGTGGCCACTTCGTCGGCACGCACGCGGATCTTGGCGCCGGAAATATCCTTGAACTCGTAGAAACCGTCCTCGTTTTTGGTATCGGGCATGTCCTCGGTCAGGTACTGGGTGCCGTTCTGCAGGGTGACCACCGTCGGGGTCGAGCAACCGGCCAGCGTCAGCAGGGCCGCAACAGCCAACGGGATCCCGAGAGTCTTGATTTTCATAAGCAGCATTCCTGTTCATTTCGACCATTGTCGGCCTCTAACGCGGTTGGTGCCATTACGCCGGAGAAAGTTCGATGGCCACCTGAAAAAATTCCGCAATGAAGGTGCCACTGATCTTTTTCCGTTTGCGCCCGCCGGGGCAGGCTGGTATCTGTACGCATAACCAGTACTCGCTTGCCATGGCCCCGAAATCACCGTGACTGCCAATTCCCTCGAAGATCCGTTCTATTACCTCAACAACTTCCGCCAGGTGCTTGATTGGCTTGAGCTTCGTTACGCCGATGTCATGAGCGAAGCGGAGCACGGCTTCATCCGCGACTTCAAGGCACTGCCGCGCGGATCCCAGGGGTTGCTGGTGCGGATGGTGATGCGCAAGGGCGTGCATTTTCGCGCCGGCAAGCTGAATTATCCGGAAATCGGCGACATCGCCGAGGCGGCGCAACCACTGCTGGAGCAGGGCTGGCTCGATGAACAGGCGCCGCTGTCGATGGCGGATCTGTTCGAGGTGCTGCTCAAGGCCGAGATCCTGCAAGCCTTTGGCCCGGCCATCGATCAGCCCCGGGGCAAGAAAGTCGACTGGCTGCCGCTGCTGCACGAACAATTCCCCGAGCCCCGCATTTTCCGGCAATGGTGCCCAACGCTGGCGGATCGGCTGTTCAGCCTGACGCTGATGGACCTGTGCGACCGTTTTCGCCTGATGTTCTTCGGCAACCTCTATCAGGACTGGTCGGAGTTCGTGCTCGCCGACCTCGGCATCTTCACCTACGAAAAAGTTGAGTTCAGCGCCGATTCCCGGGGTTTGCGCAGCCGTGCCGACGTCGATGCCTGCCTGTTTCTGCACGACTGCCAGCTGTATTTCGAAGCCGGCGAGCCGTTGGAGCCGATCGTCGAACAGGTCGCGGCGCTGCATTTCGACAACCCGTGGCTGCAACGCCGGCGCGGCAAGCTGTTGTTCCAGATCGGCCAATACTGCGAGCGCCTCGGCGAATTCGCCCTGGCCCTTAAGATCTATCGCGACTGCGCCTATCCCGGCGCACGATTGCGGATGATCCGCGTGCTGGAGCGCAGCGCCGAGTATGCGTTGGCTCTGGAACTGGCGGTCATTGCCGAGCAGGCGCCGGAAACCGCCACCGAACAGCAGGGCTTGCAACGGATATTGCCGCGCCTGCGGCGCAAGCTCGGCGGGCCACCGATCAAACGCACGGCGCCCGGCCTAGTGGAGCGGCTCGATCTGCACCTGCCGCGTATCGATCCGGCATTGTCGGTGGAATATCACGTTCAGGCGCACCTGCACGAAGAAACGGGCCCGGTGCATTACGTGGAAAACAGCCTGATCAATTCATTGTTCGGCCTGCTGTGCTGGCCGGCGATCTTCGCGCCGCTGCCGGGCGCGTTCTTTCACCCGTTCCAGCGCGGGCCGGTGGATCTCCTCAATGAAGACTTCCAGCCCCGACGCGCCGAGCTGTTTCAGGCCTGTCTGGCCCAACTCGACGATGGCCGCTATGCCGACACCATCCGCGCGCGGTTCGCCGCCAAATGGGGCGTGCAGTCGCCGTTCGTGTTCTGGGGCGCGCTCAATGAAGATTTGCTGGAGCAGGCGCTGGCCTGTCTGCCGGCCGAACACCTCAAGCACTGGTTCAGCCGTCTGCTGCTGGACATCAAGGCCAATCGCGCCGGCATGCCCGATCTGATCCAGTTCTGGCCACAGCACAAGACCTACCGGATGATCGAAGTCAAAGGCCCGGGCGATCGCTTGCAGGACAACCAATTGCGCTGGCTGGAGTTCTGCAACACGCACCGGATGCCGGTCGCCGTGTGTTACGTGCAATGGGCGGAGCAGGGCGCTTGAGCTACAGCATCGCGGTGCGGGCGTTATGCGAATTCACCGCGAAAACCGGTGACCTCGACCTGCGCTTCACCCCGTCACCGACCGCGCTGGAGGGGATTGCCGGGCATCGCACCGTGGCGTCCCGGCGCAATGACGCCTACCAGAGCGAAGTGGCGCTGGAGGGCGCATTCGGGCCATTGAAGGTCAATGGCCGGGCGGACGGCTACGACCCGACGCAGAACTGCCTGGAAGAAGTCAAAACCTACCGCGGCGATTTGAGCAAGCAACCGGCCAATCACCGTTCGCTGCATTGGGCCCAGGCGAAAATCTACGGCTGGTTGATGTGCTGTCGATTGCAACTTGAGCAGATCAATCTGGCGCTGGTGTACTTCGACATCGTCACGGAAAAGGAAACCTGTCTGGTCGAAGCGTTCAGCGCCGATGCGCTGCGGCAGTTCTTCGAACAACAATGCGGTCTTTTCCTGGCGTGGGCCGAACAGGAAATGGCCCACCGCGACGCGCGCAACCGGGCGGCGCAGCAGCTGGGTTTCCCCCATGCCGCGTTTCGCCCCGGCCAGCGTCACCTCGCCGAATCGGTGTTCAAGGCCGTCAGCACCGGCCGCTGCCTGATGGCCCAGGCCCCGACCGGGATCGGCAAGACCCTCGGCACCCTGTTTCCGATGCTCAAGGCGTTGGCGCCGCAGCAACTGGACAAGGTCTACTTCCTCACCGCCAAGACGCCCGGACGCAAACTGGCGCTGGATGCGGCGCAAGTGCTGTTCGATCACAGCGAAACCTTGCCGCTGCGGGTGTTGGAAATGGTCGCCCGGGACAAGGCCTGCGAACACCCGGACAAGGCTTGCCACGGCGAATCCTGCCCGTTGGCACAGGGCTTTTACGACCGCTTGCCCGCTGCCCGCGAAGCCGCCAGCCAACTACGTCTGCTGGATCAGGCCGCGCTGCGAGACGTCGCGGCGCAGCACGCAGTGTGTCCGTACTACCTGAGCCAGGAAATGGCCCGCTGGGCCGACGTGGTGGTGGCGGACTACAACTATTACTTCGATTTCAGCGCACTGCTGTTCGGTCTGGCTCAGTTCAATCAATGGAACGTTGCAGTGCTGGTGGACGAGTCGCATAACCTGGTCGAGCGCGGACGGCAGATGTACAGCGCCACTCTCGATCAGGCGACGCTGGGCAGCGTGCGCAAAATCGCCCCTGAGGCCTTGAAAAAATCGTTGCAGCGGGTCAACCGCGAATGGAACGCCCTGCACAATGACCAGTTGGCACCGTATCAGGCCTACGACAGGGCGCCGGAAAAACTCTTGCAGGCGCTCTCATCCTGCACGGCGAGCATCGGCGACTACCTCAACGATCACCCGCAAGGGCTCGACAGCGCCTTGCAGAATTTCTATTTCGAAATGCTGCAATTCGGCCGGGTAGCAGAATTGTTCGACGCGCATTACCTGTTCGACATCAGCAAGCGCGACCTCGAGCGCAAACGCCCGCTATCGCAACTGTGTCTGCGCAACGTGGTGCCGGCGGCGTTCATCGGCCCGCGCCTGACGGCGGCGCGCAGCAGCGTGCTGTTTTCCGCAACCCTCAGCCCGCGCCACTATTACGCGGATTTGCTTGGCACCCCTGTCGACACGGTCTGGATCGATGTCGAGTCACCGTTCAGCGCCGAACAATTGCAGGTGCAGATCGTCAGCCGGATTTCCACGCGTTTCACGCACCGGCAAGCGTCGCTGGAACCGATTGTCGAGCTGATCGCCCGCCAGTTCAGCGAACGCCCGGGCAACTATCTGGCGTTCTTCAGCAGTTTCGATTACCTGCAACAGGTCGCGCAGCTGCTGGCCGAGCGGCACCCGCACATCACCCGCTGGCAGCAATCCCGGGGCATGACCGAAGGCGCGCGGCAGGACTTTCTCGATCAATTCACCGCCCACAGCCAGGGCGTCGGTTTTGCCGTGCTCGGCGGCGCGTTCGGTGAAGGTATCGATCTGCCCGGCGCACGGCTGATCGGTGCATTCATCGCCACCCTCGGGCTGGCCCAGCTCAACCCGGTCAATGAACAGATGAAGCGGCGCATGGCCGCGATCTTCGGCGCCGGTTACGACTACACCTACCTGTTCCCCGGCGTGCAGAAAGTGGTGCAGGCCGCCGGACGGGTGATCCGCACCCAGCAGGATCGCGGCGTGGTGATGCTGATCGATGACCGCTTTGCCGAAAGCCGGATCCGCCAATTGCTGCCGCGCTGGTGGTCGCTGGAGGGGAGTGAATGCGCAGGAAACCTGTCGGGTTGACGTACGTTTCGGGGAATTTGAACAGGGTGATTTCCATCGTTAACTGTAGGATTAATTCCCATACAAAACAGTGACATACGTTGTAAATATCTTGTCTTTGATGAAGTCCGAAAACCGGTCTTTAGTCAAAGGACCGGCCACCGGTATCCCTCAAGACGAGATAAGGAAATCACTGCATGTCTGTCGCCGCTGCCTACCACTACACCTACACGCCAGAGCAGGTCACTGCCGCTTTCGACACCCTCAGCCCAACGCTGTTTTCCGCAGTAACGGCCGAGACCACACCCCGGATGCTGGTCACTGCCGGCGTGCAAAGTTCGGGCAAAACCTACCTGCTGGAAAAAAGCCTGCTGCCTTCCGGTCGCTATCAAAACCATGTTCGCCTCTACCTTCCCCAGTATCGGGAGAGGCATCCGCAATATGAGGAAATGATCAAAATCGGCGTATTGCATGCCTACGAACACACAGAGACTTTCGTCCGCGATCTGTGCCAGAAGATTTTCGCAAGAGCCTTCAGGGAAAAACTCAACATCATTCTGGAGTGCGCATTCGACACCATCGAATTTGCCGCCTTGCCTGAATACGCCGCCAGCGCCGGCTATCAGCTGGAGGTGCACGTGGTCGCCTGCAACTATCCCTTTGCCTTTATTTCCGGTGTCCAACGTGTTTTCAAAAGCCTCGAAAAGGGCGAGCTTGAGCGTTTCGTCAAACCGTCGGCGCTGAAATCCAGCCTGGGTAATGCTTGCGGTGCTGTACACACTGGAGGCGGCGGCCAGAAAAATCAGCGGCTCGCAGATTTTCCTGTACGAGCGCGGGCTGGGTGCCTTGCAGGATCGGATCCTGCGCGCGCACAGCACATACACCCTGGACACCCAGCACAAGCTTTCCATTACCTCGACATCCACGCCTTACAGTTACGAGGCCTATGAGCGCATTTTCAGCAAATCGGTCAATGGCGAAAACGAGCGTAATGAAATGGTCAGGGAGTGCCACCTGGCCTTGTCCAAGGCAACGCAATACGCGACGCAGGTACCGGATTTCCTCTTCAATGCGCTTTACGCAAGGATCATCAGATATGTCCAGCGATGAGCTGCTGCCCCTTGCCTGGCCCGGTATGCTTTTGCGGCTTTCCAAACCGCCGGTTTGACGCATACTCCAGTCATTGAAAACCTGCTTTGAGCCAAGCCTGATGAGCGAGAACAAGAAGTCCGCTGCAATCGAAGACATGCGCTTTCGTTTGCTGATCGATGCGGTCGTCGATTATGCGATCTACATGATCGACCCCGAGGGGATCATTACCAGCTGGAACTCCGGCGCCAAGCGCTTCAAGGGATATGAAGAGGCGGAGATCCTCGGCGAACACTTTTCCCGGTTCTACACCGATGAAGACCGTGCCAACGGTTTGCCGCAGCGGGCACTCGACACGGCGATCCGCGAAGGCCGGTTCGAGGGTGAAGGCTGGCGGGTACGCAAGGACGGCACGCATTTCTGGTGCCACGTGGTGATCGATCCGATTTTCAGCCCGGGCGGGCAACTGCTCGGGTTTGCCAAGATCACCCGCGACCTGACCGACCGCAAAATGGCCGAAGAAACCCTCAAGCAGAGCGAACAGCAGTTTCGCCTGCTGGTGCAGGGCGTCACCGACTATGCGATCTACATGCTCAGCCCCGAAGGCCGGGTGACCAACTGGAATCCCGGCGCGCAGCGGATCAAGGGTTACAAGCCGGATGAGGTCATCGGCAAGCATTTCTCGATGTTCTACACCCCGGAAGACCGTGACGCCGGTGAACCCCAGCGCGCCCTGGAAACTGCGGTGCGCGAGGGCCGTTTCGAGAACAAGAGCTGGCGCCTGCGCAAGGACGGCACGCGGTTTCTGGCCCATGTGGTGGTCGATGCGATTCGCGGCGACACCGGCACTTTGCTCGGTTTTGCCAAGATTACCCGCGACGTCACCGAGGCTACCCAGGCGCAACAGGCCCTGGAAAAAAACCGTGAAGCGCTGTTCCAGGCGCAGAAAGTGCAGGCTATCGGCCAACTCAGCGGCGGTATCGCCCACGACTTCAACAATCTGCTGACGGTGATCCTCGGCAACCTGGAAATCGTGCGCAAACGCCTGGGCGATGACCCGAAAGTCAGCCGTCTGCTGGAGAACGCCACCCAGGGCGCCTTGCGCGGCGTGTCGCTGACCCAGCGCATGCTGGCTTTTGCCCGGCGTCAGGAGCTCAAGACCGAACCGATCGAAATCCCGAAACTGGTGCAGGGCATCACCGGGCTGTTGCGCAGTTCACTGGGGCCGGGGATCCGCATCGAAACGCAGTTTCCCGAAGACCTGCAAGCGGTGCTGGCCGACAGCAACCAACTCGAACTGGCGGTGCTCAATCTGGCGACCAATGCCCGTGATGCCATGCCCGAAGGAGGCAACGTCACGATCAGTGCCGAGCCCGAAGTGGTGCTCGAACAGAACGACACAAGCCTGGCAGCTGGGCGCTACGTGTGCCTGAGGGTCACCGATACCGGTGAAGGCATGGACGCCGCCACCCTGGCGTCGGCGAGCGATCCGTTTTTCACCACCAAGGGCTTGGGCAAGGGCACCGGTCTGGGATTGTCGATGGTCCAGGGTTTCATCGAACAACTGGGTGGCCGCTTCATTCTGAAAAGTACAAAGGGGCAGGGCACCACCGCTGAACTGTGGTTGCCGGTGGCCGTCGACGGTGTTGTCGCCAAACCGCTTGGTCCGATGGTGTCCACCGATACGGTGCCGCGCCTCAGCGTGCTGGTGGTGGACGACGACAGTCTGGTGCGCACCAGCACGGTCCTGCTGCTGGAAGACCTCGGCCACCGGGTGGTCAGCGCCGCCTCCGGTGCACAGGCGCTGGAGCTGTTCGATCAGGGCGAGGTCATCGACCTGATGATCACCGACATGGCCATGCCGCAGATGAGCGGCGCGCAACTGGCTCACGCCGTGCGCCTGCTCAAGCCGGATCTGCCGATCATCCTCGCGACCGGTTATGCCGAGCGCCTCGAAGGTTTTGCAGCAGGGCTGCCGCGGCTGTCGAAACCGTTCAATCAACTGAATCTGGTGGAGATCATTGCCCAGTCGATAAAGTGAACCGGAGGCACAATCGGGCTGAACTTGTCCGAGACGTGGCGCCTCAAAACGCTTTGTTTCGGAGCGTTCCATCGTGCCACGCATATTGACCCAACCGACCGCCGAAGAGACCCTCAACGAACATAACGCCAAAATGTTCGGTTCACCCAAGGAACGGCTGGATTTCTACCGGCGGGAAATCCAGTACGAAACCAGCATCCTGGCCAACCGCACCGATGCGTACCTGGCCGCGCAATCGTTTCTGGTGATTGCCTTCGCGTCCTGCATGGCCAACCTCAACCCCGAGTGGGGCAAGTTGTTCACCCTGGTGGTGCCACCGTTCCTGGCCTTGCTCGGCCTGCTCAGTTCGCTCAATGCCTGGCCGGGGATTCGTGCCGCCTACGACATCATCGATCATTGGCATTTCAAGCAGAGTGAATTGCTGCGCAGCGAACCCCTGATGGGTCTGGCTTATGACGAATCGCCGCTGTTCAGCGAAATGGAGTCGAGCCACAAGGGGTATCGCAAGTCACTGCTGTTTTCCATTCGTACGCCGTGGATCTTTGCAACATTCTGGATGTTGCTCGGCACTTATGCCTTCTACATTCAGGTGACCAACCCGGGAGGCTGAAACACCACCGCGTTCAACGGCCATCTCGTTTAGGATTGACCGGTTTTTTACGCCGCTCGTAGCGGGCAAGAATCGGCTGGGTGCTGATGCCGTGCAGCAGAATGCTCAGCGCCACCACCGACAGGGTCAGGTCGGTACACAGCGTGCCCACGCTGTCGCCCAGCCCATGGTTCAGCGCATAGAAGAGGTAGAACAGACTGCCGATGCCACGAATGCCGAACCAGCCGATCAATAACCGTTGGCGCCCAGCCAATAACGATCCCCACGGCATCAAAGCCACGCAGGCAGGGCGAATGAAACAGAACAGCACGCCGCCGACCAGCAGCGCCCGCCAGTCCCAGTGACTGACCAGCACCACGCCCAGCAGGGTAACCAGAAACACTTCCATCGCCCGCTCGACCAGACCGCCGAAGGCGAGCATGTCGCCCATCATGATGCCGGCGGCCACCTGGCTGTCTTCCAGCCGCTCGGTATCGCCGTGCACCGCCTGCTGCGGCTCGACATTCTGATGACCGACAACCGGTTGCACCATGTGTTCGGCGGGTGGTTGATGGGCGCCGGTGGATTTGACTTCCTCCTGTCGCAAGCCGAGGCCGGCGGCGAATACCGACAGAAAACCGTAGCCACCGATGGATTCAGCCACCACGTAGGCCAGCGCAATCAACGCCAGGGCCAGATAGTCATTCGGGCTCAGAGTGCTGTCATCGTTGCGGATGCGCAGCGAGAGGGTCAGACGACCGATGCCACGGCCCATCCAGTAGCCACAAAGCAACCCGGCCGGAACCGCCCACACAAGGCTGCGCAGTACCCAGTCGGGCCACTCGGCGGCAAACCCTTCACCGTTCAGCAGCAACAGCCCGAGGATCACGAAGGGGAATGCAACGCCGTCGTTGAGCCCGGCCTCGCCGGACAGGCCGAAGCGCACGCTGTCGACGTCCCGCGCATCGTTGACCTGTACCAGCGCTGCGAGCACCGGGTCGGTCGGAGCCAGAATCGCGCCGATCAACAGCGAAGGGCCCCAATTCAGATCCAGGCCAAAATGCAGCAACAGACAGACGCCGATGATCGTCAGCACCATCACCGGACCCGCCAGACCGAATGCAATCCGCCAACGTCTGTCGCGCAATGGCAAACGCAACTTCAAACCGCAGACGAACAGGGAAAACAGCACCGCGACTTCAGTCAGGTGCTCCATCCACAAAGAGGCTTCGTCCAGCGGCAGTTTCAGCAGATCGAGCCCTGCCGGCCCGATGCCCACACCCAGCAGCAGGCAAACAGCCGAGGTCGTTACCGGCATCCAGCGCAGGTACGACGATGTCAGCGCCAGGGTCAGCAGCACGGCACCGAGCACCGCCACCCAGATGATGAAGCTCATGACGCGCGGCCCGTAAGGTCAGTTCGATGCCGCCCCATAACCGGCCTAACCCGCAGTCGTGCGCAGGTATTCCGGCGTCAGCACGTTAAACCAGAGCAGAATCATCGACACCAACAACGTCACCAGCACCAGCAGCGCGACACCCCAGACGCTGGCCGAATACAGCAAACCCTGTTCCTTGCGCTCGTGCATGAAAGTCGGCAGGCCAACGAACAGCAGAAACGTCGAATAGATCGACGCCGCGCCAAGTACCAGCACCGCCAGCCAGCGGCTGGGATACAGGCCGGCGAGCCCGGCGATGAAAAACGGGGTGACGGTGTATGCCGCGAAACCGATGCACTGGTTGAGCGTCGGCCGCGCATCGAAGGTGCGCGACATCCAGCGAATGAATCCGCCAATGATCGCCACGCCGACCACGATGGTGATATAGAGCAGGACACTCAGCTGCAACGCGCTGGCACTGCTGAGCCTGACGGTTTCACCCACCGCCAGGCTCCAGCCGACATAGGTGGTGCCGATGAACAGACACACCGCCGGGACGAGGGCGAGCAACAGCAGGTGAGCAAGGTAATGACGCGGGTGGGCCTCTTCTTCGCGGCGGATGTCAGTCCAGGCAAAGTTCGGCTGGGTGAAGAGTTTGATAATAGGCGCAGACATGACGACCTCCTGATCTCTTGCAACCCGAACGGGCCATGAAGGTATGGAGAGGTCGCCTTGTCCAGCGGTTCACTTTTTCTGGCAAGTGGTTCAGAGCATCGGTTTGCCGCCGGTCACGCCATAGCGCTGGCCCGTGATGTAGCTGGCTTCATCAGACGCCAGCAGCACATAGATCGGCGCGACCTCCACCGGCTGGCCGGGGCGGCCGAGTGGCGTTTGCCCGCCAAAGTTCTGCACTTCCTCATCCGGCATGGTCGAGACGATCAGCGGCGTCCAGATCGGCCCCGGTGCCACGCAATTCACGCGGATTTCCCTCGGGCCGAGCATTTGCGCCAGACCACCGGTGAAATTGGCGATGGCGCCTTTGGTGGTGGCGTAGGCGAGCAGGGTGGGCTTGGGCATGTCCGAGTTGATCGAACTGGTGTTGATGATGGAGGAGCCAGGTCCCATGTGTTTGATGGCAGCCTGGCACAGACGGAAGATCGCGGTGATGTTGACGTCGAAGGTCATCACCCATTCGTCGTCGGGAATCTCCTCGAAGGTTTCGTGGGTCATCTGGAAAGCCGCGTTGTTGACCAGCACGTCGATGCGGCCGAAGCGCTCGACGGTTTGATCCACCAACGCCTGGCACTGGGCTTTCTGCGCAATGTCACCGGGCAGCAACAGGCACTGGCGACCGGCCTGTTCGACCCAGCGCGCGGTTTCCTTGGCATCTTCATGTTCATTCAAATAGGCGACCGCCACATCGGCACCTTCGCGGGCGAAGGCAATGGCCACCGCACGGCCGATGCCACTGTCGGCACCGGTGATCAGGGCGATCTTGCCGGCCAACCGGCCGGAGCCGGTGTAGCTTTGCTCGCCGCAATCGGGGTAGGGCTCCATCTTGCGCTGGGAGCCGGGAACCGGCTGCGCCTGTTTCGGGAACGGGGGTTTTGGATAGTCGGTCATCGTCAATCTCCGGGTCTCAGGACAGGTAGGCCGGTTGACCCGGCCCGTCTGCGGTGAGTTCGATCGGATTGACGCTCGGGTTTGCCCTGACTTGATTACCGGGACTCGAGGGCTCGCTCCATCCGCGCAATGCCTTCTTCGAGCATCGAACGCGGGCAACCGAAGTTCAGGCGCACGAACTGCTGGCTGTGGTCGCCAAAATCCAGGCCCGGGCTGAGGCCGACCCGGGCGTGTTCCAGGAAGAACTTCTGCGGATCGTCCAGATCCAGCGCCGAGCAATCGAGCCAGGCCAGATACGTGCCTTGCGGCACATTGATGGTCACGCCGGGCAAACGGCTGCGCACGGCGTCCACCAGCCAGTCACGGTTGGCTTGCAGATACTGCTTCAGCGCCTCTAGCCACGGACCGGCTTCGCTGTAGGCCACGCGGGTGGCTTCCATGCCCAGCGGGTTGACGCTGTCGACCATGCCGCAACGGGCGTGGTTGACGCGTTCGCGCAGGGCGGCGTCCTGGATGATCATGAACGAGGTCTTGAGGCCGGCGATGTTGTAGGCCTTGCTCGCCGACATCAGGGTGATGGTGCGGCGGGCGATTTCCGGGCTCAGGGACGCGGTCGGAATGTGGACGCGACCGTCGTAGCACAGCTCGGCGTGGATCTCGTCGGAGATGATCCAGGCGTCCTGCGCCACGCAGATGTCCGCTACCGCTTGCAGTTCTTCACGGCCGAAGACTTTGCCGATCGGGTTGTGAGGGTTGCTCAGCAGCAGGGCGCCGCCACCTTTGAGGGATTCACGCAGTGCGTCCAGCGGGGTGGCGTAGGTGCCGTCGGCCTGGGCGTTGAATTCCAGCTCGACCTTGTTCAGGCCCCAATGGCCAGGTGCATGGCGCAGCGGCGGGTAATTCGGAGTTTGCACCACAACGTTCTGCTGCGGTTGCACCAGCGCCTTGAGCGCCATGTTGAAACCCGACTCCACGCCCGGCAGGAAGATCAGCTCCTGCGGTTTTACCCGCCAGGCGAACTTGTTCCAGAGGTCGGCAACGATGGCCTCGCGCAGATTGTCCTGGGCCACGCTGTAGCCGACCAGCGGGTGCAGGAGGCGTTGTTGCAGCGCCTCGATGACCACCGGCGGCGCGGCGAAATCCATGTCAGCGACCCACATCGGCAACACGTCGGCCGGATAGCGGCTCCACTTGGTGCTGCCGGTGTCGTGGCGGTCGAATACCTGATCAAAATCGAAAGTCATGCGCGGTCTCTGAGGCGGAGATGGGTCGTGCCGGCGATGATAAACCCCCATCCCCTGTGGGCGCGAACTTGTGACCGATGAATGGCCGACGGTCGGTTTTCACACAAGCGGCGGGAGCTTTGTCTACAGTGAAAAAGTCGGCACTCGTCTGCCGCAACCGTGATTGTCCAGAACAAACCCGGCACCAGTACCGGGTTCCACCTGATCAGGAGTGCACGATGGATCTCAGCCGTCGTCAGTTCTTCAAGGTCGCCGGTATCGGCCTTGCAGGCTCTAGCCTGGGCGCGTTGGGCATGGCCCCGACGCAGGCCTTCGCCGAGCAGGTGCGCCACTTCAAGCTTGCCCACACCCATGAAACCCGCAACACCTGCCCGTATTGCTCGGTCGGTTGCGGCTTGATCATGTACAGCCAGGGCGATGCCGCGAAGAACGTTGCGCAAAACATCATCCATATCGAGGGCGACGCCGACCACCCGGTCAACCGCGGCACTTTGTGCCCGAAAGGCGCCGGTCTGCTGGACTTCATTCACAGCCCCGGCCGCTTGCAGTACCCGCAGGTGCGCAAGCCCGGCAGCAGCGAATGGACCCGGATCACCTGGGACGAAGCCCTCGACCGCGTCGCCGACCTGATGAAGGCCGACCGCGACGCCAATTTCGTCGAGCAGAACGCCCAGGGCCAGACGGTCAATCGCTGGCTGACCACCGGCTTCCTCGCGGCGTCGGCAGCGTCCAACGAAGCGGGCTACATCACCCACAAGGTGGTTCGCAGTCTTGGCATGCTGGGGTTCGATAACCAGGCGCGTGTCTGACACGGCCCGACGGTGGCAAGTCTTGCCCCGACGTACGGCCGTGGAGCCATGACCAACACCTGGACCGATATCGCCAACGCGAATCTGATCCTGGTGATGGGTGGCAACGCAGCAGAAGCCCACCCTTGCGGCTTCAAATGGGTGACCGAAGCCAAGGCGCACAACGCCGCGCGGCTGATTGTGGTCGATCCGAGGTTTACCCGGACCGCGTCCGTAGCCGATTACTACGCGCCAATCCGCACCGGCAGCGACATCGCGTTCATGGGCGGGCTGATCAATTACCTGTTGACCGAGGACAAGATCCAGCACGAATACGTGCGCAACTACACCGACGTGTCGTTTATCGTCAAAGCCGGTTTCGGCTTCGAGGACGGACTGTTCACCGGTTACGACGCGGCCAAACGCAGTTACACCGACAAATCCACCTGGGGTTACGAACTGGGCGAGGACGGCTTCGTCAAAGTCGACCCGAGCCTGCAGGACCCGCGCTGCGTCTATCAACTGATGAAGCAGCATTACAGCCGCTACAACATCGACCTGGCGAGCCAGATCTGCGGCATGCCGGTCGATGCGATGAAAAAGATCTGGGAGGAAATCGCTACTTGCTCGGCACCGGGCAAGACCATGACCATTCTCTACGCGCTGGGCTGGACCCAGCACTCGATCGGCTCGCAGATAATACGCAGCGCAGCGATGGTGCAACTGTTGCTGGGCAACGTCGGCATGCCGGGCGGCGGGGTCAACGCCTTGCGCGGGCACTCGAACATTCAGGGCCTGACAGACCTTGGCCTGCTGTCCAACGCGCTGCCGGGTTACCTGACCCTGCCGACCGACGCCGAGCAGGATTACGCGGCCTACATCCATAAACGCACACAAGTACCGTTGCGGCCGGGGCAATTGTCCTACTGGCAGAACTACAGCAAGTTCCACGTCAGCCTGATGAAAGCCTGGTACGGCGCCAATGCCACTGCCGAAAACCAGTGGGCCTACCACTACTTGCCGAAACTCGACATCCCCAACTACGACATCCTCAAGGTGTTCGACCTGATGGGGCAGGGCAAGGTCAACGGCTACATGTGCCAGGGCTTCAACCCGATTGCCGCGTTGCCGGACAAGAACCGGGTGATGGCGGCACTGGCCAAGCTCAAATGGCTGGTGGTGATGGACCCACTGGCCACCGAAACCTCGCAGTTCTGGGAACATGTCGGGCCATTCAACGATGTGAAGAGCGCCGATATCCAGACCGAAGTGATCCGCCTGCCGACCACCTGCTTTGCCGAAGAGGACGGCTCGCTGGTCAACAGCAGCCGCTGGCTGCAATGGCACTGGAAAGGCGCCGATGGCCCCGGCGAGGCGCGCACCGACGTGCAGATCATGAGTGCGCTGTTCCTGCGCCTGCGTGAGCGTTATCAGGCCGAGGGCGGCAAATTCGCCGATCCGCTGTTGAAGCTGTCGTGGCCGTACAAGATTGCCGAAGAGCCCTCACCGGAAGAGATCGCCAAAGAGATCAACGGCTACGCCACCACCGATTTCACCGACGCCACCGGCGCGGCGATCAAGGGCAATGCGCAACTGGCCGGGTTCGCCCAGCTCAGGGATGACGGCAGCACCGCGTCCGGCTGCTGGATCTTCTGCGGCAGCTGGACCGAAGCTGGCAACCAGATGGCCCGTCGCGACAACAACGACCCTTACGGCATGCATCAGCATCAAGGCTGGGCATGGGCCTGGCCGGCCAACCGGCGGATTCTGTACAACCGCGCTTCGGCGGACGTCGCCGGCAAACCCTGGGATCCGAAAAAACGCCTGGTCTGGTGGAACGGCAAGGCCTGGAGCGGCACCGACGTGCCGGACTACAAGGCCGACGTGCCGCCGGAAGCCGGGATGAACCCGTTCATCATGAACCCCGAAGGCGTGGCGCGGTTCTTCGCCGTCGACAAGATGAACGAAGGGCCATTCCCCGAGCACTACGAGCCGTTCGAAACGCCGATCGGCATCAACCCGCTGCACCCGGACAACAAGAAAGCCACCAGCAACCCGGCGGCGCGGATCTTCGATTCGGTGTGGGACAGCCTCGGCGTCGCCAAGGATTACCCGTACGCCGCCACCAGCTACCGGCTGACCGAGCATTTCCACTTCTGGAGCAAGCACTGCAAGTTGAACGCGATCGCCCAGCCCGAGCAGTTCGTGGAAATCGGCGAAGTGCTGGCCAAGGAGAAGGGCATCGCTGCCGGCGACCGGGTGCGGGTCAGCTGCAAGCGCGGGTTCATTGAAGCGGTGGCGGTGGTGACCAAAAGGATCCGGCCGTTGCAGGTCAACAACCAGGTGGTGCACCAGATCGGCATTCCGCTGCACTGGGGTTTCACCGGCCTGACGCGCCACGGTTACCTGACCAACACCCTGGTGCCGTTCCTCGGCGATGGCAATACACAGACCCCGGAATCCAAGTCATTCCTGGTCAACGTGGAGAAGCTCTGATGGAGAATCTTTAGATGGCCAGCCAAGACATCATTGCCCGCTCGGCCACCACCACGCCGGCGCCTTCGATACGCGGCCAGGAACAGGTGGCCAAGCTGATCGACACCACCAAATGCATCGGTTGCAAGGCTTGCCAGGTCGCATGCTCGGAATGGAACGAGCTGCGCGACGAGGTCGGCCACAACCACGGCACCTACGACAATCCGCAGGATCTGAGCGCCGATTCATGGACGCTGATGCGCTTCACCGAGCACGAAACCGACGCCGGCAACCTCGAATGGCTGATCCGCAAGGACGGCTGCATGCACTGCGCCGAGCCCGGATGCCTGGCGGCGTGCCCCAGCCCTGGCGCGATCATCAAGCACGCCAACGGCATCGTCGATTTCGACCAGGACCACTGCATCGGCTGCGGTTATTGCATCACCGGTTGCCCGTTCAACATCCCGCGCATTTCGCAGAAGGACCACAAGGCCTACAAATGCACGCTCTGTTCGGACCGGGTGGCGGTGGGGCTGGAACCGGCCTGCGTGAAAACCTGCCCGACCGGGGCCATCGTGTTCGGCACCAAGGACGACATGAAGACCCACGCCGCCGAGCGCATCGTCGACCTGAAAAGCCGTGGCTTCGACAACGCAGGCCTGTACGACCCGGCAGGCGTCGGCGGCACCCACGTCATGTACGTGCTGCACCATGCGGACACCCCAAAAATCTACGCCGGTCTGCCGGACAACCCCGAGATAAGTCCGCTGGTCGGCTTGTGGAAAGGCATCAGCAAACCGCTGGCGTTGCTGGCCATGGGCGCGGCGGTGCTGGCCGGGTTCTTCCATTACGTGCGGATCGGCCCGAACCGGGTCGAGGAAGATGAACATCCCGAACCGCCCGACACCTCGGTGCACGTCGTCGACCCGGCGGTGCACACCTTCGACCCACGCGGGGAGGGCCGGCCATGAGCAACAAGACGATCCTGCGCTACACCGCCAACCAACGCACCAATCACTGGCTGGTGGCGATCCTGTTCTTCATGGCCGGGCTGTCGGGGCTGGCGCTGTTTCATCCGTCGATGTTCTGGCTGACCAATCTGTTCGGCGGCGGGCCGTGGACGCGGATCCTGCACCCGTTCATGGGCGTGCTGATGTTCGTGTTCTTCCTCGGCCTGGTATTTCGCTTCTGGCGCTCGAACTTCTTTATCGACAACGACTGGAAATGGCTGCGACGCATCGACCGGGTGCTGGTCAACGACGAGGAGACCGTGCCGGCGGTGGGCAAATACAACGCCGGGCAAAAGCTGCTGTTCTGGACTTTACTGCTGTGCATGCTCGGATTGTTGTTCACGGGATTGGTGATCTGGCGCGCGTATTTCAGTCATTACTTCGGCATCACCACGATTCGCTGGGCGATGTTGCTACACGCTCTGGCGGGATTTGTGCTGATCCTGAGCATCATCGTTCACATCTACGCCGGGATCTGGATCAAGGGCTCGGTGGACGCAATGATGCACGGCTGGGTCAGCCGCGCCTGGGCCAGGAAACACCATGCACTCTGGTATCGCGAGGTGGACAGCAAAGATCCGCCAGAGCGACCGATCACGAAAAAGGGCTGACAGTTGCCAACCATCCTCGAACCCGGAGAAATCGAAGCGGCGGCCAGTTCGCCGCCGTTTCTGCACCTGCCGCCGCACAACCTGTTCACGTTGCGGGCCCAGCGCCTTGAGCGCTTGGCCGAAGGTCATCCGCTGGCCGATTACCTGCATTTGATCGCCGGTTTGTGCCGTGTCCAGCAGCAAATCCTCGATGATCCGCCCTCTACCGCGCCGCTTGATCAACAGCGGCTGGAGGTCTGCCGGCAACACGGCATGCCGCCGTTCGCCGCCGACACCCTGATTCGCGAGGACACCTGGCAGCTTTATCTCGAAGCCTTGCTCAAGCGCTATGTCGCCCCCGAGCAACCGGCGGTGGTCGAGGCCGTTACCAAACTGCGCATCGCCAGCCCCGGTCAGTTGCGCGCCTGGGCCGTGGCGCTGGTCAGCGGCCAGTATTCGCTGGTGCCGGCGGCGCTGGTGCCGTTTCTCGGGGCGGCGTTGCAAGCGGCGTGGAGTCATTGGCTGCTCAGCGCACAGAACCTGCAACTGACGCCCGGCGACAGCCTCAGTCAGTGCCCGGCCTGCGGCTCGCCGGCCATGGCCGGGGTGATCCGCCATCGCGGCAAGCACAACGGCCTGCGTTATCTGGTGTGTTCGCTGTGCGCCTGCGAATGGCATGTGGTGCGGGTCAAGTGCGTGTATTGCGAGCAGAGCAAAGGGCTTGAATACCTGAGCCTCGAAGATGACCGCCACGCTGCCAATCAGGCGCCGTTGCGCGCCGAGGTCTGTCCGGGCTGCAACAGCTATTTGAAGTTGCTGTATCTGGAAAACGACGGGGAGGGCGAGGCGCTGTCGGCGGACCTGGCCAGTCTGCTGCTCGACATGCGCCTGGCTCAGGACGGTTATCAGCGGCTGGCGCCGAATCTGTTGCTGGCGCCCGGCGACGAATAAGCCTCAGCGATGCGGCAATTCAACCCGTGCGCGCAAGCCGCCACTGCGGCGATTGCGCAGGCTCAACTCGCCACCCTGTTCACGAATGATTCCCCGGGCCGCCGAAAGACCGAGCCCGACCCCGCCAGTGTCGCGGTTGCGCGAGGTTTCGAGACGGAAAAACGGATCGAACACCCGCTCCAGCGCGTCCTCGGGAATCCCCGGCCCTTCGTCAATGACCTCGATGCGGATCGACGTGTCATCGCTGCTCAACGCCACGCTTGGGCGTTGTCCGTATTTCACGGCGTTATCCAGCAGATTGACGATGACCCGTTTGATGCCCAGCGGCCGGCCGTCGTACACCACATGCGCCGGGCCGCTGAAGTCGATGTCGATGTGCTGATCGCGGTAGTCATCGACGATGGTTTGCAGCAACTCCGACAGATCGAACGCGGTGGATTGCTCCAGATGGGTGTCTTCCCGGAAGAACGCCAGGGCGGCGTTGATCATCGATTGCATTTCCTCGATGTCGCGGATCAGTTTGCCCTGATGGTCGAGGTCTTCCATGAACTCGCTGCGCAGGCGCATCCGGGTCAGCGGCGCGCGCAAATCGTGGGAGATCGCGGCGAGCATGTGCGTGCGTTCGCCGATGAAATGCTGGATCTGCGCCTGCATCGTGTTGAAGGCGACGATGGCCTGACGGATTTCGTGCGGGCCTTCGAGGTGGATCGGCGGCGCTTTCAGATCCCCGCCAAAACGCCGCGCCGCATGGGCAAAACGCTGCAACGGCTGGGCCAGTTGCCGCGTGGCCAGCCAGGCGACCAGCAGCGTGGCGACCAGCCCCAGGGCAACGATCACGGCAATCCGCACGTTCAGGCTCAAGCCCCAACTGCGCTCCGGCGGCGTGAACGACAGCCAGCTGTCATCCGCCAGCCGCACCAGCGCCATGTAATGCGCGCGAGGGCTGCCGGCGGGCCAGTCATCGGGGTTGAACACATCGATCTGTCGGTTATCGCCAAGCAATTGCCGCAGCGCCGGCACTTTTCCGGCTTCGACCTGTTCGCCGTCCCCCGGCAGACCGAAGTCGGCTCGACGGGGTTTCCACAACACCTCAAGTATCGGGCTGCTGGCGGCACTGGCCAGTTGCGGGCGCAAGTTTGCCGGCGCGGCCTCGACCACTCGGGTGGTGGCGGCGATCTGCTCCAGCAGCCCGGTGCGCTCGATCGGCGGCCGGGCCCAGATCCCCGCGACCTGAACGAACAGCGCATTGAGCAGCAGCGAAGCGAGCATGGCCGCGACGATCGTCAGGGCAATCCGCCGGCTGAGGGTGTCGCGCCGCAGCATCCGGCCGATCATGAGCGGCTGACCTTGGCAGTGAACATGTAGCCGCCGTTGCGCACCGTGCGGATCAGGTCCGGGCGCTTGCTGTCCGGTTCGATCTTGCGCCGCAGCCGGCTGATCTGCACGTCGATGCTGCGGTCATAGGCGTCGTGGCCCTGGCCGTGGGTCAGGTCGATCAGTTGTTCGCGGGTCAGGATGCGTTGCGGGTGTTCAAGCAACACCAGCAGCAGGTCGAATTCGCCGGCGGACATCGGAATCATCACGCCTTCGGGCGAGCGCAGTTCGCGGCAGGTGATGTCCAGATGCCAACCGGCGAAGGCCATGACCGGGCGTGAAGGCTCGGCGCCGGACGGCGTGTGCTCACCGACCCGGCGTTGCAGCGCGCGTACCCGGGCCAGCAACTCCTGCGGGGCGAAGGGCTTGGTCAGGTAGTCGTCGGCGCCCAATTCCAGGCCGACGATCCGGTCGCTCAGCTCGGCCATGGCCGTGAGCATGATGATCGGGATGCCCATCTGCGCCCGGACTTTCTGGCACAGGCTCAGGCCACCCTCACCGGGGAGCATCAGGTCGAGGATGATCGTGTCCGGCCGTGCCTGCGCAATGGCCGCCCACATGGCCTCGCCATGGGCGGCGACATCGACCTGATAGCCGTGCTGAACGAAGAACTTCTTCAGCAAGGACAGAATTTCCCCGTCGTCATCGACGATCAGCAATCTGCTCACGTTTGCGCAATCCATGAACCCAAAAGAAGCGCATCTAAAACCATTTCGATGCGCCGGTCATATATTTCAATCCTGCAACATTCCTTCAGCGCGGACATCAGCCGGACATCGTCGGGCAAACATCCGCAGGCACTCTGCAGGCCTTCCAACCAAGGGGGCTCAACATGAAGGACATGAACAGCGGCTACATCACCCGGGACCATGGCGCCGTGCGCCCGTTGATCCTGACCCAGCGCACCACCGCACCGGGTCCCGACACGCCGATCCTGTTCCAGGAGACGTGCCTGGGGCTGACGAACGATCAGAGCCAGTTGATCCTGCGCCGCTATTTCGAACGATTCAGCCCGACCGAAGCCCATTGGGTCGAATACCTGCACACGATTCCTACCGCCGAATTCATCCAATGGATCATGACCCACGGCCAGTTGCGCATCGAGTGCTCCGACAACACCCCGCACAGCCACGTCCACGCTTGAACAAGGAAACACCATCGATGACTAGCCATCGCTCACTGGCCGTGCTGTTTGCCGCCACCCTCAGCCTGTCGGCGTGCAGCAGCAAGAAGCTTCCGGCGGAGCCGCAGGCCGGGTTTCTACGGGATTACAGCGTGCTCAAGGAAGGGCAGACCGCTTCGGGGCACAAGATTCTGAGCTGGGTCAGCCCGACTCTGGCGAGAGGCCGTTACACCCAGGTTTATTTGGCGCCGAGCCAGTTCTATCCCCGGCCCCAGCCGTCGCAGCGCATTCCCCAAAGTACCTTGTCGGGCGTGACCCACTACTACGACGCAGCCCTCAGGCTGGAACTGGGCAAGGTGCTGCCGCTGGCGTCGAAGCCCGGCCCGGACACGCTGATCGTCAAACCGGCCATCACCCAGGTCGCCGCCAGTACCCAGGGCCTGCGTTTTTATGAATGGCTGCCGGTGACACTGGTCGCGGCCGGGGTGAGCAGCGCCACCGGCATTCGTGACCGGGACAGTGAGATCGCCACGGAAGTGTCCTTCGAGGACGGTTCGACCGGGGAGGTTGTGGCCGAGGTGGTGCGCAAGGGCAAGGGCGTGCCGCTGGAAAACGACAAACAGGTCATGACGCCCGATAACGTGAAAGCCGTGCTCGATGGCTGGGCGACGGACCTGAGTCAAACCTATGTGCCGGTTCAGAGGGCCGCACTGCGCTAGAAGCAGGATGGTCTAACATCATCAGGCGTATTTCGATTTCGGGAGTGCCTGATGTCCGTAAGTGTTGCCCTGCGGTTACCGTCGATTGACAGCCTGTTGCGCCACCCCGCGTGCCAGCCATTGGCCGAGCGTTACGGGCGTGAGGCCCTGTTGACGGGGTTTCGCCAGTTACTGGATGACTTGCGCGAAGCCGTGGTGGCGGGGCAACTGACCGCCGTTGAAATCAGCCCTGAAGCCTTGGCCGGAAGGGTTTCTGAACGCCTGGCCCTGAAGCAGCGCAGCCAGGTGCGCCGGGTGTTCAACCTGACCGGCACCGTGCTGCACACCAACCTCGGCCGGGCTTTGCTGCCGGAAGAAGCCATCGACGCCGTGCAACTGGCGGCGCGCTATCCCTTGAACCTGGAATTCGACCTGGCCAGCGGCAAGCGTGGTGACCGCGACGACCTGATCGAAGGCCTGATCCGCGAACTGACCGGCGCCGAAGCCGTGACCGTGGTCAACAACAATGCCGCCGCCGTGCTGCTGACCCTCAACAGCCTCGGCGCGCGCAAGGAAGGCATCATTTCCCGGGGCGAGCTGATCGAGATCGGCGGCGCGTTTCGCGTCCCCGACATCATGAGCCGTGCTGGCGTGCGCCTGCACGAGGTCGGCACCACCAATCGTACCCATGCCCGCGACTACGAAGCGGCGATCGGCCCGCGCAGCGGCCTGATCATGCGCGTGCACGCGAGCAACTACAGCATCGAAGGTTTCACCGCTCGAGTGCCGACTTCCGAACTGGCGGCGTTGGCCCATCGGCATGACCTGCCGTTGCTGGAAGATCTTGGCAGCGGCAGCCTGCTGGACCTGACCCGCTGGGGCCTGCCGGCGGAACCGACGGTCCGTCAGGCGCTGCTCGATGGCGCCGACATCGTCACCTTCAGCGGCGACAAGTTGCTTGGCGGGCCGCAGGCGGGGGTGATCGTCGGGCGCAAGGACTTGATCGCGAAGATCAAGAAGAACCCGCTGAAGCGCGCGTTGCGTGTCGACAAACTGACGCTGGCCGCACTCGAAGCGGTGCTCGGGCTCTATCGCGACCCGGATCGGCTGGCCGAACGCTTGCCGAGCCTGCGCTTGCTGACCCGACCGCAAGCCGAGATTCTGACCCAGGCCGAACGCCTGCAACCGGCCTTGGCCGAACTGCTGGGCGAGGGCTGGACCGTCACGGCGGAACCCGCGCTGGGCATGATCGGCAGCGGCAGCCAACCGGTGGCGCGCCTGCCAAGCGCAGCGCTGTGCCTGCGCCCGCAAGTATCGAAACGCCTGCGCGGCCGTTGCCTGCTGAATCTGGAAGCCGCGCTGCGCGCCTTGCCGATCCCGGTGCTCGGGCGCATTGATGACGACGCGTTGTGGCTGGATCTGCGGCAACTCGACGATGAACCGGCGTGGCAGGCGCAACTCGGGCAGTTGCAAACGTGATCGTCGGCACGGCAGGGCACATCGACCACGGCAAGACGTCACTGCTTGAAGCGCTGACCGGGCAGACCGGCGACCGCCGCCCGCAGGAGCGCGAGCGCGGGATGACCATCGACCTCGGTTATCTGTACGCAGAACTGGCGCCCGGCGCCGGGCTGACCGGTTTCATCGACGTGCCGGGCCACGAGAAATTCACCCACAACATGCTCGCAGGCGCGCAGGGCATCGATCTGGTATTGCTGGTGTTGGCGGCGGATGACGGCGTGATGCCGCAGACCCGCGAGCATCTGGCGATTGTCGAGCTGCTGGGCATTCCACGGGCGCTGGTGGCGATCACCAAGTGTGATCGGGTCGAGGCGGGCAGGGTGGAAGAGGTTCGCCGACAGGTTGAAAGCCTGCTGGCACCCGGGCCCTATGCCGAAGCACCGTTGCTGACGGTTTCCAGCGTGACGGGCGAGGGCGTCGATGCGCTGCGCCAGACATTGCTGCAGATAGAAGGCGAGGAGCGCAGTCGCGAAGGCGGTTTTCGCCTGGCCATCGACCGGGCGTTCAGTGTCGCCGGCGCCGGGATCGTGGTGACGGGGACGGCGCTTTCGGGCTCGGTCGTCGTGGGTGACAAACTCAGCCTCGGCCCGGCGGGCAAAACCGTGCGGGTCAGGGGCCTGCACGCGCAGAATCAGGCTGCCGAACAAGCCTTCGCCGGCCAGCGCGTGGCCCTGAACATCAGCGCGGATCGTCTGGAACTCGGGCAGATCCATCGCGGCCAATGGTTGCTCGCCGAATGGCTGCACGCACCGACCCAGCGGCTGGATATCGAATTCCGGCTGCTGTCGGGCGAGCGGGTTTTCCAGCACTTCCAGCCAGTGCACCTGCATCTCGGCACGCAGGACGTGATCGCCCGGGTCGCCTTGCTGGAAGGCCCGAGCCTAGCACCCGGCGAGCGCATGTTCGCACAACTGCTGACGAACGTTCCGGTGCACGGTGTCCACGGTGATCCGCTGATCCTGCGTGACGCCAGCGCCCAGCGAACGCTCGGCGGCGGGCGCGTGCTCGATCCCTTCGCCCCGGCCCGCCAGCGCCGCAGCCCGGAACGGCTGGCGCAACTGCGTGTGCTGGCGATCAGCTCCGAGCTGGAACAGGCGTTGCCGACGCTACTGGAATACAGCGCAAGTGGCCTCGATCCGCAGCGTCTGGAACGTCAGTTCAATCGTCCGCGTGACGGCTGGACGCTGCCGGACAACGTCCGCCTGATCGAAACCCGACAAGGCCCGGTGCTGTTCAATGCGCAGCGCTGGGGCATGCTCAAGTTCACCTTGCTGGAACAACTGACGCGCTTTCATGAGCTGGAGCCCGATCAGATGGGCCCGGATCGTGACCGTCTGCGGCGTTTCAGCGGTTTGAGCCTCGAACGCGCGACCTTTATCAGCCTACTGGAAGAATTGCTCGGCGCCGGCTCGCTGGTCGCCAGCGGCTCATGGCTGCATTTGCCCGACCACCAAGTGCGCCTGAGCGCCGACGACGAAACCCTGTGGCAGGCGCTGCAGCCATTGTTCGAGCAGGCTGGTTTCGATCCGCCGTGGGTACGCGACGTGGCGAAATTCGTCGACCAGGAAGACGCGACCGTGCGTTTGCTGCTGCGCAAACTGGCGCGCCTTGGCGTGATGCATCAAGTGGTGCGCGACCTGTTTGTCACCGATATCACGCTGCGGCAAATGGCGGCGGTGCTGCTGCGCCTGGCCGAAGAAAATCCGCAGATCGAAGTCACGGCCTTCCGCGATGCGCTAGGCTTGGGACGCAAGCGCAGTATTCAGATCCTCGAATACTTCGATCGGCTGGGCCTGACCCGGCGCGTCGGCGAAGGCCGGCAAATCCGCTCCGACAGTGCGCTGGCCAACCCCGGCGCGGACTGAGTTCATGGAAGGCAATCGCGCCCGGTGGCGCGGCCGGGCTTCAAACCCGGTTGGGGACGGCATCCGTTCCCGGGCAGGTTCGACTCCGGCTGCCTTCCGCCAATTTCCCTCAAAAGCCCAACGGGTACTGGATCACCACGTAGATCCGGTCAATATCATCGCCCGCCTGGGCGCTGTTGGCCCGGTGCGAAACGTGGGACAGCTGCACCGACAGATCCTTGGCCGCACCTGACTGGACGATGTAGCGCAGATCGATGTCGCGTTCCCAATGTTTGCCGCCGTCCCCTTGCTGCGGCTGATATTGCCCGCTGTCCGCGTCGAACGGGTTGTAGGCGCCGCCCTTGGGTGCGTGGGTGCCGTCGATGTGGCTGCCGGAAACATAGCGGGTCATGAAGTTCAGCCCGGGAATGCCGAAGGCGCCGAGATCCAGGTCGTAACGTGCTTGCCAGGAACGTTCGTTGGCGCCGTTGAAGTCGGCGTATTTGATCGAGTTGGCCAGGTAGATCGAGTCGCCGCCGACGAAATCGAACGGCGTGTCACCATTGATGCGTTGCCAGCCGAGCATGACCGCGTGGGCGCCGAAGGTGTATTTGCCCGAGAGGCTGAACGCGGTGTTGTCGATTTCTCCCGCCAGTGCCTGTCCGGTGTCGCGGGTGTGGTAGACGTTGGCGTCGAGCAGCACACCGGACCGTTTGAAATGCAGGTTGGCGTAGTACTGGCGCCAGGTGTCGCTCAGGTCGGACGCATACAGCGCGCCGCCCACCGGGCTGTCGCTGAACAGGTCGGTGCCGACAAAACTGATGCTTTCGCCCCGGGTGCTGGCGCCATAGCCCTGAAAATCGCCTCTGCCGGAAGAGCTGTCCTGATTCTTGAACGCCGTGAAACGCCCGGCGACAAGACGCGCGTTATCGATCTCGCGGCTGTCGAGCAGAAACCCCGTGGCGTATTCCGGTTGCAGGCGTTTGTCCGAAGTGTCGAATACCGGCGTTTCCACGGTCATTTCACCGAAGGCGAGGGTGGTTTTCGAGGCCTTGAGCTTCAGCGCACCACCCGCGCTGGAGTATTCGCTTTCGCTACGGCCATCACTGTCCACCGGCAACAGTCCCGTGCCGGAATGCCCTTTGCCGCCATCGAGTTTCAAACCATAAAAGGCATGAGCATCGAGGCCAAAGCCGATGGTTCCATCCGTGAAACCGGATGCGAAAGTGCCGATAAACCCTTGAGCCCATTCCTGTTTGTAGTTTTTCCCGGACGGAGAGGGCGAGCGATAGTCGTTGCTCAGGTAGAAGTTGCGGCTGAGCACTTCGGTTTTGGCGTCGTCGAGAAATCCGCTGGCAAATGCCGAGTCGGTCATTGCGCAATACAACAGTGCCAGGGCGAAACGCGGTTGCATGAAACCTTTCATGTGTCAGTGACCGGCCGTGATGGAAGTCGCCGGATACTGAAGCAAACCGTCGTGCCGCGATTGAGCGGATGTGCTGAGTCAGCGTCCTCAGGTCACCCGGCCTTTTCGTTGCCTGGAAGGATCGACAGCGGCGGCTCTTGATGCCTGCAGAAGACTGGCGAAGGCCGACTTGTCGATCGGGCGACTCATGTAATAGCCCTGGACTTCGTTGCATTGATCCTTGCCCAGGATGTCCAGTTGTTCCTCGGTTTCGACGCCTTCGGCGGTCACGGTCAGCCCCATCGCTTTACCCAGCCCGATGATGGCCTGCACCACCGCCCGATCATTGGCGCCGGTGCTGATGGAAGCAATGAAGCGTTTGTCGATCTTGATGCCATCGAACGGGTAAGCCCGCAGATAGCCAAGGGAGGAATAACCGGTGCCGAAGTCATCCATGTTCAGGCGCACGCCCAGTTCCTTGAGCGCGGTCATGGTGGTCAGCGCGCCGTCCGTGTCGTTGAGCATTACGTTCTCGGTGATTTCCAGCTCCAGCCGGCTGGCCGGGAAGCGAGTGCCGACCAGCACTTCGCGTACATCTTCGACCACATCGCTGATCGCAAACTGCGCAGGTGACAGGTTGACCGACAGGAGAATGTCCGCCGGCCAGGTCAGTGCCGTTTCACAAGCCTCACGCAGGACCCAGCGACCGAGGGGAACAATCAGATCTGTCTGTTCGGCCAGCGGAATGAACAAATCCGGCCCGAGCAACCCTTTGGCAGGATGCTGCCAGCGCACCAGTGCCTCGACCGAAACGATTTCCTTGCCATCGACCTTGTATCGGGGTTGATAGTGCAGCACGAACTCATTGTTCGTCAGGGCCCTTCGAAGGTCGTCCTCCATCTGCCGACGGGTCTGGATCTGATCGCTCATGTGCGCTTCGAAATAGCACCAGGTGTTCTTGCCTTCGGATTTGGCCTGGTACAGCGCAATGTCTGCGCAGCGGATCAGCTCGCTGGCCACGTACCCATGACGCCGGCTCAGGGCGATGCCGACACTGGCGCCGATGTGCAACGGTTGCTGTTCGAAGAGGATGGGCTGATGCAGGCTGCCGATCAGGCGTGTGCAGAATCTGTCGATCTCCTGATGCGTGTCCATGCCGCAGAGCACAACGACGAACTCGTCACCGCCCAGACGGGCGACGATATCGTGGTCACGCGTGCATTCGCGCAGTCGGCCGGCAACCTCCTGCAAAACAGCATCGCCGGCGGGGTGGCCGAGCGAATCGTTGATCGGCTTGAAATTGTCCAGGTCAATCATCAACAGCGACACAGGCGGAGCGTGTTCCTTGAGCAGCAGAGCGTCGTCCAGATAGCGCGACAGTTTGTTGCGGTTGGGCAGTCCCGTCAGCGCGTCATGCAAGGACAGGTGCTGGATCTGCGCATGGGCGGCGACTTCATCGGTGATGTCGCTGGCCGTGCCGCGATAGCCGACGACTGCCGCTCTTTCCACGATGGGCCGGGCCGAGAGGCGGCAGTGGCGCTGTTGTTCCTTGCGGTCACGGTAGGTGCAGCGCAGGTCGCTGGCGTTGTTCTCCTCATCGAGTTTTTTCAGCCACAGATCCAGCGGCGTGGTGTCGCAGACAAGCAAGTGCCCGATGTGTTTCCCGATCCATTGGGCCTGCGGATAGCCGGTGACCGCACTGAACCGGGTCGACAGATAGGTGATGGACAACGCTTCATCCACTTCCCAGATCCAGTCGGACGCGGCTTCGGCCACCGCCCGGAAGCGCTCTTCGCTGGCTTCCAGTGCGCGGTTGGACGCCAGCAGTGCCTGATTCGAGGCCTGCATCGCTTCAAAACTGTTGTCGACATAGCGCGAGGAACGCAATGCATGGCGAAAGAACCAGGCCGTCAGCGCCATCAACACAATCAAGGCGGAGCCGAGGGTGGGCAACAATGACCACAGCAGATGCAGGCCCGGTCGCTCCAGATCCGCAACGAGGCTGTATCCGGTGCTGTCCAGCGGGACGCGGGGCTGGCCCTGGTCGATGCTGTCGTCCGGTGCCAGCGACAGATTGTTCAGCCCGTACCCGCTGCCGATCTTGCGCAACTTGGTGGGTGTCAGTTTGTCGACGAATACCAGTACCGAAGTCTTTTGGGGATCGCCCACTGGGCGCTCATCGTTGGGAAGGATCGCCGCCGCGGTGACCAGCGCCGGCCAGCCTTCGAACAATGAATAACTACTGACGGGCTTGGTCAGGTCGGGCTGACTTTGCACTTGCTCCACCAGACTGTTCGCCGAAAGCTGCAGGAACTGGGGCAGTTGCGCATCGAGCAATTGCCCGCGAACCACGGCGTATTTGGTGCGTTCTCGATCCAGCACGAACAGACCGTCATAGCCGTCGCTGGTAAACAGGGTCTTGCCCATGTTCTGCTCGGTATACGCCCAGTTCGTGTCGACCGTGCCGCTCAAACGTTCATACGCTGTCGTCCAGTAGGCGTAACTGGTGATGTAGTTCTTCGATGCCGTGATGCGGTTTTCCAGCGCTCGGCCGGAATAGAACCGCACGTCATTGACGTCATCCTCATCCAGTTGAGTGGCAATGCCGAGCAACGCAGCGGTCGCCGCCATCACTCCGGCAATGAACAGCGCACCCACCGCGACGGCCAGACGCCGGGTGACAGAGCCCTGCAGGGTGGGTAACGACGTCGCACGGCTGGAAATGTCCATTTGCTCGTCCTTGATCCGGTACTTCTTCAATCTAGAACATCTTCAGCTTCGAGATGTTCGGAAGTTCGTCAAAGGTGTCTGACCGCTCAGGCCCCGCTAAGCAAAAGCACAAGACTTCACGCTCAAAAGCCGGATAATGGCGGCCAATTTGTTTAGCCCGCTATTCTGGTAACCCGCATGGAAATCAAGGTCAATTTTCTCGACAACCTCCGACTTGAAGCCAAGTTCGATGACTTCACGGTGGTGGCCGACCAACCGATCCGTTACAAGGGCGATGGCTCTGCACCGGGTCCGTTCGACTATTTCCTGGCGTCGTCGGCCTTGTGCGCGGCTTACTTCGTAAAGTTGTACTGCAGCACCCGCAATATCCCGACCGAAAACATTCGTCTGTCGCAGAACAACATTGTCGATCCGGAAAACCGCTACAACCAGATCTTCAAGATCCAGGTCGAGCTGCCGGCGGACATTTCCGAGAAGGATCGCCAGGGCATCCTGCGCTCGATCGACCGTTGCACGGTGAAGAAGGTGGTGCAGGCCGGGCCGGAGTTCGTGATCGAGGAAGTCGAGAACCTCGACGCCGATGCCCAGGCCTTGCTGATGCCGGCGTCCACGTCCGGCGCGGGCACCTGCATTGCCGGCAAGGACCTGCCGCTGGAACAGACCATCGCCAATATGTCGGGGATTCTGGCCGACCTGGGCATGAAGATTGAAATCGCTTCGTGGCGCAACATCGTGCCCAACGTCTGGTCGCTGCACATCCGCGATGCGCAGTCGCCGATGTGCTTCACCAACGGCAAGGGCGCGACCAAAGAGAGCGCGCTGGCCTCGGCGCTGGGCGAGTTCATCGAGCGGCTGAACTGCAACTTCTTCTACAACGATCAGTTCTGGGGCGAAGAGATCGCCAATGCCGAGTTCGTGCATTACCCGGACGAGCGCTGGTTCAAGCCTGGCGCCAAAGATGAGTTGCCTGCAGAAATCCTCGACGAATACTGCCTGGGCATCTACAACCGTGACGGCGAACTGCGCGGCTCGCACCTGTACGACACCAATTCCGGCAACACCCAGCGCGGCATCTGCTCGCTGCCGTTCGTACGTCAGTCGGACAACAAGGTGGTGTACTTCCCGTCCAACCTGATCGAAAACCTGTTTCTCAGCAACGGCATGAGCGCCGGCAACACCCTGGCTGAAGCCCAGGTGCAGTGCCTGTCGGAAATCTTCGAGCGGGCGGTCAAACGCGAAATCCTCGAAGGCGAAATGGCCCTGCCGGATGTGCCGCAAGAGGTGCTGGCGAAGTACCCGGGCATTCTCGCCGGGATCAAGGCGCTGGAAGAGCAGGGTTTCCCGGTGCTGGTCAAAGACGCGTCGCTGGGCGGTGAGTTCCCGGTCATGTGCGTGACGCTGATGAACCCGCGCACCGGCGGCGTGTTCGCCTCGTTCGGCGCGCACCCGAGCTTCGAAGTGGCGCTGGAACGCAGCCTTACCGAGTTGCTGCAGGGCCGCAGCTTTGAAGGCCTCAACGATCTGCCGCAGCCGACCTTTTCGGGCCAGGCCGTGACCGAGCCAAACAACTTCGTCGAGCACTTCATCGATTCCAGTGGTGTGGTGTCGTGGCGTTTCTTCAGCGCCAAGGCCGACTTCGAATTCGTCGAGTGGGATTTCTCCGGCAACGGCGAAAACTCCAACGCCGAAGAGGCCGCGACGCTGTTCGGCATCCTTGAAGACATGGGCAAGGAAGTCTACATGGCGGTCTACGAGCACATCGGCGCCAAGGCGTGCCGCATTCTGGTACCGGACTATTCGGAGATCTATCCGGTAGAAGACCTGATCTGGGACAACACCAACAAAGCGCTGCAATTCCGTGCCGACATCCTCAACCTGCACAACCTGAGCAAGGTCGGCCTGCGCAACCTCGCCAAAGGCCTGGAACACAGTGAGCTGGACGATTACACCGACATCACCACGCTAATCGGTATCGAGTTCGACGACAACACGCCATGGGGCAAGTTGACCATTCTCGAACTGCGCCTGCTGATCTATCTCGCCTTGCAGAAGTACGAGCAGGCCAAGGATCTGGTCGAAGCCTTCCTGCAATACAACGACAACACCGTCGAGCGCGGCTTGTTCTATCAAGCGGTCAACGTGGTGCTGGAGATGGAGCTGGACGAAGATCTGGAGCTGGAAGACTACGAAGCCAACTTCCGCCGCATGTTCGGCGACGAGCGCATGGATGCGGCGATCGGCTCGGTCAACGGCAGCGTGCGCTTCTACGGCCTGACGCCGACCAGCATGAAGCTGGAAGGGCTGGATCGCCATCTGCGCCTGATCGAGAGCTACAAGAAACTGCACGCAGCGCGGGCCAGCTTCACGGGTTGATTCGGTTGGCGGCACGCACAAAAAAAGCACCTTCGGGTGCTTTTTTTGTGGTCGACAAACTTTGGCGTCAGAGCGCAGCTTTCACCTGCAATCCAAACACCAATGCATTGTCGATGTCCTTCCCGGAAAACGCGCCCGGCTCGATGATGTACTGCATATTCGGGCGCAGCGTCAGCCATGGAGTGGCTTGGTAGCCGTAGCCGAGTTCGATCAATTGCTCGGCGCTGTCCAGGTTTGGAAACGCTGCGCCATTGTCCAGCGCCGCGTCTTGCTGCACATCACGGCTGCGCGGGTTCGGCACTGCGCGGCCGTAGCCAAGCGCTACGGTGTCACGCGGACGGCCCTCAAAAGGCTTGTACAGAACGAGGCCGGTGCCGTACCACTTGCTGAACGGCGAAGCTGCTTCGCTGGCCGCCGAATATTGGCCGAAGGCGTGCAGGCTGCGACCTTCAGAGACGTCCGAAGCCCAGACGGCCTGGTCGATCAGAACGTAATGACCGCCGCGACCGGACACTTCCTTGTCACTGCCGATGCGTTTGACGTCGGAGCTGTCGTAGTAATACCCGACCTTGTACTCGCCGGGCAGTTTGCCGGCCTGCTTGTAGACCAGTTCGATCGGCACCACGGTGCCGGTGGTGTGTTTCGGGCCCAGGTGCCAGGCGCGGCTGGAATTGCCGTTGCTTTCCGGGTCGACGTTGAACGCGGCCACACGCAGTTGCCAGACAGGGGAGAGGTCGTATTTCACCCGCACACCGAGGTGGGCGTTGGGGTAGTTGGTCCAGCCACTGCCACCGGACATGTTCAGCGGATGGCCGCAGAAGCCGGCGTTCATGAAGTTGCAGAGAATCCCGCTGTCGAGGCCGCCGAGGTCATTGCCCATGGCCATGTAGCCAAGTTTGACGTTCAGCGCCGGGGTAAACAGGCTGCGCTCGTAGCTCAGCTCGGTCAGGCGCGTGTAGAGGCCGCCGTAGTTTTCCTGGATGGGCAGACGGTTGCCGACCAGATCTTCGGAGGCACTGTTGCCGCGACGGTCGTTGATGCTCAGCTGGATCTTGCCGGCGTTGTCGACGCCGTACAGTTTGCTCAGGTCGAACTGCGCACCGAGCTTGATGTTCTGCGAATAACGCGCCGAGCGATGCAGGCCGCCGTCGGCGTTGTAGGCGGTTTCGCCGGTGTAGTCGCCGGTGAACTTGATGCCATCTTCATCGAGCTGATGACGCAGGCCGCCCCAGTCGCCGGTCAGGGTGTTGCGGGTGAACACGTTCGAATCGGTATCGGCGAGGGCGGGCAGGGCAGCGCCGCAGGTGAGACCGAACAGCATGCCGGTGAATACGCCGGCGTGAGAAAAGCGAACAGCCAATGACATTGCGCAAATCCAGAGCGAAGGACATGAAACAACGCGGCACCCGAAGGTGCCGCGCACAAGTGAAGTGAAGGAGGGCGCTGCGGTTTACGGCAGGGCGTACGCCATCACGTAGTCGCCACGGTCGGTCGACTGGCGAGCACCACCGGCGGTGATGACCACGTATTGCTTGCCGGTTTTCGGCGATACATACGTCATCGGGCCGCCCTGGCTGCCGACTGGCAGACGCGCTTTCCAGATTTCTTCACCGTTGCCGCTGTTGAACGCGCGCAGGTAGAAGTCCTGGGTGCCGGCGATGAAGATCAGGCCGCCCTGGGTCGACAGGGTGCCGCCGAGGGTTGGCAGACCGATCTTGATCGGCAGGTGCATGCGGATGCCCAGCGGGCCGGTGTCTTCAACAGTGCCGACCGGAACTTGCCAGGCGACTTTCTGGGTTTTCATGTCGATGGCGGTCAGCGTACCGAACGGTGGGGCCTGGCACGGAATGCCGGCAACCGACAGGAAGCGGTTCTTGTTCACCGCGTAAGGCGTACCTTTCAGGGGCACTGCACCCATACCGGTGTTCAACGCTTCACCGCCGGAGGTTGCCTGGCCTTTGTTCTGCGACGGGATCATCTGAATCCACAGGCCCAGACGCATGTCGTTGACGAAGATGAAACCGTGCACCGGGTCAGTGGAAATGCTGCCCCAGTTCATGCCGCCCAGCGAACCCGGGAAACTCAGGGATTTGTCAGTGCCCGGCGCGGTGTACAAGCCGTCGTAACGCATCGACTTGAAATCGATCCGGCACAGCAACTGGTCGTACGGCGTGGCGCCCCACATGTCCGATTCGGTCAGGTGTTGAGCACCGATCTGCGGCATGCCGACCGATTTCGGCTGGGTTGGCGAGTAGGGTTCGTTCGGAATGTTGGCCGCCTTGACCGGTACTTCTTTAACGTCGGTCAACGGTTTGCCGGTGGCGCGGTCGAGCACGTAAATCTGCCCGGCCTTGGTGCCGATCACCACCGCCGGCACGGTTTTACCGTCCTTGGTGAAGTCGATCAGGCTTGGCTGCATCGGCAGGTCGAAGTCCCAGAGGTCGTTGTGTACGGTCTGGTAGACCCACTTTTCTTCGCCGCTGTTGGCGTCCAGCGCCAGGATCGAGGCGCCGTAGGTGTAATCCAGTTTGCTGCGCTCGACACCATAGATATCGGTGGACGAGCTGCCCATCGGCAGGAAGATCGTGTTGGTCGCCGGGTCATAGGACATCGGCGCCCAGCTGTTCGGCGTGCTGCGCACGTAGGTGCTGCCGTCTGCCGGTGCGTTTTTATCCTGCGGGTTGCCCGGGTCGAACGCCCAGCGCATGGCACCGGTCATCACGTCGAAACCACGGATCACGCCGCCCGGCATGTCGGTCTGCACGTTGTCGGCAACGCGACCGCCAACCACCACGGTGGTGCCGGCCATCAGCGGCGCGGAGGACAGTTGATAGTAGCTGTCCGGGACATCACCCAGACCGGCCTTCAGATCGACCTGGCCGTTGGTGCCGAAACCCTGGCAGAACTCGCCGGTGTCGGCATCGACCGCGATCAGGCGGGCGTCGATGGTGTTGGTCAGCAGACGGCGCGTGCAGTTGGCTGCGGGTGCGACCGGGGTTTCGCTCACTGGCGAGCTGGCCGGTTTGGCGACGGCGGCGCTGGCGTCGAAATAGGCCATGCCACGGCAACGCTGCCAGACTTTGGATTGAGCATTGATCGCGTTTTTCCAGATTTCTTTACCGGTGTCGGCATCGAGTGCGATCAGGTTGTTGTGCGGGGTGCAGATGAAGACTTTGTTGCCGATCTGCAGCGGAGTCAGCTGGTCTTCGGCGCCGTTGCCGTCGCTCTCGGCGATGTCGCCGGTGTGGTAGGTCCACGCGACTTTCAACTTGTCGACGTTGCTGCGGTTGATCTGGTCCAGCGCGGCGAAGCGGCTGCCACCTTCAGTATTACCGTAGTGTGCCCAGTCTTTCTGCGCTTTTTCCGGCTCGACCGGCGTCAGGCCCGGACCGGTGCCGGTAGGGGCGACGGTCGGGTGCGCGACGAACATGTTGCCGGCAGCCACGGCCAGTCCAACCGCCAGAACAGCGGCAACACCGTAGGCACCACGACCCGCAACGCCGCCATTGGCGCGCTTGAGCAGCGGATAGACCAGCGCAACTACCAGACCCACGGCGCTGAACATGAACAGACGCGAGAACACCGGCCAGAACACCAACCCTGCGTCGATGACTGCCCAGATCGCCGTCCCCAGCAGGAACGCTGCGAACAGCCAGGCGCCGGAAGGCTTGCGGCGTGCGATCAGCAGACCGGAAATGGCCATCGCCAGACCACCCACCAGGAAGTACCAGGAGCCTCCCAGGCTGACCAATTTCACACCGCCAGCGGCCAGTGCCAGGCCGAGCAGGGCGATGATCACGCCCAGCCCGACCAGAATGAATGTTGATATGCCCGAGAGGCGTTGACTCTGCTTCACGTTGAATGTCCCGTTGAAATGAGGAGGGCATTATATAGTTAGGTAACTACCTAGTTAAATCACTAATTCAGAATGAAAGGGGTTTTGGCGCTCAATGGTGCGACGGATCGACGCTGGCCTTGTCTTCGCGGCACCTCAGGTGCTATTGAAACGGTAGAAAAGTCCTCTATTTGCCAGCAGATATGGAATTTATGACAGGTTGATCACGGCCTGGTGGTTCCCGCCAGACAGGATCTGCGGGAACAGTATTGGCTGCGGCCGAGATGAAAGCTTAGCTAACCATCAGCTCATCCAGTGCCCGCTCGAGGGTGCTGACCGTCCGCTCGATGTTGTGCAGCTTTTCGAGTCCGAACAGACCGATACGAAAGGTCTGGAAGTCGGCCGGTTCATCGCATTGCAGCGGCACCCCAGCGGCGATCTGCAGGCCGTGGCTGGCAAATTTCTTACCGTTTTTGATATCGGCATCATCGGTGTAGCTCACCACGACGCTTGGCGCCTGAAAGCCGACTGCGGCCACGCTTTTGAAGCCTTTGCCGGTCAACATGGCGCGCACCCGATCGCCCAGAGCCTGCTGGTCGTCGCGGATCCTGTCGAAACCATAGGCTTGCGTCTCTTTCATCACGTCGTTGAACCGCGCGAGGGAATCACTGGGCATCGTCGCGTGGTAGGCATGTCCGCCCTGTTCGTAGGCCTGCATGATCTGCAGCCACTTTTTCAGGTCGCAGGCGAAGCTGCTGCTTTGAGTTTGCTCGATGCGTTCGAGGGCCAGAGCACTGAACATCACCAGAGCGCAGCAAGGGGAGGCGCTCCAGCCTTTTTGCGGTGCGCTGATCAGCAGGTCGACGGCGCATTTGTGCATATCAACCCAAAGCGTGCCGGAAGCGATGCAGTCCAGCACGAACAGCCCACCCACCGCATGCACGGCGTCGCCGACGGCCCGCAGATACTCGTCGGGCAGGATAATCCCTGATGAGGTTTCAACGTGGGGGGCGAAGACAATCTGCGGCCTCGAAGCCGCAATGGCTGCCAGCACTTCGTCCAGAGGTGGCGGGGCGTAGGCAGCCTGGCGCCCGGTTTCGACCGGTCGGGCTTTCAGCACCGTCGTGGCTGCCGGGATGTTGCCGGTGTCAAGGATCTGGCTCCAGCGATAACTGAACCAGCCGTTGCGTATCACCAGACATTGCTGGCCGGTGGCGAACTGGCGTGCCACCGCTTCCATGCCGAATGTGCCGCTGCCCGGAACCACCGCAACGGCCTCGGCGTTGTAGACCTGTTTCAGGGTCTGGGAAATGTTCTTCATCACGGCCTGAAACGACTGCGACATGTGGTTCAGCGAGCGGTCGGTGTAAACCACTGAGTACTCGATAAGCCCTTCAGGATCGATTCCGGGATATAGCTTTGACATGGGGTGGCTCCTTATGTGATTCCCTGGCAGTCAAAAGGTCTGGCGAACATCATTGGGAAGCAAGTCTAGGCAAAGGGCAGGGATGAGCTGATTCAATTTCAGTAAATGAGGATAGAGTGCTCATCAATGCCTCAATCGTTGTGTGAAAAATGAATCGTCCGCTGTTTATTTCTCTGGATGGGCCAAAAGGAACCGGCAAGACCACATTATTGGAAGCGGTTACGGCAGTACTGAGGGCCGACAACAAGAAAGTCATCCGGCTTTGCGAGAGAAAAAGCGATCCGTACCGGGGTGCCACGATGGCCCTCGTTAACGAACTTGCCAGAAATCCCTCCCGGGATCTGGAGTGGGCTGTGTGTCAGCGCTTTGCTGATAGCCGCAGCTGGATCTCCCGGCACGTGCTGACTAAGCAGCCGCTGGGCAGCATTGTCTTGATCGATCGCTGGTATCCGTCTGACGCCGCGTTTCGCCATACCGTCCCGTTTGCAGAGATTCTCCAGTTGAATATCGAGCAAAACGTGCAGGTGCCTGACCTGCATGTCGGCGTCGTCACCACGCCGGATATTTCATGGGCCAGGGCAACGGCACGATCCAGAGGACTGGGCGGTACTGTGATTCAAAAGCACGCAGAGCATGTCGCGTGTACGGAGATGTTCGAGCAAGCAGCTGCCGATCATGGTTGGGTTTTGTGCCGTAATGAAGGAACGGTCGAGGATGCGACGATGCAGGTGGTTTCTGAGATCTATGAATTGTTCAACTGATTGCCGAGGTGGATCAGATGGTTTTAGGCGGGAGTTCATAAAGTTCCGCCCAGACACATCATTTAACATAATATACATTACACGTAACAAAGTATTACGGAGTCAGTACGGTTGCGCACACCATTTCAATCTCTGGCATCTCTCTCAAAGGACCTGATCCTTGATGCCCGCAGATCTCTCTATTTGAAATGTGCCGCTCTCAATCCTCGTCACGCGTCAGCTTTTCAATCAGCGCTCGATGATGTGGATACTGCGCTGTGAGTTTCCGCCGATTCCCCATTTCCATATCCGCGAAATCAAACCCTGGTGAAACCGCTTCGCTGATCAAACCAAATCCGTTCTCGCCATTCAGCAACCTGGAGGCTTTCCAGATTCCGCCCGGTACGTGCAATTGCAGTTGTTGTCCGGCTAGAACATCGCTGCCCATCACCAACGTCTGCAGTGAACCGTCTTCAAGGATCAAGCTGTACTCAATGGCATCGCCCAGATGGAAATAATGCAGGATGTCCGAATGGTTGAAATGAAACTGGCCGACCGGTGAATCTTCGGTAAGCAGGTAGTAAATCGACGTCATCAGATAACGCGGCCCACCGGCGGTTTCGAGCATGTCCCGATGATCGGCCTGGTAGGTTCTGCGAAAGAAACCACCTTCGACGTGAGGCTCAAGGTCCAGTGACGCAATCAGGTTCGATGCAGTAATCGGGCGTGGATTCATGACCTGCTCCATCGTTTCAATACGATCTGTAATAACTCGACTAAACATCTATTTAGCGTAGTTAACTATATTTCGACGATTTTAATCACTTTTATACACCCTTTCCTGCCCGTATTCCTGTGGATTCACTCTTGCGTCAATTTCGGCTTGCCCCACTCGCCGACCCGAGCAATTGCAACGCCCCGGCCGTGACGGCAAAGCGGCGCATTCGATCAGGGTGGCGTCACCCAAGTCTGACCGCGCGAACCCGACGCGGGTGTCGAGCACACCCGGCAATGCCCGGAATGAAGCTTCCGCTCCCCAGAAACAGCCGGCACCGAATGTCGCCTGCTCTGACAGAACGTCGCCTGAAAATCACTCCTGCGCGGCCTCCTCACCCTTTAGATACTGCAGGTGCAAATGCAACTGGGCGATATGCTCCGGACCGATTCCACAGCATCCGCCGACAATGCTGGCCCCTGCGGCAACCCATGACTTCGACCAGTCCAGGTAGGACTCGGGGCCCAGGTCACGACGAATGTCCAGCAAATCGCTATTGGCCTCGGCTTTGGCACTGACAGGGGGGAAAGCATTGGCATAAACCCCCAGTTCGACAGGATGATCCAGGTTTTCAATCACAGCGCGTGCCTCAATCAAAGCCGCGGCCATCACTTCCGGCTGGCTGCAATTGAAGAGCACCGCCTTGGCCCCCAGCTCGGCCGCCACGCGAACCGCATCGGCAACGGCCTCGTTTGAGCGTAATCGCGGCTCCCGGCCCTCTTCGTCCAACAGCGTGAATGATACCCAAAGTGGCGCGGGATCCGTTCCGAGGGCTTCGGCCACCGCCCGCACTTCAGCAATGGAGCTTTGCGTTTCGGCCAGCCAAACATCGACGTGCGTTCGCAATCCGGCAATCAGTTCGCGGTGGATCGCTACTGAACGCTGATGATCGAACAGATCCGGCCGGTAGGACCCCAACGCCGGCGGCAACGAACCGGCCACGGTGACCGCATCGGTACTTTCGCCGGCGGCCTGCCGCGCCAGCCGTCCGGCGCGCTCAGCCAGCGCTCTTCCCTGCTCGGCAAATCGCTCGTCGCCAATATGAAAAGGCACCACCGCATAGCTGTTGGTGGTGATGATCCGCGCGCCCGCTTTCACGAACGCCTGATGCGCCTGCAGCACATACTCGGGCGCTTCGATCAGCGCGAGGGCCGACCATTCCGGTTGACGGAACGGCGCGCCGATTCGCTTCAACTCCCGCCCCATGCCGCCATCGAGCACACGTACGTTCGCTCTGGTCATTGGGCTGAACTCACTTGCTGCGCCTTCCCTGCAAACCACTGGTCAACAGTAGAAGGGTTGGCTTGAACCCAGGCCTTGGCGGCGACGTCTGCTGGCTGTTTTTCCTTTTCGATCTTCTGGATCAGTCCGTTCAACTGTGCCGGGTCGATGGCGAAATTGTGCAGAAACTCGGCAATTTTCGGTGCGCGCTTTTGCAGTGCTGTGGAAGCCAGGACGTACACCTTGGCATCCGGGAAGGCGCAGGTGATGTGGCTCTTGTTCAGCCAGTCGGGATCGACGGTCGGGCTGACGAATTTCCAGCAGCCATCCGCCTTGTAAAGTGGATCTTCTTTTCTGTTGTCCTGGGCGTAGCCATCGAACGCGGGCTCTTCCAGACGACGCAGATCATAGGCCGAGAAAATCCAGTCAGGGGTGTAGGCGTAGAACACCACGCCGCGTTGCGCTTTGTAAGCCGAGGCCAGTTTGGCGTAAGTCACCGAGGCTTCCGTCGAGACGGATTCGAATTTATCGGCGAAGCCGTAATCCTTGGCCTTGATCTGGCCGATATACGTCGACTCCCAGCCCGCCGGCCCCACCAGCAGTTCGGCCTTGCCGCCGCCCACTGGCTCGAAGAGTTTGGCCACTTCCGGTTTTTTCAGGTCGTAGATCGATTTGACGCCGTACTTGTCTTGCAGATAACCGGGAATGTAGAAGCCTTGTTCGCCGGCATAAGGGTGAGCATTGGGCACCAGTGAGCGGGTGCCGCCGGTGACGTACTTGGCCCACGCCGCCGACTGATTGGGCAGCCAGATGTCCGTCAGCACATCCACAGAACCGTCGCCCTTGGCCGCCGCACTGAAAAGCACCGGCACGTCCCCGGCCAGATACGACACATCACCGTCCAGACGGGTTTTGATCACCTCACCCAAAATGTGTTGAATGGCGATAGCCCCCGTCCAGTTCTGCTCGCCAATGACAATTTTGTCCTTGGCCATCACGCTGGCCGGCACGATCAGGGAGGCCAGCACTGCAGCCGCACTCAAGTTACGCAATAGATGTTTTGCCACGATAAGTCTCACTGTTCAGTTATGCAGATGGTCTTGCTTGCGCAAGCTCGATTGAATGATTCGATCGGGGATCAATGCACACAGCACGATCGCCACGCCGGCCAGCATGCCCTCGCCGCCCTTGATATTGCGCAACGCCGTCATGACGTCGTAACCCAGTCCTCCAGCGCCGATCAGGGCAGCAACCACCACCATCGACAAGCTCATGACAATGGTCTGATTGATCCCGAGTAACAGAGATCGTCGCGCCAGCGGCAGTTGCACCTTCACCAGGGTTTGCCAAGGGTTCGCTCCATGGGCGATTGCCGCTTCCACGGCATCCTTCGGGACTTCCTGAATGCCCAGGGACGTCAGACGAATCATCGGTGCGAGGGCAAAAATCACCGTCGCAATGACTGCCGGAGTCTTGCCCACCGAGAAGAACGCCACAGCGGGAATCAGGTAGACAAAGGTCGGCAGGGTCTGCATGACATCCAGCAAGGGCGTGAGCAGCCTGCGGGCAATCGGCCGCTTCGCCAGCAAAATGCCGGTGGGTACGCCGATGACCAGTGCGATCAGCACCGACGAACCAACCAGCGCCAGCGTGGCAATTGTCCGCTCCCAAAACCCGAACAGGCCGATATACAACAACGCTGCGCTGCTGGTGAGCGCCAGGGCCAGGCCCGCCGAGCGCCAGGCCAGCAATACCAGCGCCAGCGCGCAAACCGGCCAGGGCAGCCAACCAAGCAGGGATTCGATGCCTTCAATGACCGTGCGAACCGCAACGATCACGCCGACAAAAGCGCTCTCGAACGTCACCTGTGACCAACCGATAAAGTCATCCACGCTCTGGGCGGTCAGTAACAGCGCCTGGCGGCTGGCCGGGAACTGCAAAAGCGCCTGGGTGGTATCGGGCGTCAACACGCGCCAGATTACCAATGCCTGACTGACCAGCAGCACCGCCAGCGGCAACGCCCAACTCGAAACGGCGCGCCGCACCGGTTGACGGCTCAGCGAATACGCGGTGAAACGACTGGCCGCCAGCACGGCCAATCCCACCACGACCGATATCCAGGATGCGCTCGTAATGCCCTGCACCGCAGTCGCCAGAGCCGCGAGTTCTGCGGCGAACCCGAGCCAGAACAACCCGCCTCGGCCCCGCGCCGCCAGCGCTGCCGGCCCGAGCAACAAGGCTTGCCAGCCGCGCAAGCCCGGCTGAACCGGTTGCTCCTTCGGTGCCGTTTCGGGAATCTGACGTACCGCGCCACCGGCATCGTGCAATACCGGTGCGGCTGGAAGGCAATCGCGGAAAAAATCCGCGACCTCAGCATCGGCCGGCGTCTCGAGCAGCTGTCTCGGGGTGCCCGACTGCACCAGACGTCCCTGGCGCAATACCGCTATCCGATCAGCGAGACGGACCGCTTCGGCAGGATCGTGGGTGACCAGCAACGTGGTGATCCCGCGCTCGCGTACCAAGGCCAGAAAATGCCTTTGCAGGTCTCGCCGGATGGTCGGATCCAGTGCGCTGAAAGGCTCGTCCATCAGGAGAATATCCGGATCAGTCACCAATGCCCGCGCAAGACCGACCCTTTGCTGCATACCGCCGGACAACTCGTGGGGATAATGCTCGCCCCATCCCTCAAGGCCCATCGCCTGTAACTGTCGGGTGGCCGCTGCGTGCCGGACGGCCTCGGATTCGCCGCGCAACTCCAGAGGCAGCGCAACGTTGTCCAGCACCGTGCGATGGGGCAAAAGACCAAAATGCTGGAACACCATGCCGATTCGCCGCGAGCGCAAATCCCGCAACGCTTTGTGGCTCAGGCCGCTGATAGCCTGACCTTCAATCAAGACCTCACCGCTGGTGGGTTCGATCAAACGATTGATATGGCGAAGCAAGGTCGATTTGCCGCTGCCGGAGGTGCCCATCAGGCACAGCACTTCGCCGCGCCGGACCTTCAAGCTGACGTGGTTGACAGCCGGCAACGGCGATCCGCCCTTGCGCAGATAAGCTTTAGTGACGCCTCGCAGTTCGAGGACAACATCGCCCTCCTCGGCGCTATCGTCGATGGGTGGGGCCAATCGTTCAGGCAAGTCGATCTGTACCGTTGCCAAAGAGGTTTGAATAAGTGTCACGAGGGCTCCCGGCAACGAACCGCTGACGGCCAGATATATGGCCGTTCAGGGTAGAAAAAATGGACAGGAGCCTCAGGCAATAACCGCGGACAGGGTTGGCCTGAGGCAAAAAACGCCGCAAGCGAGGCGCTGCACGTTTTCTTTGCTAAAAGCTAAACGATCTTAAAAAGATTAAATAAATATCTTTTTGGAATGAGCTTAGGCTTTCCCGCCCGGTTTCCGGAGGTGCTTTTCAAAGCGATGTGGTTTGTTGCGTGCCGACCGCCGGACGTGCTGCACAGCGACAACGATCCTGTATCGCAGGTCCCGCGTGGTTCATCTGCGGTTCAATCGGGATACGAGGATTTTTCTCGCAAGCATTGGCCATTCGGATGGCCGGGCTTCGCAGATTGACTGACGGTTGGCTGCTTCAGGGAACTGCCGGTGCCAGGCATCGTCCGAGCTTAAGCGTTTAAGCAAACTGCTCGCCACGAGGTTTCCGTTTGAAAGCTGCCATCGTCAAAAAATACCGCCTGATCATCAAGACCCTGGGCTACGTGGGCTGGTCTCTGTTCTGGTTGCTGCTGTGGGACATCGCCGTCACCGTCGACTTCATGCTGTTCCTCAACGCCAAGCTGAACCTGCCGCTGATGCCGCTGACCTTGCTGGGTTCGGCGTTGATCGTATTGATCAGTTTTCGCAACAGCAGCGCCTACAACCGCTGGTGGGAAGCTCGGACGTTGTGGGGGGCGATGATCAACAACTCCCGCAGCTTCGCCCGGCAGGTGCTGACGCTGCTGGACGACGCCGGCGGCGAGGTGAATCCGGTCAAATCCACTCTGCTGCGTCGCCACGTCGCGTATGTGAACTGCCTCGCCGCGCATCTGCAAGGCCAGCCTTGTCCTGACGAGGTGCGGGCGTTTATTCCCGCCGAAGAGTTCGCCCGCAGTGGCACGACCAATAACTTTGCCAACGATATTCTCACCGGCTCCGCGACTTTGCTCGCCAAGGAATACAAGGCCGGGCATCTGGACAGTATTCGCCTGGCGCGGCTTGAGTCGACGCTGGTCGACCTGTCCAACAGTCAGGGCGGCATGGAGCGGATCGCCAATACCCCGCTGCCCTACCCTTACGTCTATTTTCCGCGGCTGTTTATTTCGCTGTTCTGCCTGATCGTGCCGGTGGGACTGGTCGAATCCCTGGGCTGGTTCACGCCGCTGGCGTCGACCGTGGTGGGATTCATGCTGCTGGCCATCGAACGCATCGGCACCGATCTGCAAAGCCCGTTTCGCCACAGCGAACACCAGATTCAAATGGAAGCACTGTGCGAAACCATTGAAAAGAACTTGCAGTCGATGCAACGTGATTCGTTGGGTGATGTGCGCAGGCTTGAAGAGCACGCGTGAGGCGCTGCTTTAGCAGCAGCGCGATAGCGGGTCTCCCCTTTTCTTTATCAGGTGCAGAACGACTATTGATGAGACGAGCGGATTAACTGACCAGTGTGCGCTCCAGGCCAGCCTTGGTGTTTCAGTTCGCGATCCTCGGCGCCTTCTCTTCATCGTCATAATGGCGGCGAAGAAATTCGCGGACCAGGACGGCAGTTCGTCCAGCGCTGGTCACCACAAAGAAATGTCCCTCGCCCTCCAGAAGGCGAAGTTCTGAATGTCGGATTGTGCGGCGCAGGATATGGCCGTTGTACGCCTGTATTAACGGATCGCGGTCGCCGGCAAGAATCAGCGTGCGTTGAAGCATCCGGGACAAGCGAAGCAGGCTTGTCCATCCGATCAAGGCTGCGAGCTGGAAATAGTAGGTTTGCGGATTAACAGAGAGCATGCCTTTCATCACACCGAACCGCAGCAGCGTCTGAACTGAATGGCCGGATCTTTCTTGCTTGTGCGGGATGGGAGGTAAGGGGTCAACCCAAAGCCGTGTCGAGAAACATCATGACCCCGAAACCGAGCATCAACCCCAAGGTTGCAGGTGTCTCATGACCGTTGCGATGGGTCTCGGGAATGACCTCATGGGACACCACAAAAATCATCGCGCCCGCCGCCAGACCGAGCGCTATGGGATATCCCAATGCGAAGCTGCTCGAAATCCCCAAGCCGACGATCGCGCCTATGGGCTCCATCAACCCTGAGCCCACCGCAATAAGCGCAGCGCGAAGCGCTGAAATCCCGGTCACGCGTAACGCAAGGGCCACAGCCAGGCCTTCGGGAATGTCTTGAATGGCGATGGCAGTGGTTAGCGGCAATCCCACCTTCATGTCGCCATTGGCAAAGCTCACTCCAATGGCCATCCCCTCCGGCAGGTTATGCAGCGTGATTGCCAGAACAAACAGCCATACGCGATTGATGCGCTGCACCTCGGGCCCACGGCGACCGCTTTTCTCATGTTCGTGAGGCACGAAGCGATCCAGACCGATCATCAGCGCTACCCCCAATCCCAATCCTGCAACGACGACACAGGCTGCGAGCAGCTGGTTACCGCAGAGCTCCTGGGCGGCTTCGATACCCGGAAGAATGAGCGAAAACGAACTGGCGGCCAGCATCATTCCGGCAGCGAAGCCCAGCATGATGTCCTGCGTTCTGGCGGCGATATCACGTAACGCGATCGCTGCCACCGCACCTATGGCCGTCGCAGCGAAGCCTGACATGCCGCCGAGAAATGCAAAGTGCAGATTTTGTTTGTTGGCGCCGACGAAGGCGCCGTACCCGCTGATCAGCAAGCAAAGCGTCACGCCAATCAGAATTGACCAGAAGGCTAGCCCGCCCCATCCGGATTTTGAGAGCCGAACAAACCGTGAGCGAAGTGTTGCGCCAGATGAGGTCAACGGCTCGGACATCGCACCCTCCTGTTGTCTTGAGATGAAAAAACCGCACGCCCTTTGGCGTGCGGTCACGTCGTTAAGGTTGTGGTTCGCCTTTCACACCCGCCCCCAGGTCCGCACCCGTGATCGGATTGCTGTCTGGGTCGGACATCGCCCTGGCTTCGTCGGCAATAGACATGAGCTGAATGACCTCAGTGATAATCCTCACCGGCGACCGCACGCAGATAGGCCGCATCTGCCTCCCTTCTCAGGTCACGCCATTCGGAATCGGTCAACCTACCCAACCGATGCATCTCATCAGACTGGCGCAATAGTTCCTCGTGATAGGCATCGGGACACTCCATGCGTAACGCTCGGTGCTCCAACGCACGATGCCAGGCATCCAGGGCTTTCAATTTGGATTCCTGCTCAAGCGTCAGTTGATTCTTGAAAGCATTCATTTCACCCACCCCGTACATTTCCCGGTTGAGCAACAGTTTTCGAATTAGGTTCAAAAGGTCTGACGAAGCACAGCCTTTCGGTAATCTCGATGGAACGTTGCGCCAGGCCCCGTCCTCTATCGCAACACCAGCGAATCTGAGGATTTCATCATGATCGACCCAGCAACCGGTATGAAGGCAGGCGAGCGCTACACCATAGACAGTCTCGAACGCACGCGACATTTCCCGGGTTTCTTCCTCGACGGAAAATATTATCTTGGCCCGGAATTGATGACGGCCATAGGTTGGCTGGAAGGAAAGCAGTTTTATTACGATGAACTTGATCCCACGGGTGAGCCGGTGTTTCCCGATCGACTCGCCGGGACTGTCGAGGACCTCACCCTGACTCTCGCGGACGGTGCGCGTTTGCCCTTGAACGAAATGCCGTACAGGGCAGATGTCGACTCCCCTGCCAGTCCAAGCAGTCTTAATCCATCGCCATCACGGAATCGACCTGCTCCGGCAAGCGATCAACTCGGAGTCGAGGGCGTCCGGATGTCAGGTAAACATCCGTATCCAATCCTCCTGGCGGCAGGCGCTGCGTTAATGCTGGGAATACTGCTTGGAGTCAAACAAGCCAATCGCCTTCCTGCCCGAAAACGTAGATAGCCGTCCTTGCTGAATTTTTGGAGAAGTGCTCTTTGAACGGTCGGAGACAGGAATGCATCCAGTGACACCAGACGGTCGCTACTTTGTTGTCAAAGGCCGGCTATGGCGATGTTCCAACCCGTCTTTGGATGAAGATGTGCGCCAGCGTCTTGTCGATGCGCTTATGGCCGCTCGACGAGAGGTCAAGAACGCTAAGAGTGCGCAGGACGGGTCGCAACTGAAGCGCGCTCGGGAAAAGGTACAAATGGCCAAAGTGGCCCTCGGGGAACGGGGGCCTGTCTGGTGGGCTGATGGAAGCGCTGACTTCAACCGGCGGCTGGTCGTCAACTCCCCTTATGCCGAATGGTTCAGCTCGCTCCAAGAGCCTGATTAACTCTCGGCGTAAGGTGCGATTCGGATGACGTTCCAGTGTTGCTCATAATCGACGAACCGAGGCAATGGATGCACCCAATACAACCGCTGGCCCTCTGGCATTTGTACGACGTAGCCAAGTTAACGCTGCGGTGGCTTGGCATAAGGTGCCCAGCCCTTGACTCAACGCATGCTTAGAGAATTCTCGTTATCAGCGACGTGCAGTCCTTCCGCGAGTTACAACTGACCAGCATCGCGCGCAGCAACGGCAACGGTGGTCGGTGAATCGGAAAGCTTGACGAAGCGCCGAGTTGCACCATCCAGCGCATCGATGCAGCCCGCCTCGATGTCATAGACCCAGCCATGCAAATTCAAGCGTCCTTGCTCAAGCGCAAGCGCCACCGATGGATGGGTGCGCAGGTTCGCCAGTTGTGCGATCACGTTTTCACGAACGAGGCCATCGAGCTTGTCGCGTGGCGTATCGAACTCATGCGCCGCGTTGATCGCTTTCGCGGCGTCCGAGTGCCGAAGCCAGTTGGCAACTGCCGGAAGATGATCCAGACACGTGCAGCGTGAAATCGCGCCCATCGCTCCGCAATCCGAGTGGCCGCAGATCACAATGTCCCGTACCCCGAGCACTGCAACCGCATATTCGACGGTAGCCGAAACACCACCCGGTTCAGGACCATATGACGGCACAATGTTGCCGGCGTTGCGGATCACGAACAGCTCACCCGGCTCACGCTGTGTGAGCAGTTCTGGCACTACACGACTGTCCGAGCATGTGACAAACAACGCCTTTGGGTTTTGCTCTGTCGCGAGCTGCCTGAAAAGCTCGACGCGTTGTGGATACACCTCGCGCTGAAACCGCAGAAAGCCATCAATAATGTCACGCATAAAGTCCTCCAAAGCCTGATTCCGGATGCCGAGACGAGCACTCGATGCCTTCGCGCCTCAGTGGGGCGTCATTATCGCAGACGTTGCAGGCGAGTGCGCGACCTCACACCGCTCAAGCTTCGTTTCAAACCTGTCAGGACCAAAACCCTCTGTGCGGTTCAGCGGCCTCCCCCTCCAACATCGGCCCCAGCACGCTGACCTTGCGTTGCCCCTTGGCGAACACTTCGCGGCACGGCAGCGAGAAAGTCGGGTTCTCAGGGTGGTCCCCCGTCAAACCCAGCAAGGCATGCTCCGACAAGGCATAGACCACCCGCCCGATCCCCGTCCAATACACGGCGCCGGCGCACATGCAGCAAGGTTCGGCGCTGGTGTAGAGCGTGCACAGTTCCAACTCCTGCGGCGACAGCAGTTTTGCCGCTGCCGCCGCTGCCACCAACTCGGCGTGCTGCGTCGGATCACCTTCCGGGGGCATAGAGTTGTTCCCCGCTTCGACAATCACCTTGCCGTTGCGGTCGGCCACCAATGCCGCGAACGGATGGCGACCGCGTTGCTTCGATGCCTCGGACAAGGCGATGGTCTGGCGCAGTAATTTCAGATCAAGCGCGCTGATGCCAGCCGGGATGAGTTCAGTCAATTGATTCATGGGTAACTCCAGGGCAGTGGAAAACAAAAGTCAGTCGGCCAGTTCAGCCGATGTAGCGCCGATGGTTTCGGTCGATTTTTTTTCATCGTTGAGCAGGACGTTGAGGACGATGGCGGTGATCGCTCCGAGGAAAATTCCACTGTCGAGCACCAGTTTCAGGGTCGGGCCGACGTGTTCGAACAGCGCCGGAAAGGACATCGGCAGCACCCCGACACTCACTGACACGGCGACGATAATGCCGTTGCGCGTACCCTCGAATTGCACCCGTGACAGTTCCTGAATCCCCGCCACCGTGGTCATGCCGAACATCACAATCGCGCAGCCACCGAGCACCGGCGTCGGCACCGCGGCGATCAACGCGCCGAGTTTCGGGAACAGGCCCATCAGCACCATGATTGCCCCGGCAGCGGCCACGACGAAGCGGCTTTTCACGTTGGAAAGCGCAATCAAACCGGTGTTCTGGGTGAAGGCGTTGTAAGGAAAGCTGTTGAACAAGCCACCGAGCATGGTCGACAAGCCGTCGGCGCGAAATGCGTTGCCGAGGGTTTGTTGCGTGATCGGTTTTCCGGTCAATTTGCCGATCGCCAGGCAGTTGCCGGTGGTCTCGGCCATGATGACCAGCATCGCCAGGGTCATGATCAGAATCGGCACCGGCGCGAATTCCGGCGCGCCGAACGCCATCGGCGCACTCAGCTCAAACCACGCCGCTTCGCTGACCCGATTGAAGTGAGTCATGCCGCAAGCCGCTGCGATCAGGCTGCCGACAAACAGGCCAATCAGCACGCTGAGGTTGCCGATGAAGCCTTTGAATTTGGCGTAGATCACCAGCGTCACACTGACCGTGGCCAAACCGAGTAACAGGTTGGCGGGATTGCCAAAATCTGCCGCATCGGGATTGCCGCCGCCCAGCCAGATCGCCGCCGCCGGCATCAGCGAGATGCCGATAATGGTGATCAGGCTGCCAATTACCACCGGCGGAAAAAACCGCAGCAAGCGGCTGAACACCGGTGCCAGCGCAATGGTGAGAAAACCCGCCGCGATCACCGCGCCGAAAATCTGACTGAGGCCAAACTCCTTCCCGATCATGATCATCGGCGCCAGGGCAATGAACGAACAGCCCTGAATCAGCGGCAGGCGGGCGCCGAACTTCCAGAAACCGAGGGTTTGAATCAGCGTCGCCACACCAGAGGTCAACAGGTTCGCGTTGATCAGCAACACCACCTGTGCCGAGGTCAGCCCCATCGCACTGCCAAGAATCAGCGGCACCGCCACCGCTCCCGCGTACATCACCAGAACATGCTGCAAGCCAAACGTGAACAACTGGCGCAGTGGCAAAACCTCGTCCACCGGATGAATGCGTTGTGTGGTCATTTCACACGCTCCTGAAAGTGCGGCATCTGTTGAGATAGCGGGCATGCTCGGGGCGTTTGAAAGGAGGATCCGCCCCGGAGATCGTTTTGACGCGGGGCCATATTTGAACGTTTATTGCGATGAAACAAATTAGCAACCATCGCTTTTTCCGATGGCACGAATCTGGCATCTGCTAGCCACTCCAAACCTTCATTTCGAACCGGGAGTTCAACGCTTGCGCTTCTCACTCGATCAACTGCAAATGTTCGTCCAAGTGGTCAAAAGCGGATCGTTTTCCGCCGCCGGGCGCAAACTGGGCAAGACCCAATCGACCATCAGCGCAGCGATTGCCAACCTCGAAACCGACCTTGGCGTCGACCTGTTCGATCGCAGCAACCGCAGCCCTGCTCTCACCGCCAGCGGCCACAAATTACTGGTGCAGGCCGAAGCCGTGCTCGAACGCTGCATGACCTTCGAAGCCCACGCCGACTGCCTCTCGGACAACGTAGAACCCAGCCTGACATTGGCCATTGAAACGCCGTACGGCCCGATCATGCCGGTGCTCAAAGCTTTCGAAGCAGCGTTCCCCTTTGTCGACCTGATCATTCGTCATCCGGTCCATGGCGACGTCAGTGAACTGGTCAGCAGCGGCGAAGCGGTGCTCGGTGTGGCGTTCTCACAGCCCGGCTACCCCAAGGAGCTGGCGTTCCAGCAACTGGGCAAACTGATCATGCTGCACGTCTGCCATCCTCGGCACCCATTGGCGCAACTTGAAAACGTCACGTTCGAGGACCTGCACGTCCATCGCCGCCTGGCCTTCAGCGCCCACGCGAGCAAACTGCCGAGCAGCGAATACCTGCGTTCGACCCAGTTGTGGCAGGCGGAAAGCTATCTGGCGTTATTGGAAATGGTCCGCGCCGGACTCGGCTGGGCCACCCTGCCCCGCCAGCTCATTCAGCGTGAACTGGCCAAGGGTGAGCTGGTGGAACTGCAGCTCTCGGCGTATCCGCACACGGACTGGCAGATTGGTGTGGATTTGCTCTGGGCGCGGCAGCGGCCGCTGGGTAAGGCGGAGCGGTGGCTGAAGGAGAAGTTGCGGGGCAACAAGGTGTATGAACTGGATCGCAACGGGCAGACCACCACGCTTTGAGGTTTGCACATGACGCCCAATACCTCGCCGATCGCGCCAGCATCAGTAACTGAAGTCATGCCCCAACTCACGCTGCATCCATTCCAGAAAACGCCTCACCCGGGGAAACCCCGCATGCGCCCTCGGGAAAACCAGGTGGTGCGCGGTAATCGGGGCACTCAGCCCGGGAATGACTTCAACCAACTCGCCGCGCGCCAGATAGTCCTGCGCCAGCAGCGTGCTTTCCAGTGCAAAACCAAGACCGTGACTGGCGGCCTCGAGGGTCATGTAGGAGCGGTCAAAGCTCAAGGTATAGGGGCTTTCAGGGCGCGACAGCCCGTGTTGAGCAAACAGTTGCGGCCACTTGATCAGCGTCGCTTCCGACAGGATCAGGTTGCAGTCCAGCAAGTCGGCGACGGCGCGGATGGGGCGTTTTTCCAGAAGCTTGGGTGATGCGAGGACTGCGATTTTTTCGTTGCGCAACGTGCGCACTTCGAAACTTGGCCAGTTCGGCATGCCGTGGCGGATGTCCACGTCGATCTTGTCCCGACTGAAGTGCAGCGATTCATAGGAGCATGAGAGATTGAGCTGAATGTCGGGATGGCTCTCGCGAAACTGTTCCAGGCGCGGCATCAGCCACAACAGGCCGAAGCTGGGTGACGAATGCAATCGCAGGCAGTCGAGGCTGACATCACTGGTCGCACGCTCTGTTGCCACCGCCAGGCTGTGCAGGATGCCGGATATCTCGGACAGGTATTGCTCGCCCACGGGCGTCAACGTCACTCCCCTCGCCGTTCTGAGGAACAGCTGTCGCCCGATCATCGCCTCGAGTTTGGCCAGTTGGTGACTGACTGCCGAGGGCGTCAGGTCCAGCACTTCGGCCGCACGCGCGACGTTGCCAAAGAGCGCAGTTTGCTCAAAGGCCTGAATGGCTTTCAGCGGTGGCAGGATCGGCGGTGCTTCGCCAGATGAACTCATGATGATGGTTATTCCGCTGCAAGTGGCTGAGGCCGGGCGTTCGGCTATTCAAACACCGCAATCGCATGTTGGCGAGTGCTGAATTTTTTTCAGCATCCAGTGAAGTTTGCGTTATTGCTCAGGGTCGTTACGGGAGACAAGCTGAGTCATCGGTTCTGCACGGACCGACTCAATAACAACAATCAGAGGATTTCTCCCATGCTTCTTCAAGGCAAAGTCGCGATCATCACAGGTGCTGCCTCCGCACGTGGTATCGGCCGCGCGACAGCTACGACCTTCGCTCAACATGGCGCCCGGGTGGTGATTCTGGATCTGGACGCATCCGCTGCCCGCGATGCCGCTGCCTCTTTGGGCGAGGGTCATCTCGGCCTGGCTGCCAACGTCGCCGACGAGTCCCAGGTACAGCAGGCTGTCGCCACCATCATCGAACACTTCGGCCGGATCGATATACTGGTCAACAATGCCGGCATCACCCAACCCCTCAAGACCCTCGATATCCGCCCCGGTGATTACGACAAGGTGCTGGACGTCAGCCTGCGCGGTACGTTGCTGATGTCCCAGGCGGTGATTCCGCTCATGCGCCAGCAAGCCAGCGGCAGCATCGTGTGCATGTCTTCGGTTTCCGCGCAGCGCGGCGGCGGCATTTTTGGCGGGCCTCATTACAGCGCCGCCAAGGCCGGTGTGCTGGGCCTGGCCAAGGCCATGGCGCGTGAGCTGGGGCCGGACAACGTACGCGTCAACTCCATTGCTCCCGGCCTGATTCACACTGACATTACGGGAGGCCTGATGCAGGACGAGCGCCGCCACGCGATCATCGACGGCATTCCGTTGGGTCGCCTGGGCGAGGCCCAGGATGTGGCCAATGCGGCGCTGTTCCTGGCCAGCGACTTGTCCTCCTATCTGACCGGCATCACCCTGGATGTGAACGGCGGCATGCTGATTCACTGACACACGTGGCGGGCCTCGCGGCCCGTGCGGTTCTGGATCGATGATACGGCCGGGCATTCTTGCCCGGCGGTCAATAAAAACAAGAGATCAGACCATCATGACTACCCTGTCGCTCGAAGCCGTTTCGGCGGTGCGTTCCAACGCCTACCGTAAAACCGCATGGCGCCTGATGCCGTTCCTGATGCTGTGCTACCTGTGCGCCTACCTCGATCGCGTCAACGTCGGCTTTGCCAAACTGCAAATGATGAACGATCTGGCGCTCAGCGAAACAGTCTACGGACTGGGCGCCGGCATGTTCTTCATCGGCTACTTTCTCTGCGAAGTGCCCAGCAACATCATCCTGCACAAGGTCGGCGCGCGAGTGTGGATCGCGCGCATCATGATCACCTGGGGCATTGTCTCCGCCCTCTTCGCCTTCGTCGAAACCGCCTGGCAGTTCTACGCCCTGCGCTTTCTGCTGGGCATTGCCGAAGCCGGCCTGGCGCCGGGTCTGCTGCTGTACCTCACCTACTGGTTTCCGTCCTACCGGCGTGCGCGCATGACGGTGTTGTGGTTCATCGCCATCCCGTTGTCGGGCATGGTCGGCGGTCCGCTCTCCGGATGGATCATGAACCACTTCGCCGGTATGCACGGCTGGGCCGGCTGGCAATGGATGTTTGTGCTGGAGGCTGTGCCTACGGTGGTTGTCGGACTGTTGGTGCTCAGCTACCTCAAGGATGGCGTGCATCAGGCCAGTTGGCTCAACGACGACGAAAAAGCCTTGATCGCTCGTGAGCTGGCGGAGGATGACCAGCAGAAAGTGACGCATGCGTCCGTGGGCGAATTCATTCGTGACCGTCGCCTCTGGCTGCTCGCGGGGATCTATTTCTGTGTGGTGATGGGGCAGTACGCAATCACCTTCTGGCTGCCGACCCTTGTGCGTAATGCCGGGGTCTCCGATCCGATGAAGATCGGCTTGCTGACCAGCCTGCCGTACCTCTGTGCCATCGCCGCCATGTTGCTGGTCGGACGCAGTGGCGACAAACATCGCGAACGCCGCTGGCACCTGATCGTGCCGATGATTGCCGGGGCCATCGGCCTGACCCTCGCGGCGCTGATGGGAGGCAATGTGATGCTGTCCATTCTCAGTCTGTGCCTGGCGGCTTCCGGCATCCTGTCCGCGACCTCGCTGTTCTGGATGCTCCCGACCACGCTGCTCGGCGGTGTCTCCGCTGCGGCCGGCATCGCCGCCGTCAACAGCTTCGCCAACCTTGCCGGCTTCTGCTCGCCCTACTTGATTGGCTGGATAACCACACTCACTGGCTCCAGCGCTATCGGCATGTATCTGATCACCGGCGTATTGCTGGTCGGCGCCTCGCTGGTTCTGCGCATTCCCGCTGCCTTGGTCAATCGTTGATTCACAGGAGAATTCACCATGACTGCCAACCTTTCATTCACAACAACCCAGACGCTGGCCGAGCGCGCCCACAACATTCGCCGCCATGCCTTGCGCATGGGCCAGGTGCAAGGCCAGGGCTACGTCGGCCAGGCCCTCGGTGCCGCCGACCTGCTCGCGGTCGCCTACTTCCATGCGCTGAGCTATCGCCCTGAAGACCCGGCGTGGGAGCCGCGTGATCGTTTCTATCTGTCGATCGGTCACTACGCGATTGCGCTGTACGCGGCGCTGATCGAAGCCGAGATCATTCCGCTCGATGAGCTTGAAACCTACGGCTCGGATGACAGCCGATTGCCGATGTCGGGCATGGCCGCCTACACGCCAGGCATGGAAATCACCGGTGGTTCGTTGGGTCAGGGGCTGGGCATCGCCGTCGGGGCCTGCCTGGGTCTCAAGCGCAAGGGCTCGACATCGTTCGTCTACAACCTGCTGTCGGACGGCGAGCTGAACGAAGGTTCGACCTGGGAGGCCGTGATGTCGGCCTCGCACTGGAAGCTCGATAACCTGATCGCCATCGTCGACGTCAACAACCAGCAAGCAGACGGCCACTCCAGCGAGATCCTGTCGTTCGAACCCATCGTGGATCGCTGGAAAGCGTTCGGATGGTTCACCCAGCGCGTCGACGGCAATGATCTGGACGCACTGGTCGAAGCCTTCGATGCCGCCCGCCACCACCCCGGCGCTCAGCCACGGGTGATCATCTGCGACACCACCATGGGCAAAGGTGTGCCCTTCCTCGAAAACCGCGAAAAGACCCATTTCATCCGTGTGGACGAACACGAATGGGATCTGGCACTGACCACGCTTGAAGAAGGAAAAAACCAATGAGCAACGCCGCCAACACACCGACCTCGACTGGCGAACCGATCAAGAAGCGCCTGACCACCTCGGCGATGATTGCCTCGATTGCCTCCGAAGGCCAAGCCACCCGCTCAGCACCTTTTGGCCATGCATTGACCGCACTGGCGGATCAGCGTCCGGACATCGTCGGCCTCTCCGCTGACCTGTCCAAGTACACCGACCTGCACATTTTCGCCAAGGCCCATCCCGAGCGCTTCTATCAGATGGGCATGGCCGAACAGTTGCTCATGAGTGCGGCCGCAGGCATGGCCCGCGAAGGTTTCGTACCGTTCGCCACCACGTATGCGGTGTTCGCCTCGCGCCGCGCCTATGACTTCATCTGCATGGCCATTGCCGAGGAAAACCTCAACGTCAAAATCGTTTGCGGATTGCCCGGCCTCACCACCGGTTACGGCCCCAGCCACCAGGCCACCGATGACCTGGCGATCTTCCGGGCGATGCCCAACCTGATGATCGTCGACCCTTGTGACGCATTGGAAATCGAACAGGCCGTGCCTGCCATTGCCGCGCATCAGGGGCCGGTCTACATGCGGCTGCTGCGCGGCAACGTGCCGCTGGTGCTGGATGAGTACGGGTATCAATTCGAGATCGGCAAGGCCAAGACCCTGCGCACCGGTAACGATGTCCTGATCATCTCGACCGGTTTGATGACCATGCGCGCATTGGAGGCCGCCAAGGCGCTGCAGACTGATGGCGTCGATGTCGCCGTGCTACATGTGCCGACGATCAAACCGCTGGATGAACAGACCATTCTCGCCGAGGCCCGCAAGTCTGGCCGGCTGGTGGTTACCGCAGAAAACAGCTCGATTATTGGCGGGCTGGGTGAAGCGGTTGCCGGGGTACTGCTGCGCAACGGAGTGACGCCGACGTTCAGGCAGATCGCGTTGCCCGACGCCTTCCTCGACGCCGGCGCACTGCCGACACTGCATGATCGCTATGGCATTTCCACCGACGCCGTCTGCGCGCAAATCAAGTCCTGGCTTTGACTGCTGCTGATCGGGGCGCTTACGGATGAGGGCCCCGATCAGATGGATTCTCCTGGCCGATTCGCCTGGCATCCCGTCGAACTGCCTGCGGCGGAACTCCAAACCCTCGCATGAATACTTCGCGCATGTGGCGACGGTCTCGAAACCCCGTTTCCTTCGCCACGCGATCCAGGCTGTGACGACTTCGCTCGATCATCACGCGAGCGGCCTCCAGACGCAGGCTTTCAACAGCCTTGGCCGGTGACTGGCCTGTCTCGGCAGTAAATACCCGGGTGAATTGTCTGGGACTCAAGTGCACGACGTCGGCAAGTTCCTCCACGCTGAGCGGGCGGTCCAGGTGCGTGCGCGCATACTCCAGCGCGCTTTGAATACGGTCCGACTTTGGAGCAAGCGCAAGCAGTTCCGAATGCTGGGACTGCCCACCCGAACGCCGTTGATGCATGACCAGTTTGTGCGCCACCGACCGGGCCATGTCCGTGCCCAGATCCTTTTCCACCATGCCCAACGCCATGTCCAGCGCGGCTGTCATGCCTGCCGACGTCCAGACGGGACCGTCGACGATAAGGCTTCCGGCATTGGCCGCGCTTTGGCCGAGGCATTTCACCAGCGCGGCAATCAGGTCATCATCGCGGGCCGTCGCCAGGCCCTGCTGGATGAGATTGCTCGGGCCAATCCGGGAATCGACACCGTCCAGCTGGACATCAATGACCCGCAGCAAATCAAGGCCGTCGCCCAGGAAGTCATAGAGGAGGACATCTGAAGGCGATGGACGACGAGCGCGCTGAGGACCAAATCAGCAGCAACGCGTCGTGCATTGCCGTCCGCCGTAACGGGCTTTTTGCCGCTCCTCGAAAAACTCTTTGTAGGTCATTACCGGCTCGCCTGGATGACTGGCGGTTCGGAGTGCCACATAGTTATCGTAATCAGGCATGCCCACCATCAAGCGTGCCATCTGGCGTACCCAATTGTTGAAGAGATTCAGCTTGAACTTCATTTGCGCGTTTCCTTCTGGACTGGCGTTGCAGATGTGCCGTCCCATTCTGCAAGGCATTTGTATCTGGCATGTGTCTGAGTGCCAGATCGACACCCCTCTATTCTCGTTCGTGGGTAACGTCCACCAAGGGAATGGGCTCAATCGCCCAAGCGCGAACATGACGACGTTCGGGGCTGGGAACTGCGCACGCCATACGCCCCGTAAACGTGCGCGCGAGACGTTCTTCATCGATTCGCCAGCCACGCAGTTCCAGTGCCTGCACGCCTCTGCGAAAGGCAATTTGCAGCGCATCGGATTTCAATGAAACCTCCTGCTGAAACGAGTCCGGCACGCGCTCGGGCCGAACGTTTTTCAGCACCGCGTGATCTTGCTCGAAAATACGGATATTGCTGGCAATGAACCTGCGATCAAGCAGTCGGGAACGCAGGAATGTTCTGCCCATCATCCACCAGGTTCGCGTGCGATTGGCGTCAATCGGGACATGCGCCGAGACGATGTAGATCCGCCATCCATTGGGTAATTCAAGCTCCAGCGTCGTGCACGGGCCAGAAAAATGAAAGCCCGGCACAGTGACCACACTGACAAATTCGGTGGATGATTTTCGCCGTAACAACCCTTTGCGCGCGGGCCTGCGCATGAGCATCTGTGCGCTGCCGCTCCACGCATCGCTTTCGACTTCAAACGATTCAATCTCGGGATGATCCGGATCGCCGAAGGTAGAGCCATGGACAAACGGTGCATGCGCAAAATCGAGGCCGTTTTCAATAATCCGGTCCCAACTGGCCTCCCAGTCAAAATGGCCTGATACCACCCGCACGGCAGGATCATCGATCCAGTCGAGTGCGGGTAGCGGCGGACGCTCAGGCTCAGGCAGGTCCCCTAGAAATGCCCAGATCCAGCCGTAACGCTCCAGCGTCGGATAGGCGTCGACGCGGGCCTTGGCAGGAATTCGCAGGTCCGGCTGCGCAGGTATATGTGTGCAAACTCCATCCGCACCAAATCGCCAGCCGTGATAGGGGCATTGCACACTGTTGCCCACCCTTCTGCCGCCCGACAACGATCCGCCGCGATGCACGCAAACATCCGAAAGCACGTGAGCGACGCCAGCGTCATCACGGAACGCAACAAAAGGCTGTCCGAGCAAACGAACCGGCATCAGTCCGTCAGTCAACTGCGACGATGGAAGAACGACGTACCAGAGGTTGGTGAGCATGAGTGCGTGCGACCTGTCAGGTTGGAAAGATAAAACAGAGACAATGTCCGCCCCTGAGATACAGCAGATTATCCCTTGCCGACTTCAAGAACGGCATATTTCGACTGAGCCCTTTTGTTAGCTTATTCAAACCACAGGGCACCGCATGTACCGGTGCCCTGGCGCCGCTCTTCCCTCCCTTCCCCTGCTGTTAACAGCCCCCATCAGTCCTTTAAGGAGCTAGTTGGATGACAACACAATCTTCGAATACCTACGCCGTGGATTCGCATACGTCTCAACAGTTTTATATCAATGGAGGCTGGTGTTCGCCGGCAACGCCTGGCAGTTTGCCCGTGGTCAATCCGGCGACTGAAAGCGTAGTTGCAGAGGTCGCCAGCGGGTCGGCCGCAGACGTTGATCGGGCCGTCGCTGCAGCGCGTGCGGCGTTTCCTCACTGGTCTGCGATTTCCGCCGAAGCGCGTGCGGGTTTTCTTGGCAAGATTTACGACCTGATCCTTGAGCGAAAAGAGCCGCTTGCGCAGGCCCTTTCTCTGGAAATGGGTGCTGCCATCGGTTTTGCCCGAGCGATGCAAGTGCCCTTGGCGGCCGAACACGTTCGGATTGCCCGTGACCTGCTGTCCACCTATCGCTTCCAGACGGTTGAAGGCGGCACCGCGATTGAACGCGAACCCATCGGTGTTTGCGGTCTCATCACCCCTTGGAATTGGCCGCTGTATCAAATCACCGCCAAGGTGGCTCCAGCGATTGCGGCCGGATGCACTGTGGTGCTGAAACCCAGCGAACTGTCACCGTTGAGCGCCCTTCTTTTCGCCCAACTCGTGCATGACGCCGGCCTGCCACCGGGTGTCTTCAATCTGGTCAATGGCACGGGCCCCGAGGTCGGCGGCGCCATGGCTGCGCACCCGGATATCGATATGATTTCGATCACCGGATCAAACCGCGCAGGCGCGCTGGTCGCACAGGCGGCCGCCCCTACAGTGAAACGCGTCACCCAGGAACTGGGCGGCAAGTCACCCAACGTGCTGCTGCCCGATGCCGACTTCGCCAACGTCGTGCCACTGGGCGTGATGACGGCGTTTCGCAACGTCGGGCAATCCTGCAGCGCCCCGACCAGAATGATCGTACCCAAGGACCGGCTCGCGGAAGTCGAGGCGCTGGCCGCTGCAACCGCCAACGCGATCATTGTGGGGGATCCGCAATCGGAAGAAACGGTACTCGGTCCGATAGCCAATGAGGCCCAGTTCAAGCGAGTGCAATCCATGATCGAATCGGGCCTGAATGAAGGGGCCAAACTCCTCTGCGGCGGACCAGGCCGCGTGCCTGGTCATGAAACAGGCTTCTATGCCCGACCGACTGTCTTTTCCGAGGTTGACTCGAGCATGCGCATTGCCCAGGAGGAAATCTTCGGGCCAGTGCTGTGCATCATTGCCTATGAAACGCTCGATGAGGCTGTCGCGATCGCCAACGACACGGTGTATGGACTGAGCGCTCACGTTCAATCCCGCGACCTTGATCATGCACGCGCCGTTGCCTCACGCATCCGCGCAGGACAAGTACTGCTGAACCACCCGGCCTGGAATCCCATGGCCCCGTTCGGTGGCTACAAACGGTCCGGCAATGGTCGTGAATTTGGTGTCTACGGCTTTGAGGAATATCTGGAAACCAAAGCCATTGTCGGCTTTGGTGGCTAGCACACAGTGGGGGACATTCAGCTGTCCCCTATTGGTTCGCACCTGATGGATGTAGGGAGCTTCAGTGCCGCAACAACTTGCGCAACGGCACGCCGTCCTTGAGCACCGGGGATTTGATGACGATGTAGCTGAAGTACTTGGAAATGCCGATGTTTTTATCCAGCAGGCTTTCAATCACTTCCTGATAGTGCTGAATACTGCGCGTCATGAAGCGCACCAGATAATCGTAGCCACCACTGATCAAATGGCACTCGAGCACTTCATCCACCAACCGAATGTTCGACTCGAACTTGGCGAAGTCTTCGCGCTTGTGGTCACTCAGGGTGATTTCGGTGAAGACCGTTACCGATTCGGTGATCTTCGCCAGGTTCAGGTGTGCCTTGTAGCTGGAAATGTACCCGGCCGATTCCAGCCGTTTGACCCTTTGCAGACAGGGGCTGGCCGACAATCCCACGGCATCGGCCAGGCTGACATTGGTCATGCGCCCGTCCCTCTGCAACTCAACCAGGATACTGATGTCGATGCGGTCCAGTTTGACTAAACCTTCCATTGCGAACCTCTTGACTGCCATTTGTAGGACAATCTACTAGCAAAATCAGCGCCGTAAAGACAGCTGATGCTGTGCGACCAGGTCAGCCATGCTGTTGATGCAATAATCCGCAGCACACGGGGTCGGCTGTTGGCCCCGTTCGCGCCCGATCAGACACACATCGGTCAGCGCCGAGCCACGGGCGGCGGGTCGGGTCACCCGCAGAATGTGCTCCGGCTTCAGCTCGTTGGCATTCAACCAGTCCTCGTCCCGCAGCGGATCGTTGGCCAGCGAAATAAAGTCATCGGCCACAATCCCCAGATGCTCGCACAACACGGCGCGATCCTCGGCATCCCGGTCGCCCACCACCAACAGGCGATAAAACTTGCGCAAGTACAGCATCGCTCCCGGCGCGTCTTCGAACAATGACCAGTTGGCAGCAGAGCGCGCGAAACTCATGCCCTCCTCCCAACTGGCTTTCAGGCTCCAGCGCTCGGCCAATTGGCGATGGGCGAAACACAGCAATCCACTGAAGCCCAGTTCGGCAAAGCGCGGATAGAGCCCCTGCACCACCTCGCGAAACTCGCCCAGCACCTGTTCCTTGTCCGGGCGCCCGCCCCGGCTGTCGAGCAACGGCTGCAGCGCTGCCCAGACACCCGAATCACGGTCAACCAGGACTTCGTCGCAATCGATGAGCAGTGCTCGATATTCAGTCAGCCCCATGGTGTACACAGCCTCCGATGATGCGTTTCATCAATCCGTGCGCCAAAAAGGTTCAGCGACGCTGGCCAGCGACCGCGCGGCTGAACCCGGCGGACATCAGTTCAATACCCGTGCCAATGCAGCCTGCAGAATCTGCAACGCTTCATCGATCTGCGCTTCGGTCGTCACCAGTGGCGCGAGGAAGCGCAGGACGTTGCGATAGACGCCGCACTTGATCACCAGTAAACCACCTTTGCGCGCTTCATCGATCACACGCTGGTTCAGATCTGCATCCGGGGAGCGCGCTTCATCATTCTTGACCAGCTCGATGGCCAGCATGAAACCGGTGCCGCGTACGTCACCGATCTGCGGGTGACGGCGCTGCAACTGCAGCAAACCTTCACGCAAGCGCTTGCCCAATGCATCGCCACGTTCGAGCAGTTTTTCTTCTTCGTAAGCGTCGATCACCGCCAGGGCCGCGGCGCAGGAAAGCGCATTGCCGCCGTAGGTGCCGCCGAGGCCTCCGGGCAACGGCGAATCCATGATTTCAGCTCTGCCGACCACGCCCGATAACGGCAGCCCCCCGGCCAGACTCTTGGCGACGGTGACCAGGTCAGGCTGGATGCCGGCGTGCTGGAAACCGAACCACTTGCCGGTGCGGCCGAATCCGGTCTGGATTTCATCGAGGATCAGCACGATGCCGTGCTTGTGGGTCAACTCGCGCAATGCCTGAAGGAACTGTGCCGGCGCCGCAAGGAAACCACCGTCGCCCTGCACCGGTTCAATGATGATCGCCGCAACCCGCTCCGGCGCAACCTGAGTGGCGAGCAACTCGTCCAGCGCCTTGAGGGCCATTTCGCTGGTAACGCCGCGATAGGCATTGGGATATGGGGTGTGAAACACCTCCGGCGCGAATGGCCCGAAGTTCTGTTTGTAGGGCTGGCTCATGCCGGTCAGCGTGGTGCCGAGCAAGGTGCGTCCATGGAAACCGCCGCGGAAGGAGATCACCGCAGAGCGGTTGGTGTGAGCGCGGGCGATTTTGACCGCGTTCTCCACGGCTTCGGCGCCGGAGGTGAAGAACGCCGCTTTGTAATGTTCCTCGCCACCTATCATTTCGCACAAGCGCTGGGCCAGATCCAGATAAGGCTTGTAGGCCACCACCTGAAAGCAGGCGTGCGAGACCTTATGCAATTGGGCCTGCACCGCTGCAACCACTTTGGGGTGGTTATGGCCAATGTTCAGCACGCCGATGCCGCCGACGAAGTCCAGGTAACGCTGGCCGTCCACGTCCCACAATTCAGCCCCTTGGGCGCGATCAATCACCAGTGGATGAGCGGTGACCAGTCCGCGTGGCACGAACTGATCACGCTGACGGAGTAAATGAGGCGTTTGGTCGACTTGGCTGTTCATGGCATTTCCCTTCGTGAGTCCGGCAGCCCGGAGTGAATGCAGGAGGTGGTTACACAGGGTCTTAAGATTAAGACTTGTGCGGAACGAACTACGCCGAACTTGGCCCCTGAGAAATCCGGATCGACTGTTTTCACCCTGCCAAACGGCAGATTCCTTCAGGCCGCCGAATCTGCCGGCCGCGTGCGTATATGACGTGGCGCGCAGTGTTCGCAGCGCTGCTTTCGACAGATCCTGCTCTGGCGTTGGGCGATGATGGGAGCACCTTCAACCTCCTCAGGAATTGACCATGGCCCTGCTCTACAAAGCTGACCCCGTGCGCGGCGAACGGTGGAAAGCACTGTTCGCCGAACATGCCCCGGACATCGAATGGCGCGCCTGGCCGGACATCGGCGATCCCGCAGACATCAAATACCTGGCGGCGTGGCAGGCGCCGGAGGATCTGCAGACGGTGCTGCCGAATCTGCAGGTGTTGTTTGCGTTGTCGGCCGGCGTCGATCAACTGGATTTGAGCCGTGTCCCGCCAAGTCTTCCGGTGGTGCGCCTGCTCGATCCCGGGATCACCCAAGGCATGTGCGAGTACGCCAGTTTTGCCGTGCTCGCTTTGCACCGGGACATGTTGCGCTATCGCCAGCAGCAGATGGCGCGGTGTTGGCAGGCGCACCTGTTGCAGCCGGCGCATCAACGTCGGGTGGGGGTGATGGGCCTCGGTACTCAGGCGCAGCAGATTCTCGCCACCTTGCAGCCACTGGGCTTTGCCCTCAAGGGCTGGGCGCGTAGCGCGCATCGGATTGCCGGCGTCGAGTGCTTTGCCGGTCGCGAGCAACTGCCGGCGTTTCTGAGCCAGTGCGACATTGTGATGTGCGTATTGCCGCTGACCGAGCAGACCCGTGGCATTCTCAATCGTGAGTTGTTTCGGCAATTACCGCGTGGCGCGGCCCTGATCAACATGGGGCGCGGTGGGCATCTGGTGGAAGAAGACTTGCTCCAAGCGCTGGACAGCGGGCAACTGAGCGGCGCGGTGCTGGATGTGGTGCAGAACGAACCGGCGCCGGCGGATCATCCCTTCTGGGGCCATCCGCAGATTCTGCTGACGCCGCATATCGCGGCGATGACCCAGCCGGAAAGCGCATTTGCTGTCCTGCTGGAAAACATCCGCCGCTTCGAGCGCGGCGAGTCCATGAGCGGTCAGATCGACCGCAGCAAAGGTTACTGATTCAGACCCTCTGCACGAGCGAGCAGGCTCACTCGTGCAGAGGATGACGATGCTTCAGAGGAACTCGGCGATGGCCCTGCCGACATCCTGGGTCGAGCCCTTCCCGCCCAGGTCCGGGGTGATCGGGCCCTCGGCGATCACCCGCTCGATCGCCTGCAGGATCCCGTCGTGTGCTGCGCGATAACGCTCGTCACCGTTGCCCAGGAAATCGAGCATCAGCGCCCCGGACCAAATCATCGCAATCGGGTTGGCGATGTTCTGCCCATAGATGTCCGGCGCCGAACCATGCACCGGCTCGAACAGCGACGGAAAACGTCGCTGCGGATCAAGGTTGGCCGACGGCGCAATGCCGATGGTTCCGGCACACGCCGGCCCGAGGTCGGAGAGGATGTCGCCGAACAGGTTCGACGCCACCACCACATCGAACCGATCCGGTTGCAGAACGAAGCGCGCGCACAAGATATCGATGTGCTGCTTGTCCCACGTCACCTGCGGGTACTGCGCGGCCATCAGTGCGGTGCGCTCATCCCAATAAGGCATGCTGATCGAAATGCCGTTGGACTTGGTCGCTGCGGTCAGGCGCTTGCGTGGCCGGGTCTGGGCCAGGTCGAAGGCGAACTTGAGAATCCGGTCGACACCCCGGCGGGTGAAGACCGATTCCTGCAGCACGAACTCATGCTCGGTGCCTTCGAACATCTTACCGCCGACCGATGAATATTCACCTTCGGTGTTCTCGCGAATCACCACGAAATCGATGTCCCCCGGTTCGCGTCCGGCCAACGGGCATGGCACCCCGGGGAACAAGCGCACCGGGCGGATATTCACGTACTGGTCGAAGTCGCGACGGAATTTCAGCAGCGACCCCCACAGGGAAATATGGTCCGGCACTTTCTCAGGCCAGCCCACGGCGCCGAAGTAAATCGCGTCGAAGCCCTTGAGCTGTTCGAACCAGTCCTCGGGCATCATCTGCCCGTGTTCCAGGTAATAATCGCAATGCGCCCAGTCGAGCACTTCAATGCTCAAGTCCAGCTGCCATTTTTTCGCGGCCTGCTCCAGCACCCGCAGCCCCTCGGGCAGCACTTCCTTGCCAATCCCGTCGCCGGCAATCGCGGCGATCTTGAAGACCTTGCTCATCAGTTGTGGCTCCCCGTTGTTGTGAAGTTACAAGCCGCCGATGTGGAAGGCTTTGACTTCAAGGTATTCGTCGAGACCGTATTTGCTGCCTTCACGGCCCAGCCCCGATTGCTTGATGCCGCCGAACGGCGCGACTTCCATGGAGATGATTCCGGTGTTGAGGCCGACCATGCCGAATTCCAGCGCTTCGCCGAAACGCCATGAGCGACGCAAATCTTGAGTGAAGTAATACGCGCCGAGGCCAAACGGCGTGGCGTTGGCCAGCGCCAAGGCTTCGGCTTCGTCGGTGAACCGCATCAGCGGCGCGACCGGGCCGAAGGTTTCTTCGTTGGCCAGGAGCATGCCGGCGTGGGCATCGCCAAGCACCGTCGGTTGCACAAATTGACTGTCACCCTCGGGAACGCCGCCGCAAAGCAGCTGCGCGCCCTGACTCAAGGCATCATCGATGTGGCGGGCCACCTTGCTCACGGCCGCCTTGTTGATCAGCGGGCCGATGGTCACGTTGTCTTGCAGGCCATTGCCGACCTTGAGCTTGCCGACTTCCTCGATCAGACGCTGGGCAAAACGCGGGTAAATGCCGTCCTGCACCAGAATCCGGTTGGCGCAGACGCAGGTCTGCCCGGCGTTGCGAAACTTGCTCAGCATGATCCCGGTAATCGCCTGCTCAAGATCAGCATCGTCAAACACAATGAACGGTGCGTTGCCGCCGAGTTCCAGGCTCAATCGCTTGATGTGTTCGGCACTCTGACGCATCAGCAAACGGCCCACCGCTGTGGAACCGGTGAAAGAAATCTTGCGCACCGTCGGGTTGCCGGTCAGCTCTTCGCCAATCCCGGCGGGCATGCCGGTCAGCACATTGAACACCCCGGCCGGAATGCCGACGCGCTCAGCCAACACCGCCAACGCCAGCGCCGACAGCGGCGTCAGATCCGACGGCTTGACGATAATCGGGCACCCCGCCGCCAGGGCCGGTGCACACTTGCGGGTAATCATCGCGTTGGGGAAATTCCACGGTGTGATCGCCGCGCAGACCCCCACCGGTTGCTTGAGGGTCAACAGTCGGCGGTCGCCGCTGGGGGCCGGCATGGTTTCGCCGTAAATCCGCCGCGCCTCTTCGGCAAACCATTTGACGAAACCCGCGCCGTAGCGGATTTCACCTTTGGCTTCGTTCAGCGGCTTGCCTTGTTCGCAGGTCATGATCAGCGCCAGATCGTCGAGGTTGTCGATCATCGCCTGATACCAACGTTCCAGCAGCGCCGCACGTTCGGCGGCCGGTCGTGCCCGCCAGGCAGGCCACGCCCGTTCGGCGGCATCGATGGCGCGTCGGGTTTCCACACCTTGCATGGCGGGCACGCGGCCGATCAATTCGCCGCTGGCCGGGTCGACGACATCCAGGGTCGCGCGGTCATCGGCGCCGATCCACTGGCCGTTCACATAAGCGAGTTCTGCGAGAAGACCGGGGTCTTTCAAACGATTCTTGAGCATGGTCGAGTCCTGATCCGAGACAGATTCCAGTCTAGGGAGACTCGACGGATGAGGATGCTGAAAGCGCGTAGCGGACAGTGTCGGCTGCTGAAATTGGCGGTGTAACAGCAGAACTGCTGTTTTCTATCGCTTCAGCGAACCGAGCACCCCCCCCAGAAAGCGCTCCCCCGCTTCCATCTGGCTGATCTCGATAAACTCGTCGGGCTTGTGCGCCTGCTCGATCGAACCTGGCCCGCAGACAACTACTGGCACATCCAGACGCTGCTTGAACAACCCGCCTTCCGTGCCGAACGAAACCTTGGACGTCGCGGTATCCGGCGCCGCGAAATTTTTCAGGAACCGTACCGCTTCGACGCTCGGGTGGGTGTCCAGTCCGGGGTAGACGTTGACCGTTTCAATCTCGATGGCCGCCACGCTCGAGAGCTTCTTCGCCTCGCGCACGATCACCTCGGCACGCTCCTGCATCTGCGCGAGAATCTGTTCCAGATCATCGGCCGGCAAATTGCGCACTTCAAAATCTACCGTGCACAGATTCGGCACGATATTCAGCGCCCGGCCACCGCCGATCTGGCCCACGTGCACGGTGGTGTAAGGCACGTCGTAATCGGCATCCCGGGCGCCCTGCTCCTGCAGTTGACGCTGGGATTCACGCAACGCTGCAATGAAATCGCAGGCCACGTGGATTGCGTTGACCGAGCGCGGCGCCAGCGAAGAATGCGCCTCCAGCCCCCGACAATAGGTACGGTACGAGCCCTTGCCCTTGTGCCCCAGCACAAACTGCATGTTGGTCGGTTCGCCGATCAGGCACAGAAACGGCCGCACCGGCGCCAGATGCAGCACATCGAGCAAACGCCGCACGCCAACGCAGCCGATTTCCTCGTCGTGTGACAGCGCCAGTTGCAGCGGACGGCTGAGGGAATGTTCAGCAGCGTCAAGCATCGCGTCGATGGCCAGCGCGATAAAGCCTTTCATGTCGCAACTGCCGCGCCCGTAAACCCGCCCGTTCTGCTCCGTCATCTGGAACGGTGGAACCGTCCACGCCTGCCCCGCTGCTGGCACCACGTCGGTGTGTCCGGACAGCAGAATGCCCGGTTGGTCTTTCGGACCGGTACTGGCAAACAGATTGGCCTTCTTGCCGCTTTCGTCCTTGACGATCAGCGACTCGATGCCCTTGCTCAGCAGCAACTCGCGAACGTACTCGATCAACGCCATGTTCGATTCCGACGACACGGTATCGAACGCAATCAATCGTTTGAGAATCTCCAGTACACGGGGTTTCATGAGGCTTTGCTCCGTTGTTCGGCCAAGGGGGCGAACCGGCGTATGGAAAAGGGTTCGATCAACGTGGAAGTGCTGCCGGTGCTGATCAGCTCAGCCATGACGTCACCGACGCCCGGCCCCAACTGGAAGCCATGGCCACAGAAGCCGAACGCGTAATACAGGCCATCGACCGTACCGCTTGGCCCCATGATCGGCAGCGAGTCCGGCAGATAGCTTTCGATGCCGCTCCAGACCCGGATGATGTTCAGATTGCCGACACCCGGCAGCAGTCGGCGCATTTGCCGGATCTGGTTGAGGATGCTGCGTGGCTCGACATAGGCGCGGCGATTGACCATGTCCGGTTTGCTGCGATAGCCGCCGCCAATGATGATGTTGCCGCGCGGAATCTGCCGGAAATAAATGACTTCCTCAGGTATTTTGGTGAACACCCCAATCACCGTCGGCAAGGCGTATGGCACCGGTTCCGTCACCGCCATCTGCGGGCCATGGGTGTCCAGCGGAACCGGTTCGCCGAACTGCGCGGACAGTTTCTCGCCCCAGGCGCCGGCAGTGATCAGCAGTTGTGCGGCGCGATATTGCCGGCCATCGGTGGTGGTGACGCTGAACTCGCTTCCGATTTTCTGCACTTCGGCCACTTCGGTCTGTTCTTCGATACGCGCACCGATCCGCCGCGCCGCCCGGGCAAATGCCGGCGCCGCCAGACGCGGGTTGGCGTGACCGTCGTGCGGCGCGTAGGAGCCCCCCTTCACGTCCGGCCCAAGAAACGGAAAGCGCCGATGCAGTTCAGCGCCGCGATAGACCTGCAGATCCAGTTGGGCCGCCTCCGGTGCAGCGGCATACGCCTCGAGCTCGGCAATTTCGTCTTCGCGGTAACACACGCGCATGTGGCCGCTGGCGATGAACTCCAGATCGTCGTCAATCAGCTCCGGCAAGCGCTTCCACAGCGCAAACGAACGGTTGGCCAACTCCAGTTGCCCCAGATAACGACCCTGACGCCGCACGTTGCCGAAGTTGACGCCGCTGGCGTATTGGCCAATCTGGTCGCGCTCGAGCAGCGTCACGGAGTGCCCGCGCTGACGCAGGAAAAACGCTGACGCCGCACCCATGATGCCGCCGCCGATAATCAATACATCACTTTTCTGCGGGTTCATGTCGGTTCCTCGATGATCACCATCGGCAACGGTTTGACGGGGGCCTGACCGCGTTGGCGGCCGACTTGCTGAACACTGACGCCGGCCGCGGCGGCAATCACTTCGGCGCCGGCCTGCGAGCAGTAGCGGCCCTGGCAACGGCCCATGCCGACCCGACTGAAGGCCTTGGCCCGATTGACTTCGCACGCGCCCTTTTCGCTGACCGTACGGCGCAGTTCGCCCGCGCTGATCATCTCGCAGCGACAGACGATCGCCGAATCCGGCAACGCCCCGGCCTGTTCGGCGGGCCATGGAAATGCCTGTGCCAGACCGAGGCGGAACTGATCCATCACCGCCAGTGCACGCCGTTGCTCTGCGCGCAACCCGGCATCCACCGGTTGTTGCTGATCCTCCAGCAGCGCCATCGCCACCAGACGTCCGGCATGTTCAGCCGCATCGGCACCGCGAATCTTGGCCCCGTCGCCGGCGGCATACACACCGCTGACCGAAGTACGGCCCTCTTCATCAAGCGCCAGCCACCATTGGCCGGACGCTTCATCAAAACGCATGCGACACCCGGCCAGATCGGCCAGCTGGGTTTCCGGACGCAAGTGATACCCCAGGGCCACGGCATCGCAATCGATGTCCAGGGTTTCGCCTTTGGCTGAGCGCACGCGTACGCCACTGACGCCGCTAGTGGCATCTCCCGATATGAGCTCCGGCTTGATCCCCAGATGCACCGGTATTTTCGCCTGATACAACTGCGCCAACAGTTTCATCCCGGTAAACAACACCCCGGGCCGCGCGAGCATCTTCGGCAGCGCGACAATGCGTTTGCTCATCGGCGATGTATCAAGCACCGCAGCGACGTTGGCGCCGGCCTTCACGTACTGGCTGGCCACCAGATACAGCAGCGGACCACTGCCCATGAACACCACGCGATGGCCGATGGAAACCGCCTGCGACTTGAGCGCGATCTGCGCCCCGCCGAGGCTGTAGGTGCCCGCCAGCTGCCAGCCTTCAATGGGCATCAAACGGTCCGTGGCGCCGGTGCACAGGATCAACGCGTCGAAGTCCAACGTCGTATGGTGACCCTGACTGACGCAGCACAACTGCCTGGGCACCAGATTCCACACCAGCGTGTCAGGGCGGTAATCGATGTGTGGGCGCAAGCGCTCGAAACTCTCGTGCAGGTCGCGCGCCTTGGCCGCTTCAGTGCCGTACAGCGCGCGGTAGTCGCGGGTAAAACCTTCGGGTTGGCGCCGATAGATCTGGCCGCCGTCGCGGCGATTTTCATCGATCAGGACCGGTTTGATGCCGGCCTTCACCAACGTCTCGGCGCAGCGAATCCCCGCAGGGCCGGCGCCGACGATAACTACCCGTGCAGTGGCCATGTCGCCTCCGGTTGTGTGGTGAGGAGATCCAGCCCTTCACGGACTTCACTGGAGCACGCACGCAGACGTTCGCCGCTGCGCGTCCAAACCCAGCAATCCTGGCAGGCACCCATCAGACAGAACCCGGCACGTCGACCGGCATCGAATTCCGACTGACGTAGCGCATTGCCCTGAGTGAGCAATGCGACCATCAATGTGTCGCCCTGCAACGCCTTGATGGGCACGCCATCCACGGTCAACCCGACGGTCACCCGGCCCTGCTCGGCCAGTCTCACAAAACGAGCGCTCATGCATAGGCTCCCTGATTGAAGGTGGTCACGTCCCGCTGGGTTTTCAGCAGTTCGACGCTGTCGTGATGGCAAAGAATTTCACTGCCACCGTCGATGATTCGGCGGTTGGGTGCCGTACGGTTGCACAGGCCATCGACGCGCACCGGGCAGCGATTGAGGAAGGTGCACAGCTCGGCGACATTGGCTTTGGGCCCGATGGGCGGCAGTTCGCCGCAAGTCGTCCCGCAGGTTTCCAGCCAGCCCTGGCGCAGCTCCGGCACCGAGTGAATCAACAGATCGGTGTAGGGATGGAACGGCGCCTGCGCAAACGACTGGCGGCTGCCGGCCTGAACTTTATGGCCGCTGTACATCACCACTACGTCATCACACAGCGCGCGCACGGTGGAGATGTCATGACTGATGAACAGGTAGGACACACCGAGCTGCTCACGCAAATCGCGGAGCAATTCAAGAATCGCGGCACCGACCACGGTGTCCAGCGCCGAGGTCACTTCATCGCAAAGGATCAGATCGGGTTTGGCCGCCAGTGCCCGCGCCAGGTTCACCCGCTGTTTCTGCCCGCCGGACAACTCGCTCGGACGACGCTCGGCCAAGGCTCGCGGCAGGCGCACCAGATCCAGCAATTCGCCGATACGCTCGCGCAACGCCGCGCCTTTGAGGTTGAAATACATCTTCAGCGGCCGACTCAGAATCGTGCTGATGCTGTGCATCGGATTGAGCGCCGTGTCGGCGTTCTGGAACACCATCTGGATTCGCCGGAATTGCTCGTCGCTGCGTTCGGCCAGACAACCGCCCAGCGGTTGCCCGTCAAAGGTCAGCCCGCCCAATGCCGGCGTGAGCAGGCCGGCCACCACGCGGGCCAGCGTTGACTTGCCCGAACCCGACTCGCCGATCACGCCAATCGCCTGGCCCCGGCGCACGGTCAGATCAATGTCTTCCAGTACACGAATGGCCGGCATGCCCTGGGTGTTCTTGTTGCCGTAACCAGCGGTCAGGCCGCGAATGGTCAGCAGCGGAGTTTCTTCGGCAATTCCGCAAGGTGGGCGGATCGTCGTGTCCGGCCGCGCGGCCGCCAGCAGACTGCGGGTGTATTCATGACTCGGGCCTTTGAGCAGCGCCGCCGTAGCGCTTTGTTCGTATATCTGACCGCCATTGAGCACGACGATCTGATCGGCCATTTGCGCCACCACGGCCAGGTCATGGGACACATACACCGCTGTCGCACCACGGTCACGCACCACGCGCTTGAACGCACGCAACACGTCGATCTGGGTCGTCACATCGAGCGCCGTGGTCGGCTCGTCGAGGATGACCAGCAACGGATCACTGATCAGCGCCATTGCCGCCATCACCCGCTGCAGTTGCCCGCCGGACACCTGGTGCGGGTAACGCTGGCCGATGTGATCCGGATCCGGCAGGGCCAGATCGCGGAACAGCTCAATGGCCTTGGCCTCAAGGGTGGCGCGGGTGCCGAGGCCGTGAATCAAGGCGCCCTCCACCACTTGGTCGATCAGCTTCTTCGCCGGGTTGAATGCCGCCGCAGCGCTCTGCGCGATATACGACACCCGATTACCGCGCAGCCCCTGCAATTGCTGCTCGCTGAGCGCAAGCATGTCGTGCTCGCCGACCTGTACCACGCCGCCGGACAACCGACAGCCCCGTCGGGCATACCCCAACAGAGCGAGGGCAATGGTGGTCTTGCCCGAGCCCGATTCGCCGATCAACGCCAGCACTTCACCTTGTTCCAGGGCAAAGCTCACGCCTTTGACAATTTCGGTTTCCCCGTGCTCGCCGCAAGCGACCACGCGCAGGTCTTCAACTCGAATCAATTGGGTCATTTCAATGGCCTCCCGTGCGGCGACTACGTCGCGACGACAATCTGTCGATAAACAGATTCACGCCGATGGTCAGGGTGCCGATGGCCAGCGCCGGGATGACGATGGCCGGGGCGCCCTGATTGAGGCCGCCGATGTTTTCCCGCACCAGCGAGCCGAGGTCGGCATCCGGCGGTTGCACGCCCAGCCCGAGAAAACTCATGCCGCTGAGCAGCAGCACGATGAAACCGAACCGCAAGCCCAGGTCAGTCAGCACCGGGTTGAGCATGTTCGGCAGGATCTCCACGCAAGCAATGTACAAACGCCGCTCGCCACGGGTTCGGGCGACCTGCACGTACTCCAGCGCTTCGATGTTCACCGCCATGCTGCGCGCGATACGGAACGCGCCCGGGGCGAAGCTCAACACTGCCGTGCTGATCAGCAGGGTCACTGAAGAGCCGAACGCCGAAACCATGATCAACGCGAGCATCTTGCTCGGGATCGAGATAAAGGCGTCCATCAAGCGGCTGATCACTTCGTCCAGCCATTTCGGCGACACCACCGACAGCAGCGCGCAACCGGTGCCCAGAGCACTGGCCAGCACCGCCGCAATCAACGCCAGGCCCACGGTGAAGCGTGCGCCGACGAGCACCCGGCTGAGCATGTCGCGGCCCAGATAATCAGTGCCGAACGGGTACACCGCGCTGATGTTGTCGAACACGTTGCCCGAGACCACCTCGCCGACCGGATGCGGCGCCAGCCACGGGCCGAATAATGCAACCAGCAACCAGATAACGCAGATGGCCGCGCCGATGAGTCCCAGCCATACGGGCCCGTGAGACACCTTGCCGGCTGACAGATCGGGGGCTGCGGGCGTCGATTTCACAATGAGATTGTTCATTGGTTTCTCAGCCTCGGATTGGACAGAATCGCGCACAGGTCGGCAATCAGCACCAGACCCAGATAAGCCGTACAGAACAACATGGTGCAGGCCTGCACCAGTGCCATGTCACGGTTGGTCACGGCATCGACCATCAGGCTGGCGATGCCGGGATAGTTGAAGATGGTTTCAACAATCACCACCCCGCCGAGCAGATACGACAGGCTCAGCGCAATCGCATTGGCAATCGGCCCGATGGCATTGGGCAAAGCGTGGCGCAGTACGATGCGCATCGGACTGACGCCTTTGAGCCGGGCCATTTCCACGTAGGGGCTGTCGAGCTGGTCGATCACTGCCGCGCGTGTCATCCGCGCCATTTGCGCAACGATCACGCAGCACAGCGTCATCACCGGCAAGGCGTAGGTGCGCATGAATTGCCACGGTGAAGTGATGTCACTGGCATAGGACAGCGCCGACAACCAGCCCAGGTTTACCGCAAAGATCAGCACCGCAAGGGTCGCCACCAGAAACTCCGGCACCGCGACCATGGCCAGGGTGGTGAAACTCAGGACACTGTCGATCCGCCCGCCCCGGCCCATCGCCGAGCCGATGCCGAGAACCAGCGCCACCGGCACCGACACCAGCGCCGTGGCGGCCGCCAGCATCAGGGTGTTGGGCACACGCCCGGCCATCAGCTCGACAACCGGCATCGCGTTCGATACCGACACGCCCATATCGCCACTGAGCAGGCTCATCAACCAGTGCAGGTAACGCACCACACCGGGTTGATCGAGTCCCAGTTTCAGGCGCAGCGCCGCCACCTGTTCCGGGGTGGCAAACTGGCCAAGGGATTGTTGTGCCGCGTCTCCAGGCAGTACCGCCGTGATCGCGAACACGACCATCGATACGATCAACAAAGTCACGATCGCGGCGCCCAGCCGTCGACCGATCAACCACAGTGTGTTGCTATTCATCGCCTACCCTCCTGCACCTGGCTTGCCGTTCATTTCGACGGCTCTGTTCAAGCGTCCAGCCAGACCTGCTCGGCGAACATGTAACCCATGAAGCCGCCGAGCGGGTTGCTGCCGTAGCCCTTGATCCGTTGATCGACGCCGTCGATGTTGCTGATGAACACCGGTATGCCGATGCCACAGTGGTCGTGCACCAGAGTCTGCATGTCCGCGTACATCTTGCCGCGCTTGGCATCGTCGGTTTCGCCGCGGGCGAGCATCAGCAACTGGTCGAACTGCTCGTTCTTCCATCCGGACTCGTTCCACGGCGCCTTCGACTGGAAGAACTGCGAGAACATCACGTCGGCGTTCGGACGTGGGTTGATGTTGCCGAAGCTGATCGGGTGCTTCATCCAGTGGTTGGACCAGTAGCCGTCGCTCGGCAGGCGCTTGACGTCGAGTTTGAGCCCGGCCTGTTTGGCCGACTGCTGCAACAGCACTGCGATATCGACGGAACCCGTTGCGGCAGGCGACGCAAACAGCTCCATGCTGATGTTTTCCATGCCCGCTTTTTTCAGCAGGAATTTGGCTTTTTCCGGGTCGTAGACCGTTTGCGGCAGGTCGCTGTTGTAGTAGCGCGAGCCGGGCGCGATCGGATGATCGTTGCCGACCACGGCAAAGCCGCGGAACACCGCCGACTTGATCTGTTCGCGATCGAGCAGGTACTTCATCGCCTGGGTGAAATCGGCGTTCTGACCCGGCAACTGATCCTGACGGATGATCAAATCAGTGTAGTTGCCCGACGGCGCATCAACGACCCGGTGTCTGGCGCTGGCCTTGATCCGGTCGGTGGAGCGTGGGTTGACCTCGTTGATCATGTGCACGTCGCCGGACAGCAGCGCGTTGACCCGCGACGGCTCGTCGCCAATGGCGATGAATTCGATTTCGTCGAGGTACGGCAGGCCAGGCTTCCAGTAGCCGGTGTTGCGTGCGGCAACCGAACGCACACCTGGTTTGAACTCCTTGACCTTGAACGGTCCGGTACCAATGCCCTGGTTGAAGTCGGTGCTGCCTTCGGGAACGATCAGCAGATGCGAGACGGCCAGAATCGACGGCAATTCGGCGTTCGGTGCAGTCAGGCGAATCTGTACTTCGTTGGCCCCCGTGGCCTTGATTTCGGCGAATTGCTCCATCAGTGGCATGACTTTGGAGCCGGTCAGCGGATCCTTGTGTCGTGACAGCGAGAACACCACATCGGCCGCGCTGAGGGTTTTGCCGTTGTGGAACGTCACGTCCTTGCGCAGGGTGATCGTCCACAGGGTCGCGTCGGTGTTGTCGATGCGTTCGGCCAGCTCCAGTTGCGGCACCAGGTGCGCGTCGAAACGGGTCAGGCCGTTGTAGAACATGTAGTGCCGCACATAGTCGGTGGACAGCGCACCTTTGGCCGGGTCGAGGGTGTCGGCGGTGGAGCTGGACATGCCAGCGACACGTATCCGCCCACCCTGCTTGCCTTTGCCCGGCGTCGCCGTGTCATCGGCCAACAGCTTGCCCGCGGCACCGAACAGGCTGCCGGCGCCGGCAGCCGCTACGCCGGCCACACCGAGCATTTGCAACGCGTGACGGCGTGACATGCCGCGATTGAGGCCTTCGAACACCCGCAGGCTTGCTTCGCCCGAGATCAGAGGTGAGTCGTTCTTGTGATCAGTCATTTCAGTGCTACCTGTCGAAATTAAGAAGGCTCAAGTGTTCCGGTTGGCCGGAACGTCCTGGAAACGCAAACGACGGTAAAGCCACAGCATCAGCTCAATGCAAATAGTCCTGAAAGCGGTAATAGGCGCCCACGAAAGGCAGGAACCACGGCTTGCCGAAATGCCCGGGGATCGCCGGCCAGTCGAGTTCACGCCAGGGGTTGGCCTCGGCATTGCCGGCCATCACATCGGCCATCACCTGCCCCATGTGCACCGACATCTGCACGCCGTGGCCGCTGTAACCCATCGAGTGGAACACGCCGCCGTGCTGGCCGGCTCGCGGCAAACGGTCGGAGGTCATGTCTACCAGGCCGCCCCAGCAGTAATCGATCCTGACGCCGGCCAGTTGCGGGAACATCTGGACCATCGCCGCCTGCAGCACCTTGCCGCTCTTGGCATCGTTGACACTGTCGGACATGGCAAACCGCGCGCGCCCGCCAAACAGCAAACGGTTATCCGGGGTCAGGCGGAAGTAGTTACCGATCATTCGACTGGTGACATAAGCGCGGCGCCCCGGCAGCAACTGATCGATCAACGCCCGCGGCAGGACCTCGGTGGCAATCACGAAACTGCCCACCGGTACGATTCGCCGCCGATACCAGCCCAGACCACCGTGCTGACAGGCACCGGTCGCCAGCAGAACCTGCCCGGCGTGCAGCGATCCCTTGCTGGTGTTGACCTGATAACCATCAGCCCGGGCTTTCCAGTCGAGCACCGAGGTGCCCTCATGGATCAGCGCGCCGTGACGCACCGCCGCTTCTGCCAGACCGATGCCGAAACGCCCGACGTGCATCTGCACGCCATTGCGCTGCAACAGGCCGCCATGGAACTGCGCAGAGTTGACTTCGGTGCGGGTCTGTTCGGCAGACAGCAATTCAACATCGGCATCGACTTCGTTGCGGATCAGCTCGCAGGTGCGGGCCAGGCCTTCGTAGTGCAACGGTTTTGCCGCCAGTTTCAGCTTGCCGTTGCGCAGCAGGTCACAGGCGATCTGCTCCTGCTCGACCAGCGACACAACGCTTTGCACGGCACTTTCGTAAGCCTGGTAATAGGCTTTCGCCCGGTCGGCACCGAGGCTGGCGCTGAGGCTGGCGTAATCCTGCGCCACCCCCGTGTTGCACTGCCCGCCATTGCGTCCCGAAGCCTCGCCGATCACCCGCCCGGCTTCCAGCACCACCACACTGGCGCCCTTGAGCGCCAGGGCCCGGGCCGCCGCCAGCCCGGTGAAACCGCCACCGACGATGGCCACATCGACTTGCCCGGGCAAACCGCCGAGCTGTGCGCCGGTGAAGGCCGGTGCGCTGTCGAGCCAGTAGGATTCACTGCCCATGTTCAATCCCGCCTTTGCCAATGAGGATGTCGTTACAGGCCGACCAGTGCGGCCAGACCGCCGATGTCCGGGATCTGGTGGTAGCTGTAGAAGGCGTTGCCCGGTACTTCGTGACCACGGGCGACGAAGGCCTTGTTCTTGATCTTCATGTCGTGGGCCGGCATCAGGTCGTAACGGAAGCTGGAGGACACATGCAAGATGTCTTCCGGGCCGCAGTTGAGGTTGTCGAGCATGTACTCGAACGCCGCCAGACGAGGTTTGTAGGCTTGTGCCTGTTCGGCCGTGAAGACTTTGTGAAAAGGTGCGCCGAGTTTTTCGACGTTGGACATGATCTGGCTGTTGCTGGCGTTGGAGAAAATCACCAAGGGAATCTTGTCGGCGATTTTCGACAGGCCGGCCGGTACGTCCGGGTGCGGGCCCCAGGTCGGAACAGCGTCGTAATACAGCTGGCCTTCGTCGCGGTATTCGATTCCCCAACGCTTGCAGGTACGCGCCAGAGCGGTCTTGAGAATCTCGTCATACGGCATCCAGTCGCCCATGACCTGGTCCAGGCGATAGGCCGAGAAATCCTTTACGAACTGATCCATCTGCTCAGCGGGAACGCGATCGGCGAAGAGTTCGCGGGTCATTGTGCCCATGTGGAAATTGGTCAGCGTTCCGTAGCAGTCGAAGGTAATGAATTTGGGGCGAAGAAAGCTCATTGAGTGCGTTCCTGAAGTTCGTTGAGGTCAATGGCGCTACAAGCATTTGCCTGGTTTGCGCAGTAGCGATGCAACGCTGCAGCACACCGTCATTACAACACCGTGAAATCAGCAGATGGCGTTAAAAGCGACCTCCGTTCGATACAAATCACCGTTTTGGTCATTCCACTCAGCAGACTTTGCGGTGCGCTCCAGCCTTGGGCAAAGCCCCTGTTTATGCGCACTTATGGGCCTTTATCTGGCGCTTTTGATTTCCGACAGCGACTTTGCCCGCAGAAACTGCGCCCCATCGCAGCCTTGGCATCAGTTGCTGCGGCGCCTGTCAGCCCGGTTCTGAATCGAGGCGATTGAACCTACATCCTGCGCCTGAGCGACGAGACTGGGTACAAGCCTTTTATAGGGTAAAAAGGCCCAAGCATTTGCTGCCGACACAAGGCCCGGATTAAGTAGTAAGTGTGGTCTTCGGGACCGTGCTTCGCGGAATCTGCCGAATATTCCCTGCCCCCTTGTCAGGCTTTCATCCAGATGGGATACAGGCTTCACCTCGGCGCAAAACCCGGCGCCAGCGCACACTCTTGATCGGAGAATCGCCATGTCCACCCCGCTCCCTTCCTACGTCTATCGGCCGATGACTGCCGACGACCTGCCCAAGGCTCATGCACTGTCCGTGCAATTGAAGTGGCCCCATCGACTTGACGACTGGGCCATGCTGCAACGGGTCAGCAAGGGCTTTGTCGTACTCGATGGCGAGCGTTTGATCGGCACCGCGTTTGCCTGCCCGCAAGGTGATTTCACGACCATTGGCCTGGTCATTGTCAGTGACGAATACCAGGGCCAGGGCATCGGGCGAAAGCTCATGGAACACGCGCTGCAGGCTTGCCAGTCAAGCACGGCGATATTGAATGCAACCGTGGCCGGCGCACCGCTGTACGCCAGTCAGGGTTTTGTCGAGTTTGGCCGGATTCAGCAGCACCAGGGCCAGGCGCAAGCCCCTTTGCCCGGGCCATTGGCAGACGGTGAAGAATGCCGCCCATTGCGCGAGTCGGATCATGCGCGGGCGCTGGAACTGGCCAATGCCGGGAGCGGACTGGATCGGCGAGCGGTGCTCAGCGATCTGTTCTCTGTCGTCGAGCATTCGGTGGGCATTGTGCGTGACGGTCAATTGCACGCCTTCGCCCTGCTGCGCCCATTCGGTCGCGGCCGTTGCATCGGCCCGCTGATCGCCGAAAACCTTGAGCAAGCCCAACACCTGATCGCGACATTGCTGGCCGGGATACCGGATGCCTTTGTGCGCATCGATATTCCAGCAGATTGTGGCCTGGCCGATTGGCTGGAAGCCGCCGGCCTGAAAAAGGTCGACACCGTGGCCCAAATGTCCCGCGGTGCAGCACCGCAAGCAAACAATGGCGTTCGGCAGTTTGCCCTGGTCACTCAAGCCATCGGCTGACTATCGCGCTGGCGCTGGTCGCCCCCCAAGAAATCCCCTCAAGACTTGGAGCTTCACCCGTATGTCCGAACCTTGCATCATGCTGTTGGCTCGTGCCGATGGCAGTCGCGTCGACACCGCTTTCAAACAGCAACCCTTGAACGCCGCAGACCCTTTCTCGACCGGACGTCAGGTCGCCTGGTCAGGGAGCGACGGCATATCTGCAGGCATCGTCGAAGCAGGCGCAAGCCTTGATATCGACGACTTCCCGCACACCGAGGTGATCGTGGTTCACGCGGGGCATGTGACGTTGAAAACCCGGGAGCGGACGCTGGAACTGGCCGTCGGCGCCAGCGCGGTTATCGGCCGGGGTACGGCCCTGCGGATCGAAGCAAAGACCGGCACCCGGTGGGCGTTTTGCGCGATGGCCACCGCAGCCGCGAAACCCGGCCTGACGCTGCTTGATCCGCTGGCACACCTGTCTCCCTCCGCCGCGCCGGAGCAACAGATTCTGATCGGTGCAACACCGCAATGCCGGTCAGGTAATGCCTTCGAAGATGCCACGACCGATCTGCGTGTCGGCGTGTGGGACTCGACGCCCTACGAACGTCACGGTCGCCCGCACAAGCTCAATGAGCTGATGTACCTGATCGAAGGCAGCGTAACGTTGCAGACGCCTGAGGGTTTGAGCGTGACCGTCAATACCGGCGACAGCGTGTTTGTTGCGCGCGGGGCACCGTGCGCCTGGAAAAGCACGCGCTATGTACGCAAAGTGTATGCGGTCAAATAGCGTCAGTCATAAAGCGCCTTGTCGAAGCGGAACGAAGCCCCATAGGCCGAGGCAGGCAGGTGATTGGAGTGATCTGCCCGTAACCGCGAGCGGAAAGTGCCACTCTGCGGTTGAGTACGATACAGCCCACGCTTTTGCAGTTCGGGAATAACCAGTTCGACAAAGTCCTCAAGGCTGCCCGGGCTGATCAACGGGTTGAGCATGTAGCCGCTGGTGCCGGAAATTCGCGCGTGTTCTTCAATGCGATCGGCGACTTGCTGCGGTGTACCGACGAGAATCAGGTCGCTGCCACGGGTAACGCTGGCGAAGCGCTTTTTCACATCACCCGCCGTCAGCGGCTTTCCACTGCCATCGGGGCGCATCACGTAAGAGGTCAGGCCTTCGGTGTGCGTCGATAGCGCATCGCTGTCGGCGTAGCGGCTGATGTCGATGCCGGTGTCGCCGGCGTAACTGACCAGTTGTGCCTGCAAGTGATAGTTGCTTTGCAACTCGTCGTATTTGCGCTGGGCTTCGATTTCGGTTTTGGCCGTGACGATGCGCAGTACAGTCAACGATTTCACGTCTTCACGTTGACGCCCAAGCGCCTCAGCCTGGGCCCAGATGTCTTCCAGGCCCTGACGGATTTCCTGCGGGTTGGATTTGGCGATGAAGATCAGTTCCGCGTGCTTGGCGGCGAACTCTCGACCGCGTCCCGACCAGCCCGCCTGAATCAGCAACGGGGTGCGCTGCGGAGACGGAGCGGTCAGGTGCGGCCCGGCCACGCGATAGTGCGCCCCCTCGTGATTGATCGGTCGCACCCGGTCGCCTCTGGCATACAGCTGGCGGGCCTTGTCGGCAACCACGGCGTCATCGGCCCAACTGCCTTCCCACAGTTTGTACACCACATCGAGAAACTCTTCGGCGCGCTCATAGCGATCGTCATGCTTGATCATTTGCTCCAGCCCGAAATTGCGGGCGGCGCTGGACAGGTAAGAGGTGACGATGTTCCAGCCCACTCGCCCATTGGTGAGGTGATCAAGCGTGCTGAAGCGCCGGGCGTGGGTAAACGGGTGCTCATAACTGGTGGTCACCGTGACACCAAACGCCAGGTTTTCCGTCACGGCCGCCAACGCCGGAATGATCATCAACGGATCGTTGGCCGGTGCTTCCACCGCCCATTTCACTGCCGCATCGGCATTGCCACCCAGCACATCGTAGAAGCCCAGCACATCACCAAAGAACAACATATCGAGGTGCGCCTGATCGGCAATCCGCGCCAGGTTTGACCAGTAGCCCAGCGAGTTGATCGCCAGGCGTTCGTCAGCCGGGTGCGTCCACAGACTCGGCGCACCGCCGCACCCGACGCTGGCTTGTTCATAGAGTGCAAACAGCAGAGGTTTAGGATCGGACATCTTGGTTCCTGCTAGAAATCATTCAACGGAATGGCTCAGCGCTGATGCTTGAAGCCTCTGCCGTAATGGCGTTCGAGGCGATGCTGGATCAGTTCGAGACCGATGGATAACAGCCAATAGATGGCGGCTGCGGTGGTCAGCATTTCGATGTAACGGTAGGACGAACGCCCGTACGACTGCGCCAGAAACATCACTTCCCAGACACCCATGACCGAAATCAGGGACGAGTCCTTGAGCATCGAAATGAACTGGCTGGTGGTCGGCGGAATGATCGTGCGCATGGCTTGCGGCAGGATGATATGGATGAATGTTGCGGCGGGTCTCAGGCCCAGTGCGGCGGCTGCTTCGCGCTGACCCGGGGCAACCGCGAGGATGCCGGCACGAAAAATCTCACTGAGATAAGCCCCGTAGTTGAGCGACAGCGCGATGATCCCGGCGCTGATTGCGCCTGGCACCACACCCAGCTGCGGCAGCCCCAGATAGATCAACAGGATCTGGATCAACAGCGGCGTGCCGCGAAAGAACGAGGCGTAGAAGCTGGCGATACCAAACGCCACGGCGCTGCTCGACAGCCTGGCCAACGCGGTGACAAAGCCCAGCAATAACGAAAACCAGATCGAGCAGAAACACAGGAATATCGTCAGCGCGGCGCCCTGCAAGAACCCGTTCGGCCCCAGATGCAGGCCGACCAGGTTCGGCCACTTTTCCAGAATGATCGAAAACTTCAGATCGAAGCGCATGAAAAACCACACGCCCAGACCCGACAGCGCCGCCCACGTCAGATACAGACGCGTGCGAAAACCGAACAGCTGACGTGTCAGTGGCGGCTGCTTTTGCGGGGTAACAGCCGCTTTGGCCGGATGCGGATTGATTGCTGTCATTGGCTGATATCAGAACCGATCCACTTGCGGGATATTTTGCTTAGCGTGCCGTCAGTCTTGAGTTGTGCGATGACTTCGGTGACTTTCGCATTCCATTGCGCATCGCCTTTTTCGACCGCCACGACGTTCGGTTCGGCATACAGTGGATCTCCGGCAATCTTGAAGCGCGGATCCTGAGCGATGCGTTCACGCGCGGTGATCAGGTTGGTGACCATAGCGTCCAGGCGCACGCCGGTACCGAGTGCGAGATCCTGGAAGGCAACGGTTTCATTGTCGTAAGGCGCGATCTGGACATTGTCGAACGGATAGCTCAACGGTTTGTCCTCGGCGCCTTCAATGACCAGATCCTTGTTCAGATAGGCCTCATAAGTCGACGCACTGATCACACCGACTTTTTTGCCGGACAAATCTTTGCCAGTGGCAATCTCCTTGTCCTTCGCATTGACCACGATCACCGCCGGTGACTGGTAATACTCCACGGGAAAGTCGAACACTTCGGCCCGCGCCTTGCTCGGTGTCATCGAGCACACGCAGATGTCGTATCGACCGTTCCAGTGCCCTGCGGCAATCACGTCCCAGGAAGGCGTTTCAAGTTTCAGCTTGACCCCAAGGCGCTCGGCCACAGCTTTAGCGACATCCACATCGAAGCCGTCGAGCTGATTCTGGTCATTGAGAAAAGAGAACGGCGGGTAGCTCTCCATCAGGACACCGGTGAGTTCACCTTTTTGCGTCACGCGATCAAGGGTGGGCCCCGCGAATGCTGCAGCGCAACTGACGGCGAGCGCCAGGCCAAGTGTCAAATGTGTCGAAATCTTCAAGAGCGAATGCTCCAATCAGGAAAAACCTGATTAGATTAAAACGCACTATAAAATTAACATGAACTTCGTTTGGGAATATAAGGCTGCGCTTGGGCTATATGGATTCCAGACTTCACCCTTAAGCAAAGCGCACTTCACTCCAAGATCTGTAGGGGCAAGCAAACGATTAACTTGTACGATGTCCTATCACAGGTTATTAGTACGCCTCCCAACAAAAATAAAACCACGGAGATCGCTACATGGACTCATCCCTGGCCGCCAAGCCTGAAAGCCTCGAACAGGTAAAGGGCAATACCCGCCGCAGCTTCCTGAAAAAATCCCTCGCCGTTTCTGCCACTCTCGCCACCGGCAGCACCTTGCTGCCCAGTCTCGCTGAAGCCGCCGAACCGTTGAGTCAACGCTACCCGGATCCACTGATTCACATCCTCGACGACAGCTTCCTCGACCTGCGCATTTTCAACGCCAGTGTGGAAAAACTTGCCACCGGCATGCGCTGGGCCGAAGGACCGGTCTGGATCGGCGATGGCCGCTATTTGCTGGTCAGCGACATCCCCAATAATCGCATCATGCGCTGGGATGAAATCACCGAGACCTTCACCGTCTACCGTGAGCACTCGAACTTCTCCAACGGGATGTGCCGGGATCGCCAAGGGCGGCTTATCGTCTGCGAAGGCTCTACCACCACTAGCGAAGGCCGCCGCGTCACGCGCACCGAATACAACGGCACGATCACCGTGCTGGCCGACAGCTTCGAGGGCAAGCCCTTCAACTCGCCCAACGACATCGTCTGCAAAAGTGACGGATCGATCTGGTTTACCGACCCGCCATTCCAGACCGGCAACAACTACGAAGGCCACAAAATCACCCCGAGCCAACCCCACGCCGTTTACCGCATCGACGGTGAGAGCAGAAAGGTCACTCGGGTCATCGACGACCTGAACGGCCCCAATGGTCTGTGCTTTTCTCCCGACGAGAAAACCCTGTATGTCGTCGAAGGTCGCGCCAAACCCAATCGCTTGATCTGGGCCATTGCCGTGAAGGAAGACGGCACACTGGGCGAGCGCCGCAAGCACATCGAGGGGCTGGACTACGCGGCAATCGACGGTATCAAGTGCGACGAAGCGGGCAACCTCTGGTGCGGCTGGGGCGGCAATGGCGATCCCAGGGCTGACCTGGAAAAACTCGACGGCGTGCGGGTTTTCAATCCACAGGGCAAGGCCATCGGCCATATTTCGCTGCCAGAGCGCTGCCCGAACCTGTGCTTCGGGGGGCGCGAAGGGAACAGGCTGTTCATGGCAAGCAGTCACTCGATCTACTCGCTTTTTGTGAATACTCGCGGGACTGCGTTTGCTGTGTAAAAACGCCGTTCATCTCGCGGTCGCTTCGTGAGTATCGAAACAATATCTCGCCGCGCAGCCAGGGATGCGCGGCATTCAATCCCGCTCGCCATCCCTGAATCAACGAGGCTGCCTGCGGTCTTTCAACCGATAAGTTCCTGAGCCGTTGCTGCCAGCTGACTACCGACGCGGTCTTTCAGGCTATCGATAAAGCGAGTGATTTTTGCATCGACGAACTGTCGTGACGTGTAGACGGCATAAACGTTGCGCTCGTACGTATGGTAGTCAGGCAGAACCCGCACCAGTTTTCCGCAGCGCAAATCATCGATGGCAGTAAATCCGGCCAACAAGCCGATTCCGGCCCCTTCCCGAATGGCAATAGCCATCGCGTCCATGTCATTCACGCTGAAGCTCGGTCCGGTGGGAACGAAGGTCGCGTCACCTGCTTTGCTCTTGAGCTGCCACTCATCCCGCACATAGTCCACCGTTCCGAGCAGCAAGCATTGATGACCGCTGAGTTCGTCAGGCGTGGTCGGGGTTCCGTGTCGATCCAGATATTCGGGCGACGCTGCCAGTACGCAATGACTGACGCCGATCTTCTGACTGACATACGCTGAATCCGGCAGCGTACGAGCAATCAGGATCGAGACATCCAGCTGGTCCTCGAGCAGGTTGGGCATGCGTTGCGAGAGCATCAAATCCACGGTGACGTCCGGAAATTCATCGCGGTACGCCAGCACTGCGCCGGTCACCAGGTGCCGAGCGAGTCCAGGTACGCAGTGCACGCGCAAGGTTCCTCTGGGCTTCAAGGCTGCATTGCTCGCTTCGGCTTCTGCACTTTCCAGGTCGGCCAGAATCTTGATGCATCGCTCGTAGAACCGACGACCCGCGTCGGTCACCGAAAGACGTCGGGTAGATCGTTGCAACAGACGCGCATCGAGCACATTTTCAAGTGCCGAGACGGCGCGTGAGACATTGCCGACAGTGGAGTCCAGATGGTTCGCAACGGCCGTGAAACTGCCCATCTCGACCACTTTTATGTACACCGACATATTTGAAAGTTTATCCATCCTGATCGTTCTTCAGACCTGCAATCCGCTCGAGACAAGTGCGGATGCTACACCCTCCCCCCCGGCCCCCGATATTACCTCTGGGGACAACAATGATTCCCTCGTGGCCGGCTAAATCAAGCGACTCACCTTCCATAGACTTGGTTTCACGGAGCGCTTGCCCGTCCCTGACAACCAACCAAAGGCCATACCATGAACAACTCCTACGATCAGCTTTATCTTTTCATCGGTGGTGAATGGATTGATGCGCAAGGTCGCTCTACGGCAGCCGTCGTCAACCCTGCGACCGGGCGTGAAATCGGACGTGTTCCCCTCGCCACTGCCGGCGACCTTGACCGCGCCCTGGAAGTGTCCCGAGTGGGCTTCGAACAATGGCGGCAGACGGTGCCGGACCAGCGCGCGAAAATCCTCAAGCGCGCCGCCGATCTGATCCTGGAACGAGCCCCGCACATTGCAGCGCAGATGACCCTGGAAGAAGGCAAGCCACTGAGCGAAAGCATGGATGAAGTGGTGCGAGCCGCAGAGTATTTCGAATGGTTCGCCGAAAGCGCTCGGCGCATCGACGGCCGTGTTGTACCTGCCAACCGCCCCGGTGTACTGCAACTGGTCAAACGCCAGGCCATTGGCCCGGTCGCAGCTTTCACGCCGTGGAATTTTCCGGCCATCACGCCTGCCCGCAAACTGTCGGCGGCCCTGGCGGCGGGTTGCAGCGTGATTCTCAAACCCGGAGAAGAAAGTCCCTCCACCGCGCTGGCCCTGGCACGGGCGCTGGACGACGCAGGCCTGCCCAAAGGCGTGCTGCAAGTGGTCTTCGGCGTACCGGATCAGGTGTCCAGCCAGCTCATTGCTTCTCCGATCATTCGAAAAGTGACATTCACAGGCTCCGTGCCCATTGGAAGGTTGCTCTCGGCCCGTGCCGCCGAGGGCGTGAAGCCCATTACCCTTGAGCTGGGAGGTCATGGCCCGGTGTTGGTATTCGCCGACGCTGATGTCGAGAAAGCCGCAGTAGAGGGGGTCGCAAACCGCTTTCGCGGTACCGGCCAGGTGTGCATCTCGTCGACCCGGTTCATCGTTCAGCGTGGCGCCTATCAAGCGTTTGTCGATCACTTTGTCGCGGCCACCAAAGCCCTGAAAATCGGCGACGGCTTCGATCCACAGACTCAGGTCGGACCGCTCGCCAACCCAAGGCAGTTGGTCAAGATGGAGCAATTGATAGCCGATGCCGTCGAGAAAGGCGCACGGGTATTGGTCGGTGGCGAGGCGCTTTCCGGAGACGGCTTTTTCTTCCAGCCCACCGTTTTGGCAGACGTGCCCATGAACGCCCGCATCATGCACGAAGAACCTTTCGGCCCCATCGCCGTGTTGATGCCTTTCGACGAACTGGCCGACGGCCTGCAAGAAGCGAATCGATTGCCGTATGGCCTTTCGGCCTATGCGTTCACCTCCAGCGCACGAACAGCCATCGACGTGGCCGACGGACTGGAAGCCGGAATGATCGGGATAAACCAGTACCGCATCGTCGCCACCGAGCTTCCGTTCGGCGGCTTGAAAGAAAGTGGTCACGGCTCCGAAGGCGGCGTTGAAGGCATCGAGCACTACCTCACCCACAAATTCATCAGCCAGGTTTAACGGAGCTCCCATGTCCACGATCAATTTCAGCAGTCCTCGCGAAGCGGCCCGGGCGTTCACACCCAAGCTGTCGGATTTCGTCGACGCAACGCTTTATCCGCAGATCTGGGCCGATCCTGGATTGTCACTCCGCGACCGCAGCCTGATTACCGTCGCTGCATTGATTGCCGGTGGTCATTCAGAAGAATTGCCCGCTCACTTGCGCCGGGCAATCACTAACGGCGTCAGCCTTGACGAAATTGCCGCAGCGATTACCCACCTGGCGTTTTATGTGGGTTTTCCCGGCGCCATCACTGCATCGGCCATCGCCAATGCCACGTTTTCCGACTCGGAGAAGAACCCGCTATGAAAGCGATCAACATCAGAGAATTCGGCGCCGCAGATGTCCTGGAACTCGTCGATGCGCCCAACCCCGAAGTCCGCCCAACCGACCTTCTGGTGCGGGTTTACGCCGCTGGCGTGAACCGTGCCGACCTGACCCATCGCACCGGTGGTTATGGGCATCCGAATTTCGGTGACTCGCTGATCATCGGACTGGAGATCGCTGGCGAGGTGATCCAGACAGGCTGCGAAGTGACCGGCTACGCCGCAGGAGACCGAGTGATGGGCGTCGTTGGCGGTGGCGCCTATGCCGAACTGGCGCGCATCGACTACCGCATGGCCATGCCGATCCCCGCGCAACTGGATTATGTACACGCAGCGGCTATCCCGGAGGTGTTCGTCACCGCCCATGAAGCGATGATGCACCTGGCTCGCCTCAAGTCCGGCGACTCGGTGTTGATTCATGCGGCGGCCGGCGGTGTCGGCTCCGCAGCCGTGCAACTGGCCTACGCCACCGGCGCCACGGTGTATGCCACCACAGAGGGCAGCAAGTTATCGCGTGTCGAACATCTGGGGGCTGACGTTGCGATTGACTACAAGACCCAGGACTTCGCCCAAGTCATTGCCGACAAGACCGAGGGTCGAGGGGTCGATGTGGTCATCGATTTCATCGGCGAACCCTACTTCGCACGCAACATTGCCTCGCTTGCTCACGGTGGCCGACTGGTGCAGGTCGGGATTCTGGGCGGTGGCGGCCAGGTAAGCGTGGAGCTCGAACACATCCTCTATCGGCATCTGCAAATCATCGGCACGGTGATGAAATCCCGCACCCAACCGGAAAAGCACGCCATGATCCAACGCTTCCGTGAGCATTGGCTCGATCGCTTCGACGGCGCAGGGAGCCTGGAACCGGTGGTGGACAGCACATTTGCGCTCGCGCGGGCTGCCGATGCTCACCGGCGAATGGAGTCTTCAGGGAATGTCGGAAAAATTATCCTGACCATGCGTCCGGAGGATTTGCCGTAACACACCCGAAGCGTTCAAGGATGAACATTCATTCATCAAAAACAGGATTCGATGCGTCTAGTCTGCGGGTTACGACATAGTGACTACAGGAGTAACCCACCATGTTCTCGCACGAAAGCATCCCGCTGATCATCCTTTTCACCATCCTGCTGCTCGGCGTACTCACCGCCGTCCTTCATCCCGTGCATGCGTTCTACAGTTGGCTCCAGAGGCGCAGGGAAAGATCCGCTGCCGAGGCTGCGAGCGAGGCGGATTCGCACTGATGAGCATGACTGGCCCGGAGGAATCCGGGCCTTTTTCCGCCTACTGGCAACAGCACCGCAAACCACAGTGAACACTATTCGCGCCCTCTCCCCGCTACCCAGGCAAGCCTTCAGCTTGTGATGTCGGTTCTGCGCATTTGCGCAAAAAAAATGCGGCTTGATTGTCAGGTGGCTTTTTTCCGCCTATCGTGAACAAAACCTATACAGAATTACCACCTTCGTACAATTATTTTGGGTGCTGATCCGCCATGCCGCGCAACACTGCCGCGGGAAAGCGAAATTAGACGGCCGCAACCCTGTACGCGCGCTTCATGGCGTACAAGAAAGCATCTCCAGCGCGGTCCCTCGACCCCCTCTGCCATCAGGGAGTAAAGCAATGACTCGATTAGTGCTGTTATTGACACTGCTACTCAGCATCGCAAGCTGCACCAGCGTGGATGTCAGCCGTTATGCCGATCAACAACCAGCCCTCGATCTGCAGCGTTTTTTCAGCCAGCCCGTCAAGGCCTGGGGAATGTTTCAGAAGCGCGGCGGCGAAGTGACCAAGCGCTTTGAAGTCAACATCGTCAGCCGTCGCGAAGGCAACAACCTGATTCTCGACGAGCGTTTTCTGTATAGCGACGGTACTCGCCAACACCGCGTATGGACATTGACGCCCGAGGGCCAGGGACGGTGGAGTGGTCGCGCCGGTGATGTCGTAGGGGTTGCCCAAGGCCAGGTGGCCGGCAACACATTTCACTGGCGTTATCGGCTGAACGTACCGGTCGACGACTCGACCTATGAAATGAGCATGGACGACTGGATGTACCTGATGGACGAGGACACGTTGATCAACCGCACCAGCATGTCCAAGTTCGGGGTGGAAGTCGGTCAGGTGACTTTGTTCTTCCGCCGCCAGGGCGCCGAAGCAAGCCAATGAACCGTAAAATGAACACTACCCGCCGCTTGTGCCTGGTACTGGGCGACCAGTTATCGTTCGACCTGGCTTCCTTACAGGGACTCGATGCCGAGCGCGACACGGTGTTGCTGGTTGAGGTCATGGAAGAAGCCAGCCACGTGCCCCACCACCCACAGAAGATTGCCCTGATCTTCAGCGCCATGCGCCATTTCGCCCAGGCGTTGCAAGATCAGGGTGTACGCGTTGAATACATCAGGCTGGATGATCCGGAAAACAGCGGTTCGGTGCCGGGTGAATTGCATCGCTGGCAAGCGCTGTTGCAGGCCGAAGAAGTGCACGTCACCGAGTGTGGCGACTGGCGGCTGGAGCAATCGATGAAGGAATGCGGTTTGCCAATTCACTGGCACGCCGATACGCGTTTTCTGTGCGGTCGCGAAGAGTTCGCCGCCTGGGCCAAGGGCAAGAAACAACTGCGAATGGAGTTTTTCTACCGGGAGATGCGTCGCAAGAGCCGGTTGTTGCTCAATGGCGACGGCTCGCCGGTGGGTGGCGCATGGAACTTCGATGCCGAGAATCGCAAGGCCCTGCCCAAAAGCGTGAAGGCACCCTACCCGGCGCGCTTCAGCAACGACGCAATCACCAGCGAAGTACTGGCACTGGTCAAGGCGCGTTTCAGCCAGCACTACGGTGCGCTCGATGACTTCAACTATCCCGTCACCCATGCCGATGCGCAGGCTCTTTGGGCGTACTTTCTCGATTACGGTCTGGCCGGGTTTGGCGATTACCAGGACGCCATGGCCAGTGATGAGCCGTTCCTGTTCCACGCACGCGTCAGCGCAGCACTCAACATCGGCCTGCTGGATCTGCGCCAATTGTGCAGCGACGTGGAGTCGGCGTACTGGTCCGGCAGCGTTGCGCTCAATGCCGCCGAAGGCTTCATTCGGCAACTGATTGGCTGGCGTGAATACGTGCGCGGCGTGTACTGGCTGAAGATGCCTGATTACGCGCAGGGCAACTCGTTAGGCAACACCCGGGCATTGCCCGAGTTCTACTGGACCGGCGACACGCAAATGAACTGCATGCGCCACGCCATCGGGCAAAGCTTGCAGCACGCCTACGCGCATCACATTCAGCGGCTGATGGTCACCGGCAACTTCGCCCTGCTCGCCGGCATCGCGCCGAGCCAGATCTGCGAGTGGTATCTGGCGATCTACATGGACGCCTTTGATTGGGTCGAGCTGCCCAACACGCTGGGCATGGTCATGCACGCCGATGGCGGTTATCTCGGTTCCAAACCCTATTGCGCCAGCGGCCAGTACATCAATCGCATGTCGGATTACTGCCGCGGTTGCGCGTACAAGGTCAGCGAAAGCACGGCGGACAATGCCTGCCCGTTCAACTCGCTGTATTGGCATTTCCTGATGCGCCACGGCGAACTGCTGCGCGGCAATCAGCGCATGGCCATGATGTACAGGAACCTCGACCGCATGCCGCAGGCCAAGCAAGAGGCACTGTGGCAACGCGGCCAGTCGTTGCTGGCCCGCCTGGATGACAGCGAATCGATTTGAAATCAGCATTCACCCAAAACGACCTTGCTCCATCAGTGAAACTTAACGACGAAGCAACCTGTCAACGGATCAGCAGCCACAACGCTTCCCGATATTGACGGCACCTGTCGGTCATGCCCGACACTCTGAATCGGCCCCTGAAAAATTCAACCAAGAAGGCGAGATGGACACCCTCAAACACCTTAGTCGCGAAGCGCTCGAGTCCGAGGTCAAGCGATTACGCGCCGCCTTGCAGAGCACTGAAGCCGACGATGAGCGCGACATCACGGCGCGACTGCAAGCCAGTCAGGCCGCGCTCGCTCGTAGTGAGGCGCGGCAGCGGGCGGTTTTCGAGAGTGCAGTGGATTTCGCGATGGTCGTCACTGACCTTGGCGGATACATCACGGAATGGAACTGCGGCGCGACCAACGTGCTGGGCTGGTCCGCCGAAGAGGTTCGCGGTCAGAGCGCATCCTGCTTTTTCACCCCTGAAGATCGCGCCGCCGGCCGCGTCGAACAGGAAATGCAGCGCGCCCTTGTCGAAGGCCGTGCCTACGATGAGCGATGGCATTTGCGTAAGGACGGCGAGCGATTCTGGGCCTCTGGCGAGCTGATGCCGCTCTACGATGAAGACCAGACTCATTTGGGCTTCGTGAAAATTCTCCGCGACCGTACTCAGGAACATCTATTCGGGCGCGCCATAATCGAAACCAAGGAACGCTATCGACTGGCCGTCATGGCCACCAGTGATGCGGTGTGGGACTGGGACCTGCAAACCAACCAGATCATCTGGAACCAGGCGTTGCAACAGGCGTACGGTTTCGCGCTGGAGAACGTTGATCCCAGTGGCGACTGGCGGTTCGCGCGGATCCATCCTCAAGATCAGACGCGGGTGCTGACATCGATCCGCGCCGCCATCGATGGCGACGGCACGACATGGAGCGCGGAGTATCGATTCTGCTGTCAGGATGGTTCCTATGCCGAGGTGCTCGATCGAGGTCACTTGATCCGCAATCAATCCGGCAAGGCCGAACGCATGATCGGCGCGATGCTTGACCTCACGCGCTCGCGCAGTGCCGAAACGGCGTTGCGCGAGAGTGAAGAGCGTTTCAGCACCATTCTGGAAACCATCGAATCGGCGTTTGCCATCGTCAAAGTCAAATTCGACGCCAACGACGAGCCTGTCGACTACTACTTCGTTGAAGCCAACCCGGCGTTCGAGCGCCAGTGCGGGGTCAACCTGCGCGGTAAATGGGTGACCGAATTCGCGCCCAATCTTGAGCGCTTCTGGTTCGAAACCTACGGCCATGTGGCCAAGACCGGGGAGCCGGCGAACTTCGAGAATTACGCCAATACCTTCGAACGCTGGTTCGATGTGCGTGCCGTGCGGGTCGGCGATCCGGCCGACCGGCAGATCGCGATCCTGTTCAACGACGTCACCGAACGGCGCGACGCCGAGGAGCGCTTGCGCGCCAGTGAGGCGATCGCCCGGGAGAACGTCGAGCGCGTGCAACTGGCGCTCGCGGCCGGCGCCATTATCGGCACCTGGCACTGGGATCTGCTGACCGACCGTTTTGCCATCGACGAAGGCTTCGCCCAGGTGTTCAACCTCGACCCGAGTCTGGGGCGCGAAGGCCTCAGCCTCGAACAGGTGATCACCAGCGTGCACCCCGACGATCGGGATGGACTGACCACGGCGATCGACCAAGCCATTGGCCGCGGTGGCGCCTATTCCCATCAGTACCGTGTGCGCCGCGCGGACGGCAGATACCAGTGGATCGAAGCCAACGGTCGCGTTGAGTGTGCCGATGACAACAAACCACTGCGCTTCCCCGGCGTACTGATCGACGTCGAGGAACGCCGCACCGTCGAGGCAGAGCGCGACCGGGCTATCGCCGCCTTGCGTGCGCTCAACGACACACTCGAACAACGGGTGTCAGCGCGCACCGCCGAGTTGATGCAAGCGGAGGAAAAACTGCGTCAGTCGCAAAAGATGGAAGCGGTCGGCCAACTGACCGGAGGCCTGGCTCATGACTTCAACAATTTGCTGGCCGGCGTTTCCGGTGCACTGGAATTGATGAGTACGCGGATCAGTCAGGGCCGGTTGAGCGAAGTCGACAAATACATGGTCACCGCACAGGGCGCGGTCAAGCGTGCCGCCGCCCTCACCCACCGCCTGCTGGCGTTCTCCAGACGCCAGACCCTCGATCCGCGACCCACCGACGTCAACATGCTGATGACCGGCATGACCGAACTGATCCAGCGCACCGTGGGCCCGAGCATTCTTCTGGAAACCATTGGCTCGCCGGTGCTCTGGCCGACACTGGTGGATGCCAGTCAGCTGGAAAACGCATTGCTCAACCTGTGCATCAATGCCCGCGATGCGATGCCCGACGGCGGACGCATTACCATCGAAACGGCCAATCGCATCATGGACGCCGAGACCGCCGGCGCGCTGGATATGCCCGAGGGTGAATATGTGTGCCTGTGCGTCAGCGATACCGGCACCGGCATGTCGGCGGATGTGATCGCCAAGGCCTTTGACCCGTTCTTTACCACCAAGCCGCTGGGCCAGGGCACGGGGCTGGGCTTGTCGATGATCTACGGGTTTGCCAAACAGTCCGGCGGTCAGGTGCGCGTGCACTCGCAGGTCGATCGGGGCACCACGATGTGCATCTACCTGCCTCGTCACCGTGGCGATCCCGTGCAGAATCACGATGACAAGCATATCGCGCCGGCGGTAGTACCCAAGGCCAGCGAGACTATTCTGGTGGTGGACGATGAACCGACCGTGCGCGCCTTGTTGACCGAAGTGCTTGGCGATCTCGGCTACAACTTGCTCGAAGCAGGCGACAGCGTTGCCGGGCTGAAGGTGCTGCAATCGAATGTGCATATCGACTTGCTGATCACCGACGTCGGCCTGCCGGGTGGCATGAACGGCCGACAACTGGCAGACGCCGGGAGAGAGATCCGGCCGAATCTGACGACACTTTTCATTACCGGATACGCAGAAAACGCAGTGATCGGCGCCGGCCAGTTGGGACCCGGCATGCAGGTGCTGACCAAGCCTTTCGCGGTCGACACGCTGGTGGCGCGGGTCAGTGAACTGATGTGCTCAAGATCCGAATGAACGACCGCTGCGGCGGAATAAACCAGGCAGACTGGCTGCGGCCAAGGAGTGATAAATGGTGAATTTCCTGATTTTTCTGATCGCCTGCGGTGCAGCGGCCACCACCGGCATGGTTTTCAAGCCCGGCCAATGGTACGCGCAGCTCAACAAACCGAAGTTCACCCCACCCAACTGGGTGTTTCCGGTGGCGTGGACGACGATCTATCTACTGCTGGCCTGGGTCGGTTACCGTTTGACGATGATTCCCGGCAGCGAAATGGTCCTGGCGTTGTGGGCGGCGCAGATTGCCCTGAACACGCTGTGGACGCCGGTGTTTTTCGGTGCGCAGCGGATCGTTGCCGCGATGATCATTCTCGTACTGCTGTGGCTGGTCGTCGCCGTGATGGTGGTCCTGGCCCTGCGCCTGGATGTGATCACCGGCTTGATCCTGTTTCCATATCTGGCCTGGCTGTGTGTCGCTGCGGCACTGAATTTTTCGATCATGCGCAACAACCGGGTGGGTCTCGGCTCATGACCGTACTACAGGCGCATGAAGCGCCGCTCAAATCCGATAGTACTGGCGATACCAACTCACAAACTGCGCCACACCCTCTGCAACTTCCACTCGTGGAGAAAACCCGATCCATTGTTCCAATGCCGAAACATCAGCCCAGGTCTTGATGACATCGCCTGCCTGCATCGGCAACAGATTGCGCTGGGCTTTTATGCCCAGTGCCTGTTCGAGGCAGTCGACGAAATCCAGTAACGCGACCGGTTTGCCGCGCCCCAGGTTGAAAATCCGGTTCACGCCACTTGCCTCCTTCTCCGGCGTTGGCGGTTTCGGACACAGGCGGACGATGCTTTCGACAACGTCATCGACGTAAGTAAAGTCCCGCGCCATCTGACCCTGGTTGTAGATGTCGATCGGTCGTCCCTGAAGAATGGCTTCGGTAAATTTGAACAGCGCCATATCCGGCCTGCCCCAGGGCCCGTAAACCGTGAAAAAGCGCAGGCCGCTGGCCTTCAAGCCGTAAAGATGGCAGTAGCTGTCGGCGAGAAGCTCATTGGCTCGCTTGGTGGCGGCATAAAGCGAGACAGGGTGCTCGACCGCATCATCGACGCTGTATGGCAACTTGCTGTTGGCCCCATATACCGAGCTGCTCGACGCGTAGACCAGATGCGCGGGCGGATAATGTCGGCAAGCTTCCAGCACATTCAGAAACCCCACCAGGTTCGATTGCGCATAGGCATCCGGGTTGTCGAGCGAATAGCGCACACCCGCCTGAGCGGCCAAATGCACCACCTCGGTGAAATCGTGCGCTTTGAATAACGCCATCAAGGCAGGCTTGTCGACAATATCCAGTGTTTCAAAACTGAAACTTTGCAGACCGCTCAACTGTTCAAGCCGCGCCTGTTTGAGATCCACACTGTAGTAATCGTTAAGGTTGTCGATACCGACAACTTCCTGGCCTTGCTGCACCAATCGTTTGACCGCGTGATACCCGATAAAGCCCGCAGCGCCTGTAACAAGAACGGTCATAATCCCTGCTCCACACAAGCCGACAGGCGATAAGTTATAGCGCTGGATGACTTATTCAGTCCAGGCTTTATAACAGCACCCAATAGTGGGGAAAGCTTTCGATCTAAACAATAGTCGCGACCATAACAGGCAGAAAAAGTTTCTACCGTTCAGCCAAAAGAATAAGTCATTAAAAAACAGTTGGTTATCCATCGGTAGAACCATTACTGGATGGATGGCGTGTTTTTTGACTGCTAACGTTTGACAGACCGTAAAGTCTGGCCGATAACTACCAAGGTTGATTTTTTACAGGGCGCGAGCAATCACTTACTCGCGCCCTGTCGCTTCAGGGACAACTACTTAGTTACCTAACCTTAAGCCTGCATGGACAGACCGTGCGGTAGCTTTGCCTTCTAAAAAGTTGAACCGATGATTCCTCCAGAGGTGCCGCATAACAGAGCGAAACTTCACTGCTCGATGCACACCAATGAAACACTTTGTGATTCAACATTGAAACACTTCACAAACCCATAATAAAAAAAATACTTTCGCTGACTGCCCTTACTTAGCCCTCAATAGAGCTTCTGCCTGCCATAAACTTTCGATCATCAAAGAGTTTACAAGCATGCCAGTCATCAGCTCGGACCAACCTAATTGGTACCTTTTACAATGCAAGCCACGTCAGGATGAGCGTGCCCACCTCAACCTGCTGCAACAGAATTACGTGGTCTTTCACCCCCAACTCGTCAGTGAACGCGTCATTCGCGGGAAACGACAGCGAGTCCAGGAATCCCTCTTTCCCGGATACTTGTTCATCCAACTCAGTCGTGACGACAACTGGGCACCCTTGCGCTCTACTCGGGGAGTCAGTCGTTTCGTCGAATTCAACCATGGTCCCGCAACAGTGGCCGAGCACGTCATCGAACACTTGCGTGCACGTTGCCTCGAATCAACGTTGTCGGAGCCGGATGAAGCGCTGAAACCCGGAGAGAATCTGCAGATCGTCAGCGGCCCGCTCGCGCCACTGGAGGGCGTGTTCCTCGGATTGCACGGAACCGACCGCGTGATGATCCTCCTGCAGTTTCTCAACCGTGAGCAGCCGGTCTGCCTGCCACTCAGCGTGATTGAACGACAACAAGCCGGTTTTCACCCCTACAACTAACGACTTGCCTTATATGCCCTTGCTCAGGAGCTATAACATGGCTTTGAAGTCACGATGCCCCGTCGCACTGATGATGGCCTGTCTCTATCCCGAAATGGCCTGGAGCATCAATCCGCAAGCCATTGATGTGTATGGATTCGACTTCACGCCATCGTTCCTGTTTTCGGAAAGTTATGACGACAACTTTCGCGAACTGGAAAACAGTAAACAGTCCTCCATGGTCACCAAGCTGGCGCCTTCTTTCGAGCTCAAGGCCGAGGATCGCAACAGCGCCACCCGGCTCATCTGGCAACCTACTCGCTACATTTATCACGACGAGTCGGATGCTTCGAACACGGCCCAACGCGTGCGTGCCGACAGCATCATGGAGTTCACTGACCGGCATCGTCTGAAGCTCGACGCTGAATACCGCAAATGGGAGCGCACGGAATCGACGGCAGTCGAAGGCATCAACGACAAGCTCAACAACAAACGGGTGGGCGGTCTCTACACGTTCGGGGCGAAAAGCGCTGACAACCAAATCGATCTCGGGGCCAGTTACGCACAACTGCGCTACGACAACGCCGATGGCATCAACGACGACAAGGAACGCAATACCACTGCCCTGACGAGCACCTGGTATCACCGCATCGGCAGCAACACCCGGGGTCTGGTGGAATATAACCACACCGACTTTGATTACCAGCAGGCCAACAGCCCGCGCAGCAGTAAATCCGACGCCGTCATGGCCGGTGCCGTATGGGATTTCACGGCACGCACGACGGGTAAAGTCCGCGTCGGTTACGAGAAAAAGAACTTCGACAACAGTGAATCCAAAGACCTCGACAACCCGACATGGCAAGTCGATCTGCAATGGAAACCGCGGACCTATTCGACATTCACCTTCGTCGCTCGCCAGGCCCTCGCCGAGGGTGACGACGGCGCGGATGCCGTGAAATCGACGTTTACCCAGGTCGGCTGGCGTCACGGCTGGACTGAACGGATTACTACCGTGGCCCAGGCCGGTTACGGGCGTTATGTCTACGAAGGCCAAAGCCGTACCGACAATCTTCAGGACTACAACCTGGCCGTGGTGTACGCCATGCGCCGTTGGCTGGATATCGAACTGGGCTATCGGTACCGCGACAACGATTCCGATGCCGACAATGAAAGCTTCACCCGCAACGTGTTCCAGATCAGCTTCAACGTCAGCCTTTAAGAGGGTCTCGACATGAACACTCGCACACTTGTCCTTTTGTTCGCGTTGTTTCTCTTGCCCCACACCTATGCGGCAGATCCCGATACGCAATACAAACTCGCTGCCGGCGACGTGTTGCGAATCATCGTTTTCGGTGAGCCGGAATTGAGCATGAAAAAGATCCGGCTCAGTGATGCCGGCACCTTTTCCTACCCGTTCCTCGGCGAAATATCCGCCAAGGGACTGACCCCCGGTCAGGTCGAGAAAATCATCGTCGACGGGCTCAAGCAGGGTTATCTGATAGACCCGAAAGTCAGTCTCAGCCAGATCGAATACCGCTCGTTCTACATCAATGGCGAAGTGAAAAAGCCCGGCAGCTATCCGTTCGTGCCCGGACTGACACTGGAAAAGGCCATCGCGCTGGGCGGTGGCCTGACCGAACGAGCCTCGATGAAGCGAGTGACCATCTTGCGCGGCGATGGTGGCTCCACCGTGACCGACAACATCACGCGAAGCACCACGATCGCCCCCGGCGATACCATTTCCATTGCACAAGGCTTTTTCTGATCATGGACAACAGCCCAAGCAACTACGTCGAACGTCCTCTTCAAGCGCATCTGCATCCGCAGCACGGCGAAGACAAGGACACCCTGGATCTGCTCAATCTGTGGAGGGTCATCTGGCGCGCCAAATGGAGCATCGGCTGGCTGGTTCTGCTGAGCTGCGCACTGGCGGCCGCCGTAGTTTCCAGCATCACGCCGCAATACATCGGCAGCACCACCCTGCTGTTCAACGACAAAACGCCTCCGCTGATGTCCTTCCAGCAAGTCAAAGATACAGGCAGCAGCGGCACTGACTACCTGCAGACCCAGCAGGCGCTCCTGCAATCGCGGGACCTTGCCGAACGCGCGGTGAAAAAACTCGGTCTCACCACCCACCCGGTCACCGACCCGCGCCAGCAGCCAAAGCCCTGGTTTGCTCCGCGCCAATGGCTGGCCGATCTGGACCTTGATCAATGGATCCCGGGGCTAGGTCGATATCTACCGCAAAAGAAAGAGCCACTCACTGAAGCAGACGTTTTCAACCAGGTCACGCAGAACCTCATGCTGCACACCAGCGTCAAGTTCGTTGGCAAAAGCCAGTTGCTCGAAATCGAAGTCGAGTTGCCAGACCCTGTTCTCGCAGCGGCGGCGGCCAACGCGCTGGCTCAGGGCTTTACCGACAGCCAGCTCGATACCAGCGAGAAATCGTCGCAAACCACCACGGCCTGGATGAACACACGTCTGATCAAGCTGCGCGACAACCTGCGGGCGGCCGAGAAAAAACTCCAGGGTTACCGCGAAGAACAAGGTCTGGTGGATGTTGGCGGCGTTGCCACCATCAGCGCCAACGAACTGGAAATGACCGGCAATCGCATGGTCGATGCCCGACGCAACCGCGCTGAAGCCGAGAGCGAGTACCGGCAGGCGAAGGCGCTGGGCAACGGCGATCTGAGCCGACTCTCCAGCGTACCGGCGGTCTTGAGCAACCCTCTGGTGCAGAAATTCCAGGCCGATCGCGCGGTGGCCCAAGCCAAGGTTGATGAACTGGCCGGGCGCTATGGTCCGAAGCACCCGAGCCTGATTTCCGCACAAACCGAGCTGCGTACCGCCACCACCAGTCTGCAATTGCAGGTGCAGCAAGTGGTGGCCGGTATCGAGCGGCAATACCAGCTCGCCACCGCGAGTGAAGCGTCGCTGCGTCAATCCTTCAACAGCAACAAGGCGCAGATCCAGGATATCGCGCGCAAAGAGTTTCAGTTGCGCGAATTCCAGCGTGAAGTCGACAGCACGCGCGCGCTGTATGAAACCTTTGTCACCCGCCTGAAAGAAACCACGGCCACCGCCGACATGGATTCGACGAAAGTGCGCATCGTCGACCCGGCCATCGTTCCTGTCGACGCGAGCAAACCGCGCAAGACTTTGATTGTCGCTATCGTCGGGCTGATCGCTGCGGTCATCGGCGTCGGGCTGGCACTGCTTTTCGACAGCCTGAGCAATACCTTCAAAACCGACGAATCGATCGAGAGCGTGTTGAATGTTCCACTGCTCAGCGTCGTGCCGTTGGTGATAAAGAAAAGTCGCCGGCAACTGGCGCGCCTGTTCGAGGACAACGACAACCCGCGCTTTTCCGAGACCATTCGCAACCTGCGTACCTGGCTGATGCTGCAAAGCAGCGAAAAGCCCTCGCAGGTGGTGCTCGTGACCTCCACGGTTGCCGGCGAGGGCAAAAGCACCATCGCCACCAACCTCGCAAGTTCGCTGACACCGCTGGAACGCGTGTTGCTGATCGATGCCGACATGCGTCAGCCAACCCTGTCGCTGAACTTCGATTTCCCACCGGACAGCCCCGGACTGGCGAATGTCATTGCCGGCACGGCCAGGCTTGAAGACTGCATTGTTTCAGTGGGCAATCTGGACATGCTGCCGGCCGGGAAGGTCTTGCCACCGTCGCTGGATATGTTCGTTGCGCCACGCCTGCCGTCCCCTGGCGATCCGCTCAACCCGGTTCAGCCGCCGCCACAGGATTTGCTCAGCTCGCCGCGCATGGCGCGCATGCTCGAGGCGCTCAGATCAAGGTATCGCCACATCATTATCGACTCACCCCCTGCGGAGATGATCAGTGACGCGCTGTTGCTGGCCAGACATTCCGATGCGGTGATCTATGTCGTCAAGGCTGACAGCACCTCGATCAGCCAGGTTCAGCGAGGGATTGCCATGTTGCAACAAAGCCATGTGCCGGTCTTTGGCACGGTGCTCAATCAGGTCGACCTGCGCAAGGCGCGCAAGTACGGCTACCACCATTCCCGGGCGTTCTATAACTACGATTTCGCGCCCAGGTAACCATCGGGCGCATACGCCCGCCGCTACGCCCTCTTCTGCCAACGCACTACTCGCTTCACCTCCGCCGAGCTACGGAAAAGCCATCGGGAGGCACGCCGTGCCTGCTCGATTCGCGCTGATGCATGAATGCTGCCTTGAGGTTAAGCCCATGACTTCGCTCTATACCGCTCACATGACACACCGCCGAGGCCTGACGTTCTGGGGCCAGTGGCTGTGCGCGCTGTCGCTGGTGACGGCGCTGTTGATGTTGCTCGTGCAGTGGCGCGTCGGCAGTCTGACCAGTGAATACCGCATCCTGATCATTCTGACGGTGCTCGGCTCGGTGCCGATCTACAGCGTGATGCAGGTCTACCACAAACGCCATGGCCTGCTGGTCGGGCTTGGCAGGTTGCTGGCCGGGTGGTTGACCCTGCTGGCCGTACTGGCGGCGATTGCGTTCTTCACCCAGACCAGCGCCATTTATTCACGCCAGGTGATCATGGTCTGGGCGGTGCTGGGTTTCATGGTTCAGGCCTTGAGCTTTCTGCCCCTGCATTACCTGGCCCGCCTGTACTCGCGCAAGGTCTGCAAGGGGCGCCGTTCGGTGATCATCGGTACCTGCCCGACGGCCCATGAACTGGCGAAAAAACTGTCCCGACCGAACCGCGCGCTGGTGCTGGGCTTCATTGCCGCCGAGGACAGCTGCGGCCCTGCCCCCAGCATTCTGCCGTTGCTCGGCCACGTTTCCGCCATCCGCGAGATCATCACGGGCCAGGAAGTGCGCCGCGTCTATATCGTGCTGCCGATGGCCCATGCCGCCACCATCGAAGCCCTCTACATCGACCTGCTGGACATGAACGTCGACGTGGTGTGGATCCCGGATTTCGGCAGCATGGTGTTGCTCAACCATTCGATCTCGGAAATCGAGCGGATGCCGGCCATCTACCTCAACGAGAGCCTGATCAGCTCGCACCCTGCCAGCCTGTTTTGCAAGGATCTGTTTGAGCGAAGCCTCGCCGCCCTGGCGATTATTCTGCTCAGCCCGGTGCTGTTGGTGGTGGCCTTAGCCGTCAAGCTGACCTCCGCCGGCCCGGTGCTGTTCAAGCAGAACCGTCACGGTTGCAACGGCGAAGTGATCAAGGTCTGGAAGTTTCGCTCGATGCACGTCCACGACGACCAGCAGGTACGACAGGCCACCCGCAACGATGATCGCCTCACGCCGATCGGCGGTTTTCTGCGCCGCAGTTCCATCGACGAATTGCCACAGCTGTTCAACGTGCTATCCGGCCGCATGGCCCTGGTCGGGCCCCGCCCGCATGCCGTCACCCACAACCTTTATTACACCGGCAAGGTGCGCGCCTACATGGCCCGGCATCGCCTCAAGCCGGGCATCACCGGACTGGCCCAGATCACCGGCCATCGTGGCGAAACCGAGACCGTGGAAAAAATGCAGCTGCGCGTCGCCCAGGACCTCAACTACATCAACCAGTGGTCGCTGTGGCTCGACATCAAAATCCTTATCAAGACCCCCTTCACGCTGTTCTCGAAAAACATCTACTGAGCCCCTTTCCCGCGTCTGCCGCTCCCCTGCCCGACCGTTGATAACCGTCACGACGACCTGAGGTTCGACCATGAATGTGAGCGTATTCGGAATTGGTTACGTAGGCCTTGTCCAGGGTGCTGCATTGGCCGAGGTCGGGCATAACGTGCTCTGCGTCGACGTCGACGCCGGCAGGGTCGAGGCATTGAAAGAGGGCACGCTGCCGCTGTACGAACCCGGCCTGAAAAGCCTGGTGCGCGACAACTACCAAAGCGGCCGGCTGCGATTCGGCACAGACCTGGTGGACGCCGTTCACCATGGCGATGTGCTGTTGATCGCCGTCGGCACACCGCCCGACGAAGACGGTTCGGCGGATCTCCAATACGTGCTGAGCGTGGCGCAGACCATCGCGCTGAACATGGATCGGCACCAGATCATCGTCGACAAATCCACCGTGCCCGTCGGTACGGGGGACCGAGTTCGAGCGTGTATCGAGCAGGTGCTGGCCGACAACGGTCGCGGCGATCTGACGTTCGACGTGGTTTCAAACCCGGAATTTCTCAAGGAAGGCTGTGCGGTCGAAGACTGCATGCGCCCGGACCGGATCATCATCGGCACCGACAGCCCGCGTGCCGAAGAAGTCATGCGCGAACTGTATGAGCCGTTCAATCGCAGCCGCGAAAAAATCATCGTCATGGATGTTCGCAGCGCCGAGCTGACCAAATACGCCGCCAACTGCATGCTGGCGACCAAGATCAGCTTCATGAACGAAATGGCCTGCCTCGCCGAAAAGCTCGGCGCCGACATCGAAAAGGTGCGCCACGGCATCGGCGCCGACCCGCGCATCGGTTACCAGTTTATCTACCCAGGTCTGGGCTACGGCGGCTCGTGTTTTCCCAAGGACGTGAAGGCGCTGATACAGGCGGCCGACGGTGTCGACATCGACGCCCGGGTGCTCAAGGCCGTGGAAGCGCGCAATCAGGAGCAGAAAGCCAGCCTCTATCGCAAAGTATTCGATCACTTCGACGGTCACCTTCGCGGCAAGACGTTTGCCCTGTGGGGGCTGAGTTTCAAACCCAATACCGACGACATGCGCGAGGCCCCCAGCCGGGTACTGATGGAGGCCTTGTGGCAAGCGGGCGCCAGCGTGCAGGCGTTTGATCCCAAAGCGATGGAAGAAGCCCAGCGCCTTTACGGCTCGCGCGATGACCTGACCCTGACAGGCACCAAAGAGGCGGCGCTGAAAAATGCCGACGCCCTGATCATCGTCACCGAGTGGCAATCGTTCCGGGCGCCGGATTTCGACCGGCTCAGCCAGTTGCTCAAACAGCCGTTGATCTTCGACGGACGCAATCTGTTCGATCCGCAGCGTTTGAGCAAACGTGGTTTCACCTACGTCTCCGTGGGTCGGCAGACCCCTTCAGTCCTCTGAAAGGAGCTGCGCCATGTTCAAACTGGAGATAGTCGGCCACTACTCGGCGAAATTGCTGGAGGCCAACCAGGCCTATTCCTTCATCAACTTTGCCTCGATCGGCAGTTTTTTCGAGCAAAACCCGAGCAGCGTTGCCTATTTTTGCGACGGCATGCTGATGTCAACCTTCATGTCTCGCGTCACCGGCAGACCGATTGGCCGGGTCAGCTTCGACTTCACCTCGATAGCCGACGTTGTGCTGCGCAGCGCCGAGCAACAGGGCAAACGGGTTTATTTCGTCGGCGCCCGACAAGCCGAACTCGACCTGTTCATCAGCAAGATCAAAAGCCTTTATCCGCAACTGAGCATCGCCGGCTGCCACGACGGCTATTTCGACGCTGCCCAGGCCGAAGGCATTCGGAACGACATCTGTCGCAGTGCAGCGGACATTCTGATCGTCGGCCTGGGCGCCGGACGGCAAGAGCAGTTCGAGCAGGATGCCCTGCGCGCCGGCTTTCGCGGGGTCGCCTTCAGCTGTGGCGGGTTCATCCGCCAGGAAGCTTTGGCCACGCGGCAGTACTACCCGGCGCTGATCAATCGCCTGCACTTGCGCGCGTTCTATCGCATGTACCGCGAGCCCCACACGATCAAACGCTACCTCATCGATTACCCGAGCAACTTCTTGCACCTGCTGAACATGATCGTTCGACACAAAGTCGCCATCAGCGTTGGGGAATGACCATGCACATCCTGTTTACCCTCAAGGATTTCAAGCCCGGCGGTGGCGTCGAGCGCGTTCAGCAACGGTTGTCCGAGCAGTTTCTCAAGGACGGCCGGCGCGTGAGCTTTTTCGTCATGAACGCGGACATGCCCGACACCCGGGACATTCAATGCTTCAGCGGTGGCGGCAGCGGCCTCGTCGGCCTGTTCAAGTCCATCGTTTTGCTGCGCCGGCTCATACGGCGTGAAGGTGTCACCCACCTCATTTCCGCCAAGGAGCAGGCCAACCTCTGCACGTGGTTCGCCACCCTGGGCAGTGCCTGCAAGGTCATCTACAGCCGCCATGCGACCCTCGACTGCAGCGAACAGAAAACCGGCCCCTCAAGCCTGCGTCTGCTCTACGCCTTGTACCTGTGTGGCAGTGGCAAGGTGGTGACGGTTTCGTCGGCTTTGCGCCAGACCCTCGCCGATGCCGTGCCTTGGGGGCGGCAGCGCATCAGCTATTGCCCCAACGCCGTCGTCACCGATCAACTGTTTCAAGCCGCCCGGGCGCCCCGGCCCGCCGACTTGCCCCGCAACTACTGGCTGAGTCTGGGGCGTCTGGTCGAACCCAAAGGGTTTCATCTGCTGCTCGATGCCTACGCGTTGGCGCTGCGCAGCGCGGCGCTGCCGGATCTGGTGATCGTCGGCGATGGCCCATTGCGCGAAGCCTTGGTCACCCAGGCCAGGCAATTGGGTATCGCACAACGGGTGCACTTCAGTGGTTTTCTGAGCAATCCCTATCCCGTGCTCAGGCAGGCCCGACTGTTCATTCTGAGCTCCCTGCAAGAAGGCATGCCGACCGTGCTGATCGAGGCCTTGGCGCTGGGCACGCCGGTGCTGGCCTGCGATTGCGAGACCGGGCCCAGAGAACTGCTGGACCATGGCCGACTCGGTCAACTGGTGATCGTCAACGACGTACAGGCACTGGCCGACGGCATGCTGCGCAACCTGACCTCAGGTCACATCGCTCCCGGCGAAAAGACGCTCACTGCCACCCTGCGCCCGTACACCAGTCAGTACGCGGCGCAGGCGTATTACCAGGTCTGGAATCAATGAAAAAGTTACTGATCATCCTCCATGACCTCAGCGCCGGCGGTGCTGAAAAAATGATGGCGCGTCTCGCCAAGGCACTGGTGGATGCGGGCAATGACGTGACATTGCTGATGCTCACCGGCGGCGGAATTCACGCAGCGCATCTCGACCCGCGCGTGAAAAAGGTTGAATTGCACAGCCCGCGCAGCGTCCGTGCGGTGCCGGCACTCACGCGATTCTTGCGTGACAATCGCTTTGACGCCCAGTTGGCGGCCCTGACCCACGTCAACGTGGTGGCGATCATCGCGGCGGCACTGTCCGGCACGCTGGCCCGACTGCACGTCAGCGAGCGCAATGCCTTTTCCCATGACCGGCACGTGAACCCCGATTTCATGGTGCGCATGGCATATCGGGTGGCACCGCTGCTGTATCGGCTGATTCCCAATCCGGTGATCTGCGTTTCGCGCGGCGTCGCTCAGGATCTGGTCGATACCACCCTCGCCCGACGCCGGGACGTGACCATTGCCGACAACCCGGTGCTCGACAACGACTTTCGCGAGAGGCCACCGGGACTGCCCCGCCACCGCTGGCTGCTGGAAAAGTCCGGCACGGTGATCGTCGCCGTGGGGCGCCTGGCACCGCAAAAAGGTTTCGACACGCTGATCACAGCATTCGCCGCACTGCCGGATCGCGATGCCCGCCTGATCATTTTTGGCGAAGGCGCCCTCCGGGCCGAACTGCTTGAACAGGCGAAACAGCTGGGGGTGGCGGAGCGCTTCGATCTGCCGGGCTATGCCGATGATCCCCTGACAGAAGTGGCAGCAGCCGACTGCTTCGTACTCTCGTCGCGTTTCGAGGGCAGCCCCAACGCGCTGGTCGAGGCGTTATCCACGGGTACGCCGGTGGTGGCGACCCGCTGCCCCCATGGCCCTCAGGAGATTCTCGGCGGCGTGGTGGCGCCGCTTGTCGCTGTCGATGATCCGATCGCCCTGGCCCAGGCCATCGCCGAGCAACTGTCCATACCGCGCGATCTGCAGCGTCAGTCACGCCTTGATGCGGCCGCACGATTCATGAGTGCCAGTGCGGTGCAGACCTACCTCAAAGCGTTGATCGGGAGCCCGTCATCATGAGCACATTGACGATCAGGTATTCGACGTTACGCGACGCCTTCACCGTGTTCGGGATCCTGTTTTACATTCAGGTGATCACTTTTGTGCTCGGTCTGGGCAGTGCCGCGAGCTTTGGCGACATCAATAAAGACCTCGAAGGCAACGTCGCCAATCAGGTCTGCGGCCTTATCACGCTGCTGGTGCCGCTGTTCTTTTTCATCCGCAACAAGGTATTCCTCAGCAAAACCTTTTATCGCAGCAACTTCTTCCTGCTGGTTTTTCTGCTCTGCGTCATCGCGTCGATCGGCTGGTCCCACGACCCGATGCTCAGCCTCAAGCGGTTCATCGCCCTGCTCGGCGTGGTGTTTTTCGCCGGTTTTCTTGCCTATAACTACTCCCTTGAAAAAATCACCTTCATGCTCGGTTGCGCCATCGGCATAGCGGCGCTGATCGGGTTGTTGCTCGCTGTGGTCATGCCTGAAGTGGCGTTTCTCTCCGGGGGGATTCGCGACGGCGCATTCAAAGGCGTTTTCGCTGAAAAGAATGCCGGCGCCCGGCTCAACGCGATCGCCATCGTGCTGTTGCTGCCGATGATCCGGCAGCGCAATCGCTGGGCGCTCTTCTGTTCGTTCTTTTCGCTGGTCGCGATCCTGCTTGCCCAGTCAGCCACCGGCGTGGCGCTGATCATTTCCGGCACGATCAGCTACTGGTACTTCCTCACAATGATCCGCCTGGGCATCAATCGCTCACAGCTGCTGTTCCTCGGATGCACCCTGCTCTACCTGCTGGTCTGTCTGTTTCTGTACAGCAACTTTGCGGTGCTGCTGGAAATGGCCGGTCGCGACCCGTCACTGACCGATCGGACGTTGATCTGGGAACTGCTCGCGCCCTTCATCGACAGCCAGTTTCTCAAGGGTTACGGCTTCGGCGCCTTCTGGGCAAGTCCCGATGCCGATGCGTTCATCACCCGCTGGGGTTACATCGGCAACGCCCACAGCGGCTACATGGAGACCCTGCTCAACGGTGGCCTCATCCAGCTGACGGCGCTGGCGCTGATGTTGGGTGAAGCACTGTTCAAGCAATACCGCGCCGTGACGGCGAATCAGGCAGCCCGGTTTCGTGCCAGTGCGCTGGTCATCATCGGCCTGTTCGTCGTCACCAATTATGTGGCGTACGTGATTCCCAACTACCGCTCCGCCGAGTTTCTGGTGTTCTGCACGCTGGCCCTGACCTTCCGGCACCACCACGCGACCTACCCCGAATCCTCACCGGCAGCGCTGCGTCAGCGTTCGTCGGGCAGCGCACTGCCGCGCGATTCCGCCCGCGCGTAACCCAAGGAGAATCACCGTGCCAAACCAAGCTCCCCGTTCAGCAGATTCAGTGTGCGTCATCATTCCGATGTACAACGGCGCCGAAAGCATCGAGCAGACACTGACCTCCCTGGCCCGGCAAACCCGACTGCCCGATCACGTCATCGTCATCGACGACGGGTCCACCGATGACGGACCACAGCGGGTCAGAGACTTTGTCGCGCCGTTTCGCTTGACGCTGTTACAGCAACCCAACGAAGGCCAGGCCAGCGCCCGTAATCATGGGATGCGGCACTCCGAAGAAACGTTTGTGGCAATGCTCGATGCCGATGACCAATGGCATCCGCGAAAGCTGGAGTTACAGCTGGCACTGTATGACGAACTCACCCGCCAGGGCCGGCCGGTGGGGCTGATCGACTGCTATGCACAAGTCAATTACAGCGATGGCAGGCGCCAGCTGGACGACCGGTTGAAGAACGGCAGGCACTTCTACGATTTCATCCATGCCAACGTCGTCAATGGCGTCTCTACCGCGCTGGTCAAACGTGACGTGATCATGCAACTGGGCGGCTTCGATGCCAGCCTGCGTTATTCCGAAGACCGTTTCATGTGGACCCGGATCGCCGAGCATTGGGAGATCCACACGGTGCCGGAGGTGTTGCTGGAGCGCACGGTCAATGGCGGCAACATGACCGCGAATCCGAAAAAGTACTACCAGAACAAAATCCGCTTCATCGAGGTGTACCTCGCCCGCTACGGCGCGCAGTTGACCCGGCAGCAGCGGATCGATTTCGTGCTGGGCAACCACACCGATTTTCTCGAGGCGTTTTCCCGACGCGGCGAGCATGACCAGGTCCTCGGCGTGTACCGGCGAATGCTGGATTGCTCCTGGCAGGCCCTGATCTTCGCCAGCGGCAAACCGACCTTGCGCTACCTCTATGCCCGCGCCAGAACCTTGCGCAAGGCAACGGCGTCAACCACGGCTCATTGATACGGTATCCGCCATGGCCAACCACCGTCTGACGACATTGACCTGGATCTTCACCGAGAAATTCGGCCTGATCCTGCTGTCGATGATTACCTTTGTCGCCTACGCCAGGCTGCTGTCGCCTGCCGAGCTGGGTGTGGGCACGGTCATCATTGCCATCGTCGAACTGATCGGCCTGGTGTACTCGTCGGTGCTGGAAGACCCGCTGGTACGGCTTGAGCGGCTGGAAGACAAGCACATCTGCACCGCCTACTGGGCGGCGGTGCTGGTCAGTCTGGCGAGCATTGGCGTCATTTCGGGCGCGGTCATGCTGTACACCCCCGACCCGGTGCTGCAATGGATGACGGCGATAGCCTCGATAAAGATCCTGTTCACCATGATGGCGCGGGTCTATGTGGCGCAGATGCGCCGCAGCGGTAACTTCAAGATGCTGGCGTCGCGCACATTGCTGGGCAAAGTGGCGGGTGGCGTCGGTGGCATTGCCGTTGCGCTTTGGGGGCTGGGTGCGTGGGCGGTCATTGCCCAGGCGCTGATCATGGAATTGATGTCGATCATTGTGTTGATGCGCGCCGACCCGCGACGTATCCCTTTTTACATCGACGGTCCGATCCTGCGTGAATTGTTGAGGTCAGGCGCACCGGTGGCCATCAACGCACTGAGCTCGCAAACCCTGCAGCGTGGGGTCAACGTGGTGCTGGGCATCACCGCCGGGGCGAACGCTGTCGGCATGTTCAACATGGCGATGCGCATCATCGAACTGCCACGCACCGCAATCTACAACGGCTTGCTGAGCTACGCGCTGCCGGCGTTCTCCCGGCGCAGCGCAGAGCCCAGACGATTGATCGGGATCGTTGGCGATTCTACCGCCGTCAGCGGGTTTGTGTTGACGCCCCTGTTCATCGGACTCGCACTCACGGCAAACGACCTGATCCTGTTGATCTTCGGCGCCAAATGGGCAGAGGCCATCCCGCTGCTGCAAGTACTGGCTTGCACGGCCGCCATCGGCAACAGCGCCATGTACGCCACCACCGCACTGGTGGCGGTCAACCGCAGCCACCTCACGATCAAGGCCGAAGTGCTGACCACCGCGCTGGCCCTGGCGCTGGTCTACACCCTCGGCAACCTGTACGGCGGCATGGCCGCAGCCGTCGCTCTGCTGGCGCGCATGCTGGTCATCACGCCGTTGCAAATCCGCGGCCTGAACACGGCGATCGGCTACAGCTGGCGCGGCTATTTCGAAGCCAGTTACCGCAGCGTGATCGCTTCCCTGGTCATGGCTGCAACCGTGCTGCTGGTGCTACCGCAGCTGGGTCTCCAGGGCTACGTGCATTTGACCGGCAGCGTCGTGCTCGGCGCACTGAGTTATGCCGTGGGTTACAGCGCCCTGCACCCACACTGGCCACAGGAATTCAAATCGGTTTTCACCTCCCGCTGAGTTCAGCCCTGAAACAGGAAGGCCTCAACATGCGCAAAACCACGTTGATTACTGGCGGTGCCGGCTACATCGGCTCGCATACTGTGCTAGCCCTGATTAACGCCGGCCACAAAGTGCTGGTGCTCGACAACCTGTGCAACAGCTGTCGAGAGTGCATCCGGCGCCTTGAGCAACTGACCCTGACCCGCGTCGACTTCATCAAGGGCGATATTCGCGACTCGGTCCTGCTCGACGATATCTTCAGCCGGCACGACATCGAGGCCGTGGTGCACTTTGCCAGTCTCAAATCCGTCGAAGAAAGCGTGCGCAAGCCGCTGGATTACTACGTCAACAACGTTGCCGGCACGCTTGGCCTGTGTCAGGCGATGGCCCGCAATAACGTATTCCGGCTGGTGTTCAGCTCGTCAGCCACGGTGTACGGGGAGCCGACGCGCACGCCGATTGCCGAAGATTTTGGCACCGGCAAACCGGTCAATCCCTATGGCCGCACCAAGCTGATGATCGAAGAGTTGCTGACGGATCTGTGCAACTCCGATCCGCGCTGGAGCATTGGATTGTTGCGTTACTTCAACCCGATCGGCGCCCACGAAAGCGGAATGATCGGCGAAGACCCGCGGGGCCGCCCCAACAACCTGTTGCCGTGCCTGACCCAGGTTGCCATAGGCCGGATACCCGAACTCACGGTGTACGGCAGCGACTATCCCACGGTGGACGGGACCTGCGTGCGCGACTACATCCACGTGGTCGACCTGGCCATCGGTCACCTCAAGGCCCTGCAGGTGCTGCAGCACGCCAACGGCATTCACTACTGGAACCTCGGAACGGGCGTTGGCTACAGCGTGTTGCAAATCATCCACAGCTTCGAAGACATCACCGGCATCAGCATTCCCTACCGTTTCGTCCCTCGACGCGCGGGTGACATCGCCAAGTGCTGGGCCGATCCCGCCAAGGCAGGACGCGAACTGGGCTGGAGCGCGCTGCGTGGCCTGGAACAAATGATCACCGATACCTGGCGCTGGCAGTCGTGCAATCCGCAGGGGTATCAATCTTCATTCAAGATTCCGGCACCCGTTGCGGTGAAGTGATGCCGATGTTCAAAGAATGTCTGTTGGCCGTGCTGTTTTCAGTTTCGCTGATCAGCAACGCCGCGCAGGCACCTCCTGCGGTGCCGACCACCGGGCTCATGTTGTGGCTGGACGCGGCGGATGCGTCAACAGTGACTCTGGATGCGCAGAACCGTCTCCAGCGCTGGAGCGACAAGTCAGGCAAGGCCAATGACGCGACGGTCGCTGACGCCACCTCACCGCCACAGTGGATGGAGAACGGCTTCAACGGTCATCCGGTGGTGCGCTTCGACGGCAATTCGGGATTACTCGGCCGGGCCCTGCGCACGGCTAAAGGATCTGTGACCGTACTGATCGTGTCCCGGCGGTTGCCGGAACAGGCCGGAGTCGATCCCTGGCAACGCTTGTTCAGTTCACGACCGCAGGCCGCCAGCAACGATAACGTGCTGCCGAATTTCGCCGTGAGCCTTCCGCAAACCGGTGCTTATGAGCCGACGGTTTCTGTCCTTGAGCTGCAGGACGTCCCGCTGGGACCGTATGGCGTGGGGCGCAATGCCGTCGGCAATGCCGAAAACTTTCGCGGCGACATCGCCGAAGTCCTGGTGTATGACCGGCCGCTTGCCTCGCTCGCGGAGCGCCAGCGCGTATTTCGGTACCTGGCGGACAAGTGGTCCGTGGCCATACCGGTTCAGGCCGATACCTGGACACGTGTCGGCCCGCTGGACGCTCTGCCGTCCCACATCCATGCCGATCTGCCGTTGTCCGATCAGGCCAATGCCGGCCGGTGGTTGCTCAACACCACGCTGTCCGACGAGTTCGATGGCACCACCCTCGACCGCACGCGCTGGCACGTCAACAATGCTATCGGGAACGAATCGCTGGGACGCAAGCCGGCGTTGTTCACCGAGCGCAATGCCAGCGTCAGCAACGGCTATCTGAAGATTGTCTTTCGCAAGGAAACCCTGCCGCCGAAATACGTGCAGCTAGGTTTCAAGGATTACACCTCGGCGATGGTTCGTACCCTCGAACGCGGCTTCTACGGCTATTACGAAACACGGGCCAAACCCATGAACTCTGCGGCTTCCAGCGCGTTCTGGCTGGCGTGGACAGGCATGGCCGACAACGCCACCGAAATCGATATCTTTGAAATCGGCGGCAAGACCAAAGAGGCGGCCTCGGACCGCGCCTACAACATGAACGCCCACCTCTGGGCCACGCCACAGAGCACCGAACATATCGCCGACGGCAGCACCTGGACCAGCCCCTGGCGGCTGGCCGGCGACTTTCATGTCTACGGCTTCGACTGGCAGCCCGACACCCTGCGCTGGTACGTCGATGGCGTACTGGTCAGGGAGTCGAAGAACAACCACTTTTTCTACCCCATGCAGATCGTCTTTGACAGTGAGGCCATGTGGAAATGGTTCGGCGTGGTCGACGATGCTGACCTGCCCTCCACGTTCGAAGTCGATTACATCCGCATGTGGCTACGCAGTCCTTGAGCACCCTACGCCGCTTTGGCCTTGAGTCGGATGTCACACGACACAGTCCTCAGTGATCGATCCGCGCTGACGAGTCTGGAGCGCCTGTACATGAACAAGCGACGACTGAACGAACTGGACTTGCTGCGCTTCCTCGCCGCGATCGCCGTGGTGTTTTTTCACTATGCGTTTCGCGGCTATGCGAGGGGCGATATGTCGGTAATGCCCTATCCGCTATTGGCTGACGTTGCCAAATACGGTTACCTGGGCGTCGAACTGTTTTTCATGATCAGCGGATTCGTGATCCTGATGACGGCTTCGAACAACGATCTCAAAGCGTTTTTCATTTCCCGCGTCATCCGCCTCTGCCCGGCTTTCTGGGTTTGCTGCACGATCACTTTTCTCGTCACGCTGGCCATTGGTCAGCCAAGATTTTCGGCTGATTTTTATCAATACATGATCAACATGACATTCCTCGGCGACCTGATCGGTGTCCCACCCATCGACGGGGTCTACTGGTCACTGTTCGTCGAAATAAAGTTCTACCTGATGATCGCCGTCCTGTTGGCCTTCAAGAAGATAGAGAAAATAGAAAACTTCCTTGTGCTCTGGCTGCTGATCTCGGCCGCAGCGGAAGTCTTTGCTTTCGAAAAACTGCGCTCGGTCCTGATCACCGACTACGCGGCCTATTTCATCGCTGGCGCGACGTTCTACATCATCTGGGACAAGGGTTTTACCAAATCCCGTATTTCCCTGCTGGCAGCCGCGCAGGCATTGGCCAGCTTCAACGCGATCAAGTGGGCCGAGTCGATTGAACTGAAATATTCGACCGAATACGATTCCTTGATTATCTGCGGTGTCATTGCCCTGTTTTTCATGACGTTTCTTTTTATCTCGACGCATAAAACGTCAGCCATCGGGAGGTTCGACTGGACAGCGTTGGGCGCCCTGACTTACCCGCTTTACCTGCTGCATCAAATGATCGGCTTCATGATCTTCAATATGGCTTATCCGGCTGTGAATCCTCACGTGCTGCTGTGGGGCACCCTCGCTTTGATGATAGGTGCCTCCCATGTCATCCATAAAGAAATAGAAACCCCGATGGCCAGACTGATGAAAAGATCCCTTTCATCCTCCTTCAAGCGTCTCAGAGTTGGTTAGTCGGTAGCGCAACAGGCTTGGCAACATCGGCCTATCGATAAATGAAAAAGACGGGAGAGATTTCGGCGAATACCGAAACCTCTCCCGTCTTTTTTTGTGGTGCAGAGTGCCCGTCACATCGACGATGAGCGCTTCAACGTCTCGCTCGGCAACTCCTTGAACAACGCTCGGTAACTGCTTGAAAAACGCCCCAAATGCCAGAACGACCAGTTCATCGCGACCTCCGCCACCGTCGTGTCTGCCGGGGAGCGTTTGAGCAATTCCCGCCGCGCACTGTTGAGCCGGCGCAAACGCAGCCAATGGCTCGGCGACATCCCGGTGTACGCCTTGAACGTCTGCTGCAACTGGCGAAGAGAAACCCCGGCCACCCGCGACAGCTCCAGCAGATTGAGGGTTTGTTCCGGTGAATCCGCCGCCCACTCTCCTACGCGTTTGAGGGTGATTCGCTCTTCGGCGCGGCGCTGCAAACCACCGCCGTCCAGGCACACGCTCGCGTTGTCGAGTATGAACAGGCAGTCCTCGAGCAATTGCTGGGTCAGCGCTTCTTTGCTTGGCTGATCAAGGGTTTGCGACAACTTCGTGAGAGTCGAGCTTAGCCAGCGACTGAACAATCCATTCTGCGCGCCATTGAGCGGAGCCATGAACAGACCTTCCAGCCTGGCCACGTCCAGGCCGTTGCGCTGGACGAACTCCGGGCCGAACACCACGGCGATTTCCTGATAGTTCTCCGGGGTGATCCAGATGTTGCGGCTCTCTTCATTGAGCAGATAGAGCGCGTTGTCGCTGCGATCGAAACAGAACGCCAGCGAGCCTTCCGGCGCGCTGAAATTCTGCTCGACCCGGGTGTTCATCTGTTCTTCGTAAACCTCCACACCCTGCAAATCCAGATAACGGATCTGCCCGGCGAAATGCCCCGGCGACATCTGCTGGTAATGCTGAACCCAACCCGGCGTGGCGCGGATTTGCTCGGTGACATCGGCGGTGTTGAACGCTTGAACCTGAAGCGGATTGCACGTCGTCATGGGGAACCTTGCGCACTCTTTTGGTGCGCTTTGGTGCTGCTGAAAGTGGATAGATGGAACGGCAAGGCCCGCCCAAGATAGTCGTCAACGCGCCACAGGGGAAGCCTGCGAAAGATGAAATCGCTTTTCCCCCGCGTCAACAAAACCAACGACGAGGTCTTTATGAATGCCCCTTTCGATCAGCTGTTCACGTGGCTGAAAGATCACAAGATTACCGAAGTGGAATGCGTGGTCAGCGACCTGACCGGCATCGCCCGCGGCAAGATCGCACCGACCAACAAGTTCCTGCATGAGCGAGGCATGCGCCTGCCGGAAAGTGTGCTGCTGCAAACGGTAACCGGGGATTTTGTCGACGACGACATCTACTATGACCTGCTCGACCCGGCCGACATCGACATGGTCTGCAAGCCGGTGAGCGACGCGGTGTACGTGATTCCATGGGCCATCGAGCCGACTGCCATCGTCATCCACGACACCTTTGACAAGTTCGGTAACCCGATCGAACTGTCACCGCGCAACGTACTGAAGAAAGTCCTGCAGCTGTACACCGACAAAGGCTGGAAGCCGATCGTGGCGCCGGAAATGGAGTTTTACCTGACCCAGCGCTGCGAAGACCCGGACTTGCCATTGAAGGCCCCGCTGGGCCGTTCCGGTCGCGCCGAAAGCGGTCGTCAGTCGTTCTCCATCGACGCCGCCAACGAATTCGATCCGCTGTTCGAAGACGTCTACGACTGGTGCGAACTGCAAGGCCTGGACCTGGACACGCTGATCCACGAAGACGGCCCGGCGCAGATGGAAATCAACTTCCGCCACGGCGATGCACTGGATCTGGCCGACCAGATCACCGTGTTCAAACGCACCCTGCGTGAAGCTGCGCTCAAGCACAACGTGACCGCGACCTTCATGGCCAAGCCGATCGGCGATGAGCCCGGCAGCGCCATGCACCTGCACCAGAGCGTGGTCGAGATTGCCAGTGGCCAACCGATTTTCGCCAATGCCGACGGCAGCATGAGCGATCTGTTCCGCCATCACATCGGCGGCCTGCAGAAATACATCCCGAAAGTGCTGCCGATGTTCGCGCCGAACGTGAACTCGTTCCGCCGCTTCCTGCCGGACACCTCGGCACCGGTCAACGTCGAATGGGGCGAAGAAAACCGCACCGTCGGCCTGCGGGTGCCGACCTCCGGGCCTGAGGCGATGCGGGTTGAAAACCGTCTGCCGGGCGCCGACGCCAACCCGTACCTGGCCATCGCCGCGAGCCTGCTGTGCGGTTACATCGGCATGGTCGAAGGCATCGAACCGAGCGCTGCCGTCGAAGGCCGGGCCTACGAGCGCCGCAACCTGCGCCTGCCGATCACCATCGAAGAAGCCCTGACCCAGATGGAAGAGTGCGACACCGTCGCGCGCTACCTGGGCAGCAAGTTCGTGCGCGGCTACGTCGCGGTGAAACGCGCCGAGCATGAAAACTTCAAGCGCGTGATCAGTTCCTGGGAGCGGGAGTTCCTGTTGCTGAGCGTCTGATTAAAACAACAAAAACCAACCCACGATCGTTCCCACGCGGAGCGTGGGAACGATCAGCAAGAGTCGCCTGAAAAATCCAATAATTCGAAGAGGTGTCGATATGCGTCTGTTGAAATCCATGATCCCCGCCGCGCTGGCCCTGGCGTGCAGTGCCGGTGCCCTCGCCCAACCCCAGGTCAGCGTCTACAACTGGACCGATTACATTGGCGAAACCACCCTCGGCGACTTCCAGTCCTCCAGCGGGATCAAGGTGATCTACGACGTCTTCGACTCCAACGAAACCCTAGAAGGCAAACTGCTCGCCGGTCGCACCGGTTACGACGTGGTGGTGCCGTCCAACCACTTCCTCGCCCGTCAGGTAAAGGCCGGTGCGTTCCTCAAACTGGACCGCTCGCAACTGCCGAACTGGAAAAACCTCGACCCGAAACTGCTGGCCCTGCTTGAGAAAAACGATCCGGGCAACGAGCACTCGGTGCCGTACCTGTGGGGCACCAACGGCATCGGCTACAACGTCGAAAAGGTCAAGCAAGTGCTGGGCATCGATCACATCGACTCCTGGGCCGTGCTGTTCGAACCGGAGAACCTGAAGAAACTCACCCAGTGCGGTGTGTCGATGATGGACTCCGCCGATGAAGTGTTCCCGGCGATCCTCAACTACATGGGCATGGACCCGCGCAGCGAGAAACCCGAAGACTACAAGAAGGCCGAAGAGAAACTGCTGAGCATCCGGCCATACATCACCTATTTCCATTCTTCGAAATACGTGTCCGACCTGGCCAACGGGGACATCTGCGTGGCCTTCGGTTACTCCGGCGACGTGTTCCAGGCCGCCAATCGCGCCAAGGAAGCCAAGAACGGCGTGAACATCGCCTATTCGATTCCCAAGGAAGGCGCGAACCTCTGGTTCGACCTGCTGGCGATTCCCGCCGATGCCGGCAACACCAAGGAAGCCCACGCCTTCATCAATTACCTGCTCGATCCGCAAGTGATCGCCAAGGTCAGCGCCTCGGTGGGTTACGCCAACCCGAACCCGGCGGCCAAGCAATACATGGATCCGGAGCTGGTCAACAATCCCGAGGTCTATCCGTCCCAGGAAGTCCTCGACAAGCTCTACATCTCCTCTACCCCGCCCCAGTCGATCATGCGTCTGATGACCCGGTCCTGGAGCAAAGTGAAGTCGAACAAATGAATCAGTACACCCAGGAACACGCCCACTCCTATTACGCCGCGTCGGCCCGGGCCAGCACACCTTATCCGGAACTGGCGGGTGACCTGATCGCCGATGTCTGCGTAATCGGCGGTGGTTTCACCGGCGTCAACACGGCCATTGAACTGGCGCAGCGCGGGCTTTCGGTAATTCTGCTCGAAGCCCGGCGCATCGGCTGGGGCGCCAGCGGGCGCAATGGCGGACAACTGATTCGCGGGATCGGTCATGACGTCGAAGGTTTCTCGCGGCATGTTGGCGCCGAAGGCGTGCGCTACCTGCACCGGGCCGGGATCGACTCGGTGGAGCTGGTGCGCCAGCGCATCAGCGACAACGCCATCGAGTGCGACCTGCGCTGGGGTTTCTGCGAGCTGGCCAACACGCCGGCGCAGTTCGACGCCTTCAAGGCCGAGCAAGACAGCCTGGCGCAGCTGGGTTACCGCCATGAAACGCGGCTGGTTGCCCCTGAGCTGATTCGTCAGCAAGTGGTGAACGCGGGTGTCTACAAGGGCGGCCTGATCGACATGGGTTCGGGCCACTTGCACCCGCTCGACCTGGTGCAGGGTGAAGCGCGGCTGGCGGCGTCCCTCGGGGTGCGGATTTTCGAACAGAGCCCGGTGCTGGAAATTCTCCACGGTTCGACCGTTCAAGTCCGCACCCAGAGCGGCACGGTGCGCGCCGGCAGTCTTGTGCTCGGCTGCAACGCGCATCTGGATGAACTTGAACAGCAACTCAGCGGCAAAGTGCTGCCCGCTGGCAGTTACATCATCGCCACTGAACCGCTGTCGGCGGAACGCGCCGCCGAGCTGATTCCGCAGAACCTGGCGCTGTGCGATCAGAAAGTCGGCCTCGACTACTACCGGCTCTCGGCGGACCGACGCTTGCTGTTCGGCGGCGCCTGCCATTATTCGGGACGGGATCCGGCGGACATCGCCGCGTACATGCGACCAAAGATGCTCAAGGTGTTCCCGCAACTGGCGGATGTGCGCATCGACTATCAGTGGGGCGGCAAAATCGGCATCACCGCCAACCGCTTCCCGCAGGTCGGCCGTTTGAAGCAGCACCCGAACGTGTTCTACGCCCAGGGCTATTCCGGCCACGGCCTGAACGTCACTCACTGGTGCGCCAAGCTGCTGGGCGAGGCGATTCATGCCGGCCACAGTCAGGGCATGGATGTGTTCAGCGGCGTGCCGCACATGACCTTCCCCGGCGGCCCGGCGCTGCGCTCGCCGCTGCTGGCACTGGGGATGTTCTGGTATCGCCTGCGGGAACTGCTGGGATGAGGCCTGCCGGTTAAAGCGCCCTGCACATTTGCTCTATCGCGAAGCACTTCTATATTGATGAAGTGCTTTTGCGTTCCTGACGCTCAGTGCCCAACACACCCTGGAGGTCATGGATGGAGTCGTCAGCCGCCGATCAACCGCGAGCGCCCGGCCAGGCGCCGGTCAAGACCCGGCGTTTCAGCATCTCGCTGGTGTGGATCGTGCCGATCATCGCGGTGCTGGTGGGCATCTCGCTGGTGGTGCACAACCTGATGCAGGAAGGCCCCAGCATCATTGTCACCTTCAAGACCGGCAGCGGCCTGACCGCCAACAAGACCGAAGTCAAATACCGCAACGTGGTCATCGGCCAGGTCACGGACGTCGAGCTGAGCGACGATCAGAAAAGCGTCAACGCCACGATCAAACTGGCCAAGCAGGCCGAAACCTTTACCCGCGAAGACTCGCAGTTCTGGGTCGTGCGCCCGCGCATCGGTGCGGGCGGTGTTTCGGGCATCGACACGTTGCTGTCCGGCGACTACATCGGCGCCGATATCGGTCAGTCGAACTCGCGCGCAAAACACTTCAAAGGCCTGGAAAACCCGCCGCCGATCACCTACGGCGAACCGGGCAAACGCTTCAACCTGCACGCCTCGGACCTCGGCTCGCTGGATATCGGCTCGCCGGTCTATTACCGCAAGATCCCGGTGGGCCAGGTGGTGGCCTACGCGCTGGACGCTGATGGCAAAGGGGTGAACATCGAGGTGTTCATCCACGCACCGAACGACGCCTACGTCACGGAAAACACCCGGTTCTGGAACGCCAGCGGGATTGACGTCAACGTCGGCGCCAACGGCTTTGCGGTGAAAACCGAATCGTTGTCGACCTTGCTGGTGGGCGGCATCGCCTTCCGCGCGCCGGAGTACAGCCCCAACGACGTTGCCGCCGCCGAAGAAAGAACCTACGACCTGTTTGAAGACCAGCAAACCGCCCTCGCCCCGCCCAACGGCAAGGCGCAATACCTGACCCTGCGTTTCGATCAGGCCCTGCGCGGGTTGAAAGTCGGCGCACCGGTGGAGTTTCTCGGCATCGAAATCGGCCGGGTAGTGAGCGTCAACCTGGACTTCGATCCGAAAAAACGCAGCTTCCCGCTCAACGTCGGCATCGTGATCTACCCGCAACGCCTCGGTCAGGCTCACGTCAAGATGCTTAAGGTACTCGAGCACAATCCGGACGACGAAGCCGCCGCCGTGCGCCTGATCGGCACCTTTATCGACAACGGCCTGCGCGCCCAGGCCCGCAGCGGCAACCTGCTGACCGGGCAGCTGTATATCGCGCTGGATTTCTTTCCCAAAGCCGAAAAAGTCGCGTTTGACCCCACCGCTCGCCCGATCAGCGTTCCGACCGTCCCCGGCAGCCTCGAACAGTTGCAGGAAAAACTCGAAGCGATGATCGACAAGCTCAACAAACTGCCGGTGGAACGGATTGCCGGCAACCTCGACAGCAACCTCGTGGAATTGCGCAAAGGCCTGACCCAGTTCAATGCCAGGACCCTGCCCGGCGTGCAGAACACCCTCGCCGACCTGAGCAAGACCCTGCAGTCGGCCAGCTCGACCCTGGCCGAAGATTCGCCGCAACGCGAACAACTGACCGAGACTCTCGACGAGCTTGGGCGCATGTCGCGTTCGTTGCGTGAACTGTCCGATTATCTGGGCCGTCATCCGGAATCGTTGATTCGCGGCCGCCCCGACAACGCCGCGCCACTGGACCTAAAAGGGCCGCCGCGCAATTGAGCACAGGAGCTGTCCCATGGCTTTACCGCTGAAGTTCACCGTGCTCGCGATCGGCCTGCTGCTGGGCGCCTGTAAAAGCGCCCCGATCAGCTTTCACACCCTGACACCGACGCAACCGATGACCGGCCGCGCCGGTTCGGAAATCGCCATCGAAGGCATCAGCGTGCCGCCGCAGGTCGACCGGCCGCAAATCGTGATCCGCCAGGGCAACAGCGGCCTGGCGATCCTTGAGACCGAATGGTGGGGCGCCAGCCTCAGCGATGAGTTACGCAGCGCGCTGGTGGATCAGCTCAGTAATGCCGGCGGCCCGCGCAAGACCTCGGTGCGCATTGATGTGCAACGCTTCGATTCGATACCCGGCCAATACGGGCTGATCGACGTCAAATGGCGCCTGCGCCAGGCCAACGCCGGGGACGACGCCCTGCTCGCCTGCCGCTCGCTGCTGCGAACCCCGTCCGGGCCGACCATCGATGATCTGGTGGTGGCCCAGCAGAACAACGTCAAGCGCCTGGCTGCGTTGATCAGTCAGGCTTCCACCGGCTCACGCGGCTGCCCGCCCGCCTCCTGATCGAAACGCAATGCCTACAAGTCGAAGCGATCCACCGCGCGGCGTCGCTCGTTGTCGTCGCGCACGTCGTAGTTGGCAGTCGTCTGGATATTGCTGTGATGGGCCAGTTTCTGGGCAATCGACAGGTCGTGCTCCTCAATCACCCGAGTGATGAACGAACGCCGGAAATCATGGGGCATGATCTTCACCCCGACCTGGGTCCCGCGCTGGCGGGCGATGTAATAGATCGCGTGCTTGGTGATGCGCTCGCGGGTGATGTGGCTGCCACGGCGAATACGGTTGAACAGAAACGCGTCGTCGCTCTCGCCTTCCTTGAGTTCCGAACGACGGAACTCCAGCCAGGCATTGAGTTTGGCAAACGCCCAGGCCGGTGCGTACTTGATCAGTTGTTTATTGCCCTTGGCGGTGACACACAAACTGCGCTCGTTGAAATCGACCTGATTGAGGTCCAGATCCACCGACTCCGACTTGCGCATGCCAGTGCCGTACAACAACGCAATCACCGCTGCATCGCGCAAACCCTGTGGCCGTGGATCAGCGGCGCAGACTTCCATCAATTCATGAATCAGCGTGCGCTTCAGATTGCGCCCCTGAGACAGTCGCGTGCCGGCAATGCCTTTGACCGAGCGCATCTTCAATAGATGTTCCTGGCTGATAAGACTCATGCGCCAGGCTTCATTCATTACACCGCGAATGGCGTTTACATACAGCGAAGAAGTATTCGGTGCGTAATTGTCGGCGCGCAATGCAGCGACTAACGCAACGACATCTTCCGGTTGCAGCGCGTGCCACGGAATGTCTTCGACGTTCATGTCTTCGAAACCGAGTCGGTCGGCGGCATCTTGCAAAACGTAACGCATGGTGAGTTGGCTGGAGGGAGCCAGACGCGCCAGATACACGGTCATCGGGTTGGTTTTCAGGGTGTCGGGGGATGCAACGGGTAAGTCAATCAAACGTCGGGCCTTGAGTAAAAGCAGTTCAACACAGCAACTAACAACTGCAACATTCTTAATATAAGGGGAACACTTCCTTAGGACTTTTCTACTAAAAACCGCGATAAACGGTAGAAGTCTGAACAGTGGCTGTATGGGTTTCAGATAAACGATTCGCCGACCGGTTTTTCATGTTCCTTTCACAAAAACGGGCATAACCTTAATTCCACTGAGTCCTGTGCCGGCGCTGCCCAAGCTGCCGGGCAATGCCTGAAAAGTCAACCGAACCCGACGTTATGTCGTCTTGGCAACTTATTGATGCAAAGGATTTTTTCGCGTCTACGCTTTGATTGGATCCAATTATTCAATGGATCTATTTCTTTTTTCTTTGCAATGAGGTGTGCATGAGTCAGGCGTTTCTCCCCTTCTCCCGCCCCAGTATCGGTGATGAAGAAATTGCCGCCGTGGAGCAAGTCCTGCGCTCCGGCTGGATCACCACCGGGCCGAAAAACCAGGCCCTCGAAGAACAGTTTGCCCAGTACATCGGATGCCGGCACGCCGTGGCCTTGTCCTCGGCCACCGGTGGCATGCACATCACCCTGCTGGCGCTGGGCATCGGCCCCGGCGATGAAGTCATCACCCCATCGCAGACCTGGGTCTCGACCGCCAACATGATTTCCCTGCTCGGCGCCACGCCGGTGTTCGTCGATGTCGACCGCGACACCCTGATGACCGACGCCGCGCGCATCGAAGCCGCCATCACCCCGCGCACCAAAGCGATCATTCCCGTGCATTACGCCGGCGCTGCTTTCGATCTCGATCCGCTTTACGCCCTGGCCGACAAGCACGGCATCACCGTGATCGAAGACGCCGCCCACGCCGCTGGCACCCGCTACAAGGGCCGTCACGTGGGTTCGCAAGGCACCGCGGTCTTCTCGTTCCACGCGATCAAGAATATGACCTGCGCCGAAGGCGCGATGTTCGTCACCGATGATGAAGCTTTGGCCAACCGCGTGCGCATGCTCAAGTTTCATGGTCTGGGCGTCGATGCGTACGACCGCCTGACCCACGGCCGCAAACCCCAGGCCCAGGTGATCGAGCCCGGTTTCAAATACAACCTGGCCGATATCAACGCCGCGATTGCCCTGGTGCAGCTGGAGCGTCTGGACGCGATCAACGCCCGTCGCACCGAACTGGCCACGCAATACCTGCAAAAACTCGAAGGCCTGCCGGTGCAACCGCTGGCGGTGCCTGCCTACGCGCAAACCCACGCCTGGCACCTGTTCATCCTGCGCATCGACAGCGAGCGCTGCGGGATCGATCGCGAAGCCTTCATGAAGGGTTTGCAGGAGCAAGGCATCGGCACCGGCATCCACTTCATCGCCACCCACCTGCACACCTGGTATCGCCAGCGTGATCCGCACCTGTCCCTGCCCGACACCGAGTGGAACTCGGCGCGGCTGTGCTCGATTCCGTTGTTTCCCGACATGACCGATCAGGATCTGGACCGGGTCGTCGGGGCCATTGAACACCTGATGGGGAAACGCCCGTGAGACCTTATCCGATTCATTGCGTGTCGATCGTCATCCCGGTCTACAACGAAGAAGACAGCCTGCCGGAGCTGCTGCGCCGCACCCAAGCCGCCTGCCAGCAATTGCGGCATGACTACGAAATCGTGCTGGTCGACGACGGCAGCCGCGACGCCTCCGCGCAACTGCTCGAGGACGCTGCCTCGGTCGATGACAGCCCGTTTGTGGCCGTCATCCTCAACCGCAACTACGGTCAGCACGCGGCGATCATGGCCGGTTTCGAACAGTGCAAGGGCGACGTGGTGATCACTCTCGACGCCGACCTGCAAAATCCGCCGGAAGAAATCCCGCGACTGGTGGCCGAGGCCGAAAAAGGTTTTGACGTGGTCGGCACCGTGCGCGGCAATCGCCAGGATTCGGCGCTGCGTCGCTACCCCTCGAAACTGATCAACCTCGCCGTGCAGCGCTCCACCGGCGTTGCCATGAGCGATTACGGCTGCATGCTGCGCGCTTACCGCCGCACGATCATCGACGCGATGCTCGCCTGCCGCGAACGCAGCACGTTCATTCCGATCCTCGCCAACAGCTTCGCCCGCCACACCACGGAAATCACCGTGGCCCACGCCGAGCGCGAACACGGCGATTCGAAATACAGCCCGATGCGCCTGATCAACCTGATGTTCGACTTGATCACCTGCATGACCACCACGCCCCTGCGCCTGCTGAGCATCGTCGGCTTCGCCATGGCCGGCCTGGGCGTGCTGTTCGCGGCGGCGTTGATCGTCATGCGCCTGGCCTTTGGCGCCGGATGGGCCGGCGATGGCCTGTTCGTGCTGTTCGCCGTGCTGTTCGTGTTCACCGGCGGCCAGTTCATCGGCATGGGCCTGCTGGGCGAATACCTGGGGCGCATGTACAGCGATGTGCGCGCCCGCCCGCGATTCTTCATCGAAAAGGTCCTGCGCGGGCACCCCGCCACGCCGGCCCCCGCCATCACCGTTGACGGCCTTACTTCCAACTCCTCGTCTGATCAGGTTCTCTCATGAGCGCAAAAACCGTTGTCTTCGCCTACCACGATATTGGCTGCGCCGGCATTCAAGCCCTGCTCGACAGCGGCTACGACATTGCGGCGGTGTTCACCCATGCCGATGACCCGCAGGAAAACGCGTTCTACGCCTCGGTGGCGCAACTGTGCGCCAACAAAGGCATCGCGGTTCATGCACCGGAAGACGCCAACCACCCGTTGTGGATCGAGCGGATTGCCAAGCTCGATCCGGATTACATCTTCTCGTTTTACTATCGCAACCTGCTGAGCGAGCCCTTGCTGGCCACCGCAAAAAAAGGCGCGTTCAACCTGCACGGTTCCCTGCTGCCGCGCTACCGTGGCCGCGCTCCGGCCAACTGGGTGCTGGTCAACGGCGAAACCGAAACCGGCGTCACCCTGCACCGCATGGTCAAACGTGCCGACGCCGGTGCCATCCTCGCCCAGCAACGCGTGGCCATCGAACGCAGCGACACCGCGCTGAGCCTGCACGGCAAACTGCGCACGGCCGCCAGCGACCTGCTGCGCGACGCGCTGCCAGCGATGCTTCAGGGCAAAATCACCGAAACCCCGCAAGACGAATCCAAAGCCACCGTGTTCGGTCGCCGTACCCCGGCGGACGGCAAACTGGTCTGGGCGCAACCGGCCGAGCAACTGTTCAACCTGGTGCGGGCCGTGACTCAGCCCTACCCCGGCGCCTTCTGCGCCGTGGGTGAGCACAAGCTGATCGTCTGGAGTGCCGAAGTCGTCAAGGGCAACGAAGGTCAGGCGCCGGGCCGCGTCATCAGTGTCGATCCGCTGCGCATCGCCTGCGGTGAAGACTCGCTGGTGATCAACGCCGGCCAGCGCAACGACAACGGCCTGTACCTGAGCGGCCCGCAACTGGCCAATGAACTCGGTCTGGTGGACGGCTCGCTGCTGCGCGGCGCCGAATCCGGTCGTGGCCCGCGCCGTACACGGGTGCTGATCCTCGGCGTCAACGGTTTCATCGGCAACCACTTGTCCGAGCGCCTGCTGCGTGATGAGCGCTACGAAGTTTATGGCCTGGACATCGGCTCCGACGCCATCGACCGCCTGCGCAGCCACCCGCGTTTTCACTTCGTCGAAGGCGACATCAGCATTCACTCGGAGTGGATCGAGTACCACATCAAGAAATGCGACGTGGTGCTGCCGCTGGTGGCCATCGCCACGCCGATCGAATACACGCGCAACCCGCTGCGGGTGTTCGAGCTCGACTTCGAAGAAAACCTGAAACTGGTGCGCTACTGCGTCAAATACAACAAGCGCGTGATCTTCCCGTCTACCTCGGAAGTCTATGGCATGTGCCAGGACAAGCACTTCGACGAAGACCGCTCGAACCTGATCGTCGGCCCGATCAACAAGCAGCGCTGGATCTACTCGGTGTCCAAGCAACTGCTGGACCGGGTGATCTGGGCCTACGGCGCCAAGGGCCTGAACTTCACCCTGTTCCGCCCCTTCAACTGGATGGGCCCACGGCTTGATCGCCTCGACTCGGCGCGCATCGGCAGCTCCCGGGCCATCACCCAATTGATCCTCAATCTGGTGGAAGGCACGCCGATCCGCCTGTTCGACGGCGGCGAACAGAAACGCTGCTTCACCGACATCGCCGACGGCGTCGAGGCGCTGGCGCGGATCATCGATAACGACAACGACGTCTGCAACGGCCAGATCATCAACATCGGCAACCCGGACAACGAAGCGAGCATTCGTCAGTTGGGCGAAGAACTGTTGCGCCAGTTCGAGGCTCATCCGCTGCGTTCCAACTTCCCGCCGTTCGCCGGTTTCCGCGACGTGGAAAGCAAGGCGTTCTACGGCGCCGGTTACCAGGACGTCGAGCACCGCAAACCGAGCATCGCCAACGCCAAGCGCCTGCTGGACTGGACGCCGACCGTGGAAATGCGCGAGACCATCGGCAACACGCTGGATTTCTTCCTGCGTGAGGCCATGGCCGAAATCGAGAGCAAGCGCTGATGCAGGCCGGTTTGCGCATCGACGTCGACACCTTTCGCGGCACCCGCGAAGGCGTGCCGCGCTTGCTGGAAATTCTCGATGAAGCGCAGATCAAGGCGACGTTTTTCTTCAGTGTCGGCCCGGACAACATGGGCCGGCACCTGTGGCGCCTGATCCGTCCGCAGTTTCTCTGGAAAATGCTGCGCTCCAACGCCGCTGACCTGTACGGCTGGGACATCCTGCTGGCCGGCACGGCCTGGCCGGGCAAACCGATCGGTCGCGACCTCGGGCACCTGATGCGTCAGGCCCGGGCCGCCGGCCACGAAGTCGGCCTGCACGCCTGGGATCACCACGGCTGGCAGGCCAATGCCGGGCGCTGGAGCGATGCGCAACTGGTCGAGCAGATCCGTCAGGGCGTCGACACCTTGAGCGACATCCTCGGCGAAAAAGTCATGTGTTCGGCCGCCGCCGGTTGGCGTGCGGACGAGCGTGTGATCGAAGCCAAACAGGCCTTCGGCTTTCGCTATAACAGCGATTGCCGAGGGCAGCGGCTGTTCCGACCGTTGCTGTCTGACGGTTCGGTCGGTGCGCCGCAGATTCCGGTGGACTTGCCGACCTTCGATGAAGTGGTCGGGCCGAGTGTGGCGGCGAAGGATTTCAACGCCTTCATCCTCGACCGGTTCCGCCCGGACAACCTCAACGTCTACACCATTCACGCCGAAGTAGAAGGGATTCTGATGGCCGAAGATTTTCGTCGACTGCTGGCCGACGCACGCCAGCGAAACATCAACTTTCAACCGCTGGGCGACTTGCTGCCCGAGTTTCTCAACACCCTGCCCGTCGGCCGTGTGCAACGCGGTGCCCTCGAAGGCCGCGAAGGCTGGCTGGGAGTGCAAGGCGCATGAGCAAACGCTGGGCATTGCCGCTGTTGCTGGGGATTTTCCTGCTCGCCTATCTGCTGCCGCTGGGCAGTCATGGTTTGTGGATTCCCGATGAAACCCGTTATGCGCAGATCAGCCAGGAAATGCTGCTGAGCGGCAACTGGGTGTCGCCGCATTTCATGAGCCTGCGTTACTTCGAAAAACCGGCGGCCGGTTACTGGATGATCGCCCTCGGGCAGGCCGTGTTCGGCCAGAACCTGTTCGGCGTGCGGTTTGCCTCGGCCCTGAGCACCGGGCTGAGCGTGCTGCTGTGCTTCCTCATCGCCCGCCGTTTGTGGAATGACCCGCGCAAAAGCTTCGTCTGCGCCCTGCTCTACATGAGTTTCGTCATCGTCGCCGGCCAGGCCGGTTACGCCAACCTCGATCCGCAATTCACCTTTTGGGTCAACCTGAGTCTGGTGGCGCTGTGGTTTGCCCTCGACAGCCGCTCCAACGGTCAGCGGCTGGCCGGTTGGGCAGTGCTGGGACTGGCCTGCGGCATGGGCTTCATGACCAAAGGCTTTCTCGCCTGGCTGCTGCCGGTGCTGATCGCCTTGCCGTGGATGCTCTGGCAAAAGCGCTGGAAAGAATTGCTGCTGTACGGCCCGGTGGCCATCGCGGTAGCGATCATCGTCAGCCTGCCGTGGGTGCTGGCGGTGCACGGTCAGGAACCGGATTACTGGCGGTTCTTCTTCTGGCACGAACACATCCGCCGGTTTGCCGGGGACGATGCCCAGCATGACGCGCCGTGGTGGTTTTACCTGCCGTTGCTGGTGGCGTTCAGTCTGCCGTGGGTCGGGATGCTACCGGTGGCGTTGAAGCAGGCCTGGCAGACCCGCCGCGAAACCGGCATCGCGTTTCTCGGCCTGTGGCTGTTGATGCCGCTGCTGTTCTTCAGCCTGAGCAACGGCAAGTTGCCGACCTACATCCTGCCGTGCCTGCTGCCGCTGGCGTTGCTGCTGGGCCACGCGCTGGCCGATCGCTTGCGTCTGGAGCAAGGCCGGGCGCTGGGCCTCAATGGCCTGCTGAACCTGTTGCTGGGCATCGTCACGCTGATCGGGCTGGTTTACGTGCAGCTCAAGCGTCCGCTGTACGACCACGAACTGCACAGTCTGGTGCTGGTGTTCATCGCCCTGACCGGCTGGATCATCAGCAACCTGCTGCAAGCCTTCCGCCCGTTGCAATGCTGGGCGGCACCGGCGGTGGGCAGCCTGCTGCTGATCGCGCTGCTGCCGGCGGCACTACCCAAATCGGTGGTGGCGAACAAGATGCCTGACCAGTTCGTGCTCGCCCACCAAACAGAACTGGCGGCCACCACGCACCTGTTGAGCAACGACCTGGGCGCCGCGTCGGCCCTGTCCTGGCGAGTCAAACGCCCGCAGGTGGCGATGTACAACACGATAGGCGAATTGAAATATGGCCTTGCCTATCCTGATGGCATTCAACAGCGGGTTGATACCGATCAGGTGCAACAGTGGATGCGCGAAGCCCGCAAGACCGGTTCGGTCGGCGTGGTGATGCGGGTCAAGGGGCAAGACGAACTGGACGAACTCGACAGACTGCCCAAGGACGGCGTTCGTTATGAGCAAGGCAATCTGGTGATCGTGATTCTTCCGCAGGAGGCGTCATGAGCCTGTGGCTGCTGTTGCTCGCCTGCCTGCTGACCTGCCTGGGCCAGGTCGCGCAGAAATTCGCCGTCGAGAGCTGGCGCGGCGCGAGCTTGCCGTGGTCGCGCAAACTGCGCTCGCCGTGGTTGTGGCTGGCCCTGTTTGCCCTTGGCACCGGTCTGCTGGTGTGGCTGCTGGTGTTGCAGCGCCTGCCCGTCGGCATCGCCTACCCGATGCTCAGCCTCAATTTCGTGATCATCACCCTGATCGCCCGCTTCGTGTTCAAGGAGCCCGTCGACGTTCAACACTGGTTCGGCGTATTTCTGGTAATCGGTGGCGTGGCGCTTTTGGGGCAACAGTCATGAACCAGGGTCGTGGAATCTTCTTCGCCCTGGCCAGCGTGCTGCTGGTCAGCGTGGCGCAACTGAGCATGCGCTGGAGCATGACGCGTCTGCCCCGGCCGGATCAGTGGCTGTCCGTACAAAGCGTCGATTCAGTTGCGCTGGCCGTGGTGCTCGCGGCGATCTTCGCCTATGCGCTGTCGATGCTCTGCTGGCTCGCCGCCCTGCGCGATCTGCCGCTGGGCCGGGCCTATTCGCTGCTGAGCATCAGCTACGCGCTGGTGTACCTGCTGGCGGCCAGCCTTCCGCTGTTCAACGAATCCTTCAGTTTCTCCAAATCACTGGGCGTGGCGCTGGTCATGCTCGGGGTCATCACCATCAACACTCGTCCGGCCCGTGCGCCCGAATTGAGGAGTTCGCCATGAAAATCACAGTGTTTGGTAGCGGTTATGTCGGCCTGGTGCAGGCCGCTGTGCTGGCCGAAGTCGGCCATGACGTGGTGTGCATGGACATCGACGAGAAGAAAGTCGAGCTGCTGCGCCAGGGCCACGTCAGCATCTTCGAGCCGGGGCTGGCCAGCCTGGTCCGCGAGGGCCTGGACGCCGGGCGCCTGCAATTCACCTGCGATGAAAAACTCGCTGTGCAGCACGGCAAGGTCGCGTTCATTGCAGTCGGCACCCCGTCGAAAGAAGACGGCTCGGCAGACCTGCGTTACGTGCTGTCGGTAGGCGACGCCGTGGCCCGGCATCGTGAACAACCGCTGATTCTGGTGGAGAAATCCACCGTACCCGTCGGCACCGGCGACACCTTGCGCACCCACCTGGACAAGGCGCTGATCAAGGCCGGGCGCCTGTTGCAGTTCGATATCGTGTCCAACCCGGAATTTCTCAAGGAAGGTTCGGCGGTCGCCGATTGCCGCCGGCCGGACCGGATCGTCATCGGCTGCGAGCGCGAAGAAGTGCGCGACGTGATGCGCGATCTGTATTCGCCGTTCAACCGCAACCACGACCGCATCATGTTCATGGACCTGCGCAGCGCCGAGCTGACCAAGTACGCCGCCAACTGCATGCTGGCGACCAAGATCAGCTTCATCAATCAGATCGCCGAGCTGGCCGAACACCTGGGCGCGGACATCGAATCGGTGCGCCAGGGCATCGGCGCCGACAGCCGCATCGGCTACCACTTCATCTACCCCGGTTGCGGTTACGGCGGTTCATGCTTCCCCAAAGACATGCGCGCGCTGATCCACAGTGCCGAAGAGGCGCACTGCTCCAGCGATTTGCTGCAAGCGGTGGAAGCGATCAACCAGCGGCAGAAGCACAAGCTGTTTGAACGCATCAACGCGTTCTACAAGGGCGAACTGCGCGGCAAGACTTTCGCCCTGTGGGGGCTGGCCTTCAAGCCGAACACCGACGACATGCGCGATGCGCCGAGCCGGGTTCTGCTGGAATCGCTGTGGGCCGCTGGCGCCAGTGTGCGGGCGTTCGACCCGGAAGCGATGCAGGAAACCCAGCATCTGTACCCGGACGAATCGAAACTGATGCTGATGGGCACCCCGGAATCGGTACTCGCCGGTTCCGACGCGCTGATCATCTGCACCGAATGGCAGCAGTTCAAGGCGCCGGATTTCGACCTGATCCAGCAACGCCTCAAGGCCCCGGTGATCTTCGACGGCCGCAACCTGTACGACGCCGAACGCCTGGCCCGCAACGGCTTCCATTACTTCCCGATGGGTCGTGGCGAATCGCGCTCCCTGCCGATTCCTTTGCAACAATGGCCACACGCCTCGGACGTGGCTTGATCGGTTTAACCCCTGCCCTGCGCCGGCAGTCCCTGATCGCAGGGCTGCTGGCGTTTTTGCTGTTCACCGCCGGCGTGTACGGGCAGGCGCCCATCGGTTTCGACTCGCGCTTCGTGTTGTTCGCCCAGGAAATGCTCCGGCACGGGCCCAGTATTTTTCCCACCACTTATGGTGAGCCTTACGCCGATTATTCGTCGCTCTCGACCTTGTTCATCTGGCTGTTGTCGTTGCCGTTCGGGACGGTCAACAGCCTGACGGCGTGGCTGCCGAGCGCTGTCGCCGGCGCGGTGATCGTGGCGTTGATGTATCGCTTGCTCGCGCCCGCATCCGTGCGCTGGGCGGTGGTCAGCATCGCGCTGCTGATGCTCACCAGCACCTTCATCAGCGAAACCCGCGCGGTGTCGCAGGACCTGATGCTCGCCGCCGTGGCGTTTTCGGTGTTCTACCTCGGCTATGCCCACGACCATTTCGCTGCCGCTCGACGCTGGCCGCTAGTGTTCATTCTGTTGCTGCTGGGGTTCGGCATTCGCGGGCCGATCGGGCTGGTGGTGCCGACCGGCATGCTGTGCAGTTACTACCTGCTGGATCGCCAATGGTCGCGCCTGTTGACCTTCGGTGTGCTGGCTTCGCTGTTGCTGGCGGCCTGCGTCGGGCTGTTGTTGTGGCTGGCGGAAGTCAGCGGCGGGCCGGCGTTTCGTCAGGACGTGATCCGCATGCAGTTCATGGGGCGCATGGACGGCAGCGAAGGCGTCAGCGGTTCGCTGTATTACTTCACCAGCTCACTGGGCAACTACGCGCTGGCGTATCCGCTGGCGTTGCTGGCACTCGCGGCCACTTGGCTGAGCAAGCCCCGGCAACGCGGCCCGGCCTTGCGCCTGGTGCAATATTGCGCCGCGGCGGGGTTGATCGTCATGGTCGGGCTGTCAATTCCCCAGGCGAAAAAGGCCCGTTATCTGCTGCCGATGCTGCCCATGGCGGCGATTATTGCGGCGTATCCGTTTCAGGTGTTGCATGGTCGGGTGTTTGCCTGGCTGCGCATCGGCATGCAGGGATTGTGGTTGTTGATTCCCGCATTGCTGATCGTCTTGTTGTGGGTGGCGAAGCGACGGTTTCCCCAGACGTTGACCGACCTGATGCCGGTAATGATCGTGCTCGGATTGCTGCAACTGGCCGCGTTGTCGCGGTTGTGGCTGCCGCGCTGGCGAACCGAAGTCCTCGCGTTCAGCGCCGTGTTGGCGGTCTGGTCGGCGTATGCACTGGTATTCGAGCCGGTGGAGCGCCAGCTGTATGACACGCGAACCTTCAGCCAGGCGGCACTGGCGCGGATCCACGAGCAACCCGCGCCGCTGGTGCTGCACGGCATGGGCAAGGACGCCAAGGCGATCAAGTTCATGGTCAACGTCGAGCAGGATCTGCAACCGCTGTTCACTGAAACCACGCAAGCGCTCGAAGCGCTCAAGGGGCCGGCGTGGCTGATGATGGATCGCAGCGACTTCCAGGCGTTGCAAGGCACACCGCTCGGTGCGCTGCAGCCGGTCTTGAGTGGGCGTTTCGACAAAAACGATTATGTGTTGCTGTGGCTGACGCCTTAACCTGCGCGACGTGATTTCGACAGGGACCGCTGACTGATGACCTTTACTGTGCGACAGGCCCTGGCAGCCGATGCCACCGCCCTCCCCGCCATCGAGCGCTCGGCCGCCGCGCTGTTTCGCCTCGACCCTTCATTGGCCTGGCTGGCGGATGCCGCCGTGCCGCAGGCCTCGGCGCATTTACCGGCCATTGAACGGGGTGAAATGTGGATGGCGGAAAACAACGACGGGCAACTTGCAGGTTTTTTAAGGGCGGTGACTGTCGACCAACAGTTGCACATTGAGGAACTGTCCGTCAGCCAACACTTTCAGGGCCGGGGCGTCGGTCGCAAGTTGCTGTTGGCGGCGATTGAACAGGCGCGTCTGTGGCAACTTCGGGCGGTGACGCTGACGACATTTCGCGATTTGCCGTGGAATGCGCCGTTCTATCAACGCATGGGTTTTGCGCTATTGAACACCGAAGACACGGACGCACGTCTGCGCGATGTATTGCGCGATGAAATCACTCACGGATTGCCCGGTGAGCGACGTTGCGCCATGCGCCTGATACTCACGCCGTCGGCTTGAGATCAACCCCCAGTGCCTGGGCGAACGCCTTGACCAACGGACTGCGCACGGTGTTGTGCCGCAGGATCAGATTGAACGGCGTGTCGAAGTGGATCAGCTCCGGGCACACCGCGCGAAACTGCCCGGCGGCCACCAGCGTGGCGGCGTAGTGCCGGGGCAGAAAGCCCACGAAACGCCCGGTCTTGATCAGCAACGCCACCGCTTCGACCTGGGTCGCCGAGGCGGAAAAACTGTCGTAGCGGGCAAAGTTGAGCTTGTCGCGATGGATCGCATAGCGGTGGTTGATGCACTCGTAATCCTGCAGCACGTTGCCACCCATCTGCTCCGCCGGCATCTCGAACAACGGATGGCCGACGGCGCAGTAAGCCTGCGAGCGTTCCTCATAGAGCGGGTAATAATCGAACTCTTCACGCTTTTGATAAACCGGGACTATTCCGGCAACCAAGCGCCCTTCAACTACGCTTCTTTCCACTTCATCCAGCTGGGTGGCTTGAAGTTGAAATCTTACTTTCGGCGAATGTTCATTTATCTTTCTGAGCGCAGCAACTAACGGCGAATTATCGTCACTGATCGTATTGTCGATCACCCCTACTCCGAGATCGCCGATAAGTTCGTTCTGCGCCGAACTAAGCCGGTCACGAAAGTTGTCGACCGAGGCAAACAGATCAATCGAAGCCTGATACACCAGACGCCCTTCTTCGGTCAGGTGAAACCCTTCGCGCCCCCGGGTACACAGGCGCATGCCGATGCGGATTTCCAGGTCGGAGATCTGCTTGCTGATCGCGGCCAGGCCCACGTTCAGCTCGTTTTGCGCCGCGCTGAAGCCGCCGGCCTCGACCACCGCCTTGAACACCTTGAGCAGTTTGAAATCCAGTCCGCTGAGGGCCAAAGGTGCCCGGTGAGCGGTTTTGACCGGTGGGTTTCCGGAATTGGAAAGTGGGGTTTCCATAATGCTGATTTACCTCTGGCGCAATGTTCAACAATCTGTGTCCAACAACAAAAACATCGCCGGCTAATAATAATGATCACAGAAAACCAGCCTTGGCAACCGCCAGAAAATCCCGAACATCAGTGCCAACTCACTGATCGCCAAATATTAAAAGCTGACACTTCGATCAGCTCTTGTCTCTTTGCAACTGCCCTCTTGAAAACTGCTTTGGCCTGATTCCGTCTGCTGATTGTTCGGCACGATTTTTCAGGGCCATGCACACCGATTTCAGTTCGCGTTACCGACGAGGAAAACAACAAATGTCTCAAACCACCGACCGTCTCTGGGGTGCCCGTTTCAAAAGCGGCCCGTCCGCAGCCCTGGCGGCCCTGTCCCGTTGCCCCGAGCGCTATTTCCGCCTGACGCCGTACGATCTGGCCGGCTCCAAGGCCCACGCCGGGGAACTGCAACGTGCCGGCCTGCTCGACGAGCAGGAAACCCGCACGATGATCGAAGCCCTGGACGGCATCGGTGCCGATTTCGCTGCCGGGCGCATCGCCCCGACCCTGGACGATGAAGACGTTCACACCTTCATCGAGCGCCTACTGACCGAACGCCTCGGCGCGCTGGGCGGCAAGCTGCGCGCCGGCCGCTCGCGCAATGACCAGACTGCCAACGACCTGCGCCTGTTCCTGCGTGACCACGTGCGCACCCTGGCCGTGGAAGTGCTGGCCCTGCAAACAGCGCTGGTGGATCAGGCCGAGCAGCACGTCGAAAGCATCTGCCCGGGCTTCACCCATTTGCAGCAGGCGCAGCCGATCGTGTTCGCCCATCACCTGCTGGCCCACGCGCAATCGATGTTGCGTGACGTGCAACGGCTGGTGGACTGGGACGCGCGCACTTCGCTGTCGCCCCTCGGTGCTGCGGCCATGGCCGGTTCCGCGATCGCTCGTCAGCCGCAGCAGTCAGCCAAGGAAATGGGTTACGCCGGGGTCTGCGAAAACTCCATCGACGCCGTGGCCAGCCGCGATCACGTCGCCGAATTCCTGTTCATCGCCAGCATGCTCGGGATCAACATCTCGCGTCTGGCCGAAGAGTTCTGCCTGTGGTCGTCGCGCCAGTTCCGCTGGGTCGATCTGGATGACGCCTACGCCACCGGCAGCTCGATCATGCCGCAGAAGAAAAACCCCGACATCGCCGAACTGGCCCGGGGCAAGGCTGGCCGTCTGATCGGCAACCTGACCGGTCTGCTGTCGACGCTCAAATCCCTGCCGCTGTCGTACAACCGCGACCTGAGCGAAGACAAGAACGGCGTGCTCGACAGCGTCGACACCCTGCTGCTGGTGCTGCCGGCGATGGCCGGGATGGTCGCGACCATGACCGTCAACGTCGAGGAACTGCGGCGTCAGGCACCGCTGGGTTTCACCCTCGCCACCGAAGTCGCCGACTGGCTGGCGGTGCGCGGCGTGCCGTTCAAGGAAGCTCACGAAATCACCGGCGCGCTGGTGCAGGCCTGCGAAAAACACGACCTCGAATTGTGGGAAGCCTCGCCGGCGCTGCTGGCCGAGATCGACCCGCGCCTCACGGCAGACGTGCGAGACAGCCTGACCCTGGAAGCCGCCATCGCCGCCCGCAGCGGCTGGGGCGGTACCGCACCGCAACAGGTGCGCGAGCAGATCGGCCGCCTGAAAACCGCCCTCGCCGCGCAGCAACAGTGGACCGAAAACTACCAGGGCTTCCGCCTCTAAGCCGAGTCCCCCTCCCACCGGGAGGGGGTTGATCGAAAAGTACAGTGTACGGAGAAACACCATGAGCCAGACTCAGGCAGAACGACTCCAGGCGGAGCGCAAACTGGCGGAAAACCAGTTCGACATTACCCAGTACCAGCATGTGCCACGGCGTTATTACGGGCGGATCTTCTTCGCCACGTTGATTGTGATCGCCATCATCGGCCTGGTGCGGGCCTTCGCCGAAGGCAAGATCGAATGGTCGTACATCGGCCAGTTCCTCACCTCCGAAGCGATCATGTGGGGCCTGTTCAACACGATCATCATGGCCGTGCTGGCCATGGCGCTGGGCATCGTGTTCGGGGTGATCACCGCGATCATGCGCATGTCGGCCAACCCGATCCTGCGTTACGTGGCCGTGACCTACACCTGGCTGTTTCGCGGTACGCCGCTGATCCTGCAACTGCTGTTGTGGTTCAACCTGGCGCTGATCTTCCCCACCATCGGCATTCCCGGTCTGTTCGAACTCGACACCGTGAGCCTGATGACCCCGTTCGTGGCCGCCCTGCTCGGCTTGAGCATCAACCAGGGCGCCTACACCGCTGAAGTGGTGCGCGCCGGCCTGCTGTCGGTGGACACCGGCCAGTACGAAGCCGCCAAGTCGATCGGCATGCCGCGCCTGCAGGCGCTGCGCCGGATCATCCTGCCGCAGGCCATGCGGATCATCATTCCGCCGGTCGGCAACGAATTCATCGGCATGGTGAAAATGACCTCGCTGGCGAGCGTCATCCAGTACTCGGAACTGCTCTACAACGCCCAGAACATTTACTACGCCAACGCCCGGGTCATGGAGCTGCTGATCGTCGCCGGTATCTGGTACCTGGCCACCGTCACCGTCCTGTCCTTTGGTCAAAGCCGTCTGGAGCGTCGTTTCGCTCGCGGCGCCGGCAAGCGTTCTTGAGGAGTCGAACATGAGAAACATCGTCAAGGCCGTGAGCCTGAACAAATATTACGACCAGTACCACGCGCTCAAGGACATCAACATCGAGGTCGAGCAAGGCGAAGTGCTGTGCATCATCGGCCCGTCCGGCTCGGGCAAGAGCACCCTGCTGCGCTGCGTCAACCAGCTGGAAAAGATCGACAAGGGCGGCCTCTGGGTCGACGGCGAACTGGTCGGCTACCGCGTGGTCGGGCACAAGCTGCACGAACTCAACGAGTCGCAGATCGCCCGCCAGCGCCTGGCCACCGGCATGGTGTTCCAGCGCTTCAACCTGTTCCCGCACATGACCGTGCTGCAAAACATCATCGAAGGCCCGTGCCAGGTGCTCAAGCGTTCGCCCAAGGAGGCGCACGAAGAAGCCCTGGAACTGCTGGCCCGGGTCGGCCTGGCCGACAAACGCAACAGCTACCCGATCGAACTGTCGGGCGGTCAGCAACAACGGGTGGCGATTGCCCGCGCGCTGGCCATGCGACCCAAGCTGATGCTGTTCGATGAACCCACTTCGGCACTCGACCCGGAACTGGTCGGTGAGGTGCTGTCGGTGATGCGCGATCTGGCGCAGACCGGCATGACCATGATCGTCGTCACCCATGAACTGGGCTTCGCCCGGGAGGTTTCCAACCGCATGGTGTTCATGGACGGCGGGCAGATCGTGGAGGCTGGAAGCCCCGAAGAAATACTAATAAGTCCGCAAAACCCGCGCACCCAAAGCTTCATTTCTGCCGTTCGAACCTGAGGCCCCTTTGGCCTTCACAACACTCATAAGAGAACGTCCATGAAGAACTTCGTCATTCCAGCAGTACTCACCTCCCTCATGTCTTGCGGTTTCGCCGTGGCCGCCGAGTTGCCGGCCAGCATCAAGGAGAAAGGCGAGATCGTCGTCGCGATCATGCCCAACTATCCGCCGATGGATTTCAAGGACCCGGCCACCAACAAGCTCACCGGCCTTGACTACGACCTGGGCAACGCCCTGGCCGAACGCCTCGGGGTGAAGATCAAGTGGCAGGAAACCGGCTTCGAGCAAATGATCAACGCCCTGACCACCGACCGCGTGGACATGGTCCTGTCGGGCATGACCGACACCGCCGAGCGCCAGGCCAGCGTGACCTTCGTCGACTACTTCACCAGCGGCCCGCAGTTCTACACCTTGCAGAAGAACGCGGCGACCAACGAGATCATCGACCTGTGCGGCAAGAAAGTCGGTACCAGCCGCCGCACCACCTTCCCGGCGGAAATCGCCGCGTGGAGCAAGGAAAACTGTGAAGCGGCCGGCAAACCTGCAATCAACGTGATCGGCACCGAAGGCTCGGCCGACGCCCGTGCGCAACTGCGCCAGAGCCGCATTGATGCGGCGATGCAGGGCAGCGAAACCCTGTCGTACCTCAAGACCCAGGAAAAGGACATGTACAAGACGGTCGGCCAGCCGATCTCCGTGCAGTTCACCGGCCTGGGAGTGAGCAAGAAGAAGCCTGAGCTGAGTGAGGCGGTGAAGGTGGCGTTGCAGAGCATGGTGGATGACGGCAGCTATAACGCGATTCTGAAGAAGTGGGATCTGGAGTTGGGTGCGATCAAGGATGTGACCATTAACGCGGGCAAGTAACGCTTCGCCACTGATGCCCGGCTGCGATCTTTTGATTGCTCGTTCCCACGCTCTGCGTGGGAATGCAGCCTGGGACGCTCCGCGTCCCGAACAAAGATCGCAGCCTTCGGCAGTTCCTACAGATGAGTATCGGAGCGCTGTGATGTCCTCCTCACCCCAACCCACCTGGCCCGACCAGCACAAAGCCTGCCTCGCCCTGGCCTTCGACCTCGACGGCCCGACCGGCGATGCCATGCTCAACGACTCGATCTGGCACAAACCCGAATACTTCGGCTTCGGCGGCTACGGCCCCTACCGCGCCCTGCCGCGCCTGCTGGATCTGCTCGACGCCTTCAAGATCCCGACCACCTTTTTCGTCCCCGCGTGGGTCGTGGAAAACTGGCCGAAGCAATGCCAGGCCATCGTCGAGCGCGGTCATGAAGTCGCCTACCACGGCTACAAACACGAATCCTTCTACGCCCTGACGCTGGACCAGCAGCAGGCCGTGATGAACAAATCCCGCGACGTCTTCTGGCAATACCTGCACATCCGCGCCGAGGGGTTTCGCACCCCGTCCGGCGACTGGCGCGCGGAAACCCCGGCGATGCTGGCCGACAACGGCGTCATCTATTCCAGCAGCATGCGCGGCGACGACCGCCCGTATCTGGTCAACGTCCCCGGCCACGACACGTCGCTGGTGGAAATCCCCGGCCGCTGGGAAATGGACGACTACGCCTCCCTCGCCTACACCCGCGCACCGAACTTCCCGTCCGGGCTCGACCGCACCGCCAGCTACGAGCTGACCCTCGACAACTGGCAACGCGAGTACGACGGCGCAATGGACGAAGGCCTGTGCCTGACCACCCTGTTCCACCCGAAAATCACCGGCAAACCGGGGCGCATCCTGTTGCTGGAGAAACTCTTCGAACACATGCGCCAGCGCGATGACGTGTGGTTCGCCACCTGCCGCGACGTCGCCCGCTGGTGGCTGAAGGAGCATCACCATGGCTGACGCTGACAACCTCTGGCCCGCCGGCAAACGCTGCGCGGTGGTGCTGACCGTCGATTACAACGACATCCACGGCATTCTCACCCAGGCCCCGGAAGTCGCCGGGCGCGACAAGACGCTCTCGGTATGGCGCTATGGCACGCAACGCGGCGTCGAGCGTTTGCTCGGCCTGTTCAGGGAACTCGGGGTGCGCAGCAGCTGGTTCGTGCCCGGCATCGTTGCCGAGGAAAATCCGCAGCACATAGCGGCCATCCAGGCTGACGGCCATGAAATCGCCTGCGCCGGTTACCGCCATCAGGATTACGACACGCTGGATCTGGCGGCGCAAAGCGCGGAAGTCGCCAAGGGCTGTGCAGCGCTGGAAGCATTGACCGGCGTGCATCCAACCGGTTTCCGGATTCCAGCGGGCAACGGTGCGCCGGGATTCATCGAAGCCTTGAAAGCTCACGGCATTCTCTGGTCGTCATCTTGGCGTGGCGATGACCTGCCGTTCTTGCATCCAACTGCGCCTGAAGTGGTCGAGTTGCCGCTGCATTACGAACTGGAAGACGAGCCTTACTTCGCCTTCAATCTGAGCCCGGCCGTGCCGCCGGCGCAATCGCGGATCGCCTCCTACAGCCATACCCTGGGCAACCTGCAAATGGACTTCGCCGGGTTCCACCGTTTCGGCCTGTGCTACGTGCTGCGCCTGCACCCGGAAATCATCGCCACGCCGGGGCGCATCGGTGTGCTGCGGGAACTGCTGCAAGGCATTCAGCAGCATGACGACGTGTGGATCGCCACCGGCGCCGAAGTCGCGCAGTGGTGGGCGCAAACGGCGGCGCCGGTCGCGCAGGATCATCCGGCGTCGGTGTATGAGCGCCATTATCGGGACTACCTCGTATGACCGAACGCATGCAGCGGCTGGCGCAGTTTTGCGTCGATACACGGTTTGAAGATCTGCCGCCAGCGTTGGTGGAACAGGCCAAGCGACACATTCTCGACACCTTCGGCGCAGCACTGGCCGGGGCCGACAGCGCGGTGGCGCTTCAGGCGCGGCAGGTGTTCGGCGCCGAACCCGGCACTGCGTTGGTCTGGGGTTCATCGTTGCGGGTCGGCGCGGGGCATGCGGCATTGCTCAATGGCATCGCCGCCCATGCGCTGGAGCTGGACGACACCGGCGGTTGCGATCATTCCGGCGCGGTGGTGTTGCCGGCGGTGATGGCGGCGCTGTCGCTGGTGGATAGGCCGGTGGACGGTCGCGAATTCATCACCGCCGTGGTCATCGGCTACGAAATAGGCCGGCGGGTGCTGGAAGCCTGCGGCAGTTATTCGGCGCACAACGGCGCCGGTTGGCATTCGACCGCCACTTGCGGCGTGTTCGGCGCGGCGGCGGCCTGTGCACGGATCTTTGCGCTGGATGTCGGGCAAACCGTGTCGGCACTGGGCATCGCCGGCAGTTTCAGCGGCGGGTTGTGGGCGTTCATCCATGACGGTTCGCAAAGCAAGAAACTGCACAGCGGTCGTGCGGCCGAGGGTGGTTTGCTCGCGGCGCGTTTTGCCCGTGAAGGCGTCAGCGGGCCGTCGGTGTTGTTCGAGGATGTCTGGGGCGGGTTTCTCAAAACCCTGGCGCCGGGCAGCGCGCAGCCGGATGCGCTGGATGCCGAATTGGGACAGGTCTGGAAACTCGCGCGCTGCTCGATCAAACCCTACGCCGCCTGCCGTGGCACCCATTCGGCCATCGATGCGCTTGGGTTGTTGCTGGAGCAATTGCAGATCGGCGCGGATCAGGTGGAAGACGTTCAGGTGAACCTGTGCGGGTTTCTGCTCGATATGTGCGGCGGTCGCGACACCCGCAGTCTGGCCGCTGCGCAGATGAGCCTGCCCTACGCCCTCGCCGCGCGACTGGTGCATGGTCATTGCCGATTGGAGGCTTACGACGAACAGCCACGCAACGATCCGCGCATCGCTTACTGGCTGACGCGCATTCGCCTTGAAGTGGATGAGCGACTGTCGGAGGATGGCGAGCCAGTGGTCGTTGTACGAACCCGCGACGGGCGTGAGGCGAGTATGTGTGTCGATGTGCCGCTGGGGGCGCCGGGCAATCCGCTGAGCGAGGCGGCGCTGGAGGAGAAGTTTTTCAGTCTGGCGTTGCGGGTCATTTCACCGGTCAAGGCTGAGCCTTTACTGGCGCAGCTGCGGCAACTGCAAACGCTGGATTCCGTGCGCGATCTCGAGCACCTGTTAACCGAATAAGGACATTTGATTTTCCGTGGCCACCTACTCGCTCGTTATCCGCCGCCTGATGATCGTCTCGCTGACCATCGTCGTCAGCCGCGCCATCACCAGTCCGTTGCTCACCCTGTTTTTGAGCAACAAGCTCGGCCTCAACCAACAGGATGTCGGGTTATTGCTGGGCATCGCGGTGTTCATCGCCACCCTGCTTGCGCTGTACGGCGGCTACATCATCGACCGGCTCGAGAAGCGCCGGTTGCTGATTCTGGCGATGCTCTCCAGCGCCATCGGCTTCGTGCTGCTGACATTCGCCAAAGACCTGTACCTGACGACCGCCACCCTGGTCATCACCGAAACCGCCTCGGCGCTGTTCCTGATCGGCTCCAAGGCGATCCTCAGTGAAAACCTGCCCATGGGCCAACGGGCCAAGGCATTTTCCCTGCGCTATACCCTGACCAACATCGGCTACGCCACGGGCCCGATGCTCGGTGTGGTGATCGCCGGGGTGTACCCGATTGCGCCGTTCCTGATTGCTGCGGGCATCGCTTTCGGCAGCATCTTCCTGATGATCGGCATCCCGAAGGACGCCAGCCCGGTCGCCGCCATCGGCCAGCCGCAAAGCTTCCTGAAAACGCTGATCACCCTGAAAAATGACCGCACATTGATCATGTTCACTTGCGGCTGTCTGCTCAGCACCGTGGTTCACGGGCGTTTCACGTTGTACCTGTCGCAATACCTGCTGGTGGTCGAAGACTCGCAGCGCGCGTTGCAAACCATGGCCGCCCTGCTCGCCTGCAACGCCATCGCGGTGATCCTGCTGCAATACCAGATCGGTCGTTTCCTCAACCGGGAAAAACTGCGCTACTGGATCGCCGCCGGCACCAGCCTGTTCATCCTCGGCCTGATCGGTTTCAGCCTCGCCGACAGCCTGGTGACGTGGTGCATCGCGATGTTCATCTTCACCCTCGGCGAGATGATCATTTACCCGTCGGAGTTCCTGTTCGTCGACACCCTGGCCCCGGAAGAACTGCGCGGCAGCTATTACGGCGCGCAGAATCTGGCGGCGCTGGGTGGCGCGCTGAGCCCGGTAATTTGCGGCTTCCTGCTGATGCACACGCCGGCGCCGACCATGTTCTATGCGCTCAGCGCATTGACGGCTATGGGCGGTTTCCTTTGTTTCATGAGCGGGCGACGCGTGGCTTTACTGCATAAATAATGCACTGAAACTGCATTTATATGAATTTGTCAGCATCGTGAATGCTTGGCACACTGGGCGCGTTCCTCCCCCAATAGTTGGAACACTTCGAAGGACTTTCCGCGTTTACGGACAAGTCCTTTTTTTTGCCCTGAATTTCGCAAAGGAACGATTCTGCATGCTCGCTCGCTGGTTGCCCGCCGCCATCAACACCCGCCCCACCGAATGGAGCCGCGCCGCGATCGGCATGGCCTTGGGCACGTTGTTCAGCGTGTGGGCGTGCAGTCAGGTGTTCGGCATTGAAGTGGCCTACCACCTGATCGGCCCACTGGGCGCTTCGGCGGTTTTGCTATTCGCGGTGTCGTCCGGCGCCCTCGCCCAGCCGTGGTCGATCATCGGCGGCTACCTGTGCGCAGGCGTCGTTGCGTTGCTGGTGGCCCACGTCCTCGGCCGAACCCTCGGCAGTGCGTGCCTCGCCGCCGGCATGGCGCTGATCCTGATGTGCTGGCTGCGCTGCCTGCACCCACCGGCCGGCGCCGTCGCGTTGACCATGGTGCTGGCCGACCCGATGACCATCGCCATGGACTGGAAAGCCCTGGAACCGGTGATGCTCAGCGCCGCGTGCCTGCTGCTGGCCGCACTGGCCTACAACAACCTCACCCGCATCCGCTACCCGAAACGCCCTGCCGAACCCGCGCCGGCTGTGGCCCCGGTGGATATTCAGTCCATCACGGCTGAAGACCTGAAACGGGCGCTGGCGGACATGGAAGCGTTCATCGACGTCACGCCGGAGGATCTGGAACAGTTGATTCATGCCAGTGAACTGCACGCCAAGCGGCGCAGCATTGGCCAGGTGTTCCGCTGAGTCCGGAGCCAGTCCCTGTCAGCGTTGTCGATTGAAAAGAAGCCCCGATCCCGTGCATTTGGCCTAAGGTAAAAATGCAGACAGCCCGTGCACATATCCCCGTTGTACACGGCAAATTTGCACTGTTACGATCCGGTAACGCTCGCGCGCGAGCTTCTCGAATAAAGACAATAAAAGCAGGGAGTTAGTGATGACTGCTCAGGCTTCATCCCCGCGGACTTCGTCCATGGATGCCACGCCGCACGAAGTGCTGGCCGAGGTTCGCAATCACATCGGTCATCTGACCCTCAACCGCCCCGCCGGCCTCAATGCCCTGACCCTCGACATGGTGCGCCAGCTCCAGCAACACCTGGACGCCTGGGCCGCCGATGCCGATATCCACGCCGTCGTGCTGCGCGGTGCCGGCGAGAAAGCCTTCTGTGCCGGTGGCGACATTCGATCCCTGTACGACAGCCATAAAAGCGGCGACACGCTGCACGAAGATTTCTTCGTCGAGGAATACGCCCTCGACCTGACGATCCACCACTACCGCAAACCGGTGCTGGCGCTGATGGACGGTTTCGTCCTCGGCGGCGGCATGGGTCTGGTGCAAGGCGCCGATCTGCGGGTGGTCACCGAGAAGAGCCGTCTGGCGATGCCGGAAGTGGCGATCGGCTATTTCCCGGATGTCGGCGGCAGTTATTTCCTGCCGCGCATTCCCGGCGAGCTGGGGATTTATCTGGGCGTCAGCGGCGTGCAGATCCGTGCAGCGGATGCGCTGTATTGCGGCCTCGCCGACTGGTATCTGGACAGCAGCAAACTCGGCACTCTCGACGAACAGCTCGATCACCTGGAGTGGCACGACACGCCGCTCAAAGACCTGCAAAACCTGCTGGCCCGCCACGCCGTGCAAACCCTGCCGGATGCGCCGCTTGAGGCCTTGCGCCCGGCCATCGACCATTTCTTCGCCTTGCCTGACGTGCCGAGCATCGTCGAGCAACTGCGCGCCGTCACCGTCGCCGACAGCCACGAATGGGCGACCACCACCGCCGACCTGCTGGAAACCCGCTCGCCGCTGGCCATGGGCGTGACCCTGGAAATGCTGCGTCGCGGCCGGCACCTGAGCCTGGAACACTGCTTCGCCCTCGAACTGCATCTGGATCGCCAGTGGTTCGAACGCGGCGACCTGATCGAAGGCGTGCGCGCCTTGCTGATCGACAAAGACAAATCACCACGCTGGAATCCGCCGACCCTGGCTGCACTGCACGCCGAACAGGTCGCGAGTTTCTTCCACGGTTTCGAAGAGAGCGGGAGCTGAGCCATGCACGATCTCGAATTGACTGAAGACCAGGTAATGATCCGCGATATGGCCCGGGACTTTGCCCGCGGCGAAATCGCCCCCCACGCGCAAGCCTGGGAAAAGGCCGGCTGGATCGATGACGGTCTGGTGGCAAAGATGGGCGAACTCGGACTGCTGGGCATGGTGGTGCCTGAGGAATGGGGCGGTACTTACGTCGACTACGTGGCCTATGCGCTGGCAGTGGAAGAGATTTCCGCCGGTGACGGCGCCACCGGCGCGTTCATGAGCATCCACAACTCTGTGGGCTGCGGGCCGGTGCTCAACTACGGCAGCGAAGAACAGAAGCAGACCTGGCTGGCGGACCTGGCCAGCGGAGCGGTGATCGGCTGCTTCTGCCTGACCGAACCCCAGGCCGGCTCCGAAGCACACAACCTGCGCACCCGCGCCGAACTGCGCGACGGGCAATGGGTGATCAACGGCGCCAAGCAATTTGTCAGCAATGGCAAACGGGCAAAACTGGCGATCGTGTTTGCGGTGACCGATCCGGATCTCGGCAAGCGCGGGATCTCGGCGTTTCTGGTGCCGACCGATACGCCGGGGTTCATCGTTGACCGGACCGAACACAAGATGGGCATCCGCGCCTCCGACACCTGCGCGGTGACGCTGAACAATTGCAGCATTCCTGAAGCGAATCTGCTGGGTGAGCGCGGCAAAGGTCTGGCGATTGCCCTTTCCAACCTGGAAGGCGGACGCATCGGTATTGCCGCGCAAGCATTGGGCATCGCCCGAGCGGCGTTTGAAGCTGCGCTGGGTTACGCCCGTGATCGGGTGCAGTTCGGCAAGGCGATTGTCGAGCACCAGAGCATCGCCAACCTGCTGGCGGACATGCAGATGCAGATCAACGCAGCACGCTTGATGATTTTGCATGCGGCGCGGCTGCGTACGGCGGGCAAACCGTGTCTGTCGGAGGCTTCGCAGGCCAAGCTGTTTGCATCGGAAATGGCCGAGAAGGTGTGCTCGTCAGCGATTCAGATCCATGGCGGGTATGGGTATCTGGAGGATTACCCGGTTGAGAAGTACTACCGGGATGCGCGGATTACCCAAATTTATGAGGGATCTAGCGAGATACAGCGGATGGTGATTGCTCGGGAGTTGAAGAACTATCAGTTGTGACCGTGTCGGCCCCTTTCCCTCACTGTAGAGACCGGTACATCCTTTACACATTAGACCGGGGACATCGTTTACACCTTTTACAGGCTTGATACGCGGTTGGCACCGCGCTCAAGCCTGCCTAAACAGAAGTTGCAAAGGTACAGCTCCCACACGTCATCAGCCACTTCCTTCAGCGCGATGTCCTCGCCGATCAGCGCCTCGCCCAAAAACATTCGTTGCCCCTTCCACTTGAACTCGCCGTTCGAACGAACCTTGCGTACCTCAACCTCAGGGCCATATTCGACCGCGGGCAAGTAGCCCGGATACGGGCGCAACGAAGGTCTGTATACGGAAGCCGGCGGTTTCATGCCCAGTGCGGTGTGTGGTCGATCATGGTTGAAGTCCTGAACGAACTCTTCAAAGGCCAGCTGCTGGCGTACGAGATTTTCCGCAGGTGTTCGCAGTACCGCTGCTTTGAGGGTGCGGTGCATCCGTTCGTGTCGACCGTTCTGGTCAGGACGCCCTGGTGTGATTGTCTCGATATGGATGCCATGCCTGATGAACCAGACGGACAGCTTCGACAGCCGCGCCAAACCGGTCGATGCGAAAGGCGCCCCGTTATCTGTGCGGATTACGTCCGGCAATCCAAACTCCCGGAAAGCCCATTCGAATCCCTGTCGCGTCGGCTCGCTGTGCGTGCCGGGCA
>NZ_BQHR01000003.1 GCF_021601625.1 Pseudomonas paraglycinae | reverse complement strand
TAGCGCAAGGCCCGAAGGTCCCCTGCTTTCTCCCGTAGGACGTATGCGGTATTAGCGTTCCTTTCGAAACGTTGTCCCCCACTACCAGGCAGATTCCTAGGCATTACTCACCCGTCCGCCGCTGAATTCAGGAGCAAGCTCCCTTCATCCGCTCGACTTGCATGTGTTAGGCCTGCCGCCAGCGTTCAATCTGAGCCATGATCAAACTCTTCAGTTCAAACATCTTTGGGTTTTTAAGAAACCCTAAACTTGGCTCAGCAATCGTTGGTTACATCTTTGATTTCTCGCGGAGTAACTTGTGATGCTGATAATCTTGTTGACTATCAGTCTGACTCCACAAGCACCCACACGAATTGCTTGATTCAGTTGTTAAAGAGCGGTTGGTTAAGATCTTTCGTCTCAACCGAGGCGCGCATTCTACAGCAGCCTCATTTGCTGTCAAGTGATTATTTTCAGAAGTTTTCGAAGATTTCTTCAACAACTTCAACCACTTGCGCCTCCGATCTCTCGTTAGCGGGAGGCGAATTCTACAGCGTTACACGCTGCTGTCAACACCTCTTTTTCTCCGCTTTCGACCGAGAAGATCGAACCGTTGAAAGCACCAAAAGAACCGGCATTTCCAACTCCTTCCAGGCTTCGATGAACTGAAGCGACCCGCCTTCGAAACCTACTTAACTCATTGAATCTCAAGGAGTTTTCCGTTTCGTCTGCGCCGGAAGTGGGGCGAATTATAGACCTCTGGAATTCGCCGTCAACCCCTTATTTCAACTTTACTCAGATTTCAGCGTAATCCGTGCAAAAGCCTTCTTGCCGGCCTGGCAAACGTGAGTCGCGCCCAGTACGTATATAAAGGAGCGATCAACCACCTCACCATCTACACGTACACCACCGGAAGCCAGCAGATCACGTGCAGCTGCCGAGTTCTTCACCAGACCTGCCTTATTAAGGACAGCGGCAATCGGCATATCCTCGGCAGCAGTCAGCTCGACCTCTGGCAGATCATCCGGCAACTCACCGTCCTTCATACGGTTACCCGCGCCACGGTGAGCATTGGCCGCAGCCTCTTCACCATGGAAGCGCGCGACAATCTCTTCGGCCAGCTTGATCTTGATATCGCGAGGATTAGCGCCCGCCTCTACATCAGCACGGAACGCATTGATCTCATCCATCGAACGGAAGCTGAGCAACTCGAAGTAGCGCCACATCAACGCATCGGGAATCGAAACCAGTTTGCTATACATGACACCTGGCGCTTCCTGAATACCGACGTAGTTGCCCAACGACTTGGACATTTTCTTCACGCCATCCAGACCTTCAAGCAGCGGCATCGTCAGGATGCACTGCGCCTCCTGACCATAACCACGCTGCAGCTCACGCCCCATCAGCAGGTTGAACTTCTGATCGGTACCACCCAGCTCCACATCAGCGCGCAAAGCAACCGAGTCATAACCCTGCACCAGCGGATAGAGGAACTCGTGAATGGCGATCGGCTGATTGGTGGTGTAGCGCTTGTCGAAGTCGTCACGCTCGAGCATACGGGCAACGGTGTATTGCGAAGTCAGACGAATAAAGTCCGCAGGCCCCATCTGATCCATCCAGGTGGAGTTGAACGCGACTTCGGTTTTCGCCGGATCAAGAATCTTGAACACCTGAGTCTTGTAGGTCTCGGCGTTTTCCAGAACCTGCTCACGGGTCAACGGAGGACGTGTGGCGCTCTTGCCGCTCGGATCACCGATCATTCCGGTGAAATCACCAATAAGGAAGATCACCTGATGCCCCAGTTCCTGGAACTGGCGCAGCTTATTAATAAGCACAGTGTGACCAAGGTGCAGATCCGGCGCAGTTGGATCGAAGCCGGCCTTGATTCGCAGCGGCTGGCCACGTTTGAGCTTTTCGATCAGCTCGGACTCGACCAACAGTTCTTCCGCACCACGTTTAATCAGCGCTAGCTGCTCTTCAACCGACTTCATAACAGACCCGCAAGGCTCAGATTCAAAGGGAACCAACCATACAAGATCGCGCACCAAATACAAGTTTTGCCCGGCGCACGGACGCCAATCCACAGACAGGGCGTCCGCAGACTTGCTTCAGGGATGATTTGGTTATATTTTATACAGTTATTTCATCTTCATCATGTCATTCATCTTTTCCAATTCATCTTTTTCAAAGTCAAATTACTTATGACCACTGAACCGTCTAAAGCGCCACCGCTTTACCCGAAGACCCACCTGCTCGCCGCGAGTGGGATCGCCGCCCTTCTCAGCCTGGCGCTCCTGGTGTTTCCATCCAGTGATGTTGAAGCCAAAAAGACAACGCTGAGCCTTGAACTGGAAAGTCCTGCTGAACAACTGACACAAGATCAAGACGCTGCCGACGCAGCTCAAGCCACAAATGAGTCCGTAGCTTCCCCTTTCGCACAGATCGAAAATAGCGCCGAAGAAACGCAGGAAACCGCTCAGGCCGCACCAGCGCCGACACCGGTAGCTGAAGAAAAGAAGGCCCCAAATCACAGGGAAGTGATCGTCTCCAAGGGCGATACGCTTTCTACACTGTTCGAGAAAGTCGGTCTCCCGGCCGCGGCCGTGCATGAAGTGCTGGCCAGCGACAAACAAGCCAAGCAGTTCAGCCAGCTCAAACATGGCCAGAAACTCGAATTCGAATTGAACCCACAAGGCCAGCTGACCAACCTGCACAGCAAGGTCAGCGACGTTGAAACCATCACCCTGACCAAGAACGACAAGGGTTATGTGTTCAACCGCGTTACCGCCAAACCGACTGTTCGCACCGCCTACGTGCACGGTGTGATCAACAGCTCGCTGTCTCAGTCCGCCGCCCGCGCAGGCCTGTCCCACAGCCTGACCATGGATATGGCCAGTGTGTTTGGCTACGACGTCGACTTCGCCCAGGATATCCGCCAGGGCGACGAGTTCGATGTGATCTATGAGCAGAAAGTGGTCAACGGTAAAGCCGTTGGCAATGGTCCGATCCTTTCCGCCCGCTTCACCAACCGCGGCAAGACTTACACTGCCGTGCGTTACACCAACAAGCAGGGCAACAGCAGCTACTACACCGCCGATGGCAACAGCATGCGCAAGGCGTTCATCCGTACACCGGTGGACTTCGCCCGCATCAGCTCCAAGTTCTCCATGGGCCGTAAACACCCGATCCTCAACAAGATACGCGCCCACAAAGGCGTCGACTATGCCGCTCCACGCGGTACGCCGATCAAGGCTGCCGGCGACGGCAAAGTGCTGCTGGCCGGCCGTCGCGGCGGTTACGGCAACACCGTGATCATCCAGCACGGCAACACTTACCGTACGCTGTATGGCCACATGCAGGGCTTCGCCAAGGGCGTGAAGACCGGCGGCACCGTCAAACAGGGCCAGGTGATCGGTTACATCGGCACCACCGGCCTGTCCACCGGCCCGCACCTGCACTATGAGTTCCAGGTCAACGGTGTCCACGTCGATCCACTGGGCCAGAAGCTGCCGATGGCCGACCCGATCGCCAAATCCGAACGCGCCCGCTTCCTGGCACAGAGCCAGCCGTTGATGGCTCGCATGGACCAGGAAAAAGCCACCATGCTGGCTTCGAGCAAGCGTTAAGCCATGGCTCTTTATATCGGAGTGATGTCCGGCACCAGTCTCGACGGGCTGGACATCGCCCTGATCGAGCAATCCTCGGCGATCAACCTGATCGCCACGCACTACATCCCCATGCCTGAAACCCTGCGCGCCGAGCTGCTTGGCTTGTGCGCCAGCGGCCCTGACGAGATCGCCCGTTCGGCGATTGCCCAGCAGAACTGGGTGAAGCTCGCCGCGCAAGGGATCCATACCCTTCTCGAACGGCAACAGCTCAAGCCTGAAGCCATTCGCGCAATCGGCAGCCACGGCCAGACTATTCGCCACGAGCCGGCGCGTGGTTTCACCGTACAGATCGGCAACCCCGCCCTGCTCACTGAACTGACCGGTATCACCGTCGTCAGCGATTTCCGCAGTCGCGATGTGGCCGCTGGCGGCCAGGGCGCCCCTTTGGTTCCGGCCTTCCATGAAGCGTTATTCGAAGAGCGTACCGGCAACCGCGCGGTCCTGAATGTCGGCGGTTTCAGCAATCTCAGTCTGATTGAGCCGAACAAGCCTGTAGCCGGTTTCGACTGCGGGCCGGGGAATGTGCTGATGGACGCCTGGATTCATCAGCAACGGGGCGAGAACTTCGACCGAAACGGGCAGTGGGCAGCCAGCGGGAAGGTTGAGCCTACCCTGCTGAAAGCCCTGCTCAGCGATCCGTTTTTCGTGACACAAGGCCCGAAGAGCACCGGTCGCGAAGTCTTCAACTTGCCTTGGCTGGAGCAGCAACTGTCGCGCCTGCCAGGTTTCGCACCCGAAAACGTACAGGCAACACTGCTCGAACTGACGGCGCTGACAATCGTCGAATCGCTGCAAAGCGCTCAATCGAATACCGAAGAGATCTTGGTCTGCGGGGGCGGTGCCCACAACGCTACGCTGATGAAGCGCTTGGCCGACCTGCTACCCAACGCCAAAGTCGCCAGTACCACGACCCACGGCGTCGATCCGGACTGGGTCGAGGCCATGGCCTTCGCTTGGCTGGCCCACTGCTGTCTGGAGGGCATCGCCGCCAATCGCCCGAGCGTCACCGGCGCCAAAGGCTTGCGCGTGCTCGGCGCCATCTACCCCAACTGACAAATCGCAGATAACAAAACGCCGCAGAACCGTGAGGTTCTGCGGCGTTTTATTGTGTACGTTGAAGCGCGATCAGATCGAGAACGAGGAGCCGCAACCACAAGTGGTGGTGGCATTCGGGTTCTTGATCACGAAACGCGAACCTTCCAGACCTTCCTGATAATCCACCTCGGCACCCGCCAGATACTGGAAGCTCATCGGATCGACCACCAGACTGACGCCTTCGCGCTCGACGATGGTGTCGTCCTCGGCCACATCTTCATCGAAGGTGAAGCCGTACTGAAACCCTGAACAACCGCCGCCCGTAACGAATACGCGCAGCTTCAAGCGATCATTCCCCTCTTCATCGACCAGGCTCTTCACCTTGTGCGCGGCACCTTGAGTGAATTGCAAAGCCGTGGGGGTGAAGGATTCGACGCTCATGCTGACTTTCTCCCGGCGTTACGCCGCCATAATGCGTGATGACGCGCATTATCCGCTTGTCCTAGAAAATCGGTCAACTATTGTTACGGTATATCAATAAAGCTGATCAGCCGACCAGAATGCAAAAAGGCCCGTCAAACGGGCCTTTTTGCCAAGCAAGATCAGTCGTTACGGCAGCATGCCGGCGTGGGACAGGCCCAAACGCTCATCCAGCCCGAACAGAATGTTCATGTTCTGCACCGCCTGACCCGACGCGCCCTTGACCAGGTTGTCGATCACCGAGAGCACTACCACCAGATCACCATCCTGCGGGCGGTGAACCGCGATGCGGCAGACGTTGGCGCCACGCACACTGCGGGTTTCTGGATGGCTACCAGCCGGCATCACGTCGACGAACGGCTCATTGGCATAACGCTTCTCGAACAACGCCTGCAGATCCACCGAGCGATCCACCACGGTCGCGTAGAGCGTGGAGTGAATGCCACGGATCATCGGCGTCAGGTGCGGCACAAAAGTCAGACCGACATCCTTGCCTGCGGCACGACGCAGTCCCTGGCGAATTTCCGGCAGATGACGGTGACCTTTCACCGCATAAGCCTTCATGCTTTCCGACGTCTCGGAGTACAGCGAGCCTACGGCAGCGCCACGACCGGCACCGCTGACACCGGACTTGCAGTCGGCGATCAGGTGCGAAGCGTCGGCAATACCCGCTTCAAGCAACGGCAGGAAACCCAGCTGCGTCGCGGTCGGGTAGCAACCCGGCACCGCGATCAGACGTGCTTTCCTGATCTGCTCACGATTGACTTCCGGCAGACCGTAAACCGCCTCGTCCAGCAACTCCGGCGCGCCGTGCGGCTGGCCGTACCACTTGGCCCACTCATCGGCGTCCTGCAGACGGAAGTCTGCCGACAGGTCGATGACCTTGGTGCCGGCCGCCAGCAATTCGCCTGCCAGTGCGTGGGCAACGCCGTGCGGAGTGGCGAAGAACACCACGTCGCAAGCGCCCAGCGTCTTGATGTCCGGCACGCTGAATGCCAGACCGTCGTAGTGACCGCGCAGGTTCGGGTACATATCAGCCACGGCCAGACCGGCCTCGGATCGGGAAGTGATCACTACCACTTCTGCCTGCGGATGCTGTGCCAACAGACGCAGCAGTTCGACACCGGTGTAACCCGTGCCGCCGACGATACCGACCTTGACCATAAACCTGCCCTCAACGAACCCACTGGAAAGCCGTCGATAATAGGGGCCGCGCGCCCCTGCGACAACCGCCAAGGTGACGTGCGGACGCTCAAGCCTCTACTATCCGGCCTACCGTGAATCAGGGAATAACCAAAAATGCTCTATCTGTGGATCAAAGCGCTTCATATCGTCAGCATCGTGTGCTGGTTTGCCGGGCTGTTCTATCTTCCGCGACTGTTCGTTTATCACGCGCAAAGTGAAGATACGATCAGCAAGGAACGCTTCAGCATCATGGAGCGCAAGCTCTATCGCGGCATCATGGGCCCGGCGATGATCGCCGCGCTGATCTTCGGCGGCTGGCTGATCTACCTGAACCCGAGCATCTTCAGCAGCGGTGGCTGGATCCACGCCAAATTGACCCTGGTCGTGCTGTTGATCGGTTACCACCACATGTGCGGCGCGCAGGTAAAACGTTTCGCCCGTGGCGAGAACACCCGCAGCCATGTCTTTTATCGCTGGTTCAATGAAGTGCCGGTTCTGATATTGCTGGCTATCGTAATTCTGGTCGTGGTCAAGCCGTTCTAACTTCAACAAATACAACTTTCCGGGGTACTTCCGATGTCGCTGCCCGCTCTGCTCGAACAACGTCTGCGCCTGCCCGTAGTGGCGGCGCCGATGTTCCTTATCTCCAATCCTGAACTGGTGCTGGCGTGCTGTCGCAACGGCGTGGTTGGCAGCTTCCCGGCACTGAACCAACGCGAAAGCAGCGGGTTCAAGGCCTGGCTGGAGCAGATCGAAGCGGGGCTGGCGACATTGGAGAACCCGGCGCCGTACGCGGTGAACCTGATCGTCCACCACAGCAACCCGCGCCTGCAGGCTGACCTGGACATCTGCGTCGAGCACAAAGTCCCCATCGTCATCACCAGTCTCGGTGCCGTGAAGGAACTGGTAGACGCCGTGCACAGTTACGGCGGCCTGGTCTTCCATGACGTAACGACCCGTCGCCATGCCGAGAAAGCCGCCGAGGCCGGTGTCGATGGCTTGATCGCCGTCGCAGCCGGTGCCGGTGGACACGCCGGCACCTGGAGTCCGTTCTCGCTGATCGCCGAGATCCGCGAGTTCTTCGACAAAACCCTGTTGCTTGCAGGATGTTTGAACCATGGGCATGAGATTCTCGCCGCACAACTGCTCGGCGCGGATCTGGCCTACTTCGGCACGCGATTTATCGGCACCACTGAAAGTCATGCGCCTGACGCCTACAAGCAGATGCTGCTGACTGCCAAAGCCGCCGACATCATTCATACTCCTGCCGTGTCCGGTGTTCCGGCCAGTTTTATGCGTCAAAGCCTGGAGGCCGCCGGTTTCGACATGGCCGCCCTGCAAGGCAAGGGCGAAGTGAATTTCGGCGACAAGCTCAAGCCGATCAACGACGAAGCCAAGGCCTGGAAAACCGTGTGGTCGGCGGGTCAGGGCGTAGGCCAGATCGACGATCTGCCAAGCGTGGATCAACTGGTGGCGCGTCTCGATGCCGAATACCGCCAGGCCCTGGAGCACGCAGCACAATTGCCGAAACGCTGGCCACGTTGAATGAAACCCGTCCAGTCGCTGTCTGACTGGCCTTAGACTCAATTTATCTCGCGACAAGGATGCCTCGGCCATGAGCGAACCCCGTTACAAGATCGTTTTCGACGGCGCGCTCCAGCCCGGCGTCGATATCACCACGGCCAAGCTCAACCTGGCCGACCTGTTCAAAAGCGATGTCGCCGCCATCGAACGCCTGTTCAATGGCCGCACCGTCGCGCTCAAGCGTGATTTGTCGCACAGCGATGCGCAGACTTATCTGCAAGCGCTGGGCAAGACCGGGATCGATGCCCGGATCGAAACCGAAACGCGCATCGAACTGAATCTGTCGGATGTCCACGAGCAAAGCGCCGCCGTCGCGGAGCCTGACTCGCCTTATGCTCCCCCTCGCGCCGTCGTCGGTGAAAGCCTGCCGGCATTCGCGCCTCTCAAGCCGCTCAGCGTCGAAGGCCGGATCGGCCGCTTGCGTTACCTGGCATGGTCGATGGTGTTAAGCCTGGCCGCCCTGCCGATCGTCAGCGTGTTCGCATTGATCGGCCTAGGTCTGGTGAGCGCCGACTCGACCACTGGCCTGATCATCGGCGGTCTCCTCGCCTTCTTCCTGTTTCTGGCCTTCGCGATTGTCGGGATCCTGTTCAGCATTCAGCGCCTGCACGATATCGGCTGGTCGGGTTGGCTCTGGCTGCTGACGCTGGTGCCGTTCGTGGGGAGCTTCTTCCCGCTGGTGATCATGGTCGTGCCGGGCAATACCGGCGCCAATCGCTATGGCCCACCGCCTCCGCCGAACAGCACGGCAGTCAAAGTGCTGTGCTCTTTGTGGATCGTGTTTATCGGGCTGTTTTTCATGGGCGGCATGCTGGGCGGGATTACCGCCATCCAGCAGGAATACGAAAGCAGTCTTGAAAGCAGCTACGAGAGCGGCTCGGTGACCACCGATGAAATCGATGTCGAAGTCGAACCCGCCGCGAATTCGGCAGACGATGCAGCCGAAGCCGCCCTCGCCCCTGTAGACTCTGCGAAAGAATGAACAACGCTCCCCGCCGTGACACCTGCGTCCACGGCGCGGCGCTGTTGCGATGGAGATTTGCATGACCCGTTACGCTCTGATCACCGGCGCCTCCAGCGGCATTGGCCTGGCCATGGCCGAAGCCCTGGCGCGCCGTGGCCGCAGCCTGATTCTGGTGGCTCGCCAGCGTGATCAGCTGGAAAGCATTGCGATTGAACTGACCCAGCGCTTCGGCGTGGAAGTGCTGTTCCGCGCCTGTGATCTTGGCGAGCCGCTGCGCCTGTCCGGTTTTCTGCTGGAGCTTGAAGAAGGCGATCGCCAAATCGATCTGTTGGTCAATTGCGCCGGCATCGGTACTTGCGGCCCGTTCCTGGCCCAGGACTGGATGACCGAACAGGACCTGATCGAAGTGAACATCCTCGCCCTTACCCGCCTTTGCCATGCCATCGGCAACAGCATGGCGTTGCAGGGCGGCGGGCAGATTCTCAACGTCGCGTCGGTGGCAGCCTTCAACCCCGGGCCGTGGATGAGCACCTACTACGCCAGCAAGGCGTATGTACTGCATTTCTCGGAAGCACTGCGGGTGGAACTGAAGAAGTGTGCGGTCAAGGTGTCGGTGCTCTGCCCCGGCCCGACCCGCACCGCGTTCTTCAGAACCGCACAACTGAACAACGACAAACTCAACGCCAGCAAACTGCTGATGAGTCCCGAGGAGGTCGCGCTGTATACCGTGCGCGCCCTGGAGAAAAACCGCGCGATCATCATTCCCGGACGCCGAAACCGCTGGTTCGCCTTTCTGCCTCGGCTCGGTTCGCGCTGGCTCAACCGCACCATCGTCGGCATGGTCAACAAAGCTTACTGCCCTCGCTGAAGGGCCGACAGGCAAATGGCTGGGCGTGGTGATCCTCCGTGGGTACACTCAGCCCAGCTCACACAACGGAGAAAACAGCTGTGGATACTCTGTTCACCAAGATCATCAACCGGGAAATTCCGGCGAAGATCATCTACGAGGACGACCAGGTTCTGGCGTTCCACGACATCGCCCCACAGGCACCGGTGCATTTTCTGGTGATCCCGAAGAAACCGGTGCGTACCCTCAACGACCTGACCGAAGACGACAAGGCACTGGCCGGGCATATCCTGTTCACCGCCCAGCGTCTGGCGCTGGAACTGGGTTGCGAGGAAGGCTTCCGGGTGGTGATGAACTGCAATGAAATGGGCGGGCAGACGGTCTACCACATTCACATGCACGTACTCGGTCAACGCCAGATGAACTGGCCGCCGGGCTGATTGAACCCGCAGATCGGTGGGAGCGCCCTGCTCCCACATGACCCAGCGCAAACCTTCCCCGGCCGATTCGGTTAAACTGGCCGCCGAGATTCTTCCCGGAGGTCAGCATGACTACCCAACGTCACTACTCGCCCATTGATCGTCTTCTGCTGCAAGCCGATGCCGCGATGCGTACCTTGCTGCCCTTCAGCGGCCAGCCGTACCGTCCGTCGCCGGCAATCGTGCAGCCCGATGTGCAGATGAGCGATGAAGACACCCGCCACGTCGCCGGCCTGATGCGCATCAACCACACAGGTGAAGTCTGCGCCCAGGCGTTGTATCAAGGCCAGGCGCTGACCGCCAAGCTGCCGCAGGTGCGCGAGGCCATGGAGCATGCGGCCGAAGAAGAGATCGATCATCTGGTCTGGTGCGAACAGCGCATTCACCAGCTGGGCAGCCACACCAGCGTGCTCAACCCACTGTTCTACGGTATGTCGTTCGGCATCGGCGCAGTCGCCGGGTTGATCAGCGACAAGGTCAGCCTCGGATTTGTTGCCGCCACCGAGCATCAGGTGTGCAAGCATTTGAACGAGCATCTGGAGCAACTGCCGGCCGAGGACGAAAAATCCCGGGCGATTCTGGAGCAGATGCGTATCGATGAAGAACATCACGCGGAAAGTGCACTGGAGGCCGGCGGTTTCCGCTTCCCGGCTCCGGTGAAGTTCGGCATGAGCCTGTTGGCCAAAGTGATGACCAAGAGCACTTACCGGATCTGAAAAACGCCCACAAAAAAGGCGACTGCCGCAAAGCAGTCGCCTTTTTTTGTGCCCGGATTTCTTAGCTCGGCATATTGCGCGCGTAGAAGATTTCCAGCATTTCGTGTTTCACACGCTCGGTCACCTGAGCACGTTGCTCGGAAGACAGATTGCTGGTGGCATCGCCGAACAGGTAGTTGTCCAGTTCGAAGTTCTTCAGCAGCATTTTGGTGTGGAACAGGTTTTCCTGATACACGTTCACGTCGGTCATCTGGTACGCGTCGCGGGTGTCTTCGGAGAGGTAGTTCTGGATCGAGTTGATCTCGTGATCGATGAAATGCTTGTTGCCTTCAACGTCACGGGTGAAGCCGCGCACACGGTAATCCACGGTCACGATGTCCGAATCGAACTGGTGAATGAGGAAGTTGAGCGCTTTGAGCGGTGAAATGACACCACAGGTCGACACATCGATGTCCACACGGAAAGTCGCAATACCGGCGTCCGGATGGATTTCCGGGTAGGTGTGCACCGTGATGTGGCTCTTGTCGAGGTGGGCCAGGATGATTTCGGGCAACGGGCCCGGGGATTCTTCGATCTGGCTTTCGGTCGGGGTCACCGGCTCTTCCGAGATCAGAATCGTGACGCTGGCACCCTGAGGCTCATAGTTCTGACTCGCAATGTTCAGAATGTTGGCACCAATGATTTCGACAACTTCCGTGAGGATCTGCGTCAGGCGTTCGGCGTTGTACTCTTGATTGATGTACTCGACGTAAGCCTGCTGGTCTTGCGGGGTTTCCGCGTAGCAGATGTCATAGATGTTGAAGCTCAAGGTCTTTGTCAGGTTATTGAACCCGTGGAGCTTGAGTTTGCTTTTCACCGTTAAAAACTCTCTATGTATGCGGCACGGCCGCGTGATCAAGCATGCCCGTCAAGTGCGAACAACGCACCTGCGTAGGACGGTTAACACCTCTTCGCGATGGCGATTTTGGTTATCTGTTCAGGCGGATGACCCGTCGGTTGACTGATCACGGCCCTGAAAAAAGTGGCGCATTATGCAGACGTCAGCGGGGGATCGCCAGAGTCTGCACTGCTTTTATGATAGTTGAATGTCGGCTCAGCCGAGTTCAACGATTTCGTAGTCGTGGGTGATCGCTACGCCAGCTGCGCCGAGCATGATCGAGGCCGAGCAATACTTCTCGGCAGACAGTTCGATGGCGCGTTTGACCTGGGCTTCTTTCAGGCCACGGCCCTTGACCACGAAGTGCATGTGGATCTTGGTGAACACTTTCGGATCTTCGGTCGCGCGCTCGGCTTCGAGAAAGGCTTCGCAGCTTTCAACGGCCTGACGGGACTTCTTCAAGATGCTGACCACGTCGAAGTTGCTGCAACCACCAACACCCAGCAGGAGCATTTCCATCGGGCGGACACCCAGGTTACGACCACCGGCGTCCGGCGGACCGTCCATGACCACGACATGACCGCTGCCGGATTCGCCGAGGAACATGGCTTCGCCAGCCCATTGGATGCGTGCCTTCATCGTCAAGACTCCACTGTAGAAAAAAGGGTCGCCAGCTTAGCACAGGGCCCTGCCCGGACAGCGAGCATGTTCCTGGGACGGATGCACCTTTAACGTAGGTGATTTCTCGAAATTTCGACGAAGTGTCTGGTAAGCTGGCGCCAATTCACTGGCGCCTTCGCCAGACTGTGTAGCGACCGTCTCAGCGCCTCATATAAAAACCAAATATAACCGTGCAGTCTTTTCGGGATACAACCATGGTTGGTATTACCCCCACACCCAAAATCAAGAACCTCGACAAGCTGCTGATGCATTGCCAGCGCCGCCGTCACGCGGCCAAGAGCAACATCATCTGCGCCGGGGATCGCTCCGACACGCTGTACTTCATCATCCGCGGTTCGGTCACGATCCTGATCGAGGACGACGACGGCCGCGAGATGATCATCGCGTACTTGAATGCCGGGGACTTCTTCGGCGAGCTGGGCCTTTTCGAAGAGGCCGGCCAGGAACAGCAGCGCAGCGCCTGGGTGCGGGCCAAGGTCGAATGCGAAGTCGCGGAAATCAGCTACGCCAAGTTCCGCGAATTGTCGCAGCAGGATCCAGACATTCTTTACGTCCTCAGCGGACAAATCGCACAACGTCTGCGCAACACCACACGCAAGGTCGGCGACCTGGCGTTCTTCGACGTCACCGGCCGTGTCGCTCGCTGTTTGCTGGAGCTGTGCAAACAACCGGATGCCATGACTCACCCGGACGGCATGCAGATCAAGGTGACCCGTCAGGAAATCGGCCGGATTGTCGGTTGTTCACGAGAGATGGTCGGTCGCGTGCTCAAGGATCTTGAGGAACGCAACCTGGTGGATGTGAAAGGCAAGACCATGGTGGTCTTCGGCACCCGCTGAGTTCCAAAGCTCAACCGGCGTAGATCTGCGCCAGCATCAAACGAAAGAGTTCATCGAGACGCGCCAGTGCATGGGGCGCCGGGAATTTCTCATGCAAAGCGATGTGGCTGGCGGCACGGACCCGCTGCTCCAGACCACACGCTTCGTTGAAGCGGTTGACCGCCGCGACCATCGACTCACGTTCGTCATCCACCAGCATCGCCCCGTGCACCAACCCCACCGGACGCTGACCACCCTGACTCTGGCGCCAGCGCTGAGCGGTGCCGACCATCTTGCGACCGTCGAGATTGACGTTGAAGCGACCGTCGCAGAACGCACCGTCGATTTCCCCCAGCGACGAAGTGCCACCCAACTCATCCAGCAACTCACAGATCGGATCACACAGACGCCGGTAACCGGTTTCGATACGGTTCAGATCGCCTTCGCTGCGAGGCGGTGCGTAGACAAGCGCAATATTGATGGTCGACGCCGATTGCGGAACCGGTTCGCCGCCGGTTTCACGCAGCAACACCGGCCAACCGGCAGCAGCGGAGACTTCACAGGCGTGATCGAATCCGGGCAAGCGGTTCAAACGACGTGGCATGACCAAAGCGCGGTCGCTGGGCTGCCAGAACAGCAAGCCAAATTCGGCATCACCAGCGCAGACCGAGGCCAGCAGATCCTGTTCGGCTTGCAGACCGGCTTCGATGGTCAGGGACGTGGGGATCATAAGGTTTCCATAGGACGTTGAGTCTGAGGTGAATCTTATGCCGCCTTCGCGGGCAAGCCCGCTCCCACAGGGGAACGGGCGCCTGCGAAGACTCGATCAGTCGAGGGTCGAACCGCTCACCGGAACGCCGCGCTCCGGGAAAAACAGACGCTGCAGTTCGATGCCCGGGCTTTCGGCGCGCATGAATGCTTCGCCGACCAGGAACGCGTAAACGTCGCTGATTTCCATCAGTTCGACATCGGCACGGTTGAGGATCCCGCTCTCGGTGATCACCAGACGATCGCGCGGAATGCGCGGCAGCAGGTCGAGGGTGGTTTCCAGGCTGACGTCAAAAGTGTGCAGATTGCGGTTGTTGACCCCGACCAGCGGCGTGTCGAGGGTTTTCAGCGCGCGCTCCAGCTCATCGCCGTCGTGCACTTCCACCAGCACATCGAGGCCGACGTCTTTGGCGACCGACGCCAATTCGGCCATTTTCACGTCATCCAGTGCGGAGACGATCAACAACACACAATCGGCGCCCAGCGCACGGGCTTCGACGATCTGGTACGGATCGATCTTGAAGTCCTTGCGGATCACCGGCAGCGAGCAGGCCGCGCGGGCCTGTTGCAGGTAGGCATCGGCGCCCTGGAAGTAGTCGATGTCGGTCAGCACCGACAGGCAGGTCGCCCCGCCCTTCTCGTAGCTTTTGGCGATGTCGGCAGGAACGAAGTTCTCGCGGATCACGCCCTTGCTCGGCGACGCTTTCTTGATTTCGGCGATCACTGCCGGTTGTTTCTTCTTGGCCTGCGCCAGCAATGCCTGGGCAAAACCACGGGGTGCATCGGCCGCCTTGGCCAGACTTTCCAGCTCGCTCAGGCTCACACGAGCGCTACGCTCGGCGACTTCCTGAACCTTGCGGGCCAGAATGTTTTCCAGAACCGTCGGTACACTCATCCCTCATTCTCCACTTTGAATACCGCGGTAAAGGCACCCAACTCCTCGAGTTTCTCCCGAGCAAGACCGGTGTGCAGAGCGTCGTGGGCCAGTGCCACGCCCTCTTTCAGACTTGTCGCCAGGTCGGCGGCGTACAGCGCCGCACCGGCATTGAGCACGATCATTTCGGCAGCCTTCTGACCGTTCTCGGTCTTGCGCTTGCCGAGTGCATCGCGGATCAGCGCCAGCGACGCTTCCGGGCCTTCGACCGACAGGCCGTGCAGGCTCTGGCTCTTCATGCCCAGATCTTCCGGCTCGACCCAATATTCGGTGATCTGATCGTCCTTCAGCTCGGCGACAAACGTCGGCGCCGCCAGACTGAATTCGTCCAGACCGTCCTTCGAATGCACCACCAGCACGTGCTTGCTGCCCAGACGCTGCAAGACTTCAGCCAACGGCCGGCACAGCGCCGGGGTGAACACGCCCACCACCTGATGTTTCACACCGGCCGGATTCGTAAGCGGGCCGAGCATGTTGAACAAGGTACGCAGGCCGAGATCGCGACGCGGGCCGGCGGCGTATTTCATGGCTTTGTGGTGAGTCTGGGCAAACATGAAGCCGATGCCGACGTTATCGATGCAGCGCGCCACCTGAACCGGGGTCAGGTTGAGGTAGATGCCGGCGGCTTCCAGCAAGTCGGCACTGCCGCTCTTGCCCGACACTGCACGGTTACCGTGTTTGGCCACGGTGCAGCCAGCTGCGGCGACCACAAAGGAAGACGCGGTCGACACGTTGAAAATGTTTGCCCCGTCACCGCCGGTGCCGACCACATCGACCACGCCGTCGAGGGTCTTGAGTTCGACCTTGTCCGCCAGCTCGCGCATCACCGACACGGCGCCGACGATCTCGTCGATGCTCTCGCTCTTCATGCGCATGGCCATCATGAACGCGCCGATCTGCGCGTCAGTGCATTGGCCGGTCATGATTTCGCGCATCACGTCGCGCATTTCATCGGTGCTGAGGTCGAGGTGATCGACGATACGGCTCAGGGCTGTCTTGATATTCATGGAAAGTCCTTAGCGCGTGCCGCCGGTTTGTTTGAGGAAGTTGGCAAACAGTTCATGGCCCTGTTCGGTGAGGATCGATTCCGGGTGGAACTGTACGCCCTCGATGTTCAGGGTCTTGTGACGCAGGCCCATGATTTCGTCGACCGAACCGTCATCGTGCTGGGTCCACGCCGTCAGCTCTAGGCAATCGGGCAACGTTTCGTGTTTGACGATCAGGGAATGATAGCGGGTGACGGTCAGCGGACGGTTCAGACCGGCAAACACGCCCTTGTCCTCGTGGAATACCGGGCTAGTCTTACCGTGCATCACTTGCCGGGCGCGGACGACATCGCCGCCAAAAGCCTGGCCGATGGACTGGTGACCGAGGCAGACGCCGAGGATCGGCAGTTTGCCGGCGAAGTGCTTGATGGCTTCGATGGAGATGCCGGCTTCGGTCGGTGTGCACGGGCCAGGGGATACGACGATCCGCTCAGGGTTGAGCGCTTCGATTTCGGCAATGGTCAGTTCGTCGTTGCGCACCACCTTGACCTCGGCACCCAGCTCGCCGAGGTATTGCACAACGTTGTAAGTAAAGGAGTCGTAGTTGTCGATCATCAGCAACATGGCGTTTCGAACCTCTTGAATTCTGACTTGAAGACAGCCTTCGGATGACTTGCCAGGGCGCTGCACACTGCCGGACGCGCAGGTCGCATCGGCACAGCGGCATTTCAAACGGGCAAGGAAGGCAAAGCGATACAGATCCGGCGGGGCCGGCAGAAAAGATTCAGGCGCGCCAACGCCAGCGGGCGTGTGCCTTGATGACTTGATCCAGAAGTTTGCTGGTGATCAACACGGGGAAGGTCTCGTTCATACGTTTCGGCACAGTAACTTAGCTGGGCGGAGCGTGCAATATGGCCGGGGCCGTGGGGGATAAAACAATGGGAGGGTTGACGACCGATGGCAAAACGCCGGAAGTTTTTGGTACTGTCGTTTCGTTCACTACAACAATAAATAAACGGACTTGCTCATGATCAAACAGACGTTGTTTGTACCGCTCGCCGGATGCCTGCTCGCGATGGCCTGCGCCCAGGCGAACGCCGCACCCAATCCTTATTCGAATTTCGTGGTTTTCGGCGACAGCCTGAGCGATGCCGGGACTTTCACTGACAGCGGCGGCCCGGCCGGCGCCACGCAGCGCTACACCAACCGCACCGGCCCGGTGTATCTGGACGGCAGCGGTGAACTCCGCTCGCTGAACTCGACGCAACTGCTCGGTGGCCGACTCGGCTTCACACCGGATCAAACCGCCTCCTCGTCCTCGGCAGTTCGTGCCGGCCAAGGCCAGCCGGACGGTAACAACTGGGCTGTCGGCGGCTACCGCACCGACCAGATTCTCGACTCGATCACCAGCCAGTCCGCCACCGGCGAACGCACCCGCGCCGGTTATCTGCCGTCGAACGGTTTCCGCGCGGACCCGAATGCCCTGTATTACCTGACCGGGGGCGGTAACGATTTCCTACAGGGCCGCGTCACCAGTCTTCCGCAGGCGAATGCCGCCGCCGATCGACTGGTCGACAGCGTCCGCACGCTGCAAGGCGCCGGCGCCCGCTACATCATGGTCTGGCTGTTGCCGGACATCGGCCTGACTCCAGCCATCAACGGCTCGCCGCTACAGGCCTTCACCTCGCAACTCAGCGCCCAGTTCAACACCGAACTGGTCAGCCAATTGCAGAGCGTCAACGCCAACGTCATCCCGCTGAACGTCCCTGTTCTGCTCAAAGAGGCATTCGCCAATCCGGCGCAGTTCGGCCTGGCGACCGACCAGAATCTGGTCGGCACCTGCTTCAGCGGCAACAGCTGCACGGAAAACGCCCGGTATGGCATCAACAGCGCCACCCCGGATCCGACCAAGCTGATCTACAACGACGCCGTCCACCCGACCGAAGCCGGGCAGCGCCTGATTGCCGATTACGCCTACTCGCTGCTGGCCGCACCATGGGAAGCGACCCTGTTGCCGCAAATGGCTCAAGGCACCCTGCGCTCGCATCAGGATGAACTGCGCAACCAGTGGCTGGCGGATTGGGAAAACTGGCAGGCCGTTGGCCAATGGCGGGCGATTGTCGCCGGCGGCGGCCAGCAACAGGACTTCGACAGCCAACGCAGCGGCGCAAGCGCCGATGGCAACGGTTACAACCTGAACATCGGCGGCAGCTACCGTCTCAACGACGCCTGGCGCGTGGGCGTGGCGGCCGGTTTCTACAACCAGAAACTCGAGGCCGGCGACAACGACTCGGACTACAAGCTGAACACCTACCTCGGTACCGCGTTCGCCCAGTACCAGCAGAACCGCTGGTGGGGTGATGCAGCCGTGACCGCCGGTCATCTGGATTACGACAGCCTCAAACGCAAATTCCAGCTGGGGGTCAACGAACGCGGCGAGAAAGGCGATACCGACGGCTATGTTCTGGCTTTCAGCGGACGCGTGGGTTACGACATTGCGCCAGAAGCGAGCAGCCCATGGCACCTGTCGCCGTTCGTCAGCGCCGATTTCGCCAAGGTTGAAGTCGATGGTTACTCGGAAAACGGCGCCGACTCCACCGCCCTGACGTTCGATGACCAGTCGCGCATTTCCCGGCGTCTCGGTCTCGGGATCCAGGGCAAGTACCAGATCACCTCGCAGACCCAGGTGTTCGGCGAACTGGCTCATGAGCGCGAGTACAATGACGACACCCAGAATGTGACGATGAACCTCAACAGCCTGCCGAACAACCGCTATACCCTGGCCGGCTACGCCCCTCAAACCAACCTGAACCGCCTGAACCTCGGCGTGAGCCACAACCTCACCAAGGATCTGGCATTGCGCGCGAGCTACGACATCCGCAAGGATGACGACTTCACCCAGCAAGGGATCAACGTCGGCGTAGCGCTCGACTTCTGATTCGCAGGCCATAAAAAACGCGGCGCCCTCACAGGCGCCGCGTTTTTTTTATAGCTGAAGCATCAATCACTCAGTCCGGGGTTTGCTCGGCGAGCGCAACAGCGCGGAACATCGCCCGGCGCTTGTTGATGGTTTCTTCCCATTCCAGCGCCGGCACCGAGTCAGCGACGATGCCGCCACCCGCTTGCACGTGCAGTTCGCCGTTCTTGATCACTGCGGTACGGATCGCAATCGCGGTGTCCATGTTGCCGTTCCAGGCGAAGTAACCGACCGCCCCGCCATACACGCCACGTTTGACCGGCTCCAGCTCGTCGATGATTTCCATCGCACGGATCTTCGGCGCGCCCGACAAAGTGCCCGCCGGCAGGATCGCCCGCAGTGCGTCCATCGCCGTCAACCCGGTCTTTAACTGACCGGTGACGTTAGACACGATGTGCATCACGTTGGAATAACGCTCGATGACCATCTTCTCGGTGAGTTTCACCGAGCCGATTTCCGAAACGCGTCCGGTGTCGTTGCGACCGAGGTCGATCAGCATCAGGTGCTCGGCGATCTCCTTGTCGTCGGACAGCAGGTCTTCCTCCAGCGCCACGTCCGCCTCTTCGGTCGCCCCGCGAGGACGGGTGCCGGCAATCGGACGCACGGTGATCAGGTTGTCTTCGACCCGCACCAGCACTTCCGGCGAACTGCCGACGACGTGGAAATCGCCGAAGTTGAAGAAGTACATGTACGGCGTCGGGTTGAAACAACGCAGTGCGCGGTACAGATCGATCGGCGCCGCCTTGAAGTCGATCGACATGCGCTGGGACGGCACGACCTGCATGCAGTCACCGGCGAGGATGTATTCCTTGATGGTGTCGACGGCTTTTTCGTAGTCGTCCTGGGTGAAACTGGAGCGGAACACCGGCTCGGCCGCCTGCTGCTTGCTGAAATCCAGGCCACGACGCGGGGTGATCGGCTGACGCAGTTTTTCCAGCAGTTGCTGCAATTGCGCCTGGCCCTGCTCGTAGGCATCGGACTGCGCCGGGTCGGCCAGCACGATCGCGTGCATCTTGCCGGCGAGGTTGTCGAACACCACCACCGCATCGGAGACCATCAGCAGAATATCCGGCACACCCAGCGGATCCGGGTTCGGGCATTTGCCGAGGCGCTTTTCTACATAACGTACGCAGTCGTAACCGAAGTACCCCACCAGACCGCCGTTGAAGCGCGGCAGACCGGCAATGGTCGGCACGTTGTAGCGGGCCTTGAAGGTTTCGACGAAGGCCAGCGGGTCTTCAACGTCATGGCTTTCGGTCTCGACACCATCGACGGTGATGCTCACGTGATGATCGTGAACTCGCAGCACGGTGCGGCACGGCAGGCCGATGATCGAGTAACGGCCCCATTTCTCGCCGCCCTGCACCGATTCGAGCAGGTAGGAGTTGGGCTGGTCGGCCAGTTTCAGGTAGATCGACAGCGGGGTGTCGAAGTCGGCCAGGGTTTCGCAGGCCAGCGGAATGCGGTTATAGCCGTCAGCGGCCAGACGCAGGAATTCTTCGCGGATCATAGGGTGCCTCGTGGTGTGAGGGGCAAATCAGTCAGATGTGCAAACGCGCCGGCAGGCCGGCCAGGAACAAGTCAGGCGCGCCAACGCCAGCGGGCCAGGGCCTTGATGACTTTCATCCAGAGTTTGCGGGTGACCACCACGATGGCGTTTCCAGAAGGGGATTGAGAAGCGTCGGGCAACGTTATCTCAGCGGCCGTATCCAGGCAACCGGGAATTAGCTTGCGCAGATCGTCGATCACCAGCGCCGGGGATTCCTCGGCAATCGGCCGGCCATGGTTGTAGCCATAACTCAGCCCTACGCATTTGACCCCCGCCGCTTTCGCCGCCAGCACGTCGCTGCGCGAATCGCCGACGAATAGCGATTGCGAGGCCGGGATACCGGACATCTTCATGACAAAGAACAGCGCCGCCGGGTCAGGCTTCTTCTGCGGCAGGGTGTCGCCGCCGATGATCCACTTGAAGTAGCGGCCGATCTTCATCTGATCCAGCAGCGGCGCGACGAAGCGCTCCGGCTTGTTGGTGATCAGCGCCATGGCCACGCCCTGCTTGTGCAGCCATTTCAGGGTGTCGCGCACGCCGGGATAGACCACGGTCAGCTCATGGCTGGCGCCGTAGGCTTCCATGAACACCTCCAGCGCATGCTCGGCTTCGACGTCATCCACGGCGGAATGATCGATGCCGCCGGCCAACGCGCGGCGCACCAGCACCGGCGCACCGTTGCCGACCCATTCGCGCACCGACTCGATACCGGCAGGCTTGCGCCCGAGGGAGAGCAGCATGTTATCCACAGCCGCCGCCAGGTCGGGTACCGAATCGATCAGCGTGCCATCCAGATCGAACATCACCAACCGCGGCAGTTGCCCCGGGAACAGCTGCTCAAAACCGCTCATGGGCGAGCCAGCGCCAGTTCGGAACGCATCTTGTCGATGACTTCCTGATAGTTCGGCGCATTGAAGATCGCCGAGCCGGCCACGAAGGTGTCGGCGCCGGCGGCAGCGATTTCACGGATGTTGTTGACGTTGACGCCGCCGTCGATTTCCAGGCGGATGTCACGGCCCGAAGCATCGATGATCGCCCGCGCTTCGCGCAGCTTGTCGAGGGTGCCGGGGATGAACTTCTGCCCGCCGAAGCCCGGGTTGACGCTCATCAGCAGGACCATGTCGACCTTGTCGATCACATACTTGAGCACGTCCAGCGGGGTCGCCGGGTTGAACACCAGGCCGGATTTGCAGCCGCCTTCTCGGATCAGTTGCAGCGAGCGATCGACGTGCAGCGTGGCTTCCGGGTGGAAGGTGATGTAGGTGGCGCCGGCCTCGATGAAGTCGCCGACGATGCGATCCACCGGGCTGACCATCAGGTGCGCGTCGATCGGCGCGGTCACGCCGTACTTGCGCAGCGCGGCGCAGACCATCGGGCCGATGGTCAGGTTCGGCACATAGTGGTTGTCCATGACATCGAAGTGAACGAAGTCGGCACCGGCGGCCAGAACGTTGTCCACTTCCTCGCCCAGGCGGGCGAAGTCGGCGGAGAGAATCGACGGAGCAATAACGAAGGGCTGCATGACGCACCTTTTCTGAGCTAAATCACGATGGCGCGCATTGTATACCTCAAGTTTCCGCGCGCGCACCGTGACCGCGATGATTGGGTTGTGCCATGACCGATGACCGGCGGGTTCTCAGTACGCCGCCCGGTAGATCTTCTCGATGTCGGCAGCACTGAGCTTGCGCGGGTTGTTGCGCATCAGGCGTTCGATCCCGGCGGCCTCCACCGCCATAGCCGGGATCGCTTCTTCAGGCACGCCGAAACTGCGCAGACCCTGCGGGATTTCTACCGCCGCACAGAGTTCGGTCATCGCCGCGACGGCGCTATCGGCCGCTTCATTGAGACTCAGATGAGCGGTCTTCACCCCCATGGCTTCGGCAATATCCTGCATCCGTTCGACGCAGGCCATCTTGTTCCAGGTCATGACATACGGCAGCAGCAACGCATTACTGACGCCGTGAGCAATGTTGAAGCGCCCGCCCAGCGGATACGCCAGCGCATGCACCGCGCCGACCCCGGCATTGCCGAACGCCATGCCGGCCATCAGGCTGGCGGTGGCCATATCCTCCCGGGCTTGCAGGTTGGACGGATTGGCGTAGGCCTTGGGCAAGGATCGGGCGATCAACTTGATCGCGCCGATGGCCAGTGAATCGGTGATCGGCGAGGCATTCAGCGACAGGTAGGACTCGATGGCATGCACCAGCGCATCGACGCCACTGGCGGCGGTGACACTGCGCGGACAGGTCAGGGTCATTTGCGGACTGACCAGCGCCACGTCCGGCAACAGGTAGTCGCTGACGATGCCCTTCTTAAGTTGGGCGACCTTGTCCGACAGGATAGCGACGTTGGTCACTTCGGAACCGGTGCCGGCCGTGGTCGGGATGGCGATCAGCGGCGGACCTTTGCGCGGCACCTGATCGACGCCGAACAGATCCTCCAGTGCACCGTGATAACCGGCGTAAGCCGCGACGCTCTTGGCGATGTCGATGGCACTGCCGCCCCCGAGGCCGATCAGACCGTCATGCCCGCCTTCGCGATAGACGCGCATGCAGTCTTCGACGATGGCGATTTCCGGATCGGGCAACACGCGGTCGAAGATTTCATATTCACGCTCGCCGATCTGCGCCAGCGCCAGCTCTACCGTGCCGGACTTGACCAGCGCGGCATCGGTAACGATCAGCGGGTTGTCGATATCCAGTCGGGTGAGCTCGGCCGCCAGTTGCTCGATGGCCCCGGCGCCGGTGATCAGTTTGTGAGCGATCTTGAACGAGGAAAGACTCATCGTGCGCAGCCTCTTATAGATGTGGGAGCTGAGCACAAGCGTAGCTGGGGAATTCGGGTTGTCTGGTATTCAGGGTGTGAATGACTGAAGCAGGAACAAGAGCGCCCTCACCCTAACCCTCTCCCGGAGGGAGAGGGGACTGACCGTGGTGAACTTTCGCCATCCATTGACCTGAATTACCGAGTTGAACTCAAATTTTGAAAAGCATAGAGATCGGCTCCCTTTCCCCCTCTCCCCTCTGGGGAGAGGGTTGGGGTGAGGGGTGGCTCTTGAGCCTGATACTAAACTTGGGCAGTACGCAGCTTCTCACTCCGCCCACGCAACCACTCCAGCGTCAGCAGCAGAATCACCGAGAAGGCAATCAGTAGCGTTGCAGCCGCCGCAATCGTCGGACTCAGGTTCTCGCGAATCCCGCTGAACATCTGCCGAGGCAACGTCGCCTGCTCGGGACCTGCAAGGAACAACGTCACCACCACTTCATCGAACGATGTCGCAAAGGCAAACAGCGCCCCGGAAATCACCCCCGGCGCAATCAACGGCAAGGTCACCCGACGGAACGTAGTCAGTGGCGAGGCGCCCAGGCTGGCCGCCGCCCGCACCAAGTTATGGTTGAATCCCTGCAACGTCGCCGACACCGTGATGATCACGAACGGTACACCCAACACCGCGTGCACCACGATCAGCGAAAAGAAACTGTTGCCCAGCCCCAGCGGCGCGAAGAACAGGTAACTGGCCACGCCGATGATCACCACCGGCACCACCATCGGTGAAATCACCAGCGCCATCACCAGCGGCTTGCCGGGGAAGTCGCCACGGGTCAGGCCGATGGCCGCCAGCGTGCCGAACACCATCGCCAGCACGGTCGCGGCCGGGGCGACGATGATGCTGTTCTTCAACGCGCGCATCCATTCCGCCGAGGCGAAGAAGTCCTGGTACCAGTGCAGCGAAAAGCCTTGCAGCGGGTACACCAGAAAACTGCCCGAGTTGAACGACAGCGGCACGATCACCAGCACCGGCAGGATCAGAAACAACAGGATCAAGCCGCAGAGGATCCGCAAGCTGTAGAACCACACCCGCTCGACGGGCGACATATAAGGACTCAGCATTTCAAATTCCCCTTAGCTCAGGCGCAGGCGACTGGCGCCCACCAGCCAGCTGTAGATCAGATAAAGCACCACGGTCGCCAGCAGCAACAAGCCGCCGAGTGCAGTGGCCATGCCCCAGTTGATGCTGGTGTTGGTGTAGAACGCGACGAAGTAGCTGACCATCTGATCGTTCGGGCTGCCCAGCAGTGCCGGGGTGATGTAGTAGCCGATGGCGAGGATGAACACCAACAGGCAACCGGCGCCGACACCGGCATAGGTCTGCGGGAAGTACACCCGCCAGAAACTGGCGAACGGATGGCAGCCGAGGGAAATCGCAGCGCGCATGTAGGTCGGCGAGATGCCTTTCATCACGCTGTAGATCGGCAGGATCATGAACGGCAGCAGGATGTGCACCATCGAGATGTAGACCCCGGTGCGGTTGAACACCAGCTCCAGCGGTTTATCGATGATGCCCATCGCCATCAGCGCGCTGTTGATCAAACCACCGGATTGCAGCAACACGATCCACGCGGCGACACGCACCAGAATCGACGTCCAGAACGGCAGCAGCACCAGAATCATCAGCAGGTTGCTCTGACGCGACGGCAGGTTGGCCAGCAGGTACGCCAGCGGATAGGCCAGCACCAGGCAGATCACGGTGATGATCAGGCCCATCCAGAAAGTCCGGGCGAAGATGTCGAGGTAGATCGCCTGATCCGGGGTGGCCGGGGCAATTTCGCCGAGGTCGTCGATGCGGTGATCCACCGCCGCCAACAGATAGAACGGGGTGATGCTGCTGGTGTTGCGCTTCACCGCTTGCCAGTAGGCCGGATCGCCCCAACGCTCGTCGAGGCCCTCCAGCGCTTCTTTATAAGAGGCCGGTTCGCTGGCGAATGGCAGCGAGCGGGCGGTTTTGGTCAGCAGGCTGCGATAGCCGGCCAACTCCATGTTCAGGCGTTTGGACAGATCGCCCAGGGTCTGGTTTTTGCGCGCTTCGGCGAGGTCTTCGCTGGCGGCTTTGTAGACCGGTTCTGCGGGCAGTCCTCGGCCGTCCCACGCAGCAATCGCGGTCACGGTGCGCGGCATGCCGCCGACCACTTCCGGGTTGCCGACACTTTTATAGAGCAGCGCCACGATCGGCACCAGGAACACCAGCAACAGAAACAGCACCAGCGGCGCGATCAGCGCCTGGGCCTTCCAGCGGTTGACCCGCTCGGCGTGCTTGAGCCGCTGCTTCAAGGTGGGGCTGTTGCCCTCGTTCAGGGGAACGGCGATGGCCATGACGTACTCCGCAAATCTTTGATCGTTACAGAGGCGGCGAATACCGCCTCGAACTTGGGGTACTGATCGTTCCCACGCTCTGCGCGGGAACGCATTCAGTGACGCTCTGCGTCACAGGGACGCGGAGCGTCCCGGGCGGCATTCCCACGCAGACGGTTCGACGCCTCGACGTGGGAACGATCATCCGGTAGCCGTCGGCCCGTGTGACGTGGTTACTTCGCAGCCCAGGAATTGAAGCGCTGCTCCAGTTGCTCGCCGTTGTCAGCCCAGAAGCTGACGTCGATCTGCACCTGGTTGGCGATGTTTTCCGGGGTGGTCGGCATGTCTTTCAGGATTGCCTTGTCCAGCAATGGCACTGCCTGGGAGTTGGCCGGGCCGTAGGCGATGTTTTCCGAGTAGGTCTTCTGCTGTTGCGGCTGCACCGAGAACGCGATGAACTTCTTCGCCGCTTCCGCACGCTTGGCGTCCAGGCCTTTCGGAATGGCCCATGCGTCGAAGTCGTAGATGCCGCCGTTCCACACCACTTTCAGGTTGGATTCTTTCTGCACCGCAGCAATACGACCGTTGTAGGCCGAGCTCATGACCACGTCACCGGAAGCGAGGTATTGCGGCGGCTGGGCGCCGGCTTCCCACCATTGAATGTTCGGTTTCAGCTCGTCGAGTTTCTTGAACGCACGATCCTGACCGCCCTTGCTGGCCAGTTCCTTGTAGACGTCTTTCGGCGCAACGCCGTCGGCCATCAGTGCGAATTCGAGGGTGTACTTGGCGCCTTTGCGCAGGCCGCGCTTGCCCGGGAATTTCTTGGTGTCCCAGAAATCCGCCCAGCTGGTCGGTGCGGTTTTCAGCTTGTCGGCGTTGTAGGCCAGCACGGTCGACCACACGAAGAAGCCCACGCCGCACGGCTGGATCGCGCCTTTGACGTAGTCTTCGGACTTGCCGAACAGCGCAGGATCCAGTTGCTCGAACATGTCTTCGTCGCAGCCACGGGACAGCTCCGGCGATTCAACCTCTACCAGATCCCAGGACACGCTCTTGGTGTCGACCATGGCTTTGACCTTGGCCATCTCACCGTTGTACTCGCCGGCGACGATCTTGCCGTTGCCCGCCGCTTCCCACGGTGCGTAGAAGGCTTTGACTTGCGCCGCCTTGTTCGCCCCGCCAAACGACACCACGGTCAGATCCGGCCCAGCGGCCATTGCGCTTGCCGCACCCATCAGGCCCAGGGTCAGGGCTGTGAACTTCAGGGATCTCAACATTTATTGTTCTCTCCACGTGCAGGGTTGGTGTTGGTATTGCGGGGCGTTTCAGTGCGCCTCTAGAAGAGGATCGAGCGCGCGAACGTGCTCGACCTGCCAGCCAAGCGGAACCACGTCGCCGACTGCGAGCGCAGGATCGAGCTCGGCAATCGGTTGTTTCACGAAGAAGTCGGTCTTGCCGCAGACTTCCAGGCGCACCCGGACGTGGTCGCCCAGATAGATGAATTCGGCCACCCGCCCGGAGAAGCGGTTGACGCATTGGTCACTCGAACCGTTGAGGCTGACGCGCTCCGGACGGATCGACAGAGTGACCGGCTCGCCGGTCTGGCCGATGTTGACCGCCAGCGCCTCGACCTTTTCCCCACGCCCCAGCTCGACCACACAACGCTCGCCGTTCTGGCTGAGCAGGCGACCGTTGAGGCGGTTGTTTTCGCCGATGAAGTTGGCGACGAAGGTGTTTTTCGGTTCTTCGTAGAGGGTGCGTGGCGGGGCGATCTGCTGGATCTCGCCCTGGTGGAATACGGCAACGCGGTCGGACATGGTCAGGGCTTCGCCTTGGTCGTGGGTCACGTAGACCACGGTTACGCCAAGGCGCTGGTGCAGGTGTTTGATTTCCATCTGCATGTGTTCGCGCAATTGTTTGTCGAGAGCGCCGAGGGGTTCGTCCATCAGCACCAGTTGTGGTTCGAACACCAGCGCGCGAGCCAGTGCCACACGCTGTTGCTGACCGCCGGACAGTTGCGCCGGGTAACGCGATGCGAACGCGTCGAGCTGGACCATGCTCAGGACTTTCTTGACCTTGTCGCTGACATCGCTCTTGTTCAGGCCGCGCACGGTCAGCGGGAACGCGAGGTTTTCAGCGACAGTCATGTGCGGGAACAACGCGTAGTTCTGGAACACCATGCCGATGTCGCGCTTGTGCGGCGGCACGTTGTTGATCGCCCGCCCGGCCAGGAGGATTTCACCGGCGGTCGGCGTTTCGAAACCGGCGAGCATCATCAGGCTGGTGGTTTTGCCCGAGCCGGACGGCCCGAGCAAGGTGAGGAATTCGCCCTTGCGAATGTCCAGGTTGAGGTCTTTGACGATCAGGTTCTCGCCGTCGTAGCTCTTCTGCACTCCACGAAAGCTGACCAGCACATCGCTGGCCCCTGCGTTTGATTCGACCTGGCTCATACCCACACCTTTGTTATTGATGACTGCTGTGGGATTAAGCCTAGTGGCTGCTTGCAGTCACGCAAATCGGGGCGCAGGAGAGAATCGCCTCAGCCGGATGGAAGGCCGGGGGTAGGGATTGCCCTACAAGGATGGCGCGTTTTGGCAAACCCGACGCATGGGTCGGGGCTCAAGCCGTCAGAACCGGCAAAAGCGCTTGTCGCTATTGGATATGTCGCTCAGAGCAGCTTGTGTTCCATCGCGTACTTCACCAGCTCGGCGAGCGAAGTGATGTTGAGCTTCTGCATCAGCCGCGCCTTGTGGGTGCTGATGGTCTTGCTGCTCAGGGCCAGTTGCTGGGCGATATCGTTGACGTTGGCGCCCTGGGCCAGGCGTTCGAACACCGAGAACTCGCGCTCCGACAGCAGCGAGTGCAGTGGCCGCGCATCGGTCAGGCCGACTTCGAAGACCATGCGGTCGGCCAGCTCCGGATCGATGTAGCGCCCGCCGGCCGCGACCTTGCGGATCGCCGTCAGCAGCAGCGCCGGATCACTGTCCTTGGTCGCATACCCGGCGGCGCCGATCTTCAGCGCCCGGGCGGCCATCTGCGCTTCGTCGTGCATCGACAGCACCAGAATCGCCGGCGGATGGTTCAGCGCGCGGATCCTTGGAATCGCTTCGAGCCCGTTGACGCCGGGCATCGAGATATCCAGCAGCACCACTTCGCAGGGCACGTTGCGCAAGGTTTCGAGCAACTGCTCGCCATTGCTCGCCTCCCCCACCACTTGCAGATCCTTGGCCAGGCCGATCAATTGCTTGATGCCTTCGCGAACGATGGTGTGGTCTTCGGCTACCAGTACACGGATCACTTACTTCTCCTCATCCAGTGGCACCCGCACGCTCAGCGTGGTGCCCTCGCCCGGCTCGCTGTCGAGTGACAGCTGCCCGCCCATGATCAACACCCGCTCGCGCATGCCCACCAGTCCAAAGGATGTCGGCCTGCCGGCAGCGGCGACAAATCCTACGCCATCATCGCTGACCGTCAGACACAATTCGTCGCCTTCCTGCGCCAGCGTCAGTTCAACAGTATGCGCCTGGGCATGGCGCATGACGTTGGTCAGCGCCTCCTGAAGAATGCGGAACAGGCCGATGGCCTTGGCGTCGCTGAGCGGCGCAAGGTTGTCCGGCACCTGCACCAGACACGGAATTTGCGTGCGCGCCTCGAACCGCCGCGCCTGCCACTCGATCGCCGAGGCGATCCCGGCATCGAGAATCGGCGGGCGCAACGCCGTCGCCACATCGCGCACCAGCTGGAACAACTGGGCGATCAGGCGTTTCATGCTGTTGAGCCGTTCGTTCAGACCGGGGTCGAGTTGCGCGTAGGCCAGTTCGCACATCGATGTCTCCAGTTTCAGCACCGTCAGCATCTGCCCCAGCTCATCGTGAACCTCGCGGGCGATGCGCGCCTTTTCCTCTTCCCGCACGCTTTCCAGGTGCGCCGACAATTCGCGCAGTTGCTCGCGGGAGGCCGCCAGCTCCAGTTCGATGCGTTTGCTTTCGGTGATGTCCCAGACAATGCCGTCCCAGACATATGAACCGCCTTCCAGCTGACGGGTGATCGCCTTGATTTCGGCCCAGCGTTGCTCGCCCTGGCGCGTGAGGATCCGGCCCTGCCACGACCAGTCGCTGTCGGTGTCCAGCGCTTGATCCTGGGTCTGGTGATAAGCGGCCCGGTCATCCGGATGCACCAGGCTGCGCAGGCCCATGTCGCGATGGGCGATGGCGGCCGGCGCGTAGCCGACCAGACTTTCGCTGCCCTCGCTGATGTAGGCAAAGTCGATCTGCCCGGTGACCGGTGCGCGCTCGAGACGGAACACCAGCCCCGGCACATTGGCCGCGATGCCTTGCAGCCGCGCCTCGCTTTCCTGCAACGCAGCCAGGGCACGACGGCGCTCGGTGACATCGGTGAGATAAACCACCAGGTATTCGCCATCACGAAAACGCAGGAAACTCAGCGACACGTCCGCCGGCAGCACACTGCCATCGGCCCGCACACAGTTGGTTTCAAAACTAAGCGGCCCTTCTTCGCTGGCCCGGGCGCGTTTCCACAGGTTGAGCCAGCGGTCCATGTGCAGGCCCGGTTCGAAGTCGATCAACGGCCGATCAATGATGGCGTCCTGTGGATAACCGAGCATGTTTTCTGCCGCACGGTTGGCGTAGCGCACATGGCTGTCCCAGTTGACCCAGAGAATGCCGACGGTGCTCTGATCGATGGAAAACTGGGTCAGGCGCAGGGCTTCTTCGCTGGCGGCACGCAGGGCGATGTCTTCACGCGCGTCGAACAAACGTTGTTCAAGACTGCGTTGCTGGCGGCGTTGCCAGAACACGATGGCCACGCAGCTGAGCAGCAACACTGCGAACAACAGACTCAGGTTCTGCCAGAAGCCCGGCGACTCGGAAAGCCGTGGATACTTGGGTTGCAGCCATTGCGCATGCAGGCGTTCCAGATTCTTGGCCGGGATTGCGCGCAGGGCGCTTTCAACGATTCCGGCCAGTTCCGGCCAGTCGCGGCGGGTGCCGATGCGCAGCAGTTGCGGCAGACCGATATCACCGACCACCACCAGCCCGGCAAACTCCGGTTCCACCGACAACCGGCCGAGCTGCGCCTCATCGACCACCGCGTAGGACGCCTGCTGACTCAGCAACAGTTGCAGCGCCTGACGCTCCATCGGTACGCCTTGCAGATTCAGGTGGGGATAGTTGCCGCGCAGGTAATCGGCGGTGACGCCGGGCATGCGCACGGCGACGCGGGTCTGGCTGTCGAGTTTTTCCAGCTCCACGGTCGCACTGCTCTTCTGGTCGCTGACCACCAGTTGCGGCACGCGCATGTACGGGTCGGAAAACTGCCAAAGACGCAGCCCGCTCGGGGTCTGGGTCAGCCCTGGGGCGATGTCGATTTCGCCGTCCCGGGCAGCGGCCTCGAGTTGGGCCAGATCCTGAAAATTGCGCCAGCTCAGCTCGACATTCAGCGCCCTGGCCAATGCCTTCATCACTTCGACGTTGGCCCCTGACAGCCGCTGCAAGCGCCGGTCGTATTGCGCGTACGGCGCCTGCAACACCAGGCCCACGCGCAATTCATTGTGCTGCGCGAGCCACTGTTGTTCGCTCGCCGACAACCGCGCGAGGTGGCTCGGTGGCGCAGGCGCCGCCCAGCCCATCAAGGGAAACGCCAGACAGCCGATAACCCACAGGCAGCAAAAACGCATCATTGAAGTCTCATACACTGACAAATTCTGACCAACCCATTAGGCTGCCGGGATAACTTCTGGCCTGGAATAACCGATGCCCCCTGTCTATCGCCTGGCAATGCCAGCATTGTGCCTGTCGCTGATCCTGCCTTGTGCGTTTTCCGTCGAAGCCGCGGATCCGGCACCTGCCCCCGCCGCAGAAAAAGCCGCCGAAGAAAAACCGGTCGAACGCCAGCCACTGCTTGAGCGTAGTCAGGAAGAAGCCGCGGCACTCGAACGCAAGGTTCCGGCCCAGGAACAACAGCAACTGCAAGCCGGCAGCGACACCTTCCTCGCCCTGTGGAAACCGGCCAACACCGCCGAACCCAAGGGCGCGGTGATCCTCATTCCCGGCGCTGGCGAAACCGCCGACTGGCCCCAGGCGATCGGCCCGTTGCGCCGCAAGTTGCCGGACGTCGAGTGGAGCAGCCTGAGTATCACCCTGCCCGATCTGCAAAGCGATGCCATCGCACCGCGCGTGGCTGAAGCCCCCGCCGCACCGAAAACCGCCGACCCGGGCAGCAAGGATTCGACCACCGCCGAGCCGATCGAACAAGCCGCCGGCGGCGAAGCCGATGTGGCCGACAAGGTCGTTGCCGAAACCACCGAGGAACAGTCCAAGGCCGATGCCGAGCGAATCTTCGCTCGCATCGACGCGGCACTGGCCTACGCCGAACAACAAAGCGCGCGCAGCATCGTCGTGCTCGGTCATGGTACCGGCGCCTACTGGGCGGCGCGTTACGTGAGCGAGCGACAGAGCTCGCAGGTCGAGAAGCTGCTGCTGGTGGCCGCACAGACCCCGGCCAAGGCCAAACCGGAACTGGTGGAACTGACGCCGACCCTGAAACTGCCGACAGCCGACATTTTCTACATGGATAAGGCGCCGGACCGCAACTCGGCACTGGAGCGCATGCAGGCGAGCAAGCGGCTGAAGACGTCCTCTTTCAGTCAGGTCGCACTCAAGGCCCTGCCGGACAACAAGGCCGAGCAGGAGCAATTGTTCCGCCGGGTGCGTGGCTGGCTGAATCCGCAGAGCCCGGACTAAAAGTCCGGACCGTCAAAACGCAGACAAAAAAATCGCAGCCCGACGCTGCGATTTTTTTATGCCTAACGAAAATCCCGCCGTTCGCGAATCAACGTGTAGGCATTGTGCAATTCGCGGGTCCTGTCGGTGGCCTCGCGCACCTGCGCCGGCGTAGCGCCCGTACCGGCCACCTTGTCCGGGTGATGTCGGCTGAGCAGACGCCGATAGGCACGCTTGATCTGCGCCGGTTCACTGGTGGCCGATACGCCGAGCAGGCGCATCGCCTCCTGATAACTCACCGCCGCGCTGACGATCGGACGCTTGTGTGGCTCGTAGTCCGCCGCCAGCGCCTGAATCTGGTGCGTCGTCCAGCCCAGCCACTTGCCCCACTGCGCCAGCAATTCCCGCTCGCTGACACCGGCCCGGCCATCGGCCCAGACCATTCGCCAACAGGCTCGCAACACGCCTTCGGCCGCATGAGGCTGAGCACTCAACCGACGCAGATAACCGCGCAGATTGTCGTTGCCTGACTTGCCGCGATTGAACGCGGCAATCGCCCGGCGCTGCGCCGGCTCGCTCATTTCCAGCGCGCGCATCTCGTGACGCGCCTGCTGGATGTGACCGTCCGTGACCCGCCCGTCGCTCTTGGCCAGACGCCCGAGCAACACGAACAACAGCTCGTCGTTGCGCAGCATCGGCCGACCGCCGAGTTTTTCCCGCAAATGCCCCCAGCTCTGCAAATGCAGACGCCGATCCAGCGCCTGCCCCAACAAAGCACCAAGCATGGCCCCCGGAATGCTGGCGATAGCAAAACCCGCTCCGGCTCCAATCAGAGTCCCTGGCCACAACATATCAGCGACTCGCTTCTATCAAGGCTTCAGCTTCGGCCAGACGCTCGTGCGTGCCGACATCGACCCAGTGACCTTTCAACCGCTCGCCGGTTACCTGCCCGTCCGCCATGGCTTTACGCAACAGCGGCGCCAGTTTGAAAGCGCCGTCGCTGCAGCCGTCGAACAACTGCGGATGCAGTACGGCGATGCCACTGTAGGTCAGGGTCGCCGCATCGGCCTGGCCATCACGCACCTGGCCGTCGGTCAGGGTGAAATCGCCGGTCGGGTGATGGGCCGGATTGTCCGCCAGCACCAGATGTGCCAGGCCGCTGATCGGCTGATGCAGCACGCTGAAGTCGTAATCGGTCCAGATGTCACCGTTGACTACCAGAAACGCGTCGTCGCCCAACAGCGGCAAGGCGCGGAAAATTCCGCCGCCGGTTTCCAGTGGCTCGCCCTCTGGCGAGTACTGGATCGACACGCCGAACTGCGAACCATCGCCCAGATGATCTTCGATCTGCTGTCCCAGCCAGGCATGGTTGATCACGATCTCATTGAAACCGGCCGCTGCGAGGGCTCGCAGGTGATATTCAATCAGCGGCACGCCACCGGCGCGCACCAGCGGCTTGGGGGTGGTCAGGGTCAGCGGGCGCATGCGCTCGCCTTTGCCGGCCGCCAGAATCATTGCCTTCATGCCGTCACTCCACCACGCAGGCTGGCGAACAGTGCCTGCAGATCCGCCAGCTCGGGACGGCGCGCGATGACCGCTTCTATATAGGAGAAGAAACGCGGCACATCGCCGAGGTAACGCGGCTTGCCATCGCGATGGCAGATGCGGGCGAAGATGCCGATGACTTTCAGATGGCGCTGCACGCCCATCAGGTCGCTGGCGCGCAGGAACTCTTCGAAGTCCGGCTGCACCGGGATGTTAAGCGCCGACGCCTGCTGCCAGTAGCTTTCCAGCCAGCCGCGCACACGCTCTTCAGGCCAGCTGAGGAAGGCGTCCTTGAACAGGCAGGTCACGTCGTAGGTCACCGGGCCGTACACGGCGTCCTGGAAATCCAGCACGCCGGGATTTGGCTCGCTGAGCATCAGGTTGCGTGGCATGTAGTCGCGGTGCACCAAGACCTTCGGTTGGGCCAGGGCGCTGTCGATCAGCAGATCGCTGACCTTTTGCCACTGCTGCTGTTGGGTTGCATCGAACTCGACGCCCAGCTCGCGTTTCACGTACCACTCGGGGAACAGTTCCAGCTCGCGGCGCAACAACGCGACGTCATAGCTCGGCAGCGGTGCCACCATCGGCAACTGCTGAAAAGCCAGCAGCGCTTGCAGGGCATCACTGAATAACGCGTCGGCATTTTCGCTGTCGATCACGCCCAGATAGGTCTTGTTGCCCAAGTCATTGAGCAAAAGAAACCCGCGTTCGAGGTCTTCTGCATAAATTTTCGGCACGTTGATGCCGGATTTCGCGAGCAAAAAGGCGATATCCACGAACGGTTTGCAGTTTTCCTGAGGTGGCGGCGCGTCCATCACGACGAAGCTGCGACCCGCGCCTTCCCAACGGAAATACCGACGAAAACTCGCGTCGCTGCTGGCCGCGGTCAACGTGGCCGGGGGTACGGCTCCCCAGCCCTGATCTGCAAAAAGGGTTGCCAACTGTTCATCGAGCCAAACTTTCAGGTGTTGCAAGCGTACATCTTGATCAGGCATTGCAAGGGTCTCCGACGGCGCTAGCCGTCAAGCGGGTCATGCTTTATTATCCAGCATCTTTTTCAGACCATCGAGAGGCGTGCGGCCCACACCGCGGGCAGATGGCACGCAGGAAGCCCGGACTAATAAGATGGCATTGAAATCCCCCGCGTTTCGTAAAAAATTTCCGTTGTTGGTAACCGGCAGTCTGCTGGCTATGCAACCTCTGGCCAGTTCATTCGTTGTTGCCGCCGAGCAGTATGACTGCGCCGTCTCGGCAACGGGAGGCTGGGCCTGCTCGCCGAAGACGCCGGCCGCTGCCTTGCCGCCGCGTCCCGTGCACGACGGCAGTGCCGTCAGCGCCGCTGGCGAAGCCCCGGCCGAGAGCGGCTCCACTGCGGAGTCCGGGCCCAAGCCGGTACTGGTGACCGAGTCCAAGGGCCGTGGCCTGAAATCCCGTAGCGAAGACTACAGTCACCTCGACTGGGTTCCGCGCGAGAAGCTCACTGCCGCCCAACTGGCCGAGACCGGTCCTTACTGCTCTGGTTCCTATATCGAACCGATTCGTCCTGGCATGAATGACAAGACGAATAAAAGTGACGCCCCGACCTTCATCGGCGCCAAAGCGTCGCGTTACCAGCAGGATTCGCAGGTCGCGAGTCTCGCCGGTGACGTGGTCATGCGTCAGGGCAGCATGCAGGTCGAAGCCGACGAGGCCAACCTGTATCAGGCCGAAAGCCGTGGCGAACTGGCGGGCAACGTGCGCATTCGCGACAACGGTGCACTGATCGTCGGCGACCACGCCGATGTGCAGCTGGACACCGGTGAAGCCAAGGTCGACAACGCCGAATACGTCATGCACAAGTCGCGCATCCGCGGTAACGCGCTGTACGCCAAGCGTGCCGAAAACGCGATCATCCGTCTGAAGGACGGCACGTACACCACGTGCGAACCGAACAGCAACGCCTGGCAGCTCAAGGGCAACAACATCACCCTGAACCCTGCCACCGGCTTCGGTACCGCGACCAACGTGACGCTGCGGGTCAAGGACATTCCTGTCCTGTACACGCCGTACATCTACTTCCCGATCGACGATCGTCGTCAGTCGGGTTTCCTGCCGCCGACCATCGGCACCGGCAGCGACACCGGCTTCATGCTGGTGACCCCGTACTACTTCAACCTGGCACCGAACTACGATGCCACGTTGTATCCGCGCTACATGAGCAAGCGCGGCATGTTGATGGAAGGCGAATTCCGTTACCTGACCAAGTCGAGCGAAGGTCAGTTCGGCGCAGCGTATCTCAACGACGAGGACGACGAGCGCAAGGGCCAGACCGACTACGACAAGACTCGCTACATGTACAACTGGCAGCACAAGGGTGGTCTCGACTCCCGCGTGCTCACCCAGGTGGACTACACCAAGATCAGCGATCCTTATTACTTCCAGGATCTGCAGACCGACCAGATCGGCGTGAAAAGTGCCGACTACGTGAACCAGCAGGGCTCGGTCACCTATCGTGGCGACAGCTATACCGCCCGTTTGAATGCCCAGGCGTATCAGCTGGCAACCGTATCGAACATCACACCGTATGACCGCCTGCCGCAAATCACCTTCAATGGCCAGCTGCCGTATCATCCGGAAGGACTGGATTTCGATTACGAGACCGAGATCGTTCGTTTCGATCGCGATCTGAAAAATGGCGATTTCACGAACGAAGACGGCACAACCGAGCCTCGCCTCGACAACAACGTGTTCGGCCTCGCTCGCGCCAATGGCGACCGTCTGAATCTGAAACCAGGCGTCAGCCTGCCAATGAACTGGACCTATGGTTTCCTGAAACCATCGTTGAAGTACCAGTACACGCAGTATCAACTGGATCTGGACAGCAAAGGCAAGTCGGATATCGCCGCGTTGTCGCCGGAGAACCAGAAACTGTTCGGCAAGTTCGACAGCAACCAGAACCGCGGCGTACCTATCGCCAGCATTGACGGTGGCCTGTACTTCGACCGCAACACATCCTTCTTTGGCAAGAACTATCGTCAGACCCTGGAACCGCGCTTGTTCTACCTCTATGTACCCGAGGTGGACCAGGAAGACATTCCGGTATTCGACACCAGCGAGTACACCTTCAACTACGCGTCGCTGTTCCGTGACAACCGCTTCTCCGGCTCCGACCGTGTCGGCGACGAGAACAAGCTGTCGCTGGGCGTGACCAGTCGCTGGATCGAAGACGACGGCTTCGAACGTCAACGCATCAGTGTCGGCCAGGCGCTGTACTTCAAGGATCGCAAGGTTCAACTTCCGGGTATCGCGTTCAACGATCGCGACGACGCCAAGTCCAGTGTTTCGCCTTATGCACTGGAATACGAATACCGCTGGAACCGCGACTGGCGCACCACTGCCGACTACAACTGGGATCCGGACAGCCACAGCCCGCGTTCCGGCAGCGCGATGTTCCATTACCAGCCTGAAGACAACCCGAACAAGGTGGTCAACGTCGGCTACCGCTATCGCAACGACCAGGTTCGTTACGACCAGAACACCGGCAAGTGGTCGGTGGGCGGCGGTGACTACGGCACGCCGGGTCAACCTGGCTACGTGAAGGACTACTACAAGATCCAGCAGCATGACTTCTCGGTCATCTGGCCAATCGTTCCACAATGGAGCGCCATCAGCCGCTGGCAGTACGACTACAACCGCAACCGTACACTGGAAGCCTTCGGTGGTTTCGAGTACGACAACTGCTGCTGGAAACTGCGCCTGATCAACCGTTACTGGGTTTCCTACGACGAATTCAGTCAGGAAGCTCCGCAAAACGAAAAAGGCGACCACGGCGTCTTCCTCCAAATTGTTCTGAAGGGACTCGGCGGCCTCACCGGCGCCAAGGTAGAGAGCTTCCTCGACAAAGGCATCCAAGGTTATCGTCAACGTGAAGACCAAGCTTTCTGATTGTCTGCGCCCGCTGATGCTGGGCGCGCTGTTCCTGGGTACCGCGGCCAACGCCGCGGTGCAGTCCATCGATAAAGTGGTGGCCATCGTCGACAACGACGTAGTCATGCAGAGCCAGCTGGATCAACGCGTCCACGAAGTTCAGCAAACCATCGCCAAGCGTGGCGGCGGTTTACCACCTCCGGGCGTGCTGGACCAACAGGTGCTCGAGCGCCTGATCGTCGAAAACCTGCAACTGCAGATCGGCGAGCGTTCCGGTATCCGCATCACCGATGAGGAACTGAACCAGGCTGTGGGCACCATTGCCCAGCGCAACAACATGACCCCGGAGCAGTTCCGCATTGCCCTGTCCCGTGACGGCCTCTCCTATGAAGACGCTCGCGAGCAGATCCGCCGCGAAATGATCATCAGCCGTGTACGCCAGCGCCGTGTGGCCGAACGCATCCAGGTATCGGAACAGGAAGTGAAGAACTTCCTCGCCTCCGACCTGGGCAAGATGCAACTGTCCGAAGAACTGCACCTGGCCAACATCCTGATTCCGACCCCGGAAAGCGCGAACTCCGAAGCAATTCAGAGTGCCGCACGCAAGGCGATGGACGTTTACCAGCAGCTCAAGCAAGGTGCTGACTTCGGCCAGATGGCCGTGGCCAACTCCGCCAGTGACAACGCGCTGGAAGGCGGCGATATGGGCTGGCGTAAAGCCGCTCAACTGCCACCGCCGTTCGACCGTGAACTGAGCCGCATGGCGACTGGCGAAATCACTCAACCGGCACGCACTCCGGGTGGTTTCATCATCCTGAAGCTGCTGGAAAAACGTGGTGGCGAAAGCCAGATGCGTGACGAAGTGCATGTGCGCCATATTCTGGTCAAGCCAAGTCCGGTTCGCGACGAAGCCAAGACCAAGGAGCTGGCCCAATCGCTCTACAACCGCATCGAAGCCGGTGAAGATTTCGCCGAACTGGCCAAGAAGTATTCGGAAGACCCGGGTTCTGCCCTCAACGGCGGCGACCTGAACTGGATCGACCCGAACGCACTGGTACCGGAATTCCGCGCCGTGATGGCCAAGGCCCCACAAGGCCAGCTGTCCAAGCCGTTCCAGACCCAGTACGGCTGGCACGTTCTGGAAGTCCTTGGCCGTCGCGCCACCGATAGCACCGAACAGGCCCGTGAGCAGCAAGCGATGACCGTACTGCGTAACCGCAAATACGACGAAGAGCTGCAAACCTGGCTGCGTCAGATCCGTGACGAAGCGTACGTAGAGATCAAACTCCCTGGTGCAGACCAGGCAGCGCAGTGAAACCCAAGCGTTTCGCGCTGACACCCGGCGAACCGGCCGGCATCGGTCCCGACCTGTGCCTGCTGCTCGCTTCGCAAGCCCAGCCACACCCCCTGATTGCCATCACCAGCCGCGACCTGCTCCAAGAGCGGGCCGCGCAGCTGGGGCTGGCCGTCAGCTTGCTGGAAGTGGCGCCTGACCACTGGCCGGACGCACCGGCGCCCGCCAACAGCCTGTACGTCTGGGACACCCCGCTCAGCGCCCCCGTGGTCGCCGGGCAACTGGACAAGGCCAACGCCGCATTCGTCCTCGAAACCCTGACCCGCGCCGGCAACGGCTGCCTGAACGGCGACTTCGCCGGAATGATCACCGCCCCGGTGCACAAAGGCGTGATCAACGAATCGGGCATCGCGTTTTCCGGCCACACCGAATTTCTCGCCGACCTGACCCACACCGCCCAAGTGGTAATGATGCTCGCGACCCGCGGTTTGCGCGTGGCGCTGGTCACCACTCACCTGCCCTTGCGCGACATCGCCGATGCGATCACGCCCGAGCGGCTGGAGCGGGTCACGCGGATTCTGCACACCGATCTGCAACAAAAATTCGGCATCGTCCAACCGCGTATCCTGGTCTGCGGGCTCAACCCGCACGCCGGTGAAGGCGGACACCTGGGCCATGAAGAAATCGACATCATCGAACCCACATTGGAGCGCCTGCGCGGCGAGGGCATGGACCTTCGTGGCCCGCTGCCTGCCGACACTCTGTTTACCCCCAAATATCTGGAGCACTGCGACGCAGTGCTGGCGATGTACCACGACCAGGGCCTGCCCGTACTGAAATACAAAGGCTTCGGCGCCGCGGTCAACGTGACCCTGGGCCTGCCGATCATCCGCACGTCGGTCGACCATGGCACCGCCCTGGATCTGGCCGGCAGCGGCAAGATCGACACCGGCAGCCTGAAAGTCGCCCTGGAAACCGCCTACCAGATGGCCGAGACCCGTTTATGACCGAGCAATACCAACACAAGGCGCGCAAACGCTTTGGCCAGAACTTCCTGCACGATGCCGGCGTCATCGACCGCATCCTGCGCTCCATCAGCGCCAAGGCCGGCGACCGCATGCTGGAAATCGGCCCGGGCCAGGGCGCATTGACTGCCGGCATCCTCAACTCCGGCGCACAGCTGGACGTGGTGGAGCTGGACAAGGATCTGATCCCGATCCTCAACCAGCAGTTTGCCAACAAGAGCAATTTCAACCTGCATCAGGGCGATGCGCTGAAGTTCGATTTCAACAGCCTGAACGCTGCGCCGAACAGCCTGCGCGTGGTCGGCAACCTGCCGTACAACATCTCCACACCGCTGATTTTCCACCTGCTGAACAACGCCGGCATCATCCGCGACATGCACTTCATGCTGCAGAAGGAAGTGGTCGAGCGTCTGGCCGCAGGTCCGGGTGGCGGTGACTGGGGCCGTCTGTCGATCATGGTTCAGTACCATTGCCGGGTCGAGCATCTGTTCAACGTCGGCCCGGGCGCATTCAATCCGCCGCCGAAAGTCGACTCGGCGATCGTCCGCCTGGTACCGCACGCCGTACTGCCGCATCCGGCCAAGGATCATCGCCTGCTCGAGCGGGTGGTGCGTGAAGCCTTCAACCAGCGTCGCAAGACCCTGCGCAACACCCTCAAGCAGTTGCTGAGCAACGCCGAAATCGAAGCCGCCGGCGTCGATGGCAGCCTGCGACCGGAGCAACTCGATCTGGCCGCGTTCGTGCGCTTGGCCGACAAGCTCGCCGAACAGCCGGCAAAGGCGCCTGAAGCCGACTGACCGGCAATGATCGCTATCGGGCGGGACGCCAACTCTGGTCTACTGCCCGATACTTGCCTAGACTGAATCCCAATCAGCTACGCCCCGCGTCCCGCTTCGTTTTTAAGGCCTTTTGCATGTCCGATCCTCGCTACCAGGTCGATGTCAGTGTCGTTACCCACTATCTGGCAGACCAATCGCAACCCGAGCACGAGCGCTTTGCCTTCGCCTACACCATCACCGTGCAGAACAATGGCGAGCAACCGGCCCGCCTGATGTCGCGCCACTGGGTGATCACCGATGGCGACGGGCATGTCGAAGAAGTGCGCGGCGCCGGCGTGGTCGGCCAGCAACCGTTGATCGGCGCCGGTAAAAGCCACACCTACAGCAGTGGCACGGTGATGACCACCAAGGTCGGTACCATGCAGGGCACTTACGAAATGGTCGCCGACGACGGCAAGCATTTCGATGCGATCATCAAGCCCTTCCGCCTCGCCGTTCCCGGAGCCCTGCACTGATGGCGACCTATGCCGTCGGCGACCTGCAAGGCTGCCTCGAACCGCTCAAATGCCTGCTCAAGCAGGTGGCGTTCGACCCGGCTCTGGATCGCCTGTGGCTGGTGGGTGATCTGGTCAACCGAGGCCCCCAATCGCTGGAAACCCTGCGCTTCCTTTATGGCATGCGCGACTCGCTGGTCTGCGTACTCGGTAATCACGACCTGCACTTGCTGGCAGCGGCGAAGAACATCGAGCGCATGAAGAAGTCCGACACGCTGCGTGAAATCCTTGAAGCGCCGGACTGCGCCGAACTGATGGAATGGTTGCGCCAGCAGAAACTCATGCACTACGACGAACAACGCGAAGTGGCCATGGTGCACGCGGGTATCCCGCCGCAATGGTCGCTGCGCAAGGCGCTCAAGTACGCTGAAGAAGTCGAGACCGCGCTGCGTGACGACAACCTGCTTCCACCCTTTCTCGACGGCATGTACGGTAACGAGCCGGCGAAATGGGACAGCGACCTCAAAGGCGTGACACGCCTGCGAGTCATCACCAATTACTTCACCCGCATGCGTTTCTGCACCGCCGAAGGCAAGCTCGACCTCAAGAGCAAGGAAGGCCTCGACACCGCGCCGCCGGGCTACAAGCCCTGGTTCCAGCACAAGGAACGCAAGACCCGTGGTCTGCGGATCATTTTCGGTCACTGGGCGGCACTGGAAGGCAACGTTCACGAGCCCGGCATCTCGGCCCTCGACACCGGTTGCGTATGGGGCGGCAGCCTGACCCTGATGAACGTCGACAGCGGCGAACGCCTGTCATGCAAATGCGACGAGCATGGGGCCGTACTGCCCAGCGTCGCGCCACTGATCACCGAATCTTCTCCCGTCAGCGCCCCGCGCTAGACTGCGTTTTCAGCCGAGCCACAGGAGCCCGCCATGAGCGAATTCAAACGTATCCCCCCGGAACAGGCCCAGGCCCTGCGCGAGCAAGGTGCTGTGGTCGTCGACGTCCGTGACCCGGCAACATTTGCCGCACTGCACATCAGCGGCTCGAAGCATCTGGATAATCATTCCCTCCATGCTTTCATCCAGGGCGCCGACCTCGATGCACCCACCGTCGTGGTCTGCTACCACGGCAACTCGAGCCAGGGTGCTGCGGCGTACCTCGTGAGCCAAGGCTTCTCCAACGTCTACAGCATGGACGGCGGCTTCGAACTGTGGCGTACGACTTTTCCTGCGGAAACCGCGCAAGGCACCTCCGAATAATTTTTTTGTAACGTGCAGGCCCCGGCTCCCGCGGGCTTGCGCGGTGGCAGACGAACGGTCTGCCACAACTAATTACGTATCTCGCCTTTACCTCCCGAATTCCCAACTATCCTTAAGCCCAGGCCATCCAAAACAGGGGAGAGCCGGTACACCGGCGCACGGGTCATCGGGAGTGACTTTCGCGATTGTCGATCGCGAAAGTGTTCTGGGGGGTAAACAACAGCTGCCATCGCAGCTGCTTGCCAGCATCGACTGAGTGATCCGGCGTCGGCTCCACGTATCGAGCGAGGTGACGTCATGAGTATCTTTAGCCACTTCCAACAACGCTTCGAGTCCACACGCCAGGAAGAATTCTCCCTGCAGGAGTACCTGGAACTGTGCAAAAAGGATCGCAGTGCCTACGTTTCCGCCGCCGAGCGTCTATTGCTGGCCATCGGCGAACCGGAACTGCTCGACACCTCGACCAACTCGAGACTGTCGCGCATCTTTTCCAACAAGGTGATCCGTCGCTATCCGGCCTTTGAAGACTTCCACGGCATGGAAGAATGCATCGACCAGATCGTGTCGTATTTCCGTCATGCCGCTCAGGGCCTGGAAGAGAAGAAACAGATCCTTTATCTGCTCGGCCCTGTCGGCGGCGGCAAGTCGTCCCTGGCCGAGAAGCTGAAACAGCTCATCGAAAAAGTGCCCTTCTATGCGATCAAGGGCTCGCCGGTATTCGAATCGCCACTGGGTCTGTTCAACGCCACCGAAGATGGCGCGATCCTCGAAGAAGACTTCGGCATTCCACGGCGCTACCTGAACACCATCATGTCGCCATGGGCCACCAAGCGCCTGGCCGAATTCGGCGGCGACATCAGCCAGTTCCGTGTGGTCAAACTGTACCCGTCGATCCTCAACCAGATCGCCGTGGCCAAGACCGAACCGGGTGACGAAAACAACCAGGACATCTCCGCGCTGGTGGGCAAGGTCGATATCCGCAAACTCGAAGAATTCCCGCAGAACGACGCCGACGCCTACAGCTACTCCGGTGCGCTGTGCCGGGCCAACCAGGGCCTGATGGAATTCGTCGAGATGTTCAAGGCACCGATCAAGGTGCTCCACCCATTGCTGACCGCCACCCAGGAAGGCAACTACAACAGTACCGAAGGCCTTGGCGCGATTCCGTTCACCGGGATCCTGCTGGCCCACTCCAACGAATCGGAGTGGCACACCTTCCGCAACAACAAGAACAACGAAGCCTTCATCGACCGGATCTACATCGTCAAGGTGCCGTACTGCCTGCGTGTGAGTGACGAGGTGAAGATCTACGACAAGTTGCTGTTCAACAGCTCCCTGGCTAAGGCGCATTGCGCGCCGGACACCTTGAAGATGCTGGCGCAGTTCACCGTGCTGTCACGCCTGAAAGAGCCGGAAAACTCCAACATCTACTCCAAGATGCGGGTGTATGACGGCGAAAACCTCAAGGACACCGATCCGAAGGCCAAGTCGATCCAGGAATACCGCGATGCAGCGGGCGTCGACGAAGGCATGAACGGTCTGTCGACCCGGTTCGCGTTCAAGATCCTGTCCAAGGTCTTCAACTTCGATCCCCATGAAATCGCCGCCAACCCGGTACACCTGCTCTACGTGCTGGAACAGCAGATCGAACAGGAACAGTTCCAGGCCGAGACCCGGGAACGCTATCTGCGCTACCTGAAAGAGTACCTGGCACCGCGTTATATCGAATTCATCGGCAAGGAGATCCAGACCGCCTACCTCGAGTCTTACAGCGAGTACGGCCAGAACATCTTCGACCGCTACGTGCTGTATGCGGACTTCTGGATTCAGGATCAGGAATACCGCGATCCGGAAACCGGCGAGATCCTCAACCGCGTCGCCCTCAACGAGGAGCTGGAAAAAATCGAGAAACCGGCCGGCATCAGCAATCCGAAGGATTTCCGAAACGAAATCGTCAACTTCGTGCTGCGCGCCCGGGCCAACAACAACGGCAAGAACCCGACCTGGCTCAGCTACGAAAAACTGCGGGTGGTCATCGAGAAGAAAATGTTCTCGAACACCGAAGACCTGCTGCCAGTCATCAGCTTCAACGCCAAGGCCAGCAAAGAGGATCAACAGAAGCACAACGACTTCGTTACACGAATGGTCGAACGCGGCTACACCGACAAACAGGTACGACTGCTCTCCGAGTGGTACCTGCGGGTCAGAAAATCACAGTAAACCGCGGCCGGTCAGACCGGTTGTCGTCAGCCCGAGGCCTGTGCCTGCATTTTCTGCTACACAGGCCTCTGGAAGGTGTTCGAAAGGCGGTAGCGAGGTTCAGGCAGCACCCAAAGCGCTTGGGGGAGCGTGTACGTCCCTTGGCATTCGGTTCAATGCTGCATGACCGCTCGCCCCTTTGCAGGACAGCTTCTAAGGAGCAGTCATGAGCTATGTGATCGACCGACGTCTCAATGGCAAGAACAAGAGCACGGTGAACCGTCAGCGCTTCCTGCGGCGTTACCGTGACCACATCAAGAAGGCTGTCGAAGAGGCGGTCAGCCGGCGTTCCATCACCGATATGGAACACGGCGAGCAGATCAGCATTCCCGGTCGCGATATCGACGAACCGGTGCTTCACCATGGTCGCGGCGGCAAGCAGACCGTGGTTCACCCCGGCAACAAGGAATTCACCGCTGGCGAACACATCGCCCGTCCGCCGGGAGGCGGCGGAGGCCGAGGGCCGGGCAAGGCCGGCAACTCCGGCGAAGGCATGGACGAGTTCGTCTTCCAGATCACCCAGGAAGAATTCCTCGAATTCATGTTCGAGGACCTCGAACTGCCCAACCTGGTCAAGCGCAACCTGACCGGCACCGACACCTTCAAGACCGTACGTGCGGGGATCAGCAACGAGGGCAACCCGTCGCGGATCAACATCATCCGTACCCTGCGTTCGGCCCACGCCCGGCGCATCGCGCTCTCGGGCAGCAGCCGTGCCAAACTGCGCGAGGTCAAAGAGGAACTGGCGCGACTCAAACGCGAAGAACCCGACAACTTCGGCGACATTCAGGATCTCGAGGCAGAAATCGAGAAACTCAGTGCGCGCATCCATCGGGTGCCGTTCCTCGACACCTTCGACCTCAAGTACAACCTGCTGATCAAGCAGCCAAACCCCAGCTCGAAAGCCGTGATGTTCTGCCTGATGGACGTTTCCGGCTCCATGACCCAGGCGACCAAGGACATCGCCAAACGGTTTTTCATCCTGTTGTACCTGTTCCTCAAGCGGAACTACGACAAGATCGACGTGGTGTTCATCCGCCACCACACCAGCGCCCGCGAAGTGGACGAAGAGGAGTTTTTCTATTCCCGCGAGACCGGCGGCACCATCGTTTCCAGCGCCCTGAAACTGATGCAGGAGATCATGGCCGAGCGCTATCCGAGCAATGAATGGAACATCTACGCCGCGCAGGCTTCCGACGGCGACAACTGGAACGACGATTCGCCGATCTGCCGCGACATCCTGATCAACCAGATCATGCCGTTCGTGCAGTACTACACTTACGTGGAGATCACCCCGCGCGAACATCAGGCCTTGTGGTACGAGTACGAACGCATCGCCGAAGCCTTTTCCGACACTTTTGCCCAGCAGCAACTGGTCTCGGCCGGGGATATCTATCCGGTCTTCCGTGAACTCTTCCAGCGCAGGTTAGTGACATGACCGCCAAGACCGCCAAAGAGCAGAAGCGCCAACCCATTTCCACAGGCTCGGAATGGACTTTCGAGCTGATCCAGACGTACGACCGTGAAATCGCCCGTATCGCGGCCCGTTATGCTTTGGATACCTACCCCAACCAGATCGAAGTGATTACCGCCGAGCAGATGATGGACGCCTACGCTTCGGTCGGCATGCCGCTGGGCTATCACCATTGGTCCTACGGCAAGCACTTCCTCAGCACCGAGAAATCCTACAGCCGCGGGCAGATGGGGCTGGCGTACGAGATCGTGATCAACTCGGACCCGTGCATCGCGTACCTGATGGAAGAAAACACCATCTGCATGCAGGCACTGGTGGTCGCGCACGCGTGCTATGGCCACAACAGCTTCTTCAAGGGCAACTACCTGTTCCGCACCTGGACCGACGCCAGTTCGATCATCGATTACCTGGTGTTCGCCAAGCAGTACATCATGCAGTGCGAGGAGCGCCACGGGATTGATGCCGTGGAGGATCTGCTCGATTCCTGCCACGCCCTGATGAACTACGGTGTCGACCGCTACAAACGTCCGTACCCGATTTCCGCCGAGGAAGAGCGGCGTCGGCAGAAGGATCGCGAAGAACATCTGCAGAAACAGATCAACGACCTGTGGCGCACCATTCCCAAAGGCGCGGACAAGTACAGCGACAAGGACAACGCGCGCTTCCCGGCCGAACCGCAGGAAAACATCCTGTATTTCATTGAGAAACACGCCCCGCTGCTGGAACCCTGGCAGCGCGAGATCGTGCGGATCGTGCGCAAGATCGCCCAGTATTTCTATCCACAGCGCCAGACCCAGGTGATGAACGAAGGCTGGGCGACGTTCTGGCACTACACGCTGATGAACGACCTGTACGACGAAGGCCTGGTGACCGACGGCTTCATGATGGAGTTCCTGACGTCCCACACCAGCGTGGTGTTCCAGCCGGGGTTCGACAGCCCTTATTACAACGGCATCAACCCGTATGCGTTGGGTTTTGCGATGTATCGCGACATCAGGCGCATGTGCGAAGAGCCTACGGAAGAAGACCGCCGCTGGTTCCCGGAAATCGCCGGCAGCGACTGGCTGTCGACCATCAAGTTCGCCATGAGCAGCTTCAAGGATGAGAGCTTCATCCTGCAGTACCTGTCACCCAAGGTGATCCGCGACCTGAAACTGTTCAGCATTCTCGATGACGACCAGAAGGACGATCTGCTGGTGCCTGCGATCCATGACGAGGGCGGCTACAGGATCATTCGCGAAACGCTCGCAGCGCAATACAACCTCGGCAATCGCGAACCGAACGTGCAGATCTACAGCATCGACCGCCGCGGCGACCGCTCGCTGACTCTTCGCCACCAGCAACACGACCGCAAACCGCTGGGCGATTCCACCGAGGAGGTCCTGAAACACCTGCACCGGTTGTGGGGCTTCGACATTCATCTGGAAACCCTGCAAGGCGACCAGATCATGAAGACCCATCACGTTCCGCCTCGTAGCGAACACAGTGAGGGGGATTACGGTCGACTCGACCTGGCCGTCATTCATCTTTGATCCCGTTGAAACCTCCGAAAGTCCGGCGCAAGGGTTATCCTGTCGGGCCAACGGAGGTTTTTTATGCAGATTTACAAGGTCGGCGGTGCGGTACGTGATCGCCTGCTGGGCAACCCGGTCACCGATATCGATTGGGTGGTGGTCGGCGCGACCACAGAAGAAATGCTCGCCAAGGGGTTTCGCCCGGTCGGCGCGGACTTCCCGGTTTTTCTTCACCCGAAAAGCGGCGAGGAGTACGCCCTCGCCCGCACCGAGCGCAAGAGCGGTCGCGGTTATGGTGGTTTCACCTTTCACGCCAGCCCCGAGGTCACACTTGAAGAAGACCTGATCCGCCGTGACCTTACGATCAACGCCATGGCTGAGGATGATCAGCAAAATCTGACCGACCCCTACCACGGCCAGCGCGATCTCGAAGAACGGATTCTGCGCCACGTTTCCCCCGCGTTTGCCGAAGATCCGCTCAGGGTTCTGCGCGTTGCGCGCTTTGCTGCCCGCTACGCGGAGCTTGGTTTCAAGGTGGCGCCCGAGACATTGGAGCTGATGCGTCAGCTCAGCGAATCGGGTGAGCTGGAAGCCCTTACGGCCGAACGCAGCTGGAAGGAGATTTCCCGCGCACTGATGGAAGATCAGCCCCAGGTTTTCATTCAGGTGCTGCGCGATTGCGGCGCCCTGAAGGTGCTGATGCCAGAGGTCGATGCCTTGTTCGGCGTGCCGCAACCGGAAGCCCATCACCCGGAAATCGACAGCGGCATCCACACCCTGAGCGTGCTTGAGCAGTCAGCCCTGCACAAGCAGCCGCTGACCGTGCGCTGGGCCTGCCTGCTGCACGACCTCGGCAAAGGCCTGACTCCAGAGGAGGAATGGCCACGACACATCGCCCATGAGCACAAAGGCCTGAAGTTGATCAAAGCGGTCAACGAGCGCTTCAAGGCACCGAAGGACTGTCAGGAACTGGCCTTGCTGGTCGGCCAATATCACACCCACGGACATCGCGCTCTGGAGCTGAAGGCTTCGACCTTGCTCGAGTTGCTGCAAAGCTTTGACGTTTACCGTCGGCCGCAGCGTTTCGAAGAATTCATCGTCGCGTGCGAGATGGATGCTCGAGGCCGCAAAGGGCTTGAGCAGCGCAGTTATCCACAGGCGGATTACCTGCGCGGCGCGGCCAATGTGGCGCGCGGCGTGGCAGTGCAGCCGTTGCTGGAGAAGGGATTCAAAGGCCCGGAACTGGGCGAGGCACTCAAGCGCGAACGGCTCAAGGCGCTGAAGGTTTACAAGGAATCGGCGGCGTCCTGAAAACATTTGATCCGCCCTCGCCAGGGCGGATCAAACCGTTCAAGCCAGACCTGAAGGCGTGAGCTGAGTACCGCGCCATTCAAATCCGACCGGTGCCAGCACCTGATCGATCTGCGCTTCAGCCCACAATGTGGCAAAGCTTTTTCCTACACCGGGATGTACCCGATCCGGCGCAATCAAAGACAGCGGCCACAGCACAAAGGCATTTTTCAGGATTTCCGCCCGGGGCAGGATCAGCCCGTCGAAGTTGCCGGCCAGATCGCCGTACAGCAACACGTCGATATCCAGCGGCAAGCCCTTGCGATCCGGCGCATAGCGACCGTTGTCCGCTTCAATGAACTTCAAGCGGCGATCCAGCTCGATCAACGGCAGATCGGTGAACGCCGACACCACGAAGTTGAAGAACGGCCCGCTCTTGATTCCCACCGGCTGGCTTTCGAACACAGGCGAACAGCGTATATCCACCAGAAACGTGGACAAGGCATCCAGACCGGCCTGCAAATGGGTTTCGCGCTCGATATTGCTACCGAGCCCGAGATAGATCTGGGTCAGCGGCATCCGCGCTCGATCTCCACACCCACACCACCCTTGGCGGCCGGTACGGCACCTGGCTTGGTCAGCTTCAGGCGCACCCAGGTGATCTTGAATTCATTCATCAGCACTTCAACCAGACGTTCGGCGAAGGTCTCGACCAGTTGATACTGGGATTGCTCGGCAAAGGCCTGGATTCGTGTGGACACACTGGCGTAATCGAGCGCCAGGGTCAGGTCGTCACCGGCGGCGGCCGGGCGATTGTCCCAGGCGAAGCTCAAATCAAGACGCAGGCACTGTCGGATGCCGCGCTCCCAGTCGTAGGCACCGATCACGGTGTCGACTTCCAGGCCCTCGATAAACACTCTGTCCAAGCACTTTTCTCCGCTGCACGACAAGGGCGCAATGCGCCGTTAGAATCAGGGCGTCCTCGCCCGGAATAGTTAGCATGTTTTGGTTACTGGCGATCCTCGCCTACCTGCTCGGCTCTCTGTCCTTCGCCATTTTGCTCAGCCGCCTGACCGGAAATCCGGATCCGCGAATGAGTGGCTCGGGTAATGCCGGCGCCACCAACATGCTGCGCCTGGCCGGACGCAAACTCGCGATCCTGACCCTGCTGGGTGATCTGTGCAAAGGTCTGTTGCCGGTGCTGATCGCTTCGGCAATGGGCCTTTCGCTGCAGGATCAGGCGTGGATCGGCGTCTGCGCCGTGATCGGTCACCTGTTCCCGTTGTACTTCCGCTTTCGCGGTGGCAAGGGCGTTGCCACGGCGGCCGGCATGCTGCTGGGCCTGTATCCACCCGCTGCGCTGCTGGCCGTGTGCGCCTGGCTGCTGACGTTCTACCTGACCCGCACCAGCTCGCTGGCAGCGTTGATCGCCACTCCGCTGACCCTACCGTTGCTGGCATGGCAGGAACCGGCAGCGCTGTTGCCGATGAGCACGCTGACACTGCTGATCGTCTGGCGCCACCGGGGCAATCTACGCGACCTGTTCGCCGGGCGCGAACGGCATTTTTAAATACCGCACGTGAGCGCCACTCATCACAGCGCCGACAACTGCTCCATCGGCCAGCGCGCCTGCACGCTGATCGCCAGACTCTCCTGCTGACCAGCCTGCAAACGCTGGCAACCGGCAAACGCGATCATCGCGCCGTTATCGGTGCAAAACTCGGGACGGGCATAGAACACATCGCCCTTCATGTCGCCGAGCATCTTCTCCAGCGAAACACGCAGCGCCTTGTTGGCACTGACGCCGCCGGCGATCACCAGACGCTTCATGCCGGCCTGCTTGAGGGCGCGCTTGCACTTGATGGTCAAAGTCTCCACCACGGCCTGCTGGAACGCCAGCGCGATGTCGCAACGGGCTTGCTCGCTGTCGTCCCCGGCGCTGACGCACTGCTGCCAGGTGTTGAGAGCGAAGGTCTTCAGGCCGCTGAAACTGAAATCCAGGCCCGGGCGATCACACATCGGACGCGGGAAGGTGAAACGTCCTGCGACGCCCTTCTCTGCCAGCTTGGCGATTTCCGGTCCGCCCGGGTAATTCAGGCCCATCATTTTTGCAGTCTTGTCGAAAGCTTCGCCCGCGGCATCGTCCAGCGTCTCGCCGAGCAGGCTGTATTGGCCGATGCCATCGACCTGAACCAGCTGCGTATGACCACCGGAGACCAACAAAGCGACGAACGGGAATTCCGGCGGTTTTGGCTCCAGCATCGGCGCCAGCAAATGGCCTTCCATGTGATGCACGCCGAGCGCCGGGATGCCCCAGGCAAACGCCAGCGCCTGGGCGCATGAGGCCCCCACCAGCAGCGCCCCGACCAGGCCGGGACCCGCGGTGTAGGCGATGGCGTCGATCTCGGTCGGCACGCAGCCGGCTTCGGCCAGCACCTGACGGATCAAAGGCAGCATGCGCTTGACGTGATCGCGCGAGGCCAGCTCCGGTACCACGCCGCCATAGACGCGGTGCAGGTCGATCTGACTGAACAACGCGTCGGCCAGCAGGCCGCGCTCACTGTCGTATAAAGCGACGCCGGTTTCGTCGCAGGAAGTTTCTAATCCCAGTACTAGCATGGGTTTGCGCCTTGTTTAGGCTGAATTCGAAGGCGCGCATAATAGTCGCCGCGTGATGCCCCGACCAGCGGTTTTCGATCAGAGGCTTTGCATTCCGAGCGATGAGGGGTTAACATCCGCAACCCTTAAAAACCGACGTCTTCAAGTGCTCTTTTGCCGCGAGGATGTTGACCCCGGTAATGAATGAAGGTAGCTCTGGATGCCAGCCGTCAAAGTTAAAGAGAACGAACCCTTCGACGTAGCTCTGCGTCGTTTCAAGCGCTCCTGCGAAAAAGCCGGTGTACTGGCTGAAGTTCGTAGCCGCGAATTTTACGAGAAGCCAACTTCTGAGCGTAAGCGCAAGGCAGCTGCTGCTGTTAAGCGTCACGCCAAGAAAGTTCAGCGCGAACAGCGCCGCGCCGTTCGTCTGTACTAATACACAGACGATCGTAGCAAGCTTCTGCCAAGCCCGGCCCTCAGCCGGGCTAATGGCATTTGCGTAAAACGCTTGATGCTTCACCGTCGAAGCCGCAGATGCGACCGAGACAAACCCGCTTCACCGCGTCAGGCCTGGCTCTTTTGCCAGCGGTGCACGTCTTTTCTGACGAGCCTTTCAAGGCTACTGACGAGCACACCCACTGATTCCTCTTACGACGATCAGCCCAAGGCACCTGCTTGCGTGCCCGCTTCATGAGCTATCCGAGGCCGATTGCCGGCCGTCAGCGGATTCAGCGCAACATTTTCGAATAGTCGAAGACTGATGAGTACTAACGTCAGTGGATTTTCGGCAGATACACTTCCCGACAGCGATTACGCAAACGACACCGGTCGAGCCGCACCACGTGCGCGCATCACTCAATGACCCGCGTCCGGCAGACTTTCGCATCGGATCCATTACAGCGCAGACGAGAACGCCATGGCCGGGCTGATTCCCCAGAGCTTCATTGACGACCTTCTGAACCGCACCGACATCGTCGACGTGGTCAGCTCGCGCGTGCAATTGAAGAAGGCCGGTAAAAACTACACCGCCTGCTGCCCGTTCCATAAAGAGAAGACCCCGTCATTCAGCGTCAGCCCCGACAAGCAGTTCTATTACTGCTTCGGCTGCGGCGCCGGCGGCAACGCCCTCGGCTTTCTCATGGATCACGACAATCTGGACTTCCCCCAGGCCGTCGAAGATCTGGCCAAGGCCGCCGGCATGGAAGTGCCGCGAGAAGAAGGCGGCCGCTCGAACAAGCCGCGCCAGCCGACCGATTCACCGCTGTACCCGCTGCTCACCGCGGCTGCCGACTTTTATCGGCAGGCGCTCAAGAGCCACCCGGCACGCAAGGCAGCAGTGGATTACCTCAAGGGTCGTGGCCTGACCGGCGAAATCGCCCGGGACTTCGGTCTCGGATTCGCACCGCCGGGCTGGGACAACCTGTTCAAACACTTGAGCAGCGACACTTTGCAGCAGAAAGCCATGATCGACGCCGGCCTGCTGATCGAGAACGCCGAAACCGGTAAACGCTATGACCGCTTCCGCGATCGCGTGATGTTCCCGATCCGCGACACCCGTGGACGGATCATTGCTTTCGGCGGTCGAGTGCTCGGCGACGACAAGCCAAAGTACCTGAACTCGCCGGAAACCCCGGTCTTCCATAAAGGCCAGGAACTCTACGGCCTGTACGAAGCCCGCAAGAACAATCGCAACCTCGACGAAATCATCGTCGTCGAGGGCTATATGGATGTCATCGCTCTAGCCCAGCAAGGCCTGCGCAATGCCGTCGCGACACTCGGCACCGCCACCAGCGAAGAACACCTCAAGCGTCTGTTTCGCGTAGTGCCGAACGTACTGTTTTGCTTTGACGGCGACCAGGCTGGCCGCAATGCCGCCTGGCGCGCACTCGAAGCCACACTGCCCTGCCTGCAGGACGGGCGCCGTGCACGCTTTCTGTTTCTGCCTGAAGGCGAAGACCCGGATACGTTGATTCGCGCCGAAGGCACAGACGCCTTCCGCGCCCGGATCAATCAGCACGCACAGCCGCTGGCGGACTACTTCTTCCAGCAACTGACCGAAGAAGCCGACCCGCGTTCGCTGGAGGGCAAGGCCCACATGGCCACCCTCGCAGCACCATTGATCGACAAGGTCCCAGGCGCCAATCTGCGCATCCTGATGCGCCAGCGCCTGACCGAGATCACCGGTCTGAGCAGCGAAAGCGTCAGCCAGCTGGCCCAGAGCGCTCCTCAGGAAGCACCGCCGGCCTACGACCCGGGCATCGATTACGACGCCATGCCGGACTACAGCGACTACCATCAGCCGCAGGCACAGGACATGTATGTGCCGCAGCAGGAATGGACGCCGAAAAAAACCGGCGCCGGCGGCAAGAAATGGGACAAGAAACCGTGGGACAAAAATGGCAAGCGTGGCGGTGATCGCGATCAGCCGCGTGCCCCACGCGTGCCGGCCGCCGTCGAACCTCCGACCCTGGCCGCTCTGAGAACCTTGCTGCATCACCCGCAACTGGCGGAAAAGGTCGAGGACGCCGGGCACTTCGCGGACGAGAACCAGACCAACGCACAGCTGCTGGTGGCACTGCTCGAAGCCGTGCAGAAGAATCCCAAGCTAAACTCATTTCAGTTGATCGCGCGATGGCACGGAACCGAACAGGGTCGCCTGCTCAAGGCGCTGGCGGAAAAGGAATGGCTGATTGACGGAGACAACCTTGAACAACAGTTTTTCGACACCATTACTAGCTTGTCAGCCCGCCAACGCGAGCGAAATCTGGAACAACTGCTCAGGAAAGCGCGTCAAAGCGAACTGAGCGCCGAAGAGAAAAATCAACTGCGCGACCTTTTAAGTCGCAATGTTTCCGCATCAAACCCGACCTCAACTGGCGCGTGAGGTCATAGCTCAGGTATAATCCTCGGCTTGTTTTTTGCCCGCCAAGACCTTCAGTGGATAGGGTGTTATGTCCGGAAAAGCGCAACAGCAGTCTCGTATTATTGAGTTGATCAAACTGGGTCGTGAGCAGAAGTATCTGACTTACGCCGAGGTCAACGACCACCTGCCCGAGGATATTTCAGATCCGGAGCAGGTGGAAGACATCATCCGCATGATTAACGACATGGGGATCCCCGTACACGAGAGTGCTCCGGATGCGGACGCCCTTATGCTGGCCGACGCCGATACCGACGAGGCCGCTGCGGAAGAAGCAGCCGCTGCGTTGGCGGCGGTGGAGACCGATATCGGTCGCACCACTGACCCGGTGCGCATGTACATGCGTGAAATGGGTACGGTCGAGCTTCTGACTCGTGAAGGCGAAATCGAAATCGCCAAGCGTATCGAAGAAGGCATCCGTGAAGTGATGAGCGCCATCGCGCACTTCCCTGGCACGGTTGACCATATTCTCTCCGAGTACACTCGCGTCACCACCGAAGGTGGTCGCCTGTCCGACGTTCTGAGCGGTTACATCGACCCGGATGACGGTATTGCGCCGCCTGCCGCCGAAGTACCACCGCCGATCGACGCGAAAGCGGCGAAAGCGGATGACGACTCCGAGGACGATGACGCCGAAGCTTCCGATGACGAAGAAGAAGCCGAAAGCGGTCCGGATCCGGTCATTGCCGCACAGCGCTTCGGTGCTGTCGCCGACCAGATGGAAATCACCCGCAAGGCTCTGAAAAAGCACGGTCGTCACAACAAGGCGGCAATTGCCGAACTGTTGGCTCTGGCTGAGCTGTTCATGCCGATCAAACTGGTGCCGAAGCAATTCGAAGCACTGGTCGAGCGTGTTCGCAGTGCCCTGGATCGTCTGCGTCAGCAAGAGCGCGCGATCATGCAACTGTGCGTGCGTGATGCACGTATGCCACGCGCCGATTTCCTGCGTCAGTTCCCTGGCAACGAAGTCGACGAAAGCTGGTCCGACGCCCTGGCCAAAGGCAAGAGCAAGTACGCCGAAGCCATTGCCCGCGTGCAACCGGACATCATCCGTTGCCAGCAGAAGCTGACCGCGCTGGAAACCGAGACCGGCCTGACCATCGCCGAGATCAAGGACATCAACCGTCGCATGTCGATCGGTGAGGCGAAAGCCCGCCGCGCGAAGAAAGAGATGGTTGAAGCGAACTTGCGTCTGGTGATCTCCATCGCCAAGAAGTACACCAACCGTGGCCTGCAATTCCTCGATCTGATCCAGGAAGGCAACATCGGTCTGATGAAAGCGGTGGACAAGTTCGAATACCGTCGTGGTTACAAGTTCTCGACTTATGCCACCTGGTGGATCCGTCAGGCGATCACTCGCTCGATCGCCGACCAGGCCCGCACCATCCGTATTCCGGTGCACATGATCGAGACGATCAACAAGCTCAACCGCATTTCCCGCCAGATGTTGCAGGAAATGGGTCGCGAACCGACCCCGGAAGAGCTGGGTGAACGCATGGAAATGCCTGAGGACAAGATCCGCAAGGTATTGAAGATCGCCAAAGAGCCGATCTCCATGGAAACCCCGATCGGTGATGACGAAGACTCCCATCTGGGTGACTTCATCGAAGACTCGACCATGCAGTCGCCAATCGATGTCGCCACTGTTGAGAGCCTGAAAGAAGCGACCCGCGAAGTGCTGTCCGGCCTTACTGCCCGTGAAGCCAAGGTACTGCGCATGCGTTTCGGTATCGACATGAACACCGACCATACGCTCGAAGAAGTCGGCAAACAGTTTGACGTGACCCGTGAGCGGATCCGTCAGATCGAAGCCAAGGCGCTGCGCAAGCTGCGCCACCCGACGCGAAGCGAGCATCTGCGCTCCTTCCTCGACGAGTGATACCAGAACCCCCGGCCCAGGCCGGGGGTTTTGTTTTTAGCGCAGATTAAATACCTCGCACCGCCCTCCCCCCGCGCACAGCCCGTCTACACTCGAAACATTCCCCCGAGCCATAACGAGACCGTTATGCCCAGACTGGCGTCCGTGCTTTTTTTGCTGTCACTGATGATCTGGACCGCAACGGCTGACGCGCTGACTCTGACCGATGAAGAACGTAGCTGGCTGGCGGCTCACCCGGACTTGCGCCTGGGTGTGGATGCGTCGTGGCCGCCCTTCGAGTTCCGCGACGACCAGAACCGCTATCAGGGTCTGGCAGCGGACTATATCGATGTGATTCGCCAGCGCCTGGCGATCAAACTCACCCCCATCGAGCCGGTGAGCTGGACCATGGTGCTCGAACAGGCGAAAAACGGCACGATCGACCTGCTGCCGGGCATCATGTCCACCCCGGAACGCCAGAGTTACCTGTCATTCACCCGCCCTTATCTCGACTTTCCGATCGTCATCCTCGCCCACGTCGGCGGCCCGCAACCGCGCAAGCTCGAGGATCTTTACGGCCTGAAGATCGCCGTAGTCGAAAACTACGCACCCCACGAACTGTTGCGCACACATCACCCCGACCTGAACCTGGTGGCGATGCCCAACGTCAGCTCCGCATTGCAGGCCCTGGCTACCGATGAAGTCGACGCGGTGGTCGGCGATCTGGCCTCCAGTGTCTGGAGCCTGCGGCAGCTCAAACTGGATGGTTTGTATGTCAGCGGCGAGACCCCTTATCGCTACCAGCTGGCGATGGGCGTCCCCCGGGACAACAAAATGCTGGTGGGGATTCTCGACAAGGTGCTGGCCGACATGTCCCCGGAGGAAATCAGCAGCATTCAGGAGCACTGGGTCGGCAACGTCCTCGATCACCGGACATTCTGGTCGGATCTGCTGGTTTACGGTTTACCGGGGCTATCGCTTCTGGTCATCGTCCTGGCAGTGGTGATCCGCATCAACCGGCGCCTGAGCTCGGAAATCGCCCGACGCATCGACCTTGAACAGGAACTGCGCAGCAGCGAATACCATTATCGCGGGCTGGTGGAGAGTCTCTCAGCCATCGCTTGGGAAGCGCGGATCAGCGATTTCACCTACAGCTATGTTTCGCCCCACGCCGAGGATCTGCTCGGCTATCCGCTGTCCCATTGGCTGATTCCAGGCTTTTGGCGCAACATCATTCACCCTGCCGATCTGACTCGTGCCCAGAGCTTCTGCGATCACGAAGTGCTGGCCGGGCGCGATCACAGTCTCGATTACCGCGTCATCACCGCAGACGGCCGTTGCTTGTGGGTACGCGACATCGTCAGCCTGATCGAACACGGCCACGAACCGGTGATGCGCGGCCTGATGATCGACATCAGCGAAACCAAACGCACCGAAGAGGCGTTGCGCCTGTCGGAACAGAAATTCGCTTCGGTATTCCAGCAATGCCCGGACATTCTAGTCATCGCCCGGCTCTCCGACGGCTGCCTGCTGGAGGTCAACGAAGCTTTTGAAGAACAGATCGGGCTCAAGGCCGAAGAAGTGATTGGCCAGACCGCCACCGAACTCAACATCTGGGGCATTCCAGGGGTTGGCCCGGGCCTGCTTCAGCGCCTGCAAGCCGGCAGCATTCGCAACCTGGAGATGCCCTTTCGTCGCAACAATGGCCAGGTGTTTACCGGGCTGATTTCCGCCGAGCCCTTCGAGCTCGACACGACACCGGCGCTGGTCGTGGTGGTGCGCGACATTACCCAGCTCAAGGAAACCCAACAGCAACTGCAAACCTCCGAAGAGAAGTTCGCCAAGGCCTTCCACGCCTCGCCGGACGGTCTGCTTCTGTCGCGCCAGAGCGATGGCCTGCTGCTGGAGGTCAACGAAGGTTTCAGTCGTATCACCGGTTTCAACAGCGCGATGTCGGTGGATCGCTCGGCGCTGGACCTGGGAATCTGGGTCAACCTCAACGAACGCAAGCAAATGCTCGACCTGCTGCACCGCGACGGGTTCGTTCGCGACTTCAGCTGCCACATCCGCCGCAGCGACGGGCAGATCCGCCTCTGCGAAGTATCCAGCCGTCCGCTGCCGATCGGCGACGAAGATTGCATGCTGACCATCGCCCGGGACATCACCGAACGCCACCTGATGCAGGAAAAACTGCAACAGGCTGCGACCGTGTTCGAGAGTACTGCCGAAGGCGTGCTGATCACCGACACCCAGCAACACATCAGCGCCGTTAACCGGGCCTTCACCGAAATCACCGGTTACAGCGAAAGCGAAGCACTGGGGCACACTCCGCGCCTGCTGGCCTCCGGACTGCACGACAGCGCGTTCTACGCGGCGATGTGGCATCAATTGACCGACGAAGGCCACTGGCAGGGCGAAATCTCCAACCGGCGCAAAAATGGCGAGCTGTACCCGAGCTGGCTGACCATCAGCGCCGTGCGCAACCGCGACAAGTTCATCACTCACTTCGTTGCGGTGTTTGCCGATATCTCCAGCCTCAAGCACGCCCAGGCCAAACTCGACTACCAAGCGCATCACGACCCGCTCACCGGCCTGCCAAACCGCACGCTGTTCGAAAGTCGCCTGCTGATGGCACTCAACAGTCAGCAGGAAAACGGCGGTCAGGGCGCAGTGCTGTTCCTCGACCTCGACCGTTTCAAGCACATCAACGACAGCCTCGGTCACCCGGTCGGCGATTTGCTGCTCAAGGGCATCGCCGTGCGCCTCAAGGAGCAACTGCGCGATATCGACACCGTCGCGCGGCTGGGTGGCGACGAATTCATCATTCTGCTGCCTGGCCTGCAGCAGCCCGGCGATGCAGACAACATCGCCACCAAACTGCTGAACTGCTTTGGCGCACCGTTCCAGGCTGGCGAGCATGAGTTCTTCATCAGCGCCAGCATCGGCACCAGCCTTTACCCGCGCGACGGCTGCGATGTCGCGACCCTGATCAAGAACGCAGACGCGGCGATGTACCGCTCCAAGGCCAAGGGCCGCAACCGGGTCGAAAGCTACACCCGCGATCTCACCGCCCAGGCCAGCGAACGCGTAGCACTGGAACACGAACTTCGCCGGGCCATTGAGCGCGAAGAGTTGTACCTCTATTACCAACCGAAAATCAGCCTCGACGATCACAGCCTGGTCGGCGCCGAAGCCTTGATCCGCTGGCGCCACCCGAACTTCGGCGATGTGCCGCCGGAGCACTTCATCCCGCTGGCGGAAGAGAACGGGATGATTCTGCAAATCGGCGACTGGGTGCTGGAAACCGCCTGCCGGCAGATGTTCGAGTGGGGCCAGATCTACGAATCCCTCGGCCCTCTCTCGGTGAACCTCGCCGGCGCGCAACTGCGCCAACCGAACCTGCTGGGACGCATCGAGCAACTGCTCAAAGACAACCGCCTGCGGCCGGAATTACTGCAACTGGAAATTACCGAAAACTTCATCATGAGCCAGGCTGAAGAAGCGCTGGCGGTGCTGCATCAGCTCAAACACCTGGGCGTGCAACTGGCCATCGACGACTTCGGCACCGGTTATTCCTCGCTGAGTTACCTCAAGCGCCTGCCTCTGGACATCCTCAAGATCGACCAGTCTTTCGTTCGCGGACTGCCCGACGACCCGCACGACGCGGCGATCGTCCGCGCCATCATCGCCCTGGGCCGCAGCATGCAATTCACCGTGATCGCCGAAGGCGTGGAAACCCAGGCCCAGCAACAATTCCTCGCCGCCGAAGGCTGTGAACAGATCCAGGGCTACATCGTCAGCCTGCCGCTGCCACCAGAAGAGTTTGCCGCGACGTTTCTTCGCATAGCCGTATCAGATTTTTCGGATAGCACAGCCGAGAAACCGTCGCTATAATCCGCGGCCTACTGAGGGCCTATAGCTCAGTTGGTTAGAGCAGAGGACTCATAATCCTTTGGTCCACGGTTCAAGTCCGTGTGGGCCCACCAAACATGAAAAAGCCGCGCTTATGTGCGGCTTTTTCGTTTCTGTCTTTCCCGCCACGAGGCCGTCGTCCCATCTCCCTTCAAAGCGTGCGACTTCTGAAAGCGTAAACAGGGCTTGCCTCATGCCCGTCTAAATCGACAACTAACCATTTCGTTACACCATATGTCCTGGCACCCAAAGCCGAGGCTCATCTGATGATTCGAAAAAGGAATTTTTATGGTTGATGTCACTCGCCGTTCGCTGATGGGAATCGCCGCAGCACTTCCCCTGCTCGCGCAGTCATCCTGGGGGCAGGCGCAACGTCAGGATGCACCGGCACCAGTACCCGGCGATGAGGTACTGATCAATTTCAACGAGAGCCCCTGGGGACCGGCGCTCGCCGCCCGACAGGCGATGCAGGAAGGCATTGCACTGTGCGGGCGTTATCCCTACAAGATCCAGTACCGACTCAACGCTCTGTTTGCCCGCCAACAAGGCATACCGGAGGAATATGTTCAGACTTTCTGCGGCTCCAAACTGGCCTTGCAGCATGCGGTTCACGCCTTCACTCGACAGGGTAGCCTGGTCGTTGCGTCGCCCTCTTATGAAGACCCTGTCGAGGCGGCTCGCGGCAGACAGGTCGCGGTCCACGAGATAGCACTGAATCCTGATCATGCCCATGATCTTCCACACATGCTGGCGGCCGATCCGCAGGCGGGACTGATCTACGTCTGCAATCCGAATAATCCGACCGGTACTGTGACGCCACACGCAGATATCCTGCTCGCGCTGGCGAACAAGCCAAAAGGAACGATTCTGTTGGTGGACGAGGCCTATATCGACTTCTCGAATGCGCCGACCTGCATTCCGCTGGTCAAGGATCATCCCGAACTGATGGTGCTGCGAACTTTCTCGAAAATCTATGGCATGGCAGGCGCCCGTCTGGGTATCGCGATAGCCAACCCCGCCCTGCTGGAGCAACTGGAGGTGTTCGGCAATTACAACGTGCCGGCGGCCCCTTCGCTGTTGGGCGGCATAGCCAGTCTCGAGGACACGCAGTTGCTGCCACAGCGCAAGCACACCAACACGAGGCTGCGTGACGAGACAATCACCTGGCTGACCGCTCGCGGTTTTCGCTGCACGGTGTCGCAGGCCAACTGCTTCATGGTCGACGTGAAACGTTCTGCCAGGGAGGTGGTGCAGGCGTTGGCCGATCGCCGGGTCAAGGTGGGCCGGGTATGGAAAGAGTGGCCGACGTGGATTCGGGTCAGCGTTGGTACGGAAGACGACATGCGACGGTTTCGTGAGGCATTTGCCAGCGTCTGATATCAAGACAGTCCCTATGGAAAACCGCGCGAGTATCGCCCACAAGCTTACCGCCGGCCGAGCCTGTAACATGCGCAACCAAAGATCCGCGCCCATGGAGACGCCCCTTGTCCGACATCCGCCCACCCGTGCTTGATGAAATTGACCGACAGTTGATCGCGGCCCTGCAAATCAACGCCCGCGAGAGCGTGGCGATGCTGGCCCGGCAATTGGGGATCGCCCGCACGACCGTGACTTCGCGACTCGCGCGGCTGGAAAAGGCCAAGGTCATCACCGGCTATGGCGTGCGTCTGGGCCAGCGTGTGGTGGATGGCGGATTGCAGGCTTACGTCGGGATCAAGGTGCAGCCACGCTCCGGCAAAGAGGTGTTGCGCCGGTTGAGCGCGATGGCTCAGGTGCAGCAATTATGCGCGGTAAGTGGTGAATTCGATTATGTGGCGTGGCTGCGGACCGATTCGCCGGAGCAGCTCGATCAGCTTCTGGATCAGATCGGCAGCGTAGACGGTGTGGAGAAGACCACGACGTCGATCATCCTCAGCAGCAAGATCGATCGCGGGCATCCAGTTTGACCATCGCTTTCGTCATATCGCAGTACTAACGCTCAAAACGACGACACTTTGCGTCTTATTAACGTGTTCTACGCTCCCTAGAATGGCTGGCATCTTTTCCTATACTCAGACGCGCATCCAGCGTCGGGTCGCCAGCAAGGTCAGCCATGAACAAGAACAATCGCCATCCTGCAGACGGTAAGAAACCGATCACCATTTTCGGTCCGGACTTTCCTTTCGCCTTCGACGACTGGATCGAACACCCGGCCGGCCTGGGTAGCATTCCCGAGCACAACCACGGTGCCGAAGTGGCAATCGTGGGTGCTGGCATCGCCGGTCTGGTGGCGGCTTATGAGCTGATGAAACTCGGCCTGAAACCCGTAGTGTACGAGGCCTCGAAGCTTGGCGGTCGCCTGCGCTCCCAAGCGTTCAACGGCACTGACGGCATCGTCGCCGAGCTCGGCGGCATGCGCTTCCCGGTGTCGTCCACCGCGTTCTATCACTACGTCGACAAGCTCGGCCTCGAAACCAAGCCCTTCCCCAACCCGCTGACGCCGGCCTCCGGCAGCACCGTGATCGACCTGGAAGGCAAAACCCATTACGCACAGAGCCTGAAGGATCTTCCTGCACTGTTCCAGGAAGTGGCTGACGCCTGGGCCGACGCTCTGGAGGCCGGTTCGCAGTTCGCCGATATCCAGCAAGCGATTCGCGACCGTGACGTGCCACGCCTCAAGGAGCTGTGGAACACTCTGGTTCCGCTGTGGGACGACCGCACCTTCTACGACTTCGTTGCCACCTCGAAAGCCTTCGCCAAACTGTCGTTCCATCACCGCGAAGTGTTCGGCCAGGTCGGTTTCGGTACCGGTGGCTGGGACTCGGATTTCCCCAACTCGATGCTGGAAATCTTCCGCGTCGTGATGACCAACTGCGACGATCACCAGCATCTGGTGGTCGGCGGTGTGGAACAAGTGCCACAAGGTATCTGGCGTCATGCGCCGGAGCGCTGCGTGCACTGGCCGCAAGGCACCAGCCTGAAATCGCTGCACCACGGCGCACCGCGCTCCGGGGTGAAGAAAATCGCCCACGCACCTGACGGACGTTTCGCGGTCACCGACAACAACGGCGACACCCGCGAATACGCCGCCGTACTGACCACCTGCCAGAGCTGGCTGCTGACCACCCAGATCGAATGCGATGAAAGCCTGTTCTCGCAGAAGATGTGGATGGCGCTGGACCGCACTCGCTACATGCAATCGTCGAAGACCTTCGTGATGGTCGACCGCCCGTTCTGGAAGGACAAGGATCCGGAAACCGGTCGCGACCTGATGAGCATGACCCTCACCGATCGCCTGACACGCGGCACCTATCTGTTCGACAACGGCGACGACAAACCGGGCGTGATCTGCCTGTCGTACTCGTGGATGAGCGATGCGCTGAAGATGCTCCCGCACCCGGTGGAGAAACGCGTGAAACTGGCGCTGGATGCGCTGAAGAAGATCTACCCGAAAGTCGACATCGCCGCGCGGATCATCGGCGATCCGATCACCGTGTCGTGGGAAGCCGACCCGCACTTCCTCGGCGCGTTCAAGGGCGCCCTGCCCGGCCACTATCGCTACAACCAGCGCATGTACGCGCACTTCATGCAGGACGACATGCCGCCGGAGCAGCGCGGGATTTTCATCGCCGGCGACGACGTGTCGTGGACGCCGGCCTGGGTCGAAGGCGCGGTACAGACCTCGCTCAACGCGGTGTGGGGAATCATGAAGCACTTCGGCGGGTCCACACATAAAGAGAACCCCGGCCCGGGTGATGTGTTCAAAGACATCGGCCCGATCGCCCTGCCCGAGTAAGAGGAATCTTCGATGCGTGTAGCCCTTTACCAATGTCCACCGCTGCCACTGGAACCCGCCGCCAACCTTCAGCGCTTGCATCAACTGGCGATGGAGGCCAAAGGCGCCGACCTGCTGGTGGTGCCGGAGATGTTCCTGACCGGCTACAACATCGGCAAGGAGGCGGTCGCGACATTGGCCGAGGTCTATAACGGCGAATGGGCGCAACAGGTTGGACGAATCGCCAAGGCTGCCGGCCTGGCGATTCTCTACGGTTATCCTGAGCGCACCGCCGAAGGACAGATCTACAACGCTGTGCAGTTGATCGATTCGAACGGCGAGCGCCTGTGCAATTACCGCAAGACGCATCTGTTCGGCGATCTGGACCGTTCGATGTTCAGCCCCGGCGATGGCGAGTTTCCCATCGTCGAGCTCAACGGCTGGAAGCTCGGTTTCCTGATCTGCTACGACCTGGAGTTCCCGGAAAACGCCCGGCGCCTGGCCCTTGAAGGCGCCGAGCTGATTCTGGTGCCGACGGCGAACATGATTCCTTTTGATTTCATTGCCGATGTTTCCGTGCGCTCCCGCGCCTTCGAAAACCAGTGCTACGTGGCTTACGCCAACTACTGCGGCCACGAAGGCGACATTCATTACTGCGGGCAAAGCAGCATTGCCGCGCCGGATGGCAGCCGCATCGCCCAGGCCGGACTGGACGAAGCCTTGATCGTCGGTGAGCTGGATCGTCAGTTGATGGTCGACTCGCGCAACGCCAACCGCTACTTCAACGACCGCCGCCCCGAACTTTACGACGCGCTCAACAAGCGCTAATCCGCTAGCATTGGCACTTCACTGTTCTGGAAGTGCCCATGCCTGCGTCGACTCACCCCCGCCCCCACACCGAAACCCTGGCCAACGGCTTGCGCGTGACCCTGCGCCACATGCCCGGTCTGAAGCGCAGCGCCGCCGCGTTGCGGGTGGCTGCCGGCAGTCATGACGTGCCGTTGGCGTGGCCGGGGCTGGCGCATTTTCTTGAGCATTTGCTGTTTCTCGGCACCGAGCGTTTTCCTGCACAGCAAGGGCTGATGGCCTACGTGCAAGGTCACGGCGGTCAGGTGAATGCCAGCACCCGCGAGCGCACCACCGATTTCTTCTTTGAGTTGCCGCCAACGTCCTTCAGCGGTGGACTGGAGCGTCTGTCGGACATGCTCGCTCATCCGCGTATGAATCCGGACGATCAGTTGCGGGAACGGGAAGTGCTGCAGGCGGAGTTTGTTGCGTGGTCGCAGGATGCTGCGGCTCAGCAGAAAGAGGCGCTGTTTGAGGGATTGTCGGCAGCACATCCTTTGCGCGGCTTTCATGCCGGAAACCGCGACAGCCTGCCGGTTGAACAAGCGGATTTTCAGCAGGCGTTGAGAGATTTCCATCAGCAGTTTTACCGCACCGGGCAGATGACTCTGAGTCTGGTCGGGCCGCAAAGTGTTGAAGACCTGAGAACGCTGGCAGAACAGTTTGCCGCCGCGCTGACAGCTGGGGATAAAACTTCACAGGCAGCCCCCGTTCGCTTGATGGACACTCCACAGAAAAGTTATCAACAGGTCGGCGAGCGGCACGGCAATCTGCTGTTTGCGTTAGAGGATTTGCCGGAGTCGTCGGCCGAGGCACTGGCGTTTTTCTGTCACTGGTTGAACAGCGCCAAACCCGGTGGGCTGCTCGCTCAATTGCAGCAGCAGGGATTCGCGGAAGACTTACAGGCCTGTGTGCCTTATCAATTTGCTGGGCAGGCTTTTCTACATCTTCAGTTCACTGGGGCATCCGGGTCACTCGACGCCATCCGCGCACAGTTTCTCGACTGGTTGAGCTTCTTCGCAGCGCAGCAGGACTGGCCGGCACTACGCGAGGAATATTCGGCACAGCTTCAACGTCAGCAGCAGGTCAGCGGTGCGTTGCAACTGGCGCGACTCGACAGCGAACAACTCGAAAGCGGCCTCTGCGAATCGGCCGTTGCAGCGCTCAAAGTGATTCTCGGCAAAATCGGCACTGTGGATAACTTCAGCAGTCACTGGCATCTGCCCGCTGCCAATCCGTTCCTGCGCGTAGCCGAACCGCTGGCCAACGCCGGCCTGATCCGCGGCCAAACCAGCGCCCACCGTGGGCTGCGCACGTTCGCTCAGGATCGCTCGCGCAGCCGACGCGAACGTTCGCCGATGCAATTCAGCCAGGCGCTGCCGGATAACGATGACGAAGGTGCGGTGTATGTTCGCTGGCAGACGGAAGCAGCGGCCACGGCCGAGCTGCAAGCGAAACTGCAACGCAGTCTGCGGGAGATTTCCGACGACGCGCGTCAGGCCGGGGTCGAGTTGTCCTTCAGCGCCTCAGCTGATCAGTGGCTGCTGAAACTCACTGGCCTGCAGGACACGCTGCCCGTTGTCCTGGAGCACGCACTGAAATCTCTGACACAAGTGGGCGCCGATTCCGCGAAAGGCGAGCCGCAACCTGCGCTGATACCGATCCGCCAGCTGCTCAAAGTACTGCCGGAAAAATGCCTGCCAGCGGTAGGCAAATCCGATGACGCCGCCCACCTGTGGACAACTTCCCGCTGGGACGGTCTGGCTTTGGGGTTAAGCCCACAAACCCAGTCAGCCATGGGTCTGGCCCTGAGTCGCATCCCCGGCATCCCGGACAATCAAATTCCCGCACCGTCGGCAATCAACGCCGGATGCCGGTGGAGTCAGATCGACAGCACGTCCAGCGAACACGCCTTGCTGCTGTTCTGCCCGACCGCCAGCCACGAGATCGCCGACGAAGCCGCGTGGCGCCTGCTAGCGCATCTGTGCCAGACACCGTTCTACCAACGCCTGCGCGTCGAACTGCAACTGGGTTATGCGGTGTTCAGCGGGCTGCGTCAGCTCCACGGCCAGACCGGATTGCTGTTCGGTGTGCAATCCCCCACGGCCACCGCCGCGCAATTGCTCGGTCACATTCAGCAGTTTCTCGATAGCCTGCCAGCCCTTGTCGAACGACTCGATGACGCGAGCCTCGCCCGGCAACGCCAGACGCTTGTCGATCAGTTCGATGACAGCGTCCTGTCCGGCAAAGATGCGGCCGAACTCCTGTGGCAGGCCCGCCTCGCCGGCCACTCGTCGGATTATCTGGCCCATCTGCGCAGCGCCATCGCCCAACTGGATCGCCCGGCATTGCTGGCCGCCGCACAACGTCTGATCCGCGCCGAGGGCGGCTGGCACGGCCTCTCCAACGCCGCTTCGCCGGACGCGCCATGGCAAGCGGCAAAATGATCATTACCGGGGCTGCAAGGAGCTTTCTCAAAGATTCACGGGCCAACCCCCTGAAATTTTGAGTAACATAGCCACCTAACTATTTGGAACATCCCTGCGCTGCCGTGGACTATACCCATGGATAGCGCTATCTCACCCACCTGAAAAAGGAGTCACCCGATGGCTTGGACCAAACCTGCTTACACCGACCTGCGCATCGGCTTCGAAGTCACCATGTACTTCGCCAGCCGCTGAGTCCTGCCTCAAGCAGAACACTGCAGTGCAACGCCTCGGCTCGCCGGGGCGTTTTATTTTCAGCGTTGAAATGATGGAGCGTTCATGTTCGTCCAGATTCTGGGTTCGGCCGCCGGTGGCGGTTTTCCGCAGTGGAACTGCAACTGCGTCAATTGCGCCGGTTTTCGCGACGGCAGCCTGAATGCCCAGGCCCGTACCCAATCGTCCATCGCGATTTCCGATGACGGCGTGAACTGGGTGCTGTGCAACGCCTCGCCGGACATCCGCGCGCAGCTTCAGAGCTTCGCCCCGATGCAACCGGGCCGTGCCCTGCGTGATACCGGCATCAGCGCGATCATCCTGATGGACAGCCAGATCGACCACACCACCGGTCTGCTCAGCCTGCGCGAAGGTTGCCCGCATCAGGTCTGGTGCACGGACATGGTCCACGAAGACCTGAGCACCGGTTTCCCGCTGTTCACCATGCTCAAGCACTGGAACGGCGGGCTGGACTGGAACCGCATCGAACTTGACCAGAGCTTCACCGTCGCCGCCTGCCCGAACCTGCGCTTCACCCCGCTGCCGTTGCGCAGCGCGGCACCGCCCTACTCGCCGCACCGCTTCGACCCGCACCCAGGCGACAACATCGGCCTGATCGTCGAAGACCTCGGCACGGGCGGCAAACTGTTCTACGCCCCGGGCCTGGGCAAGGTCGACGCGCCGCTGCTGGAAATCATGGCCGGCAGTGACTGCGTGCTGGTGGACGGGACGATGTGGGACGACGATGAAATGCAGCGCCGTGGCGTCGGCACCCGCACCGGCCGCGAAATGGGCCATCTGGCGCAGAATGGCCCTGGCGGCATGCTCGAAGTGCTGGAACAGCTTCCCGAGCAACGTAAGGTGCTTATCCACATCAACAACACCAACCCGATTCTCGACGAAGACTCGCCGGAACGCGCGGAACTGGTTCGGCGCAATGTTGAAGTGGCGTATGACGGCATGAGCATCGTCCTGTAACGAATGGCCCGGAGAACCGCAATGACCGACACCCCGCTGTCCCCCGCCGAATTCGAAGCGGCCCTGCGCGCCAAGGGCGCCTATTACCACATTCATCACCCGTATCACGTGGCGATGTATGAAGGCCGGGCCACCCGCGAGCAGATCCAGGGCTGGGTCGCCAACCGCTTCTACTATCAGGTGAACATCCCCCTGAAAGACGCGGCGATCCTCGCCAACTGCCCGGATCGCGAGATCCGCCGCGAATGGATTCAGCGCCTGCTCGACCACGACGGCGCCCCCGGCGAAGACGGCGGCATCGAAGCCTGGCTGCGTCTGGGCCAGGCCGTCGGTCTCGATCCGGATCAATTGCGTTCGCAGGAACTGGTGCTGCCCGGCGTGCGTTTCGCCGTCGATGCCTACGTCAACTTCGCCCGCCGCGCCAGTTGGCAGGAAGCTGCCAGCAGCTCGCTGACCGAGCTGTTCGCGCCGCAGATCCACCAGTCGCGTCTCGACAGCTGGCCGCAGCACTACCCGTGGATCGACCCGGCCGGCTACGAATATTTCCGCACCCGTCTCGGTCAGGCCCGGCGCGATGTCGAGCATGGTCTGGCCATCACGCTGGAGCACTACAAGACCCGCGAAGGCCAGGAGCGCATGCTGGAAATTCTCCAGTTCAAACTGGACATCCTTTGGAGCATGCTCGATGCCATGAGCATGGCCTACGAACTGAACCGCCCGCCGTATCACAGCGTCACCGATCAACGGGTCTGGCATAAAGGAATCGCCTTATGAGTTTCGACCGCAGCAAGACCCCGACCTGGCGTCCCGGCTACCGTTTCCAGTACGAACCGGCGCAGAAAGGCCACGTGCTGCTGTACCCGGAAGGCATGATCAAACTCAATGAAAGTGCCGCGCTGATCGGCGGCCTGATCGACGGTGAACGGGATGTCGCGGCGATCATCGCCGAACTCGACAGACAGTTCCCCGGCGTGCCCGAGCTCGGTGACGACATCGAGCAATTCATGGAGGTTGCCCGTGCGCAGCACTGGATCACCCTTGACTGATCTGCCGCCCAAGCCTGAGGTCGGCCTGCCGCTGTGGCTGCTCGCCGAGCTGACTTACCGCTGCCCGCTGCAATGCCCGTACTGCTCCAATCCGCTGGATTTCGCCGAGCAGGGCAAAGAGCTGAGCACCGAGCAGTGGATCAGGGTATTCCGTGAGGCGCGGGAGATGGGCGCGGCGCAACTGGGCTTCTCCGGCGGCGAACCGCTGGTGCGCCAGGACCTCGCCGAGTTGATCCGTGAAGCGCGTCAGTTGGGTTTCTACACCAACCTGATCACCTCCGGCATCGGCCTGACCGAACAGAAGATCAGCGACTTCAAAAAGGCCGGGCTCGATCACATCCAGATCAGTTTCCAGGCCAGCGACGAGCAAGTGAACAACCTGCTGGCCGGCTCGAAAAAAGCCTTCGCGCAGAAACTGGAAATGGCCCGCGCCGTGAAGGCCCACGGCTATCCGATGGTGCTGAACTTCGTCACCCATCGGCACAACATCGACAAGATCGACCGCATCATCGAGCTGTGCATTGCGTTGGAGGCCGACTTCGTCGAACTCGCCACCTGCCAGTTCTACGGCTGGGCGCAGCTCAATCGTGTCGGCCTGTTGCCGACCAAAGAGCAACTGGTCCGCGCAGAACGCATCACCAACGAATACCGCGCAAAACTGGAAGCCGAAGGGCATCCGTGCAAGCTGATTTTCGTCACCCCGGACTACTACGAAGAGCGCCCGAAAGCCTGCATGAACGGCTGGGGCAGTCTGTTTCTGACGGTCACGCCGGACGGCACCGCCCTGCCCTGTCATGGGGCCCGACAGCTGCCGGTACAATTTCCCAATGTGCGCGACCACAGCATGCAGCACATCTGGTACGACTCGTTCGGCTTCAACCGCTTTCGCGGCTATGACTGGATGCCCGAGCCGTGCCGCTCCTGTGACGAAAAGGAACAGGACTTCGGCGGCTGCCGCTGCCAGGCCTTCATGCTCACCGGCGACGCGAGCAATGCCGACCCGGTGTGCAGCAAGTCCGAACATCACGGTGTGATTCTCAAGGCCCGCGAAGAAGCCGAGCACGCCACCCAGACCATCGAACAACTGGCCTTTCGCAATGAACGAAACTCGCGACTCATCGCCAAAGGCTGAGCCTTTCAGCGCCACCGCTGCGGTTGCTGCCGGCGTGGATTTCGCCGAATTGCAGCTCGGCGCCCGTGGCTTGTTCTGGAATGAATATCGACCGACGGACGCCGCCTGCCGGATCTGGCACTGGCGCGATGGTGTGGCGAAATGTCTGACGCCTACGGGTTTCAGCGTGCGCAGCCGGGTGTACGAATATGGCGGTGGGGCGTTTTGTCTGACGCCTGACGGGGTGGTTTTCGTCAACGAGGCGGACCAGCAGTTGTACCGACAGACGTTGGACGGCGAGCCCGTGGCATTGACCTCCGGAGATTGCCGATATGGTGATCTGCACTTTGCCAACGGGCAGGTGCTGGCCGTTGAAGAGAACGGTGATTGCCATCGGTTGGTGGCTATCGATCTGGCGAGTGGCGCCCGTCAAATGCTTGTTGAAGGCGCGGATTTTTACGCATCGCCGATCATCAGCCCGGATGGCCAGCGCTTGGCGTGGATCGAGTGGAGCCGTCCGCATCAGCCGTGGACATCCACACGACTGATGCTCGCCGAGCGTTCTGATAGCGGATTTTCTACCCCACGTTGCGTGGCTGGTGAAACGCTTGAAGAGTCGATCCAGCAACCGCGTTTCGATGCCAATGGCCGACTGGGCTGTCTGACCGATCGTGGTGGGTATTGGCAACCGTGGGTCGAGTCGGCAAATGGTTTGCAACCGTTAGCTAGCGCCGAAGCCGATCACGCGCCAGCCCCATGGCAACTTGGCGGCTGCACCTGGCTGCCCACCGACGAAAGCTTTTTGGCGAGCTGGAGCGAAGGCGGTTTCGGTCGTCTGGCGCTCAACGGCGAAGACTTCACCGGTGATTACAGCCGCTTCCGTCATCTGGCTGTCGATGATCAATTTGTTTATTGCATTGCCGCCTCACCGGTCAGCCCTTCAGCGGTGATCGCCATTGATCGCGAATCGCGTGAGGTGAATGTCCTGGCCGGCGGTGTCGCACCGCTGCCCGCCGAGCGCATCAGCCGCCCGCAAACCCTGCGCTACCCAAGCGGTGCGGGTGAAGCACACGGCTTCTTTTACCCGGCCACGAATGGTGATGTGAAGCCGCCGCTGGTGGTGTTCATCCACGGTGGCCCGACGTCAGCTTGCTACCCAATGCTGGATCCGCGAATCCAGTACTGGACGCAACGCGGCTTTGCCGTCGCCGATCTCAATTATCGTGGTAGCAGCGGTTATGGCCGGGAGTATCGGCAAGCGCTGCATCTGAGTTGGGGCGCAGTGGATGTCGAGGATGCCTGCGCAGTGGTGGCCTATCTGGCCGAACGCGACATGATCGACGGTGATCGTGCATTCATCCGTGGCGGCAGCGCCGGTGGTTACACGACGCTTTGTGCATTGGCGTTCCATCAGGTATTCCGCGCCGGCGCCAGTCTGTACGGCGTCAGCGACCCGGTAGCCCTCGCCCGCGCGACACACAAGTTCGAAGGCGATTACCTGGACTGGCTGATCGGCGATCCCGAGAAAGATGCCGAACGCTACACCGCCCGCACGCCGTTGCTGCACGCAGGCAACATTCGCGTACCGGTAATCTTCTTCCAAGGTGAACTGGACGCCGTGGTCGTGCCGCAACAGACCCGCGACATGGTCGCGGCCCTGGAGCAAAACGGCATTGAGGTCGAAGCGCATTACTACGCCGATGAACGTCACGGCTTCCGCCGGGCCGCCAACCAAGCCCATGCGCTGGAGCAGGAATGGCGGTTTTACCGGCGGGTGATGGGTTTGACGGACTGACCCTCAGCGCTTGGCGATGATGTACACCGCGTGCACGATCCCCGGGATATAACCGCACAACGTCAGCAGAATGTTCAGCCAGAACGCGCCGCCGAACCCGACCTGCAGAAACACACCCAGTGGCGGCAACAGAATGGCGATGATGATGCGGATAAAGTCCATGGGGCAGCTCCTGATTGGGGTTGGCTCACCTGAGCCATACAAGCTAATCGACCTGTGCCGTTCGTCAGGGTTCAGTGCAAACCGCAATCTCGCCATCTGATTGCCATTATCCGGCCACAAAAAAACGCCCACGCCAAAAGAATCAGGCGTGGGGCGTGCGTTATACCGCGAGACGGTTCTTGAATTCGGGTGGGAAACTTCAGTTCAGACGGCAATCCCTTTGCGGCATTGCAGCTGCGCGGTGCGTACCCGGGAGAAGGCGCGGGCCAGACGCAGGAGCATTTCGTCGATGTTGGCCTTGCTGACGTTGAGCGCCGGGGTGAAGCGCAGGCAGTTGGCCTGTGGGGCGTTGAGCAGCAAGCCCTCATGCAGCGCGGCTTTGACGACGGCCTCGGCGGAGTCTTCCGACAGGGTCAGTCCCCAGAACAGCCCTTGCCCGCGCAACTCGCCGTGTTCATAACGATGGGCCAGACGGGCGAGCCCTTCGCGCAGATGCTGGCCGTTGTCCCGGATTTGTTCGAGGAATGCGCGGTCTTGCACGCTGTCGAGCACCACCAGCCCTGCGGCGGTCATCAGCGCGTTGCCGTGATGAGTGCCGCCCAACTCGCCGGAGTCGAAACAGCAGGCCTTGCCTCGCGCCAGCAGCGCCGCCAGTGGCACGCCACCACCGAGGCCCTTGCCGAGCACGACGATATCGGCGCGCACGCCGTAGGATTGTTCGGCGAGCAAGGTGCCGCAACGGCCGATGCCGGTCTGAACCTCATCGAGAATCAGCAGAATCCCCAACTCACGGCACAAGCGCTCGACACCCTTGAGGTAATGCTCGGTCGCTGGAATCACCCCGGCATCGCTCTGGATCGGTTCGAGCATGATTGCCACCGTCTGTGCATCGACTGCCGCGTGCAGCGCTGGCAGGTCGTTGAACGGCACCAGATCGAAACCCGGCAGCAACGGTTCGAAGCGGTTTTGTAGGTTGCAACTGTCTGACGCCGAAATCGTCGCCAGACTACGCCCGTGACAGCCTTGTCTGGCGACAATGATCCGCGAGGCGCCACTGCGATGCAGCTGGCCCCATTTGCGCGCCAGTTTGATCGCCGCCTCACAGGCCTCACTGCCACTGTTGAGCAGATACACCTGATCGCTGGAAGTGCTGGCACAAAGGCGCTCGGCGAGGCTGAGCATGCCGCGGTTGTGCAGATTGAAGCCGGGATTGATCAGAGCCTGGGCTTGATTGGCGATGGCCTTGACCAGCGCCGAAGGGCTGTGGCCGAGGCTGTTGGCGCCACCGGCCTGGGAAAAGTCCAGGTAGGCGCGATCATTGCTGTCCCATAGCCAGGAGCCCTGGCCGCGAACGAATACCTGTTGTGGGCGCTCGACGCTGGGCATGAGACGTTCGGCATTCAGGCCATCAGAAACGTCCGATTCCTGGGTTTCAAAAGCCAGGTCATCGAGGCTCGGCGTCTGGCGCCGCAAACTGAACAGATTCATTGAAAAAAACCTCGATCGAGGTTTTTTGAACTGCCTATGTAAACACTTTCAAAACAAACGCTGGTCATTGCGCTTTCCGGCCCTGTAAGCCTTGTGAATGCGGTTAGACTAGGCCTGTTCCTGTCTTCGAGCCATTTCGATTTCCCAGCATTTTTGATAAGAATTACTTATGGATTTCAAACAACTGCGTTATTTCGTCGCGGTCTACGAAGAAGGACATGTCGGGCGTGCCGCCGAGCGCCTGTCGATCTCTCAGCCCGCGCTGTCCCAGCAGATTCGCCAGCTGGAACAAAACCTCGACGTCACCCTGTTCGAACGCAGCAGCAAACGCCTGCTGCCGACCCTCGCCGCCCACACCTTGTACAACCACGCCTTGCCACTGCTCGACGGCTTGCAGCGGGCGCGTGAGGCGCTGGGCAACTTCAAGGGTCAGGCACTGCGCACATTGGCGATCGGCGTGCTGCAAACCGTGCACACCAGCCTGGTGCCGCAAATGCTGGAGAGAGTGCGCAAGGCCCAGCCGCATCTGGTGGTGCAGATTTATGAACTGACGGGGCTTGAGATCGAGCGGCGACTGCTCAACGGCTCACTGGACATCGGCATCAGCTATCTGCCGCCACGCCAACCGGGTCTGCACGGCGTGATGTTGTACGAAGATGAACTGACGCTGGTCATCCCGGCGGATCATCCGCTGCGGGAATTCAAGAAAGTCTCGATGAGTCAGGCCGCTGAATTGCCGATGTTGTTGCTGGGTGAGGAATTTCAGATCCGCCAGATCTGGCAGGCGCAACTGGCCAGCCTCGGACGACGCCCGCAAGTGCAGGCCGAATTGAACAATATGGTGGGAATTCTCGACAGCCTTCCGCATACCCGTCTGGCGACGGTGCTGCCCGGTCGTTCGCAAAAAGAGTACGACGATCAGGACCTGCTGTGGAAACCATTGAGTGAGCCGCGCGTGCCGTTGAAGGTCGGGCTGGTGTGTCGCGATGTGCAACGCCAGCAGGCGCCATTGGCCTTGCTGCGAACGTTGCTGGAAGAGGTGATGCAGCGTGAGGACAAACCGCTGAAAGGGGCGCCGCCGCTGGACGCGTTGAGCTGAAAACTTTTCTGCGGGCATAAGAAAACCCCGCCGAAGCGGGGCTTTGCAGACTGTTTCCCTGACATCCATTTCACTCCGCCACCCTGGCAGAATCCTACGTGTCCGTGTTGTTGCTTTGCGCTTCCTGCGCGACGTCCATGGAAAGTAGATTAGCTCTGGATCCAATCTACGCCTATGGGAGAACAGCAGCACGTCATGTAAGAGATCGCTTACATGACGTTACATCATCAGAACTGCGCAGCGTCCAGCAGGAACAGCGACTCGCTGCCGGCCTTCACCGACGCGCTCAACGAGTGAATCCGCGGCAGCAGACGGGCGAAATAGAACCGCGCCGTGCCGAGTTTGCTCGCATAGAAATCGTCCTGCGCTTCTTTGCCCAGCGATGCCTTGGCCATCAGTGCCCACATGTAGGCGTAAGCGGTGTAGCCGAACGCTTGCAGATACTCGACCGATGCCGCGCCGATTTCGTTCGGGTTGGTTTTCGCCCGGTCCAACAGCCACGAGGTCAGCTCGTCGAGGGTGTCGACGGCGTCATTCAGCGGCTTGGTGAACTCGCCCAGATCGGCACTGGCGGTGGCGGTGAAATGGCGGATCTCGTCGGCGAACAGCTTGTAGAACGCACCGCCGCTGCCGACGATCTTGCGACCCACCAGGTCCAGTGCCTGAATGCCGTTGGTGCCTTCGTAGATCTGGGTGATGCGCACGTCACGCACCAGTTGCTCCTGGCCCCACTCACGGATGTAGCCGTGGCCGCCGAAGATCTGCTGGCCGTGTACGGTGGTTTCCAGACCCAGATCGGTCAGGAACGCCTTGGCCACTGGTGTCAGCAAGGCCACCAGATCTTCCGCACGTTTGCGGGTGGCGGCGTCTTCGCTGAACTTGGCGGTATCGAGTTGCATCGCCACGTAGGTGGAGAACGCACGACCGCCTTCGTTCGAGGCTTTCATGGTCAGCAACATGCGACGCACGTCCGGGTGGACGATGATCGGGTCGGCCACCTTGTCCTTGTTCTGCGCGCCGGTCGGCGAACGGCTTTGCAGGCGGTCACGGGCGTATTCGATGGCGTTCTGGTAGGAACGCTCGCCGGTGGCCAGGCCCTGAATGCCGACGCCCAGACGCTCGTAGTTCATCATGGTGAACATCGCCGCCAAGCCCTTGTTCGGCTCGCCGACCAGGTAACCCACCGCTTCGTCGAAGTTCATCACGCAAGTGGCGGACGCCTGGATGCCCATCTTGTGTTCGATCGAACCGCAGTTCGCCGGGTTGCGCGCGCCCAGGCTGCCATCGGCATTGACCATGAACTTCGGCACCAGGAACAGTGAAATGCCCTTCGGCCCAGCGGGTGCGTCCGGCAGTTTGGCCAGCACCAGGTGGATGATGTTTTCGGTCAGGTCGTGCTCACCGCCGGTGATGAAGATCTTGGTGCCGCTGACCTTGTAGGAGCCGTCGGCCTGAGGTTCGGCTTTGGTGCGGATGATGCCCAGGTCGGTGCCGGCATGCGGCTCGGTCAGGCACATGGAGCCGGCCCAGACGCCGGCGTACATGTTCGGCAGGTAAGCGGCTTTCAGCTCTTCGCTGGCGTGGGCATTGATCGACAGGCACGCGCCGGCGGTCAGCATCGGATACAGACCGAAGGACAGGCTGGCGGAGTTGACCATTTCTTCGACCTGAGCCGAGACGGCTTTGGGCATGCCCATGCCGCCGTAAGCCGGATCACCACCAACACCGACCCAGCCGCCTTCGGCATAAGTCTGATAGGCCTGTGGGAAACCGGCCGGCGTGGTGACGGCACCGTCGGCCCAGTGGCAGCCTTCTTCGTCGGCGGCACGGCTCAGGGGCGCGATGCTTTTGCTGGTGACCTTGCCGGCCTCTTCGAGAATGGCTTCAACGGTTTCCGCGTCCACGGTCTCGGCCAGGGCCGGCAGTTCGGCCCAGAGTTTGGCGACTTCGAACACTTCATTGAGGACGAAGCGCATATCGCGCAGCGGCGCTTTGTAGTCAGCCATGGCAAACCTCGCAAAGATCTAAACAGGTGATTCGTGGAAGGGTGATTTCGTTGAGCTGGAGTGTAACCCAACAACTTTTGCGACACATAGGGTCAGGCGGTGACTGATTTGTTATTTTTAGTCATCAGCAATCAACCATAAAGAAGCCCGCAATCAGCGGGCTCTTTTGTTTAACAGTGCCGTGTTACAGCGCGAACAACTGCGCCGGCAGTTTCATCAGGCAATCGCTGCCCGCCTCGATCGCCGCACGATGCGCAGCGGTGCGCGGCAGCAACCGCTTGAAGTAAAACTCGCACGTCGCCAGTTTGCCCTGGCAGAAATCACCATCACCCTCACTCGACTCCAGCTGCGCCTGGGCAACCAGCGCCATGCGCAGCCACAGGTAGCCGAGAACGATGTAACCGCTGTACATCAGGTAATCCACCGACGCGGCGCCGACTTCATCCGGGTTCTTCATCGCGGCCATACCGACCTTCATGGTCAGGTCGCCCCACTGCTGATTGAGGCCATCGAGCTGCGCGACAAACTCGCCAAGTTGCGGATGCCCGGCGTTGGCCGCGCAGAATTTGTGGACGATCTTGGTGAAGTTGCGCAGCAGCTTGCCCTGACTGCCCAGCACTTTGCGCCCGAGCAGATCCAGCGCCTGAATGCCGTTGGTTCCCTCATAGATCGGCGCGATCCGGCAATCGCGAACCAGTTGTTCCATGCCCCACTCGCGGATAAATCCGTGGCCACCGAACACCTGCATGCCGTGGTTGGTCACTTCCAGCCCGGTGTCGGTCATGAACGCCTTGCAGATCGGGGTCAGGAACGCCAACAGGTCTTCGGCCTCCTGACGCGCCTCGGCGTCCGCGCTCAAGTGCGCGACATCAAGCATCTGCGCGGTGAAATAAGTCAGCGCGCGGTTGCCCTCGTTGAAAGCTTTCATCGTCAGCAGCATGCGCCGCACGTCCGGGTGGACGATGATCGGGTCAGCCGGTTTGTCCGGAGCTTTGGCACCAGTCAGGGCACGCATCTGCAGACGGTCGTTGGCGTATTTGATTGCGCCCTGGAAACTCGCCTCGCCCAGACACAGGCCCTGCATCCCGGTGCCGAGGCGCGCGTGGTTCATCATGGTGAACATGCAGTTCAGGCCCTTGTTCGGCTCGCCGATCAGGAAGCCTTTGGCGTCGTCGAAGTTCAACACACAGGTGGCCGAAGCCTTGATGCCCATCTTGTGTTCGATCGAACCGCAGGAAACGCCGTTGCGCTCGCCCGCCTCACCGGATGTGTCCGGGAGAAATTTCGGCACGATGAACAGCGAAATCCCCTTGGTCCCGGCCGGTGCGTCCGGCAGTTTGGCCAACACCAGATGAATGATGTTGTCACTCATGTCGTGCTCGCCGGCGGAGATGAAAATCTTGCTGCCGGTCACTGCATAACTGCCGTCGGCCTGAGGCACGGCGCGGGTCTTGATGATGCCCAGATCGGTGCCGCAATGGGCTTCGGTCAGGCACATGGTGCCGGTCCACTGGCCCGCCGTGAGTTTGCGCAGATAGGTGTTTTTCTGTTCTTCGGTGCCGTGGGCGTGGATCGCCGACATGGCGCCGTGAGTCAGGCCCGGGTACATGCCCCACGAGGTGTTGCTGGAGGCGACCATTTCGCTGATCACCAGCCCCAGCGAACTCGGCAGGCCCTGGCCACCGTAAGCCGGATCTGCCGCCAGACCGTGCCAGCCACCTTCCACGTATTGTGCGAAGGCCTGCTTGAAGCCTGTAGGCGTTGTCACCACGCCATTATCGAAATGGCAGCCCTCTTCGTCGCCGCTGCGATTGAGCGGTGCCAGAACGTTCTCACAGAACTTCGCGCCCTCGTCGAGGATCGCGTTGATCATGTCCGGGCTGGCGTCGTGGGCGCCGAGGGCCGCGTACTGAGTGTGGAAGTCAAAGACGTGGTCGATCAGAAAGCGCATGTCGCGCAGGGGAGCTTTGTACTCGGGCATGGTGGCTTCTCCTTCAGCAGATTGCTTCAACCTACTGCCGGCCACCCTGCCCCACAATCACTGTCCAGACGCTGAATGCGCCGTCATCACTCAACCTGCGGCGTTGTCCATGCGCACCGCGCCACGGCGGTTCTGACCGAACGCCATCACGCAGTTACGGCCTGCGCCCTTGGCGCTGTAGAGGGCCTGGTCGGCGGATTTCAGCACCTCTTCCGGGGTGCGCTGTTCCAGACGTTCGGCCACGCCGATGCTGACGGTGACCGACACGCTGGACGCGCCCGACCCCGAGCGACGCTGACGGCCCTGCTGATCATCCTGCGGGCGGCTTTCCTGATTTCGCAGCTGGATGTTGTAGGACGCAATCGACTCACGGATGACTTCCAGGTGCGGCATGCACTCTTCAAGAGTCTTGCCCGCAAACACCAGGGCGAATTCCTCACCGCCATAGCGATAAGCCCTACCGCCGCCGCTGATTTTGGACAGCTTGCTGGCGACCAGCCGCAGGACCTGATCCCCCACGTCGTGGCCGTGGGTGTCGTTGAATTTCTTGAAGTGATCGACGTCGCTCATCGCCAGCACATAGTTGCGCCCCAGACGCTGCATGCGCTCGTTGAGTGCACGGCGGCCCGGCAGGCCGGTGAGTTCGTCGCGGAAGGCCATTTGATAAGCCTCGTGCGCTACCGCCGCCGCAATCATCAGCATGACCTGGCTGCACATGATGTTCAGGGTAAACGGCAGGATGAAGGTTTTCGGCAGCATCCAGAACACCCCGAGCAACCCCACCAGTTGCGCCGCGTGCAGCGGACGCGGGTTGCGCCAGTATTGCCAGGCCAGCAGCAGGAACGCCGAGATGAACACCGGATACGACAACTGGATCAGGCTCATCCACGCGCCGTGCAGCGCCGGCCAGCGGATCTCGGAAAGCCACATCAGCAACGCCTGCGGATAACTTTGCTCCAGCCCCAGCGCCACGCTGCCAAAGGCCAGCAGCACGGCGAAGCGTGCGACCATATCCTGAAACAGGTGCGTGCGTTCCTGCCACGCGGCGAACAATCCGAACAACAAGGGCAACAGCAGGCAGACAAGATGGAACACCACGGCCGCGTCTTCGCGCACCTTGCCGTTGTCACGGTAATAGTCGGTCTGGGTGTCGAGCAGGAAGTAGGCGATGTACACCGTGACCATCAGAAACAGCTCGCGCTGGCGTCGGTAAACCGCACAGTACGAACCGCCCAACAGCAGCACCAAGGTCGGCAACACGTTAAACAGAGAAGTGAAGAACACGTTGAGGTCTTTGACGTACGCAGCCGCCAACCCCGCGAGCAACAACAGCAGTGAAGGTAGGAAATGACTGAAACGTACAGCGGAAGAACGCGGCAAGGGTAAAAGCTCCGACCCGTCATGGCAAAGAGATGGCATTGTGCCTGCAATGTGGCCAGTTAAGCACACACAATGTGATCCAGATCACAGGCTGTCTCTTTAACGGCCGAAATCGGCGGTTGCTGAGGGATTTAGTCAGGTTTTTTGCGCAATGGCCGCCAGACGGCCACCATGGCCATCATTCTTGATGGCCATGGTGTGTTTTTATGCTCAGAGATCGTTGTAGAACGGATGTAATGGCCCCTCTGCCGCCGGCCGGCCTTCAGCGCCGTAAGGCTTGAGGTTGAGCGAGGCGTCCATCGCCTGACGGGTCGTGACTTTCGGACTGGCCGGGCGCTGGGTCACGGCATTCTCGTCGCCGATATGGCCCTGCGGGATCACCAGCGATGGATGATCGAACGGTGCGCGTTCCCAGGCCACGCGCGGATCGGTCAGGCCGACTTCCATGAATTTCACCACGGCATCGATTTCGGCAGGCGTCAGGTTCAGCGCCGTCATGTCCGGATCGAGGTTGGACGTGTTGTGCTGGTTCACCGCCGGATGCTCGAAGCCGCTGGTGTTGTTGGCGTCTTCGCCGCGCCGGTCACCGCCACGGTTGTAGAACTCCATCACCTGTTTAAGCGTCGAGCGGCTGCCGTTGTGGAAATACGGGCCGGTCAGGGCGATGTTGCGCAGGGTCGGCGTCTTGAACGCGCCATCGACCGAATCGCGGAACCCGACATTCGGCTTGAGCGTGGCATCGCACGGAATCGCCGCGCTCAACGGCGCCTCGAACGTGCAGACATCGACGTCCAGCGGATCCACCGACCGGCCGCCCTGCAGCACGCTGTTGTACTGCCGGGTGAACGACCAAGGATTGCCCCACGCATCCGCGCCGCCAAGTGCCAGATCTTCCGAGGTCGGACGCACACCGGTGTTGTAGAAGCCGTTGTCGTAAAGAGTGGTCAGGTTGTCGGCCATCACCATCCGTTCGATGCGTTCGCGCGGATGCATCAGCAGGCGGCTGGCGGCGTTAGTCAACTCCGGCCCGCCGTGGCAATTGACGCATTTGCCCTTGCCGAGAAACAGGTTCATGCCCTCCACCTGTTGCGCGTTCATTGCCGTGTGATCGCCCTGCAGGTAAGCATCGATCGGCGCCTGATCGGACACCAGCGTGGCCTCATACATCTGGATCGCCAGGCCGAAGAACAGCGGGAAGTTGGCCTCCATCTGGGTGTACGGCGCACCGCCCACCAGAACGTTTTGCGTGGCGTTCCACAGCCTAGGCTGGAAGGCGTTCTTGATCAGCTCGCGATAGGTCGGCCGCCGCGCGCCGGATACCGGAGCCAGCACCGAGTCGGTAGACGAAATTCGTTGCTGCTTGAGCATCAACGTGTCGAGCATCCTGCGACCGATGTCGGCAAAGGTACGGCCACCGCAGGACATTTCCACCGGGCTGCCGGGCGGGCCGACGGCTTGCGAGGCGGCAGAGGCGTCGTTGAGCGCCAGCCGCACTTTGGTGGCGACCGTGCTGCGTTCGCTGGTCACGTAGATCCCGGCATCCGGATCGCGATTGCCGAACGGCGAGAAACCGTTGAAGACGTTATTGGCCCGACCGTCCCAGAAGTTGCGCACGTTGAACGCGGCGTTGATCACCGACGGCGCATTGCGCCCGGTGCTGCGGCGAACGTTGATGCCGCCGACCTGAAACAGACCGTCCGGCTGTTGGGTGCATTTGTCGAAACGCGGCTGGTTGGGTTTGACGAAGTTGGCGTCGAACACGCCTTGCGAGCCAACCACATCGTCCGTCGAGTACACGATGGGCGAGTTGCGCTCCAGGGGATTGCTCAGCACGTGGGTCGGGAAGTCGGTTTTCTTCAGCGTGTAGTTCGGGCCGCCCTTGCCTCCGGACAACGTCGCGTAGGACGCCACATCACCGGGAATGTCCGAGGCTACAAACGGCTTGTTGAAGATCGACGCGACATTGGCGTTGGTGTGTGCCTGGCCGGGGTTGAGCTGGTTGGTGATGCGGTGGTCGACGCCGGCGTGGTAGTGACAGGACGCGCAGGCCGTAGAGCCATCGCTGCCGATTTCCATGTCCCAGAACAGCGCCTTGCCCAGCAGGATCGCGGCCTGGCGATTGAGCACGTAGTCGGTCATCAGGTCGACCTTGCGTCCGCCCTCGGTCCCGGACGGATCGGGGGGCACCATCCCGCGCAAAGATTGCAGCGAAGGGACTTCCGGCACCGGGGGATCGACTTCGGCGGGGTCGGCGGCCCATGCGCTGTGGACTGATAGCGCAACGGGTAACCAGAAGGTCAAACGAGCGAGTCGACTGATGTTCATAGGCTTCACCCTGACTGTTGTTGTTAAGTGCCGGGCGTCTTGCTTCTTTGAGCAGGCAGTTCTGGTTAGCACCGGTAATTCGGGCAGTGCAATTAATTGGCCACTCTTCTGGAAACATCTTGAATCAATAAGCACAGCGGTTCAGCTGAGCGGAGCTGTCATCAATGCTGGGGAATCAGCCCCGGGATTGGGGAAATCCGGGCACAAAAAAACCGCTGCCCCCGAAGGAGCAGCGGTTTTTTGAAGGACTGCGTTAAGGCTTAGTAGCCCAGTGCGAAGTCTTCTTCTTTCATGTCCATCAGGTTGTTGGCGCCCGACAGCATGGTGGCCACGTGCGTACGGGTACGCGGCAGGATGCGCTGGAAGTAGAAGCGCGCGGTTTGCAGCTTGGCGGTGTAGAACGCCTCGTCGGTGGTGCCGGCAGCCAGTTTTTCAGCAGCCAGACGCGCCATGTCAGCCCAGAAGTAGGCCAGGCAGGCGTAACCGGAGTACATCAGGTAGTCCACGGAGGCCGCGCCGACTTCTTCACGATCTTTCATGGCGGCCATACCGACCTTCATGGTCAGCTCGCCCCACTCTTTGTTCAGTGCAGCCAACGGTGCGACGAATTCTTTAACGGCTTCGTTGCCTTCGTTGTTCTGGCAGAACTTGTGGACGATCTTGGTGAAGCCTTTCAGAGCCTCGCCTTGAGTCATCAGCACTTTACGGCCCAGCAGGTCGAGTGCCTGGATACCGGTGGTGCCTTCGTACAGCATCGAGATGCGGCTGTCGCGAACGTTCTGCTCCATGCCCCACTCGGCGATGAAGCCGTGGCCGCCGTAGATCTGCACGCCGTGGTTGGCGGATTCGAAACCGACTTCGGTCATGAACGCTTTGGCGATCGGAGTCATGAAGGCCAGCAGTGCGTCGGCTTTCTTTTTCTCTTCTTCGTCCACGCCGTATTTGACGATGTCGACCTGCTTGGCGGTGAAGTACACCATCGCACGGTTGCCTTCGGCGAATGCCTTCATGGTCAACAGCATGCGGCGTACGTCTGGGTGAACGATGATCGGGTCAGCAGCCTTGTCCGGCGCTTTCGGGCCAGTCAGGGAACGCATTTGCAGGCGATCGCGAGCGTATTTGAGGCCACCCTGGAAGCCTATTTCGGCGTGGGCCAGACCTTGCAGTGCGGTACCCAGACGTGCGGTGTTCATGAAGGTGAACATGCAGTTCAGGCCTTTGTTCGCCGGGCCGATCAGGAAACCGGTCGCGCCGTCGAAGTTCATCACGCAGGTCGCGTTGCCGTGGATGCCCATCTTGTGTTCGATCGAACCGCAGGTCACGGCATTACGCGCACCGACGGTGCCGTCGGCGTTCGGCAGGAACTTCGGAACGATGAACAGGGAAATGCCTTTGGTGCCGGCCGGTGCGTCCGGCAGGCGGGCCAGTACGATGTGGACGATGTTGTCGGCCATGTCGTGTTCACCGGCCGAGATGAAGATCTTGGTGCCGGAAACTTTGTAGGAACCGTCGGCCTGAGGTTCGGCCTTGGTGCGCAGCATGCCCAGGTCGGTGCCGCAGTGCGGCTCGGTCAGGCACATGGTGCCGGTCCACTCACCGGAGACCAGTTTGGTCAGATAGGCTTCTTGCTGTTCTGGGGTGCCGTGCTCGGAGATGGTGTTCATCGCGCCGTGCGACAGGCCCGGGTACATGCCCCAGGACCAGTTGGCTTCGCCGACCATTTCGCTGACTGCCAGACCCAGCGACTCAGGCAGGCCTTGACCGCCGTGCTCGACGTCATGGGCCAGGCTTGGCCAGCCGCCTTCGACGAATTGCTTGTAGGCCTCTTTGAAGCCGGTCGGGGTTTTCACGCCGGACTCGCTCCAGGTGCAGCCTTCGGTGTCACCCACGCGGTTCAGCGGTGCCAGCACCTGCTCACAAAACTTGGCGCCCTCTTCGAGAATGGCGTCAACCATGTCCGGCGTTGCCTCTGCACACGCTGGAAGGCTCTGATAGTGCGCTTCGTAGCCGAGCAGTTCGTCACGAACGAAGCGAATATCACGCAAGGGGGCCTTGTAGTCAGGCATAGCGATAAACCTCTGCTGATGTAACCGGGAATGAACGACCGCGTTGATTTGTTGTGACGGTCAAACAGTTGTTTGAAACATACGTTTACGCCGAAATCTTGTCAAGCGTCGTTCTTTTGCCATTCGTCATCACATTTTCCGAACGCCGGACACAGCAACACGACATACGCCCGACCGAGCCATGTGCACTGAAAAAAGATTAGTTGAGGGAGAAGGACTTACAACGAAAAACGCCGCGAACAGTCGCGGCGTCTGGCAAAGCGCAGATCAAAAAATCAGGCAAACGTATCGATGATCGTACCGAGCATTTCATCGGATGCCTTGGCGACTTTCACACCCAGTTCCGCCTGAAACTTGCCTTGAGCCATCTCGACCATGTTGCTCGACAGGTCCGATTGCTGGGCGCGATCCACGGAACGCAGACGATCGACCTGTACTTCCGAAGACTGGCTGGTAACCGAACGCTCGATGGTGCTGCTGGCGATCTGGCTGGCGGCCTGATCGACGCGGTTCTGCCCGGTCTGAATGGTGCTCAGACCTGCATAAAAAGCTGTGTTTCCGGAGATTTCCATGGGAGCTCTCATCCTTGGGAAGGATCAATGGGTGCCATTGAACCAGAGGCATCAGAAAAACACCCGTCAAAAACACTAATGGCACAGTGCCTTGTCATAGCCAAAATCAGTCGAGCAGATCCAGTTGCAAGTGATCGGCGACCGCTTCGGCGCTGACCGCCTTGAGTTTCGGCACCCGCCCCAGGCACGGCGCCGGAATCCGCTCGGCCAGTGTCGCGAGGTTTTCCTCCAGCCGCGACGTCTTCGGATCAATGATATTCGCCACCCATCCCGCCAGTTGCAGCCCGTCCCGGGCAATCGCCTCGGCCGTCAGCAACGCATGGCTGATGCAACCCAGACGCACGCCGACCACCAGAATCACAGGCAGCTTCAGCGCAATCGCCAGATCCGACAGATTGTCCTGATCCGCCAACGGCACCCGCCAGCCGCCCGCGCCTTCGATCAGCGTGAAGTCGGCATTCATGGCCAGAATCTCGCGCATCGGCGCCAGCAACGATTGCACGGTCAGCGCCACACCCGCCTCGCGCGCTGCCAGATGCGGCGCGATCGCCGGCTCGAACGCCACCGGGTTGACCTGTTGATACGTCAGCGGCAACGAGCATTCGGCCTGCAACGCCAGCGCATCGGAATTGCGCAAACCTCTGGGCGTCACCACACAACCGGACGCCACCGGTTTGCCCGCCGCCGTACTCAGCCCCGCCGACCGCGCAGCGTGCAGCAACCCGGCGGCGACGGTGGTCTTGCCAACGTCAGTGTCGGTTCCGGTGATGAAATAGGCTGCGCTCATAAGGGTTTCTCCAACACGGCGTAGACCACCTGATAAGTCGCCGGCAAGCCCTGCGGCTGACGGAACTGCTCATAGGCTTCGACCAGCCCCAGAATCCGCGCCCGACCGGTCAATCCGCCCGGCCGGCCGGGGTTCAGGTTATGCGCACCCAAGGCCTTGATTTCATGGGTCAGGCTGCGCACATCCGGGTAATGCAGCACATGCGGCCGGTTCTCCAGACAAACACTGCGCAAACCACTGGCCGAGCACAATTGCTCGTAGCGGGCGAACTCGCGGAAGCGGTTGACGTGCACCAGACCATCGACCTGACGCCAGCTGTCGCGCAATTCGTACAGCGTCCCTGCACAAAGACTAGCAAACGCGAAAATCCCCCCCGGTTTCAGCACCCGAAACGCTTCGCCGAGCACCGCTTCGAAGTCCGCGCACCACTGCACGGCGAGGCTGGAGAAGATCAGATCACACGTCGAATCCTGCAACGGTAAACGTTCGGCATCGCCAGCAATAAAGTGCATGGCCCCACCCAACGGCCGCGCGTGATTGAGCATGCCCTCCGCGATATCCAGCGCCAGCCCCTCACCAAATCGCTCGGCCAGTGCCCGAGTGAAATACCCGGTGCCGCAGCCCAGATCCAGCCAGCGTGCCGGCCGAAAATCCACCGGCAAGCGATTCATCAACTGCGTACCGACATCGCGCTGCAACTCCGCGACGCTGTCATAGCTGGCCGCTGCGCGAGAAAAAGAAGCCGCGACCTGGCGCTTGTCAGGCAAGCCGCCGGGCAACGCCGCAACAGACAAATCAGTCATCACCGCACTCACTTAAAAACGCCTGGATCGCACCGGCCACACCGTGGGGGTCTTCCAGAAGAAACGCATGGCTGGCCTGCTCGATCAGACCCACTTCGACATCTGCCAGCAACGCGAACAACTCGCCCGCGGCCTCCGCCGGCACCAACCCGTCCAGCCCTCCGAACAGATGCAATTGCGGGCCACGAAACGCCTGCAAGGCATCGCGCGTATCGATCTGCGCCAACAATTCCAGACCGGCCATCAACGCGGCCGGCGAGGTATTCGGCGTGCCGCCGAGCAACAGCCGCGACAAGCCACGCGCGTCTTGCGCGCCCTGGGCGCACAGCAGAGAGAATCGTTTGAGAGTCGTGCGCGGGTCGGCGCCGCAGCCGGCCAGAAACGCATCGAAGGTCTCGCCGGGCATCGCGCTCGGCCACTGTTCATGGGCGACAAACGAAGGATTGCTCGCCAGGGTCAGCAAGCCGCAGCAATGTTCGCCACGCCGCGCCGCCAGCTCGGACGCGAGCATGCCTCCCAGTGACCAGCCACCGAGCCAGGCATCTTCGGAGATGCGCTCATCGAGCTCGTCGAGCCAGTCTTGCAGATCGCTGGAGTCCAGCTCCGGCAACGGCTCGATGTCGACCTGCAGGTGTTCGTCGAGTCCGCGCAACGCAGCGGCCAGCGGCTCCAGCGGCGAAACGCCGAGGCCCCAACCCGGTAGCAGAATCAGGCGATCACGCATGGCTTGGCTCCGACTTGAGTTGCGCAAAGCAATCGGCCAGTCCTTCTAACAATAGCTGCACCTGCGCCTCGCTGTGGGCAGCGGTCAGCGTCACCCGCAACCGCGCGCTGCCGGCAGGCACGGTCGGCGGGCGGATCGCGGTGACCATCAGCCCACGCTCGCGCAGCATCTGCGACAGACGCACAGCGCGACCGGCATCGCCGATCAGGATCGGCTGAATCGGCGTGAAGCTGTCCATCAGTTCCAGACCTATCTGCTCGGCGCCATAGCGGAACTGGCGGATCAGCGTTTGCAGATGCTCTCGACGCCAGTGCTCGCTGCGCAGCAGTTCGAGGCTCTTCAAGGTCGCGCAGGCCAGCGCCGGCGGCTGGCTGGTGGTGTAGATGTACGGACGGGCGAACTGGATAAGGCTTTCGATCAGCTCCTCACTGCCGGCGACGAACGCACCCGCCGTACCGAACGCTTTGCCGAGCGTGCCGACCAGCACCGGCACATCCTCCTGGCTCAAACCGAAATGCTCGACGATTCCGCCACCGTTTGTCCCCAGCGGACCGAAACCGTGAGCGTCGTCAACCATCAGCCACGCACCTTTGGCCTTGGTTTCCCGGGCCAGCGCCGGCAGATCGGCGAGGTCGCCGTCCATGCTGAACACGCCGTCAGTGACCACCAGCGTATTGCCGGTGGCTTTCTCCAGACGCTTGGCGAGGCTGTCGGCGTCGTTGTGCAGATAACGATTGAAGCGCGCGCCGGACAACAATCCGGCATCCAGCAAAGACGCATGGTTGAGCCGGTCTTCCAGCACCGTATCGCCCTGCCCGACCAATGCGGTGACCGCGCCAAGGTTGGCCATGTAACCGGTGGTGAACAACAGCGCACGCGGCCGTCCGGTGAGATCCGCCAAAGCCTCTTCAAGCGCGTGATGCGGGCCGCTGTGGCCGATCACCAGATGCGAGGCACCGCCGCCGACGCCCCACTTCGACGCACCGGCGCGCCAGGCTTCGATCACTTGCGGATGATTGGCCAGGCCCAGGTAATCGTTGTTGCAGAACGCCAGCAACGGCTGACCGTCGACCACCACTTGCGGCCCTTGTGGGCTTTCAAGCAGCGGTCGCTGGCGATAGAGATTGTCGGCACGACGGGCAGCAAGGCGTGCGGCGAGATCGAAAGACATGCAAGCCTCGAACAGTCAAATCACATGAATCAGGATGGACACCGACCTTGTGGGAGCTGGCTTGCCAGCGATGGCGGCGCCACATTCAACATCAGTGTCGACTGTCAGTCCGCTATCGCTGGCAAGCCAGCTCCCACAGGGGAGTGTTCCTTCAGCAAATCGGGGCGAGTTTCAGACCGCCGCGTTGTAGAACTGCTCGCTGCTCTTCTGCTCCACCAGCGCCTGCTCGATGGCGGCCTGGTGGACTTCGTCGGCATGCTCTTCGCGGGCTTCCGGCTGAATGCCCAGACGTGCGAACAGCTGCATGTCCTTGTCGGCCTGCGGGTTGGCGGTGGTCAGCAGTTTGTCGCCGTAGAAGATCGAGTTGGCGCCGGCGAAGAACGCCAGGGCCTGCATCTGCTCGTTCATCGCTTCGCGGCCGGCAGACAGGCGCACGTGGGATTGCGGCATGAGGATGCGCGCCACGGCGAGCATGCGGATGAAGTCGAACGGATCGACGTCGTCGGCATTTTCCAGCGGCGTACCGGCGACTTTCACCAGCATGTTGATCGGCACCGACTCCGGATGCTCCGGCAGGTTGGCCAGCTGGATCAGCAGGTTGGCGCGGTCATCGAGGGACTCGCCCATGCCGAGGATGCCGCCGGAGCAGATCTTCATCCCCGCGTCGCGCACGTAGGCCAGGGTCTGCAGACGCTCGGCATAGGTGCGGGTGGTGATGATGCTGCCGTAGAACTCCGGCGAGGTGTCGAGGTTGTGGTTGTAGTAGTCGAGCCCGGCCTTGGCCAGCGCTTCGGTCTGATCCTGATCGAGACGACCGAGGGTCATGCAGGTTTCCAGGCCCATGGCCTTCACGCCTTCGACCATCTTCAGCACGTACGGCATGTCCTTGGCCGACGGGTGCTTCCACGCCGCGCCCATGCAGAAACGGGTCGAACCGATGGCCTTGGCGCGGGCAGCCTCTTCGAGGACCTTCTGCACTTCCATCAGCTTTTCTTTTTCCAGCCCGGTGTTGTAGTGACCGGACTGCGGACAATATTTGCAATCTTCCGGGCAGGCACCGGTCTTGATCGACAGCAGGGTGGAAACCTGGACGCGGTTGGCGTCGAAATGCGCGCGGTGCACCGTCTGCGCCTGGAACAGCAAGTCGTTGAATGGCTGAACGAAGAGTGCTTTGACTTCGGCCAAAGTCCAGTCGTGACGCAGGGTGGCAGTGGTGCTGGCGCTCATGGGCGTTTCCTTAGTTATGCTTGGCTGGCGCCTGGGGAAACGGAATACCCACAGGCACGACACGGATGTTCGGCATATTTAAGGAAGAGCCATGCGCTGTCAACCACACTACGAAAGGCCGGTTTACATCTGGTTAAAAAACAAACAGAACTGTTTATTGTGCGATGAACCGGCAGACGCGCAAATCCCGATCTGCACCGCCTGCGAAACCGATCTGCCGTGGCTGGGCGATCAATGCCTGACCTGCGCCCTGCCCTTGCCAGCTGGCGGCCTGACCTGTGGGGGCTGCCTGAACGATCCACCGGCCTTTGAACAGGTGGCCGTGCCATGGACTTACAGCTTTCCGGTGGACACGCTGATCACCCGCTTCAAGCACAACGCCAAATGGCCGCTTGGCCACTTGCTCGCCGACGTTCTCGGCGAGTTCCTGCAACATCGCTTCGAAGAAGACCTGCCTCGCCCGGACGCATTGCTGCCAGTGCCGCTCGCACCAAAACGCCTGCGCCAGCGCGGCTTCAATCAAGCGGCGATGCTGGCGCAGTGGCTGGGCAAGTCACTCGACCTGCCTTGCGAGGAACACAGCCTTTTGCGCGTGCAGGATACCGACGCCCAGCAGGCCCTGAACGCCAAGGCGCGTAAACGCAATCTGCGTCACGCCTTCGCCTTGAGCCCCGATGCAAAGATGAAAGGCCGGCACCTGGCCCTGGTCGACGACGTGCTGACCACCGGCGCCACCGCTCAGGCACTGGCCCGTTTGCTGATGGACGCCGGCGCCGCGCGGGTGGATGTGTACTGCCTGGCCCGCACGCCAAAACCCGGCGACGCGGCTTGACGGATACGTCCCGAGCCGCCAACGTCCTCCCTCAACCCTTCAGCACAAAGCGTCCGCCATGTCCCTGCCCTCTCTGTTGTCCCAGCACATCGTCCGCCGTCCGCAGCGCATCGCCTTGCTGCAACACATTGCCGAACAGGGTTCGATCACCCGCGCCGCAAAAAGCGCCGGTCTGAGTTACAAGGCGGCGTGGGATGCCATCGATGAGCTGAACAACCTCGCGCAAAAGCCTCTGGTCGAGCGCGCGGTCGGCGGCAAGGGTGGCGGTGGCGCCAAACTGTCGAGCGAGGGCGAGCGGGTGCTGCGCCTCTATCAAAAGCTGCAAGCCTTGCAGGCCCAGGTGCTGGAAGCGGCCGAGGACGCCAGCGATCTGGACCTGCTCGGTCGGCTGATGCTCAGGACCAGCGCGCGCAATCAACTGCACGGCAAAGTCGTGCTGATCGAAGGTCAGGGCCGCAACGACCTGATCCGCCTCGAACTCGCCGAAGGTCTGTCGATCGACGCGCAGATCACCCACGACAGCACCGTGCATCTGGAGCTGCAACCGGGCACCGAAGTGGTGGCGCTGATCAAGGCCGGCTGGCTCGAACTGCTCGCGCCAGAGGCCACGCCTGCCGTCGGCCACAACCTTTTGAGCGGTCGGATCGATGCGATTCTCGACGCCGAGGACGGCCCGAGCGAAGTGCGCATCGCCCTGCCCAACGGCCAGACCTTGTGTGCGCTGGCCGAACCGCTGGACTTGCGCACCCGTGGCCTGACGGTCGAGCAAGCGGTGCAGGTGCAGTTTTCCCCGTCCAATGTGCTGCTCGGAACACCGCTCTAAACAGCGCTGCAACGAAAGCGTCATCGACCCGCATTAAGGTGGCTGCCAAAACCATGCAGGGAGCCTGATGTGAGCCTATTAGAAGAAAACCAATCCACAGACCTGGAAAAAATGGTCGGCCTGAGCCGTCGCGGTTTCATCAGCGCCGGCGCGCTGTGCGGCGCGGCGATGTTCCTCGGCGGCAACCTGCTGAGCCGCAGCGTGCTGGCCGCCAGTGTCAGCGCCGGCAACAGCCGTCTGCTCGGCTTCGACAGCATTCCGGCGGCCACCACCGACACCATCAGCCTGCCCAAGGGCTACAAGTCGTCGGTGCTGATCAGCTGGGGTCAACCGCTGCACAAGAACGGCCCGGCCTTCGACCCGAGCGGCAACGGCACAGCGGCTGCGCAGGAAGTGCAGTTTGGCGACAACAACGACGGGATGAGCCTGTTTGAATTCCCGGGCGAGAAAAACCGTGCGTTGATGGCGATCAACAACGAATACACCAACTACCGCTACCTCTATCCGCACGGCGGCATGCCGCAATCGGCCGAGGACGTGCGCAAGGCCCTGGCCTGCGAAGGCGTGTCGGTGATTGAGGTGCAGCGCAAGAACGGCCAGTGGCAGTTCGTCCAGGGCTCGCGCTACAACCGGCGCATCCACGGCAACACGCCGATCCGCCTCAGCGGCCCGGCTGCCGGCCACGAGCTGATGAAAACCAGCGCCGACAAGCACGGCAAGAAAGTTCTCGGCACCTTCCAGAACTGCGCCAACGGCAAGACGCCGTGGGGCACTTATCTGACCTGCGAAGAGAACTTCACCGACTGCTTCGGCAGCAGCAACGCCCAGCAACAGTTCGACCCGGCGCAGAAGCGCTACGGCGTGTCGGCCGCCAGCCGCGAGATCAACTGGCATCCGTTCGATCCGCGCTTCGACATGGCGAAGAACCCCAACGAGCTCAACCGTCACGGCTGGGTCGTGGAGATCGATCCGTTCGACCCGCAATCGACGCCGGTCAAACGCACCGCGCTGGGCCGCTTCAAACATGAAAACGCCGCACTGGCCGAGACCGACGACGGTCGCGCCGTGGTGTACATGGGCGACGACGAACGCGGCGAGTTCATCTACAAATTCGTCAGCCGCGACAAGATCAACCACCGCAACGCCAAAGCCAACCGCGACATCCTCGATCACGGCACGCTGTACGTGGCCAAGTTCGATGCCGGCGACGGCAACCCGGACCATCCGAAGGGCCAGGGCCAGTGGATCGAACTGACCCACGGCAAGAACGGCATCGACGCCAGCAGCGGTTTCGCCGATCAGGCCGAAGTGCTGATTCACGCGCGTCTCGCCGCCAGTGTGGTCGGCGCCACGCGCATGGACCGCCCGGAATGGATCGTGGTCAGCCCGAAAGACGGCCAGGTTTATTGCACCCTGACCAACAACGCCAAGCGCGGCGAAGACGGGCAACCGGTGGGCGGGCCGAACCCGCGCGAGAAGAACGTCTACGGACAAATCCTGCGCTGGCGCACCGACCGCGACGATCACGCGGCGAAGAACTTCGCCTGGGATCTGTTCGTGGTCGCCGGCAACCCGGGCGTCCATGCCGGTACGCCGAAGGGTGGTTCGTCGAATATCACGCCGCAGAACATGTTCAACAGCCCCGACGGCCTCGGTTTCGACAAGGCCGGACGGTTGTGGATTCTCACCGACGGCGATTCGAGCAACGCTGGTGATTTCGCCGGGATGGGCAACAACCAGATGCTCTGCGCCGATCCTGCGACCGGTGAGATTCGCCGGTTCATGGTCGGGCCGATCGGCTGTGAAGTCACCGGGATCAGTTTCTCGCCGGATCAGAAAACCCTGTTCGTCGGGATTCAGCACCCGGGCGAGAACGGCGGTTCGACCTTCCCCGAGCATTTGCCGAACGGCAAGCCGCGGTCATCGGTGATGGCGATTACCCGTGAGGATGGCGGGATCGTCGGCGCCTGATCGGGCGACGCTCTGATCGTTCCCGTGCGCTGCGCGGGAACGATCCCACTCAAGACAGCCCGTCTGCGCTACCATGCTGAGCCGGACGCGGCAGCCTGCTGCGCGCAGGAGTCAGCATGGCCCACCCGTTTGAAACCCTCACCCCAGACCTCGTGCTCGATGCCGTCGAAAGCATCGGCTTCCTGAGCGACGCGCGCATTCTGGCGCTCAACAGTTATGAAAACCGCGTCTATCAGGTCGGCATCGAAGACTCGGAACCGCTGATCGCCAAGTTCTATCGCCCGCAGCGCTGGACCAACGAAGCAATCCTGGAAGAACACCAGTTCACCTTCGAACTGGCCGACGTCGAAATCCCGGTGGTGGCGCCGTTGATCCACAACGGTGAAACCCTGCACGAACACGCCGGTTTTCGTTTCACCCTGTTTCCCCGTCGTGGTGGCCGGGCGCCGGAGCCGGGCAATCTCGACCAGTTGTATCGCCTCGGCCAGCTGCTCGGGCGCATGCACGCGGTCGGCGGCACCAAACCGTTCGAACACCGCGAAGCACTGGCGGTGAAGAACTTCGGCCATGACTCGCTGACCACTTTGCTGGAAGGCAACTTCATACCGAAAAGCCTGCTGCCGGCCTACGAGTCCGTCGCCCGCGACCTGCTCAAGCGTGTGGAAGACGTCTACGCCAACACGCCGCACCAGAACATCCGCATGCACGGCGATTGCCACCCCGGCAACATGATGTGCCGCGACGAGATGTTCCACATCGTCGACCTCGACGACTGCCGCATGGGGCCGGCGGTACAGGACATCTGGATGATGCTCGCCGGCGATCGTCAGGATTGTCTGGGACAGTTGTCGGAATTGATGGACGGCTACAACGAATTCCATGACTTCGACCCGCGTGAACTGGCGCTGATCGAACCGCTGCGCGCCCTGCGCCTGATGCATTACAGCGCGTGGCTGGCCCGACGCTGGGACGATCCGGCGTTCCCCCGCAGCTTTCCGTGGTTCGGCAGCGAGCGGTACTGGGGCGATCAGGTGCTGGCGTTGCGTGAGCAACTGTCGGCGCTGAACGAAGAGCCGTTGAAGCTTTTCTGACACGACACGTCTATACAACTGCCCGTACAATCGCTGCTTTGTTAGCTGCCTAAGCAAGGATTCTGCATGCAAGCCGCCAACCCGCGTCGCGGGTACATTCTGGGCCTTAGCGCCTACATTATCTGGGGACTGTTCCCGCTCTACTTCAAAGCCATCGCCGAAGTGCCGGCGGTGGAAATCATCATCCACCGGGTGCTGTGGTCGGCGCTGTTCGGCGCGCTGCTGTTGATGGTGTGGAAGCATCCCGGCTGGTGGCAGGAGCTGCGCGACAACCCGAAACGCTTGGCGATTCTTGCGCTCAGCGGCACCTTGATCGCGGCCAACTGGCTGACCTACGTCTGGTCGGTGAATAACGGCCGGATGCTGGAAGCGAGCCTCGGTTACTACATCAACCCGCTGGTGAATGTGCTGCTGGGCATGCTGATCCTTGGCGAACGCCTGCGGCGCATGCAGTGGCTGGCGGTCGGTCTGGCGGCGGTCGGCGTGGCGCAGCAGGTGTGGCAGGTCGGCAGCCTGCCGTGGGTGTCGCTGGTGCTGGCGCTGACCTTCGGTTTCTACGGGCTGATCCGCAAGCAGGCGCCGGTCAAGGCGTTGCCGGGGCTGGTGGTGGAGACCTGGATGCTGGTGCCGATCGCTCTCGCGTGGCTGTTGTTCAATCCGACCGCAACCAGTGCCCAGGCCGAGTTCTGGACCACTTCCGAAGCCTGGTGGCTGGTGGCGGCCGGTCCGGTGACGCTGGTGCCGCTGGTCTGCTTCAACGCGGCGGCGCGGCATCTGCCCTACACCACCCTCGGTTTCCTGCAATACCTGGCGCCTACTTTGGTGCTGCTGCAAGCCGTGTTGCTGTTCGGCGAGCACTTGTCGTCCAGCACGCTGATCGCCTTCATGTTTATCTGGGCCGGTCTGGCGGTCTACAGCGTCGATGCGTGGCTGAGCCTGCGCCGGCGCAGCTGATCAAAAAACGCACAAACCTCCACAGGCCACGGTTCTCGTGGCCTGTATCGTTCCTTCCCAAGGTTATCCACAGCGTGATCCCCGCCGTTTGTGCGCAAGTCACTGAATGCTGGCGTTTTTTTGATCAATCTTCGCCAAGCCACGGCGGACGTGGCCTGGCGGTCAGTCTCTACAGGTTATCCACAGGCAGGTGCACGTTTAAACTGGATAACCGATCCCTCTTCACAGGTCGGTGCGCAGCACCAATTCCACCATCAAGTCATCGGCCAGGGTTTCCAGGCGCGATTGCAGCACGTCCAGCGACAGGGTCAGCGGCACCGCCAGAATCGCCTCGGCGTGGAACAGCGGCTCGCTGCTCATCGGTGCCGGGCGCACCTCGGTCACCAGCCGCTCCAGGTTTACGCCCTGCTCGCTCAGCAACCGGGTGATGTCACGCACGATGCCCGGACGATCATTGCCCACCAGCTCCATGGCGATCGGCTTCCAGGTGCAGGCCTGCTCGATACCGCTTTCGGCCACCAGCACGCGAATCCCCTGAGCCGACAAAGCTTGTAGGGCATCGACTAATTCGTCGTAAGCCTCCGCCGGCACGCCGACCCGCAGGATCCCGGCGAACTGCCCTGCCATGCGTGACATGCGGCTTTCCAGCCAGTTGCCGCCGTGTTCGGCGATACATTGGGCGATGCGCTCGACCTGCCCGGGCTTGTCCGGTGCGAAGACGGTGAGTACGAGGTGATCCATGGCGCAGCCCTCTTGTCATGACTTTTGTTATAGAAAAGCAAGTATAGGCAAGCGTTCGACAGACGCCTCAGACGCTCGAAATCACAAATCGTGTACAACTTTTTATATTTAACTGGAACAATCCATTGGTTTTTTGAGAACATCCCGTTCCGCGCCGTGACCGCAATGCGTCATGGGGTCGCAGAACGACGTAATTAGTCTGATTTTCACAACCGCAACTCATCATGTAGTATGCCGCAGCGCGCACTACATAACGTTGGATCGATGTCTGCCCAAGGCACGTTCGCAACCCTGAAAGCCCCGTCAGCAAGGCCCCCAAGCCGTTGATTGGTCCCAGCCCAGCCGCCAGCGATGGCATGTACTGGTCGAGGGGTTTGTGGTTTAAGTGGCCAGAGGCTTCATTGTTAAATTGAAGAGCTGAAAAGCGAAATAGCTGAGCAGAGTGAGGCAAGCAATGACTGAACACGTTCAAGTCGGTGGCCTGCAGGTCGCCAAAGTCCTGTTCGACTTCGTGAACAACGAAGCCATTCCCGGTACCGGCCTCACCGCCGACAAATTCTGGGAAGGTGCCGACAAGGTCATTCACGACCTGGCGCCAAAGAACAAAGCCCTACTCGCCAAACGCGATGACTTCCAGGCTCGTATCGATGGCTGGCACCAGAGCCGTGCCGGTCAGCCGCACGACGCCGTGGCCTATAAAGCCTTCCTGCAAGAGATCGGTTATCTGCTGCCAGAAGCGGCTGATTTCCAGGCAACGACGCAAAATGTCGATGACGAAATCGCCCGTACCGCCGGCCCGCAACTCGTGGTTCCGGTGATGAACGCCCGCTTCGCCCTCAACGCCTCGAACGCCCGCTGGGGTTCGCTGTACGACGCCCTGTACGGCACCGACGCCATCAGCGAAGCCGGCGGCGCGGAAAAAGGCAAAGGCTACAACAAGGTGCGTGGCGACAAAGTCATCGCCTTCGCCCGTGCGTTCCTCGACGAAGCCGCGCCATTGGCGACCGGCTCCCACGTCGATTCCACCGGCTACAAGATCGCTGACGGCAAACTGGTGGTCACCCTCAAGGGCGGCAGCACCAGCGGCCTGCGCAACGAAGCTCAGTTGATCGGCTTCCAGGGCGACGCCAATGCGCCGATCGCGATCCTGCTGAAGAACAACGGCCTGCATTTCGAAATCCAGATCGATGCCAGCACCCCGGTTGGCCAGACCGATGCCGCCGGCGTCAAAGACATCCTGATGGAAGCAGCGCTGACCACCATCATGGACTGCGAAGACTCGGTGGCGGCTGTCGATGCCGACGACAAGGTTGTGATCTACCGCAACTGGCTCGGCCTGATGAAGGGCGACCTGGCGGAATCCGTTCCCAAGGGCGGCCAGACCTTTACCCGCACCATGAACCCGGATCGCACCTACACCAAGGTCGACGGCAGCGAGCTGACCCTGCACGGCCGCTCGCTGTTGTTCGTGCGTAACGTCGGTCACCTGATGACCATCGACGCGATCCTCGACAAGCACGGCAACGAAGTGCCGGAAGGCATCCTCGACGGTCTGGTGACTTGCCTCGCGGCGATGCACAACCTGAACGGCAACACTTCGCGCAAGAACACCCGCACCGGTTCCGTCTACATCGTCAAACCGAAGATGCACGGCCCGGAAGAAGCGGCGTTCACCAACGAGCTGTTCGGTCGCATCGAAGACGTGCTGGGCCTCAAGCGCAACACCCTGAAAGTCGGGATCATGGACGAGGAACGCCGTACCACGGTCAACCTCAAGGCCTGCATCCAGGCGGCCAGCGAGCGCGTGGTGTTCATCAACACCGGTTTCCTCGACCGCACCGGCGACGAAATCCACACCTCCATGGAAGCCGGCCCGATGGTGCGCAAGGCTGACATGAAGGCCGAGAAATGGATCGGCGCCTACGAGAACTGGAACGTCGATATCGGTCTGAGCACCGGCCTGCAAGGTCGTGCGCAAATCGGTAAAGGCATGTGGGCGATGCCCGACCTGATGGCGGCGATGCTCGAACAGAAAATCGCTCACCCGCTGGCCGGCGCCAACACTGCCTGGGTTCCGTCGCCGACCGCCGCTGCGCTGCACGCGCTGCACTACCACAAGGTCGACGTGTTCGCCCGTCAGGCCGAGCTGGCCAAACGTGCCCGCGCTTCGGTCGATGACATCCTGACCATCCCGCTGGCGGTCAACCCGAACTGGACCCCGGAGCAGATCAAGAACGAACTGGACAACAACGCCCAGGGCATTCTCGGTTACGTGGTGCGCTGGATCGACCAGGGCGTGGGTTGCTCGAAAGTGCCGGACATCAATGACGTCGGCCTGATGGAAGACCGTGCGACGCTGCGTATTTCCAGCCAGCACATCGCCAACTGGCTGCGCCACGGCGTGGTGACCGAAGCGCAAGTGATGGAAAGCCTCAAGCGCATGGCGCCGGTGGTTGACCGTCAGAACGCCAACGACCCGCTGTACCGTCCGCTGGCCCCGAACTTCGACAGCAACATCGCCTTCCAGGCGGCGGTCGAACTGGTGATCGAGGGCACCAAACAGCCGAACGGCTATACCGAGCCGGTCCTGCACCGTCGTCGTCGCGAGTTCAAGGCTGCCAACGGCCTGTAACCTGCGCTGATGCCAGACATGAAAAAGCCCTGATCTTTTGATCAGGGCTTTTTTTGTGCTCGTGAATTTGAGATTGGTGAAGGGCTTTGGATCGCCCCCTCACCCCAACCCTCTCCCCAAGGGGTAGAGGGGGAAAGGGAGCAAATAAGGGGCTTTTCAGAACCTGAGTTCGACTCAATATTTCAGGTCGGCGTATCTCTAACATTCACCTCGGTCAGTCCCCTCTCCCTTCGGGAGAGGGTTAGGGTGAGGGGGCTTTGGCGTTAAGGCTCGATGCCCAGCTCATGCTTGACCAGTCCAAGCAATTTGGCGGTATCAATCGGCTTGAGCAAAAAATCCACCACGCTCAAATGCATCGCCGCAATCGCGTCCTTCACGTCGGCATCGCCCGAAACGATGATGATCGGCATTGCCGCCCGCACTGACTCGCGCACTTGGCGGATCAGCTCCAGGCCATCGACATTGCCCATCCGCAGGTCGGTGATTACCAGCCCGATCAAAGGTTTTTCCGCGAGCATTTTCAGCGCGGTTTCGCCGCTGGCGGCGGTCATGCAACGAATGCCATCCAACCCGAGAATTTCCGACAACAGCTCCCGGGCGTCCTTGTCGTCATCGACGATCAATACACGCTGCGGTGGCAGATCGGGTTCGAGCATCACAGCGCTGAGCGCTTCCCGCTCGGCGTCGCTCAAAATATCGTGGTCGGACATGGCGTTCTCTACGTTTTCAAAATCGATCCCCTGGCACAGTGGTCAGACATCGCTGGGCAGAGCTTCAATGTGCACTTCGTCGGATTTTTTTCCAAGGGGCGAACCGAAGAATTTCCGACTGATTTTGTAGGGCATATCCGAAAACTACCCAACGGCATGCCCAACCTAGACTTACGTCCAATGGGCACCCCGCGCGATGGGGCCGACCATGGCTGCAACGATCCGACAACAACAATTCGAAAAAGACTGCGGTAATGGTTATGAGTAAAGCGGACGCCTTCACCCAGGCAGGGAAAACCGCGGTGTTGCAGAACATTCAGGGCACTTTGCAATTCCTCCAGCGCTTCCCCCCTTTCAATCAAATGGAACACGCCCATCTGGCCTATCTGGTGGAGCAATGCCAGCTGCGCTTCTACGGTCAGGGCGAAAGCATCATCAAACCCGCCGACGGGCCGGTCGAACACTTCTACATCGTCAAGCAGGGCCGGGTGGTCGGCGAGCGTCCGCACACGGCCAAGGGCGGCACCGAAACCACGTTTGAAATTACCACCGGCGAGTGTTTTCCCCTCGCCGCGCTGCTCGGCGAACGGGCGACCCGCACCGAGCATCTGGCCGGTGAAGACACCTTCTGCCTGCAACTGAACAAACTGGCGTTCATCAAGCTGTTCGCCCTCTCTAGCACCTTCCGCGATTTCGCCCTGCGCGGGGTCAGCAGCCTGCTCGATCAGGTCAATCAGCAAGTCCAGCAGAAAGCCGTGGAAACCCTCGGCACCCAGTATTCGCTGAACACCCGTCTCGGCGAATTGGCCATGCGCCATCCGGTGACCTGCAGCCCTTCCACCCCACTGCGCGAAGCGGTGAAGCTGATGCACGAACAACAGGTCGGCAGCATCGTCGCGGTGGACGAACACAAGGCGCCGCTGGGGATTTTCACCCTGCGCGACCTGCGCCATGTAGTGGCTGAAGGGGTTGGCGATTTCAGCGAGCCGATCGAACGGCACATGACGCACTCGCCGTTCCATCTGTCGCCGGATCACAGCGCCTTCGACGCCGCGATTGCCATGACCGAACGGCATATCGCCCACGTGTGTCTGGTCAAGGATCGACGCCTGTGCGGCGTGGTTTCCGAGCGGGATCTGTTCTCGCTGCAACGGGTCGATCTGGTGCATTTGGCGCGCACCATCCGCAGCGCCCAGCGGGTCGAACAACTGGTGACCCTGCGCGGCGAGATCGGTCAACTGGTGGAGCGCATGCTCGCTCACGGCGCCTCGTCGACCCAGATCACCCACATCATCACCCTGCTTAACGATCACACCGTGTGCCGGGTGATCGAACTGACCCTCGCCGAAAAAGGCGATCCTGGTGTGCCATTCAGCTGGCTGTGCTTCGGCAGCGAAGGCCGGCGCGAGCAGACGCTGCACACCGATCAGGACAACGGCATTCTGTTCGACGCGCGGGATGCGGCCCACGCGGCGGAGATTCGCGGCAAGCTGCTGCCCATCGCCCAGCAGATCAATAACAGCCTGGCGCAATGCGGCTTCACCCTGTGCAAGGGCAACGTCATGGCCGGTAATCCGCAGCTGTGTCTGTCCCGCGCCGAATGGGCCCGACGCTTTGCCGCGTTCATTCGCGAGGCGACGCCGGAGAACCTGTTGGGCTCAAGCATCTATTTCGACCTGCGCGTGGTCTGGGGTGATGAACAGGGTTGCGAGCAATTGCGCCGGGGAATTCTCGATCAGGTCGCTGATAACCGACTGTTCCAACGGATGATGGCCGAGAACGCCTTGCGCAACCGCCCGCCAGTGGGGCGTTTCCGTGAGTTCGTGCTGACGAAAAAGAACGGCGAGAAAGCCACGCTGGACCTGAAAATTCAGGGCCTGACCCCGTTTGTCGACGGTGCCCGCCTGCTGGCGCTGGCCCATGGCATCGACGCCAACAACACCCTCGAACGCTTCCGCCAGCTTGTGGATAAAGAAGTCATCGACCGGCTGGATGGCGCCGCGTACGAAGAGGCTTATCACTTCATCCAGCAGACGCGCATGCAACAGCATCAACTGCAGACCCGGGAAAACCTGCCGTACTCGAACCGGGTCGATCCCGACAGCCTCAATCATCTGGACCGGCGCATCCTGCGTGAATCCCTGCGCCAGGCCCAGCGCCTGCAAAGCAGCCTGACCCTGCGGTATCAGCTATGAGCCTGTTTTCGTGGCTGCGTCCGGCCAGTCCCGTCGTGCCGGACGATCTGCAACAGCGCCTGGCGAAACTGCCGGCCATCGGTGAGCTGCGTGAATGCAGCCTCCGCGAACAGCGTTGGGTGGTACTGGATCTGGAAACCACCGGGCTGAACCTGAACAAGGATCGGGTGCTGTCGATTGGTGCGGTGGCGATCGAGGACGGTGCGATCGACTTCAGTCAGCAGTTCGAACGCACCCTGCAATGTCACGAGTTGAAACTCGGTCCGAGCGTGTTGATTCACGGCTTGGCCCCGAGCGCGATTGCCGCCGGCAGCGAGCCCACGGAAGCGCTGGTCGAGCTGCTGGAGTTTATCGGCGACAGTCCGGTGCTGGCGTTTCACGCTTCGTTCGACCAGCACATGCTCGGCCGCGCACTGAAGGAACATCTCGGGCACAAGTTGCAGACGGTGTTTCTCGATGTGGCGCAGATCGCCCCGCTGGTTTGCCCGCAGGCGCACATTCGCGAAGCGGGGCTGGACGAGTGGATCGACTGGTTCAAGCTCGAAGTGTTCGAACGCCACCACGCGAGCGCCGATGCTCTGGCCACGGCGGAACTGGCGCTGATCCTGTTCAGCCGGGCACGCCAGCAGCAGATCCAGAGCCCGCTGAATCTGCAGCAACGCTTGAGTCAGTGGAAACGCCGCCAGCAGACGCATTCGTTCTGAATCCGGGTTGTCGCCCGACAACCCGACCGGTGGCCAATTGCTAACCATTCCCACCTCTGCCACAATCGCGAACAATTCTCGTTAGTTAACACTTCCCAGTCGGTGTCGTCGTGTCTTCAGCCCAAAGCCCTCACAGTGAGCTCGTCGGTGCGTTGTATCGCGACCACCGCGGCTGGCTGCTGGCCTGGCTACGCCGCAACGTGGCATGCCCGCAACGCGCCGAAGACCTGAGCCAGGACACCTTCGTCCGCCTGCTCGGCCGCGACGAACTGCTGACACCGCGCGAACCCCGGGCGTTTCTGGTGGCGATCGCCAAAGGCTTGTTGTTCGACTACTTCCGTCGGGCGGCGCTGGAACAGGCGTATTTGACCGAGCTGATGCTGATCCCCGAGGGCGAACAGCCCTCGGTCGAAGAACAGCAACTGATCCTCGAAGACCTCAAGGCCATTGACCGCATGCTCGGCAAGCTGTCGACCAAGGCCCGCGCCGCTTTCCTCTATAACCGCCTCGACGGCCTGACCCACGCCGAGATCGCCGACAAACTCGGCGTGTCTGTCCCGCGCGTGCGCCAGTACCTGGCCCAGGGCATCCGCCAGTGCTACATCGCACTGTACGGTGAGCCGACATGAGCCCGGCCAGTTCCCGACCGGTCCCGGCCCATGTGCTGGACGCGGCGATTGCCTGGCAATTGACCCTCGATTCCAGCACGCCGCTGGAGCGCGAAGAGTTCGCCAAATGGCACGCGGCCAACGAAGAACACGCTCGCGCCTGGCGCCAGTTGGGCATGCTCGACCAGCGTTTCAGCGTGGCCAACGGCCCGGCACGCACCGCATTGCTGCAATCGCGCGAAGGCATCCGCCGCCGCGTGCGCAAGCTGGGCAGCGGGCTGGCCAGTGTCGTGGCGGTGGTCGGTCTGGCGCTGTTTGCCGGCGAACGTTATCTGCCGCTGGATTACTGGCTCGCCGATCAACGCACCGCCACCGGCGAACAGCGCACCGTGCGCCTGGCCGACGGCACCGTGCTCAACCTCAATACCCACAGCGCGGTGGATGTCCGCTTCGATGAGAAGCAACGGCTGATCGTGTTGCAGGAAGGCGAAATCCTCGTCGAAACCGGTCACGGCGATGCGCGGCCGTTCATCGTCGAAACCGCCGAGGGCAGCATGCGCGCCCTGGGTACGCGGTTCCTGGTCAAGCGCGAAGACGCCGGCACGCGCCTTAGCGTGCTGCAATCAGCGGTGGCGGCGCATCCGCAATCCGATCCGCAGGAACAGATCCTGCGCGAAGGCCAGCAAGTGCTGATCCGCCACAACGGTCTGGATTCGGTAGTGGCGCTCAACCCCGGCGCCGATGCCTGGACCCGCGGCATGCTGGTGGTGGACAACGCGCGCCTGGAAGACCTGGTGCATGAACTCGGTCGCTATCGTCGCGGCCATCTGGGCATTGCGCCGGAAGTCGCCGACCTGCGCATCACCGGCAGCTTCCCGCTGCACGACACCGACAAGGCGCTGAACGCCCTGCTGCCGACCCTGCCGGTGCAGATCGAACAGCACACGCCATGGTGGGTGACCGTGGCCAAGGCTGATCCGAAGCCCTGACATTCAGCGCTTCCTGAGCAATCGCTGTCACGAGCAGGTCGCGACAGAAACACCCATCACACCCCATGAAAACGGACTTTCCGCTGACTTGTGCAGCGATGTCGTTCGTTAATCGAAATTATTTTCATCCAGCCCTATCACTTTTCGAATCTCGTCCGGCACACAGGCAATTGAGAAATATTTCCATTCAGGAGCCGCCGTATGTCCCGTTCGCTAGACACCTTGTTGCGCCCCAGTTTGCTGGCGGTCGCCATTGCCCTCTGCACCCCGCTGGCCAGCAGCCAACTGATCGCCGCTGAACAGGCGTCGAGCGTACGCGCCTACAACCTGCCGGCGGCTCCGTTGTCGACCACCCTGAACCAGATCGCCAGCCAGGGCGGCCTCACGCTGTCGCTGAACCCGTCGCTGGCGGCGGGCAAGACTTCGGCGCCGGTCAACGGCCAATATGACGCGGCCGGCGCCCTGCGCGCGGCCCTGCGTGGCACCGGTCTGCAACTGGAACAGAGCAGCGCCGGCACTTACACCCTGGTCGCCGTACCGGAAGGCGTGATGGCCCTGCCGGAAACTTCGGTGATCGGCGTGGAAAACTATGAAAGCGCCTGGGGCCCGGTCGAAGGCTACACCGCCACCCGCACCGCCGCCGGCACCAAGACCGACACCGCGCTGGTCGAAGCGCCGCGTTCGATTTCGGTCGCCACTCGCCAGCAAATGGACGACCGTGGCGTGCACAGCCTCGATGACGCCGTGCGCTACATGCCTGGCATCACCGCCAGCAGCTACGGCAGCGACACCCGTATCGACTGGCTGCGCGTGCGCGGTTTCGAACCGACCCAATTCCTCGACGGCCTGCCGTTGCCACGCGGCATCTACGCCAACCCGAAACCGGAAACCTGGAACCTCGATCGCCTCGCCCTGCTGCGCGGCCCGGCTTCTTCGGTGTACGGCCAGACCCCGCCGGGCGGCCTGCTGGACATGGTCAGCCGTCGCCCGAGCGATGTGCAAAGCAGCGAAATCCAGTTGCAGTACGGCAGCGACAATCACCGCCAGATCAACTTCGCCAGCACCGGCAAGATCGATGAAGCGGGTCAGTTTTTGTATGGCATCAGCGGCGTGGTGCGTGACAGCGACACGCAGATCGACCACATCGAAAACAAGCGCTACAACATCGCCCCGAGCCTGACCTGGAACATCGACGAAGACACCAAGCTGACCTTGCTCTCGCAGTTCACCCGCGACGATACCGGTGTCACCAGCCAGTTCTACCCGATTCAGGGCACCAAGATCGACATGCCGTTCGGCAAGATTTCCCATCACAAGAACCTGGGCGATCCTGACTACGACTTCTACGACCGTACCTACTACGCGCTCGGCTATGCCTTCGAACATCGCATCAACGACGTGTGGCAGTTCAAACAGAATCTGCGTTACACCAAGTCTGATCTGTCGTTCCAGACGGTGACCGTCAACAGCTACAACCCATCCTTCGCCGGCTTCACCGTCGATGATCAGGGTAATGTCGGCCGCGGCACCACCAACGTCGATGAGGACATCAGCCAGTTCGCCGTGGACAACAACTTCCAGGCGGACTTCGCCACCGGCGATATCCGTCACACCCTATTGCTCGGTCTCGATCACCAGCGCAGCAACGACAACTACACCTCGATCTTCGGCTCCGCACCGGACATCAACGTCAATAACCCGGTCTACGGCCAGACGATCATTCGTCCACCGCGTTCCTCGGCGTTCTATGACTACAACCAGAAAACCTACCAGAGCGGCCTCTACGTGCAGGACCAGATGGCCCTGGACCAATGGCGTCTGACCCTGGGCGGTCGTGAAGACTGGGTGCACACCAGCACCAAGTTCTTCAACAAGGGCGACGCCACCAACACCCAGCGTGACAAGGCGTTCAGCGGTAACGCGGCGATCAGCTACGTGTTCGACTCGGGTTTCGTGCCGTACCTGTCGTACGCCGAATCCTTCCAGCCAACCAGCGGCGCCGATGCCACTGCCACCGACTCGTTCAAACCGACCGAGGGCAAGCAATGGGAACTGGGCATCAAGTACCAGCCACCGGGCAGCAAGACCCTGCTCAGCGCAGCGGTGTATGACCTGACCCAGAAGAACGTCTCGGTCAACTCCATCGTCAACAACGTGACCATCACCAGCCAGACCGGCGAAGTGAAAGTCAAAGGCCTGGAGCTGGAAGCCGTCTCCGACGTTACCGACAACCTGAAAGTCATCGCCGCCTACACCCTGGCCAAGTCCGAAGTGCAGAAAGGCGTCGACAAGGGCAACCGTCTGCAACTGATGCCGAACCAGCAAGCCTCGCTGTGGACCGATTACACCTGGCACAGCGGCGTGCTCGACGGCTTCGGCATCGGCGGCGGCGTGCGCTACACCGGCAACACCTACGGCGACAAGGCCAACACCTGGCTGGGCAAGGCGGACGCCTACACCGTGTTTGACGCCGCCGTGCATTACGACCTCGGCCGTCTGGACAACAGCCTCAAAGGGGCGTCGCTGGCACTCAACGCGACCAACCTGTTCGACAAGGACTACATTTCCACCTGCGACGGTTTCTACTGCTACTACGGCGACCAGCGCAGCGTCATCGCCAGCGCCACCTACAAGTGGTAAGCGCCTGAGCTGAAACAGGCCCTGCAACCAGGCCGTCCCTCGTGGACGGCTTTGGTGTTTTTGAAGGTCATGAAATGAAAAGTAAAACAATTCGCCGCTGGTCCTTCGTCCACACTTGGACCAGCCTGATCTGCACCGTGTTTTTGCTGCTGCTGGCCCTGACCGGCCTGCCGCTGATTTTCCATCACGAGATCGACCACCTGCTGGGCGATGCGCCCGAGTTGCGGGTGATGCCGGCGGATACGCCGCATCTGAACCTGGCGCAACTGGTCGAAGCGGCGGAGAAGCATCGGCCCGGTGAAGTCGTGCAGTACTTCGGCTTCGAAGACGACGAACCGAATGCCGTGCTGACGATCATGGCCAAGACCGCCGGCACCGAGCCCAACTCCTCGCACACCTTCATGCTCGATGCGCGCACCGGCGAAGCCCTGGAAATGCCTTCGGCCAACGGTGGCCTGATGCTGTTCATCCTGCGTCTGCACGTCGACATGTTCGCCGACCTGCCGGGCAAGTTGCTGCTGGCGTTCATGGGTTTGCTGTTCGTGGTCGCGATCGTGTCCGGCACGGTGTTGTACCTGCCGTTCATGCGCCGCTTGAAGTTCGGCACCGTGCGCCTGGACAAATCCACCCGCCTGCGCTGGCTCGACCTGCATAACCTGATCGGTGTGGTCACCCTGACCTGGGCGCTGGTGGTCGGCGTTACGGGAGTGATCAGCGCCTGTGCCGACCTGATCATCGCCGCCTGGCGCAGCGATTCGCTCAACGCCATGATCGCGCCCTATCGCGATGCCCCGCCGCTGACGCAACTGGCCCCGGCCACCCGGGTGCTGGACATCGCCGGCAGCGTCACACCGGGGATGAAACCGGACTTCATCGCCTTCCCCGGCACCCGTTTCTCCAGCGAGCACCATTACTCGGTGTTCATGAAGGGCGGCACCCACCTGACCTCGCACCTGCTGACCCCGGTGCTGATCGACGCCAGCACCCTGCAGGTCACGGCGGTGGCAGAACGACCGTGGTACATGGACGCCATGGGCATGTCTCAGCCGCTGCACTTCGGTGACTACGGCGGCATGCCGATGAAAATCCTCTGGGCCACGCTGGACGTGCTGACCATCATCGTCCTCGCCAGCGGCGTGTACTTGTGGGTGGTAAGGCGCAAGGCCGCGAAACCGGTACTGGAACCGGCGGAGGCCTCTGCATGAAGCCGCGTCAGTCGAATTTCTGGAAGGTCTTCAGCACACCGCTGGTGATCGCGCTGCTGAGTGCGGCGGGCCTGTTCGCCGCGCTGCTGGGCGACGGGATCTGGGATGGCTTGAGCTGGATTGGTCTGGGCGTTCCGGCCGCCATTGCCCTGCGTGGACTGCTGCAACGTCGCTGAACGGCTTGAGCCTGACGGGCAACGCGCTATGCTGCCCGTCTTGCCCTTGACCGAGACCCTGCCAATGTCCGCTCCCAGCATGACCCTGTTTCACAACACCCTGTCCCCGTTCGTGCGCAAAGTCATGGTGCTGCTGCACGAGACCGGCCAGCAGGATCGCGTCGCGCTGCAGGACTGCGTACTCAGCCCTGTCAGCCCGGACGCCGCGCTCAACGCAGACAACCCGCTGGGCAAGATCCCGGCCCTGCGCCTGGCCGACGGCAATGTCATCCATGACAGCCGGGTGATCCTCGATTACCTCGACCACCAGCACGTCGGCAACCCGCTGATCCCTCGCGACGGCGCGGCCCGCTGGCGGCGCCTGACCCTGGCCTCGATGGCCGACGGGATCATGGACGCCTCGGTCATGGTGCGTTACGAGCAAGTGCTGCGTGCCCCGGAAAAACACTGGGACGAATGGCTCGAGGCCCAGCGCGAGAAGATCCGCCGCGCCCTCGCCCTGCTGGAGCGCGACGCGATTGCCGAACTGACCTGCCACTTCGACGTCGCTTCGATCAGCGTGGCCTGTGCGCTGGGTTATCTGGATCTGCGCTTCCCGGATCTGGGCTGGCGTGACGCCAACCCGCAACTGGCCAACTGGTTCTTTGAAGTGAGCCAGCGGCCGTCGATGATTGCGACGATGCCGAAGGCTTGACGCACCGGGCGGGAGGCAACGACGCAAAGATCAGCGTCATCAACACTTCGGCCTCCCGCTGCTCCTCACGCAACCCCACAAACCGGCTCATTGCACCGCTCCGATATCGAACTCCAGCGGTTTGGCCGGTTTCTGCCCGATCCCGTACCAGTCCAGATTGCGGGTCAGCACCATGAACACACCCAGCAGACCGAACAGCAGCAGCGAGCCCATCAGCAGCGCGTAATCCTCGGCGCTCAGCAAGCCGTAGAGCAAACCGTACAACGCCGCCAGCCCCGCCGAAAAACTCAAGCCATGCCGCACGCTGCGCAGCACATGGCAGACGTAGAACCCGATCAACAACACACAACCGCTGGCCGACAACAGATACGCCAGGGCAAAACCGATGTGCTCCGACAACGACAGCAGCAACAGATAAAAGAACGCCAGCGCCACACCTACCAGCGCGTATTGCACCGGGTGCACTGCCAGGCTTTTCAGTACTTCGAACAGGAAGAAACCGGCGAACGTCAGGACGATGAACAACAACGCATATTTGATCGCCCGATCGCTCTTCAGGTACTGATCCACCGGATCGATGAAGCTCACGCCGAAACTGCGCCCGTTGAACGTCTCGCAATCATTGCCCGACACGCAACGGCTCATCGCTTCCTGCAAATTGGTGGAGAAAAACGAGGTCTGCCAGTCGGCGGTGAAACCCTGATCGGTGATCTCGCGTTTGGCCGGCAGGAAGTTACCGATGAAGCTTGGGTGCGGCCAGTTGGCAGCGAGGTTCACGCGGCTGGTCTTGCCCACCGGCAGCACCTGCAACGAGCCGGTGCCTTGCAGGCGCAGGTCGAAGCCGAAGGCCAGTTCCGTGGTCTTGCTGGTGTCCAGCGCCGGCAGCGTCACTCGCACACCCTCGCCCAGCCAGCCGACCTGAGTACCCGGAACGAAGTCCAGGCGTTGCGCGCCAAGCTCCAGCTTCAGCGCATTTTCGATACCGCGAATATCACTGATGCCGACCGCCAGGAACGGCGCATCGAAGGTGTAATCGACAAAGTCTTCCTTGATCCCCAACTGCGCCGGCACTGTGAATTGCCCGCTGATGCGGTTGTCGGCATGGAACAGCCGCGCCTCGTAAATGCCACGGGCGCGCAGTTCGGTCTGCACCTGGCCGTCGAGTTCAAAACGCTCCGGCAGAAAATACAGGCGCCCGCGCTCTTCGCCGATTTCCTGGTAGCGCTCGTCGCTCTTCTCCTTGGTTTTCCAGGTGCGCACCACTTTGCGATACGGCACAACCATCACCGGCCCGCTGAGTTGCTGGCTGTAGCTTGAGCTTCTGGCAATGTCTTCCAGCACACCGTCACGCAGTTGCTGGCGATCGTCGATGATGCCGTCGATCATCAGCAGCGGCACCAGCAATACCAGGATCAGCAGGGCAATGGCCCCGAGTTTTATCGTCAGACTTTTATTCATGGGACTCTCCCTGTTTCGATGGGCAGAGTCTGCAAAGGGGATGTGGGGGTTTTATGGGAGGAATGTGGAGTTTGTGTGGAGACTACAACTGCAGAACGACTTCCACCCCACCTTCAACGTTGCCGATGCGCATTGATCCACCGTGCAACTTGACCACCTCCTCGACGAAGTTCAGCCCGAGTCCGGTGCTTTTACGTCCGCTGTCCGGGCGTGGCAAGGAGTAGAAACGCTCGCTCAAACGGGGCAAGGCATAGTCGGGAATCGGCGTGGTTTCGTTGAACAGGCGAAGCTCGACCTGCTCGCCGATTCTCTCGGCACCAAAGCGCAGCAGACCGTGTGACGGCGTGAAATCCAGTGCGTTCTCCAGCAGATTGCCCAGCGCCTGTCGCAGCAGAAATGGCTCGCCGATCAACGCCAGATCCGCCGCGATGGTTTGCTCGATACGCAGTTGCCGGCCTTCGATGCGTGCCATCTGTGCCTGAAGCAGCTCATTCACCAGCGCCGCCAACGGCACGGCGACACGCTCCTCAAGACCCTGCCGCTGTTCGACCTGGGCAAGGTTCAGCAGACGTTCGATCAACTGCTGCATCCGGGCACTTTCACTGTCGATGTTGCCGACAAAGCGCAATCGCTGATCCGCCGGCATCTCGCCCTGCAACAACTCGGCGGCACCGCGAATCGCTGCCAGCGGGCTCTTCAATTCATGGGTCAGGGTGTGCACATAACGCTCGACGTAGGCCTTGCCTTCGAGCTGGGTGCGCATCTGTTCCACGGCAGTGGCCAACTGTTCCAGCTCGCCGCCGCGATAGCGCGGCACCGCCACCCGACGGCCCTCGCTCACGGCCTGGGCGTAAACGGTCAAGCGGTGCAACGCGCGGCTCAGCCACCACGACAGCACGGCGCCGAGCAGCAGGCCGAGGCCGATCAATCCGGCGCCGTAACCGAGCAAACGGCGTTCGGTGCGATCGACGTAGGGTTGCAGTGAACTGTTGGGCTTGGCCACGGTGACCACGCCGATGATCGCGCCGTTGTCGCGGATCGGCGCGCCGACGTGCATCACCGAGGAGTTCGGGTCATTCGGGTCACTGCGGCTGGAACGTGCGCCGTATTCACCGCGCAGGGTCAGGTAGACGTCGTTCCAGCGCGAGTAGTCCTGACCGACCGCAACACCGCTGGAGTCCAGCACTACGATGCCCTTGGCGTCGGTAACGTAGATCCGGTGGTTGACCTGGTTTTTCGCCAGGCCCCAGATCGTCGCCTTCGGCTGGCGTTCGCCATAAGCGCGGAGCAGCTGCGGCCAGCGATTCTGGTTGAGGGTGCCGGCCTTGAAATCGTCCCGCAGGATTTCCGCCATCAGGTTGGCCGTATCGACCAGGGTTTCTTCGGTGGACTGGCGCACGCCGGGGCGGATTTCTTCCATCACCGTGTTGAGCACGAAATAACCGGTCAAGCCGATAAACAGCACATACACCAGGAAAATCCGCAGCCCCAGCGACATCAGCTGTGCCCCGGGCTGTAGCTGTAGCCAAGGCCGCGATGGGTCTGGATCGGCTCGGCTTCGGCGCGCACCAGACGTAATTTGGCGCGCACGCTTTTGATGTGGCTGTCGATGCTGCGCTCGTAACCGGCATCCGCCGCCACGCCCAGCGCATCGAGCAATTGCTCGCGGCTGAACACCCGTTCGGGTTGTTCGAGCAGGCATTGCAGCAGACGGAATTCGTGGCGGGTCAGGCTCAGGGGTTGGCCGCGATAGCTGATCTGCACGCGTTCGGGATCGACGCGGAACAGCGCCGAGGAGGCTTCGATGACCGGACGTGGCGCCATGCGCTTGAGAATCGCCCGGACTCGTGCCGCCACTTCGCGCGGGCTGAACGGCTTGACCACGTAATCATCGGCGCCGATTTCCAGGCCCACCACGCGATCGATTTCGGCATTGCGCGCGCTGAGGAACAGCACCGGCACTTCACTGAAGCGACGCAGCTGTTTGCAGGTCTCGAAGCCGCTGATGTCCGGCAGGCCGATGTCGAGGATGATCAGATCCGCCGGGTTCTGGCGCTGATGCTCCAGCGCCGCCGCGCCCAGGCTCAGCCAGGTCGTGGTGAAGCCCTCGCCCTGCAAGGCAAAAATCAGCGTGTCGGCAATCGCCGCTTCGTCTTCGACAATCAGGATATGAGGCATGGCGTCCGAGCCTGTGGGTTAAGTGCGCGAACGGTGCCCCAAGCCCGGCGTTACGTCAATGAGACCACCAGCGTCGCGTCTCACAAATGCGTTCCTTTTTTGACGAGTGGCTGTTGTCGTCAGGCAAGGCGCCGCGACGAGTCATAGCCCGCTATGGCGAGGAGCGGCAACGCAGCATGACGGCAACAGACACCGTCAAAAAGGAACAGCATTTGCGAGACACGACGCTCGATCAGCAATCAGGTTTGTCAGCGGTGAAGCGTCGCGCCGGGTTCACCGCCGCGCCGAACTCGCGCAGGGCCTTGGCCCCGATCAGCAACGGGTAGTTGAAGTTGCTGCGGTCAGTCAGGTTGACCTCCACGGTACGCTTGACGTCGCCCAGGCACAGCTCCAGATCGACCACCGGACGCTTGGCCACTTCGGTGCTTTCGCCCTCGTCTTCTTCATCCGAGCGACTCTTGATCTTGCTGATCCGCGCGACCTTGTGCTCGTACACCTTGTTGCTGGCGTCCTTGGTGGCCAGACGGAAACGCACCCAGTCTTCGCCGTCGCGTTTGAACGTCTCGATGTCCTTGGCCGACAACGAGGCGGTCAGCGCGCCGGTGTCCATCTTGGCCTTGAGCACTTCGCCGCCGATTTCCGGCAGCGCGATGTATTCGTAACGACCGTACAGCGTCGGTTCGGCGGCGAGCACCGGCAGGGCGACGAGGGAAAGCAGTGCAAGGAGGGATTTCACGTAAGGGGCTTCCTTGGGAAATGGGGACGTCAGACGCGAGATTTTAGACCGTTGTTTACTTGATCGTTCCCACGCAGAGCGTGGGAACGATCAGACTAACGCGCCACAGGTGAAACATTCGTCACCGGCGGATTTGGCCTGTCGGCCGAAGCCACTTATCATGGCGCGCCCATCCGTTTTCCAAGAGTTGCTTATGCGCCGCCTGCTCACCGGCTGTCTCGTCACCCTGCTGCTGTTGTCCAACACCCTCGTGCTGTTCGGCCCGCTGATGGTGTTCGCCCTGCTCAAGCTGATCCTGCCGGGACGCTTTCGCGACTACGCCTCGTGGGCGGTGATGTGGATCGCCGAAACCTGGGCGGAAATCGACAAGCTGATCTTTCGCCTGTGCATCCCCACCCAATGGGACATTCGCGGCGGCGAAGACTTGCGCAGCGACACGTCTTACCTGGTGATCAGCAACCATCAGTCCTGGGTCGATATCCCGGCGCTGATCCAGACCCTCAACCGGCGCACGCCGTTCTTCAAGTTCTTCCTCAAGAAAGAGCTGATCTGGGTGCCGTTTCTGGGCCTGGCCTGGTGGGCGCTGGATTACCCGTTCATGAAGCGTTACACCAAGGCGTTTCTGGCGAAGAACCCGGAACTGGCCGGCAAGGATCTGGAAATCACCAAGGCCGCCTGCGAGCTGTTCAAGCGTCAGCCGGTGACGGTGGTGAACTATCTGGAAGGCACGCGTTACACCGCTGCCAAAAGCACTCAGCAGCAATCACCGTTCAGCCACCTGCTCAAGCCCAAGGCCGGCGGCGTGGCATTCGTACTGGCGGCGATGGGCGAACAGCTGGACGCGATTCTCGACGTGACCGTGGTTTATCCACAGCAGAAGATTCCGGGGTTCTGGGACCTGATCAGCGGCAACGTACCGCGCGTGATCATCGACATCCAGACCCGCGAGCTGGATCCGGCCCTGTGGCAGGGCGATTACGAAAATGATCCGGCGTTTCGCGAGAAGGTCCAGAACTGGGTCAACCAGCTCTGGACCCTCAAGGATCAGCGCATCGCCGAACTCAAGGGCGAGCGCCGCTGAGTCAACCGTTGGTGCCGGTGCCCCAGATGCTGCCCAGGCTTTGCAGCAACGAACCGCCGACACCCTGCTGACCGAGGTATTGCAGGAGGATCGGGGCAAACTGGCCGACCATCCCGCTGTCCATGCCCAACGCACCGAAGGCGTTGTTCAGGTCATTGGTGTCCTTGACGTTGCCCAGCGCATTTTCCAGCCCGGCGGACTTGCCCGACGAGCCGAGCAAGCCGCTCAACGCCGCCAGATTACCGCTGCCGCCCGACAGCTTGTCGATGCCCGGCACTTCCTTGGCCAGCTCGGAATAGTCCGTGTTGCTCAGTTGGTTCTTCGCCAGGCCCAACATGGCACTGGTACCGCCGACCGCTTGCTGCGGCGTGACGTTCAGCGCGCTCAAGGCACTCAACAGACCGGCGGTTTCCGACGTCGGCGCCGCGGCGGCGGCCTTGTCCCCGCCCTGCATGCCCGATACCGCACCGGCCACGTCATTCAAACTGAAACCGGCAAACACCGGCCCTGCCGCCAGGGTCAGGAGCGATGCCAGGGCAAAACCGCGTGAAATCTTCATTCAGACATCCTCTTGTGGCGTGAAGACCTTCCGTCAAGGGAGGGTCAAACTGCCCGGTTTGACCGGGCATCCGCCGGCATGTTCCGGCGCGGGCCAGCCATTTTCATACCGAAGGCGTGCATGAAACGTGAAAGTCCGAACGCCGGGCGATGAATGGCAGATCCGCGGTTTTGGAACGCAGCACCCCTCATAAAAAACGGCGACCCAGGGTCGCCGTTTTTTTATTGCCTCATCGCTTACGCCGCACTGAACAACTTGTGCGGATCAATCACAAACTTCTTCGGCACGCCGGCATCGAACTCGCCGTAGCCTTCCGGCGCCTGGTCGAGGCTGATGACCTGCACGCCCACCACTTCGGCGATGTTGATGCGGTCCCACATGATCGCCTGCATCAGCTGGCGGTTGTACTTCATCACTGGGGTCTGGCCGGTGTGGAAGCTGTGGGATTTGGCCCAGCCGAGGCCGAAGCGAATGCTCAGGCTGCCCATTTTCGCGGCAGCGTCCACGGCACCCGGATCTTCGGTCACGTACAGGCCCGGAATGCCGATCTTGCCAGCTACGCGCACCACGCCCATCAGCGAGTTGAGTACGGTGGCCGGAGCTTCGGATTTGACGCCGTCGTGACCATGACCACGGGCTTCGAAGCCCACGCAGTCCACCGCGCAATCCACTTCAGGTTCGCCCAGCAGCGCGGCGATCTGTTCGTGCAGCGGGGTGTCTTTCGACAGGTCGACCACTTCAAAACCCTGAGCCTTGGCGTGGGCCAGGCGGATGGTGTTGACGTCGCCGATGATCACCACCGCCGCGCCCAGCAGACGGGCCGAAGCAGCAGCGGCCAGGCCGACCGGGCCTGCGCCCGCGATGTAAACGGTGCTGCCCGGACCAACGCCCGCGGTGACGGCGCCGTGGTAACCGGTCGGCAGAATGTCGGAGAGGCAGGTCAGGTCACGGATTTTCTCCATGGCCTTGTCGCGGTCCGGCAGTTTCAGCAGGTTGAAGTCGGCGTACGGCACCAGCACGTATTCGGCCTGGCCACCGGTCCAGTCGCCCATGTCGACGTAACCGTAGGCACCGCCGGCACGGGCCGGGTTGACGGTCAGGCAGACGCCGGTGTGTTGCTCCTTGCAGGAACGGCAGCGCCCGCAAGCCACGTTGAACGGAACGGACACCAGATCGCCGATTTTCAGGTTCTCGACGTCGGAGCCTTTTTCGATCACTTCACCAGTGATCTCGTGGCCCAGCACCAGACCGGTCTGCGCCGTGGTACGGCCGCGCACCATGTGCTGGTCGGAGCCGCAAATGTTGGTTGAAACCACACGCAGGATGACACCGTGCTCGATCTTCCTGCCGCGCGGATCCTGCATTTTCGGATAGTCGATTTTCTGTACTTCGACCTTGCCAGCGCCGAGATACACCACACCACGATTGCCAGACATGCTTTCACCTCGCTGTTGTTTTTATGGAACCGCGCCGCCCAGGCAGGCAGCGCGTTAAGTGCTCGGGTTATTGCTTGTTGGTTTTGCGTTGTTATGACTTAAAGAACGACGGTGCGATTGGCGTTCAGGAACACCCTCCGCTCAATGTGATACCCCACGGCCCGGGCCAGGGTCAGGCCTTCGATGTCGCGGCCCTTGGCGATCAGGTCTTCGGGGTAATGACTGTGATCCACGGCCTCGACGCCCTGGGCGATGATCGGCCCCTCGTCGAGGTCGTTGTTGATGTAGTGCGCGGTGGCGCCCACCAGTTTCACGCCCTTGTTGTAGGCCTGGTGATACGGCTTGGCGCCCTTGAAGCCCGGCAGCAGCGAGTGATGAATGTTGATCGCCTTGCCATCGAGCTTGCGGCACAGCTCCGGCGACAGCACCTGCATGTAGCGGGCGAGGATCACCAGTTCGGCGCCAGCCTCCTCGATCACTTGCCACACCTGCCGCTCCTGGGCCGGTTTGTCGTTCGGGTCGAGGGGGAAATGGTAGTAGGGAATCTGGTGCCAGTCGGCCAGCGGCTTGAGGTCCGGGTGGTTCGACACCACCGCCGCCACGTCCATCGACAGCTGGCCGATGCGCTGGCGGTAGAGTAAGTCGTTGAGGCAGTGATCGGCCTTGGAGACCATTATCACGACTTTTGGCCGGTAGTTCGGCGCGGTCAGCTCGAAGATCATGCCGAACGCCTGACCGCGTTCGGCGAGGCCGGCGCGGAAGGATTGCTCGTCGAAACCGTCGGGCTGACGGAATTCCACACGAATAAAGAAACGCCCCGAGAGGCGGTCATCGAACGAGTGGTGTTCGGTGACGTAACAGCCCTGCTCGAACAGAAAACGCGTCACCGCGTCCACGGTGCCGAGAACGCTGGGGCAGTCGGCGGTCAGAATCCATGTGTCTGGGGCGCGGCTCATGGTGCGGTGACTCCTGTTCTTTGTGCGGGGTGTCAGGGAGTTTTCCCCTCACCCTAGCCCTCTCCCGGAGGGAGAGGGGACTGACCGGGTTGTTCTTTCGAGCTACGCCGACGTGAAATACCGAGCCGAACTCAGGCTTTGAAACCAACCGAGATCAGCTCCCTTTCCCCCTCGCCCCCTTGGGGGAGAGGGTTGGGGTGAGGGGGCAAAAATCTCAGGCCCTACACGCAAGCAAGATCGACGCAATTCACCTCAAGCCTGAACGCTAAGGCCGTATTCTGCGGACGCATCCTGCAACCACAACCACCAGTAATCCGAGAAGCTGCGACGGATAAGCAGTTCCCAGGTGTCCTCAGCGGTGTGGCGGATCATCAGCTGCGACTTGGCGAACACCGTGCCCACAGCCTTGCCGACCGGGAAGTTGTTCGGGTGCACGTCGTAGCTGGTGGATTTCATCAGCACCTGACGTACGTTCGGGCCGCTCAATTCAAGCACTTGCTGGCCGCCGCTGACGTTGACGATGGCGATGTGCAGATCGCCCAGCGCTTCGCGCAGTTTCTGCTCGGCGGCGAACTCTTCACCGCTCGGCACGATCAGCAGCCACTCATCCGGGCCCATCCATTGCAGGCTGGTTTCGCCTTTGACGATCACACTCAGGGCGCCCGGCAATTCAATGCCCAGCGCCTTGTGCACACCGGCGGCGAACGCGGCATCGTGGCCATCGCCACGGATGGTCAGATGGCCGAGGAGTTTCTTCTCGCGCACGGTGACACCGGCGGTCTTGCGGCCCTTGCCGACCAGGCTGGCGAGGTCGGCGTGATGCAGCGACGACTCGGCCTTGGCCCCGGTGGTCGGGCGTTGTTGGTAAACGTTGGCTGCGGTCATAAAGCACCCTTCCTGAATTCGGTGTCGCTCCCGCGCCAGGCGCGGGAGCGATCAGTTAGATGTTCTGGCGATCGCCTTTCGGATCGAAGAACACCGAAGAAACGATTTCCGCCTCGATCACGCTGCCATCCGCCAGCGGTGCGAACACCCGCTCGCCCAGACGCTTCAGACCACCCTTCACCACGCCCATGGCAAACGAATAGCCGAGGGAGTTGTGCGCGTAGCTGGAGGTCACGTGGCCGACCATGGTCATCGGGATCGACTGCTTGGTGTTGAACACCAGCTGTGCACCTTCCGGCAGCCATACGTTCGGATCGATCGGCTTCAGGCCCACCAGTTGCTTACGCTGGTCCCGCACGCAGTCTTCACGGTTCATGCCGCGCTGGCCGATCCACGAGAACGGTTTGGTGCGACCGACGCACCAGCCCATGTTCAGGTCGTCCGGGGTCATCGAGCCGTCGGTGTCCTGGCCGACGATGATGAAGCCCTTCTCCGCCCGCAAAACGTGCATGGTTTCGGTGCCGTACGGGGTCAGGTTGTACTGTTTGCCCGCCTCGACGATTTTTTCCAGCACGCCCATCGCGTAGTCGGCCTGGACGTTGACTTCGTACGACAGCTCACCGGTGAACGAGATGCGGAACACCCGTGCCGGCACACCGCCGACCAGACCTTCTTTCCAGGTCATGAACGGGAACGCTTCATTGGCCAGGTCGATGTCGGTCACGGCGCTGAGCAGCTTGCGGCTGTTCGGGCCGGACAGGGTCATGGTCGCCCAGTGGTCGGTGACAGAGGTGAAGTACACCTTCAGGTCCGGCCATTCGGTCTGATGGTACAGCTCCAGCCACTGCAGTACGCGAGCCGCACCGCCGGTGGTGGTGGTCATGACGAAATGGTTGTCGGCCAGACACGCCGTCACACCGTCGTCGAAGACCATGCCGTCTTCCTTGCACATCAGGCCATAACGGGCCTTGCCCACGTCGAGCTTGGTCCAGGCGTTGGTGTACACGCGATTGAGGAACTCGCGGGCGTCCGGGCCCTGGATGTCGATCTTGCCCAGGGTCGAAGCGTCCAGCAGACCGACGCTGTCGCGCACAGCCTTGCATTCGCGTTTGACGGCGGCATGCATGTCTTCGCCGTTTTTCGGGAAGTACCACGGACGTTTCCACTGACCGACGTCTTCGAACTCGGCGCCGTTTTTCAGGTGCCATTGATGCAGTGCCGTGTAACGCACAGGTTCGAAGATGTGCCCGCAGTGACGACCGGCTACCGCGCCGAAAGTGACCGGCGTGTAGTTCGGACGGAACATCGTGGTGCCCATCTGCGGGATGGTCACGTTCAGCGAGCGGGCGGCAATCGCCAGGCCGTTGACGTTGCCGAGCTTGCCCTGATCGGTGCCGAAGCCCAGCGCGGTGTAGCGTTTGACGTGCTCGACCGACTCGAAACCTTCGCGGGTCGCCAGCTCGATGGCCGCGGCGGTCACGTCGTTCTGCAGGTCGACGAATTGCTTCGGCGCCCGCGAAGTGCCCTTCTCGTGCGGCACCTGGAACAGCGCCAACGTCGGCTCTTCCAGACGGCTCAGGGCTTTCGGCAACACGGCTTCAACGGTCTGGAAACCGGCTTCGGACGCAGCGCGCACTCCGCCTTCAAAACCGTCAGCCAGAGAATCGCCAAGACCGTAGACGCCATTGATGCCACCGACGCACACGCGTTTCTGCGGTGCTTCGCCCGGTACGAAGCCGAGGATGTCTTCGCGCCAGATCGGCTTGCCGCCGAGGTGCGACGCCAGGTGAACCACCGGGCTGTAACCGCCGGAGCTGGCGATCAGGTCGCAGTCGAGCCATTCGCCGGGGCTGGTGACCTTGTGGCCTTTGACATCGATCGCCGCCACGCGGGCAGCGGTGACGTGCTTGCTGCCACGGGCCTCGATCACGGCGCTGCCGGTGAGGATGCGAATGCCTTTGGCGCGCGCTTCCTCAACCAATGCGCCACGCGGATTGCTGCGGGCGTCGGCGATGGCGACCACTTGCAGGCTGGCGTCGAGCCAGTCCAGCGCCACGCGGTAGGCGTGATCGTTGTTGGTCGACAGCACCAGTTTTTTGCCCGGTGCCACGCCGTAACGGCGCACGTAAGTCGACACCGCGCCGGCGAGCATGTTGCCCGGCACGTCGTTGTTGCCGTAGACCAGCGGACGCTCGTGAGCACCGGTCGCCAGCACCACACGCTTGGCGCGGACGCGGTGGATGCGCTGACGCACCTGGCCGATCGGCGCGCGGTCACCGAGGTGATCGGTGAGGCGTTCATGAATGGTCAGGAAGTTGTGGTCGTGGTAGCCGTTGACCGTGGCGCGCGGCAACAGCAGCACGTCCGGAGTGCTCTTCAATTCAGCGATGACGCCGGCCACCCATTCCATCGCCGGTTTGCCGTCGAGGCTTTCGCGGGAGTCGAGCAGGCTGCCGCCGAACTCTTCCTGTTCGTCGGCGATGATCACCCGCGCACCGCTGCGTGCAGCGGCCAGTGCTGCGGCCAGACCGGCCGGGCCGGCGCCGACGATCAGCACGTCGCAGTGCTGGTTCATGTAGTCGTAGGTGTCCGGATCGACTTCGGTCGGCGAACGACCAAGACCTGCGGCCTTGCGAATGTACTTCTCGTAAGTCATCCAGAACGATTGCGGGTACATGAAGGTTTTGTAGTAGAAACCCGGCGGCATCAGCTTGCCGCCGACCTTGCCGAGAATCCCCATCATGTCGTTGTTGACGCTCGGCCAGCCGTTGGTGCTGGTGGCGACCAGCCCTTGGTACAACGCCTGTTGCGTGGCGCGCACGTTAGGGATCTGGGTGGCTTCGGTAGCACCGATCTGCAGCACCGCGTTCGGCTCTTCGGCACCGGCGGCGAAGATGCCGCGCGGACGCGAATACTTGAAGCTGCGGCCAATGATGTCGACGCCGTTGGCCAGCAGGGCTGCGGCCAGCGAGTCGCCTTCAAAACCTTTGTAGGTCTGGCCGTTGAAGGTGAAGCTCAGCACTTTGTTGCGGTCGATCCGTCCACCGTTGGACAGGCGATTGGTCTGGCTCATACCTTCTCTCCCAGCGCCGTCGTGGCTGTTTTCGCAGTGTCAGCCTTGTCGGTGAATTGCGGCTTGGTGCCGATCTTGTAGGTTTCGAGAATCTCGTAGGTCACGGTGTCGCGGGTGACGTTGAAGTACTGGCGGCAACCGGCGACGTGATCCCACAGTTCGTGGTGCAGACCGCGCGGGTTGTCGCGGAAGAACATGTAGTCGCCCCACTCCTCGTCGGTGCAGCTGTTCGGATCCAGCGGACGCGGGATGTGCGCCTGGCCGGATGCGTGGAATTCCTCTTCGGAGCGCAGTTCGCCGCAGTGAGGACAGAAGATATGCAACATGGGGATTTCTCCTGTTAGTGGGCGACAGCCGCAGCGCCGTGTTCGTCGATCAACGCACCGTTGTGGAAACGGTCGATGGAGAAAGGTGCGGCCAGCGGGTGCATTTCACCCTTGGCCAGACTCGCGGCAAACACGTTGCCCGAGCCAGGTGTGGCCTTGAAGCCGCCGGTGCCCCAACCGCAGTTGAAGAACATGTTCGGTACCGGGGTTTTCGAAATGATCGGGCAGGCGTCCGGCGTGGTGTCGACGATGCCGCCCCACTGACGGTTCATGCGCACTCGCGACAGCACCGGGAACATCTCGACGATGGCCTGGATGGTGTGCTCGATCACCGGGTACGAACCGCGCTGGCCGTAGCCGTTGTAGCCGTCGATACCAGCGCCGATCACCAGGTCGCCCTTGTCGGACTGGCTGATGTAACCGTGCACGGCGTTGGACATGATCACGCTGTCGATGATCGGTTTGATCGGCTCGGACACCAGCGCCTGCAGCGGGTGGGATTCGATCGGCAGACGGAAACCGGCGAGTTTGGCCATGTGCCCGGAGTTACCGGCGGTGACCACGCCGACGCGCTTGGCGCCGATGAAGCCCTTGTTGGTTTCAACACCGATGCACACGCCGTTTTCCTTGCGGAAACCGATCACTTCGGTCTGCTGGATCAGATCCACGCCCAAGGCGTCGGCGGCACGGGCAAAGCCCCACGCCACGGCATCGTGACGGGCCACGCCGCCGCGACGCTGAACGGTCGCGCCCATCACCGGGTAGCGGGTGTTTTTCGAGCAGTCGAGGTACGGGATTTCGTCCGCGACTTGCTTGGCGTTGAGCAGTTCGCCGTCGACGCCGTTGAGGCGGTTGGCGCTGACCCGACGCTCGGAATCACGAATATCCTGCAGCGTGTGGCACAGGTTGTAGACGCCACGCTGGGAGAACATCACGTTGTAGTTCAGATCCTGAGACAGGCCTTCCCACAGTTTCATCGCGTGTTCATACAGGTGCGCCGACTCGTCCCACAGGTAGTTGGAGCGAACGATGGTGGTGTTGCGCGCAGTGTTACCGCCGCCCAGCCAGCCCTTCTCGACCACGGCCACGTTGGTGATACCGTGCTCTTTTGCCAGATAGTAGGCGGTCGCCAGACCGTGCCCGCCGCCGCCGACGATGACCACGTCGTAGACCTTTTTCGGGGTCGGCGTGCGCCACATGCGCTGCCAGTTTTCGTGGTGGCTGAGGGAGTGTTTGAAGAGGCCGAAGCCCGAATAGCGTTGCATAGTCATGTACTCCAGAACGCTCAGCGATAAACCGGGAAGTCAGCGCACAGGGCCGAAACCTGCTGGGCGACGTTGGCCTCGACATCGGCATCGCCGAGGTTGTCGAGGATGTCGCAGATCCAGCCGGCCAGCGTCACGCACTGGGTCACCTTGAAGCCGCGGGTGGTCACCGCCGGGGTGCCGATGCGCAGGCCGGAGGTGACGAACGGCGACTGCGGGTCGTTCGGCACGGCGTTCTTGTTGACGGTGATGTGAGCGCGACCGAGGGCGGCGTCGGCGTCCTTACCGGTGAGGCCCTGACGGATCAGGCTGACCAGGAACAGGTGGTTGTCGGTGCCGCCGGACACTACATCGTAGCCACGTTTGATAAATACGCTCGCCATCGCCTGGGCGTTGTCGATCACTTGTTGCTGATAGGCCTTGAAGCCAGGCTCCAGTGCTTCCTTGAAGCACACCGCCTTGCCGGCGATGACGTGCATCAGCGGGCCGCCCTGGGCGCCGGGGAATACCGCCGCGTTGAGCTTCTTCTCGATTTCTTCGTTGGCCTTGGCCAGGATCAGCCCGCCACGCGGACCGCGCAGGGTCTTGTGAGTGGTGGTGGTGACCACGTCGGCGTACGGCAGCGGGTTCGGGTACAGACCGGCGGCCACCAGTCCGGCGACGTGGGCCATGTCGACGAACAGCAGCGCACCGACCTTGTCGGCGATCTGACGGAAGCGCGGGAAGTCGAGGGTTTTCGAGTAGGCCGAGAAACCGGCGACGATCATTTTCGGTTTGCACTCGACGGCCAGACGCTCGACTTCGTCGTAATCGATCAGGCCGGTCTTGGTATCGATGCCGTACTGCACGGCGTTGTACAGCTTGCCCGAGGACGACACCTTGGCGCCGTGGGTCAGGTGACCGCCGTGGGCCAGGCTCATGCCGAGGATGGTGTCGCCTGCTTGCAGCAGGGCCAGGTACACGGCGCTGTTGGCCGAGGAACCGGAGTGCGGCTGGACGTTGGCGTAATCGGCGCCGAACAGTTGCTTGGCGCGTTCGATGGCCAGGGCTTCGACCTTGTCGACGTGCTCGCAGCCTCCGTAGTAGCGCTTGCCCGGATAGCCTTCGGCGTATTTGTTGGTCAGGCCGCTGCCTTGCGCTTCCATCACGCGCTTGCTGGTGTAGTTCTCCGACGCGATCAGCTCGATGTGATCTTCCTGACGTTGCTCCTCGGCATTCATCGCCGCCAGCAGTGCATCGTCGTAACCCTGGATCTGGTCTTGCTTGCTGAACATCGCGTCTCTCCCAGCGGCATCTGTGCGCCATTCGTCTCGGTAAGGCACGGCGTTCAGCCAATGCCCTTTGATGCGATGGTATGGCCGGCGCAGGGAGGTCAAATGCCTACGGACGCCACGCAAAGGTGCGTTTACGACATGGCGGCGGCGACGGACTCAAACAAGTAGCTGGCGCAAGGCCAGAAGAACCACGAAATGCGCGGGATAGAGCGCATACGCCCAGCGCCGCATGGGTTGCGCGTGGAGGTAAGTGGCTTGTCGCAACAGGAACATTCCGAGCAGTGGCGCGATCAGGCAAGTCACAATCCCGAGGATGGCGACAATGTTGCCGAACTGCGCGGATTCGTAGAGCGTCCGCCATTGATTCGCGGCCAGACACAGCAGGCCCGGCAGCAGGCTGAAATACCAGGGCCGACGAAACACCAGCAACATCGCCAGTGGCAGCAGGACGCCGAACAGACCGAACATCAGTCGCTCCGGGAACATCGCCGCCAACAGCAGCGCGCCGACGGCCAGCAATCGCGAAATCAGCGCTCGCGCCTGCCAGCCCCGCGCCACCAGCAGGCCCAGCGCCAGCGTCGGCATCACGTTCAACGTGTCGGGCTCTGGAATGTACAAACGGTAGGGAATTTCACTCACGGCGCTGAACAGCAACAACCAGCCCAGATAACGCCATTCGGTCTTGCGCGCGCCGTCACGGGCCAGGTTCGCCGCCATCGCCAGGCAGAACCACGGGAACGCCAGCCGTCCCGGCACATACAGCCAATCGGCGCTGATCCCGACATATCGCAAGTGATCGAGCAGCATGCTCAGCAGCGCCAGCCACTTGAGCAGATCGAGTGCGCCGTCGCGCCGGCTCAGGTGCATAATCGGCTCGCATCCTTGTAAAGTTCTGACAGCGACATCCCGTGTGCTCCCCGGATGATCTTCGGTAAAGTGCGCACCATCATTGACCAACGGAGCGCCACAAGCGCACCGACCACGGAAGCCGGCCATGACCGACAAGAGCCAACAATTCGCCAGCGACAACTATTCCGGTATCTGCCCCGAAGCCTGGGCTGCCATGGAACAGGCCAACCACGGCCACCAGCGCGCCTATGGCGACGATGAATGGACAGCCCGCGCCTCGGATGATTTCCGCAAGCTGTTCGAGACCGACTGCGAAGTGTTCTTCGCCTTCAACGGCACCGCCGCCAACTCGCTCGCGCTGTCGTCGCTGTGCCAGAGTTACCACAGCGTGATCTGCTCGGAAACCGCCCACGTCGAAACCGACGAATGCGGCGCGCCGGAATTCTTCTCCAACGGCTCGAAACTGCTGATCGCCGGTACTGAAAACGGCAAGATCACCTCGGCCTCGATCCGCGAAGTCGCCCTCAAGCGCCAGGACATTCACTACCCGAAACCGCGCGTCGTGACCCTGACCCAGGCCACCGAAGTCGGCAGCGTCTACACCCCGGAAGAAGTCCGCGCCATCAGCGACACCTGCAAGGAGCTGGGCCTGAACCTGCACATGGACGGCGCGCGTTTCTCCAACGCCTGCGCCTTCCTCGGCTGCTCGCCGGCAGACCTGACCTGGAAGGCCGGCGTCGACGTGCTGTGCTTCGGCGGCACGAAGAACGGCATGGCGGTGGGTGAGGCGATCCTGTTCTTCAACCACAAACTGGCCGAAGACTTCGATTACCGCTGCAAACAGGCCGGGCAACTGGCCTCGAAAATGCGCTTCCTGTCGGCGCCGTGGGTCGGCATCCTGGAAAACGACGCCTGGCTCAAATACGCCCGCCACGCCAACCACTGCGCGCAACTGCTGGCCGAACTGGTCAGCGACATCCCGGGCGTGGAACTGATGTTCCCGGTCCAGGCCAACGGCGTGTTCCTGCAACTCTCGGAACCGGCCATCGCCGCCCTGACCGCGCGCGGCTGGCGCTTCTACACCTTCATCGGCAAGGGCGGCGCGCGCTTCATGTGCTCGTGGGACACCGAAGAGGAACGCGTACGCGAACTGGCGCGCGACATCCGCGAAGTCATGTCGGCCTGATCGCCTCCCCGTGGCGCGGGAGCCTGCTCCCACGCCACAGCTCCTCCCCCTCCTGTTTCAGCTCCATCGTCTACATTGTCTGTCGAGCCATCGCTCACATAACAATAAGCAGGAGCTTGCGCATGTCGCTAAAAGGCAAAACCTTGTTCATCACTGGCGCCAGCCGTGGCATCGGGCGCGAGATTGCGCTGCGGGCTGCACAGGACGGGGCCAATATCGTGATCGCGGCCAAGAGCGCCGAACCGCACGCCAAGTTGCCCGGCACCATCCACAGCGTCGCCGCTGAAGTCGAAGCGGCCGGCGGCAAGGCCCTGGCGCTGCAACTGGATGTGCGTGATGAAGACGCGGTGCGACAGGCGCTGGCCCAGGCCAATCAACATTTCGACGGGATCGATGCACTGGTGAACAACGCCGGGGCGATCAAGTTGACCGGTGTGCAGCACATCGAACTCAAGCGTTTCGACCTGATGCACCAGATCAACACCCGCGCGGTGTTGCTGTGCAGCCAGGCGGCCCTGCCCTACCTGAAGAAATCCTCCGGGCACATCCTTAACCTGTCACCACCGCTGAATCTGGCCAGTAAGTGGTTCGCCCAGTACAGCCCCTACACCGTGACCAAGTACGGCATGAGCATGCTGACGGTCGGGATGAGCGAGGAGTTTGCCAACTACGGGATCAGCGTCAATTCGCTGTGGCCGCAGACCATGATTGCCACGGCGGCCATCGAGTTTCAGCTGGGCAATCGGGAGTCGTTCAAGCATGCGCGCACGCCAGCGATCATGGCGGATGCGGCGCATGTGATTCTGAGCAGCAGCGAGCGGCGGATTACCGGGCGGTTGTTGATTGATGAAGAGATCTTGCGCGAAAGCGGCGTGAGCGAATTCGACCACTATCGGTTTGAGCCGAAGAGTGACGCGAAGTTGATGACGGATCTGTTTATCGACTGAGCATTTTCAGAATAGACCTACACCAGGACCTACATAAACCAAACAGGCTTCGCCATAGACTGCCTGCTCCTTTTTCGAGGAGTGCTGACTATGGCGAACCCTGCCTACATGACCATTACCGGCAAGACTCAAGGCCTTATTTCAGCCGGGTGTTCGACCCCGGAATCGGTCGGCAACAAATACCAGAAAGCCCATACCGATGAAATCATGGTGTTCGCCTTGAGCCATGAAATGCGCCGCGACAACAACCTCGGCAAAGCCGTCCACCAACCGGTCATCATCACCAAAGCGGTCGACAAATCCTCCCCCTTGCTGGCCCAGGCGCATTCGAACAGCGAAGAACTCGAATGCACGATCAGCCTTTACCGAACCTCGCCTCAAGGTCAGCAGGAGAAGTTTTATTCAATTTCCCTCGATGGGGCCGTTCTGGCTGAACTCTCGCAGGAAGTGCCCCACGTCATTCTGCAAAACGACGCTCAACCTCAAGAACAACTGGCCATTCGTTACCGCGGCATCAGTTGGGTACACCACATTGCGGGCACCACCGGCCATACCTCGTGGGGCAGCCAGGATTGAACCCTCGATCACATGATCCCTGCGGCGTTGAGGATGCCGCAGGCAACTTGCTCGGCCAGGCGCTGACCGCCAGTGCTCGCCATCTGGCGTTCGGCATCGCGCGGGTGCAGTTCAATCAACAAGTCGCATATTTCGCCAAGCACATCACCGATGAGGTTGCCGCCGGACGCCTGACTCCGGAGCAGGGAATTCTTGCGCTTGTGCAGGAACAACACAACCTGCTGAACCAGTCTCGGATCCTGCAGCAAAACAGGCACGGAGCGATCACCGGCACGGCCAAGGCACGACGCTTGTCGATGCTCCCACAGCCTGCAGCAACTCCCGATCCGGAACGTCTGCTCCGGGCCGCTCACCAGCAGAACCTGAAAGTGACACGCCCGAACTCAGCCCCGCCCTCCTCTCCGCGTCCGGTCAACGACTTGCGAATGGTTCCCCGCGAGCATTGGCCGCAGGAGCTGCCGGCGCCCGAAGAGCCGGGGTTCTACATCGTGCCGAAAAGCGTGTCCGCCGAGAAACTTCAGGCGCAGCTGTTTGCGTCGCCAAACCCGAGTGTCATCCCCAAATTCAAAAGCCTGAATCCACTGGAGGACGTGGTGAAGGCCGGATCGATGATTGTTCTGAGTGATCCAGACAATCAGCAATGCACCTATGAAGAATCACTGCTGATGGAAACCGCGCACATCGTCAGCATGGCGCTGGCGCCGTTGACGGTGGAGGAAGCTGATTTCATGGCGCAACACCACGGCGTTATTCAGAGTGCACTTTCAGTTGAATCGAAAGTGATAGGCGTCACCACGGCCATGGCGGCCAACTATCTGGATGGAATAAAAAACGCGCTTCAAGAAATCGAAAACTTGCATACCAAAACCCTCAACGCGAATGGCAGCCTGAACTCAAAAGCGTTTAAAAAACAACGTACACAGCTGCTTAACAAGCTGGATAGCCGACTCACCGACTTCACCAAAATAACCATTGGCCTGCCTGATCACCCGAACCTCAAAGCAGCCCTCGGCATTGATCATCCGCACCTGGTGCATCGATGGAGGAAGGCTGGCGGCATCGGCCAGAACCCGGGATATGCCACTCATATTCAAGCCGTCACCAAGGCATCGCGATATGTCAAATACGGAGGTTGGATTGGCACCGCTGTGGGAGGTAGCGCATCGGCAGTGAAGGTTCAGGATGTTTGCTCAAATGGCAGCATCGAAGCGTGTGAAAAGGTGAAGTTCACGGAGACCGGTAGCTTTTTGGGTGGAGTGGGTGGCGGAATACTCGCCGGCGCGCTCGTGAGCTTAACGGCCTCAACGATCTGCGTAGGAGTTGGTCTCCCGACTGGCGGGCTCGGTACTGCCCTTTGTGCTGCTCTATTGGCAGGAGTCGGAAATTACGCGGGCGGGACTTTGGGCGAAAAAGGCGGCGAGCAGGTCGCGGAGAAAGTATACGAGGCTGCTAAATGATTCTTTGCATTACAGAGAAAATATTGTTGTTGATCGGCATTGTAGATTTCATCGGTATATTTACGCTGATAGGCGTGATGTTGTATGTCGCCAAAACAAAAACCGAAACCATATTAAGCCACCTAACAAACAGTTCAATTTCGAGCAAAATAACAATACTTTGGCACGGAGGACCTTGGGGCAGAATTTACATGATGGGAGAAGTGTTCGCCATCATGAGAAGCCCTGCGATTTATATTCATACCGGAAAGCTTTGCGCGAAAGACTTTGAAAACTTCCCACGAAAACTTAGAAAAAAATTAATCACCTTATACAGACTCGTATTAATTTTTTACGCAATCATGATATGCCTGGGGTTAGTCGCATATATAGAAGATATGCAAGACATCGCAATAAACCCAATAGTAATTATGACAATAGTGAGCTTCACAGGTCTGTTATTAGTAAATGGAATTTTGCTTTATGTCGCCAATAGAAGACTAGAAATAATCCTTACCAGCCTTAAAAACAGCTCGATCACCTCGTCTCTGTTCATGCTATGGCAAGCGGGCTTGGGGGGGCGAATTTATATGTTGGGAGAGATTTCTGGCATCCTAAAAAACCCTTCACGGTATATTTCCCAAGGCAAAGTAAGCGCAAGAGACGTTAAGAATTTCCCACCGAAACTCAAACGCGACTTGCTTAAACTGAATAAATGCCAGCAAATATTTGGCTTTACGTTCGTGGGCTTTGCCTTGCTCGCCATGTCCGGACTGATTTGAAATCGCATTTTCCAGGCGATTTCCTCAAAGAGGAGATCGCCCTAAGTGCAAACCTACTTAAAACTCGATCCGAACATCCCCCTTCGGCACACTGCAGCAAGAAAGAATGTACCCCTCCGCCTCGTCGTCCTCGGTGATCCCGCCGTTGTGATCCATCTCCACTTCGCCGCCCAGCTTGAGCACCTTGCACGTCCCGCAGATCCCCATGCCGCAGGCTTTCGGGATCATCAGGCCGACCTTGGCAGCCGCCGCATGCACAGTCTCGCCCGGTGCGACACGGATGCTCTTGTCCGAAGAGGTGAATTCCACCAGGTGCAGATCCGCCGCCGGGACTTCCGGTGCTTCCGCCGCCTGTTCGGCCTGCTCCACCGCATCGGCACGGGCTTCCGGCGGCGTGGCGCCGAAGGATTCCTCGTGATAGCGCTTCATGTCGTAGCCGGCGTTTTCCAGCAGGCGTTTGACCGCGGTCATGTACGGCGTCGGGCCGCAGCAGAAGACTTCGCGCTCGAGGAAGTCCGGCACCATCAGTTCCAGCATCTTGTGGTTGAGGTAGCCGCGATAGCCGGCCCACGGCTCGCCCAGTCCATGCTTCTCGCAGATCAGGTGCAGGCTGAAGTTGTCGATCCGCGACGCCATGTGTTCCAGCTCGCGGTGGTAAATGATGTCTTTCGGTGAGCGAGCGCTGTGGATGAACGTCATGTCGACGTTGCCGTTGGTGTCGTAGAACCAGCGCGCCATGGACATCACCGGGGTGATACCGACGCCACCGCTCAGGTACAGCACTTTCGGGCTCGGGAAGTCGATGGCGTTGAACAGCCCGACCGGCCCGTGCACCGCCAGCTCCTGGCCTTCATGCAGGGTGTCGTGCAACCAGTTGGAGACCTTGCCCCCCGGCACGCGCTTGATGGTCACCGAAAAGCTGTACGGCACCGACGGCGAGCTGGAGATGGTGTACGAACGCATGATCGGCTGGCCTTCGATCTCCAGCTCCAGGGTCACGAACTGTCCGGGCTTGAAGAAGAACAGGATCGGCTGGTCGGCCATGAAGCAGAAGGTGCGCACATCCCAGGTTTCCTGGATGACTTTGACGCAACGGACGATGTGTCGGCCATTGGCCCAGGTCTGGGTGGTGACCGGATTCAGGAAGCTGTTCGACATGCTGTTCTCCACGGCCGACTGTCGGCCTTCATGTGGCGATTCTGCGTATAGCGCGAACGCCCCGTTTACCTATCCGCGACATTGACATACTTATCGCGACCAGCCCCCAACCACCGGGGGTTGCGCGTCGGGAACAGATTGCACCATGTCGCCCATGGATAAGGTTCTCGCCTGCGGCGGCCCCACACTCGCCCCAACACAAACAGATTCTTTACACCTTGCGTAGCACCCCTTAGCCGCACACCCGATCAGCCACTTTCGCGGCCACGCAGATGGCCTTGAGGATTACATCGATGGACACCGCAAAAATCAGCCTGGGCGACCCGCTGGAACCCGCACGCAAGGCCACCGCACAAATGCTCCAGGAACGGGAGCGCACCTATTCCCTGCCGCAACCGTTCTACAGTGACGAGCGGCTGTTCGATATCGACATGCAGGAGATCTTCCAGAAAGAGTGGTTGATCGCCGGCATGACCTGCGAAATCCCGGCCAAGGGCAACTACATCACCCTGCAGATCGGCAAGAACCCGATCATCGTGATTCGCGGCGCCGAAGGCGTGGTGCACGCGTTCCACAACGTCTGCCGTCACCGTGGCTCGCGCCTGTGCACCAGCGACAAGGGCAAGGTCGCCAAACTGGTCTGCCACTACCACCAGTGGACGTACGAGCTGGACGGTCGCCTGCTGTTCGCCGGCACCGAAATGGGCGCCGACTTCGACATGAAGCAGTACGGCCTCAAACCGGTGAACGTGAAGACTGCCGGCGGCTACATCTTCATCAGCCTGGCTGAGAACCCGCCGGCCATCGATGACTTCCTGTCGACCCTGAACCACTACATGGAACCGTACGACATGGAGAACACCAAGGTGGCGATTACCACCACCTTGATGGAAAAGGCCAACTGGAAACTGGTGCTGGAAAACAACCGCGAGTGCTACCACTGCAGCGGTTCTCACCCGGAACTGTTGAAAACCCTGCTGGAATGGGACGACGTCACCGACCCGCGTGCCGATCAGGCGTTCAAGGATCACGTCGCCGCCTCCGCCGCTGCCTGGGAAGCCGAGAAGATCCCTTACGCCCACGCCAGTTTCGGCCTGCGCAACCGCATCGTGCGCATGCCGCTGCTCAAGGGCACCGTGTCGATGACCATGGACGGCAAACAGGGCTGCGCCAAGCTGATGGGACGGATCAAGAACCCGGACCTGGGCTCGATGCGCATCCTGCACCTGCCGCACTCGTGGAACCACTGCATGGGCGACCACATCATCGTGTTCACCGTTTGGCCGATCAGCGCTCAGGAAACCATGGTCACCACCAAATGGCTGGTGCACAAGGATGCGGTCGAAGGCGTGGATTACGACGTCGAACGCATGCGCAAGGTGTGGGACGCGACCAACGATCAGGACCGTCGTCTGGCCGAAGAGAACCAGCGCGGGATCAACTCCACGGCGTACCAGCCGGGCCCGTACTCCAAGACCTATGAGTTCGGCGTGGTCAATTTCGTGGATTGGTACAGCGAGCGGATGCTGAGCAATCTCGGCGCCGAGCCTGCGCCATACCTCAAAGGCGTGCCGGTCCAAGGCTGATTGCATCTGACCGATCATTCCCACGCTCTGCGTGGGAACGATCATGGCGTCCTTATAGCAACCGCATCATTGCGATGACCACCTTACCGAGCCATCCTCCCCGATAAACTCCTCGAAAATCTCCTCCCCCACCAACCTGATCTTCGCGTACCCATTCAACACCCGCAGCGGATAGTCCGGATCGTTGGCATCCTGCGTCTCCGAAAACAGCACCCGCGAATGCCCGTTCAGTTCGCTGGTGGTGCCATAGGGAATCGCTCCATGCCCGGCACAGCGCGCATGCAGCCCACCCTGCGGCGCATAGACGATGCCATTGTGCAGATGCCCCCAATACCAGTAATCCGGCTCACGCCCCAGCGCATCGCACACCGGTTGATACAGCGCGGTCTTGTTGTGCCCGGTGATGTCGAAGCCCTGATGGTGGCTGAGCACCATGAGTTTCTTGCGTTTGGGCAGACCTTTCATCCACTCGATCTGCGGCTTGTTCAGGGTGCCATCCATGTACAGGTTCATGACGTCCGAGGCGTACGCCGTGTCCAGTCCGACAATCAGCCAGTCGTCGTTGATCAGGGCAAAGTAGCTGGTGCCCTGCTGCCCCGGAAAACGCGCGGCCAGTTCCTTGAAATAGCCGTGGGCGCCGCTGTACATCTCGTGGTTGGAATTGAGGGTGAACGAACCATGGGTGCCCATCGGCCAGCCCGCCATGTCGGTGTCCTCCTGAGAGTGGGTGCCGGCGTAATAAACGTCCCCCAGGTGAATGGTGAAATCGGCATTGGCCAGTTGCATCTGGTTGGCCACCGATACCGCCGGCGCATGGCTGTTGAACGGCCCGGTGCCCCAGTCGCCGGCAATTGCCAGCGTCACTTCGCGATCCATTGTCACCAGCGCCGGATCGGTGCCGAAGGTCGCGTGATGGCGCAGGTTTTCGATCCACTTGAGCAGCGCCTCGCTCCACAGCAGATCCAGCAGCTCCCATTTGCGACAGCCCAGCAGCGTGCCGTCCTTGAGTACCTTGGTTTGTAGTTGATCGGGCGATTGCGGCAGCGGCGTCGCGTTGCCGATACGCAGGATTGACAAACCGTGGGCCAATTCCCATGGCACCGCCGGCTCGTCGTCCGGCAACTCGCCGTGCTTGAGCACGTATTGCGCCTGATCGTGACCGCGCTGGAGCAACTTGATGATGGCCTCGAATTCCTTGGGTTCGAGTTCGCTGATGAGCTTCATCCAGGCCATTTCGATGCGCGTGAACAAGCCGTGCAGGCGCAGCTTGACCTTGTCGTATTCGTGTTTCAGATGTCCGACCGCTGACATGGCGTAATCCTCTATCCGTAAGGGTTCACAGGGTTTTCATGAATTCGATCAGCGCACGCTTGTCGTCGTCCGACAGCGTCGTGCCGTACAGGTGACCGCTGTTGTGATTGCCTTCCAGGCGCGTGTCGTACGTGAAGTCCGCCGAGGCTTTGGCCTGGGCGCCGCTGGTGACGAAGCCGACGTTGACCGGGTCGTAGACATCGGAGCCGGTGATGAACACCTGCGGACGTTTTTCCGGCGGTTGCAGCAAGTCCCACAGGGTCGGCACCGAGCCGTTGTGCAGGTACGGCGCGCGCAGCCAGATGCCGTCGGTGGGCGTGTTGCTGTAGCTCTGGGTCTTGCGGTAGGCACCGAAATCGAACGGCGGTTTCTTGAAGGTGTGGAAGGCCGCCACCAGCCCGGTGGTGAACGAGTTCAGCCGGTGCGGATCGGTGCCGAGCTGGTCGATGTTGGTGGTGACCTGCCCGGTGTCGACGCGACCGAAATCGTGACAACCCGCGCAGTTAGCCTCCCACACCGGTTTGCCCTGAGCTACCTTGGCCTGATCCAGTGCCCACGGCCACGCCGGCGCCTTGTGCCCAAGCAGCCAGTTGGTCACCCGGTTGAAACTCGGCGGCAGCACCGATTCCGGCGTCGCGCCCACGGCCATCGCAGCCGCGTAGTTGCGCTCGTGGATCTTGTTGTTATTGCCGTCCCAGTGCAGGTACATCGATTCCCGGGGTTTCTGATTCCACACTTGCGGCAGGTCGACGGTGCCGATGGTCGAGTCATCCGGGAAGCCGAACACCACCATTTTCGTCGGGTTGAAGGTGTCGGTGCGCCCCGGTCCCTGTTGCGGGCGCAGTTTCTGCCAGGCGTAGGCCTGCTTCTGTTTGAGCAGCGCGGTCTTGGCCATCGGGATGATCAGGTAACGGTTGTAGAGCTTCTCGAAAAAGCCCAGCTGGAATTTGCTGTTGATTGCCGCCATCACTGCGTCGGTGGTGAATTTCGGATCGCTGGCGCAATCGTAGGCGAACCACTGGAAGGCCTGCAGTTGCAGGGTGTTGGCCGGTGCACTCGGCACGTTGACTGCGACGTCGCTGGCATTCGCCCGGTAGGAGCCGGTGTGGCACAGCGCGCAGTTCGGCTCGACGGTCGGGTAGCCGATCTGCCGCTTGGCCATGCCGATCGGCAGGTCCTTGCCGTTCTCGAACAGGAAACCGAAGACTTCCCAGCCACCGGGTTTCGGCAGTTTTTCCGGGCACATCTGCGGCAGCACGGAGAACAGGTAATACGGAATTCGCGCTTCGATACCGAGACCGATGGCGGCGTATTTATAGTGATCTTCGTCGGAGGCGTAATCCTGCTCCGGCACCACGCGCAGCATCTGATACCAGGTCTGGTAACCGATGAACGCCAGCAGCGACACCACGACCAGCGTGCCGACCTTGAACGCGTGACTCTGCCACTGCCGCGCCCACGCTGCGCGCCATTCGCGCCAGCCGTCACAGAGCAGCGTCAGCGGTCGGTTTTCAGGGGTGGTGCCGAGGTACAGCAGGATGCCGAGGATCAGGAAGAAACTCAGGTCGCCCATCAGCATCGGCACGAACACCGAGCCCTGGCTGCTGGTGTTGATCAGGTAGATCCAGAACGCCACGGCGATCAGCCGCGTCAGCACGCACAGCCAGGAATGCACCACGTAGCGCGGCGCGTTGAAGCCCGAAGGCATGTAGAACACGCTGATGCCCACCAGCAGCATCCCGGCGTTTTCCAGCCACGGGTCGGAGAGTTGCGGCGGCAGGCCGACCACCGATGTCAGCAACCCCGGCGCGAACAGCGCCGGGATCGCGAACACCATGTTCATCGCAATGCCGAGCCAGATGAAGCGTTGAAACCAGCGGATGTAGCTGTCCATATCAGTTCCCCAGATCGTTCCCCCGTCGAAGCGTCGAACCGTCCGCGAGGGAATGCATCTCGTGACGCTCCGCGTCACAAAAGCGGACGCAGAGCGTCCATGGCGGCGTTCCCACGCAGAGCGTGGGAACGATCGACACGATCGGGGCTATCCGAGGGCTGTTTTCTCCAGGTGTTCAAGGATGATCGGATACACATCGACCACCGCGTTCTTGCCGAACATGCAATCGATATGGCCGTAACCCGGCACCACATGCCGGCTGTAACGCTCCGGCCCGTACTTCTCACAAACCCGCTGATAGGTCTTGAGCGTGCTCTCCGGCAAATAACACTGGTTGTCGGCGCCGCTGATGAAGCAGATCGGCATGGTCAGCCGATCAAAGTGCGGCATGTACACGTCGCGCCCTTTGAAATCCACCAGATGCCCTTTGCGCACGATCAGCGCCAGGTGCTCGAAGGTCTCGATGTTCGACTCGCCGAACAGCTCGTGCAGGTTGTCGTGCAGGGTTTCGTTGAGGGTGTCGTGGCGATACAGCGAGGCGTACATGAAGGTGATGCGGTGGCACACCGGGTTGGTGCAATAGCCCTGGGCTTCGATCCGCGCGTAGCCGTTGAGCGCCTTGTCGTAGAGCCGGTTGAACCAGTTCTCCTTGCTGTCGGCGTAGGCGGTCATGGATTTGATGCCGATCGCATCGAGCATCCCCGGCAAGTGCAGACCGGCCTTCAGCCCCGTTGCCGTTGCGACCACGGTATCGGCGGCAATCTGCGAGCAGACCACCGAACGCACGCCCTGCAAACCGGCGAGCAGCGACATGAAGAACGTGGTCGCGCCGTAGCAATGCACCACGCACTGCACGTCCCTGGCTCTGGTTTCCTGCTGGATCTGTGCGATGGCGGCCTTGAAGTCGTACTGGGCGATCTGGTCGCCGTTCCATTCCTTCTTGCTTGCCGGCAGCAGGATGCTCACCCGGAAATCCAGCAGCCACACGTCGTAGTCGTGCTTGCAGAGAAACTCCAGCAGGTTGGTCTGGATCGTATCGGTCGAGAAGATATTCGAGCCCACACCCAGACCATGCACCAGCATCACCGGGCCTTTGCTGCCGGCCTGATAACGGGTCAGGCGCAACTGCACGCCGTCTTCAGTAGGGAAGAAATGCACGGCCGGCGTCGGTGCATCCAGTGGCCGTTTCAGCCGTGGCGGCGCGTCGGGATTGAAGTATTTGTCACCGGCAAACACCCCGCCATAACTCTCCCAGAGAATCCCGGCGAAGAACTTGCCGAACCGCGCCAGCCCTTCGATGCGCTCACGCTCGTTGCGCGCATTGAGGACTTTCATGGTGGTCATCTGCTTGGCGAAATCGGTCGGTTTGATGTGCATCACCCCGGAGCCGATCACCTCACCGGACTTGTCCGGCCCGCGATACAGCGTCACGTAGAGGGTGCTGGTGTCGTGCCAGATATTCAGCACGCCGTTGTCTTCCGGCACGGTCTTGAAGGCGCTGAAGAAATAGTCGTGGCCGTCCTCGGCGGTCAGCTTCATGTCGTACTTCATGTGGCGCGTGTCGACCTGCTGCTCGAACTGCTCGAACAGGTTGAACACACCGTTGCTGGCGGTCAGCGGTTCCGGCGACAGCGCCGGGGCGATCACCGTGCCGACGATGGTCGCGGCGTGTTCCGGCTCCTTGATCATCCGGTTGAGGTCGTTGGCGGTGATGGTCAGGGTGAAGTCGATCGGCGAGTTGTCCGCCTCGCCGCGTTTGGCGGCCGCCTCATAAACCTTGAGGTCGGTGCTTTGCGCGGCGGTGAAGGCGCGGGAGAAGTAGCCCTTCATGGTTTCGGTGAACTGCACGCCAAGGGTCGGCGGCGCGGTCTGTTTGCGCGGCGCCGACGGCAGCGTGTAGTCGATCGTCCAGCCACGATCGGCGGCCAGCAGGCCCATGTTGCGCTCGCTCACGGCGGAGATGGTCAGCAGCGGATTGACTGCCAGTGAGGTCGGGATCACCGCGCCGTCGGTCACGTACAGGTTGGCGTAGACATCGGTGCCACTGGCGCCACTGAACACCTGGCCCTTGTGGTTGACCACGCCTTGCGCGGCGTCTTCGCCCATCACGCAACCGCCCAGCGGATGCACCGAGACGATGCTGTGCTTGAGCAGCTTGGTCCAGATCGGATTCTCGACCCAGATCCCGCCCAGGGCCTTGGTGCTCTGGTACAGCCGCTCGTTGCCGATCTTGAAGTTTTCCTGCTCGCCGACGCCCGGCCAGTCGATGCGCAGTTGATCCTTGCTGTCGAGGACCATGCGTCCCTGGCCGCTGTCGTGGCTCATGATCAGGTAGGTCTGCATGTTGTGCAGCGCGCCGTGATACGGACCGCGCAGGAAGCTTTCGGCTTCACGCTCCTTGTACTTCACTTTGCCGCTGAAGCTGTCGTCGGTGGGCTTGCCGATCATCTCGGCGAACCCGGCCATTGCCGGCACCATCGGCCGGCCAAGGGCGCCCGGGATCGAACCTTCCTCGATGACCATGCGACTGCTGCGGTCACCCTCGGTGCGCATGTCGATGATCGAGGTGATGCACGGGCCGACCGGTTGCATTTCCTTGGCCGAGTGCGCGCCGAAGCCGATGCCGTTGATGGTCTGCTCGCAGTTATGGCCGAAGCCGAGGATGTCGCCGTTGCCGCTCATGTTCTCGCCGAGCTGCCCGGACATCACCAGGCCCTTGTCCCGCGAGCGCAGCAGAATCTCGGTGGAGCCGAGGGTGCCGGCGGAGACCACGACGATGTCGGCCTTCACGAACAAGGTCGGCGCGTCGAATTTCTCGCGGCCGCTGTCGAGGTACTGGAAGTGCACGATCCAGCCATTGCCGTCGCGCTCCAGATGCCGCACCTGGGCCTGGCAGAAAATCTCCGCGCCATGATTGGTGGCGTCCGGCAGGTAGTTCATCAGCGTGGTGTTCTTGGCCTTGTTGTTACAGCCCGAAACGCAGTCGCCGCAGTGGTTGCACGGCAGTTGCTCGACGCCGACGTGGTTGAGGTTGTTGGGCAGTTTGTCGAAGGTCACGTTGATCGGCGGCTTGTAGAAGTGCGCGCCTTGCTTGAGGAAATCTGCGGATTTTTTGTTGGCATCAAGCTTCGGCAGGTTCGGCGAGGTGCTCGGGTAGGGATTGGGCTTGAGCATCTCCCGGGCCTTGGCGTAACCCTCCTTGAGCAAGCCGTCGTGGTCCTCACGTACCGCCAGTGGCCAGCGCGGATCCTGGAAAACATCGACGGTCGGCTCCAGGGAAACGTTGGCATTGATCAGCGACGTGCCGCCGAGGCCGCAACCGACCACCACGTTCTGCTGCGCGTTAACGTGCAAGTCGAACAACCCGGTGCGCGAGCCGATGTGGCCGTCCGGATCGTGTACCTGCAACTCCTCGGTCGCGGCGATCATGGTGTTGGGGTATTCGCCGGGCTGGATCTCCCGACCGCGTTCCAGCAGACAGACCTTTTTACCGGCCCGGGACAGGCGCGACGCGGCAATGCCGCCGCCGTACCCGGAGCCGATGACGATCACGTCGTAGTGTTCCTTGATTTCGCTGATGGGCGTTGCGATCCGTGTCATGAGGTGGTTCCTCTCTCAGGCAGATGGGGCAACTCTGCGGTTGCCTGCAATCAATGGGCGAACGGGCACCTGGCCTCCGGGAAATCCCGGCGGCAGTAAAACGGTTTGGGCAGGAATCAGGCGCTACAGGCGGGCGTGCTGATTGGCGGCACGACGCAACGTGCGCTTTCGCGGCGAAGCTGCCGGCCGAGCGCGGAGCGTGCAGGGACTGAGGGGTAAGCGGTGTGGCTGGGTATCCATCACGCGTTCTCCCTGAACCAGATGTGGATAAGTGACAGCTGTCCTTGTGCCATTGCAGTGAAGACAGGCACCGGATCGAAGTCAAGGCTGCCTCTTAGAACTGTATGAAATCTGATCAATTGCCTTTTGGACTAAGCCCGCTGGGGGTTGCAGGGTTTGGCGAACAAGTTATCCACATAGACACCCACAGCTAATGGGGACAACTGTGGATGACCTGGAAAAAAATCGGGATTTTGTGAAGAAAATTCGTGACTTATCCAGAAGCGGGGTTTCCATTGGCGATTGATTGTTTTTTGACCAATCGTCTACATGTCAAGGATTACGTGGCTTGTAGAGGATGGCGAACACCTTATCCACAGAAGCGCCAACAGAGTTCGGGGGTAACTTGTCGGGTGCTGTGGAAAAGCGCTGGAGGCGTTGATAAATAGGGGTTTGCGTGGGGATTGGCGGGTTAAAAGACTGAATTGAGCGTTTTTTGATCAGATCTTTGTAAGCCACGGTTTATATGGCTTGCAGCGTACAGCGAACATCTTATCCACAGAAGCGCCAACAGAGATTGGGGGCAAGTCTGAGAGTTGTTCTGGGGAAAAACTCAGAAAAAACCGCGAGTTAGGCTGGTTGTTTTTTGATCTGGGGGCTGAAGGGCTTGGTTTGTATGGGGTTGGGAGAGGGGCGAACATGTTATCCACAAAGTGGTTAACAGGGATTGTGTGTAAATTCTGAGGAGTGGATGGCTTGTGACCGCTGCCCTCACCCCAGCCCTCTCCCGGGGGGAGAGGGAGCCTACGGTGGTGATCTCGCGAGGTACATCGACCTGAGCGTTTATCGTGACCTCAGGTTTTCTCAAATCTGGCGAGAGAGTGATCGAGTCTTGGCGAACCAAGGTCACCACCGGAGTCGCAGGTCGATGTAAGTGGCCGGCCCAACTCGGTCAGTCCCCTCTCCCCCCGGGAGAGGGCTAGGGTGAGGGGGCTTCTAGCGGACAACACCTTCTTCGATCAACAACTTCAAAATCGCTTCAGCACCGGCCTGCGCCGTCACACCTTTTAGTACTTGCCCACCACCCCCACTGGCCTTGGCCGTCGCCGCCTTCATCCGGTCCGCCCCGCTCTTGGCCTTGATCACCTTCAACCGTTTCGGTCGGGGCTTCGCCGGTTGCAGGGTCGCCACCGCCAGCAATTCGTCGTCCGCCACTTCCACGTCCTCAGCCTGGAGAACGCCACGTCGCGCCGGGCCATAAGCACTTTGCCGAGGCTTGGGCGCAGCGTTATCCACAGTCGCCAGAAACGGCAGGCGCACCTTCAGCCGGCGCCGCTGCCCACGGGGCAACGCTTGCAGCACCAGTGCCGAACCGTCGTTGATCGACTCAACCTGAGCCAACCCCACCACCAGCGGCCAGCCCAGCCCTTCGGCCAGCAGGAACGGCAGCATCCCCGAGCCTTCGCCGGTTTCCGCCTGGCTGCCGGTCAACACGACCTGTGCGCCAGCATCACGCAGATACTCGGTCAACGCCGGCAGCGCATCGGCGCCCGCCGGTTGTTCCAGCACATGCATCTGCGCAAGTCCCATGCCCAGATAGGCGCGCAGCGCTGGTTCGGCGATGTCACCGGCGTGCAGCACTTGCAGGTTATCCCCTGCCAGTTGCAGGCCGAGTTCCACCGCGCGGGCGTCCTGATCGGCGCGGCGCGGGCGGCCGGAAGTCGGGTGGGCGCCGATTGAAACCAGACTGATGATCTTTGTGCTCATAACCGTTCCTTAAGCCGCATCGCGCTTGGCTTCGTTGCGGTAAGCCTCTACCGCCGCGATCAAGGCCTGAAGAATTTCCGCGCTTTCGCCGATCACCGACAGGTCGGCACGCTTGATCATGTCGCAGCCCGGATCGAGGTTGATCGCCACGACCTTGTCGCAGGCACCGATGCCTTGCAGGTGCTGGATCGCCCCGGAAATCCCCACGGCCACGTAAACCCGCGCGGTGACCCAGGTGCCGGACGCGCCGACCTGACGGTCGCGGGCCATGAAGCCATCGTCCACCGCCACCCGCGAAGCGCCTTCGGTAGCGCCGAGGGCGGCGGCCGTCCTGTGGAAAAGCTCCCAGTCCTTGACTCCGTTACCGCCGGAAAAGATGAACTCCGCTTCGGCCATCGGAATGGCCGCCGGATCCACCGCCACCGCACCCAGATCCTCGATCCGCGACAGGCTGCGTGCGACGGGTGTGGATAACTCCACCGGCAGCGCTTCGTGACGGGTTTCGCTGACCGGTTCCGCACATTCGGCGGACGCCAGAATCAAACGCGCCACCGGGCGGGCCAGATCCTGCAACCCGGCACCGGCGCGGCCGATGCACTCCTGATCCTTGACCTGCCACACCCGTGTCGCCGGGCGCTCGCCCAGTGCGGCAGCAAAGCGTCGACCGAGTTCGCCGCCACCGCTGCGGCTGTCCGGCAGGAGCCAGTGACGCGGGTTGAACTGGTTATCCACAGCCCGCAAGCCCTGGATCCGTTGTTCCGGTGCATAACCGCTGAATTCTTCGCCTTCCAGCACCAGCAGGCGGTCAACGCCCGCCGTGGCGAAAGCGTTTTCCTTGTGCTCACCAAACACCACGGCCAGCACCGCGCCGTCGCTGCCGGCCAGTTGATGGGCCAGGCCGAGCAAATCACGGTCGTGGCTGCTCAAGCGGCCGCCGACCATGTCCGGCACCACGCTGATGTAGAACGCCGGGGCCGGCACCTGATGCAGCGGCAATTGCACTTCGACCGCGGCCGAACGTTTGACCGCCCCGCCCTGTTGAGCGCCGCTGCGGTCGATGCGCTTGATGCCGTTCGGCCCGATGAAGCCGATGCCGTGCAGGTTCTTGCGGATGATCCCGTTGGGGCCCATCCAGCTGTGTTGCGCCGGTTGCATGGCCGCGTGCAGCGGGTGCAGGCGGTTGCGTGCGATCCATTCGGCGCGGGGGTCGCGGCGGATAATGTCGCTCATCAGTGGGCCTCCGCAGGTTCACGTTTGGCCGGGGTGGCAGGCTTGTTCGGCGCGGCGTCTTCGAGCAGCGCGTCGGCCACCAGTTCGGCGATGTCCTTGATCAGCGGACGCGGTTCGACCACGCCTTCGAGCATCGCCGTGCACTGTGGACAACCCACGGCCACCAGCTCGGCGCCGGTCTCGCGGATGTCTTCCATGCGCATGTCGGGGATCCGCTGCTTGCCCGGAATGTCGGTGATCGGCGCCCCGCCACCGCCGCCGCAGCAGCGCGAACGGAAGCCGGAACGTTGCATTTCCTTGATCTCGATGCCGAGGGCGCGCAGCACTTCGCGCGGCGCCTCGTACTCGCCGTTGTAGCGGCCGAGGTAGCACGGGTCGTGATAGGTCACGCTGTTGCCTTTGTGCTGTCCGAGGTTCAGCGCGCCAGCCTGAATGATTTCCGCCAGATAAGTGCTGTGGTGCTGCACGAGGTAGTTGCCATCGAACGCGCCGTACTCGTTTTTCAGCACATGGAAGCTGTGCGGATCGCAGGTGACGATGCGGTTGAAGCTGTAGTTGGCCAGGGTCTGGATATTGCGTTTGGCGAGCAACTGGAAGGTCGCTTCGTCACCCAGACGGCGGGCCACGTCGCCGCTGTCACGCTCTTCAAGACCGAGTACAGCGAAGTCGATTTTCGCCGCTTTCAGCACTTTGACGAACGCACGCAGCGTGCGCTGATTGCGCATATCGAAGGCACCGTCGCCGACCCAGAACAGTACGTCGGTGGATTTCTTTTCGCTAAGCAGATTGAGGTTCAAGTCCGCCGCCCAGTTCATCCGTCCGCCCGGGGCGAAACCGCCGGGGTTGTCGGTGGCAATCAGGTTTTCCAGGACTTCGGCGCCCTTGTTCGGGGTCGCGCCTTTTTCCAGAGTCAGGTGGCGGCGCATGTCGACGATGGCATCGACGTGCTCGATCATCATCGGGCATTCCTCGACGCAGGCGCGGCAGGTGGTGCACGACCACAAGGTTTCGGCGTCGACCAGACCGTTGACGATCGGTTGATGTGGATTGCCGCCGTGTTCGCCCACCGGTTTGCCCGGATACGGGCTGCCGGCGAACTTGGCATCGGTGCCGCCGGCGAGGCCGACGACCATGTCCTGAATCAGCTTTTTCGGGTTCAACGGCTGGCCGGCGGCGAACGCCGGGCACGCCGCTTCGCACTTGCCGCACTGCACGCAGGCGTCGAAACCGAGCAACTGGTTCCAGGTGAAATCCTTGGGTTTCTCCACGCCCAGTGGCGCGGTCGGATCGTTCAGGTCCAGCGGTTTCAAACCGGTCGAACGACCACCACCAAAACGTTCGGCGCGACGGTGCCAGGCCAGGTGCAGGGCCCCGGCGAAGGCGTGTTTCATCGGCCCGCCCCAGGTCATGCCGAAGAACAGTTCCGACACGCCCCACAACACACCGATGCCGAGAATCGCTGCCAGCACCCAGCCGCCGAAGTTCTCCGGCAGGATCCCCGCCACCGGCAAGGTCACCAGGAAGAACGAGGCCGAGAACGCCAGCAGGCTTTTCGGCAGGCGCATCCACGGGCCTTTCGACAGCCGCGACGGCGGGTTGAGCCGACGTCGGTAAACGAAGATCGCCCCGACGAACATCACTGCCGTCATCAGCAGCAACGCGTAGCCGAGGATCCGGTTATGCAAACCGAAACCGTGCACCAGAATCGCCAGCACGATCGACGCCACCGCACCGCCCGCCGTGGCGACGTGGGTGTTGGCGATGTATTTGTCCCGCGCCACCACGTGGTGCAGATCGACCATGTAACGCTTGGGCATGGCGAACAGGCCGCCGATCAGATCGACCTTCGAGGCCCGGCCTCGGCGCCACATGGCCACCCGCCGCAACGCCCCCAGCACCGCGAGGGCCAGGGCTGCGAACAACAGGATTGGAAGAAGGGTGTTCAACATCAGAGTCACCTCTGGCGAGGTGCAAGCTACAAGCTACAAGCTGCAAGAAAGAGCAGTGGAAACTGCAGTGCTTTTACTTGCGGCTTGCAGCTTGGGCTCGCAGCTGAGCCGTCAAAAATCCTTACAGAGCCGGAGTGCGTCGTAGATGGCGGCGTGGGTATTACGCTGCGCCACGCAGTCACCGATGCGGAACAGCAAGTAACCGTCGCCGGTGCTGCTCAACGAAGGTTGTGGCTGGATCGCAAACAGTGCCTCGACATCGATCTGGCCCTTGTTGCGCGAGCCGTCCTTGAGGGCGTAGTAGATTTCTTCGTCCGGGCGCACGCCGTTCTCGACGACCACCTGATCCACCACCCGCTCCTCTTTGGCGCCGGTGTACTCGTTCTCCAGCACGGCAACGAGCTTGTCGCCTTCGCGGTAGACCTTCTCCAGCATCATGTCGCCGGTCATGATCACTTCTTTCGGGTACATGCTGCGGTAGTAGGTCGGGAACGACGTACCGCCGATGGCCACGCCCGGCTTGATGTCGTCGGTGACGATCTCGACCTGGCTGCCCTTGTCGGCGAGGAAGTCGGCCACCGACATCCCGGTGAACTCGCAGATGGTGTCGTAGACCAGCACGTTCTTGCCCGGCGCGACCTTGCCGTCGAGCACGTCCCAGCTGCTGACGACCAGCCCTTCAGCGGCGCCCCAGTGTTCGTTCTGTTCCAGGTACGGGTGACCGCCGACCGCCAGCACCACGATGTCCGGACGCAGGTCCATGATGGTGTCGGCATCTGCGGCAGTGCCCAGGCGCAGGTCGACTTTCAGCCGTGCCAGTTCCAGCTGGAACCAGCGAGTGATACCGGCAATCTGGTCACGCTGCGGTGCTTTCGAAGCCGTAGTGATCTGGCCGCCGATGAATTCCTTCTTCTCGAACAGGGTCACATCGTGGCCACGCTCGGCCGCCACACGGGCAGCTTCCATCCCCGCCGGGCCGGCACCGACGATCACCACCTTGCGTTTCGGCCCGGTGGATTTCTCGATGATGTGCGGCACGCCCATGTATTCACGGGAAGTCGCAGCGTTCTGGATGCACAGCACGTCCAGACCTTGATACTGACGGTCGATGCAGTAGTTGGCGCCGACGCACTGCTTGATCTGGTCGATCTGGCCCATTTTGATCTTGGCGATCAGGTGCGGGTCGGCGATGTGGGCGCGGGTCATACCGACCATGTCGACGTAACCGCCCTCCAGAATCCGCGTGGCCTGGTTCGGGTCCTTGATGTTCTGCGCGTGCAGCACCGGAACCTTGACCACTTCCTTGATCCCGGCCGCCAGGTGCAGGAACGGCTCCGGTGGATAACTCATGTTCGGAATCACGTTGGCCAGGGTGTTGTGGGTGTCACAACCCGAGCCGACGACGCCGATGAAATCGAGCATGCCGGTGTCGTCGTAATATTTGGCGATCTGCTTCATGTCTTCGTGGGACAGACCGTCCGGGTGGAACTCGTCACCGCAGATACGCATGCCGACGCAGAAGTCGTCACCGACCTCGGCGCGAACGGCTTTCAGGACTTCCAGACCGAACTTCATCCGACCCTCGAAAGTGCCGCCCCATTCGTCGGTACGCTTGTTGACGCGAGGGCTCCAGAACTGGTCGATCATGTGCTGGTGCACGGCCGACAGTTCGACGCCGTCCAGGCCACCGGCCTTGGCGCGGCGAGCCGCTTGCGCGTAGTTGCCGATCACCCGCCAGATTTCTTCCGGCTCGATGGTCTTGCAGGTGGCGCGGTGCACCGGTTCGCGGATACCCGACGGCGACATCAGGGTCGGCCAGTGGAAACCGTCCCAACGGGAGCGACGGCCCATGTGGGTAATCTGGATCATGATCTTGGCGCCATGCTTGTGCATGGCGTCGGCGAGATTCTGGAAGTGCGGGATGATCCGGTCGGTGGACAGGTTCACCGAACTCCACCATTGCTGCGGGCTGTCGATCGCCACCACGGACGAACCGCCACAGATCGCCAGGCCGATGCCGCCCTTGGCTTTCTCTTCGTAATATTTGACGTACCGCTCGGTGGTCATGCCGCCGTCGGTCGCGTAGACCTCGGCGTGCGCGGTGCTGAGCACGCGGTTGCGGATGGTCAGTTTGCCGATCTGGATCGGCTGGAACATTGCTTCGAAAGCCATGGCGGGTTCCTCGACTTACAACGGCTTGACGGTGAACAGGCCGTCGTCGTGGCCTTCTTCGGAGCCACCGTAGACCTGCTCGGCCACGGTGCGGATCTTGCTGCCGCGAGCGGCGAGGATCTGGTCCATGGCACCGGCAAACCAGCCGGTGAACATGTAGTCGACCTTGCGCCCGACCTTGCCGTAGACGTAGACGAACGCCGAGTGTTCGAGCTTGACGCTGGCGGTGCCTTTGTCGAGGTCGATGTCCTGGATCTTGAACAGGCCCCAGCCGCGCTGCGACAGGCGCTTCATGTAGTGCTCGAACACCGCGACGCCTTCCAGGCCGTGGCACTCGGCTTCTTTTTCACACCAGTGCCAGGCGGATTTGTAGCCGGCCTTGTAGAGGATTTCGGCATAGGCGTCAGCGCCCAGTACTTCCTCGATGCCCATGTGGTTGTTGACGAAGAAATGCCGTGGCACGTACAGCATCGGCAGGGCGTCGGAGGTCCAGACACCGGTCTCGCTGTCGACTTCGATTGGCAATTGCGGGGCGATCTTGGCCATGGAAACTTAACTCCAGAAAAATTTTGGTGTTGCCCCCGGCGCGGACGGCCGGGGGGAAGTATTCGGGAAGCGGCGGCTTACTCGCCCCAGACATCCTTGAGGACGTTGACCCAGTTTTCACCCATGATCTTGCGTACCACGCGCTCGGAGTGGCCGCGCTTGAGCAGGGTTTCGGTCAGGTTCGGGAACTCGCCGACGGTGCGGATGCCCAGCGGGTTGATGATCTTGCCGAAGTTGGTCAGACGGCGGGCGTAGCCCTTGTCGTGGGTCAGGTATTCGAAGAAGTCCTGACCGTGACCCTGGGTGAAGTCGGTGCCGATGCCGATGGCGTCTTCACCGACGATGTTCATGGTGTATTCGATGGCTTCGGCGTAGTCGTCGATGGTCGAATCGATGCCCTTGGCCAGGAACGGCGCGAACATGGTCACGCCGACGAAACCGCCGTGGTCAGCAATAAACTTGAGCTCTTCATCGGACTTGTTGCGCGGGTGCTCTTTCAGCCCCGACGGCAGACAGTGGGAATAGCAGACCGGTTTTTTCGATTCGAGGATGACTTCCTCGGAAGTCTTGGAGCCGACGTGGGACAGGTCGCACATGACGCCGACACGGTTCATCTCGGCGACGATTTCGCGACCGAAGCCCGACAGGCCACCGTCACGTTCGTAGCAACCGGTACCCACCAGGTTCTGGGTGTTGTAGCACATCTGCACGATGCCGACGCCGAGCTGCTTGAACACCTCGACATAGCCGATCTGGTCTTCGAACGCATGGGCATTCTGGAAGCCGAAGAGGATGCCGGTCTTGCCCTGCTCCTTGGCCTTGCGGATGTCGGCGGTGGTGCGGACGGGGATCACCAGGTCGCTGTTTTCACGAATAAGTTTCTGGCTGGCGGCGATGTTGTTGACCGTGGCCTGAAAGCCCTCCCACACCGACACGGTGCAGTTGGCCGCCGTCAGACCGCCCTTGCGCATGTCTTCGAACAGCTCGCGGTTCCATTTGGCAATGATCAGACCGTCGATAACGATGCTGTCGGCGTGTAATTCGGCTGGGCTCATCAGGCGTCCCCTTATTGGCGATTCATGCGCCGAATCGTCTGCCGGCGCTTTGGGGCCAGCATATGCCTCGGTGCGCGACCAGCCGGGTGCAAAAACGACAGGGGAATTGCCGAAAGCGTCAATCCGCGACAAAGGGTCGCCAACCGGTCCGACCGGCCACCTGTTCAAGCCCGCGAGCTTGAGCCAGAATCTGCCGCATCCCGGAAACACCACTGGATTAGAGCGGCGACATCAATGAAATCGATCTTCCTGGCCCTGGCCCTGATTGCGACCGGCGTACACGCCGCCGAAGAGTCCGACAACAACCCGTGCGACGCGGTGGAAAACGACATCCAGACCCTGGAATGCTCGACCTACAGCCGCACCACCGCCGAAGACCTGCTCAAGGACAACTACGCCAGCCTGAACGAGCGCATGCAGACCACCTACGGCAAGAACCCGGCGCAACTGGCCGACATCACCGCCAAACTCAAGGCCGCCCAGCAACAATGGCTGAAAACCCGCGATGCGGACTGCGCCGTCGAAGCCTTCCCGGCGACGGACGGCAGCAAGGCGTTCAAGATTGCGCAGAATGACTGCGTGGCGCGTATGAGTGACGAGCGGTCGGAGTTTTTGGAGTCGATAGGACAGGAGTGAGGGCTTGAGCTGTAAGCTGCACCTCTTCAGCCAATCAAGGGATTTACATGAACATCTGCGGTATCGAAATCAAAGGCAGTGAAGCGATCATCGCCGTGGCGTCCCTCGACGGTTCGGTGCTGAGCCATGTCGCGTTGAACACCAAGAAAATCGCCCTGGACGATGACGACGAGGCGGCCAACGTCAAACTGTTCGCCGCGCAGGTCGCATCGTTCGTGCGCGAGAACTCGATTGATCGCATCGCGATCAAGAAGCGCGGCAAGAAGGGCGAGTTTGCCGGTGGGCCGACCACGTTCAAGATCGAGGGCGTGTTTCAGTTGCTGGACGGTTGCGAGGTGACGCTGCTGTCGCCGCAGACGATCAATGCCCAGGCCAAGAAGCACAATTTCGAGCTGCCGGGGACGCTGAACAAGTATCAGCATGAAGCCTACAAGGCAGCGTGCTCGGCATTGGTGAAGAAGTAGCTAGCGCGCTTTACGTGCGCTCAGCCAATCACCGAAGGACTTATCCTCCAGCGCATAGCCCCCACGGCTCGACTTCCACACCAGCTCCTTGTCGCGCAGGGCATCGATGCAGGCCTGAATGGTCTGGGTGCCCGGCACCACGTCGCTGCCCAGGTTTTCCAGTGCCTTGCTGACGGCCGTGAGCGTGCTGTCTGTGAACGGCGCGAATGGCTCGTTGTTCTGTGAGCGCTCCACCATCACCTCCAGCACGGCGCGCTGAGGGATGGTCAGAGCGTTCCAGGCGCTTTCGAACTCGGTCCACACGCCTGCGCGCAACAATTCGGCACGGCTTTGCAGCAACTGCCCCAGATTGCTGGCCTCGCCCAACTCCAGCGCGACTTCGCCGATGATGGTGCGCAACATTTCCGGGCGTCGCCCCACCAATTCAAAGGCGTCATCGATATCGGCCGCACTGAACTGGTTGGTCTCGGCCAGATGGGCGTTGAGGTGCAAGGTGTACGCTTGAGTGAACTCTTTTCCCAGCAGCGGAAAGGGCGTGATGCTCGAGCCGAAAAACGGTTGGCTCTTGCCCAGCACCAGATGGGCGAGTTTGTCGCGATTGGAACCGGTGAACACCAGGTGCAAACCGCTGCCCTCGCCTTCACGTCCCTGGTTGAGCTGATCCCGCGCAGCCTTCAGGGCAAACATCGCGTTGATGCCCGCTGCGGTGGTGAGTGCGTGCTGGGCCTCGTCGATCACCAGCACTACCGATTTTTCCGCGGCGCTGTGGAGCAGTTCCAGCGCTTGCGTCAGGGTCGCGCCGGCCGGCAGTTGCGGCTTGGTGAAATCCCAGGACAAGGTGCGCAGAAAGCTGAGTTTTTCGATGCCGATATTCTTCGCCAGTTTGCGGATGCCCTTTTCAAAGGGGACCAACGCACCTGCAATGGCACTGGCGATCAAGTCAGCAGGGTCTTTTTCCTTGTCGGCCCACAGGTCGACGTAAACCGTCAGCCAGCCTCGGGCCAGGCATTCCGGGATCAGGTCCTCGCGCAGAAAGGTACTTTTGCCGGTGCGACGCGGCGCTGCCAGAAAAAGACCGGAGGTGAAATCCTGCAGACCCGCACCCACCAGACCATCGGCAACGCTGCGGGCCAAAGCGGGTCGGCGGAAGACGAAGCCGTTGTTTCTGGACATGGTTTTACACTCAATTATTCAAACGACTGTAATTTATACCTCAAAGTATAATTAACTATAATCGCCCGTCAAACGGCCTCCCGTCGCCGATCCTCCCGCGGACACCGGGCAAACTTCGCCCGGTAGCTGCGGGTGAAATACGACGGTGATTCAAACCCGCAGGCGATGCTGACTTCCAGCACGCTCATGTCGGTCTGGCGCAACAGCTGTCGGGCCTTTTCCAGTCTCAAGCGCAGATAGAAATTGCTCGGCGTGTCGTTCAGGTGCAGGCGAAACAGGCGCTCCAGTTGCCGACGCGTCACCTTGATCGATTCCGCCAGTTCCAGAGTGGTCAGCGGAGGTTCGCTGTGCTGCTCCATCTCGCCAATCACATGCACCAGCTTCTTGTTGCTGATGCCGTAGCGCGTGGCGACCTCCATGCGCTGGTGGTCCTTGCGCGGACGAATCCGCCCCAATACAAACTGCTCGCTGACCTGGATCGCCAGTTGCGGGCCGTGGGCCTGGGCGATCAGGTCGAGCATCAGGTCGATGGACGCGGTACCGCCGGCAGAAGTGATGCGCCGACGGTCGATCTCGAACAGCTCCTGGGTGACGCTGAGCTGTGGATAAGATTCCTTGAAGGCGTCGATGGCTTCCCAGTGCAGGGTCAAGCGATGACCATCGAGCAGGCCCGCTTCGGCGAGGACGAAGCTGCCGGTGTCGATGGCGCCGAGGGTCACGCCTTCGTTGTCCAGCCGTCGCAGCCAGTGCTCCAGCGCCGGTGTGGCGAATTTCAACGGTTCGAAACCGGCGACCACCAGCAGCGTCGCCCCTTTCTTCAGCGGCTCCAGCGCGGCATCGGCGTTGACCGACATCCCGTTGCTCGCCAGCACCGCCCCGCCATCGGCGCTCAAGACGTGCCAGCGGTACAGCTCGCCGCGAAAGCGGTTGGCCACCCGCAGCGGTTCGATTGCCGAGATGAAACCGATGGCGGAAAAACCCGGCATCAACAGAAAGTAGAAATCCTGGGACATGGCGCGCACTCGGTCAGCGGGTAGCGTGCAACGTTGATACGCCAGTTGTCGGCGGCATTCAAGAGCACAGGTCGCTGCAGTGCAAGAGCTGGTCGCCGCTGTGCGTTTTTGCGGGGGCATTGCTGCGTAATTTGAGCATCACCGGCACGACAGATGCCGGAACCCACAATAACGACCTGCCGAGGAACCCGACATGAAACGACTGATCAGCAGCTGTGTTCTCGCACTCAGCGGTACCGCGTTTTTAAGCGCCAGTGTCATGGCGGCCGATTCCGCATCGTGTCAGAACGTGCGCATGGGCGTGGTGAACTGGACCGACGTGATCGCCACCAGTGCCATGGCCCAGGTTCTGCTCGACGGCCTCGGCTACAGCACCAAACAGACCAGCGCCTCTCAGCAAATCGTCTTCGCCGGTATACGCGACCAGCGCCTGGATCTGTTCCTCGGCTACTGGAACCCGCTGATGACCCAGACCATCACCCCGTTCGTCGACGCCAATCAGGTCAAGGTGCTTGAAGCGCCAAGCCTCAAGGACGCCCGCGCCACTCTCGCCGTGCCGACCTACCTGGCGGACAAGGGCCTGAAAACCTTCGCCGACATCGCCAAGTTCGAGAAAGAACTGGGCGGCAAGATCTACGGCATCGAGCCAGGCTCGGGCGCCAACACCCAGATCAAGGCAATGATCGCCAAGAACCAGTTTGGCCTCGGCAAGTTCCAGCTCGTGGAATCCAGCGAGGCCGGCATGCTCGCCGCCGTCGATCGCGCAGTGCGCCGCAAGGAAGCCGTGGTGTTCTTCGGCTGGGCACCGCACCCGATGAACGTCAACGTGCAGATGACTTATCTGACCGGCAGCGACGACGCCCTCGGCCCGAATGAAGGTATGGCCACCGTATGGACCGTGACCGCGCCGAAATACGCCGAACAATGCCCGAACGTCAGTCGCCTGCTGAGCAACCTGACGTTCACCGCCGAAGACGAGAGCCGGATGATGCAGCCGCTGCTCGATCACAAGGACGCTTTCGAATCGGCCAAGCAATGGCTCAAGGATCACCCGCAGGACAAACAGCGCTGGCTCGAAGGCGTCACCACCTTCGATGGCAAACCGGCGGCTGAAAACCTCCAGCTCACCAGCAAATAAACCGCAACGAACGAACCACTTCGCAGCCCGCCACGGGCTGCGAACAGACCCATCACGCCTGAAGGAAAACGCACCATGAACCACGACGTCATCATCACCTGCGCACTCACCGGTGCTGGCGACACGACCGCCAAGAGCCCTCACGTGCCGGTCACCCCGAAACAGATCGCCGCAGCTGCGGTGGAAGCGGCCAAGGCCGGCGCCACGGTCGTGCACTGCCACGTCCGTGACCCGCAGACCGGCAAGTTCAGCCGTGACGTGGCGCTGTACCGCGAAGTCATGGAGCGCATCCGCGAAGCCGACGTCGACATCATCGTCAACCTCACCGCCGGCATGGGTGGCGACCTGGAAATCGGCCCGGGCGAGAACCCGATGGAGTTCGGCCCGAACACTGATCTGGTCGGCCCGCTGACCCGCCTCGCCCACGTCGAAGAACTGCTGCCAGAAATCTGCACCCTGGATTGCGGCACCCTGAACTTCGGCGACGGCGACACCATTTACGTCTCCACCCCGGCGCAACTGCGCGCCGGCGCCAAACGCATCACCGAGCTGGGCGTGAAGGCGGAGCTGGAGATTTTCGACACCGGCCACCTGTGGTTCGCCAAACAGATGATCAAGGAAGGCCTGCTCGACAATCCGCTGTTCCAGCTGTGCCTGGGCATCCCGTGGGGCGCGCCGGCCGACACCACCACCATGAAAGCCATGGTCGACAACCTGCCCGCCGATGCGGTGTGGGCCGGGTTCGGCATCGGCCGGATGCAGATGCCGATGGCCGCGCAAGCGGTGCTGCTCGGCGGCAACGTGCGAGTCGGTCTGGAAGACAACCTGTGGCTGGACAAAGGCGTGCTGGCGACCAACGGCCAACTGGTCGAACGCGCCACTGAGATCCTCAGCCGCCTCGGCGCCCGCGTGCTGACCCCGGCTGAAGGTCGCAAGAAAATGGGCCTGACCCAGCGCGGCTGAAATCACCCTTTCCCCCGGTGGGCGGGCCATTGACGCCCACCGTTTTTTTGCCTCATTCCAGGAAGTGACCATGAGCTTTATCACCGAAATCAAAACCTTCGCAGCACTGGGCAGCGGCGTCATCGGCAGCGGCTGGGTCGCCCGCTCCCTCGCCCACGGCCTCGACGTGGTGGCCTGGGACCCGGCGCCGGGTGCCGAAGCGGCGCTGCGCAAACGCGTGGCCAACGCCTGGGGTGCGCTGGAGAAAAACGGTCTGGCGCCGGGCGCTTCACAGGATCGCCTGCGCTTTGTCGCGACCATTGAAGAATGCGTGCGCGATGCGGACTTCATCCAGGAAAGCGCCCCGGAACGCCTCGAACTGAAACTGGAGCTGCACAGCAAAATCAGCGCGGCGGCCAAGCCGAATGCATTGATCGGTTCCAGCACTTCCGGCCTGCTGCCGAGCGAATTCTACGAGAGCTCGACCCACCCGGAACGCTGCGTGGTCGGTCACCCGTTCAACCCGGTTTACCTGCTGCCACTGGTGGAAGTGGTCGGCGGCAAGAACACCGCGCCGGAAGCGGTTCAAGCGGCGATGAAAGTCTACGAATCCCTCGGCATGCGCCCGCTGCATGTGCGCAAGGAAGTGCCGGGCTTCATCGCCGACCGCCTGCTCGAAGCGCTGTGGCGCGAGGCGCTGCATCTGGTCAACGACGGCGTGGCGACCACCGGTGAAATCGACGATGCAATCCGCTTTGGCGCCGGTCTGCGCTGGTCGTTCATGGGTACGTTCTTGACCTACACACTGGCCGGTGGCGATGCCGGTATGCGCCACTTCATGTCGCAGTTCGGCCCGGCGCTGCAACTGCCATGGACATACCTGCCGGCACCGGAACTGACCGACAAGTTGATCGACGATGTGGTGGATGGCACCAGCGATCAACTGGGTCGGCACAGTATTTCGGCGCTGGAGCGCTATCGTGATGATTGCTTGCTGGCGGTGCTTGAGGCGGTGAAGACCACCAAAGAAAAGCATGGAATGAGTTTCAGCGAGTGATGTGTCTGGCTTGAGACCGCTGCCCTCACCCTAACCCTCCCGAAACGTCGGACCGCCCAAGGGGAGAGGGGACTGACCGCGGTGAATGTACGAGCTACGCCGACCTGAAAATCCCAAGTCGAACTCAGCTCTCGAAAAGCTTGAAGATCGGCTCCCTTTCCCCCTCTCCCTGAGGGAGAGGGCTGGGGTGAGGGGGTAGCTTTTGATCTTGAACACCAACTTCCAGCGGAACCCAATCATGCCCACCCTCACCACCTACCAAACCCGCATCATCCCCGACTGGGTCGACTACAACGGCCACCTGCGCGACGCCTTCTATCTGCTGATTTTCAGCTACGCCACCGACGCCCTGATGGATCGTCTTGGCATGGACAGCAACAACCGCGAAGCCAGCGGTCACTCGCTGTTCACCCTCGAACTGCACCTCAATTACCTGCACGAAGTGAAGCTCGACGCCGAAGTCGAAGTGCGCACGCAGATCATCGGCCACGATCAGAAACGCCTGCACCTCTATCACAGCCTGCACCTGGCCGGCGGTGACAAGGAGCTGGCCGGCAACGAACAGATGCTGTTGCACGTCGACCTCGCCGGGCCGCGCTCCGCACCATTTACCCCGGACACCCTGGGCCGTCTGCAAGCCATCGTCGCCGAGCAGGCCGACCTGCCCGCCCCGGCTTACATCGGCCGGGTCATCGCCCTGCCCCCAGCCCGGTAAACTCATCCATCGCAAGGAGCCACTATGCACACCGCCGCTGCAGTTGCCGATTTCCGTACTTATCCGTTGATCAGCGCGCTGAACGGCGTGCAGAACCTGGCGGATCGCGTCCTGATCGAATGGGCCGACGGGCGCGTCAGCCCGTTCCACCACGTGTGGCTGCGGGACAACTGTCCGTGTCCGCACTGCGTCTACAGCGTCACCCGCGAGCAGGTGTTCGAGATCGTCGATGCGACGCAGGATCTGTCGCCCTCCGCCGCGCACATCGACACCGATGGCTGCCTGCGCATCGACTGGCAGGACGGCCACCTCAGCCGCTTCGATGCCGGCTGGCTGCGGGCCCACGCCTACGATGATGAATCGCGCACCGAACGCCTCGCCTCCAAGCCGAAACCCTTCCTGTGGCGCAGCGATTTGCAGTTGCCGGTGTTCGACTACTCAGCCCTGATGAACGACAACGCCGCGTTGCTGCAATGGTTGCTGGCAGTACGCGATATCGGTCTGACTCAGGTGCGTGGCGCGCCCACCGAACCCGGCTCGCTGAAGCTGATCGCCCAGCGCATTTCGTTCATCCGCGAGAGCAACTTCGGCGTGCTGTTCAACGTGCAATCCAAGGCCGATGCCGACAGCAATGCCTACACCGCTTTCAACCTGCCATTGCACACGGATCTGCCGACCCGCGAGCTGCAACCGGGGCTGCAATTTCTGCATTGTCTGGTGAACGACGCCGAGGGTGGCGAGAGCATTTTCGTCGACGGTTTTGCGATTGCCGAAGCGTTGCGTCAGGAAGACCCCGCGTCGTTTCAGGCGCTGTGCGAGATCCCGGTGGAGTTTCGCAACAAGGACCGCCACAGCGATTATCGCTGCCTGGCGCCGATCATCGCCCCGGACGCGTTGGGCCGGGTCGCAGAAATCCGCATGGCCAACTTTCTGCGCGGGGCGTTCGACACGTCTGTGGAGCAAATGCCCTTGCTGTATCGCGCTTACCGGCGCTTCATCGCCATGACCCGCGAGCCACGTTTCCGGGTCATGCAACGACTCAATCCGGGCGAGCTGTGGTGCTTCGACAACCGCCGCACCCTGCACGCGCGCAATGCGTTCGACCCGACCACCGGGGCCCGGCATTTCCAGGGCTGCTACATCGACCGAGACGAGTTGCTGTCGCGGATTCTGGTGTTGCAACGCTAGACCGCATCATCGTAATTCGCAGGCAAAAAAAGCCCCGATACAAGCCGTGACAGGATCGGGGCGAGGGTACTGTTGAGGAGCTGCCGTGGCGAGGGTGACCAAACCTTCGTGAAGCAAGCTGAGGCCAGTGTGCCCACTCCCCTTGACGGCGAGTTAGCCGAAAACGACCTGTTCATAGTTGTCGCGGCCACTGCGACAAATCGCCCTTGCCGTGCCTGGGCAGGCCTACCAGAATCGAGCCACGACCTCCGTTGCCGAAGAAGGATTCGCGTCATGATGTATGCCGATTTGATCGATCAGGAAGACCTGTTGGGCCAGCTCAAGTCGTTGGGATTCGAAGTACCGTCGGGCTCCACTGCCCAGCAGGCCTGCGAGTGCGCGGTGCGGGGTCTGGACGATGTGCGGGCCAACACGCTGCGCACCATGGTCAAGCAGATGTACACCAGCAGCGCGAGCATTCAGCCGACCGTGCGCGAAGCCATCGACAAGCAGTTGCTGCCGGCCCTGGCGCAGTATCAGCAAACCCGCGCCTGACATCTGACCGAAAAAAAGATCGCAGCCTGCGACAGTGCCCTTCCTGAAGGCGCTGTCGCAGGCTGCGATCTTTCGTTTTAGAGGCGCACGCTGGCGAAGGTCGACTCGTTGCGTGCCTGGCTCAACGCCGACATCGGCCCGGACAACGGCGACATCACGATGGCCTGCGGCAGCGGCATCATCGCCACCTGCTGGGTGGTGTTGGAGCCGACGCGCTCGTCACGCGGCGGAATGCCGAAGTATTCGCGGTAGCACTTGGAGAAGTGCGGTGTCGACACGAACCCGCAGACCGACGCCACTTCGATGATCGACATCGGCGTCTGCTTCAGCAGTTGTCGCGCGCGGATCAGGCGCAGCTTGAGGTAGTAGCGCGACGGCGAGCAATGCAGGTATTTCTGGAACAGGCGCTCGAGCTGACGACGGGACACGGCGACGTACACCGCCAGTTCGTCGAGGTCGATCGGCTCTTCCAGGTTGGCTTCCATCAGCGCGACGATTTCCTGCAATTTCGGCTGGTTGGTGCCGAGCATGTGCTTGAGCGGCACACGCTGGTGATCCTGCTCGTTGCGGATACGTTCGTAGACGAACATTTCCGAGATCGCGGCGGACAGTTCACGGCCGTGATCGCGGCTGATCAGGTGCAGCATCATGTCCAGCGGCGCGGTGCCGCCGGAGCTGGTGAAACGGTTACGGTCGAGGGTGAACAGCCGGGTGCTCATCGCAACGCGCGGGAAAGCTTCCTGCATCGCCGCCAGACATTCCCAGTGCACGCTGCAATCGAAGCCGTCGAGCAGGCCGGCGCAGGCCAGGGCCCAGCTGCCGGTGCACACGGCGCCGAGGCGACGGGACTGACGCGCCTGGCTTTGCAGCCACGAGACGTGTTCACGGGTAACGGTGCGCTGAATGCCGATCCCGCCGCACACGATAACGGTGTCGAGGGCCGGGGCTTTGTGCATGGAGGCGTCGGGGGTGATCTGCAGACCGTCACTGGCCCAGACCTGGCCGCCATCGACAGTGAGGGTGGTCCAGCGATACAGCTCGCGACCGGACAACTGGTTGGCCATGCGCAGGGGTTCGACTGCGGATGCCAGGGAAATCAGCGTGAAATTGTCCAGCAGCAGAAAGCCGATGGATTGAGGCGCACGGTTCTGGGGTTGAGCCCCGGAGTTGAACGACGTCATCGCGGTATCTCCTCACACAAAGCGGGTGATGGCCTCAGGCGGAGGCTCTTGTTATTGCCATCGTTCTCTTGCGTGAGACGGGCTTTGTTATGACAGAGCAATTGCCATGCCTAAAATTGAATGGCTGTTCAATAACTCCTGAAAACGACGTCGCGACGCGTCTATACAAGCGCTCCAACGAGAGGTAATTCGAAGTGCCATCAGCGGCCGCGAAAGCCCTGCCCCGGAGCGTGTGAGCAAATCGGTAGCACTTGTGGGAACTGGCCTGCGCGCGATTGTCCTACAGTGTCACCGCAGGCACGGGTGACGGACGGTAGCGCCTGCAAATCAGGCGCTGGAGGTGGGAAAGACTCTTATCTGATAGCGACGCGCCAAAAGGTGGCGCGTTTTATTGCCAATGCTCACTTGGTGCGCAGTTTTGACTGGTCCGAGGTTATCGAAGGAATCAGCATTCAACCGCGCTGACCGCCAACCCGCCCCGCGATGTCTCTTTATATTTGTCATGCATGTCGGCGCCGGTATCGCGCATGGTGCGGATCACCCGGTCCAGCGAAATAAAATGCTGACCGTCCCCACGCAAGGCCATCTGCGCCGCGTTGATCGCCTTCACCGCCGCAATCGCATTGCGCTCGATGCACGGCACTTGCACCAGGCCACCCACCGGATCGCAGGTCAGACCGAGGTTGTGTTCCAGGCCGATTTCCGCCGCGTTGCACAACTGCTCAGGGCTCGCACCGAGGATTTCCGCCAGCCCTGCCGCCGCCATTGCGCAGGCCGAACCGACTTCACCCTGACAGCCGACTTCAGCGCCGGAAATCGAAGCGTTCTTCTTGCACAGAATCCCCACCGCCGCCGCCCCGAGGAAGTAATCGACCACGTTGGCGTCGGTCACCGCCTCGCTGAATTTCATGAAGTAATGCAGCACCGCCGGAATGATCCCCGCCGCGCCATTGGTGGGCGCCGTTACCATGCGTCCGCCAGCAGCGTTTTCCTCGTTCACCGCCAGGGCGAACAGGTTGACCCACTCCATCGCGCTGAGGGTCGAGCCGATCACATTGGGCTTGTTCAATTCCTGAAGACTGCGGTGCAACTTCGCCGCGCGGCGGCGCACGTTGAGGCCGCCGGGCAGGATGCCTTCGTGCTTGAGGCCCTGCTCGACGCAATCCTGCATCGCCCGCCAGAGTTTCATCAGGCCGGCGCGGATTTCCTCTTCGCTGCGCCAGACCTTCTCGTTGGCCATCATCAGTTCGGCCACGCGCAGGTTGTGGGTCTTGCACAGTTCCAGCAATTCCACCGCGCTGGAAAAATCGTAAGGCAACTCGGTGCGATCCAGATCCACCACACCGCTGGAGGCTTGCGCCTCGTCCACCACAAAACCGCCGCCGACCGAATAGTAGGTGTCGCGATGCAGCTCGCCGTGATCGCCTTCGGCAACCAGGGTCATGGCGTTGGGGTGGAACGGCAGGTTCTCGTCGATCAGGCGCATGTCGCGGCCCCATATAAAGGGCACCGACAAACGACCGTCGAGCAACAGCGTGTGGGTTTCACGCAAGGCCTGGATCCGCGGGCCGATCTGCGACGGGTCGATCGCGTCCGGCCACTCGCCCATCAGGCCCATGATCACCGCGTTGTCGCTGCCGTGACCGACCCCGGTGGCCGACAGCGAACCGAACAGCTGCACCTCGATGCGGCGCACCTGCTCCAGTAGATGTTTGTCGCGCAACGACTCGACGAACAGGGCCGCGGCGCGCATGGGCCCGACGGTGTGGGAACTGGAAGGGCCAATGCCGATTTTGAACAGGTCGAAAACGCTGATAGCCATTGCTGCAGAGCTCCTGAGAGTGCCGGTCCGGGGCGTGAAGCGCCCGCTGGCGGAGCTGCTACGCTCAAGCTGCGATCCGCCGGAATGCCCGCATCATCGGGCTTTTCCCGGGTCGTTCGGCGTCTGACACCGACGTACTCATGCCCACTAACGCCGTGCCGGTTTCAGCCCGTGTTTTCGCCGTTTTTATGCGGTTCAGATGGCCAGACAGGGCAGAAAAAAGCTGTAAACGACGTCACTGACACTGGATGCGACCATCCCTGTACTGGATACGACGCACCCTGTAGGCGTCAGATTTTCACTGGTACATGATCGTATCGACTCGATTGCAAGGCGCTGCGGTAGAGCTGTCTCCAGAACGCCATCCAACCGCAACCCATAAGTGCGGTGGTCCAATCGGAACACTGCCAAAAAAAACACCAAGGAGTCCATTCATGAAAGGTTCCCCGTCGTTGTTGTTGGCCGCCATGCTGAGTCTGCCGTTACTGGCTCAAGCCGCAGAACCGGCGCAGTGCAGTACCGTGAACTTCTCCGATGTCGGCTGGACCGACATCACCGCGACAACCGCCACCACCTCCGTCGTGCTTCAGGCCCTCGGCTACAAGACCAAGACCACCATGATTTCCGTCCCCGTGACCTACAAGTCGCTGGCCGACGGCAAGAACATGGACGTGTTCCTCGGCAACTGGATGCCGACCATGGAAAACGACATCAAGGCCTACCGCGACGCCGGCACCGTGGAAACCGTGCGCACCAACCTCAAGGGCGCCAAGTACACCCTCGCCGTTCCGCAAGCCTTGTATGACAAGGGTCTGCACGACTTCGCCGACATCGCCAAATTCAAGAAAGAACTCGACGGCAAGATCTACGGGATCGAGCCGGGCAACGACGGCAACCGTCTGATCCAGAGCATGATCGACAAGAACGCCTTCGGCCTGAAAGACGCCGGCTTCAAGGTCGTCGAATCCAGCGAGGCGGGCATGCTGTCGCAGGTCGACCGCGCGCAGAAACGCGACACCGCCGTGGTGTTCCTCGGCTGGGCGCCGCACCCGATGAACAAGCGCTTCAAGATTCAGTACCTGACCGGCGGCGATGACTTCTTCGGCCCGGATTTCGGCGCCGCCACCGTGGCGACCAACACCCGCAAGGGCTACGCCGAGGAATGCAGCAACGTAGGCCAGCTGCTGAAAAACCTGGAGTTCACCGTCGACATGGAAAGCGAACTGATGGGCAACATCCTGGACGACAAGATGAAGCCTGACGCGGCCGCCAAGGCCTGGCTGAAAAAGAATCCACAGGTGCTCGATACCTGGCTCGCTGGCGTGACCACCATTGACGGTAAACCTGGCCTGGAGGCCGTGAAAGCCAAGATTGCCCAGTAATCGCTTATGCCGGGCGGGCTAGTCCCGTCCGGGCTGTTTATTTCCTTGCATGCGGACGTTCACTACCATGCTGATTGATCAGAAAATCCCTTTAGGCCAGTACATCGCGGGCTTCGTTGAATGGTTGACGCAACACGGCGCCAACACCTTCGACGCAATCGCCGTGACACTGGAAACGATGATCCACGGCGTGACGTTTGCGCTGACCTGGTTCAACCCGCTGGTGCTGATCGGCCTCATCGCCCTGCTGGCCCACTTCATTCAACGCAAATGGGGCCTGACCGCGTTCGTGGTAGCCTCCTTTCTGCTGATCCTCAACCTGGGGTACTGGCAGGAAACCATGGAAACCCTCGCCCAGGTCATGTTCGCGACCCTGGTCTGCGTGGTCATTGGCGTGCCGCTGGGCATCGTCGCCGCGCACAAACCGATGTTCTACACTTTGATGAGGCCGGTACTCGATCTGATGCAGACCGTACCGACCTTCGTTTACCTCATTCCTACCCTGACCCTCTTCGGGCTGGGTGTGGTGCCGGGCCTGATCTCGACGGTGGTGTTCGCCATCGCCGCGCCGATCCGCCTGACCTACCTGGGCATCCGCGATGTCCCGCAAGAACTGATGGACGCCGGCAAGGCCTTCGGCTGCTCGCGTCGCCAACTGCTTTCACGGATCGAACTGCCTCACGCCATGCCGAGCATCGCGGCCGGCATCACCCAGTGCATCATGCTGTCGCTGTCGATGGTGGTGATCGCGGCACTGGTGGGCGCCGACGGACTCGGCAAACCGGTGGTCAACGCACTGAACACTGCTGATATCGCCCTGGGCTTCGAAGCGGGCCTGGCGATCGTACTGCTGGCGATCATGCTCGACCGTATCTGCAAACAACCCGACGCCAAAGTAGGGGGTGACGCATGAGCATAATTCGCTTCGATAACGTTGACGTGATCTTCACCAGGGATCCGCGCGAAGCACTGAAACTTCTCGATCAAGGCCTGACCCGCAGTGAGATCCTGAAAAAGACCGGGCAGATCGTTGGCGTTGAAAAGGCCAGCCTGGACATCAACAAAGGCGAAATCTGCGTGCTGATGGGCCTCTCCGGCTCCGGCAAGTCGAGCCTGCTGCGCTGCATCAACGGCCTCAACACCGTGAGCCGCGGCAAGCTGTTCGTCGAACACGAAGGCAAGCAGATCGACATCGCCTCCTGCACCCCGGCCGAGCTGAAAATGATGCGCACCAAACGCATCGCCATGGTGTTCCAGAAGTTCGCTCTGATGCCGTGGCTGACGGTGCGCGAGAACATCAGTTTCGGTCTGGAAATGCAGGGTCGCCCGGAGAAGGAACGGCGCAAGCTGGTCGATGAAAAACTCGAACTGGTGGGCCTGACCCAATGGCGCAACAAGAAGCCCGACGAGCTGTCCGGCGGCATGCAGCAGCGTGTCGGCCTGGCCCGCGCGCTGGCGATGGACGCCGACATTCTGCTGATGGACGAACCGTTCTCGGCCCTCGACCCGCTGATCCGTCAGGGCCTGCAGGATGAACTGCTGGAACTGCAACGCAAGCTGAGCAAGACCATCGTGTTCGTGAGCCACGACCTCGACGAGGCGCTGAAACTCGGTAGCCGCATCGCGATCATGAAAGACGGCCGGATCATCCAGTACAGCGTGCCGGAAGAGATCGTGCTCAACCCGGCGGACGATTACGTGCGCACCTTCGTCGCCCACACCAACCCGCTGAACGTGCTGTGCGGTCGCAGCCTGATGCGCACCCTGGACAACTGCAAACGCATCAACGGTTCAGTGTGCCTGGATCCGGGTGGCGACTCGTGGCTGGATCTGGCCGAAGGCAACACCATCAAGGGTGCGCGGCAGAACGGTTCGGTGCTGAACCTGCAGAACTGGGCACCGGGGCAAGCCGTGGAAGGGCTGGAGCGCAAACCGACGCTGGTGGACTCGAACATCGGCATGCGCGACGCCTTGCAGATCCGTTACCAGACCGGCAACAAACTGGTGCTGCACGACAACAACCATGTGGTGGGGATTCTTGGGGACAGCGAGCTGTATCACGCGCTGCTCGGCAAGAACCTGGGGTAAGGCGGGATGAAAAAAAGGGATCGCGGTGAGCGATCCCTTTTTTATTGGGTCAGGGAAAGTCCCCTCACCCTAACCCTCTCCCAGAGGGAGAGGGAACTGATTGGGGGATGCTGCAGATATACGTCGACCTGATCTTGCTTCACCGAATCCATAATCGACTCGATTTTTCAGGTCGATGTACAACGCAAGACACCTCGGTCGGCTCCCTCTCCCCCCGGGAGAGGGCGGGGGTGAGGGAGCTTTTGACTTTAGCTATACACCCGGCCAAGGAGCTGCCGATGGCTTTCAAACTGATCGAGCACATCGCGTGTGATCTGATCCTGTGTGAAGCCCATCAGGTCGTAGTCCTGGCTGCCGTTGTGCAGGTACACCTCGGCGCGGTAGAAACGCTGGCGCGCTTCATCGGACTGGACCGACTCGCTCGGGGTTGCCAGGTAGCCGTCCAGGCTCACTTCGTAGACAAAAGGGTTGCCCTCTTCCATCTCGACCCGCACGCCCATGCAGCGCTTGGATTTGCCCAGCAGCGTCTGCACTTCCAGACCCTGTGCACGCATCTGCGCAGCGGCATCTTCCAGCGCCGGGCTGACGTGTTTGTCCATGAAACGCTGAACCACCGACTGGCTTGGTTGCAGGTCCAGCTGGGTCAGGCGCTCGCTGAAGCCACGACGACCGCGTTCAGCCAGTTGCGCCTGCTCCTGTTCGATCTGCATGTCCTGGCGCATCGCCTTGTGCAGGCCGAACATGAAGCACACCAGGACCACCGAGAACGGCAGACCGGCCAGCACCACCATGGTCTGCATGGCTTCGAAGTTACCGGCGAACAGCAGGCCGATGGTCACCAGAGTGATCACGACCGACCAGAAGATCCGCAGCCAGTGCGGGGCGTCTTCGTCGACGTTGCCGCCCTTGCAGGACAGGTTCGCCATCATCACCGCGCCGGAGTCGGCCGGGGTCAGGAACAGTACGAAACCAACAAAGATCGACACACCGATCACGACTTTCGACGCCGGGTAGTGTTCAAGCAACTGATAGATCGCCATCGACGGCTGCTCCAGCGCCGTCTTGCCGAGTTCCACCGCCCCCTGGTTCATCACCAAATCCAGCGCCGAGTTACCGAAGATCGACAGCCACGCCAGGGTGAAACCCAGCGGAATCAGCAGCACACCAGCCACCAGCTCACGCACGGTACGACCACGGGAAATACGCGCGATGAACATGCCGACGAATGGGGCCCAGGAAATCCACCACGCCCAGTAGAACAGAGTCCACAGGCCCAGCCAGCGGTCGGATTTCTCGCTGTCGCCTTCATAGACGTACAGGTCGAAAGTCTTCAGCAACACGCCGTTGAGGTAGTCGCCGATGTTCTGCACGAAGCCGTTGAGCAAGTGCAGGGTCGGGCCGAACAGCAGGACGAAAATCAGCAGGCCACTGAACAGGATGATGTTCAGGTTGGACAGACGACGGATGCCGTTTTCCACACCGGACACGGCAGCGATGGTCGCCACGGTGCTCATCACGATGATCACGATCAGCAGGTTGGTGTTGCTGTGTTCCATGCCGAACAGGTTTTCCAGACCAGAAGACACTTGCAGCGAGCCGATCCCCAGGTTGGTCACCAGACCCAGCAGGGTCACGAACATGCCGAAGCCGTCCACCGCATGACCGGCTGCGCCCTTGACCCAACGCTCGCCCACCAGCGGGTACAGCGCCGAACGCAGGGCCAGCGGCTGGTTATGACGGTAAGCGAAATAGGCCACGGCCAGACCGACCAGCGCATAGATCGCCCAGCCGTGCAGGCCCCAATGCAGGAAAGTCAGCTGAACGGCCTGACGTGCCGCCATGTTGGTCGCGGACGCACCTTCCGGCGGATTGAAGTAGTGATCCAGTGGCTCGGATGCACCGAAGTACAGCAGCGAAATACCGATACCCGACGAGAACAGCATCCCCGCCCAGGCGCCGTAGCTGAAATCCGGGGTGTCGTCCTTGCTACCCAGTTTGAGTTTGCCGTAGGAGGAAAACGCCAGGCCGACCACGAAAACCAGGTAAGCGGCGATCACCACCATGTAGTACCAGCCGAAGCTGCGGGACAACCAGGCCTGAGCCACTCCCAGCATTCTGCCGGCCTCTTGCGGGGCGATGATCAGAATGGCGGTCAACAACAGAATCAGCGCGGTAGAGGTGTAGAACACCCAACCGTTGACCGTCACCTTCTCGGGCGGGGTCTTTATAAGCGAGGCAGAACTCATGGCACAAATGCTCCAGGCAGTGCGAGAGAAGAACACAAGGCAACACGGAACCCGACCAATCGGTTAGTTGGCAGCCGACCGGCGGGTGATATAAAGACACCCCGAAAAAAGCCCGAACCTGCAGAGATGGCATCGCGAATCGCCGTCGTGGCCGAGGCATGGACGTTCATCCGAAACCTGGCCTTGAGCGTCTTGCCCATTCAACACGTCCATCGAACATCGAACCGCGCCTTGCCCCGCGCAGGTTTCGAGCCTTTTCGGATGTCGGTTTTATCGCCACTTACACGTAGGAAAAATCTGTAGGCAGCGACGATTTGTCGCAGATCTTATTCTTTGTTGATTGAACGTTCAATCAAAACAAAATAGACTGGCCCTCAATCCGATAGGCGTCATTCGCCCGTCGGAAGGCCTAAGGAGATGTGCAAGATGCCCAAGGTCGGTATGCAACCCATCCGCCGCCAACAACTGATCGAAGCCACTTTGCAGGCGGTTGATCAGGTCGGAATGGGGGACGCCAGCATTGCGCTGATCGCCCGTTTGGCCGGTGTCTCGAATGGCATCATCAGTCACTATTTTCAGGACAAGAATGGCCTGATCGCCGCCACGATGCGGTATCTGATGACCGCCCTCAGCGAGAGCGTCACCGCGCGCCGTCAGGCGCTGGCAGACAACAGCCCCCGGGCGCATCTGCAGGTGATCATCGAAGGAAACTTCGACGCCAGCCAGGTCAATGGTCCGGCAATGAAAACCTGGCTGGCCTTCTGGGCCACCAGCATGCACCAGCCGTCTTTGCACAGGTTGCAGCGGATCAACGATCACCGTCTGTATTCCAACCTGTGCTGCGAGTTCCGCCGTGTGTTGCCGCTCGAAGATGCGCGCACCGCCGCCCGTGGACTGGCAGCTCTGATCGACGGTTTGTGGTTGCGCGGCGCGCTGTCGGGAGACGCTTTCGACACTGCGCAGGCGCAACAGATCGCTTACGAATACATGGATTTCCAATTGGCCAAGCAGGTGAGCTAGAGCACAGAGAAAACGCTCGGCCCCTGAACTGTCACTGACCAGTGATGCCACAGCTACATGGCTCACCCGGTGACCAACGCCAACCACTAATGCACTTGCGAGGACACTATGGCCCGTTTCGAACTGCAAAAACTCTACATCGATGGCGCGTACTCCGACGCCGGCAGCGATGCCACCTTCGAAGCCATCAACCCGGCTAACGGTGAAGTCCTCGCACAAGTGCAACGTGCGACCAAGGAAGACGTCGAGCGTGCTGTGGTCAGCGCCGAAAAGGGCCAGAAAATCTGGGCCGCGATGACCGCCATGGAGCGTTCGCGCATCCTGCGTCGCGCCGTCGACATCCTGCGCGAGCGCAACGATGAACTGGCTGCCCTGGAAACCCTGGACACCGGTAAAGCCTTCTCCGAAACCAAGTACGTCGACATCGTCACCGGCGCCGACGTGCTGGAATACTACGCAGGCCTGGTGCCCGCCATCGAAGGCGAGCAGATCCCGCTGCGTGACACTTCCTTCGTCTACACCCGTCGCGAGCCGCTGGGCGTTGTCGCCGGTATCGGCGCGTGGAACTACCCGATTCAGATCGCTCTGTGGAAATCCGCTCCAGCCCTGGCGGCCGGTAACGCGATGATCTTCAAGCCAAGCGAAGTCACCTCGCTGACCACCCTGAAACTGGCCGAAATCTACACCGAAGCCGGCGTTCCGAACGGCGTGTTCAACGTGCTGACCGGCAGCGGCCGTGAAGTCGGCACCTGGCTGACCGAGCACCCGCGCATCGAGAAGATCTCCTTCACCGGCGGCACCGACACCGGCAAGAAAGTCATGGCCAGCGCTTCGGCTTCGTCGCTCAAAGACGTGACCATGGAACTGGGCGGCAAGTCCCCGCTGATCATCTGCGACGACGCCGACCTGGATCGCGCCGCCGACACCGCCATGATGGCCAACTTCTACAGCTCCGGTCAGGTCTGCACCAACGGCACTCGCGTGTTCGTGCCGAGCCACCTGAAAGCCGCTTTCGAAGCCAAGATCGTCGAGCGCGTTGCGCGCATCCGCGTTGGCAACCCGGAAGACGAAAACACCAACTTCGGCCCGCTGGTCAGCTTCCCGCACATGGAAAGCGTGCTGGGCTACATCGCCAAAGGTAAAGAAGAAGGCGCCCGCGTTCTGTGCGGTGGCGAACGTTTGACCGACGGCGAATTCGCCAAGGGCGCGTTCGTGGCTCCGACCGTGTTCACCGACTGCACCGACGACATGACCATCGTCCGTGAAGAAATCTTCGGCCCGGTAATGGCGATCCTGACCTACGAAACCGAAGAAGAAGTGATCCGTCGCGCCAACGACACCGACTTCGGCCTGGCCGCCGGTATCGTCACCCGCGACCTGAACCGCGCCCACCGCGTGATTCATCAACTGGAAGCCGGTATCTGCTGGATCAACGCCTGGGGCGAGTCCGACGCAAAAATGCCGGTTGGCGGTTACAAGCAGTCGGGCGTCGGCCGTGAGAACGGCATCAGCTCGCTGAACAACTTCACTCGCATCAAATCGGTACAGGTCGAGCTGGGCGATTACGTCTCGGTGTTCTAAGACCCGCCATCGTGTGCTGCCCGCGAAGCCGCCTTCGCGGGCAAGCCCGCTCCCACAAGGGAAGCGCTGGCTGTCTGACCTGACCAACTTCAAAGAGGGTGCATTCAATGTCCCAAGAATTCGATTACATCATCGTCGGTGCCGGCTCTGCCGGTAACACCCTGGCGACCCGTCTGACTGAAGACGAAGGCGTCACCGTCCTGCTGCTCGAAGCCGGTGGCCCGGACTACCGTCTCGATTTCCGCACGCAGATGCCGGCAGCCCTGGCATTCCCGCTGCAAGGCCGTCGCTACAACTGGGCGTACGAAACCGATCCTGAGCCACACATGGACGGTCGCCGGATGGAATGCGGTCGCGGCAAAGGCCTCGGCGGTTCCTCGCTGATCAACGGCATGTGCTACATCCGCGGCAACGCAATGGACTACGACGGCTGGGCGAAACTGCCAGGCCTGGAAGACTGGTCCTACCTCGATTGCCTGCCGTATTTCCGTAAAGCGGAAACCCGCGACATCGGCCCGAACGACTACCACGGTGGCGACGGACCGGTCAGCGTGACCACGCCGAAAGCGGGCAACAACCCGCTGTTCCACGCCATGGTTGAAGCTGGCGTGCAAGCCGGTTACCCGCGCACCGAAGACCTGAACGGCTACCAGCAGGAAGGCTTCGGCCCGATGGACCGCACCGTGACGCCGAACGGCCGTCGTGCTTCCACCGCCCGTGGCTACCTGGACGTGGCCAAGAAGCGTTCGACCCTGACCATCGTCACCCACGCCCTGACCGACAAGGTTCTGTTCGAAGGCAAGCGTGCCGTTGGCGTGCGTTACCTGGTCGGCGCCGCTGAAGAACGCGTTGAAGCCCGCGCCCGTAAAGAAGTCATCGTCTGCTCCGGCGCGATCGCTTCGCCGCAACTGCTGCAACGCTCCGGCGTCGGCCCGGCAAAACTGCTGGAAAGCCTCGACATTCCGGTCGTTCACGATCTGCCGGGCGTCGGTGAAAACCTGCAGGATCACCTCGAGCTGTACCTGCAATACGCTTGCACCCAACCGGTCTCGCTGTACCCGTCGCTGCTCTGGTACAACCAGCCGGCCATCGGTGCCGAGTGGCTGTTCAACGGCACCGGCATCGGCGCCAGCAACCAGTTCGAAGCCGGCGGTTTCATCCGTACTCGCGAAGAGTTCGAATGGCCGAACATTCAGTACCACTTCCTGCCGGTCGCGATTAACTACAACGGCAGCAACGGTGTGAAAGAGCACGGCTTCCAGGCGCACATGGGTTCCATGCGTTCGCCGAGCCGCGGTCGCATCCAGGTCAAATCCAAGGATCCGCGCCAGCACCCGAGCATCCTGTTCAACTACATGGCCACCGAGCAGGACTGGCAGGAATTCCGCGACGGCATCCGCCTGACCCGTGAAATCATGCAACAGCCTGCACTGGACGCTTTCCGTGGCCGTGAAATCAGCCCGGGCATCGAAGTGCAAACCGATGAGCAGCTGGACAAGTTCATCCGCGAGCACGCCGAAACCGCGTTCCACCCGTCCTGCTCGTGCAAGATGGGCACCGACGACATGGCGGTAGTGGATGGCGAAGGCCGTGTGCATGGCATGCAGGGACTGCGTGTGGTCGATGCCTCGATCATGCCGATCATCACCACCGGCAACCTGAACGCGCCGACGATCATGATCGCCGAGAAAATCGCCGACAAGATCCGTGGCCGCCAGCCGCTGCCGCGCAGCAACGCACCTTACTACGTCGCTGGCGATGCGCCGGTGAAAGGCAAGGCACTGCGTGATGTGAGTGCTGTTGCTCAGTAAACCGTAATACCGCGTCACGGCTAATCGCTGGCAAGCCAGCTCCCACAGGTTTTGCGTCGTTCACAGATTCTGTGACCACCAAAAAACCTGTGGGAGCGGGCTTGCCCGCGATGAGGCCATGCAATTCACCGCAAATTCTCCTGCTTCACAGTAAATCCTCCGACACCCCCTCTTCACTTGATCCTACACCCCACGCAGGCCTACTCTAGTCCTCGCCCAATCGTTTCACCCCTCCCCGCCGAATCCGCTTCGCCGTTTCTCCCATAACAAGGAGGTTTCCCTGATGTTCGATTTCCACCCCCAGCTCAAGCAGCGCTTCGCTGCCTTGCGCACGGGCGCCGAGTTTTTTTCCTTGCGGTATGTGCGCGAGTCCGGCCAGTACCTGTCGGTGCGCAAGAATGTCGCCGAGCCGCCGAGCCTGAGCCGCGACGAAGGCGCGATGCTCACCGTCCGGGTCAACGGCGTCGAAGCCTACGCCGCGACCAATGACCTGTCGCAACAAGGCCTGCAAGCCGCCCTCGAGCGCGCCGAGCAGCAGGCCCGGCGGATCAAGCCCCACGCCCTGCTCGACCTGAGCCAGCAGCCGGTGTCCAGCGACCGCGCCGACTACTTTTCACCCAATCTCGAACAACCCTTCCCGTCCCTGAGCGAATGCTTCGAGCTGCTCGGCGCGGAATCCGCCTCGGTGCCAAAGGATGAGCGCCTGGTGAACTGGGAAGTGAGCATCGGCATCGCCTACGTCGAACAGATCTACCTGAGCAGCGCCGGCGCTGAATTGCGCCAGGCCCAGCGTTTCGTCTATCCGGGCCTGAGCGTCACCGCCTACGACGGCAACGACAGCCAGACCCGCAGCCTCGGCCGCGAGAACTTCGGCCAGCAGGGCGGCGCCGACGTGATCAGCCGCTGCGGTTTGATCGGTGCTGGCCCGCAAGTCGCCGATCAGGCGCTGCAACTGCTGCTCGCACCGAACACCCCGCAAGGCCCGCGTGATTTGCTGCTGATGCCCGACCAGATGATGTTGCAGATCCACGAGTCCATCGGTCACCCGCTGGAGCTCGACCGGATCCTCGGCGACGAGCGCAATTACGCCGGCACCAGCTTCGTCAAAGCCTCGGATTTCGGCAGCCTGCAATACGGTTCGAAACTGCTCAACGTGACGTTCGATCCGGGCATTCCCGAAGAACTGGCGAGTTACGGTCACGATGACGACGGTTCCAAGGCCAGCAAGCAATTTTTGATTCACGAAGGCCTGCTGGTCCGTCCGTTGGGCGGTGCACTGTCGCAGTTCCGCGCGGGGCTGGACGGCGTCGCCAACAGCCGCGCCTGTGGCTGGAACCGCCCACCGATCGACCGCATGGCCAACCTCAACATCGAGCCGGGCGACCAGCCGCTGGAGCAACTGATCGGCGGCATCGAAAACGGCATTCTGATGAGCACCAACCGCTCATGGTCGATCGACGATGCCCGCAACAAATTCCAGTTCGGCTGCGAATGGGGCCAGTTGATCGAAAACGGCGAACTCAAGGGCGTGGTGAAAAACCCGAACTACCGGGGCATTTCCGCGCACTTCTGGAAGAGTCTGCGCGCCGTCGGCAACGCCGGCACCACTCAGGTGCTGGGCACGCCGAACTGCGGCAAGGGCGAACCGAACCAGGTGATCCGCGTCGGCCATGCGTCGCCGGCCTGCGTGTTCAGCAATGTTGATGTGTTTGGGGGAGACGCCTGATGAGTATTTCCAAGAACCCGTCCGAGGCGTTCAAGGTGCTGGTCAACTGGCTGCGCGATGCGGTGCGCGAGCCGGAACAGTTCACCCTGAGTTACGACGCCGAATCGTCGGCCTTCGTCCGTTTCAACCACGCCAAGGTGCGTCAGGCCGGGCAAGTGCAACAAGCCGGTATCGGTCTGAAACTGATCGACGACGGTCGCCATGCGGACCTGCACATCACCCTGTCCGGTGAGCAGGCCACCGACCTGCAACGTCTCGCTGAAGGCCTGCAGCAACTGCGCGAAACCCTGCCGCTGCTGCCGCAGGATCCGTACTTGTTGCTCAACCACAACGGCTGGCAGAGCAAGAACGTGCAGGAGCATCCGCTGCCGGACACCGAGCAGGTTGTCGCTGAAATCGCCCAGGCGGCCAAAGGACTGGATCTGGTCGGCTTCTACGCTGCCGGCCCGATCAGCCGTGGTTTTGCCAGTTCTTCCGGTGCGTTCGGCTGGCATCAGGCCAACAGCTTCAACTTCGACTTCAGCCTGTTCCACGAGAACGGCGAAGCGGTGAAGGCCAGCTACGCCGGGCATGACTGGAACAGCGAAGACTTCGCCAAACGCATCCAGCAGGCCCGCGAACAACTCGAGTTTCTCGGTCGACCGCTGCGCACCTTGCCGCCCGGCCAATACCGCGCCTATCTGGCGCCCGCAGCCCTGGAAGAAATCATGGGCATGCTGTGCTGGGGCGGTTTCTCGGCGCAGTCGATTGCCAGCAAAAGCAGCCCGCTGCAGAAGCTGTATGCCGGCGATCAGGCATTCAGTCCGCTGGTGTCCCTCGACGAGAAAGTCAGCGGCTCGCTGAGCCCGGCGTTCTCCGGCGAAGGTTACCCGCGCAGCGATCTGCGGTTGATCATCGAAGGCAAAGCGGGTGATCAGTTGGTGGGTTCGCGCAGTGCCGCCGAGTACGGTCTGACGGCCAACGGTGCCGGCGGTGGCGAATCGCCGAGCGCGCTGAACATGGCCGCCGGCGACTTGTCCCAGGCCGAGATCCTCAAGCAGTTGGGCACCGGGTTGTACATCAGCAATCTGTGGTACCTGAACTTCTCCGATCAACCGGCGGCACGCCTTACCGGCATGACTCGGTTTGCCACGTTCTGGGTCGAGAACGGCGAGATTCAGGCACCGGTCAGCACCATGCGTTTCGACGACAGTGCCTACAGCCTGCTGGGTTCGCATCTGGAAGCGTTGACCGCCGAACGGGAATTGCTGCTGTCGGCGAGCACTTACAGCCAGCGCAATACCTCGTCGGCATTGCTGCCGGGGGCATTGGTGAGCCGATTGACCTTGACCTTGTAAAAGCATCGCGAGCAGGCTCGCTCCCACAGGTTCGCGCAGTCCATGTGGAAACGAGCCTGCTCGCGATGAAGTCACCCCGGATTTACTGCGCCCATCACCAGAGGTTCCATGCCCAACCGCCCGCCTCTCGACGCCATCACCGCCCGCTGGTTGCCATGGGTCGTCGCCATCGCTTTCTTCATGCAGTCCCTCGACGGGACCATCCTCAACACCGCCCTGCCGGCCATGGCCAGGGATCTGGCCGAAGACCCGCTGCGCATGCAGGGCGTGATCATCGCCTACATGCTCACCGTGGCCCTGCTGATTCCCGCCTCAGGCTGGATCGCCGACCGCTTCGGCACCAAGAAAATCTTCTTCGGTGCGATCCTGCTGTTCAGCCTTGGCTCGCTGCTCTGTGCCTTGTCGAGCAGCCTGAGCATGCTGATCGGCGCGCGCGTGATCCAGGGCCTCGGCGGTGCGCTGATGCTGCCGGTCGGGCGTTTGGTGGTGCTGCGCGCCTACCCGCGCTCGGAACTGGTGCGGATCATGGGTTTCATCACCATTCCCGGCCTGCTCGGCCCGCTGATCGGCCCGACCATGGGCGGCTGGATGGTGGAATACCTGACGTGGCACTGGATCTTCCTGATCAACCTGCCGGTCGGCGTCATCGGTTGCTACGCGGTGTGGAAATTCATCCCCGACCTGCGCGGCACCGAGCGCACGCGTTTCGATAGCCTGGGTTTCCTGCTGTTCGGCGCGGCGATGGTGCTGATCACTATCGCCATGGAAGGCCTCGGCGAACTGCACCTGCCGCACCTGCGGGTGATGCTGTTGCTGTTCGGCGGCATGGCATGTCTGGCGGCGTACTGGCTGCGCGCCGGGCACATTGAAAACCCGCTGTTCGCGCCGTCACTGTTCAAGACCCGCACCTTCGCGGTCGGCATTCTCGGCAACCTGTTCGCCCGTCTGGGCAGCGGCGCCCTGCCGTTTCTGGTGCCGCTGCTGCTGCAAGTGGCGCTGGGGTATTCGCCGTCCCAGGCCGGGATGAGCATGCTGCCGCTGGCCGCAGCCGCGATGGTCGCCAAGTGGGGCGCGCGGCCACTGATCGAGCGTCTGGGCTATCGCATCGTGCTGACCGGCAACACCCTGTTTCTAGGGATCATGCTGGCGAGCATGGGCCTGGTCAGCGAGCAGACGCCATACTGGCTGCTGCTGTGCCTGCTGGCGGTTCTCGGGGCGATCAACTCGCTGCAATTCACCGCGATGAACACCGTGACCCTGATCGATCTCGACGACGCCAGCGCCAGCAGCGGCAACAGTTTGCTGTCGGTGGTGGCGCAGTTGTCGCTGAGCCTTGGCGTGGCGTGCGCCGGTGCGCTGCTCGGTGGCTTTACGGCGGAGATCGGCAATGACGGCGTTGAGACCGTGTTGGGCGCGTTTCAGCTCACGTTCGTGACTGTTGGGATCATGGCCATGTTGGCCGCAACCATTTTTTCTCAACTTTCAAAGAATGACGGACGGCGAGTCAGACGTCCGGAAGAGCACATCGAGTCTTAGGGCTATTGGCCACCGGGCTGGTACACTGCGCGACATTTTGTTTTGCAGGCCAGTCCCGTGACCACCATCGCCACCGCTTTTAATACTTTGCCGCTGTCCGCCGCCATGCTGGCTAACCTCGACTCCCTCGGTTATGCCCAGATGACGCCGATCCAGGCGCAGAGCTTGCCGGTGATCCTCAAGGGGATGGACCTGATCGCCCAGGCCAAGACCGGCAGCGGCAAGACCGCCGCGTTCGGCATCGGCCTGCTGAACCCGATCAATCCGCGCTACTTCGGTTGCCAGGCGCTGGTGATTTGCCCGACCCGTGAGCTGGCTGACCAGGTTGCCAAGGAAATCCGTCGTCTGGCCCGTGCCGAAGACAACATCAAGGTCCTGACCCTGTGCGGCGGCGTGTCCTTCGGCCCGCAGATCGGCTCGCTGGAGCACGGCGCGCACATCATCGTCGGCACCCCGGGCCGCATTCAGCAGCACCTGCGCAAGGGTTCGCTGGTCCTCGACGGCCTGAACACGCTGATCCTCGACGAAGCCGATCGCATGCTCGACATGGGTTTCTACGACGCCATCGAAGACATCATCGAGCAGACCCCGGCCCGCCGTCAGACCCTGCTGTTCTCCGCTACTTATCCGGTGGGCATCAAGCAACTGGCGTCGAAGTTCATGCGCGATCCGCAAACGGTGAAAGCCGAAGCGTTCCACGACGACACTCAGATCGAACAGCGCTTCTACGAGATTTCCCCGGAAGAGCGCATGAGCGCGGTGACCAAGGTCCTGCATCACTTCCGTCCGGCCTCCACCGTGGCGTTCTGCTTCACCAAGCAGCAGGTTCAGGAAACCGTCGATCACCTGACCTCCAAAGGCATTTCCGCCGTCGGCCTGCACGGCGATCTGGAGCAGCGTGACCGCGATCAGGTGTTGGCGATGTTCGCCAACCGCAGTACTTCGGTACTGGTTGCCACCGACGTTGCCGCCCGTGGTCTGGACATCGATGCACTGGACATGGTGATCAACGTCGAACTGGCCCGCGACTCGGAAATCCACATTCACCGCGTCGGCCGCACCGGTCGTGCCGGCGAGAAAGGCATCGCGGTCAGCCTCGTTGCGCCGTCCGAAGCGCACCGCGCGCAAGCCATCGAGCAACTGCAGAAAACCCCGCTGAACTGGGATCAGGTGGACAACCTCAAGTCCCAGGGCGGTGCCCCGCTGCAACCGCCGATGAGCACGCTGTGCATCGCTGGCGGGCGCAAGGACAAGGTACGTCCGGGCGACATTCTGGGCGCACTGACCGGTGAAGCCGGCATTCCGGGCGCCCAGGTCGGCAAGATCGCGATCTTCGACTTCCAATCGTATGTGGCCGTCGAGCGCACCGTGGTCATGCAGGCACTGCAGCGCTTGAACAACGGCAAGATCAAGGGCCGTTCGCTGCGCGTTCGCGTTTTGTAAGAACGCTTGATCGTTCCCACGCTCTGCGTGGGAATGCATCCTGTGACGCTCCGCGTCACGATTCAAAAGCGGACGCAGAGCGTCCATGGCGGCATTCCCACGCAGAGCGTGGGAACGATCTACGTGATGATTGTGTGAGGACACCGTTTTGCGCTCTACCGAAGTCGTGATCATTGGCGCTGGCGCCGCAGGGTTGATGTGTGCACTGACCGCCGCCGGGCGCGGGCGTCAGGTGATGCTGCTCGACCACGCGAACAAGGCCGGCAAGAAAATCCTGATGTCCGGCGGTGGGCGCTGCAACTTCACCAACATGTACACCGAACCGAGCAATTTTCTCTCGCAGAATGCGCACTTCTGCAAATCCGCGCTGGCCCGCTACACCCAGTGGGACTTCATCGGCATGGTCGCCAAGCACGGCGTGCCGTACCACGAGAAAAAGCTCGGCCAACTGTTCTGCGATAACAAATCCAGCGACATCCTCGGCATGCTGCTGGACGAGTGCGATCAGGTCGGCGTCAACCTGCACCTCGACACGTCGATCCAGACCATCGAGAAGGTCGAGGGCGGTTACCTGCTCGACACGACTCTCGGCCAGATCCAGTGCCAGTCGCTGGTGATCGCCACCGGCGGTCTGTCGATCCCGACCCTCGGCGCGACCGGTTTCGGTTATCAAGTCGCCAAGCAGTTCGGCCACGACCTGCTGCCAACACGCGCCGGGTTGGTGCCGTTCACCATCACCGATCAGCTCAAGGAGCTGTGCACCGAACTGTCCGGCACCTCGGTGGATTGTCTGGTCAGCTGCAACGACCAGAGTTTTCGCGAGAACATCCTGTTCACTCACCGCGGCCTCAGTGGCCCGGCGATTCTGCAGATTTCCTCGTTCTGGGAGCCGGGCGACACGGTCGAGATCAACCTGCTGCCGGATCACGACGCCGCGAGCTGGCTGCAACAGCAAACCGCCGAACGTCCGAACAGCGAACTGAAAACCCTGCTCGGCGAAATCTTCACCAAGAAGATGGCCAACCTGCTGGCGGACAACTGGTTCGTCTCCAAACCGATGAAGCAGTACACCCACGCCGAACTGGCGGACATCGCCGAAAAGCTCGGCAGCTGGAAAGTCGTCCCGGCCGGCACCGAAGGCTACCGCACGGCCGAAGTGACGCTGGGCGGCGTCGACACCCGAGAAGTCTCGTCCAAGACCATGGAATCGCTGAAAAGCCCGGGCCTCTACTTCGTCGGCGAAGTGCTGGATGTCACCGGGCATCTGGGCGGATTCAACTTCCAGTGGGCGTGGGCCTCTGGTTACGCTGCCGCGCAGTACGTCTGACCCAGGTTTTTTTAGATTTGAAATGCAATCCCTGTGGGAGCTGGCTTGCCAGCGATGGCGGCCTGACAGTCAGCAATGATGTTGGGTGTACTGGCCTCATCGCTGGCAAGCCAGCTCCCACAGGTTTGTGTGCAAGATTCAAAATTTGAAGTCGGCGCAGGAACCCAAAGGAACACTTTTTGCTGTCAGATGTGATCGGCGCCATTGCGTCGGCGTCATTACTGGCTCAATTTAGCGGCATCGCCTCGGAAGGCCTTCGCACTTCATGTCCTCGACCTCGTTTCGTCAGTCTTTGCGGCGCCTGTGGGCGCTGGATAAATTCAGCTACAGCGTGCGGGTGTTCATCGCCCTGACCGGCAGCATGGCGCTGTGCTGGTATCAGGATGAAATGGGGCTGCTGATCCCGCTGTTCCTCGGGATCATCGCCAGCGCCCTGGCCGAGACCGACGACAGTTGGCAGGGCCGCCTCAACGCACTGGCGGTGACGCTGGTGTGTTTCAGCGTCGCGGCGCTGTCGGTGGAATTGTTATTCCCCTACCCCATCGTGTTCGTCATCGCCCTGGCACTGGCCAGTTTCGGCCTGACCATGCTCGGTGCGCTGGGCGAACGGTATGGCGCGATTGCTTCGGCGACCCTGATTCTTTCCGTCTACACCATGATCGGCGTGGATCAGCGCGGTGGCGCGGTCACGGATTTCTGGCATGAGCCGATGCTGCTGGTGGCCGGTGCCGCGTGGTACGGCCTGCTGTCGGTGCTGTGGCAGGCGATGTTTTCCAATCAGCCGGTGCAGCAGAGTCTGGCGCGGCTGTTCCGCGAACTCGGCTATTACCTGAAGCTGAAATCCTCGCTGTTCGAGCCGATCCGTCAGATGGACGTCGAAGCACGGCGACTGGAACTGGCCCAGCAAAACGGCCGGGTCGTCGCAGCCCTGAACAGCGCCAAGGAAATCATCCTGCACCGGGTCGGCAACGGTCGCCCGGGCTCGAAAGTCAGCCGTTACCTGAAGCTGTACTTCCTGGCGCAAGACATCCACGAACGCGCCAGTTCTTCCCACTACCCCTACAACGCCCTGGCCGATGCGTTTTTCCACAGCGATGTCTTGTTCCGCTGCCAGCGCCTGCTGCGCCAGCAAGGCAAGGCCTGTCGGGCGCTGGCCGAATCGATCCAGATGCGTCAGCCGTTCATCTACGACGCGAGTTTCGCCGAAGCCCTGAGCGACCTGCACGCCTCCCTCGAACACCTGCGCATCCAGAGCAACCCGGCCTGGCGCGGGCTGCTGCGTTCATTGCGCGCACTGGCGGCCAACCTCGGCACCCTCGACCGTTTGCTCAGTGACGCCAGCAACCCTGACGCCCTGGCCGATGCCACCGACAGCAGCCTGCTCGACCGCTCGCCGCGCAACTTCAAGGACGTGTGGATTCGTCTGCGCACGCAGCTGACGCCGACCTCGCTGCTGTTCCGTCACGCCCTGCGTTTGCCGCTGGCGTTGAGCATCGGCTACGGCATGGTGCACCTGATTCACCCGTCGCAGGGTTACTGGATCATCCTCACCACGCTGTTCGTCTGCCAGCCGAACTACGGCGCCACCCGGCGCAAACTCGGTCAGCGGATTTTCGGCACGGCGATCGGCCTGACGATTGCCTGGGCGCTGTTCGATCTGTTCCCGAATCCGCTGGTGCAGTCGTGCTTCGCCATCGCCGCCGGCGTGGTGTTCTTTACCAACCGCACCACCCGCTACACCGTGGCGACCGCCGCGATCACGATCATGGTGCTGTTCTGCTTCAACCAGGTCGGTGACGGCTACGGGCTGTTTGTGCCGAGGCTGTTCGATACCTTGCTCGGCAGCCTGATTGCCGGGCTGGCGGTGTTCCTGTTCCTGCCGGACTGGCAGGGCCGACGCCTGAACAAAGTGCTGGCCAACACCCTCACCTGCAACAGCATTTACCTGCGCCAGATCATGCAGCAATACGCCGCCGGCAAGAGCGACGACCTCGCCTATCGCCTGGCCCGGCGCAACGCGCACAACGCTGACGCGGCACTCTCCACGACGCTGGCGAACATGCTGATGGAGCCGGGGCATTTCCGGAAGGAAGCCGACGTGGGCTTTCGCTTCCTGGTGCTGTCGCACACCTTGCTCAGCTATCTGTCAGGGCTTGGCGCGCACCGGGAAACCCAGCTGCCGGCCGAGGTGCGCGAACACCTGATCGACGGCGCCGGCGTGAGTCTGGCGGCGAGCATCGATGAAATCGCCCAGGGGCTGGCGAGCAAACAGCCGATTGCGATTCAGAGCGATGAGGAAGAAGCGCTGGCCAATGAGCTGGAGCAGATGCCGGACGAAATCGACGAAGGCCAGCGGCTGGTGCAGACGCAACTGGCGTTGATCTGCCGTCAACTCGGGCCGTTGCGCACGCTCGCGGCGCATCTGATCAAAGACACAGCCGAAGACTGAGCCGCCTCACATTCCATGCTGCCTGAGCAGCTTGTCATAGCTGCCATCGGCCTTCATCGATGCAATCGCCTTGTCGAACCCGGCCACGATCTGTTCGTGCTGCGGGTTCTTCAGGCTGACCAGAATATGCAGGCTGTTCTCGCTCAGTGGCTTGGGCAGAAACTCCACCGCGTTGCGGACTTTCGGTGATTCCCGGGCCAGGTAATAGCGGGCGACGTATTCGTCTTCCAGAGTCAGCTTGACCCGGTCCGCCGCCAGCATGCGCACGGCCATGGCGAAGTTATGCACAGGGACTTTCTGCAACGCGGTGTCGGCATCGAACGGCGCCGAATAGGCGTAGCCGCGCACGACCGCAACCGGATAGGTGTGCAGTTCCTGCAGGTTGTTGTATTCGATGGGCGCGTCTTTGCGCTTGAGGAAGCGCACGCGATTGAGCAGGTACTCAGCGGAAAACTGCCCGATCTTCGTGCGCTCGTCGTTGTACCAGGCGTTGACCAGCACGTCGTAACGTCCTTCGCCAACCCCCATCAACGCCCGCGCCCACGGCACCTGCTCATAACCGCTGGCATAACCGGCACGGGCCAGGGCCGTGCTGACGATGTCGGTCGCCAGCCCACCGTTGACCAGTGTGTCATCGGTAAAGGGCGGCCAGACGTCGAACACCAGACGCAATTTCTCCGCTGCCGCGCTTTGACCCAGCAACAGCAATCCGATCAAAGCAAAGGCTCGATGCAATCGCGGCATGCTTGAAAATCCTTAGCGGGCGGGCCGCCCGGCGTGTTTTCAGTCAAAACCCCAAGGCCCCTTACCGGCGAATCCCAGGCCCTAACCTTAGCTCATTGAAGCCATTGCACAGCGCTTCCCAGCAGATTACACAAAGTACGGCGGGCCGCGATATTGGAATGATGGCATTTTGGCCTTTGTCACAGATTTCTCAGCCATACAGACATATTTCGGCGCTGCGCTTAGTATCGGGCGACGTAGTTCAAGGAATCGGAAGATGACAATCGAGTGGGTCTGCAAACATCACAGCGATCTGGGACTGGAGCAGCTGTACGCCATTTTGAAATTGCGCTCGGAAGTGTTCGTGGTCGAACAGCGCTGCGCTTACCTGGATCCGGACGGTCAGGATCTGGACGGTGACACCTGCCATCTGATGGGCTGGGACGATGATCAGCTGGTGGCGTACCTGCGCCTGCTGGATCCGGAATCCCAGGGTGGCGACGTGGTGATCGGCCGCGTGCTGACCGCGCCGGCCGGGCGTGGCAAAGGACTGGGGCATGAAATGATGGAACAGGCGCTGAAACAGGCGCAGAAGCGTTGGCCTGAAGTGCCGATCTATCTGTCGGCCCAGGCGCATTTGCAGGGGTATTACGGGCGGTATGGGTTTGTGGTGGCGGGTGAGGAATATCTGGAGGATGACATTCCGCACATCGGGATGCGGCGTTCCTGAAAAGCCCCCTCACCCTAACCCTCTCCCGGAGGGAGAGGGGACTGATTGGGGAATATTCGGGAGATACAACGACCTGAACGAGCGTTGTTGAATCCATAATCGCCACACTTGATCAGGTCGATGTATGACGCAAGACACCTCGGTCAGCTCCCTCTCCCTCCGGGAGAGGGCTGGGGTGAGGGCAACAATCTAAAGGCGAACACCCAAACTCAGGGATATTCGAGAACAGCCTTGATCTGCCGCAAATTCCGCTCGATCCACCCCCGATCAATCGCCCCCCACTCACGAATCCGATAGCGCCCCGCATGATTGCGCGCGCCCTCTTCCTGTTCGAACTCGCAGACAATATCCAGATCCGCCAGCGCCGCAATCGTGTCCTGCGCCGTGCGCCGGGGCATGCCAGTGACTTCGGTCAGCGCCGGCACGCTGCTCGCCAGGCCGCTGTCGATCAGGTACGCCACGTACAAGCGCCGGTAAAAACTGCTCTTGGTCTTGCTTACGTCCATGCATGCGCTCCGTTGTTTGATGTCTTATTGCATGTCGCGCCACGTCAGGTACACCCGCAGGTCGAACTCGACCTGGTGGTAGCCCGGCAGCATGTGCTCACATAACTTATAGAACGCCTTGTTGTGATCCGACTCCTTGAAGTGCGCCAGCTCGTGCACGACGATCATCTTCAGAAACTCCGGCGCGGCGTCCTTGAACAGCGAGGCGATGCGGATCTCTTTCTTGGCCTTGAGCTTGCCGCCCTGCACCCGCGACACCGTGGTGTGCAGGCCGAGGGCGCGGTGGGTCAGATCGAGACGGTTGTCGAACAGGACCTTGTCGATGGCCGGGGCGTTGCGCAGGTATTCCTGCTTCAAGTCCAGCGCGTAGCCGTACAACGCCTTGTCGCTCTGCACATCGTGGCGGCCCGGATAGCGTTGGCTCAGGTAATCACCGAGGCGGTTGTCGGCGATCAATTGGCGCACCTGATCCTGCAGATTCGCGGGATAGGCCTGGAGGTATTTCAACGCAGTCATGGGGCGGCACGGGTCATGAAAAGGCCGCCAGTGTAGCGAATTCAACCGGCTAACGCGCTCCAGTCGAACGGCTCGGTAAAGCGTGCGGTGTCCTCGGCGACCAACGGCCGCGCCACCAGGAAGCCTTGCACGTACTCGCAACCATGGGCTTGCAGCCACTGGTATTGCTCGACGGTTTCCACGCCTTCGGCAATCACCAGCAAGCCGTATTCCTTGCATAAGTCGATGACCGTGCGCACCAGCGAAGCGTCGCGGGACGAGTCCGGCAATCGGGCAATCAGGTGGCGATCGAGTTTGAGGGTATCCAGTTCCAGATCGCGCAAATGCGCCAGCGAGCAGGCCCCGGAACCGAAATCGTCCAGCGCCACCCGCACCCCGAGATTGCGCAGCAGCTTCAGCTGCTTGCGGGTCTCGTCCGGGTTGATCGTCAGCGCTTCTTCGGTGACTTCCACTTCCATCTGGTGTGGCTGCAAACCATGGCGCTCCAGCACTTGGCGCAATTCAGTGACCAGATTCGGCAGGCCGAACTGGGTGTTGCTCAGGCTCACGCCGATCACCAGATCCCTGGAGAACTCGGACTCCCAAGCCTTACGCTGCCCGGCGCTGCGATGATAGATCCAGCTGCCGAGCCGGCTGATCAGCGTCGCCTCCTCCAGCAACGGCAGGAACAACCCCGGCGGCACATCGCCGACGCTCGGGTGCTGCCAGCGCAGCAACGCCTCGAAACCACGAACGCGACCATCGCCAATGGCCACCTGCGGCTGATACACCAGATTGAAATCGCGGTTCTCGATGGCATTACGCACGCTTTCTTCCAGCATCAGCCGCGACCGCGCACGGCCGTTCATTTCATGATCGTAGAAACGATATTGCTGACGCCCGGCACGCTTGGCCTCGTACATGGCGATGTCCGAGGCGCGCAGCAGACCGTCGAGGTTGTTGCCGCAGTCGGGGTAGGTGGCAATGCCGATACTCGCGCCCAGAGCAATATCGAGGCCTTCGATCTGCTGACAGATCGACACCCGCTCGATGAGTTTTTCAGCAATCTTCGCCGCTTGTTCGGGGAATTCCAGATCCAGCAGCGCGGTGAATTCATCGCCGCCCATCCGCGCCAGAATGTCGAATGGCCGCAGGCACGCTTTCAATTGTTCGGAGACCCAGCGCAACACCCGGTCCCCGGCATCATGGCCGAGGGAATCATTGACCCTCTTGAAACCGTCGAGATCGAGATACATCAACACCCAACTGCTATCCGTGCGCTCGCCGCGCAACAGCAGGTTTTCCACAGTCTGGTAAAAACCCCGGCGATTGAGCAGCCCGGTCAGCGGGTCGGTGACAGCCTGAAATTCCAGCTGCTGATGCAGATGACGCACCACCGACATGTCCAGCACCGTCACCACCATCGCATGTTGTTCACTCGGCAGCGGCGCGCAGGACAAGGCCACTGGCACCTGCTGCCCCGGTGCGGTGCGCAGCGACGCATCGTGTAGACGCAGCGTCTCGCCACGTTTGTACCCGGCGTAAAACTCGGAATCGGCCCACAGCGGAATGTGCGGTTTCTGCAGATAATCGAGAAACTCCTGCCCTTCCAGCTCCTTCACCGGCGCATTGAGCAACCGGGAAATCGCCGGGTTGGCAAAGCGGATCAAACCATCCTCGCCCAACACCAGAATGCCTTCGGCCGCGTTATCCAGCACCGAGGCATTGAAGGCCCGCGCCGATTCCAGATCCTGACTCAAACGCTGCAAGGCCCGGCGATTGCGCTGGTGCTCGAGCAACGCCTGGACTTTCGGCTTGAGAATCTGCGGATCGAACGGTTTGAACAGGTAATCCACCGCACCGCTGGCATAACCCTTGATCACGGCGTCCTGGGACTGCTCGTTGGCAGTGAGGAAAATGATCGGGGTCAGGCGCGTGCGCTGGCTGCCGCGCATCAGCCGCGCGACTTCGAAACCGTCCATGCCCGGCATCTGCACATCCAGCAGCACCAGGTCGATGTCGTGTTCGAGCAACAGGTTGAGGGCTTCGTAACCGGAAGCGGCGGTCAATACCTGCCAGTCCTGGCGCTGCAGCAACGCGCGCATGCTGATCAGGTTTTCAGGGTAATCATCAACGATCAAAAGGACTGAGCTGCCTTCACCTGGCTGGGGTTGCGCGCATTCCATGCTGCTTCTCTTGTCGGGACAACTCGTGTCGGGGCATCTCGGGTCAGTGTTCCGGGCGGCTTCTCGTGAAAACCATACAGTCACCGAGTCTTCACTCTAGTCCGGGATCTGTAAAAGCAATAGCTGTCATCCAGCCATCATTTAAACAAACCGGCGGGCAGCCGACTAACGGTCACCGCTGAAGCCCCCGAATACCGGGAAAGATGGCACTTCGACAGGATGTTGACGCCAATCATCCGCCAGACGGCCGTTAACAAAAAATCCCTCTACGCTTATAAAGGCCGCCCCCAAGAGGCGCGGGCTAGAGCTTCTGGCACGCGCGTGCAACAGCAACAGAGTGGAAGAACCGACATGATCGACCTCGCAACCTGGAACCTCAGCGTTCCCGTTGGCAGCCCGCCCTACACCGTCGAAACCTCCAAACTGGTGAACGGCTTCAAGGATCAGTACTTCCATTCCGACACCGGCACCCTGTTCTTCTGGTCCCCGGTGACCGGTTCGAAAACCGAAAACGCCATTTATCCCCGCACCGAACTGCGTGAGACCTACAGCAACGGAACATTGCGCAACTGGTATTACCCCGACGCCGACAACCTGCTGCGCGCGACCCTTTCGGTCAACAAGGTGCCCAGCTCCGGCAAGATCGTCATCGGCCAGATCCACGCCTATGAAAGCCAGAAGCCGATGCTCAAGCTTGAATACCAATACAAAGAAAAAACCGAGACCGGCAACCTGGTGATCAAGCTGCGCACCCATCCGGATCAGGACGAAAGCCGCGTCATCACCCTCGCCACCGGGATCAAACTCAATCGCGAGTTCAACTACCTCATTCACCTGAGCCCTGGCGGCGCATTGGGCGTGAGTGCGGCCGGGTATCAGTGGGATTCGCAGATCAGCGCGACATGGCGCAACAAACCGCTGTATTTCAAGGCGGGGGTGTATGTGCAGGACAACACCGGGTACACCAGTGAGGGTGGGCAGGTGACGTTCAGCAAGCTGGATATTGATCACGATAAATAGCCGCGATGCGTTCGTTTAAGGCTGCTGTTTAAAGGCAGTGCGCGTAACGTCCCGAAGCCTACAACGGCTTGCGTCGCTGCCTACCACTACGCCAGAATCCGCCGGCTTGTGCGCCTGGAGGGCCATCGGTAACTTGATTCGGGTCACTGATTCGCAGTGATCGGGTTTAGTAGCCCGAGGGTTCGAGCTTGTGCATAAGCATCTGTCAGTCAGGAATTTCGATTCCTGCACCTGATGGCGACTGTGCGCAGGGCATCTTCGGGTGCGCCGGCTTGCTCGAAACCCCGGTCTACTAACCTGCGTACAGTTGCCTCCACTTTGATTAGTAGCCAGAGCGGGGGCACTCCATTCAGGTTTCGAGCAAATGATTAAATCTACGCCTCATCCGCCGGTCACAGACCCGGCCTCTCCCTACGATTCCATCGACCCCAAAAAACTCAACGAAGCCGCCGAGCGCGCCCTCGACCACTACCTCTGCCCCGGCGCCCGCATCATGGCCACGGTCAACGAACCCGACCGCATGTACTTCGCCAACCCCGCCGACAACACTGAATCCCTGCTGGCCAATGCCAGCGAAACCCTCGGCTCCGCCAGCGAAATGCTCAACAACTTCGCCGCCACCCTCGCCCCCGCCGACCGCAAAACCGCGATAGGCATTGCGCAGTTGGTAATGCTTGGAGAACTGGCGGTGAATCAGGCGCTGGATCACGTCGAGCCGAACTAGGAACCCTCGTTCATCCGACAAAATCGGCTCAAAAAAAACCCGCCTCACGGCGGGTTTCTTTCAACTCAGCTAAACACCCAGTCTCAATTGACCTTGGCGTTCAACTCACCCTTCAGATAACACTGATACATGCTTTCCAGCGAGATCGGCTTGATCTTCGAAGCGTTGCCGGCAGTACAACAAATAAATCAAAAAATAAATCCGTCTCCATTTTTCAGTAAAAAACTGCAGGGCGCGGTGGCTTTTAACCTTGACTTGAGACCGGCTATTGGGCATCACCTTAGTTGCATCCTTTTCTGCTTATTTCTTTTTTTCTAAAAAATCAATCCAACTCGACTAGAAAAATATAAAAAACTGTCAATTATGACAGTTCACATTCTCACACAGATTCCTGACAATTTAATTCACAAGTTAAATCAACAGAGGTGTAGACAATGAAAACCTGGGCATGGTTTAGTTCATCTGGCGAGTACGTCATGGACTACAGCTATATAATTAATCAGTATGGCGCCAGGCCATATTTCGTGACTGAAATTGTACACTCCGATATTCAGCCAACACACACACCGCAACAGATTAGAAATCCGATCGATCCAAATCTACCAGACTTAGGCTGGATAGAAACCCGACCAGATATTAGTATTTTCTGGGTGAGCATCAACGGACATATAATTAGCTATGCAGCGTTCGAAAACCTTATGACAGGAAGATCTTATGGATTCGACGGCAGCACGGCCTTCGAAACTTTTGACATATACAGCGTCCTCCACCCAAACCTAGCCATTCATTGCCAAGCTAAGTTGGACATGAACAACTATACAATAGATGAAATTGCGAAACTCGTCCTTGCCTATTACAAAGGCTCTATCGATATCGGAATTACTTCAGATGCCGGTGACCCCACCGGAACCCCGAGGTTATTTAGAGCCATCGACAAAATTTTTTATTCAAACTTTACAACAAGCAATCACATTTCAAAGGACCTGTATTCGAAAACAATCCAATCTTTTTATATGACCAATTGCTTGGTTGCAGTTACTACAGACAGCCCAGCTATCGTTCATCCATCAGCAAGGATTCCCGCTGCCAAAAAATTCCCATTAGCCGACGACACGAAACTGCTTCGAGAATATGGGATGGATCCGGCATACCCAATCGTTCTAACTTGGACACTTGATCCCGCGCCGAGATGGAGTTTTGACTGGACTGACTGGGGAATTGAAACAGTATTCGATTTGATCGCTGAAGTAATTGGCTAAAAACCTTAAGGCGACAAAACAAAGGGCAAAACAAAGGGGACAGATTTATTTATCTGCTGATCGATTAAATAAATCTGCCCTCCCGCTTTACTTTAGTTTTAACTCAGCCGACAGGTATCAAATACGCGTCGTACCGACTGGCTTTCGCTTCATTCCTGAGCCGACGGAGTCATTCAACGCCACTACCCGCCCCGCATCCCATTCCCGCTGCAGATCTGCAAATAACTCGCCATTCACTCGCCCCTGATGATTCGCCAACGCTTGAGTCATCGCCTCAGCAATACGCTCGATGATCAAGGCTGGCTTCTCCACTGAACAATGCTTGCGACCAAACTCGATCAGTTGCTGGCGATCCGGGTAGGTTTTCACCTTGTTCATCTTGATTGCCAACGTGCGATCAACCAAGGAGCGGCCTGATTTGGGATTGTAGTTTTCGTAGACCGTTGTGGTGGTGACATCAAAAACGGGAGCCAATTGCACAGTTTCCAGAGCTTCTGGATGGGTATAAATCACGCCGAAGTTCTTCAGATGCGCATCGCCGTTTCGAACCATGACCGAAAGGCAGACCGAAGCGAAAAAACGCTCCAACTCCCGAAGCGCATCACCATGCCGACAGACCTGGCCAATCACGGCCGCGAGAGTTTCGTAGCTCTGCGAATACTTGTAGTTGTCATGGGGATCCTTGTTTAGTCCCAACAGAACCGCCATGTCTTCGAACCCGAGGCGACCGGCCTCGGTCAGGTCAAAACGCTCCATCACAAACAAATCGCCGTTTTCGGACAACCAGAACGGCGGTGTTTCAAGTCCGGCGATGCGAGCCGCTTCCAGGCAGAGAAACTCGTTCTGAGCCAGATGTGCGTACTCATCCGCGCCTGATTTGACGATCAGGTCGGAGCTGAGCATGGTTTTTCGATTGCCGGTGAGCTTGTCCAGGTCCGGAACCAGCACTTTGGGCTGTACACCTGAAATGCCCGACTCGAAATAGGTGTCGACCAGAAACTCGAAAACGCCCTGCGAAACATCGGCAGACAGAATCTCCTGCAATCCGACTTGCGCACGCACGGATACCGGAGTTTCGATTGGATTCTGGTAGGTGAGGCGTCCGATCTGGTTCCCGCCGATGACCGATAACAGGCGCATCTCATCGACTTGCATGTGCTTGGCCATCCGGCGCTTGATCTGATCCGCCAGAAACCCTTCAGGCACATTCATATCGAAGATCGGATGCAGCACGTTGCTCACCGAGGGCGTCGGGTCATAGGGCATGACCAGTGAGACTTCCCTTGTTGCATCGGCGGTTTCATAAACAAAGGAAAACTGCGATCCCTTGGACAGCTCACCAGCGAAGCCTTGCGGCGTGGTGACGTTGAGCCTTTTGACTTTACTCATCGTGCTCTACCAGATCGGCCAGGGATTTGAGGTCAATGCGGTTATCGACAATTTCCAGCGCCATGCCCAGCGCTGCCAGCACCCTGAACGCGGTGTAAAGCGCGACATTCTCCCCGGCCTCAAGGTCAATGATCGTTTTGCGGCTGCACTTGGCTCTGTGGGCCAATATCGCTTGGCTGTAGCCTTTAGCCCGACGCAATTGCCGAATTCTTTCACCGAAAACAGCGGGATTGGGGAGCAGCATAAATGTCACCCATATGGGACTTTTTATAATCTGGAATCGATTATGTCCGTTATGGGTGACATTTCAAGCGCCTTACGTCAGTCGACTGCTTGATAAAACTCCAGGCAAAAAAAACCCGCCTCACGGCGGGTTTCTTTTAAATCAGCTCAACACCCAGTCTCAATTGACCTTGGCGTTCAACTCACCTTTCAGATAACGCTGATACATGCTTTCCAGCGAGATCGGCTTGATCTTCGAAGCGTTGCCGGCAGTACCGAAAGCTTCGTAACGAGCGATACATACATCACGCATCGCCTTCACGGTTTCGCCGAAGAATTTACGTGGGTCGAACTCGCTCGGGTTGGTGGCCATCAGGCGACGCATGGCGCCGGTGGATGCCAGGCGCAGGTCGGTGTCGATGTTGACCTTGCGCACGCCGTGCTTGATGCCTTCGACGATTTCTTCAACCGGTACGCCGTAGGTTTCTTTGATGTCGCCGCCGTACTGGTTGATGATCGCCAGCCACTCTTGCGGAACCGACGAGGAACCGTGCATCACCAGGTGGGTGTTCGGGATGCGCTTGTGGATTTCCTTGATGCGGTCGATCGCCAGCACGTCACCGGTAGGTGGCTTGGTGAACTTGTAGGCGCCGTGGCTGGTGCCGATGGCGATGGCCAGGGCATCAACCTGAGTCTTCTTGACGAAGTCAGCGGCTTCTTCCGGGTCGGTCAGCATCTGGCTGTGATCCAGAACGCCTTCGGCGCCGATGCCGTCTTCTTCACCGGCCATGCCGGTTTCCAGCGAACCCAGGCAGCCCAGCTCGCCTTCAACCGAAACGCCGCAGGCGTGAGCCATGGCCACGGTTTGTTGGGTCACGCGGACGTTGTATTCGTAGTCGGTCGGGGTCTTGCCGTCTTCGCCGAGGGAGCCGTCCATCATCACCGAGCTGAAGCCCAGTTGAATCGAGCGCTGGCAGACATCAGGGCTGGTGCCGTGGTCCTGGTGCATGCACACCGGGATGTGCGGGAACTCTTCGATCGCCGCCAGGATCAGGTGACGCAGGAACGGGGCGCCGGCGTATTTGCGGGCACCGGCCGAAGCCTGAACGATCACCGGGGAGTCAGTCTTGTCAGCGGCTTCCATGATGGCGCGCATCTGCTCAAGGTTGTTGACGTTGAAGGCTGGAACGCCGTAGCCGAACTCGGCTGCGTGGTCCAGCATCTGGCGCATGCTGATAAGTGCCATTGTGTGTGTCTCTCCCGGTTTGGGTCGTTAATCGTGCCAGCCTGCCGGAGCGGCGGCGGCTATTCAAGTGATTGCAGATCGGGGGTTGAGGCCCGGCCTGGTGATTCGATAAAGCAAATTCTGTTTTATTCGGCTTTGCAGCCCCGACCGATCAGATCATTGGTGGCGACCCAATAAACCAGGCCCTCCTCACCTTTGATGTGAAACGCCAGCATGTCGTCGCTGTACAGCGCGCCCGAGGCGCCCGGCTCTTCTTTCAGGCGATAGACCTGATCGCCGCCGCCCAGGCGCACATCGACTTCCTTGCGGGCGGCATCGGTGAAGCGCCACAGCACCTTGGCCTGGCTGTCGCAGGTCCAGGTGGTCCAGTTATCCACAGGGGCGGACGACTGGAACGGGTTCCACTGCGCGCAACCACCCAACAATCCCAGTGCCGCAACGGCGATCAAGCCTTTCATCCGTGTTCCTCGACCGGCAGCGCACGCCGCCGGACTTGAGTAAAGAGTCAGACCGGTCAAGGACAACCATGTTCCTTGGCCGGGGTTTGCGTCTCGTATTTGTCCAGACCGTCCGGTCCCGAGCGCTTGTTCAGCACCGGGTTGGTTTCGGCCTGCCAGTCGGCCTGGTAGCAGCCTTTCTGGGCCTCGCCGGGTGCCGGTGTCGGCTCGGCCTTCGGGTTGCTCCCGCAGGCCGCCAGCGTACCGGTCAGCAGCAACAGCGCTAACGACTTGACCATCTGAACACTCCTTTGCCTGGCCAATCGGGCGGCCTCAGGCCTTGGCCCGGCTTTCCAGGACTTCAACGGCCGGCAGCACCTTGCCTTCGACGAATTCGAGGAACGCGCCACCGCCGGTGGAAATGTAGGAGATCTTTTCAGCCACGCCATATTTATCGATGGCCGCCAGGGTGTCGCCACCGCCGGCAATCGAGAACGCCGCGCTTTCGGCGATGGCTTCGGCCAGCACTTTGGTGCCGTTGCCGAACTGGTCGAATTCGAACACGCCGACCGGGCCGTTCCACAGGATGGTTTTCGACGACTTCAGCAGTTCGGCGAAGTTGGCCGCGGTTTGCGGGCCGATATCGAGGATCATGTCGTCGGCAGCGACGTCTGCGATCAGTTTCACGGTCGCTTCAGCGCTTTCAGCGAATTCCTTGGCAACCACCACGTCGACCGGCAGCGGCACGCTGACCTTGGCGGCGATGGCGCGAGCGGTGTCCAGCAGGTCCGGCTCGTACAGCGACTTGCCAACCGGGTGACCGGCCGCAGCGAGGAAGGTGTTGGCGATGCCGCCGCCGACGATCAGTTGATCGCAGATCTGGCTCAGGCTGTTCAGGACGTCGAGTTTGGTCGAGACCTTGGAACCGGCAACGATGGCCGCCATCGGCTTGGCCGGGGCGCCCAGGGCTTTGCCCAGCGCGTCCAGCTCAGCAGCCAGCAGCGGGCCGGCAGCGGCGACCTTGGCGAACTTGGCGACGCCGTGGGTCGAACCTTCGGCGCGGTGAGCGGTGCCGAAAGCGTCCATCACGAACACGTCGCACAGGGCAGCGTATTGCTGGGCCAGTTCGTCGGCGTTCTTTTTCTCGCCCTTGTTGAAGCGCACGTTTTCGAACAGCACGATGTCGCCGGCCTTGACGTCAACGCCGCCCAGGTAGTCGGCCACCAGCGGCACTTCACGACCCAGAGCCTTGCTCAGGTAGTCGGCAACTGGCTTGAGGCTGTTCTCGGCGGAGAATTCGCCTTCGGTCGGACGACCCAGGTGCGAGCAGACCATCACGGCCGCGCCTTTTTCCAGGGCCAGCTTGATGGTCGGCAGCGAAGCCAGGATACGCGCATCGCTGGTGACAACACCGTCCTTGACTGGGACGTTGAGGTCTTCGCGGATCAATACGCGCTTACCTTGCAGATCGAGGTCGGACATCTTCAACACGGTCATGGGTCGCACTTCCTACGGTTTTTTTGAAGTCGCTGTTTGCAGATAGTGTTCTGCAACATCCAGCATTCGGTTGGCAAAACCCCATTCGTTGTCGAACCAGGCCAGGATGTTCACCAGCCGTGGGCCGGAAACGCGGGTCTGACTGGCATCGACGATGGCCGAATGTGGGTCATGGTTGAAATCACAGCTTGCGTGAGGCAATTCGGTGTAGGCCAACAGACCTTTGAGCGGGCCGCTGGTGGCGGCGTCGCGCAGGATCCGGTTGACCTCGCCGGCGTCGGTGTCGCTCGCGGTCTGCATCGTGATGTCGAGGCAGGACACGTTGACCGTCGGCACGCGTACGGCTTTGGCCTGAATTCGCCCGGCAAGTTCCGGCAGCAGGCGCTCGATACCACGCGCCAGACCGGTGGACACCGGGATCACCGACTGGAACGCCGAACGGGTGCGGCGCAGGTCTTCGTGGTGATAGGCGTCGATCACCGGCTGATCGTTCATCGCCGAGTGAATCGTGGTGATCGACACGTAATCCAGGCCGACCGCCTGATCCAGCAGACGCAACAGCGGCACGCCGCAGTTGGTGGTGCAGGAGGCGTTGGACACCAGCAGTTCGTCGCCGGTCAGGCAATCCTGATTGACGCCGTAAACGATGGTGGCGTCGACATCCGCCTCGCTGGCCATCGGCTGCGAAAACAGCACACGCGGCGCGCCGGCGTCGAGGAAACGCTGGCCGTCTGCGCGGGTGTGCCAGGCGCCGGAGCATTCGAGCACCAGATCGACGCCCAGCGACGCCCAATCGATGCCTTCGGGAGTGGCACTGCGCAGGACCTTCACGCAGTCGCCATTAATATGCAGACAATCGCCGTCGACCTTCACCTCGCCCGGAAACCGGCCGTGAGTGGAGTCGAAGCGTGTCAGGTATTCGATGCTGGCCATGTCGGCCAGATCGTTGATCGCGACAATCTCAAACCCGGCCTTCTCGCCTCGCTCGAACAACGCACGCAAGACGCAACGACCAATCCGGCCGTAGCCGTTGAGTGCAACTTTGTAGGGACGCGGTTGAGGCATGGGGTTCTCGATTACCGTGGTGTATCAGTCAAAGCGATGTTGCCTGACCGACCGCCATCGCGGGCAAGCCCGCTCCCACAGGGATCTACATCGCCCATGTGGGAGCGGGCTTGCCCGCGATGGCGTCAGTTAAGACGACACCTGATCTGGATCAGTCTTCCAGCAGCTCTTCAGCCTGACCCAGGATGTTTTCCAGGGTGAAGCCGAACTCTTCGAACAGTGCCGAAGCCGGAGCCGATTCGCCGTAGGTGGTCATGCCGATCACGCGACCTTCCAGACCCACGTACTTGAACCAGAAGTCGGCGTGGGCCGCTTCGATCGCGATACGTGCGCCAACCTGCAACGGCAGGACCGATTGCTTGTAGCTGGCGTCCTGAGCGTCGAACGCGCTGGTGCATGGCATGGAAACCACGCGCACCTTGCGGCCCTGCTCGGTGAGTTTGTCGTAGGCCTGAACGGCCAGACCGACTTCCGAACCGGTCGCGATCAGGATCAGCTCAGGCTCGCCTGCGCAGTCCTTCAGCACGTAACCACCACGACGGATGTCGGCGATCTGGCCGGCATCACGGGTTTGGTGCTGCAGGTTCTGACGCGAGAAGATCAGCGCCGACGGGCCGTCCTTGCGCTCCAGAGCGTTTTTCCAGGCCACGGCCGATTCAACGGCATCGGCTGGACGCCAGGTGTCGAGGTTCGGCGTGCTGCGCAGGCTGGTCAGTTGCTCGATCGGCTGGTGCGTCGGGCCGTCTTCGCCCAGACCGATGGAGTCGTGGGTGTAGACGTGGATCACACGCTGCTTCATCAGAGCGGACATGCGCACTGCGTTGCGGGCGTATTCCATGAACATCAGGAAGGTCGCGCCGTAAGGCACCAGACCGCCGTGCAGGGCAACGCCGTTCATGATGGCGGTCATGCCGAACTCGCGCACGCCGTAGTACATGTAGTTGCCGCTGGCGTCTTCGGCGCTGACGCCTTTGCAGCCTTTCCACAGGGTCAGGTTGGAACCGGCCAGGTCAGCCGAACCGCCCAGCACTTCCGGCAGCAGCGGGCCGAACGCGTTCAGGGCGTTCTGGCTGGCTTTACGGCTGGCGATGGTTTCGCCTTTGGCGGCAACGTCGGCGATGTAGGCATCGGCCTTCTCGGAGAAGTCGGCCGGCAGTTCGCCGCTCAGGCGACGGATCAGTTCGTTGGCTTCGGCCGGGAACGCGGCGGAGTAGGCAGCGAAACGCTGATCCCACTCGGCTTCGGCGGCGCGGCCTTTTTCCTTGGCATCCCACTCGGCATAGATGTCGGCCGGGATTTCGAACGGGCCGTGGTTCCAGTTCAGCGCCTGACGGGTCAGGGCGATTTCCGCGTCACCCAGCGGGGCGCCGTGGCAATCTTCCTTGCCTTGCTTGTTCGGCGAACCGAAACCGATGGTGGTCTTGCAGCAGATCAGGGTCGGCAACGGGCTCTTGCGAGCGGTCTCGATGGCGGTCTTGATCTCTTCCGGGTCGTGACCGTCGACGTTGCGGATCACTTGCCAGTTGTACGATTCGAAACGCTTCGGCGTGTCGTCGGTGAACCAGCCTTCGACTTCGCCGTCGATGGAGATGCCGTTGTCATCGTAGAAGGCGATCAGCTTGCCCAAGCCCAGAGTGCCGGCCAGGGAAGCGACTTCGTGGGAAATGCCTTCCATCATGCAGCCATCACCCAGGAACACGTAGGTGTGGTGGTCGACGATGTTGTGGCCAGGACGGTTGAACTGCGCGCCCAGTACTTTTTCTGCCAGGGCGAAGCCCACGGCGTTGGCCAGGCCCTGACCCAGCGGGCCGGTGGTGGTTTCAACGCCCGGGGTGTAACCGAATTCCGGGTGGCCCGGGGTACGGCTGTGCAGTTGACGGAATTGCTTCAGGTCGTCGATCGACAGGTCGTAGCCGGTCAGGTGCAGCAGCGAGTAGATCAACATCGAGCCGTGGCCGTTGGACAGCACGAAGCGGTCACGGTCGGCGAACGATGGATTGCTCGGGTTGTGCTTGAGGTAGTCGCGCCAAAGCACTTCGGCGATATCTGCCATACCCATAGGGGCACCGGGATGGCCGCTGTTGGCTTTTTGCACGGCATCCATGCTGAGGGCACGAATGGCGTTGGCACGCTCACGACGGCTAGGCATCGCTGATCTCCTGGGTGTGAATAGATTGAAACGGAAAAAAGGAGGGCATTTTCCCTCACCCGAGCGCCTCGGGGCAATGACAGATAGTCATCCGGAGGCGTTTTTCCAATGGATAACACCGGTTTCGGTTGGTGAAACCTTTCCGCTGTTCGTTTGTAGAGTTAACCGGGCGGTGAGAAGTGCAATCGAATGCGCCATCCATCGAGCAATATCAAAACTTTTTGATATAGACCTTGCGATGCCTTCAGGCCGTCACTAGACTGCCGGCCCTATGAACTTACGCGTGCCTTCCATTCGCCATGACGATTGCGACGAGCTGGCGGCCCTGTGCAAGGCCGGCGGCGATCCGCTGCGGCTGAATGTATTGCGCGCCCTGGCCAACGACTCGTTCGGCGTACTGGAACTGGCGCAGATTTTCGATATCGGCCAGTCCGGCATGAGCCATCACCTTAAAGTTCTGGCGCAGGCGGATCTGGTGGCGACTCGCCGCGAAGGCAATGCGGTGTTCTATCGCCGCGCCCTGCCCCACACCGAGTTGCTGGGCGGCAAGTTGCACGCGGCATTGTTAGAAGAAGTCGACAATCTGGCGCTGCCGGCTGACGTGGAAACCCGGATCGCACAGGTTCACGGGCAACGTGCGGCCAACAGCCAGGACTTTTTCGCCCGGGTCGCAGAGAAATTCCGCGCCCAGCAGGATTTGATTGCCGGCCTGCCGCAGTACCGTGAAAGCGTGCTGGCCCTGCTCGACAAACTGAACTTCAATGGCGCTGCCACGGCCATTGAAGTCGGCCCCGGCGATGGAGCTTTCCTGCCGGAACTGGCGCGTCGCTTCGGCACCGTAACCGCACTGGACAACAGCGCGGCGATGCTCGAACTGGCCCGTCAGGTATGTGAACGTGAACAGCTGGCTAACGTCAGCCTGCAATTGGCCGATGCATTGAATGGCGTGAGCCTTCAGGCCGATTGCGTGGTGTTGAACATGGTGTTGCACCATTTCGCCGCGCCGGCCGAAGCGCTCAAGCACATGGCCAGCCTGCTGCAACCGGGCGGTAGCCTGCTCGTGACAGAGTTATGTAGCCACAACCAGAGTTGGGCCAGGGAGGCCTGCGGTGATCTGTGGTTGGGGTTTGAACAGGACGATCTGGCCCGTTGGGCCACCGCTGCGGGACTCGTTCCCGGGGAAAGCCTCTATGTAGGCTTACGTAATGGTTTCCAGATCCAGGTCCGCCATTTTCAGCGACCGGCTGGCGACACTCACCATCGGTAAATTCAGGAAAACATCGAGATGAGCGAATACTCCCTCTTCACCTCCGAGTCCGTGTCTGAAGGACATCCGGACAAAATCGCCGACCAGATTTCCGATGCAGTGCTGGACGCCATCATCGCCCAGGACAAGCACGCACGCGTTGCCGTGGAAACCCTGGTCAAGACTGGCGTGGCCATCGTTGCCGGTGAAGTGACCACCAGCGCCTGGGTCGACCTGGAGCAGATCGTTCGTGACGTGATCTGCGACATCGGTTACACCAGCTCCGAAGTCGGCTTCGACGGCGCTACCTGCGGCGTGATGAACATCATCGGCAAGCAGTCCCCTGACATCAACCAGGGCGTTGACCGTGCCAAGCCTGAAGATCAGGGCGCCGGCGACCAGGGCCTGATGTTCGGTTACGCCAGCAACGAAACCGACGTGCTGATGCCGGCACCGATCACCTTCTCGCACCAGCTGGTTCAGCGTCAGGCCGAAGCCCGTAAATCGGGTCTGCTGCCTTGGCTGCGTCCGGACGCCAAGTCCCAAGTGACCTGCCGTTACGAAGGCGGCAAGGTTGTGGGTATCGACGCTGTTGTTCTGTCGACCCAGCACAACCCTGAAGTGTCGTACAAAGACCTGCGCGAAGGCGTGATGGAGCTGATCGTCAAGCACGTGCTGCCTGCCGAACTGCTGAGCAAGGACACCCAGTTCCACATCAACCCGACCGGCCAGTTCATCATTGGCGGCCCGGTAGGTGACTGCGGTCTGACCGGTCGCAAGATCATCGTCGACAGCTACGGCGGCATGGCCCGTCACGGCGGTGGCGCGTTCTCCGGTAAAGATCCATCCAAGGTTGACCGTTCGGCTGCCTACGCTGGCCGTTATGTTGCCAAGAACATCGTGGCTGCCGGCCTGGCCGAGCGTTGCGAGATCCAGGTTTCCTACGCGATCGGTGTGGCCCAGCCTACTTCGATCTCGCTGAACACCTTCGGCACCGGCAAGATCAGCGATGACAAGATCATCAAACTGGTCCGCGAAGTGTTCGACCTGCGTCCATACGCGATCACCACCATGCTGGACCTGCTGCACCCGATGTACCAGGAAACCGCAGCCTACGGCCACTTCGGCCGTGCTCCGCAGACCAAGACTGTTGGCGAAGACACCTTCTCCACGTTCACCTGGGAAAAAACCGACCGCGCCGACGCTCTGCGTTCCGCTGCCGGCCTGTAATTTTCCTGGCGGTACGAGAAGCCCCGCACGGTTCGCCGTGCGGGGCTTTTTCATGGCCGCGAAACAACCGGCAAAACAGCCGCCCGGCCCACTTCAAAATCCCGGCTAGCCTTCAGGTATCTCCCTGAGCAAGGACGCTCACAATGCTTGCCACACTGCGCCTGTTTCTGTTTTTCCTGCCGTTTTTCCACCTCAACACCTTCGCTGCCGACTGCCCCGACTGGACCGCCGCCCGGGCTTCGAGCGAAGTCGTCGCCCTGCAGCAACAGATCGACCGCTGGGACGACGCCTATCATCGCGAAGACCGCTCGGTGATCGCCGATGAGCTCTACGATCAGTCCCGCCTGCGCCTGAACCAATGGCGCCGGTGCTTCAAACTTCCTTCACCGCCCGAGCCGTTGCGCACCGCATCCGGCCCGGTTGCGCACCCGGTCGCTCACACTGGCCTGGACAAACTTCATGACGCGGCGGATATCGCGACCTGGCTGCGCGACCGCCAAAACGTATGGGTGCAACCCAAGGTCGATGGCGTGGCGGTCACCCTGATCTATCGCGACGGCCGATTGCATCAGGCGATCAGTCGCGGGGATGGCGTTCGCGGGCAGGACTGGACGGCATCTGCAAAAAAGATCGGAGCCATTCCGCAACAGCTGACGCAATCGGCAGATTTGCTGGTGCAAGGCGAACTCTACTGGCGCTTGAACGGCCATACGCAGGCACTTGCCGGCAGCGCCAACGCCCGCGCCACCGTGGCCGGGCTGCTGGGGCGCAAGGATCTCGACGCGGAACACGCTGCCGGCATCGGGCTGTTTGTCTGGGACTGGCCGCAAGGGCCGAAGGACTTGCCGGAGCGAATCGCGGCGCTGACGCAGTTCGGTTTTCCCACCACCGAGCCCTACAGCCAGGCCGTCGCCAGCCTGAACGAAGCGCAACACTGGCGCGATCACTGGTATCGCTCGCCATTGCCATTCGCCACGGACGGAGTGGTTCTGCGCCAGAGCCTGCGACCGCCCGCCGAACGCTGGCAGGCTCGTCCGCCCTACTGGGCCGTCGCCTGGAAATACCCTTTCGCCCAGGCACTGGCTGATGTGCGCAAGGTGAACTTCAAGATCGGCCGCACCGGGCGCATTACGCCAGTACTGGAACTGTCGCCAGTGATGCTCTATGACCGGCAGATCAAACGAGTCAGCGTCAGTTCGCTCAGACGCTGGCAGGAACTGGACATTCGCCCCGGCGATCAGGTCGCAATCAGCCTGGCCGGGCTGACGATTCCGCGTCTCGACAGCGTGGTGCTGCGCAGTACCGAACGCGCGGATCTGAACGTTCCGCTCGCCAGCGACTTTCACGCCCTGAGCTGCTGGCAACCGACGCTAGGCTGCGAAAGCCAGTTCCTCGCACGCCTCACCTGGCTGAGCGGCAAGCAAGGTCTCGCCCTACCGCATGTCGGTCGCGGCACCTGGGAGAAACTTCTGGAAACAGGCCGCCTGAACAGCCTGCTGGATTGGTTGACCCTCGACGGGCCGGAGCTTGCTAACATTGCCGGTCTCGGCGAGCGCAGCAGTGCCCGCCTGCTGCACAGTTTTCACAGCGCCCGCCAACGGCCGTTCCTGCAGTGGCTCAAAGCCCTGGGGCTGCCGCCGACCGGTCAGGCAACACTCGCCGATTCATGGCAGGCGCTGGCACAACGCAACACCGAACAATGGCAGGCAGAAGCCGGGATAGGCCCGGGTCGCGCGGCGCAATTGAGCGCCTTTTTTCGCGACCCGCAGGTACTGGCCCTGAGTGAAACCCTGCAAGCCGCCGGCGTCGACGGCTTCTGAACACGCAATCCCCGGCCCACCGGGAACCCAAGTCCGCCGGAGCGCTCCAACAGCGCAGTGCTTTACCGACCCGATTGCCTTTGCACATGGAGCTTTTATGAAATTTCTCGCACCGCTCGCCCTGCTGTCGTTCTGCGCAGTCCTCGCCGCCCCCGTGATGGCCGACGAAGACGCGCCGGGCCTGACCGGTTGTGCCGCCAAGAAGCAGGGCATCATCAACCAGATCGAACAGGCCAAGTCCCGCGGCAACGCCGACCAGCAGGCCGGCCTCGAAACCGCCCTGCGCGAAGTCACCGAGCACTGCACCGACGCCGGCCTGAAGAAAGAACGCGAAAACAAGGTGCTCGACGCCAAGCACGAAGTGAGCAAGCGTCAGGCTGATCTGGACAAGGCCATGAAGAAAGGCGATCCGGAGAAGATCGACAAGCGCAAGAACAAGCTCGCCGAATCGCGCAAGGAATTGCAGGACGCGCTGGACGAACTCGACAAGTAAGAAAGCCGGGATCACAGCCAAAAACCGTGATCCCTTGAACATCAGTGGTCGCGAAACTCTTTATGGCAGGCACTGCAGGCATCTTCGACTTTCTGCACGGCCGGCCCCAGGTTGCTGGCCTTGTAAGGTTGAACCTTGCTGGCGATCACCAGTTCACCGGTGGCCGCTTCAAGGGTGCGGGCCATTTCCTGGAAGCGGGCCTGTTTCTGCCAGACATCGTCCTTGGCGCTGGTGTGATCTTCCTCACGCACCTGCGGGAAATGTTTCCACGGCTCATGGGACAACGCATCGAGCTTGACCGCACCTTCCGCAAATTTCGGCCCGTCGAAGGCGATGCGTCCGCGCAGCATGCCGCCCAGGTCTTCGCCGGTCTTGAGCATCTGCTTGAAGATCGCCTTGCGCTGACCCAGCGGGGAATTCGGGTCGACACCGCCACAGGCGGACAAGGTCAGACAGGCCAGCAATACAACAGAAATTCTTTTAAGAGTCATGGTGGCTTCAGGTCACGGAAATCGGCGGCCAGTATCCTCGGGTCACCGCCAAACACCAATAGCCCTATTAACAATAAGGGTTGCTTGAGCGCATGGAGCACTTCTGCAACCGGCACAGGAAATTCTCCATGAACAGCCGTTTCAAGGCCTGGCGTCATCCGCTCATCGCGACCCTCCCGCTGCTGGCGATCCTCGCCGGCTGCACCGGTGGCGACAGCGCCAAGCCGAAAACCCACGCCCTGGCCACGTACTCCAGCGCCACCTGGGAAGCATTGCCTGCGGTGTCCGATAGCGACCTGGTGGCCGGTTTCGGTTCGTGGCGCAGCGCCTGCACCCGGCTCAAGGCTGACCCGGTCTGGGGCGCGACCTGTGCGGCAGCCGCCAACGTGCCGCAAAAAGCCGGCGACATTCGCACGTTCCTCAAGCAGAACCTCGACGTCTTCGGCCTTCGCGCCGAGAACGACAACCCCAACGGTCTGATCACCGGCTATTACGAACCGGTCTATCCCGGCAGCCTGACGCAAACCGCCACCGCCAACGTGCCGGTGTATGGCGTGCCCGAGGACATGATCATAGTCTCGCTGGACAGCATTTACCCTGAACTCAAAGGCAAGCGCCTGCGCGGCCGCCTCGAAGGTCGTGTGCTGAAGCCTTACGACGACGCGGCGACCATCGAGAGCCAGGGCGTCAAGGCGCCGGTCGTGGCGTGGCTGACCGACCCGATGAACCTGCAATTCCTGCAGATTCAGGGTTCGGGGCGGATCCAGACCGATGACGGTCGCCAGCTGCGCATCGCCTACGCCGACCAGAACGGTCATCCGTACCGGCCGATCGGCCGCTGGCTGGTGGAACAGGGCGAGCTGAAAAAAGAAGAAGTGACCATGGGCGCGATCAGCAACTGGGCCAAGGCCAACCCGTCGCGCATTCCGGAACTGCTGGCGAGCAATCCGAGCTACGTGTTCTTCACCCGCAACCCGGACAGCAACGAAGGCCCGCGCGGCTCGCTGAACGTGCCGCTGACCGCCGGTTACAGCGCGGCTGTGGACCGCAAGGTGATTCCGCTGGGCAGCCTGTTGTGGCTCTCGACCACCCGCCCGGACGGCACGGCGCTGGTACGCCCGGTCGCTGCGCAGGACACCGGCGGCGCGATTGCCGGCGAAGTTCGTGCGGATCTGTTCTGGGGCACCGGCGATGCCGCCGGGCAACTGGCCGGCGACATGAAGCAGCAAGGGCAGATCTGGATGCTCTGGCCAAAAGGCGCGGCACTGCCGCAAGTACCGCAGGTGGCCGACAAGCCGTAAGTACAATGCAAAAGATCGCAGGCCTCGTCAGCCTGCGATCTTTTCAGGTTCAGACCGAAACGAAGAAGAAGCTGGCAATCAGCACCATCCCGACAAACCAGACCAACGAGCGCAAAGCCGCCCAGTCCGCCAGATAGCAAATGATGTAAAGCAGGCGACTGGTGATGAACAGCACCGCCAGCACATTGACCGTCACCAGCTCTGCCGTGCCCACCAGGTGCGCGACGATCACCGCCGCCGCAAACGCCGGGGTCACTTCAAAACTGTTCAGTTGCGCCGCATGGGCACGGCGCGCTACGCCATCCACGCTGTCCAGAAAGTCCCGGGGATCATGATTGTCCCGCAGTCTGAAACCACCCGAGGCCTTGGCCACGACGGTGCACAGATAGGGCAGAAAGATCGCGATCAACACACACCACAAAGCCACCGTCATAACACCGTCCTTCTTTCGAGTTTTAGAGTTGCCGGGCGCTCAGAACTTCATCACCAGCATGCCGATCAGCACCAGCCCACAGGCTAAGAGCCGCGGCCGGCCGAAAGGTTCTTTCAGGTAACGCATACCGAACAGCACCACCAGAATCACGCTGATTTCACGCAACGCCGCCGCTTCGGCAATCGAGCCCAACTGCATCGCCCACAGCACCAGAGCGTAGCTGAACAACACGCAGAACCCGACCGCCAGTCCCAGCTTCCATTGCTCGCGCCAGAACAGCTTGAACGCCGGACGCTTGGCCACCCACGCCAGCATCGGGAAAGGCCAGGCACTGAGCAGCGTGACCCAGACCAGGTAATCCAGCGGATGCGACCAGCGCCGCAGCGCCTGGCCATCGATGTAGGTGTAGCAACCGATGCACAAGCCGATCAGCGCCACCACCGGCAGCATCGACCACGGCAAGTGTTTCCCGCCGCCGCCCTGCCAGAGCAGGCAAGCCATGCCCAGCGGGATCAGCATGATCCCGAAGATCTGCTGGGTGGTCAGCACTTCACCGGCGAAGATCAGGGTCAGCGCCAGCACCACCAGCGGCGACAGTCCGCGCATCAACGGATAGACCAGCCCCAGATCGCCGACCCGATAGGCCTGGATCAGCAAATAACGATAGAGCAGTTCGAACGCCGCCGACGCCAGAATCCAAGGCCAGATTTCCGGCGGTGGCAGGCTGATGAAAGGGAACGCCAGCGCGACGCACAACAGCGCCACGGTGTCCATGCAGGCCACCACCAGCAGCCGCTCGGCGCTGAACTTGATCAACGTATTCCACGCTGCGTGCAACAGCGCCGCCACCAACACCAGAGCTGTCGCCAGCACGTGCCACTCCTTGATTCTTGTTGTTGAGCCTGAGCCAATTAGTCAGATTATTGATTCGCGATGTGTCAGCAGCTGTTTATACTGCAAGCGACCACGCCGCACTCAGTTGCGCACAGATAAATTCCAATAATTCCTGCCTGCCCCGTTCTCGTCCGAGACCGGTCGCCGGCCTGCGTATGCCTGATCAAAGCGTCAAGACTACCGACAGAGACCTTGCGCATGCCACTCGCCTTGCTTGCACTCGCTGTTGCCGCTTTCGGCATCGGCACCACTGAATTCGTCATCATGGGCCTGCTGCCCGATGTCGCCCGCGACCTCGCGGTGAGCATTCCCCACGCTGGCCTGTTGATCACTGGCTACGCCCTGGGCGTAGTGTTCGGTGCGCCGATCCTGGCGATCGGCACCGCCAACATGCCGCGCAAGGCCACGTTGCTGGGCATGACGCTGATGTTCATCCTCGGCAACGTGCTGTGCGCACTGGCGCCGAACTACGCAACGCTGATGGCCGCGCGAGTGGTCACCGCGCTGTGCCACGGCGCGTTCTTCGGCATCGGTTCGGTGGTGGCCGCCGGGCTGGTCGCGCCGAACAAACGGGCGCAGGCGATTGCGATGATGTTCACCGGTCTGACCCTGGCCAACGTTCTCGGCGTACCGCTGGGCACTGCGCTCGGCCAGTACGCCGGCTGGCGCTCGACCTTCTGGGCGGTCTCGGTGATCGGTGTGATCGCCGCCCTCGCCCAATGGCTGTGGTTGCCGAAACACATCCCGATGGACAAGGCCAACCTCGCCAGCGAGTTCAAGGTGCTGGGCAAGGTCAACGTGTTGCTGGCGCTGGGCATGAGCGTGCTGGCGTCCACCAGTCTGTTCAGCGTGTTCACCTACATCGCGCCGATTCTGCAGGACATCACCGGCGTCAGCCCTCACGGCGTGACGGTGATGCTGCTGTTGTTCGGCGTCGGTCTGACCGGCGGCAGCATGCTCGGCGGGCGCCTGGCCGACAGCCGTCTGTTGCCGTCGCTGGTGGGTGTCGCACTGGCGGTGGTAGTGATTCTGGCGGCGTTCAGCCAGACCAGTCGCTCGGTGGTTCCGGCGGCGATCACGCTGGTGCTGTGGGGGATTTTTGCCTTCGCCCTGTGCCCGATCCTGCAACTGCTGATCATCGATCAGGCGCATGAAGCACCGAACCTCGGTTCGACCCTGAACCAGAGCGCGTTCAACCTCGGCAATGCCGCCGGTGCTTGGATTGGCGGGCTGGTGGTGGCCAGCGGCGCGGACCTGGCGGACTTGCCTTGGACGGGCGCGCTGGTGGGTGTGCTGACCGTGCTGACGGCGCTGTTTTTCATCTACCTGCAACGTCGGGGTGTCGCTGCGGTCAATGTGTCCGGCTGATTTTCCCGGGGGACACAATTGTGTCCCCACCCGGCGTCAGCCCATCCAACCCTTGCGTCCATGAACGGGCGCGCTGTCTTTCCACCCCCATCCAAAGGACCCCGGATGCTTGAACTCGTCGCCGCTTTCATCTGCCTCACCACCCTCCTCACCTTTGTGAATTTCCGCTTCATCGGCCTGCCTCCGACCATCGGCGTGATGGTTACCGCACTGATGTTTTCCCTGTTGCTGCAAGGCCTGAGCCTGCTCGGCTACCCCGGCCTCGAAGAGCGCGTGCAGCAATTGATCGGCCAGATCGACTTCGGCGATCTGCTGATGAACTGGATGCTCTCGTTCCTGCTGTTCGCCGGTGCGTTGCACGTGAACCTCAACGACCTGCGCAGCTACCGCTGGCCCATCGGCCTGCTGGCGACCTTCGGCGTACTGATCGCCACCGCCGTGATCGGCAGCCTCGCCTATTACATTTTTGCCCTGTTCGGCTGGCACGTGAGCTTCCTCTACTGCCTGTTGTTCGGCGCGCTGATTTCCCCGACCGACCCGATCGCGGTACTCGGCGTGCTGCGTACGGCCAATGCCTCGAAGCCGCTGAAGACCACCATCGTCGGCGAATCGCTGTTCAACGACGGCACCGCCGTGGTGGTGTTCACCGTGCTGCTGGGCATCGCGCAATTGGGCGAAACCCCGACCGTCGGCGCCACGGCCATGCTGTTTGCCCACGAAGCCATCGGCGGCGTGCTGTTCGGCGGGCTGATCGGTTATCTGGTGTACCTGATGATCAAAAGCATCGAGCAGCACCAGATCGAAGTCATGCTGACTTTGGCGCTGGTGATTGGCGGTTCGGCGATGGCCACCGAGCTGCACGTCTCGGCACCGATTGCGATGGTGGTCGCCGGTCTGATCATCGGTAACCTCGGTCGCAACCTGGCGATGAACGACATGACGCGCAAATACCTGGACGGTTTCTGGGAATTGCTCGACGACATGCTCAACGCGCTGCTGTTCGCGCTGATCGGGATGGAGCTGTTGCTGCTGCCGTTCAACTGGTTGCACGTGGCGGCAGCAAGTCTGCTGGCGCTGGCGATTCTGCTGTCGCGCCTGCTCACCGTGGCCCCGGCCATCGTCCTGTTGCGCCGCTGGCGCACCGTGCCGCGCGGCACTATCCGGATCCTTACCTGGGGTGGTTTGCGCGGCGGAGTTTCGGTGGCACTGGCACTGGCCCTGCCGCTGGGCCCAGAGCGCGATCTGCTGCTGAGCATCACTTACATCGTGGTGCTGTCATCGATCCTGTTGCAGGGCCTGACCATCGGCAAACTGGTCAAGCACGCAACGCGCGACGAGCCGGCGAGCGCTGCCGAGCCCGTGCACCATTGATCATTTCTTGATCTGCTGCGGATCGGGCTTTTCGGCCTGATCCGCAGACTCTTTCGGAGCGCCGCTTTCACTGCGGATCTGCGCATGACTGATCAGGGCGAAGATGAAACTGCCGCCGATGATGTTCCCCGCCAGGGTCGGCCCGGCAAACACCGCCCAGAAATCACTCCACGGCAACTCGCCGGCAAACACCAGATACGACACCTCCGCCGACCCCACCACGATGTGAGTGAAATCGCCCAATGCCATCAGATAGGTGATGAGGATGATGATCCACATCTTCGCGCTCTCCATGGACGGAATCATCCAGACCATGGTGGCGATCATCCAGCCGGAAACGATGCCCTTGGCAAACATCTGACTCGCGTGGTTCTCCATGACCTTGCGGCCGATTTCGAGGAAGGCCTCGTCGGTCTTGCTGTCGAAGATCGGCAGTTCGAGCATCACGTACGCCACCAGAATCGTCCCGCACAGGTTGCCGAACAGCACCACTGTCCAGAGCCGGATCAACCGACCGAAATTGGCCAGGGTCGGTTTAGTCATCACGGGCAGCACGGCGGTCAGGGTGTTTTCGGTGAACAGTTGCTGGCGGGCGAGGATCACCGCGAGAAAACCCGCGCAGTAGCCGAAGCTGGCGATCACCTTGAATTCGTCGCCCTCGGGCAGACGCGAGTTGAGCAGGCCCATGCCCATCAGCGACAGGCCCATGGTCAGCCCGGCCGCGAGCGCCGACCACCACAGCGCAGCGATGCTGCGCTCCAGTTCCTGGTCGCCCTGTTTGCGGATGATTTCATGCAGAACCGCCGCGCGGGGCGGCTGGTTTTTCTCGACTTCGTGCTGTTCCTTGGCCGAGAGATCGGGGGTCTTGCCGTCTGTAGGTGTGGTCATGGCGGGAAACCGGTGGCGGGGTCATAAGGCTACGACACGCGCCGCTCGGCTTCCGTTCGCCGGTGTGACGCGATTACTCGGTAACGGGCACGTCATCCTTGAACTGGTCTTTGACATACCTGATCTCGGTTCGCCCGTGCGGCGCCGGCAAGCCGTCTTCGCCGAGGTTGACGAAGACCATCTTCTCGACGGTCAGGATGCTCTTGCGGGTGATCTTGTTGCGCACTTCGCAGGTCAGGGTGATCGAGGTGCGGCCGAACTCGGTGGCGGTGATGCCCAGTTCGATGATGTCGCCCTGGCGCGAGGCGCTGACAAAGTTGATCTCGGAAATGTACTTGGTCACCACGCGCTGGTTGCCCAGTTGAACGATGGCGTAGATCGCCGCTTCTTCGTCGATCCAGCGCAGCAGGCTGCCGCCGAACAGGGTGCCGTTGGGGTTGAGGTCTTCGGGTTTTACCCACTTGCGGGTGTGGAAATTCATCTTCACTCCTGAGCGTCTTGCCGAATGATGGCGCCATCTTGGCAGACTGAGCGGTCATGCTCCATGAGGCTTCTACTATGGTCGCGATTGGCGATCTTCATCTGGCCGACAGAAACCCTTTGGAAGATCAGTCTAGACGGCTATAATCGCCCCCGTTTCAAAACGGTAACCTTCACTTGCTACCGTTTTCCCGCCACCTGTCCGAGGGGCGCTGCAGCAGGTTCAACCTGTCAGGCTCGGATGGGGCGTTGACCGGCTCAGGCCGGACACTAAACGCACAACGGCGCCCATTCGCATACATTACGAATGGAGGCTCTTCATGAGCGCTGTTATCACGCCTGCAGATTTTAACGATTACAAAGTTGCCGACATGTCCCTGGCTGCCTGGGGCCGTCGCGAAACCATCATCGCCGAGTCGGAAATGCCGGCCCTGATGGGTCTGCGCCGCAAGTACGCTTCCGAGCAGCCGCTGAAAGGCGCAAAAATCCTCGGCTGCATCCACATGACCATTCAGACCGCCGTGCTGATCGAAACCCTGGTTGCCCTGGGTGCCGAAGTGCGCTGGTCGTCCTGCAACATTTTCTCGACTCAGGATCAGGCCGCCGCTTCCATCGCCGCTGCCGGCATCCCGGTATTCGCCTGGAAAGGCGAGACTGAAGAAGAGTACGAGTGGTGCCTGGAGCAGACCATCCTGAAAGATGGCCAGCCATGGGACGCCAACATGATCCTCGACGACGGCGGCGACCTGACCGAGCTGCTGCACAAGAAATACCCACAGGTTCTGGACCGCGTTCACGGCGTGACCGAAGAAACCACCACCGGCGTGCACCGCCTGCTGGACATGCTGGCCAAAGGCGAGCTGAAAATCCCGGCCATCAACGTCAACGACTCGGTGACCAAGTCCAAGAACGACAACAAGTACGGCTGCCGACACAGCCTGAACGACGCCATCAAGCGCGGCACCGACCACCTGCTGTCCGGCAAGCAAGCGCTGGTCATCGGCTACGGTGACGTGGGCAAGGGCTCGGCCCAGTCCCTGCGTCAGGAAGGCATGATCGTCAAGGTTTCCGAAGTTGACCCGATCTGCGCCATGCAAGCCTGCATGGACGGTTTCGAACTGGTTTCGCCGTTCATCGACGGTATCAACGACGGCACCGAAGCAAGCATCGACAAAGCGCTGCTGGGCAAGATCGACCTGATCGTGACCACCACCGGTAACGTCAACGTTTGCGACGCAAACATGCTCAAAGCCCTGAAGAAGCGCGCCGTTGTCTGCAACATCGGTCACTTCGACAACGAAATCGACACCGCTTTCATGCGCAAGAACTGGGCATGGGAAGAAGTGAAGCCACAGGTACACAAGATCCACCGTACCGGCCCGGGCGCTTTCGACGCTCAGAACGACGACTACCTGATCCTGCTGGCGGAAGGCCGTCTGGTGAACCTGGGCAATGCCACCGGTCACCCAAGCCGCATCATGGACGGTTCGTTCGCCAACCAGGTTCTGGCGCAGATCTTCCTGTTCGGCCAGAAGTACGCCGACCTGTCGCCAGCCCAGAAAGCCGAGCGTCTGACCGTTGAAGTACTGCCGAAGAAACTCGACGAAGAAGTGGCCCTGGAAATGGTCCGCGGATTCGGCGGCGTGGTCACTCAACTGACCAAGCAACAGGCTGACTACATCGGCGTGACCGTCGAAGGCCCGTTCAAGCCGCACGCTTACCGCTACTAAGACAAGAGCAGCTGCGAGCTACAAGCTTCAAGCGGCAAGCAAGGTCAAAAGCCGGACTTGCCGTACGAAGCTTGAGAGCTCTGCCCCTATTTCAGAACAGTTTCAGGCAGTAGGTTTCACGCACGAGAGATCAGCGCACCTCCGCTTCTCTCGCAGCTTGTAGCTTGCCGCTCGTAACTGGAGGCTTCCTCCATGTCCCAAGAACGTCGCTACAGCTTCGAGTTCTTCCCGACCAAGACCGATGCTGGGCATGAAAAACTGCTCGCCACTGCCCGTCAGTTGGCCACCTACAACCCTGACTTCTTTTCCTGCACCTACGGCGCGGGCGGTTCGACCCGTGACCGCACGCTGAACACCGTTCTGCAGCTGGAAAGCGAAGTCAAAATCCCCGCCGCCCCGCACCTGTCGTGCGTCGGCGACAGCAAGGACGACCTGCGCGGCCTGCTGAACGAGTACAAGGCCGCCGGCATCAAGCGCATCGTCGCCCTGCGCGGTGACCTGCCATCCGGCATGGGCATGACCAGCGGCGAGCTGCGTCACGCCAATGAACTGGTTGAATTCATTCGTGAAGAAACCGGCAATCATTTCCACATCGAAGTCGCCGCCTACCCGGAGATGCATCCGCAAGCGCGCAACTACGAAGACGATCTCGCCAACTTCGTGCGCAAGGCCCGTGCCGGCGCCGACAGCGCGATCACCCAGTACTTCTTCAACGCCGACAGCTACTTCTACTTTGTCGACCGGTTGCAGGCGCTGGGCGTGGACATTCCGGTCGTTCCGGGCATCATGCCAATCACCAACTACAGCAAACTCGCACGCTTCTCCGATGCCTGCGGTGCGGAAATCCCGCGCTGGATCCGCAAGCAACTGGAAGCCTACGGCGATGACAGCCAGAGCATTCAGCGCTTTGGTGAACAGGTCGTCAGCGAGATGTGCGAACGCCTGCTGCAAGGCGGCGCGCCTGGCCTGCACTTCTATTCCATGAACCAGGCGGAACCGAGCCTGGCGATCTGGAATAATCTGAAGTTGCCGCGCTAAACGATTCAAGACAGTAAAAAGTGCCCTCTTCAGAGGGCCTTTTTACATTTAAAAGTACCAATGGAATATTGTCGTCAATGATCTGCGATTCTTCGAACCCACGCCCTCAACTCGTCTACCTGGTTTTTGGCTCTGAAACCTATCACCAGGAAGCCGTGTTCAGCATCGCGAGTGCCCTGGCCTGGCTTCGTGAATCACCAGATGTGACGATTGATATCCAGGTGTTCAGTGACAATCCGCAGCCTTACGAAAAACTCCCGGTACGAGTGCGTCCCCTCGATGCTGCCACCCGTCAGCGCTGGAGCGAACCTCACGGCTACCACTTCCGCACCAAACACGTTGCTTTGCGAACGGTGCTCGAAGAGTCCGAGACAGCCTTGCTGATCGACACCGACACTTTTTTTCATTGCTCGCCAGTCAAACTGTTCGAACGGGTGCAACCCGGCACGCTGCTGTGCAATGACTACTACTTGCAATACGGCACCAACAAGGAAAACCTGCTCTACAGCGCTCTGTCGAAAACCCTGCTGGAGAGAGGCCTGGCTGACGATCAAATGATGCTGCTCAACTCTGGCGTCATCGGCCTGCATCGCCAAGATGCGCAAGTGCTTGATCGCTCGATTGCGCTGATCGACGAGCTGTTCCCGCTCGCCCAAGGTGCCTACACCCTGGAAGAGTTCTGCCTGTCAGTGGCAGCCTATCGCACACTGGACATCAAGAAGTGTCCGGAGCTGATTCATCACTACTGGAGCCGCAAGCAGCTGTTCAGGGCCAAGGTTCAGGCCTGGGTCGCCAAGCATGGCGACAACCCGACCTGTCAGGCTGCACTGGATGACACCCGTCTCGTTTCCGCGCGACTGCCACGTCCGCCACGTATGCAGCGCATGCTTTACAAAGTCATCACCCTGATGCTGCCCGCGCACCTTCGCCAGTTCATTCGCGAAATTCTCTACGGTTGCTATAAGCACCCCAACGAATTCGACCAGGCCTGCGCACCGGTGTGGTGGGAAAAGGCACTGAAAAACCAGCAGGAAAGGATTGGCAAGAAAGTTTGTCAGCATTTGCTGGAAGAATGGTTCAGCAGAAGACTGGTCAGACTGGTTCTGGGCTCGCGCTACACGACAATTCATCAGCACCTGCTCAATTCATCCGGCAAATAGCGGCATCGCATCGAAACTCTTCGCTTGCAGCGTTAAACATGCATGCCAGAGCTTCTCATCAGGCGATTCGCGTACTAACCTCAGGCCATGCCTGTCATTGTCCAGTTGCTGAGCGTTTTGCTGTTTACTTGCCTGAGCTTCGCTGCTCGGGGCGAGAAGTTGCGCATTGTCACCGAGCCATGGGCACCGTATGTCTATGAACAAGGCGGCAAGAATCTCGGGCTGGACTACGAAACCACCGCCATCGTATTCAAGCGCTTGGGCATCGAAGTCGAATGGCAGTTTTTGCCCTGGAAACGCTGCCTGTCGATGCTCGAAACCGGCCAGGCCGACGGCGCGCTGGACATCTTCCACAGCGACGAACGCGACGCCACCCTGCTCTACCCTAGCGAACCGCTGTCGGACGTCGAGTTCGTGATGTTCTACGCCAACGAGCGTCCGCACCCTTTTCACAGCCTTGAAGACCTCAAAGGCCTGACGGTCGGCACCTCGCCGGGCTATCTGTACAGCCCCGACTTTCGCGAATCGACGCTGTTCACCCGCGAGCCGGCCCCGACCCACGAAGCCAATTTCGGCAAACTGGTGCGCGGGCGCATCGACCTGCTGATCACTGATCGCCGCGTGGGTCAGCATTTGCTCGATGAACTGGGCATTCGCGACAAGATCACGGAAAACCCCACGGTCATCAGCCGCCAGAGCCAGTTTCTGGCCGTGCGGCGCAATGCCGGGATGGATTTGCTGGTGCAGCGCTTCGGCGCCGAACTCAAGCGTTTCAAGCGCGAACCGGCCTATGCCGAGCTCAGCGCCCGCTACGGCGCGGCCCCCGCCCTGACGGCGCCACTGGGCAGTGCAACCGCCAGCGGCAAAACCGTTGAGCAGCAGGAAAGCGGCGCGCAGTGATTGCTCTGTTATACTCCGGCGTTCCCGCCAGGCTCACGCCCGGACGCCCGGAACCGTAACAGGCCTCCCGACCCGCTACAGCGCAGCTTTTCAGCCCGCGCGAGCGCTCCGGACGTGCCTTCGGAACCGCAGCAGGACCGGACGGGATTGCGTCCTCTTAAACGCCATTCGCGCCAGGCAAGACTCCCATTGGGCCAAGCCCTAACTGAAACAGGATTACTCATGTCCTTTGCTTCCCTCGGTCTCTCCGAGGCTTTGGTCCGCGCTATCGAAGATGCGGGCTATACCGAGCCTACTCCGGTGCAACAGCGGGCCATTCCCGCCGTGTTGCAAGGTCGCGACCTGATGGTTGCGGCACAGACAGGTACCGGTAAAACCGGCGGTTTCGCCCTTCCGATCCTGGAGCGGCTGTTCCCCAACGGCCACCCGGACAAATCCCAGCGTCACGGCCCGCGCCAACCGCGCGTGCTGGTCCTGACCCCGACCCGCGAACTCGCGGCCCAGGTTCACGACAGCTTCAAGATCTACGCCCGTGACCTGAAATTCGTCAGCGCCTGCATCTTTGGCGGCGTCGGCATGAACCCGCAGGTTCAGGCCATGTCCCGTGGCGTGGACGTCCTCGTTGCCTGCCCGGGTCGTCTGCTCGACCTGTGCGGCCAGGGCAGCGTCGATCTGTCCCACGTTGAAATCCTCGTGCTCGACGAAGCCGACCGCATGCTCGACATGGGCTTCGTCCACGACGTGAAGAAAGTCCTCGCGCGTCTGCCGGCCAAGCGTCAGAACCTGCTGTTTTCGGCGACCTTCTCCAAAGACATCACGGATCTTGCCGGCAAGCTGCTGCACAACCCGGAACGCATCGAAGTGACGCCGCCGAACACCACGGTCGAGCGCATCGAACAACGCGTATTCCGCCTGCCAGCCAGCCACAAGCGTGCGCTGCTGGCCCACCTGATCACCGCCGGCGCGTGGGAACAGGTGCTGGTGTTCACCCGCACCAAGCACGGCGCCAACCGTCTGGCCGAGTACCTGGACAAGCACGGCCTGCCGGCTGTGGCGATCCACGGCAACAAGAGCCAGAACGCCCGCACCAAAGCTCTGGCCGACTTCAAGGCCGGTGAAGTGCGCATCCTGGTTGCCACCGACATCGCGGCGCGCGGTCTGGACATCGACCAGTTGCCACACGTGGTCAACTTCGAACTGCCGAACGTCGATGAAGACTACGTGCACCGTATCGGCCGTACTGGCCGTGCCGGTCGTTCGGGCGAGGCGATCTCGCTGGTCGCACCGGACGAAGAAAAACTGCTGAAAAGCATCGAACGCATGACCAAGCAGAAAATCGCCGACGGCGACCTGATGGGCTTCGATGCCAGCACCATCGAGGCCGAGAAGCCCGAAGCCCGTGAGCGTCCGGACATGCGCAACCCGCGCAATGCCCGTGGCCCACGCGGCGACGGCCCGAATGGCGGCGGCGGTGGCGGCGGTCGTAAAGACAAAGGCAAAGACAAGGGCAAGGAAAAACCGGCCGGCGATCGTGGCGAGCGTCCAGCCCGTCAACAAAAGCCGCGTGAAGGCACCCCGGCCCGCGAACAGCGCCAGCCAAGCCAGCCGCCACGCGCCGCTGCTGACCGTGCTCCGGACGAATTCCTCGACGACGATATCGATAACTTCGGTAACCGCGTCGATTACGTGCCGAAGCAGGCTCCGGCCGGTGGTCGCAACCGTCGTCCAGGCGCTCCGGCGCAAGGCGCAGGTTCGGGCGCACCCCGCGGCGGTCAGCCACAAGGTCGCCAGAACGGCCCACGCAACAGCAACGGTTCGAGCACCGGCACTCCGCCAGGCAAGCGCAGCGGCCCACGCAACGGTGCTCCGCGTGACGGTCAGGGTCGTCGCGATGAAAACCCGCGCAACCGCCGCCCGGCCCGTGACGATCAGCAACGCGCTGAACCGGCCGTGCAGAACCCGCGCAGCAGCGGGCCGAAGATCATGCACAAGGAATCGAAAGCCGACCGCTTCCCGACGCCTGAGCAGCTGGATCAACTGCCAAGCCGCCCACGCGGTGAAAAACCGGCCTTGCTGACCCGCAATCGCTGAGTTTTCGACTGCAATGAAAAATGCCCCGGTCTGAAAACCGGGGCATTTTCTTGTGCGCCGCCGAGACGAGGGTTGCGACAGGCAATAAAAACGCCCCCGATCGCAAGACCGGGGGCATTTTTGTGTGGCCGGCGAAAATTACTTCGCTTTCACACCTTCAAACGAAACGTACAGCTCGACCGCGTCGGACTTCGGACCCAGGTCTTTCTGCTTGCCGAAATCGGAACGCTTGATGGTGGTGGTGCCTTCGAAGCCGGCACGGTAGCCACCCCATGGATCCTTGCCTTCGCCCAGGAAGGTCGCCTTCACGACCACTGGCTTGGTGACGCCCAGGATGGTCAGGTCGCCGGTCACGTCAGCGGTGTTGGCACCGGTGGACTTGACGCTGGTGGAGACGAAGGTCGCCTTGGCAAACTTGCTGGCGTTCAGGAAGTCAGCGCTGGCGATGTGCTTGTCGCGCTCGGCGTGGTTGGTGAACACGCTGGCGGTGTTCACGTTGAACTCGATCTTGCTGTCTTCAGGCTTGGCAGCGTCGAAGCTGAACTTGCCATCGATGTCCTTGAAGGTACCGGTGATGAAGCTGTAGCCCAGGTGGCTGATCTTGAAGTCGACGAAGGCGTGCTGGCCTTCTTTGTCAACCACGTAGTCAGCGGCCATCACGTTGGCGGACAGGACGGCAGAGCCGATTGCCAGAGCGGCCAGAGTCTTTTTCAACATGCTTTGTTTTCCTTTGGAGTCGAGGTTGAACATCAGGCTTTGCGTCCCAGCATTCGTGTCAGGGTCGCATCACGATCGATAAAGTGGTGCTTCAATGCTGCCAACGCATGAAGGCCGGAAAAAATTACCAGCGCCCATGCCAGCCAGAGATGAATCACACCGGCGGTATCTGCCTGATCCGGTAGTCCGGAAACCAGTGCAGGAACTTCAAACAGGCCAAACACCGGGATCCCGACACCGTCTGCGGTGGAAATCAGGTAACCGGCAATCATCACGGCGAACAGCGCAAGGTACAGAAACCCATGGCCAAACTTCGCACCGATGCGGGTCATGCGGCTGTAGCTTTGCAACGTTGGCGGCGGTGGACTGACAAAGCGCCACAACACCCGCAACACCATCACACCCAGCAGCACCAGACCGATGCTCTTGTGCAGATCCGGCGCGTCTTTGCGCCAGGTGCTGTAGTAATCCAGCCCCACCATCCACAGACCCAGCGCGAACAGCCCGAAGACCGCCAGCGCCACACCCCAGTGCATGAAGATGCTGACCCAACCGTAGCGCGAAGAAGAGTTACGTAGCTGCATTGCCCAAATCCTGTGAGAACTGCGAACCAAGACTAGCGAGTTATCTATCGAATTAAAGCGGAAAATTTCGCTTTGAAATATCGAGAAATACGATCAAGAGTCTTGAACAGGGGAGTTAAGGAAAGATTAAAGACAAAAGTGTGGCGGGATGTTGTGAATCACGGGCAAAAAAAAGCGCGGCCTGAAAGCCGCGCTTTTTCATTTACCGCAAAGCCTTACTGCGCTTTGGTCTCGGTGGTTGCCGCCGGTTTAGCCGCTGGCTTCTTCGCCGGTTCAGCTTTTTTCGCCGCTGGTTTGGCCGGAGCTTTTTTCGCTTCGGTCTTCGCCGCCGGTTTCTTCGCTGCTGGCTTGGCTGCCGCTTTCTTGGCTGGCTCGGCTTTTACCGGAACTGCTGGCTTCGGTGCTTCCACCGGGGCTGGCGCAGGAGCCGGGGTCGGTGCAGGCGCTGGAGCGGCTGGAGCAGGTGCCGGCTCTGGCGCTTTCACTGGCTCTGGCTTCTTATCGTCGTCCGAACCGCCGAACAGGTTGGTGAAGAAGTTGCCTTTCTTCGCCGCCACTGCCGCACCCGCTGCACCCGCTGCACCTGCCGCTGCGGCGGTGGCTGCTGCCGGGCCGACTTTGGCCGGTTCGAAGGATTTGCCCGCCGCCAGGTCTTCAACCTGACTGGCCGCGCGCTGACCGGTGCGCAGTGCGCCCTCCAGGGTGCCCGGGTACAAGGTGTCGGTGTGTTCGCCGGCAAACGCTACGCGCTGCAGCGGACGCTCCCACAGGCGCCAGAATTTGCTGATCTGGCCAGGGCCGAAGGCCAGGTAGGAACCACCGGTCGATGGATCGGTGCTGTAGCGACGGATTTCATAACCGGTGAACGAGCCACGGGCCTGTGGATAAAACGTGTGCAGACGAATCAGCACCTGATCGACCATCTGCTTGTCGCCGAAGGCCTGCATGACGCGGGCGTTGTCGCCGGACAGGTTGATCACCACGTTCGCGCCGCCCTTCAGGGCTGGCTCGATCCACAACATGCCCAGGCCGGTGTTGCTATAGATCTCGCCGGACATCCGCGCCTTGCTTTCCCATACCGGCGTCTTGAACTTCAGCATGATCTGGTCGCGCCAGCCGTAGTTGGTGCCTTTGATCGCGGCCAGGTGCTGGGCGTCCAGCGCCGGAGTCAGCTGGATCTTGTTGAGGGCGCGCAACGGCACCGCCAGCACAACGTAATCGGCCTGGTAGCCAACGCTGCCGACCTTGACGGTCACGCCGTCCTTGTCCTGGGTGATGGCAGATACTGGCGAGTTGGTCTTGATGGTTTTCAGCTGTTTGACGAAGGCCTGAGCCAGCACCGGGCTGCCACCGACCAGACGCGAAGCGCGCAGGTCACGGTCGGACACGCCGCGATACACCCGGCTCTGCTGTGCGAAGTACAGCAGCGACAGGCGCGAAGGCTCGTCGTAGTGGGTGCGGATGTCCTGGTTGATCAGCTGACGTGCGGTGGCCGGCAGGTTCTGCTTGTCGAGCCAGCTCGAGACGTTGATCTGGTCCAGAGCGTGCAGGGTGTTGGTCGCCGCCGGGTTCTGCGGATCGTCGATCGAGCGCGCCAGATCGTCACGGGTTTTCTCGTAGCGCTTGAGCGCTTCGGCCGTGGCAGGCTGTTTGGCGGTCAGGTCGGCGGCGGAAAAATACTCGCCGTCGATCAGGTAACCCGGAGTCCGTACGAATTCAGGCGCCGGCGTGGTGTTCAGCTTGAAGGTCGATACGTATTTGTTCAGCACCGGTTGAGTCTTGTCGTTGCCGATCCACTCGCTGGTGGCCATGCCCGAGCGACCGCCCAGGCTCGGTTTGGCTTCGAGCAGCGTGACCTGCCAGCCCTTGTTCTGCAGTTCGTAAGCCGCCGTCAGGCCCGACAGGCCGCCGCCGATCACGATTGCGGTTTTATCCTTGGCCAGCGCCGTAACGCTAAACAGCCCCAACACCACTAGCGCACAGGCGCGCAGCCAACCGACAGACATTCAGCGAACTCCGGATAAACACGTAGGAAAATGCAGTTTTGCGGGTCAGACGACCCAAAGAACCGCGAAGAATACGTCAGCCATCAAAACGCCGCCAGCGACGTCTATCGGCCCATACAAAGTAGCTCAATCGACACAATGGGTTGTCCCGGCGCGACGCATTGCATAGGCTTGCGCGATTGTTTGCCCGCGCCTGACGCGAGCCGCCTCGAGGAGACTGAACATGGGCTTGAACAACCAGTGGATGCAACGCGATCTCGCGGTGCTGTGGCATCCCTGCACCCAGATGAAAGACCACGAACAGCTGCCGCTGATCCCGATCAAGCGCGGTGAAGGCGTCTGGCTGGAAGACTTCGAAGGCAAGCGTTATCTGGATGCGGTCAGCTCCTGGTGGGTCAACGTGTTCGGCCACGCCAACCCGCGCATCAACCAGCGCATCAAGGATCAGGTCGATCAGCTGGAACACGTGATTCTGGCCGGTTTCAGCCATCAGCCGGTGATCGAGCTGTCCGAGCGTCTGGTGAAGATGACGCCGGAAGGCCTGAACCGGGTGTTCTACGCCGATAACGGTTCGTCCTGCATCGAAGTCGCGCTGAAAATGAGCTTTCACTACTGGCTCAACCGCGGCCAGCCGAACAAGAAGCGCTTCGTCACCCTGACCAACAGCTATCACGGCGAAACCATGGCGGCGATGGCGGTCGGTGACGTGCCGTTGTTCACCGAAACCTACAAAGCCCTGCTGATGGACACCATCAAGGTGCCGAGCCCGGATTGTTACCTGCGCCCGCAGGGCATGAGCTGGGAAGAGCATTCGCGCAACATGTTCGCGGCCATGGAACAGACGCTGGCCGAGAACCACGACAGCGTCGCTGCCGTGATCGTCGAGCCGCTGATCCAGGGCGCCGGCGGCATGCGCATGTACCACCCGGTCTATCTCAAGCTTTTGCGCGAAGCCTGCGACCGTTACGGCGTGCATCTGATTCACGACGAAATCGCCGTCGGCTTCGGCCGCACCGGGACGATGTTCGCCTGCGAGCAGGCCGGCATCCGCCCGGACTTCCTCTGCCTGTCGAAAGCCCTGACCGGCGGTTATCTGCCGTTGGCGGCGTGCCTGACCACCGACGAGGTGTACAGCGCCTTCTACGACGATTACCCGACCCTGCGTGCCTTCCTGCATTCGCACAGCTACACCGGCAACCCGCTGGCCTGTGCGGCGGCATTGGCGACCCTGGATATTTTCGAGCAGGACAACGTGATCGAGAACAACCGGGCGCTGGCCCAGCGCATGGCGTCGGCGACAGCGCATCTGGTGGATCATCCGAATGTTTCGGAAGTGCGTCAGACCGGCATGGTGCTGGCGATCGAGATGGTCAAGGACAAAGCCACGAAAGAGGCTTATCCGTGGCAGGAACGTCGCGGTCTGAAGGTGTTCCAGCATGCGCTGGAGCGTGGCGCGTTGCTGCGTCCGCTGGGCAGCGTGGTGTATTTCCTGCCGCCGTACGTGATCACCCCGGAGCAGATCGACTTCCTCGCCGAAGTCGCCAGCGAAGGCATCGACATCGCCACCCGTGACAGCGTCAGTGTGGCGGTGCCGAAGGATTTCCATCCCGGGTTCCGTGATCCGGGCTGATCTAACTTACTTGAGTTGAAGGCTCGTTCCCACGTCGAGGCGTCGAACCGTCTGCGTGGGAATGCCTCACCGGACGCTCTGCGTCCGCTCTTGGGACGCAGAGCGTCCCGAGCTGCATTCCCACGCGGAGCGTGGGAACGATCTAATCAGAGAGACCCGAAATGAGACTGTCCCGCTTCTTTATCGACGCCCCGCTCAGCACCGGCGAACACGAACTGCCGGAAGCCCAGGCGCATTACATCAGCCGCGTGCTGCGCATGGCCGAGGGCGATGCGGTGCAGTTGTTCGACGGTTCCGGCCACGAGTTTCGCGGATCGCTGGTTGAAGTCGGCAAGAAACGCGTGGTGGTGCAGATCGACGAGCAGTTCGCCGGTCAGGTCGAATCACCGCTGCAAATCCACCTCGGCCAGGGCCTGTCCCGGGGCGAGCGGATGGACTGGGCAATCCAGAAAGCCACCGAACTGGGCGTGACTGAAATCACCCCGATCTTCAGCGAGCGCTGCGAAGTCCGCCTCAAGGACGAACGCGCCGACAAACGCCTGCTGCACTGGCGTCAGGTGGCGATCAGCGCTTGCGAGCAATGCGGTCGTTCGCGAGTACCGGTGATTCATCCACCGGTGCTGCTGGCCGACTGGCTGAAGCAGACCGAAGCCGAGCTGAAACTGGTGCTGCACCCGGTGGCCGAGCCGCTGGTCAGCCACACCAAACCATCGACCCTGGCGTTCCTGATCGGCCCGGAAGGCGGCTTGTCCGACGCCGAAGTCGAGCAAGCCAAGGCCGGCGGCTTCCACGCCGCCCGCCTCGGCCCGCGCGTGCTGCGCACCGAGACTGCGCCGGTTGTGGCGCTGGCGGTGGCGCAGCAACTGTGGGGTGATTTCTAACCCGTCACTGCACCGGATCACTGGTTGGTCTGGCAATGATTGCCTTGAGTTCGCTGGTCATCGGGAACTCAAGGTTCAGGCCCTTCGGCGGGATCGGTTGTTCGAACCACTTGCGGTAGATGCCGTTGATCTCCCCCGAGCTGTACAGGTCGGCCAGCACACCGTTGACCAGCGCGAGAAATTGCGGATCATCCTTGCGCACCATGCAGCTGTAGATTTCCCGCGATTGCTCCTCCCCCACCACGACCCAGTTATGCGGGTCGCGCGCCTTGGCCCGTTCGCCGTAAAGCAGCGCATCGTCCATGTAGAACGCCGCCGCACGTCCCGATTGCAGCATCTGGAACGCCTCGCCGTGATCCTTGGCGCTAATCACGAACATGTTCAGTTTGTGGTCGAGGTTGTAGCTCTTCAGATAACGCTCGTTAGTGGTGCCGGCGGTGGTCACCACGTTCTTGCCGCGCAGGTCGTCGAAGCTGTGGATGCCGCTGTCCCTGGCGGTCAGCAGCTGCCCTTTGACGTAGATGAAACCGTAGGAAAACGCGACCTGTTTCTGCCGTTCGGCGGTCACTCCGGTGGAGCCGCATTCAAGGTCGACCGTGCCGTTCTGCACCAGCGGAATCCGCGTCTGCGACGTCACCAGGTTGTACTTCACCTTCAGCTCCGGCAACGCCAGTTGCTGCTGGATGCGCTCGACGATCTTGTCCGCCAGTTCCACCGAATACCCCATTGGCTGGCCGGTGTGATCGCCCACATACGAGAACGGCACCGACGCATCGCGATAACCCAGGGTGATGCTGTTGGCGCTGGCGATCTTGCCGAGCGTACCGGTCAGCGGCACTTCATTGGCCTGCGCCTGAGCGCCGAAAACCAGCGCCAGAGTGCAGCCGAGCAACGTGATTTTTTGCATTGTTATTCTCCGTTGTGGGTGGGGTGTTTTAGCAGAAACCGTCACGCCGCACGGGGATTGAACCCGTGCAGATCAATGGATGTGCGCTGCTGGCCAATCAGCTCGCTGAGCAACTGCCCGCTGCCGCAGGCCAGGGTGAAACCCAGCGAGCCGTGGCCGAGGTTGAGCCACAGATTGCGATACGCCGTGGCGCCCAGCAACGGAACGCCGGTGGGCGTGGCCGGTCGCATGCCGGCCCACTCCACGGCCGCGTCGTAGTGGCCGGCGTCGGGAAAGGTGTCGCGGGCCTGGCGCTTGATCAGCGCCAGCCGCTCGGGGTCCACCGCCGGGTCGAAACCGACGATGTCGACCATCGCCGCCACGCGCAGTTGTTCGCCGATGCGCGCGTAGACGATCTTGCGGTCGTAGTCGGTGATGCTCACATCTGGTGCCCGGTGTTCGTTGCCGATCGGCACGGTCAGGCTGTAGCCCTTCAGCGGATACAGCGGCAGGCGCAGGCCGGGCAGCGCCAGCAACGGGCTGCGATGGCCGGCGGCGATTACCAGTTGTTCGACCGGCAGCGTTTCGTCGCCAAGTTCAATGGCTGTGACCGCGCCGTGGCTGTGACGAATGCGGGTGACTGCCTGACCGAGGTGAAACTCGCAGCGACCCGACGCCTTCAATCGCGCCGCCAACTGCTGGCAGAAACCGTGACAATCGCCGACTTCTTCATCCGGCGTGTAGATCGCGCCTACAAACGGCGCATCGGCCAGTGCCGGTTCCAGTTGCGCACATTCGGTGGCGGACAAAACCTGCTGTTGCTGCGGATCGGCCAGGCCTTTGCGTGCATGCTCGAAGCTGGAGGCGTTGCGGAAGGTCACCAGTTTGCCGTTGCGCCGCCAGTTGAAACCGACCAGCCCGTCGTCCTCGCGCCAGCGTTTCAGGGTGCTCTGGCTGAACAACGCCAGACGCAAAAGATGCGCGGCGTTTTCGCGGTTGACCGAGGTGCGGCACGCGGCGAGAAACGAGGCCATCCAGCGCCATTGCACCGGGTCCAGGCGCGGGCGCAGCTTGAGCGGTGAATCGCCGCGCAGCATCCAGCCGATCGCCTGCAACGGCACGCCGGCATCGGCCAACGGGGCAACGTAGCGGTAGGACAACTGGCCGCCGTTGGCGAAGCTGGTTTCGCTGCCCAGCGACTGCCGCGCCTCGACCACTGTCACTTCGAAACCGTCGCGCACCAGCGCCCAGGCCGTTGCCAACCCGATCACGCCGCCGCCAATGATGCACACACGCTGAGCCATGTCCGTCCTTAACAGTTCTTGAAGACGAGGCCGAGGTTAGGGTGAGGTGACAGGCGCCGAACAATGAATAAAGATGCCAGACCTATAAACAAAGGTTATGGGATCGTCATGCGCCTTCGTCATATCGAGATTTTCCAGGCCATTCGCCAGACCGGCTCGGTCAGCGCTGCTGCGCAGTTGCTGCATGTCTCGCAACCGGCGGTGACCAAGGTGTTGCAGCACGCCGAGCAGCAGTTGGGTTTTCCATTGTTTCTGCGAGTGCGCGGAAAGTTGCAGGCGACCCCGGAAGCGCTGGAGCTGGAGCGCGAAGTCGACAAGGTCACCGAAAGCCTGCAAGGCGTGCGGCGTCTGGCCCAGAGCCTGCGCCGCGAACCCGGTCACAGCCTGCGGATCGGCGCGACCCCGGCGCTGGCGCTGTCGTTGCTGCCGCCGGCGATCCGGCAATGGACGGCGCAGTTCCCGGACATCGCCTGCGAACTGTCGAGCGCCCACAGCCGCGAGCTGATGCAGAACCTGCTGATGCGCGAAGTGGACGTGGCGCTGACGTTGCAGTTGCCGGACCATCCGGGGCTGAAGGCCCAGGCTTTGGCCTCGGGGGTTTTGGTGGCGCTGGCGCCGAAAGGTTATTGGCCGGAGGAAGATGCCGGTCAGCCGTTGCCGCTGATGGCTCTGGCCGGGGCGCCGCTGATCGGCCTGTCTAGCGCCGATCCATTGGCCGCCCGCCTCGATAGTTATCTCGAAGCGGTCGAACCGCCGCCGCGGGTGCGGATCGCCGTGCAGACGTATTCACTGGCGCGAGCGATGGTGGAGTCCGGCGCCGGGGTGGCCGTGATCGATCCGTTCACCGCCCTCGGTGCCTCGCCGACCAGCACCGTGATTCGCCCACTCGCCCCGCCGCTGCCGATCACGCTGTACGCCGTGACCCGCGCCACCGAGCCACCGCCGCATACGCTGCATGATTTGCTGCAGATCTTCAGTCAGCGCGCCGGCGAACAACTCGGTCGGCTGATGGGCGCTTAAAGGACGTAAAACAGAATCGCCACAAAATGCAGCAGGCTCCCGGCGATCACGAACAGATGCCAGATCCCATGGGCATGCCGCAACCGATGGTCGAGGGCAAAAAAGATGATCCCCACGGTGTACAGCACACCGCCCGACGCCAGCCAGGCAAACCCCGCCGTCCCGAGCGCCGCGATCAGCGGCTTGACCGCCACCAGCACGATCCAGCCCATCACCGCGTAGATCACGATCGACAGGATCCGCGCCTCCGAGCGCGGCTTGATCTCTTGCAGAATGCCTATCAGCGCCAGCCCCCAGACAATCCCGAACAACGTCCAGCCCCACGGCCCGCGCAAAGTCACCAGGCAGAACGGCGTGTAACTGCCGGCGATCAGCAAGTAGATCGAAAAGTGATCGACCTTCTTCATGATCGCTTTCTTGCGCCCCCGCACGCTGTGGTAAACGGTGGACGCGCTGTAGAGCACCAGCAAGGTGAAGGCGTAAATCGCCACGCTGACGATCTTCCACGGGCTGCCGTCGAGGCTGGCAATCACCAGCATCCAGACGCCCCCGACAAACGCCGCTACCGCACCGACCAGATGCGTCCAGGCGTTCAGTTTTTCTCCGTGATACATGTGTCGCACACCTCGATTTCGTTACCGCAACACGCAAGGCTCGGGCCTTGAGCGTAAAAGCGCAATGTTTCCGTTCAACGCAGGCAGGCACCTGTCCTGATATTTGGGCACAATCGACCGATACCAAGAAGAGTCCGCGCCATGCTGATCGACGAAGAATTGACCCTGAAGAAACTCGAGGTGTTCCTCGCCTTCATGCGCACCGGCAACCTCGCCCGCGCCGCCGCCGAGTTGCAGACCAGCAACGTCAGCGTGCACCGCGCGATCCATTCGCTGGAAAGCGCCCTGCGCTGTCCGCTGTTCAAACATGAAGGGCGTAACCTGACGCCGCTGGAAAGCGCCTACGTGCTCGAAGAGCGGGCGCAGAAGCTGATTCAGGACGTGGTCGAAAGCGTGCGCCTGACCCGCGAAGCCGCCGGGTTCTCGGCCGAGCGCTTCAAGCTTGGCTCGCTGTATTCGCTGACAGTGAAAACCGTGCCGCAGCTGATCATGGGTTTGAAGATCCGCCGCAGCGAACTCAATATCGACCTGATCCTCGGCTCGAACATCGACCTGCTCTACAAGCTGAAAAACATGGAAGTCGACGCGATCCTGGTGTCGCTGGACGACACCGTCAACGACCCGGACTGCGAGCAGATTCCGCTGTTTTCCGACGACATTTTCCTCGCCACCCCGGCCGATTCCCGCTTCGCCCAACGCAGCGAAGTGGATCTGGCGGAGGTGCGCGACGAAACCTTCATCACCCTGACCCAAGGCTTCGCCACCCACCAGGACGGCATCCGAGTGTTCCGGCAGGCGGGGTTCGAGCCGAAGGTAGCGATGCAGGTCAACGACATCTTCACCCTGCTGAGCATGGTCAGTTCCGGGGTCGGTTACGCGTTGCTGCCGGGGAGGATTGCGGCGGTGTACGAGAACCGGGTGAAGCTGATTCCGTTGCAGGAGAAGTACCGGTTGCAGCAGCACATTGGCGTGGTGTTCTTGAAGGCCAAGGAGCGGGATCCGAATTTGCTGGCGTTGCTGGCGGAGTGTCGGATGTACGCCAATCGCCAGACCTGAAACCGAGTCGCCTGCATCGCTGGCAAGCCAGCTCCCACAGGGATTTGTGCTGATTCGGAAATCTTCTTACAACACAAAACCTGTGGGAGCTGGCTTGCCAGCGATGGCGTCAGACCCGACAACCCAGAATCCGAAAATCAGCCCACAATCCCACGAACAATGAAGAACAGCAGCGAAGGCCCAAGCAAACACCCAAGTCCGGTGTGAAACGTAGCCGTCAACGCCCCATAAGGCACCAACCGCCGATCCGTCGCCGCCAGCCCCGCCGTCACGCCGCTCACCGTCCCGGCCAGCCCGCCAAACACCATCGCCGAGCGCGGGTTATCCAGGCCCATCCAGCGCGCCGCCACCGGCGTGCCGACCATCACCAGAATCGCCTTGATCAACCCGGTGGCAATCGACAGCGCCATCACATCCGACGTCGCGCCAATCGCCGCACCGGTCACCGGCCCGACGATGTAAGTCACCGCACCCGCGCCGATGGTGGTCATGCTCACCGCATCGCGATAACCGAACGCGTAAGCCATGCACGCGCCGACAATGAACGGCAGGATCGTGCCCAGCAGCAGCGCAATCACGCCGATCATCCCGGCCTTCTTCGCCTCGGTCGCCTGCACTTCAAATGCTGTGGCAACGATGGCGAAATCCCGCAGCATCGCGCCGCCCATCAGACCGATGCCGGAGAACAGCGTCAGGTCCGCCAGCCCCTTCTGCCCGCCGGTCATCGTCCCGCCGACCCAGGCCAGCACCAGGCCAATGACGATGGCAATCGCCGAGCCGTGAATCCGCCCGAACGTCAGCCGCTTGGAGAGGATCACCGAAACCCACATGATCACGCCGACGAAGGCAAAGGCAGTGATCAGACCGTTGTGTTCCAGACCTTTCTCAATGAGATCCCACATGTCAGCGACCTCCTACCGGTGTGCCGACCGGGGAGATTTCCGCCGGTTCGTCGGGCAATGGCTCGCCCTTGTGGGTGCGGCTGATCAAGGCAATCGTGCAGCCACAGACCAGCACCGAACCGATTGCCGCCAGCACCGCCACCGGGCCGCCGTGCAGGGCGGTGACGACGTTCTGTTGCGCGGCCATCGCCACCACCACCGGAATGTACATGGCGCCCCAGAAGCCGACGCCCATTTCGCAATCCTTGGTCATGCCGCCGCGTTTCTGCATCCACAACCGCGCGCAGATCAACAGGATCATGGCGATGCCGACCCCGCCGACGTTGGATTTGACCCCCAGCAGCACGCCGAGCAGGTCACCCATGATCACCCCTGCCAGCGTACAGATCGCCAGCAGCGCCACACCGTAAATAATCATTGTTGTAGTCCTCAAAGTGCATCGTCGAATGTTGTTTTTGTTGTTCGAAGCCTGAGTCGGTGATTTAGGGTCGTCGGCCCTCCTCTTCACGCAACAGCGCCTGCAAGGTGTCGAGCCGGGCACTGTCGAAGGCAGTGACAGTCCCCTGTTCGAACACCCGGCGCGCCAGCCCGGTCAGCACCGCACCGGGCGGCAGTTCGATCTGTAGACGTACGCCGCGCTCGTAAGCGCTTTGCACGGTGCCGCGCCAGTCCACCACGCGGCACATGTTGAAGGCGAGGTCGTCGCGCAGCGGTTCTACCTGGGTCACAGGCCTTGCGCGACTGCCGCTCAGGTAAGCGATTTTCGGTGTTTTCAGTTCTACCCTGGCGAACGCTTCGGCGAGGGTTTGCGCAGGCTCATCCAGTAACGGGCAGTGCGACGGCACGCTGACCGCCAGACGTTTTGCCAGACCGGCGCCACGACCGCGCGCCAGCTCGGCGACCGCTTGCATCGCCTGGTCACTGCCGGCAATCACCACCTGGTTATCGGCGTTGATGTTGGCCAGGTACACCGGTGTTTCTGCGCCGTGCACCTGCGCCAGCAGCGTTTCGACTGTGGATAATTGCAGACCGATGATCGCGGTCATGCCGAAGCCCTGTGGATAAGCCTGCTGCATCAACTCACCGCGCAGACTGACCAGCTGCAACGCATCGCTGAAGCGCAACGCTCCGGCGACCACTGCTGCCGGGTAGGCACCGATGGACAGACCGGCGACGTAATCTGCGGTGAGTCCGTCCCGCAGCAACTGCCGCGAGGCTGCGACCCCGGCGATCAGCAGGCAGAGCTGAACCGCTCGGGTGCTGCGCAACGCTTCGCTGGAATCCAGCCGCAAGACATCTTCACCGAGCACATCGCTGGCCTCGATCAGCGTTTCCCGAGGCAAACGCTGGAGCATGCCGGGCTGCTGCGCGCCCTGACCGGGAAACACCAGCAGACTGCTCACGCTGCCTGCTCCTGCGGGTTCCACGGATCAGACACCAGACAGGCTTCATGGGCGTTTTTCAGCAGCACCCGCGAAGCGTTTCCGGCCCACTCGCGCAGGGCGACGGCACCGAATGGTGTCTGCAATTGCAGGTCGACCCGGCAGATCGCCTGATCAAAAACCGCGACCAATTTACGCGCCTGATTACGGGTGATGAGTTGCGGCGTACGCAGGATCAGATCGAGATCACTGGCCTCGTGCATTGCTTTAAAACCGCTCGCCAATTCAAACCCGGCACTGCCACTGACGCCCCAGATCCAACCGCAATCATCGAGCACCGGCCGCAGTTGCCGGAGCGCGTGCATGACCGGCAAATCACGCTCGCTCTCGACCTGACAAAGCGCTTCCGGGCTGACCCGGCAAGCAATCGAATCGACAGACATAAACGCCGCCAGCCGCTGCTCGCGCAACAGACCGCGCACGCCCACCGCCACGAATCCGTCTTCACTCAACGCCCGCCGCACCACCACCGGTTGCCCGGCAGCCAGCGAATCAATCGCCCACTGCGGCGCATCCGCCGGCAACTGCGCCGGCGTCATGCCCCACAGCAGGTCGTGGGCCAGAGGCGTGTTCACCACTGCGCCCTCAGCAATTCACGCACGCGGCTGGAGGCTTCGCGATTTTTCGCGCCGAGACGATTGCTCAAATCAGTCGCCGAAATATCGCCGATGGCTTGCTTCAGGCATTCGCTGACTCGCGCCAGATCCTCCGCCGTCGGCTGTTCGATCTGCTGCACCGACAGGGTTTCCCAGAGCAATCCGAGGCTGGCGTAGCTGTCGATGTCATAGGCCATCGGCGGCACGCTGGACGCCAGGGCTTCCAGTTCTTCGACGCTGCGCAAGGTCACCCGCGCCGCCGAAGCCTTGCCCATCGCATGCACCATCACCCCCGGATCACGCAGGGCGATCAAGCGATTGGCCTGATATCCGTGAGCGAGAAACGCCCCGGACATGGCCTTGCCCACCAGCAGCGCAATCACCGGATGCCCGGCCAGACGCGCGCGGGCATAAGCGTCCGCCGCACCGGCCAGAGCCTGATGAATGCCGAGGGCTTCTTCGCGGCGACCGTAGGCCTGGCTCGGCACATCGACGATTGCGATCAAGGGCCGTTTTTGCGTTTTGTCACGGTCGGCGGTGATAGCGTCATCCACAGCCTTCGCCAGCCCCCAGCCTTCGAGCAAACCGACTTCGCCATTGCGAGCGCGAGGGAAACGGTTTTGCGGATCGGCGACCACGGCGATAAAGCGCCCAAGTGGCCCGTCGGCAACCCTCAGCGATGGCGGCAAACCTTCAACCGCATTCGCGCCAGCGCTCAAGGCGTTGAACCAGTTCAAACCGCGCACGGAATAACCACTCATGAGCGCTCTCCTTGATACAGATCGCGAACCACCGAAGGCTCGATTTGCTTGTCAGTGTCCAGGCTCGTCAGGCGTTGCAGGAACCACTCGGCCCGTTGACTGCGCGGTTGCGCCGGCAAGCCTTGTTGCAGCAACTCGCCGACCTGCTGGCGAATCTGCGCCACGTCATCGGCGACATAACGATCCACCAGACCACTGGCAAACCGTTGCTCGCCACCGGTCAGGCTCCAGATGAAGGGCCGGTCGCGGGAGTCGTATTCCTCGATCCCGGCTTCCTGCTCGATCACCTGCGGGCCGTTCAGGCCGAGGCGTGCTTCCTGGGTCACCAGCAAATAGCTGCACAGCGCAGCGGCAATCGACATCCCGCCAAAGCAACCGACGCTGCCGGCCACCACGCCGACCACCGGTTGGTACTGCTGCAGATCGACAATCGCCGCGTGGATATCGGCAATCGCCGCCAGCCCGAGGTTGGCTTCCTGCAAGCGCACGCCGCCGGTTTCCAGCAGCAGGATGGCGCGGGTCGGAATGCCTTTGCGGTTGTCCTCGGCGGCCAGTTCCAGCGCGCCGGCGATCTTCGCGCCGCCGACTTCGCCGAGGCTGCCGCCCTGAAACGCGCCTTCAATCGCCGCGATCACCACCGGCAAACCATCGAGGCGGCCCTTGGCGATCACCACGCCGTCATCGGCCTGCGGCACGACGCCCTGACGTTCCAGCCACGGCGACATGACGCGTTGAAACGGGTCGAGCAATTCGCGGAAGGTGCCGGCGTCGAGCAAGGCTTTCGCCCGCTGCCGGGCGCCGAGTTCGACGAACGACTGTTTGTGCAGAAGCGCTGAGGTGTCAGTCATGGCCGATCTCCTCGAAGCCTTGTTCCAGCCGCAGGCGCACTACGCCCGGGGTCGCGCCAAAATCGTGGATATCGATGGCCATCGCCGGCGGCGTGGTGCCGTCGAACATCCGCGCGAACAGATGCTGCCAGCGCTGCTCGGCGCCATTGACCGAGGTCTGCACATTGATCGTCAGCTTGCCGGCCAGGCCCGGTTCGATCAGCACTTCCAGATCACCGGAACCGACACAACCGACCAAAGCCCGACCGCGCGGCGGCTGCCCGGCGGGGAATTCAAAGGATAAGGTTTCCATCAAAACGCTCCCTGAAGGATGCCGTCGCGCTCGATTCGATCAAGCAGCAGAGTGGCGGCGAGCAAGTCGGCGGCGCCACCGGGCGAGGCATTCAATGCAATGAGTTGTTGATCCAGTTCGTGCAGGCGGCGGCGACCGGTAAGGCTGGCGCTGCCACCGGCGTCGAGCACTGCCTGGGCGCCGTGTTGCATGGCGTGCAGGCCCGGTTCGCCGGCGCGGTACAGCACGCAGGTGTCGGCGAGGTCGGTCATGATTGCGAGCAAGGCGTCGAGCCTAGCGTTCTGTTCGCCATGGCCGGCGGCGCGGCTTCGCTTGAGTTGCGGCAGACCGCGTTGCACCACGGACGGGAAGCCGAGTTGCGCTTCTTCCCGGGCACCGCGAGCGCCGTAGCGTTGGGCGACTTGGGCGCCGTGGCTCAGCGGACGCGGCGCATAACGGTCATCGAGCAATGCCAGACGCGCAGCGCGCAGAGTGACGGCGCTGGCACTGGTGGATTTGGTGTCCAGCGCAGCAGCCGTGACCAGCAGGCCCAACGCCCAGATCGCCCCGCGATGGGTGTTCACGCCGTGGGTGGTGGCGAGCATCGCCTGTTCACCTTCTCGTCCGATGCGGCCGATGGCTTCGCGCAGCGGCAAGCCGATTTCGCCGAACTCAAGCGCGGCCTCGGCCATTTCCTTGAACGCCGGCCACAACGCCAGCGCCGAGGCATGCATCAATCCGAGGTGCAGATCGGTGTGCGCACCGTTGCCGCGACGGTCGACCAGCGCCGGTTTCGGCGACAGGTCGGCTTCGTCGATCAGCGCGTCCACGGCCAGATCCGCCAGCCGTTCGGCGAGGGTGATGGTTTTGGGTTGCAGGTTGAGTGCGTGCATTACCAGCTCCTGAACTTGGCGGGCGGGTTGTAGAGGCCGCCGGACCACTCGACCAGATCGGCCACGCTTTTCGCCGCGAGCAATTCACGGGTGGCGTCGGTGCGACGGATGCCGAGGTCTTCGGGCAAGGCGATCAGGCCTTCACGGCGCATGCGTTCGGTGTCTTTCGGGTTGTGGCGCAGGCCGATGGCGGTGACGCCGGCGACCGCAGCGATCATTGCCTGACGCTCTTCCAGCGAGCGCGCCTTGTACAGGTAGGCGATGCCTTCTTCCGTCAGCAGGTGGGTGACGTCGTCGCCGTAGATCATGATCGGCGCCAGCGGCATCCCGCTTTTCTTCGCCACCTCCACCGCGTCGAGGGTTTCGACGAAGGTCGGTTTGCCGCCCTCCTGGAAGGTCTCGACCATTTGCACCACGAGTTTCTTGCCGCGCTCGAGCATCGGTTGCTGCGAATCATCGTGGCGCATGTCGAGCCACGCCGGGGTGCCGTGACGGCGGCCGCGCGGGTCGTGGCCCATGTTCGGCGCGCCACCGAAACCGGCGAGGCGGCCTCGGGTGACGGTGGAGGAATGGCCATCGCCATCGACTTGCAGGGTCGCGCCGATGAACAGGTCTACCGCGTACTGCCCGGCCAGTTGGCAGAACATCCGGTTGGAACGCAGCGAGCCGTCACGGCCGGTGAAGAACACGTCCGGCCGGGCGGCAATGTAGTTTTCCATGCCCAGTTCGGTGCCGAAGCAATGCACGCTTTCGACCCAGCCGCTTTCGATGGCTGGGATCAGGGTCGGGTGCGGATTGAGCGTCCAGTTACGGCAGATCTTGCCCTTGAGGCCGAGGGATTCACCGTAGGTCGGCAGGATCAGTTCGATGGCGGCGGTGTTGAAACCGATGCCGTGGTTCAGCGACTGCACGTTGTGTTTTTCGTAGATCCCGCGGATCGCCATCATCGCCATCAACACGTGCACAGGCTTGATGTGGCGCGGGTCGCGAGTAAACAGCGGTTCGATGTAGAACGGCTTGTCCGCCACCACCACGAAATCCACCCACGATGCGGGGATGTCCACGCGAGGCAGTTCGCTGACGTCGTCCACCAGCTGATTGACCTGGACGATGACGATGCCGTCGCTGAACGCGGCTGGTTCGATCAGCGCCGGGGTGTCTTCGGTGCTCGGGCCGGTGTAGATGTTGCCGGCACGGTCGGCCATGAACCCGGCCGAGAGCACGACGTTGGGGATCAGGTCCACCACCAGCCGGGCGTAAAGCTCGATGTAGGTGTGGATCGCACCGACTTCCAGCAGACCGTCTTCGAGCAACTGGCTGATGCGCAGGCTCTGGGTGCCGGCGAAGGAGAAATCGAGCTTGCGGGCGATGCCGCGTTCGAACAGGTCGAGATGTTCGGAGCGACCAACGCTGGGCATGATCATGTGCAGGTCGTGGAGCTTTTCAGGATCGGCCTTGGCCAGCGCACGCGAAAGGAAATCCGCCTGCTTCTGGTTGTTGCCCTCCAGCACCACACGGTCGCCCGGATGAATCAGCGCTTCGAGTGCCGCAACGATTTTGTCGGTGGGCAACACCGCACCGTCGGCCAGCCCGCGCACCTTGTCGAGGCGCCGCTGCTTCTCGTCACGCCGCCGCGTCCAGCGCGAGTCGGGGGAATTGGTTGTTGTCATGCTCACTCCACGGGGTTCGCTGTCGTGGAGCTACCTTAGGAGTGTGATCGAGGGGCATCAATCAAGCGCAGTGGCGAACCGTTACGGTGAGCGTAACGATCAGTGGACCAGCCCCGCATCTACCAACAACGTCTCCAATGCCAACAGATCCGGCACCTTCGCCACCTGCTCCCCGACCTGCACCGCCGCCTGCTCCAGCGCACACAACGGCACATCGACATAACTCAACTGGCTGTCGAGCTTGTACGAGCGCGGAATCCCCTGCACCAGCAGCGCGATGAACTTCAACTCCGGCCGCCCGCCCAGGGCGTTGAGGATGACGATCCGTGCTCGTTCGCCGATGACGATCTTGTTGCCGCACGCCGACTCGAAACTCAGCAGCGGAATCTGCCGCTCGCGCCAGGTCACCCGACCGAGATACCACGGCGGTGTATCGAGATCGAAGGCGCTCGACTGGTAGTCGATCAGCTCGGCGACGGCGACGTTGGGCAGGATCAGGTTGCGATCCGCCAGCGGCAGCAGCAGCCCGGTGAGCTGGCTGGCGCGTTGATTGTGCTGGCGCTCATGCATGTTTTTTGCTCCACAGGGCGATGCTTTCGAGCAGCACCGATTCCTGGTACGGCTTGCCGAGGTAGTCGTTGACGCCGATGGCCATCGCGCGGTCGCGGTGTTTCTGGCCGGTGCGCGAGGTGATCATGATGATCGGCAGGTGTTGCAGGCGTTCGTCGCGGCGTACCTGGGTCGCCACTTCGAAGCCGTCCATGCGCGGCATTTCGATGTCTAGCAGCATCAGGTCCGGCATGTGTTCTTCCAGCAGCAACATCGCATCGACCCCGTCCTTGGCGGTCAGCACGTTCATGCCGTGGCGTTCGAGCAGACGGCTGGTGACCTTGCGCACCGTGACCGAATCGTCGACCACCATCACCAGCAGCGGCTTCTGCGGTTCGCTCTCGATTTCGTGACTGGCCGGACGCTGCGGCAACCGCGCCTGCATCGCACGGATCGGCGCCAGCAGGTCGAGAATCAGCACCACCCGGCCATCGCCGAGAATTGTCGCCCCGGACACGCCCTGCACCGATGCGAACTGCGGGCCGAGGCTCTTGACTACGATTTCGCGGGTGCCGGCCATCGTGTCGACCTGCACCGCGATGTGCCGGTCGTTGCACTGCACCAGCAAGACCGGCACCGGCAGGCTCTGGCCGGACAGTTTTGGCCGGGGAGCGGTTTTCAGCAGCTCGCCGAGGTAGCACAGTTCATAACGCTGGCCGCCGTACTGATAACTCGGTGGGTCGAGACGGAAATGTCCGTCCAGTTCATTCGGCAGTACGCGGACGATGCCGTCGATGGTGTTCAGCGGAATCGCGTATTGATCTTCACCACACTGCACCATCAGCGCACGGTTGACCGACACGGTGAACGGCAGGCGAATGCGGAAGTGCACGCCCTGCCCCGGCACTGAGTCGATGCTCATGGTGCCACCCAGTTGCCGGACTTCTTCGTGGACCACGTCCATGCCCACGCCGCGCCCGGAAATCTGGGTGATTTTCTCGGCCGTGGAAAAGCCTGGCTGGAGGATGAACTGCAACACTTCGCGGTCGCTGATGTCGGCGTCCGGCGCCAGCAGGCCACGCTTGATCGCCTTGCGCCGCACGGCGTCCAGCGGCACACCGGCGCCATCGTCGCGGATGTCGAACACAATGTCGCCGCCCTCGCGGGACAGGTCGAGGCTGATCTGCCCTTGTGCCGGTTTGCCCGCCGCCAGCCGGACTTCGGCGGACTCCAGACCATGGTCGACGGCATTGCGCAGCATGTGTTCCAGCGGTGCGGCCATGCGTTCGAGGACGTTGCGGTCCATCTCGCCTTCGGCGTTGCCGACGCTGAACGCGACGTCCTTGCCCAACTCTTCGGCGACCTGCCGGACGATGCGTTTCAAACGCGGCAACATGCGCTCGAACGGCACCATGCGCGTGCGCATCAGGCCTTCCTGCAATTCGGTGTTGATCCGTCCCTGCTGCTGCAACAGGTTCTCGGCGTCGTGGGTGCGCCGGTCGAGGGTTTCCTTCAAATCCAGCAAGTCGGAAGCGGATTCGAACAGCGCCCGTGACAACTGCTGCAACTGCGAATGGCGGTCCATTTCCAGCGGGTCGAAATCTTCGTAGCCGAGGCGTTCGGCGTCCACTTGCTGACGGCTGAGGATCCGTCCCTGAGTTTCGGTGTCGAGCCGGCGCAACTGGTCGCGCATCCGCTCGATGGTGGTTTCCATCTCGTGCAGGGCGGTCTGCGCATCGCTGACTTGCTGTTCGATACGCCCACGGAAAATCGAGGTTTCGCCGGCGAGATTGACCAGGTCATCCAGCAACTCGGCGGAGACCTTGACCATGTCCGCCCCGGCCTCGGGCGCCGGGGCGGCAGGCTCGACCTTGACCGCCACCGGCGGGACGGGCGCCGGGGTTTGCACGACCAGCGGATGGCTGAAATTCTGGATCGCGCTGATCAACCGGTCTGCCGGTGGGCACGGCTGGCCGGCGCGCACCGCGTCGAGCATCTGCGCCAAGCGGTCCTGGCCGCGCTGCAACAGCGCGAACAGTTCGGCGCTGCCTTGCAGGGTGCCGGCGGACAAGCTTTCGTAAAGGTTTTCCAGCTCATGAGCGAGGTCGCCAATCGGCCCGATTTCCACCATCCGCGCGCCGCCCTTGAGGGTATGCAGGTCACGCAGCAGGGTTTCCACTTCCTGGCGATTGCCGGGCTCGGCCTGCCAGCGCAGCAGCGCGGCACCGGAGTTTTCGATGATGTCGAAACCTTCCTCGAGGAAGATCTCCAGCAGCTCCGGATCGTGTCCGGGGCCGTCCTGCGTGACAGTGGCTGATGGCGTTTCGGGACTGGCGCTCGGACCCTGGCGAAAGCGACGGATCGCCTCGATCAGGTCCTGTGCCGGATCCAGCGGCTGGTGCCGGTGCAACTGTTCGAGGAACTGCGCCAGACGCTCGTGGCTCTGGCGCAACAACCGACCCAGAGCTTCGCTGTGGCTGTAACGACGATCCACCAGCCCTTGGTAAAGGCCTTCCAGCTCATGGGCCAGATCGCCGACCGCTGCAACCTCGGCCATCCGCGCACCGCCCTTGAGCGTGTGCAGATCCCGTTGCAGCGACGACAGCGGCGCGCCGTTTTCCGGGTCCTTCAGCCAGCGCTGCAAGGCTTGGCCGGCGCTGTCGAGAATGTCGACCGCCTCTTCGAGGAAGATCTCGACGATCTCGTCGTCCGGCCCGCTGTCGGCATTGTGTTGCTGCAGTTCGGCAGTGGCGCTGCCCAGTTCGCGGATGCTCAAAGTACGGCTGCCGTCGCTGCGGATCAGGCCCATGGCCGACGGATCGAGGCTCTCGTCGAGCAGTTCGTGCAAGGCGCGGATGCGTTGCGGTTGCGGGGTGATTTCCTGGCCGGCCGCCAGTTCGTCGAGCATGTTGATCAGCGCTTCGTGGGCCTGCTGCGCTTCATGGAAAAACCGCTCGCTGACCGCCAGGCTGCTCTCTTCGACGGCGCCGTACAGGTCGAGCAAGGCTTCACACAGCACATCCACCGGCAGCAGATCTGCGAGGTGCGCGCCTTCGCCCAGGGTGGTCAGCTCATCCAGCAATGCACTGAGTTCCTGACGTTCACCGGGGTGCTGCTGCCAGCGCTGCAAGAGGTTTTCGGCGTCGAGCAGGATGTCCATGCCCTGGGCCAGGAAGTTGTTGATCAGTTGCGGATCGCGCTTGACCCGCACCGCACTGCTCGGGGCATTGAGGATCGATTCCAGACGCTCGCCGAGCAGGGTTTCGGTGCGTTTGATCAGTGACTGCGCACCGACAATCGGCGCCAGTGGATCGTGTTTGAGCTGACGCAGACCGACACGGAACAGGCCCTCGGCTTCGAGCAGCAGTTCCACTTCGTCCAGATCCAGCGCCAGCTGATGGGCCTTGAATTCCCGGGCCAGCTTATCGAGCGGCGCCGCCAGTTCGGCAATCGGCGACACCCCCGCCATCGAGGCGCTGCCCTTGAGGGTGTGCAGCGCTCGCTGCAATTCGTCGCTGGCCTGTAACGGCACATGCTCGGCAGCCTGATCGAGAAAACGGTTGAGACTGGCGAGGTGGGTTTCGGCTTCGTTGCGGAAAATCTCCAGCAACAGCGGATCGAGGGCCGCGACGTCTTCCACGTCTTCGGCCGGCAGCGGCGTGTCGCCCTTGGCCAGCGCGTGGGCGCGAGCCGCCAGTTGATCGACATCGTGGCGCTGACGCTGGCCGTTGGTGGCGAATTCTCCGATCAGGTCCGGCAACAGCAGCAGCGTGTCGGCCAGCAACTGGCGCACCGCCGGGCCGGGTTCAACGCTGTGTTCCAGCACGCGGTTGAGCAGGTTTTCCACCGCCCAGGCCAGCTCGCCGAGGACCAGCGCGCGCACCATCCGGCCGCTGCCCTTGAGGGTGTGGAAAGCGCGGCGCAGTTCACTCAAGGCGGCGCGGTCATCGGGCTCGGCAGACCAGCGCGGCAGGTATTCGCTCAGCACTTCGAGCACTTCCCCGGTCTCTTCGAGGAACACTTCGCGCAGCTCGTCATCCACCGGTTCTTCATCGGCCGGTGGCGGCAGCAGGCTGCCCGGCGTGGTCTGCGCCGGCGGGTTGACCGCCGACACCGGACTGGCCAGCACTTCGGCCAACGACTGCACGATCTGCGGGTCGTCCAGCTCCTGCAAATCCTGCATCACCAGCGCTTCGCTGGGGTTGAGCACATCATCGAGCACCGGCACATGCGGCTCGCCGGGCTGTTCGTCAGGAAAGAAGCCGAGACTGGCGAGGCTTTTCTGCGCGATATCCAGCAAGTGTTCGCTGGGTGCCTGCGGGTCGTCGGTCAGGCGTTCGAGGTAGTACTCGAGGCTGGTGATGGCGTCGGCGAGGCTGTCGAGTTGCTGCCAGCCCGGCTCGTGCGGGTCGAGCAACAGATGCTCGCGGATAAATCCGTTGCAGGCTTCGAGCAGACTTGCCGCCCGCGCCAGCGGAATCATCGCCAGCGCGCCCCGAACTTGGGTCAGCAGTGCCGGCAGGCTTTGCAGTTGCTGGCGATCCCAGTCGGCGTCGATGTAGTCGACGATCATGTCCTTGGCCTGTTGCAGGCAGATGCGCGCTTCCTTGATCACGATCTGATGGATCTGCGTCAGGTCGGTGGTCGGCAGGCGCGAGTCTTCCGGGCTCTCCGGTTCCACCGTGCCGACCATCCCGGCCAGCGTCGCTTCGACGTAGAGCAAGGCGCCGGCGACGTCCATCAGCGTGGCGTCGTTCGGTTCGCGCTGGCCCTGAGCGAGGCTGAGCACTACCGCCAGTTGATCGATGATCACCTTGCGCGGCTGACCGAAACCAAGCACCGCGAGGGTGTCGGCGATCTGCCGCAGCGGCGCCAGCAGGCTGTCCAGATCCGAGGCGTGCTGGCGGTCGCTGCGCACGAACAGGTCGAGGCGTTCCTTGACCCGCACCAGCTCTTCGCACAGCGCCGCGAGTACCGAGCGCATGGCATCGCGGTCGGGGCCGGCCAGGCGCGCGCGTTCTTCGTCGACCATCGCGCTGTCGGGCAGCGCGTCGTCCAGGGAGTAGCGATCTTTCATGGTCAGCATCTGCCCGGTGGGATGTTCGGCTTTGGCGATATAAAACAGCAGGCTTTTCAGCAGTTCAGGCGGTGGCGGCTGGTTGAGGCCGGGCATGCCCTGTTCGAGCAGGCGCTTGAGTTCCTTGTCGGCGTCCTTGAACAGGCTGCGCAGGGCCGGGCTGTTGGCGATCCGGCCTTCGCGCATGCCTTCGACCAGCGCCGAAGCGACCTGCCACAACGGGCTCAGCGGCGAGTTATCGCTGAGTGCTTCAAGCCGGGTAAACACCTTGGCCAGATAAGCGAGGTGCGTCTGGTCGTCCTGTTCGCGGAGCAATCCGACCAGCGCCATTTGCAGCATCTGGCGCAATTTGCGCAGCACGTTCGGCAGCTCCGCCGGTTCCAGCAGCGCCAGGGTTTCCTCGCCCAAAGGCGCAAGCTCAGGCAACTGCGGGCTGAACAGGCTGGTTTCCGACAACAGGCTTTCGCCCCGGGCGCTGCGCAAGTCGTTGATCAGCGGCAGCACCACCAGCGGCAGATCACGGCGGGCGCCCTGCACGCGGTCGAGGTAGATCGGCAACTGACCCAGCGCCTGCAACAGCAAGTGCAGCGCTTCGTCGCGGTGGCTGACGCGGTCGTTCTGCAACGCTTCGACCAGGTGTTCCATTTCTTCGGCGAGCAATGCCGCGCCGTAGAACTCGACCATCTGCAGGCTGCCGTGCACCTGATGGATGCAGGCCAGGCATTCGTCCAGCCCGGGCACCGACTGCGGATCGTCGAGCACGGCTTCGATGGCCTGATGCGCCTGCCTCAGCGTCTCGGCGATTTCACCCTTGACCCATTCGAGGGCCACGTAATCGTGCCGGTCACCCATAACCACTCCGCTCGACATTGCCTCGCCCGCAGGCCTCACGCCTTGTCCGCGACGGGCGCAGGCGCCGCCGGCAAGGTGAACCCGGACACCGAGCGACGCAACTGGCTGGCCATTTTCGCCAGGTTGCCGATGCTCTCGGCGGTGGCCGTGGAGCCGGACGAAGTCTGCGAGGTGATCTGCTGGATCACGTTCATCGTCAGGGAAATCTGCCCGGCCGAAGACGTCTGTTGCTGCGCCGCGTTGGAAATGCTCTGGATCAGCGCCGCGAGGGTCTTGGACACGCCTTCGATTTCTTCCAGGGCCACACCGGCATCCTGCGCCAGCCGCGCGCCGCGCACCACTTCGGTGGTGGTCTGCTCCATGGAAATCACGGCTTCGTTGGTGTCGGTCTGGATCGCCCGCACCAGCGTCTCGATCTGCCGGGTCGCGGCGGACGAGCGCTCGGCCAGCCGCTGCACTTCGTCGGCCACCACGGCAAAACCGCGCCCGGCATCACCGGCCATCGACGCCTGAATTGCCGCGTTGAGGGCGAGGATGTTGGTCTGGTCGGCAATGTCATCGATCAGGCTGACGATGTCGCCGATTTCCTGGGACGACTCGCCCAGGCGTTTGATGCGCTTGGCGGTGTCCTGGATCTGTTCGCGAATGTTGTCCATGCCGTGGATGGTGTTGTGCACCACCTCGTTGCCCTTGTTGGCGATCTCCACCGACCGCTCGGCAACCGCCGAGGATTCAGCGGCGTTGGCCGACACCTGATCGATCGACTGGGCCATGTCGCTGATCGCGGTCGAGGCTTCGGAAATCTGCTGGGCCTGATGCTCCGAGGCCTGGGCCAGGTGCATGGCGGTGGCCTGGGTTTCCTGCACCGCAGCGGCCACCTGGCCGGCAGTGAGGTTGATGGTGGCGACCAGATCGCGCAGCTGGTCGACCGAATAGTTGATCGAGTCGGCGATGGTCCCGGTGAAGTCTTCGGTCACCGAGGCGGTCACGGTCAGGTCACCGTCGGCGAGGTCTTCGATCTCGTCGAGCAGGCGCATGATCGCGTTCTGGTTGCGCTCGTTCTTCTCGGCGGTCTCGCGCAACTGACGGTTGGTTTCCCGGACCATGACCATGCCGATCAGGATGATCGAAGCCAGCGCCAACAGACCCAGCACATAACCGCCAATGGTGTCGGTATTGCGCCCGCCGGCGAGGTTTTCGAAACGGCTGGCCAGGTGCGAGGCTTCGTCGAGCAGGGTCTGCGACAGGCTGAAGATATTTGTGGCCGACTCACGGACCTTGAACAGCTCAGGCGAGGTTTCGAGGATTTCATCCACGGAACCTGAGACAAACTGGAACAGTTCGGAAATCTCGCTCAAGCGAGCGCGGGCGTCGCGGTCTTCGACCTGGCTGATCTTCAGCGCCGTGTTGCCCTGCAGCATGCCGTTAAGCACCTGACCAAAGCGTGCGGCATCGCGACCGAAGGCATCGGCGGCCTGCTGCGAGTTTTCATCGCCCGAGAGCACGGTGTTCACCGCGCCGAGAATCCGCTCGGCCAGCAGCGACTGACGCTGGGCCATCGCCACCTGCGCCGCCGGAGCGCCGCGTTGCAGGAGAATCTCGACGACTTTTTCGTATTCGATCTGCAACTGCGGCACGGTTTCGGCCAGGGTCGCGGCCACCTGATGCAGGGACAGCACGGTCTGTTCGCTGGAGAGAATCGCGTCGGTGTTTTTCAGCAGGCGTTCCCAGTCCAGCTGCACGGCGCGCATTTCCGGGCGCACGACGGATGGAGCCGGCGGCAGGCCGGTGGCCGGGTCGCCTTTCTTCAGGTAGCCCCAGCGCTGGGCGAAGTCGTTGCGCGCATCGCTCAACAGTTTGAACGCGGCGGCCTTGCCGGCGGCAGCTTCGGTGGCGTTCTTGGCGATCCGCTGCGACAGCACCCGCAGCTCGCCGGCGTGGCCGATGTACTGCTTGTCGTAGTTGGCCTGGGTGTTGAGGTAAGCGAAGTTGGCGAACAGCAGCATGATGAACACGATCAGTGCGATGAACAGCACGATGATCTGTGAGCGGCTGCGCGAGCCTTCTGCGGGCTTGCCTGTTTTTGCTTTGATCATCGGTCCTCGCCTGTTAAACCGCGACGTGCATGAAACTCGGTGACTGCGCCAGCGCAAACAGGCTGAACACCCGCCAGTTCTGCTCGCGCCGGAAATAGCCCTTGATGAACTCGCCCTTGGAGCCTTGCCGTTTACTGATCGAGACGGATTCGAAACTGTCCTGCTCGAAGTGCTGCAGGCCGAAGACTTCATCGACCAGCAAACCGGCAAACACGTCCTGATGCTCTACCACCAATACCCGCCGCTGTTTGCGCATCGGTGACAGCTCATGGCCGAAGAAGCCGCACAGGTCCATGACCGGCAACAGCCGCCCGCGCAGATTGGCCACACCCTTGACCCACGGCTTGACGCCCGGCAGCTGGGTGACGCGCAGTTCGGGCAGCACTTCGCTGACTTCGCCCATCGGCGTGACGTACCAGTGCTCGCCCAGACGAAAGCCGATGCCGCTCCAGCGATCCTGGCGCGCCGGTTGCGACGGCAGGTCCGCCGCCAGCAGGCGACAGCGCTGGTCGATCTGCCACAACAGTTCGAACGCGGTCAGCGACTCGCTCATGGCGGCGCGATCAACCGGCCAGCACGTTGTTCAGGGTCTTGATCAGCGTGTCTTCGTCGACCGGTTTGGTCAGGTAGTCCTTGGCGCCCTGGCGGGTGCCCCAGACCTTGTCGGTCTCCTGATCCTTGGTAGTAATGATGATCACCGGGATGTGGCTGGTTTCCGCATCCTTGGTCAACTGACGGGTGGCCTGGAAGCCGTTGAGGCCGGGCATGACGATGTCCATCAGTACCGCATCGGGTTTTTCCTGACGGGCCAGGGCCACGCCGTCGGCGCCGTTTTCGGCTTTCAGCACTTCGTGCCCGTGCTTTTCCAGCATGCCGGTGAGTTTGTACATTTCGGTCGGCGAATCATCGACGATCAGGATACGTGCCATGGTCTTCCCCATTTTTCTTGTCGACACCGGGCCCGCTGGCCGAGCGTCTCTGTGCGTGTCTTACTGCGGCAAAGCGGCAGCGAAGCCCGGAACATGGGCCGAAATCGCGTCGAGCAGTTCTTCCTTGCTGAAAGGCTTGGTCAAAAATTGATCGGAACCGACAATCCGCCCCTTGGCCTTGTCGAACAGCCCGTCCCGGGACGACAGCATGATCACCGGCGTGCCCTTGAACGCATTGTTGTTCTTGATTAAAGCGCAGGTCTGATAACCATCCAGACGCGGCATCATGATGTCGACAAAGATGATCCCGGGGTGGTGGTCGGCGATCTTCGCCAGGGCGTCAAAACCGTCGATCGCGGTGATGACTTCGCACCCTGCATTTTTCAACAGGGTCTCGGCGGTGCGACGAATCGTTTTCGAGTCGTCGATCACCATGACCTTCAAGGCGCTGGACTGCTGTTCCATAAGGGGGCTCTACCGTCGCCTTTGCGAATCAATTTGTCCGTTTTGCGATGACTGATGGCTGGAAACCCTTGATGCTCAAGGGCCAGCGCGGCTGGGAGCCTTTTTAGCACAGTCTCCAGACGCAATCTATCGACGGGTTTTTCCTTGACCGAAAACCCGCCCGGCGCCACTCTGGCGGCACTTTTTTCATACCGATCCGGTAGCCAATTTTCGAGGAAAACCCAATGAGCGTTCGCGTCGGGATTGTCATGGACCCTATCGCCAGCATTTCCTATAAAAAGGATAGCTCGCTGGCCATGCTGCTGGCGGCGCAAAAGCGCGGCTGGGAACTGTTCTATATGGAACAGAAAGACCTTTATCAGGGTGAAGGCCAGGCACGGGCGCGGATGAATCCGCTGAAAGTCTTCGCCAACCCGGAAAAATGGTTCGAACTGGGGGCCGAACAGGATTCGCTGCTGAGCGACCTGAACGTGATCCTGATGCGCAAGGATCCGCCGTTCGACATGGAGTTCGTCTACTCCACCTACCTGCTCGAACAGGCCGAAGCCGCCGGGGTGCTGGTGGTCAACAAGCCGCAGAGCCTGCGCGACTGCAACGAAAAACTGTTCGCCACCCTGTTCCCGCAGTGCACGCCGCCGACCGTGGTCAGCCGCCGCGCCGACGTGCTGCGTGAATTCGCCGCCAAACATGGCGACGTGATCCTCAAGCCGCTGGACGGCATGGGCGGCACCTCGATCTTCCGTCACCGCGCCGGCGACCCGAACCTGTCGGTTATCCTGGAAACCCTGACCGCAATCGGCGCCCAGCAGATCATGGGCCAGGCCTACCTGCCGGCGATCAAGGACGGTGACAAGCGCATCCTGATGATCGACGGCGAGCCGGTGGATTACTGCCTGGCGCGGATTCCGGCCCAGGGCGAAACCCGTGGCAACCTCGCGGCTGGCGGTCGTGGCGAAGCCCGTCCGCTGACCGACAAGGATCGCTGGATCGCCGCTCAGGTCGGCCCGACCTTGCGCGCGAAGGGCCTGCTGTTCGTCGGCCTGGACGTGATCGGCGAGCACCTGACCGAAATCAACGTCACCAGCCCGACCTGCATCCGCGAAATCGACAATGCCTTCGGCACCGACATCGGCGGGATGCTGATGGATGCGATCGAAGGCAAGCTGCAAGCGTCGAGCCGCAAGCCGCAAGCTTAAAGCCAGTGGTGTGCAGCTTGTCGCTTGAGACTTCAAGCTTGCAGCTAAAAACCAACATTGCGTTATCATGCCGAGCCCGTAAAAACGCGATGTTGGTTTTTCTCGAATGACACTTCCGTCCGATCTGCCCGCTGAACTCGCCCATAAAGGCGTGCGCCCGGTCGATCGCCTCGGATTTACCCTGTTTCTCGCGGCGCTGATCCATTTGGCGCTGCTGCTCGGCGTGGGTTTCACCATGGTCGAGCCCAAGCAGATCAGCAAAACCCTGGAAATCACCCTCGCTACCTTCAAGAGCGAAAAGAAGCCGGCGAAGGCCGATTTCCTCGCCCAGGAAAACCAGGAAGGCAGCGGCACCCTCGACAAGAAGGCGATCCCCAAGACCACCGAGGTCGCGCCGTTTCAGGCAAACGAAGTCAAGAAAGTCACCCCGCCACCGGCCGCCAAGCCGGAGGTGCAGGAAGCCGCGCCCAAGGCGGCCGTGACCACCGTCGCGCCGAAACCGAAAAAGGCGCCGACCAAGAAAGAAGAAGCCAGGACCGAGACCAAACCGACGGTCGACGCCCCGACCTTCGACAGTTCGCAGCTCTCCAGCGACATCGCCAGCCTTGAAGCCGAACTGGCCAACGAACAACAGCTGTACGCCAAGCGCCCGCGTATCCACCGCCTCAGCGCCGCCTCGACCATGCGCGACAAGGGCGCCTGGTACAAGGACGAGTGGCGCAAGAAGGTCGAGCGCATCGGCAACCTCAATTACCCCGACGAAGCCCGGCGCAAGCAGATCTACGGCAATCTGCGCCTGATGGTGTCGATCAACCGCGACGGCTCGCTGTATGAAGTGCTGGTGCTGGAGTCTTCCGGCCAGCCACTGCTGGATCAGGCGGCGCAGCGGATCGTGCGTCTGGCGGCACCGTTTGCACCGTTTACCGGGGACCTGTCGGACATCGACCGTCTGGAAATCATCCGCACCTGGAAATTCGCCCGGGGCGACCGGTTGTCCAGTAACTGAGTCGATCTTTTGCCCGCTCCAGCTTGTCAGTTCGCCCCCCGAACGCCACACTAGCGCACATGAAAAACGTCAGCCCCAGCTACCTCAAGCATCACTTCCTGATCGCCATGCCACACATGGCCGACCCGAACTTTGCCCACACCTTGACCTACATCGTCGAGCACACGGCCAATGGCGCCATGGGGCTGGTGGTCAACCGACCGCAAGAGCTGAATCTGGCCGACATCCTCGAACAACTGCGCCCGGACATCGATCCGCCGGCGCTGTGCCAGCATGTGCCGATCTTCATCGGCGGCCCGGTGCAGACCGATCGCGGTTTTGTCCTGCACCCGGCGGGCAAGACGTTCCAGGCTACCGTTGAGCTGGAGGGCGATCTGGCCCTGTCCACCTCGCAGGATGTGCTGTTCGCCATCGCCGACGGCGTGGGCCCGGCCAAAAGCGTCATCACCCTCGGTTATGCCGGTTGGGAAGCCGGTCAGCTGGAGGCCGAACTGGCCGACAACGCCTGGCTGACCTGCCCGTACGACGCCGACATCCTGTTCAACACCAGCAGTGAACTGCGCCTGGAAGCGGCGGCCAAGCACCTGGGAATCAACCTCAGCCTGCTGACCAGCCAGGCAGGACACGCCTGATGGCCCTGCGCCTGATCCTCGGCTTCGACTACGGCACCAAACAGATCGGCGTGGCGGTCGGCCAGGTGATTACCGGCCAGGCCCGCGAACTGTGCACCTTGAAGGCGCAAAACGGTGTGCCGGACTGGAATCAGGTCGAAGCCCTGATAAAGGAATGGAAGCCCGACGCCGTGGTGGTCGGCCTGCCGCTGAACATGGACGGTACGCCCAGCGAGATGTGCGCCCGCGCCGAGAAATTCGCCCGCCGCCTCAACGGCCGCTTCAACCTGCCTTTCTATACCCACGACGAACGCCTGACGACCTTCGAAGCCAAGGGCGAGCGACTGGTGCGCGGTGGGCAGAAAGGCAGCTACCGCGACAACCCGGTGGACGCCATCGCCGCCGCCCTGCTGCTGCAAGGCTGGCTCGACGAAAACACCGCACTATTTGAATCCTGACAAGCGCTACGGCGCTTTTCTTTTGGTTACAACCCGAGCTCCGGTTCGCGAGAACCGGCTCGACCCCAAGAAGGAGCAACCATGAGCCTGCCCAATCCTGCCGATCTGATCAGCCAGATGGCGACCCGCCTCAAGGCGCACCTTGCCCAGCGTGATATCAGCGAACCGCGTTACATCGGCATCCGCACCGGCGGCGTCTGGGTCGCCCAGGCCCTGCTCAAAGAGCTGGGCAGCGACGCGCCATTGGGCACGCTGGATGTTTCCTTCTACCGCGACGACTTCAGCCAGAACGGCCTGCACCCGCAGGTGCGCCCGTCCGCCCTGCCCTTCGAAATCGAAGGCCAGCATCTGGTGCTGATCGACGACGTACTGATGAGCGGCCGGACCATCCGCGCCGCCATGAACGAACTGTTCGACTACGGCCGCCCGGCCAGCGTGACGCTGGTCTGCCTGCTGGACCTGGACGCCGGCGAATTGCCGATCCGCCCGAACGTGGTCGGCGCGACCCTGTCGCTGGCCGCCCACGAGCGGGTCAAGCTGTCCGGGCCGGAGCTGGCCCTCGAACTGCAAGACCTTGCCCTTTAATCCGCCCTATTGAGAGTCCCCCTCGCGATGACGCCTCTAGATACCAAGCGCCCGCTGCAGCTCAATGATCAGGGCCAGCTGCGCCACTTCCTCTCGCTCGACGGCCTGCGCCGCGAGTTGCTGACGGAAATCCTCGACACCGCCGACTCGTTCCTCGAAGTCGGCGCCCGGGCCGTGAAGAAGGTCCCGTTGCTGCGCGGCAAGACCGTGTGCAACGTGTTCTTCGAAAACTCGACCCGCACCCGCACCACCTTCGAACTGGCGGCCCAGCGGCTGTCGGCGGACGTGATCACCCTGAACGTGTCGACCTCGTCGGCCAGCAAGGGTGAAACCCTGCTCGACACCCTGCGCAATCTGGAAGCCATGGCCGCCGACATGTTCGTCGTGCGCCATGGCGACTCGGGCGCGGCGCACTTCATCGCCGAGCATGTCTGCCCGCAAGTGGCGATCATCAACGGCGGCGACGGCCGGCACGCGCACCCGACCCAGGGCATGCTCGACATGCTGACCATCCGCCGCCACAAGGGCGGTTTCGAGAACCTCTCGGTGGCCATCGTCGGCGACATCCTGCACTCGCGGGTGGCGCGCTCGAACATGCTCGCCCTGAAGACCCTCGGCTGCCCGGACATCCGCGTGATCGCGCCGAAGACCCTGCTGCCGATCGGCATCGAGCAATACGGCGTGAAGGTCTACACCGACATGACCGAAGGCCTGAAAGACGTCGACGTGGTGATCATGCTGCGCCTGCAGCGTGAGCGCATGACCGGCGGCCTGCTGCCGAGCGAAGGCGAGTTCTACCGCCTGTTCGGCCTGACCACCGCGCGCCTGGCCGGCGCCAAGCCCGATTGCATCGTCATGCACCCGGGGCCGATCAACCGTGGTGTGGAAATCGAGTCGGCGGTGGCCGACGGCCCGCACTCGGTGATTCTCAATCAAGTCACCTACGGCATCGCGATCCGTATGGCCGTGCTGTCGATGGCCATGAGCGGGCAAACGGCGCAACGTCAATTCGAGCAGGAGAACGCCCAGTGAAGCTCAGCATTCTCGGCGCCCGCGTCATCGATCCAAGCAGCGGCCTGGATCAAATCACCGATATTCACGTTGAAGCCTGCAAGATCGTCGCCCTCGGCGCTGCACCGGCCGGCTTCACCGCCGTCGAAACCATCGACGCCCAAGGCCTTGTCGCCGCTCCAGGCCTCGTAGACCTGAACGTCGCCCTGCGCGAGCCGGGCTACAGCCGCAAAGGCACCATCGCCAGCGAAACCCGCGCGGCTGCAGCCGGCGGCGTGACCAGCCTGTGCTGCCCGCCGAAAACCAAACCGGTGCTCGACACCTCCGCCGTGGCCGAACTGATCCTCGACCGCGCCCGCGAGGCCGGCAACACCAAGGTGTTCCCGATCGGCGCGCTGAGCAAAGGTCTGGATGGCGAGCAGCTTGCAGAACTCGTTGCCCTGCGCGACGCCGGTTGCGTGGCGTTCGGCAACGGCCTGGAAAGCTTCCGCAACACCCGCACCCTGTGCCGGGCGCTGGATTACGCGGCAACGTTCGACCTGACGGTGATTTTCAACTCGCAGGATCACGACCTGGCTGACGGCGGCCTGGCCCACGAAGGCGCCACCGCCAGCTTCCTCGGCCTGCCGGGCATTCCGGAAACCGCTGAAACCGTGGCGCTGGCCCGGGATCTGCTGCTGGTCGAGCAGACCGGCGTGCGCGCGCACTTCAGCCAGCTGACCAGTGCTCGCGGCGTGGCCCTGATCGCTCAGGCCCAGGCCCGTGGTTTGAAAGTCACGGCGGATGTCGCCCTGTATCAATTGATCCTGACGGACGAAGCGCTGATCGACTTCAGCAGCCTGTATCACGTGCAACCGCCGCTGCGCACCCGCGTCGACCGCGACGGTCTGCGTGAGGCGGTGAAGTCCGGCGTTGTCTCGGCGATTTCCAGCCATCACCAGCCTCACGAGCGCGATGCCAAACTGGCACCGTTCGGCGCGACCGAGCCGGGCATCAGCAGCATCGAACTGCTGCTGCCGCTGGCGATGACGCTGGTGGAGGACGGTCTGCTGGACCTGCCGACCCTGCTGGCCCGCCTGAGCGCCGGCCCGGCCGAGGCCCTGCGCCTGCCGGCGGGCAAACTGGCAGTGGGCGGCGCGGCGGATATCGTGCTGTTCGATCCGAAGGCCTCGACCGTTGCCGGCGAAACCTGGCTGTCGAAGGGCGAGAACTGCCCGTTCCTCGGCCATAGCCTGCCGGGTGTGGTGCGTTACACGCTGGTGGATGGCCGGATCAGCCACCAGGCGTAACAAAAATGGCGAGGGAGCCAGCTCCCTCGCCATCACTTACTGAAAGGCACCCCGCCCTTCGGCGTTACGCACCGACACCTGATCGTTCAGCGTCCAGAAGTCATACAGCACCCCCAGAAAGAACAACCCGCCGGTCAGCAGGTACAGCAAACCTGTGATCCACTTGCCCTGATACATCCGGTGCACGCCGAACGCGCCGAGGAAGGTCAGCAGAATCCACGCCACGTTGTATTCAATAGGGCCCGCCACGAAACGCAGGTCGGCTTCTCGATCCATCGCAGGGATCAGGAACACGTCGATCAGCCAGCCGATCCCCAGCAATCCGAAGGTGAAAAACCAAATCGTGCCGGTCACCGGCTTGCCGTAATAGAAGCGGTGTGAGCCTGTGAAACCGAAAATCCACAACAGGTAGCCGATCACCTTGCTATGGGTGTCTTTTTCCTTCACACGGGGCAGCTGATAGCCGTTCATTAAGACCTCGATTCACGCGATAGATAAATATTCTTTAATTCTTTGTGACTTTTTTACAGGTAGCCGACGTATGGCAAATGCTACCGTGTGTCCCGTCAAAGCCTTATAGCACCGGACTTCTGTCCGACAATTGCGTCTTTTTGCCGCTTATTTGGTTCCGTTGGCACCCGATTGAATCGACCAACGGCCTCGGAAGTGACAAAAAAGCTGTTATAAAGTTGCGCGCTAACACACCAAGAGCCCTGCCTAATGCGTCCATTTTTCAAGACATGGCTAACCATTTGCCTATTAATGCCACTGGCCGCCCACGCCACCAATCGTGAGCAACGTCTTCCAAACGTTAACGGCTTCACCCCTAAATCCCATGCCTCTGCTCCTTCGAACAAAGGCAAACAGGTCAAACACACCACGCTGAGCAGCAACGGCCGCAGCAAGCTGGTGCCACCGATGGCGACCAAGGAAAGCAGTAACGTCCTCAGTCGCGCGGTAAACGTCCTCGGTACGCCATACCGTTGGGGCGGCAGCAGCCCGAGTAAAGGCTTCGACTGCAGCGGTCTGGTGAAATACGCGTTCAACGACGCCACGTTCGACCTGCCACGCACCTCGAACGCCATGGCCAGCGGTCACGGCGAGAAAGTCGAACGCAAGGATCTGAAGCCGGGCGACCTGATTTTCTTCAACATCAAGAGCCGTCGGGTCAATCACGTTGCCATCTACCTGGGCAACGATCGTTTCATCCATGCGCCACGGCGCGGCAAGTCGGTGAGCATCGACACACTGAACAAGCCGTACTGGGAAAAGCATTACGTGGTGGCCAAACGCGTATTGCCGAAAGAAGAGGGGCAGATGCGCGTCGTTCAGCGCTGATTGTTCAGGTACAAAAAAACGCAGCCCAAGGGCTGCGTTTTTTTTGCCTAAAAGTTATCCGGCGTGCGCGCCTTCTCCCGCGCATGTTCGCGGCTGATCAAGCCTTTGGTCACCAGATCCTTCAGGCACATGTCGAGTGTCTGCATCCCCAGCGACCCGCCGGTCTGGATCGCCGAATACATCTGCGCCACCTTGTCCTCGCGGATCAGGTTACGGATTGCCGACGTCCCCAGCATGATCTCGTGCGCCGCCACCCGGCCACCGCCGATCTTCTTGATCAGCGTCTGCGAGACTACCGCCAGCAACGACTCCGACAGCATCGAGCGCACCATGGATTTTTCGTCCCCGGGGAACACATCCACCACCCGGTCGATGGTCTTGGCTGCCGACGTGGTGTGCAAGGTACCGAACACCAAGTGCCCGGTCTCGGCCGCGGTCAGCGCCAGGCGGATGGTTTCCAGATCACGCATCTCGCCCACCAGGATCACGTCCGGGTCTTCGCGTAGCGCTGAACGCAATGCGGTGGCGAAACTGCGGGTATCGCGATGGACTTCGCGCTGATTGATCAGGCATTTGCGCGATTCGTGGACGAATTCGATCGGATCTTCGATGGTCAGGATGTGGTGATGACGATGGGTGTTGAGGTAATCGATCATTGCCGCCAGGGTCGTGGACTTGCCGGAGCCGGTCGGCCCGGTAACCAGTACCAGCCCGCGCGGCGCATCGGTGATCTTGCGAAAGACGTCACCCATGGCCAGGTCTTCCATGGTCAGCACTTTTGACGGGATGGTCCGGAACACCGCCCCGGCGCCCCGGTTCTGGTTGAAGGCATTGACCCGAAAGCGCGCCACGCCGGGGACTTCGAAGGAAAAGTCGGTCTCCAGATGTTTCTCGAAGTCCACCCGCTGGGTGTCGTTCATGATGTCGTAGATCAGCTCGTGCACCTGTTTGTGATCCAGCGCCGGCAGATTGATCCGCCGTACATCGCCATCCACGCGGATCATCGGCGGCAGACCGGCCGACAGGTGCAGGTCGGAAGCGCCCTGTTTGGCGCTGAAGGCCAGCAGTTCAGTGATATCCATAGCGTCCCTCAATTCCAGTAGAATGCCGCGAACCTTCAGACCGCTGGCGCCTCTTGATGTCCACGATAGCAGACAACATCCAACTGGTTAGTTCGCGAATCCAGGCAGCCGTCAAAGCCGCCGGACGCGATGAAAACAGCGTCCAGCTGCTGGCCGTGAGCAAGACCAAACCGGCACAAGCCCTGCGCGAAGCGTATGCCGCCGGCCTGCGCGACTTCGGCGAGAACTACCTGCAAGAAGCCTTGGGCAAACAGCTCGAGCTGGCCGACCTGCCCTTGATCTGGCACTTCATCGGCCCCATTCAGTCGAACAAGACCCGCTCGATTGCCGAGCATTTCGCCTGGGTGCACTCCGTGGATCGTCTGAAAATCGCCCAACGCCTGTCCGAACAACGCCCGGCGGATCTGCCGCCACTGAACATCTGCATTCAGGTCAACGTCAGCGGTGAGGCCAGCAAGTCCGGCTGCACGCCGCAAGACCTGCCGGCGCTGGCCCAGGCCATCAGCGCCCTGCCACGCCTGAAGCTGCGCGGGTTGATGGCGATTCCCGAACCGACTGAAGATCGCGCCGAGCAGGATGCTGCATTCGCCGCCGTTCAGAAGTTGCAGGCCAGCCTCGATCTGCCGCTCGACACACTTTCCATGGGCATGAGCCACGACCTCGAGTCGGCCATTGCCCAGGGCGCGACCTGGGTCCGTATCGGTACGGCCCTGTTCGGCGCCCGCGACTACTCCCAATCTTGAACATTTCCAGATAAGGACCTGACATGAGCAACACGCGTATTGCCTTTATCGGTGCCGGCAACATGGCCGCCAGCCTGATCGGCGGCCTGCGGGCCAAGGGTCTGGAAGCTGCACACATTCGCGCCAGCGATCCGGGTGAAGAAACCCGCGCCAAAGTCAGCGCCGAACACGGCATCGAAACCTTCGCCGACAACGCCCAGGCCATCGACGGCGCCGACGTTGTCGTGCTGGCAGTCAAGCCACAGGCCATGAAAGCCGTGTGCGAAGCGATTCGCCCGAGCCTGAAACCGAATCAACTGGTGGTCTCCATCGCCGCCGGCATCACCTGCGCCAGCATGACCGCATGGCTTGGCGAGCAACCGATCGTGCGCTGCATGCCGAACACCCCGGCGCTGCTGCGTCAGGGCGTTAGCGGTTTGTACGCTACCGGCGAAGTGAGTGCCGAACAACGCCAGCAGGCTGAAGAACTGCTGTCCGCCGTGGGCATTGCCCTGTGGCTGAACGAAGAGCAGCAACTGGACGCCGTCACCGCCGTCTCCGGTTCCGGCCCGGCGTACTTCTTCCTGCTGATCGAAGCCATGACCGCCGCCGGCGTCAAACTCGGCCTGCCGAAGGAAACCGCCGAGCAGCTGACCTTGCAGACCGCGCTGGGAGCCGCGCACATGGCGGTGTCCAGCGACGTCGACGCTGCCGAACTGCGCCGCCGCGTGACCTCGCCGGCCGGCACCACGGAAGCCGCGATCAAATCGTTCCAGGCCAGCGGCTTCGAAGCCCTGGTGGAAAAAGCACTCGGCGCCGCCGCGCACCGCTCGGCCGAAATGGCCGAACAACTGGGCAAATAAGGAGCCTTACATGATTGGATTGAACACCGCAGCGGTCTACGTGCTGCAAACCCTCGGCAGCCTGTACCTGCTGATCGTGCTGCTGCGCTTCGTCCTGCAACTGGTGCGGGCGAACTTCTACAACCCGCTGTGCCAGTTCGTGGTCAAGGCCACCCAGCCGCTGCTCAAGCCACTGCGCCGGATCATCCCGAGCCTGTTCGGCCTCGACATGTCATCGCTGGTGCTGGCGATCCTCGTGCAACTGGCGCTGATGGCGCTGACCCTGCTGCTGACCTACGGCACCACCGGCAACCCGCTGCAACTGCTGATCTGGTCGCTGATCGGCGTGACGGCGCTGTTCCTGAAAATTTTCTTCTGGGCCATGATCATCAGCATCATCCTGTCCTGGGTCGCACCGGGCAGCCACAATCCGGGCGCCGAACTGGTGAACCAGATCTGCGAACCGGCCCTGGCGCCGTTCCGCCGCATCCTGCCGAACCTCGGTGGTCTGGACCTGTCGCCGATCTTCGCCTTCCTCGTGCTGAAGCTGATCGACATGCTGGTGATCAACAACCTCGCGGCGATGACGATGATGCCGGAAATCCTGCGCCTGCTGATGTGAGCTGGTTTCGCTGGGACGGTGACGACCTGATTCTGGAATGTCACCTGCAACCGGCCGCCCGCAGCGATGATTTCTGCGGGCTGCACGGTGATCGCCTGAAGATCCGCCTGACCGCCCCGCCGGTCGAGGGCAAGGCCAATGCGTACCTGATGGGGTTTCTGGCCAAGGCTTTTGGGGTTTCCAAAAGCCAGGTCAGTTTGCTCAGCGGCGAGTTGAACCGGCAGAAGCGGGTGAAGATCTGCTCGCCGAAGAAGTTGCCGGATCTGCCCGGACTAGTCAGCTGATCGTTCCCACGCTCTGCGTGGGAATGCATCCCGGGACGCTCCGCGTTCCCCGCCGAAGCGGACGCGGAGCGTCCAATGAGGCGTTCCCACGCGGAGCGTGGGAACGAGCGCAAATCAGGCCTGATCGTTGCTTGCCGCTAACCCCACCGGTCTTTAGACTTACGCCTCATTTCAACGAGAGCAGGGTCGATGCCAGCTGCCTTTCCCCCCGATTCTGTTGGTCTGGTGACGCCGCAAACGGCGCACTTCAGCGAACCGCTGGCCCTGGCCTGCGGCCGTTCGCTGGCCGATTATGACCTGATCTACGAAACCTACGGCACGCTGAACGCGCAAGCGAGCAACGCCGTGCTGATCTGCCACGCCTTGTCCGGCCACCACCACGCTGCGGGTTATCACAGCGTCGACGACCGCAAGCCCGGTTGGTGGGACAGCTGCATCGGCCCCGGCAAACCGATCGACACCAACAAGTTCTTCGTGGTCAGCCTGAACAACCTCGGCGGTTGCAACGGCTCCACCGGCCCGAGCAGCCTCAACCCGGAAACCGGCAAGCCGTTCGGCGCCGACTTCCCGGTGCTGACCGTGGAAGACTGGGTGCACAGCCAGGCACGTCTGGCCGACCTGCTCGGCATCAGCCAGTGGGCCGCAGTGATCGGCGGCAGCCTCGGCGGCATGCAGGCGCTGCAATGGACCATCACGTATCCGGATCGCGTGCGCCACTGCCTGGCCATCGCCTCGGCCCCGAAGCTGTCGGCGCAGAACATCGCCTTCAACGAAGTGGCGCGCCAGGCGATCCTCACCGACCCGGAATTCCACGGCGGCTCGTTCCAGGAACAGGGCGTGATCCCCAAACGCGGCCTGATGCTGGCGCGGATGGTCGGGCACATCACCTACCTGTCCGACGACTCCATGGGCGAGAAATTCGGCCGTGGCCTGAAGAGCGAAAAGCTCAACTATGACTTCCACAGCGTCGAGTTCCAGGTCGAAAGCTACCTGCGTTATCAGGGCGAAGAGTTCTCCGGGCGCTTCGATGCCAACACTTATCTGTTGATGACCAAGGCGCTGGACTACTTCGATCCGGCAGCGAACTTCAACGATAACCTGGCGAAAACCTTCGAAGGTGCGAAAGCCAAGTTCTGCGTGATGTCGTTTACCACCGACTGGCGCTTCTCCCCGGCCCGTTCGCGGGAACTGGTGGATGCGCTGATGGCTGCGCGCAAGGACGTCAGCTACCTGGAAATCGACGCGCCGCAGGGCCACGACGCCTTCCTGATTCCGATCCCGCGTTATTTGCAGGCGTTCGGCAATTACATGAACCGCATTACGTTGTGAGAAAGCCATGAGAGCTGATCTGGAAATCATCCAGGAATGGATCCCCGCCGGCAGCCGCGTGCTCGACCTCGGCTGCGGTGACGGCGAGTTGCTGACCTGGCTGCGCGACCACAAGCAGGTCACCGGCTACGGCTTGGAAAACGACGCCGACAACATCGCGCAGTGCGTGGCCAAGGGCGTCAACGTCATCGAGCAGGATCTGGACAAGGGCCTGGGCAACTTCGCCAGCAACAGCTTCGACATCGTGGTGATGACCCAGGCCCTGCAAGCCGTGCACTACCCGGACAAGATCCTCGACGAAATGCTGCGGGTCGGTCGCCAGTGCATCATCACCTTCCCGAATTTCGGTCACTGGCGCTGCCGCTGGTACCTGGCGAGCAAGGGCCGGATGCCGGTGTCGGAATTTCTGCCGTACACCTGGTACAACACGCCGAACATTCACTTCTGCACCTTCGAAGACTTTGAAGAACTTTGTCGCGAACGTGAGGCAAAGGTCATTGATCGGCTTGCCGTGGATCAACAGCACCGCCACGGGTGGGCCAGTAAGCTATGGCCTAATCTGTTAGGTGAGATCGGTATCTACCGCGTCAGCAGCCCGGGGCTTGCGGATCACAGAATCGCGGTCTGAACCACGACATTGCGAGGAGAACGAACATGGGACGCTTGATTACCGCGCTATTGGCCGCCTTCCTGAGCCTGTCGGCCGTGGCCGCCGATGCCATCAAGGGCGAACGCAAGGAAGTGTTCGGTGATGTCACCGTGCATTACAACACCTTCAACTCGACCTTCCTGACGCCGGACATCGCCAAGGCAGCCGAGCTGATCCGCAGCAAGAACCAGGGCGTGATCAATGTCTCGGTAATCAAGGACGGCAAACCGCTGATCGCCCAGGTCACCGGCACCGTCAAAGACCTGACCAGCCAGAGCGTGCCGCTGACCTTCCGCCAGATCACCGAACAAGGCGCGATCTACTACATCGCCCAATACCCGGTGGAGCAGCAGGAAACCCGCACCTTTGAAATCAAGGTGCAGACCGGCGACAAGATCAACACCCTCAATTTCAACCAAGAGCTTTTCCCTGGCCAATGATCAATCTCAAGCAACTCGTACTGGCCAGCCATAACGCCGGCAAACTCAAGGAACTCCAGGCCATGCTCGGCGATTCGGTGCAACTGCGCTCGATCGGCGAATTCAGCAGTGTGGAGCCGGAAGAAACCGGCCTGTCGTTCGTCGAGAACGCGATCCTCAAGGCGCGCAATGCCGCTCGCATCTCCGGGCTGCCGGCGCTGGCCGACGATTCGGGCCTGGCGGTCGATTTCCTCGGCGGTGCGCCGGGCATCTACTCGGCGCGCTACGCCGACGGCAAGGGTGACGCGGCGAACAACGCCAAACTGCTCGACGCCTTGAAGGACGTGCCGGAAGCCGAGCGTGGCGCGCAGTTCGTCTGCGTGCTGGCGCTGGTGCGTCATGCCGACGATCCGCTGCCGATCCTCTGCGAAGGTCTGTGGCACGGGCGCATCCTGACCGCCGCCAGCGGTGAGCACGGTTTCGGCTACGACCCGCTGTTCTGGGTACCGGAGCGTAACGTGTCCAGCGCCGAGCTGAGCCCGAGCGACAAGAACCAGATCAGCCACCGCGCCCGTGCAATGGATCTGCTGCGCCAGCGTCTGGGCTTGAAATGACCGATAGCTCCTGCGCGTCGTCGCTGATTATCGGCGGCGCCGCCTCCTCGCCTCGGGCACCGTTACCGACGCTGCCGCCCCTGGCGCTGTACATCCACATCCCGTGGTGTGTGCGCAAATGCCCCTATTGCGACTTCAACTCCCACACCGCCAGCCCGGTGCTGCCGGAGCAGGAGTACGTCGACGCGATGCTGGCAGACCTCGATCAGGATCTGCACGCGGTGTATGGCCGTGAGTTGAGTTCGATCTTCTTTGGCGGCGGCACGCCGAGCCTGTTCAGCGCCGAAGCCCTTGGTCGACTGCTGGAAGGCGTGAAACAACGCATTCCGTTTGCCGACGATATCGAAATCACCCTGGAAGCCAACCCCGGGACCTTCGAGCAAGAAAAGTTCGTCGCCTACCGCAAACTGGGGATCAATCGCCTGTCGATCGGCATCCAGAGCTTCCAGCAGGAAAAGCTCAAGGCTCTCGGCCGTATCCACAATGGCGATGAAGCCGTGCGGGCGGCAGGCATGGCGCGTCAGGCCGGGTTCGATAACTTCAACCTCGACTTGATGCACGGCTTGCCGGACCAGTCGCTGGAAGATGCCCTGAGCGATCTGCGCCAGGCGATCGAGCTGAAGCCGACGCACATTTCCTGGTATCAGCTGACACTGGAGCCGAACACCGTGTTCTGGAACCAGCCGCCGGTGCTGCCGGAAGACGACACGCTGTGGGACATTCAAGAGGCCGGACAGGCGCTGCTGGCCGAGCACGGTTACGCGCAGTACGAAGTTTCGGCCTACGCGCAACCCGGTCGCCCGGCGCGGCATAACCTCAATTACTGGAGCTTCGGCGACTTCATCGGCATCGGCGCCGGCGCCCACGGCAAGCTCAGCCATCCGGACGGGCGCATCGTGCGCACCTGGAAGACGCGCCTGCCGAAGGACTACCTCAACCCGGCCAAAAGCTTCCAGGCCGGCGAGAAAGCCCTGACCAACGACGAGATGCCGTTCGAATTCCTGATGAACGCCCTGCGCCTGACCGCCGGCGTCGAATCGCGCCTGTACCCGGAGCGCACCGGCCTGCCGCTGGAGAGCCTCGACGAACACCGGCGCGAGGCCGAACAAAGCGGTCTGTTGCAGGTCGAACCGTCACGTCTGGCGGCCACCGAGCGCGGACAACTGTTCCTCAACGACTTGCTGCAGAAATTTCTGAGCTGACCGCTCTTAAGGAAACCGCATGGATTTGATACTCGACCTGCTCGCCACCGTGTCCCGCTGGAGTCGCAGCAACCTCTCGGAAATCGCTCTGGCCCTGGTGGGTTGCCTGCTGGTGCTGTTCGGCGCTGACTTCAAAGGCTGGGTCGAGCAACGCCTGGGCAGCATCGCCGGCGCTCTGCGCGTGCCGCTGATGGCCCTGCTCTGCCTGATCGGCAGCGGCGCAGCACTGATCTACGCGACGCCGTGGGTAGTGAAGGGGCTGAGCCAGTTCAACAACTACAGCCTGGCGCCAGTGTTGTTGGTGGTGCTGGTGTTGATTGGCGTGGTCGCCGACCGCCGCTGATCTCCACGTGCTCGTCCCCACGCTCCGCGTGGGAATGCAGCCCGGGACGCTCTGCGTCCCTGAAGCGGACGCGGAGCGTCCATTGAGGCATTCCCACGCAGACGGTTCGACGTGGGAACGATCACTGCGCAGTACTTACGACTGTTTTTCGAACTTCAGATCCCACACGCCATGCCCAAGACGTTCGCCGCGGCGTTCGAACTTGGTGATCGGGCGTTCGGCCGGACGCGGTACGCACTTGCCGTCTTCGGCGAGGTTGCGATAACCCGGGGCGACGTTCATCACTTCCAGCATGTATTCGGCGTACGGCTCCCAGTCGGTGGCCATGTGCAGAATGCCGCCGACTTTCAGCTTGCTGCGCACCAGTTCAGCGAAGGACGCCTGAACGATGCGGCGCTTGTGGTGGCGGCTCTTGTGCCACGGATCCGGGAAGAACAGCATCAGGCGATCGAGGCTGTTGCCGGCGATGCAGCGGTTGAGCACTTCGATCGCGTCGCAGTCGTAGACCCGCAGGTTGGTCAGGCCCTGAGTCAGCACGCCGTTGAGCAGCGCGCCGACACCCGGACGGTGAACTTCGACACCGATGAAATCCTGTTCCGGCGCAGCGGCGGCCATTTCCAGCAGCGAGTGGCCCATGCCGAAACCGATCTCCAGCGAACGCGGCGCGGAGCGGCCGAACACCTGGTCGTAATCCACCGGCGCATCGGCCAGCGGCAGCACGAACTTCGGCGCGCCCTGATCCAGGCCGCGCTGCTGGCCTTCGGTCATGCGCCCGGCGCGCATCACGAAACTCTTGATGCGGCGGTGTTGGCGCTCGTCGCCTTCTTCCGTCTGGATTGGCGTGTCGTTCGATTCAGTCATCAATAGCTCTTACTTGATCAGACCATCCAGCGGCGAAGAGGCGCTGGCATAGAGTTTTTTCGGCATGCGGCCGGCGAGGTAGGCCAGGCGGCCCGCGACGATCGCGTGTTTCATGGCTTCGGCCATCATGATCGGCTGCTGGGCGTGGGCGATGGCCGAGTTCATCAGCACGGCGTCACAGCCCAGTTCCATCGAGATGGTGGCGTCGGAAGCGGTGCCGACACCGGCATCCACCAGCACCGGGATCTTGGCTTCTTCGAGGATGATCTGCAGGTTGTACGGATTGCAGATCCCCAGGCCCGAACCGATCAGACCGGCCAGCGGCATGACCGCGATGCAGCCGATTTCCGCCAGTTGCCGGGCGATGATCGGGTCATCACTGGTGTAAACCATCACGTCGAAGCCTCCCTTGACCAGCACTTCGGCGGCCTTGAGGGTTTCGATCACGTTGGGGAACAGGGTTTTCTGGTCGGCCAGCACTTCCAGCTTCACCAGATTGTGGCCGTCGAGCAGCTCACGGGCCAGGCGGCAGGTGCGCACGGCTTCGACCGCGTCGTAGCAACCGGCGGTGTTCGGCAGGAAGGTGTAGCGATCCGGCGACAGCACTTCGAGCAGGTTCGGCTCGCCTTCGATCTGGCCCAGATTGGTGCGGCGCACGGCGAAGGTGACGATCTCGGCACCCGAGGCTTCGATGGCCAGGCGGGTTTCTTCCATGTCACGGTACTTGCCGGTACCGACCAGCAAACGCGACTGGTAAGTACGACCGGCCAGAACGAAAGGCTTGTCGCTACGAACGATGCTCATGGGGAATCCTCTGTTGGGGTGAGGGTCTTGCAGAATTCTCGGCCCATGCAGGCCTGGCGATCAGCCGCCGCCGATCGCGTGCACGACTTCGACATTGTCGCCGTCGTTCAAAGTGGTGTCGGCATGCTGGCTGCGCGGGACGATATCCAGATTGAGTTCGACCGCGACGCGGCGTCCGGTCAGATCCAGACGCGTCAGCAGGGCCGCAACGGTTTCACCGTCGGGCAGTTCAAAGGATTCACCGTTCAACTGAATGCGCATGCGCAACGCCGCCATCACTTTTTAGGGGGTGGCATTCTAGCCCGATCATGACCTAAAGGTCAGCACCAAGCGTCAAGCGGTTGGGTGCAGGCGCCAGGCGGTGAGTCCGAGGCACAGCCAGCCGATCAGGAACGCCAGGCCGCCGAACGGGGTGATGATGCCGAGTTTGCCGATGCCGAGGGTGGTCAGCAGGTACAGACTGCCGGAGAACAGCAGAATACCGACGGTGAACGAGATGCCGGCCCAGGCGACCAGACGCCCCTGAAGCTGCGTCGCCAGCAGCGCCACGCCGAACAGCGCCAGCGCGTGCACCAGTTGATAGGTGACGCCGGTGTGGAAGATCGCCAGATACTCCGGGGTCAGGCGGTTTTTCAGGCCATGGGCGGCGAATGCGCCGAGGCCGACGCCGGTAAAACCAAAGAAGGCGGCCAGCATCAGAAAGCTACGCAGCATGTAGAACTCCAGTCAGACTCGATCGGCAGGGTCTGTATAATGGCCCGCTCAACCGGTTCGGCCAAGCCATCTCTATGCTGCGTTTATTTCTCCGTCGTTTCACGAAGGCCCTGCTCTGGTTCGCGGGCGGCAGCGTATTGCTGGTGTTGGTGTTTCGCTTTGTGCCGCCACCGTTCACGGCGCTGATGGTCGAGCGCAAGATCGAATCCTGGGTCGACGGCGAGCCGATCGATCTGCAACGCACCTGGAAACCGTGGGACGAGATCTCCGATGACCTGAAGGTCGCGGTGATTGCCGGCGAAGACCAGAAATTCCCCGAGCACTGGGGTTTTGACCTGAGTGCGATCAAGGCCGCACTGGCCCACAACGAACTCGGCGGTTCGATTCGCGGCGCCAGCACCTTGAGCCAGCAAGTGTCGAAGAACCTGTTCTTGTGGTCCGGTCGCAGTTATCTGCGCAAGGGCCTCGAGGCGTGGTTTACTGCACTGATCGAAGTGTTCTGGCCCAAGCAGCGGATTCTTGAGGTGTACCTGAACAGCGTCGAGTGGGATGACGGCGTGTTTGGTGCCGAAGCGGCGGCAAGGCATCACTTTGGCGTAGGCGCCAGGTCGCTGTCCCGGCAACAGGCGAGCTATCTGGCGGCTGTGCTGCCGAATCCGCGGGTCTGGAGCGCCAGTCATCCGACCGCTTATGTGTCGCGTCGGGCCGGCTGGATTCGCCAGCAAATGAGCCAGCTGGGTGGCGACAGCTATTTGTTGACACTCAATGATTCGCGCCGCGCGCCCTGGGCCCAATGACTGCCTGACAGGCAAACAAAAACGCCCCGATCATCACTGATCGGGGCGTTTTTTATTGCCAGACTGCCGGTTATGCGGCAATCGACAACTTGAGCTTGTTCATCGCGCTCTTCTCGAGCTGACGGATCCGCTCGGCCGATACGTTGTACTTCTGCGCCAGGTCGTGCAGCGTCGCTTTCTCTTCTGCCAGCCAGCGCTGGTAGAGGATGTCGCGACTGCGTTCGTCCAGCACTTCCAGCGCTTCGTGCAGGTTGTGATTGGAGTTGTCACTCCAGTCGGCATCTTCCAGTTGACGAGCCGGGTCGTACCGGTGGTCTTCCAGGTAGTTGGCCGGCGACTGGAAAGCACTGTCGTCGTCCGCTTCCGCAGCCGGGTCGAAGGCCATGTCATGGCCGGTCAGGCGACTTTCCATCTCACGCACTTCACGCGGCTCGACGCCGAGGCTTTCCGCCACACGGTGGACTTCCTCGTTGTTCAGCCAGGCCAGACGTTTCTTCTGGCTGCGCAGGTTGAAGAACAGCTTGCGCTGGGCCTTGGTGGTCGCGACCTTCACGATCCGCCAGTTGCGCAGGATGAACTCGTGAATCTCGGCCTTGATCCAGTGCACCGCAAAGGACACCAGACGCACGCCCATTTCCGGGTTGAAACGCTTCACGGCCTTCATCAGGCCGACGTTACCTTCCTGGATCAGGTCAGCCTGAGCCAGACCGTAGCCGGAATAGCTACGGGCGATGTGTACGACAAACCGCAGGTGGGCGAGCACCATCTGCCGAGCCGCCCCCAGATCCTGCTCATAGTAGAGACTCTCGGCCAGTTCACGCTCCTGCTCCGGCGTCAGCAATGGAATGCTGTTGACGGTGTGCACGTAGGCTTCCAGGTTTGCGCCTGGAACCAATGCATACGCAGGTTGCAAAGAATTGGACATACGGAAAAACCTCCGACTTACATACTCATGCTTTTCAGCATTGCGAAAAATTGACCGGAAACTCAAATGAAAGTTTCCTTAACCACTGAAAGGTCAATCACGCGCAAAAAAGATTCTACTTCGGCGCCAGCTCCCTGAGATGACGTGCGACTGCAATCCATGCACCGATATAACCCAACAGCACCGCGCCAAGCAAGAGCGACAGACCATCGGCAACTGGCACGCCGGCCAGTGCGAAATCACTGCCGTACAAGCCGGCCAGCCCGACCACCGCGTCGTTCAGCCAATTCAGGCCGAACGCCAAAACACCCCAGGACAGCAGACCCGCACCGAAGCCATACAGCGCGCCCATGTAAAGAAAGGGACGACGCACATAGCTGTCGGTGCCGCCGACGAGTTTAATCACTTCTATCTCGGTGCGGCGGTTTTCAATATGAAGACGAATGGTATTGCCTATCACCAAAAGTAATGCAGAAACCAGCAACACCGTCAGACCGAACACAAAACGGTCACCGAGCTTGAGGATGGCGGCCAGACGCTCGACCCAGACTAGATCAAGTTGCGCCTGTTGTACCTTGGGCAGCTCGGAAAGTTTTTGTCTTAATGCTTCCAGGGTCGACTTGTCGACCTCGTTCGGCGTCACCAGTACCACGCCCGGCAGCGGGTTTTCCGGCAGCTCGCGCAGGGCTTCGCCCAAGCCGGACTGCTGCTGGAACTCTTCCAGCGCCTGGTCGCGGCCGACATATTCAGCATCAGCTACGCCCGGCATGCCTTTGATCTGATCACGTAACGCTTCGCCCTGAGCCGGACTGGCCTCGAGCTCCAGGTACAGCGAGATCTGCGCCGCGCGCTGCCACGAGCCGCCCAGGCGCTCGACATTGTTCAGCAACAACGAAAGGCCCATCGGCAGACTCAGCGCAACTGCCATCACCATGCAGGTGAAGAAGCTGCCGATCGGCTGCTTGCCGAGACGGCGCAGGCTGTCGATCCAACTGGCGCGATGGCTTTCGATCCAGGCACGGAACAACGTGGCGAAGTCCGGGCCGTCGTCATCGTCGTGCTTTTTCTTCTTTGGCGGTTGCGGATCGGCGGCCTTCGGGGCCACGCGCTCGGAAACCTTCGGACTGCGTGTTGCACTCATACGCCGGCCTCCCCGTCGCCGATCAATCGGCCGCGTTGCAGGGTCAGCATGCGATGGCGCATACGCGCGATCAGCGCCAGGTCGTGACTGGCGATCAGCACGCTGGTGCCCAGACGGTTGATGTCTTCGAACACGCCCATGATCTCGGCCGCCAGACGCGGGTCGAGGTTACCGGTCGGTTCGTCCGCCAGCAGCAGGGCCGGACGGTGAACGATGGCCCGGGCAATGCCGACGCGCTGTTGCTGACCGGTGGACAGGTCGCCCGGATACAGCTCGGCCTTGTCCGACAGCGCCACGCGCTCCAGCGCCGAGTCGACGCGCTTGGCGATCTCGACCTTGGACAGCCCGAGAATCTGCAACGGCAGCGCGACGTTGTTGAACACCGTGCGATCGAACAACAGTTGATGGTTCTGGAACACCACCCCGATCTGCCGACGCAGGAACGGAATCTGCGCATTGCTGATGGTGCTCAGGTCCTGCCCGGCCAGCAGCAGTTTGCCGCTGGTCGGACGCTCCATCGCCAGCAACAGGCGCAACAACGTGGATTTACCGGCACCGGAGTGGCCGGTGACAAACAGGAACTCGCCGCGACGGACTCGAAAGCTCAGCTCATGCAAGCCGACGTGACCGTTCGGGTAGCGCTTACCGACCTGTTCGAAACGAATCATGAACGCTCCCGCTCGGCAAACAGTGCCTGGACAAAGGGTTCGGCTTCAAAGGTACGCAGATCGTCGATGCCTTCACCGACGCCGATGTAGCGGATCGGCAGGCCGAACTGCTTGGCCAGGGCGAAAATCACCCCGCCCTTGGCGGTGCCGTCGAGCTTGGTCAGCGCCAGGCCGGTCAGTTCGACGGTCTGGTTGAATTGCTTGGCCTGGTTGATGGCGTTCTGGCCGGTGCCGGCGTCGAGTACCAGCAGCACTTCGTGCGGCGCATCGGCGTCGAGCTTGCCGATCACCCGGCGAACCTTCTTCAGTTCTTCCATCAAATTGTCTTTGGTGTGCAGACGACCGGCGGTGTCGGCGATCAGCACGTCGATGCCACGGGCCTTGGCGGCCTGCACGGCGTCGAAGATCACTGAAGCCGAATCCGCGCCCGTGTGCTGGGCAATCACCGGAATCTTGTTGCGCTCGCCCCAGACCTGCAACTGCTCGACAGCCGCGGCACGGAAGGTGTCACCGGCGGCCAGCATGACTTTCTTGCCTTCCAGTTGCAGTTTCTTCGCCAGTTTGCCGATGGTGGTGGTCTTGCCGGCACCGTTGACGCCGACCACCAGAATTACGAACGGCTTGTTCTGGGAAGCAATCTTCAGCGGCTGCTCGACCGGTTTGAGCATTGCAGCCAGCTCGGCCTGCAGGGATTTGTACAGGGCGTCGGAATCGGCCAGCTCTTTACGTGCGACCTTCTGGGTCAGACGCTGAATGATCACCGAAGTCGCCTCGACACCGACGTCGGCCGTCAGCAGGCGGGTTTCGAGGTCGTCGAGCAGATCGTCATCGATGGCTTTCTTGCCGAGGAACAGGCTGGCCATGCCCTCGCCGATGCTGGCACTGGTCTTGGACAGGCCTTGCTTGAGACGGGCGAAGAAGCCGGCCTTGGTTTCTTCGGTGCGCGGGGCCTCGACCGGGGTTTCAACCTGGATTTCCACAGGAGCGACTGGCGCGACTGGCGCTACGGCGACCGGTGCAGGTGCAGGTGCAGGTGCAGGTGCAGGTGCAGGTGCAGGTGCAGGTGCAGGTGCAGGTGCAGGCTCGGGCGCTTCGACAATCGGAGCAACCGGAGCAGCAACCACAGGTTCTGGAATGACCGGAGCAGCTTCCACCACCGGCGCCTGAACAGGCTCGGGAGCGAACGCAACCGGCGCAGGAATCGGCGGCGTAACGTGCGGTGCAGCCTCTTCAACCAGCGCCACCGGCTCTTCCGCCACTGGCAAGCTCAGCCACGGTTCGCTGGCCGGGGTCAGCGGCAGTTCGGCGGCAGCCGGCGCTTCAGGCTCGGCCTCGGCCACCGGTTGCAGCACCGGCTCGGCGATCGGCAGCACAACCGGTGCCGGCGCTTCTTCTATTGCGGGAGCGGGCGCGGGGGCTGGCTCAGGAATGGCAGTCGGCTGTTCGACGACGGGTTCCTGCGGTTTCTTGCGCAGCCATCCGAACAGGCTTTTCTTCTCGCCAGCCGCAGCTGGGGTCTTCTTGTCGTCGTTGGAACCAAACATGGAGGACGGCTATCTCACGGTAGCGACGCGCCACAGGGGCGCCCCGGCAAATAAATATTCGATGCAGAACAGACTGTGTTTCACCCAGCTTGTTCACGCGCAACATTTTGTCGAGGCGCCAAAAGCACCTCAAAGGTCATTAAATACGAAGGACTGGAACGGCATCGTCGGCGAAAACGCAGAGTTTAGCTGAGAAACTCAAAGCTTCTGCCGGTAACCCGTACAACCTATAGACCGATCAGTGGCCTGATAGGCGTGGCCGCCAGTAAAACGGATCAGTATCCTAGCACCCTCTCGCCCGCCGACGCTAAGACCAAGCGGGCAGCCCAACAGGTTTAAAAACGAATGAATGCTCTAGCCCGCCGCGCCGCAGGCCTGCTGCTCAGCACAGTCTGCCTGCCCCTTTCGGCCCTGGCGGCCGACCCGCAACCGACCCACGAATTCACCCTCGACAACGGCTTGAAGGTCGTCGTGCGCGAAGACCATCGCGCGCCGGTGGTGGTGTCGCAGGTCTGGTACAAGGTCGGTTCCAGCTACGAAACCCCGGGCCAGACCGGTCTGTCCCACGCCCTCGAGCACATGATGTTCAAGGGCAGCGAGAAAGTCGGTCCCGGCGAAGCCTCGCTGATCCTGCGCGACCTCGGCGCCGAAGAGAACGCGTTCACCAGCGACGACTTCACTGCTTATTACCAGGTGCTGGCCCGCGACCGTCTGGGCGTGGCCTTCGAACTGGAAGCCGACCGCATGGCCAACCTGCGCCTGCCGGCTGACGAGTTCGCCAAGGAAATCGAAGTCATCAAGGAAGAGCGCCGTCTGCGCACCGACGACAAGCCGATGTCCAAGGCCTACGAGCGCTACAAGGCCATGGCCTACCCGGCCAGCGGATATCACACGCCGACCATCGGCTGGATGGCAGACCTCGAGCGGATGAAGGTCGAAGAACTGCGTCACTGGTATCAGTCCTGGTACGTGCCGAACAACGCCACGCTGGTGGTGGTCGGCGACGTGACTCCGGACGAGGTGAAGACCCTCGCCCAGCGCTACTTCGGGCCGATCCCGAAACGCGACGTGCCGCCGGCGAAAACGCCGCTGGAACTGGCCGAACCCGGCGAGCGCCAGATCACCCTGCACGTGCAGACCCAACTGCCGAGCCTGATGCTCGGCTTCAACGTCCCGAGTATCGCCACCGCCGAAGACAAACGTTCGGTCAACGCCTTGCGCCTGATTTCGGCATTGCTGGACGGCGGCTACAGCGGTCGCATCCCGACCCAACTGGAGCGCGGTGAAGAGCTGGTATCCGGCGGCTCGTCGAGCTACGACGCCTACACCCGCGGCGACAGCCTGTTCACCCTGTCGGCCACACCGAACACCCAGAAGAAAAAAACCATGGCCCAGGCGGAAGCCGGCTTGTGGAAACTGCTGGAACAGCTGAAAACCACCGCACCGTCCGCCGAAGAACTGGAGCGCGTGCGTGCGCAGGTCATCGCCGGTCTGGTCTTCGAGCGCGACTCGATCACCAGCCAGGCCACTGCCATCGGCCAGCTGGAGACCGTCGGTCTGTCGTGGAAACTGATGGACACCGAACTGGCCGATCTGGAAAGCGTCACCCCGCAAGACATCCAGAACGCCGCCAAGCTGTATTTCACCCGCGAACGTCTCAGCGTCGCCCACGTCCTGCCACTGGAGACGACTCATGAGTGAGCGCAAAACCCCACGCCTGCTGCTCGGCCTGATCGCCGTGGCCATCATCGGCTCCGCCGCGTTCTATCTGGTGCCGAGCGACAACACCAAGGCCAGCGAAGCGCTGGATAACGCCAAGTCCAGCCAGAAGCTGCAATCGCTGGCCGAACTCGACGGCAAGGCCCCGGCCAGTCGCAAGCTCGACGTGCAGACCTGGAACACCGCCGAAGGCGCCAAGGTGCTGTTCGTCGAAGCCCGCGAACTGCCGATGTTCGACATGCGCCTGATCTTCTCCGCCGGCAGCAGCCAGGACGGCAACGCGCCGGGGCTGGCCCTGCTGACCAACGCCATGCTCAACGAAGGTGTGGCGGGCAAGGATGTCGGCGCCATCGCCCAAGGTTTCGAAGGCCTGGGTGCTGATTTCGGCAACGGCGCCTATAAAGACATGGCCATCGCGTCGCTGCGCAGCCTCAGTGCTGCCGACAAACGCGAGCCAGCGCTGAAGCTGTTCTCGGAAGTGGTGGGTAAACCGACCTTCCCGGCCGACTCCTTCGCGCGCATAAAGAACCAGATGCTCGCCGGTTTCGAGTACCAGAAACAGAACCCCGGCAAGCTCGCCAGCCTGGAACTGATGAAGCGCCTGTACGGCGATCACCCGTACGCCCATTCCAGCGACGGCAACGCGCAAAGCGTGCCGAAGATCACGCTGGCGCAACTGCGTGAGTTCCACGCCAAGGCCTATGCGGCCGGCAACGTGGTGATCGCGCTGGTGGGCGATCTGTCCCGCAGTGAAGCCGAGGCGATTGCCAATCAGGTGTCCGCTGCGCTGCCAAAAGGCCCGGCGCTGGCGAAGATCGCCCAGCCGCAGGAACCGAAGGCCAGCGTCGGTCACATCGAGTTCCCGTCCAAGCAGACCAACCTGATGATCGCGCAACTGGGCATCGACCGTGATGACCCGGACTACGCCGCGCTATCGATGGGCAACCAGATCCTCGGCGGTGGCGGTTTCGGCACCCGGCTGATGAGCGAAGTCCGCGAGAAGCGCGGCTTGACCTACGGCGTGTATTCGGCCTTCAGCCCGATGCAGGCTCGCGGCCCGTTCATGATCAACCTGCAGACCCGCGCGGAAATGAGCGAAGGCACCCTGAAACTGGTGCAGGACGTGCTCGCCGACTACCTCAAGACCGGCCCGACCCAGAAAGAACTCGACGACGCCAAGCGCGAACTGGCCGGCAGCTTCCCGCTGTCCACCGCGAGCAATGCCGATATCGTCGGCCAGCTCGGCGCCATGGGTTTCTACAACCTGCCGCTGAGCTATCTCGATGACTTCATGCGTCAGTCCCAGAGCCTGACAGTCGAGCAGGTTCGCGACGTCCTGAACAAACACTTGAGCACGGACAAACTGGTCATCGTCAGCGCTGGCCCGACCGTGCCGCAAAAGCCGTTACCGGCCCCATCTGATAAACCTGCCGAGCAGCCGCTCGGGGTTCCGGAGCATTAATGGCCAGTCCAAAGAAACCTGTACAAAAACTGCACAAAGGTGTGAACCAGTTGCGCATCATCGGCGGCGAATGGCGCAGCCGAAAGCTGAGCTTTCCTGATGCGCCGGGTCTGCGCCCGACGCCAGACCGGGTGCGCGAAACCCTATTCAACTGGCTCGCACCCTACGTTGCCGGGGCCAAGGTGCTCGATCCGTTCGCCGGCAGCGGCGCGCTGTTTCTGGAAGCGCTGTCCCGTGGCGCGGCCATGGGTCAGGCGCTGGATGCCAGCCACGTCGCGGTCTCCAGCCTGAAAGAACACCTCGGCACGCTGCGCTGCACCAACGGTCACGTGCAGACCGCCGATGCGCTGCGCTACCTGGAAACCCAGACTGCGACCGCGTTCGACCTGGTGTTCCTCGACCCGCCGTTCAACCAGAACCTGCTGCCGACGGTGTGCACATTGCTGGAAGAGCGCCAATGGCTGGCCGACGATTCGTGGATCTACACTGAAAGCGAAACCACGCCATCGACCCTCGGCCTGCCGGGCAACTGGCGCCTGCACCGCGAGCAGAAATCCGGGCGGGTGTACTACGCGTTGTGGCAACGTATGGCAGTGATCGCCGGTTAACCGACCGGCCTGAAAAAGCGGCGAGTCTCAGCCGAGGCTCGCTGCGCTGCATCGAGAGCAATCGTGTCCCCTTCGTCTAAACCGTTCATCCCCGCCTTCGGCCTCGGCAATCCACACCTGCAAACCTTGTGGGGGCCGCTATGGCGTAAAACCGTGCACCTTGATCGCCAGCGCGAACGGCTGTGGCTGGACGACGGCGACTTCCTCGACCTCGACTGGCACGGCCCGCACAGCGCCGACGCGCCTCTAGTGCTGGTGCTGCACGGGCTGACCGGTTCTTCCAATTCGCCTTACGTCGCCGGAATCCAGGCAGCCCTCGCCGCGCAAGGCTGGGCCAGTGTTGCGCTGAACTGGCGCGGCTGCTCCGGCGAGCCGAATCTGTTGCCCCGCAGCTACCATTCCGGGGCCAGCGAAGACCTCGCCGAAACCATCCGCCATCTGAAAGCCAAGCGGCCATTGGCGCCGCTGTATGCGGTCGGCTATTCCCTCGGCGGCAATGTGTTGCTCAAGCATCTGGGGGAAACCGGCAGTGCCAGCGGCGTGCTCGGCGCGGTGGCGGTGTCGGTGCCGTTTCGCCTCGATCAATGTGCCGACCGTATCGGCCAGGGCTTCTCGAAGGTCTATCAGGCGCACTTCATGCGCGAGATGGTCGCCTACATCAAGAACAAGCAGCGCCAGTTCCAGCACGACGGGCGCGAGGATGGTCTCGCCGCACTGGCAGCCCTCGGCTCGCTGGAAAACATGCGCACTTTCTGGGATTTCGATGGCCGGGTGACCGCGCCGCTGCACGGTTTCGCCGATGCCGAGGATTACTATCGCCGCGCATCGAGCCGCTACTTTCTCGGCGAGATCCGCACGCCGACCCTGATCATTCAGGCGGCTGACGACCCGTTCGTGTTCCCCCACAGCCTGCCGCAGGCCAGCGAGCTGTCGGCCACGACGCAGTTCGAATTACAGAGCAAGGGCGGGCATGTCGGCTTTGTTGACGGCACGCTCCGCCAACCGGGTTATTACCTGGAGCGACGGATTCCGCAGTGGCTGGCCGACGCGGGGCGCGGGTGAAGTCATGAGCGATCAGGGCGAGTCGATCCGTTTCTGGCAGGCCGCGCCTCTGGCCGGGGTCGAGCTGTTGACCGCGCGCTACATCGAGCATCGTTTCGCCCCGCACGTCCACGACGGTTATGTGATCGGCATGATCATGGCCGGCGCCCAGCGCTACCGTTATCGCGGCGCCGAACACCTGGCGGGCAGCGGCACGCTGGTGCTGATCAATCCGGACGAAGTGCATAACGGCCACAAAGGCACGGAGGACGGCTGGCTGTACCGGGCGTTTTATCCCGACACAGGGCAGATCGTCGCGCTGCTGAATGAGCTGGAACTGCCGACCGCACCGATGCCGGCTTTCGGCGCGACGCTGTATCGCGATCCGGACCTGGTCAACGGTTTCTGTCAGTTGCATCGCTTGCTGGAAAGCCCCGCCACCGCGCTGCAACAGCAAACGGTGTGGCGCGAAATGATGATGTTGCTGTTACAGCGTCACGCAGCGGTGCAGATCAACGGCAATCCCGGCAAAGAGCACCGCGCGGTGGCGATGGCCAAGGAGTTGCTGCACGCGCAACTGGCGGCGCCGCCCTCGCTGGAAGAACTGGCGGCGGCCGTGAACCTCTCGCCCTTCCACTTTGCCCGGGTGTTCCGTCGCGCCACCGGCATGCCGCCGCACAGCTGGCTGATGCAGCAGCGGATCGCCTGCGCGCGTGGCTTGTTGCAGAGCGGCTGCCTGCCGGTGGAGGTCGCCACGCAGCTGGGATTTGCCGACCAGAGCCATCTGAGCCGGCAATTCAAACAGGTTTACGGCGTGGGGCCGGCGGCCTATCGCAGCGCGCGGCTGGATCGCTGAGCGATTACTCGCCCGTAGCGATACCGCGCGCAGGATCGTTGATCCACTCGCTCCACGATCCGGCATACAGCGAACCCAACGGATAACCCGCCAGGCACAGGGCGAACAGGTTGTGACACGCCGTCACCCCGGAGCCGCAGTAAGCCACCAGATCGTTCGGGGAACGCTCGCCGAGTTTCGCGGCGAAACGCTGCTTGAGCTGATCGGCCGGCAGGAAACGCCCGTCGCTGCCCAGGTTGTCGGTAAACGCCGCGCATTGCGCGCCGGGAATGTGCCCGGCGATCAGGTCGATCGGTTCCACTTCACCCTTGAAGCGCGGCAAGGCGCGGGCATCGAGCAGGGTCAGGGCCGGCTGGCCGAGGCGCTGCTGCAATTGCTCGGCGCTGAGCAGCAGGCTCATGTCCGGCTGGCCGCTGAAATTACCCCGGGCCGCTGACGGTGGATCAAGACTCAACGGCAGCCCCGCCGCATGCCAGGCCTTGAGCCCGCCATCGAGAATGAACACGCCGTCACGCTTGCCCAGCCACGCCAGCAACCACCAGGCCCGCGCCGCATAGGCGCCCGGGCCGTCGTCATACAAAACCACGTCGCTGTCGTTATTGATGCCGAACGCTTGCAGGCGTTCGATCAGCGCCGCCGGCTCCGGCAGCGGATGGCGACCGGTCACACCCTTGGTCACCGGGCCGCTGAGGTCGCGTTCAAGATCGGCGAAATGTGCCCCGGCAATGTGCCCCTCGGCGTAGCTGCGCTGGCCGTAATCCGGGTCTTCGAGGGCAAAACGGCAATCGAGAATCACCAGCCCCGGTTGCGCCTTGCGGGCATCCAGTGCGGTCGGGCTGATCAGTTGCGCAATCGGCATAGCGAACGACTCCAGTGAGGAAATGGAATTACGGTCTTTCTTCGAGGGCCTGGGCCAGCGGCACGTAGAACTCTTCGAACAAGGCGTTGACCTCATCGCGGGCCTGCTCGGTGACGAACCCTGCTTCCAGCACCAGCACCTGATACACGCCACGCTTGATGGCCTGCTCGCTGAGGTGATTGGAATTCTCCCGGGTCGTGCACAGGAAGCGCACCCAAGAGGTGAGGATGATCCACGCGTTGAGGGTGAGGGATTCGATCTGCACGCGGTCCATCTTCAGGATCCCGGCGGCAACGAAGCCTTCGTAGATCGCCGCGCCCTGGATCACGCAGCGCTGAGAGAAGCGCCGATAACGCCCGGCCAGGTCCGGATCGCTGTCGAGCAGGTGCTCGAGATCGCGGTGCAGGAAACGGTAGCGCCACATCGCCGACAGCAGTTCCTTGAGATAGAAACGCTTGTCTTCGACCGTCGCGGCACGGCCCTGGGGCGGACGCAGGAAGCTGTCCACCAGGCTTTCGTACTCACTGAACAATACGGCGATGATCGCCTGCTTGTTGGGGAAGTGGTAGTACAGATTGCCCGGAGAAATCTCCATATGGGCGGCGATGTGATTGGTGCTGATGCTGCGCTCGCCCTGCTGATTGAACAGCTCGAGGCTGTTCTGCACGATGCGCTCGCTGGTTTTGATCCGTGGGGCCATGGCTTGAGCTTTAATTCAGAGTGCGTTGGGGGGCATCTTACGACCTATCCGGAGCGGGATAAAACCAGGATGCGCAAGGAAGCCATTTGACTTTCTAGAGCATAGACTCTAAAAAGTTCCTCAAAACAACATCTCCGGAGCTGACAATGACTGCCGATATTGCCTACCTGCAAACGCTGCAACAGCCGCTGGAAGAGCTCAACCGGCTGTTCAACGCGCAGCGTGCCGCCTACGCCGCCAACCCGATGCCACCTGCAGCCCAGCGCCAGCAATGGCTCAAGGCCCTGCGCGATTTGCTGAGCAACGAACGGCAGGCCCTCATCGACGCGATCAGCTCCGATTTCAGCCACCGCAGCGCCGATGAAACCCTGCTCGCCGAACTGATGCCGAGCCTGCACGGCATTCACTACGCCAGCCGGCACATCAGCCAGTGGATGAAACCTTCGCGGCGCAAAGTGGGTGTGGCTTTCCAGCCGGCATCGGCGAAAGTCGTGTATCAGCCGCTGGGCGTTGTCGGCGTCATCGTGCCGTGGAACTACCCGCTGTTCCTGGCCATCGGCCCGTTGACCGGCGCGCTCGCGGCCGGCAACCGGGTGATGCTGAAACTCAGCGAATCGACCCCGGCCACCGGCCTGCTGCTCAAGGAACTGCTGGCGCGGATCTTCCCCGAAGATCTGGTGTGCGTGGTGCTCGGCGAGGCCGATGTCGGCGTGGCGTTTTCCAAGATGCGCTTCGACCACCTGCTGTTCACCGGCTCCACCAGCGTCGGCAAGCATGTGATGCGCGCAGCGGCAGAAAACCTGACACCGGTTACCCTGGAACTGGGCGGCAAATCCCCGGCCATCGTTTCCCACGACGTACCTCTCAAGGACGCCGCCGAACGCATCGCTTTCGGCAAGACCCTCAACGCCGGCCAGACCTGCGTGGCCCCGGACTACGTGCTTGTACCGGAGGAGCGCATCGGCGGTTTCGTCGAAGCCTATCGCCAGGCGGTGCGCGGGTTTTATCCGACGCTTGCCGACAACCCGGACTACACCGCAATCATCAACGAGCGCCAACTGGCGCGGCTCAACAGCTACCTCAGCGACGCCACCAGCAAGGGCGCGCTGCTGATTCCGCTGTTCGACCAGGGCCAGGGCCGGCGCATGCCGCACAGCCTGTTGCTGAATGTCAGCGACGAGATGACGGTGATGCAGGACGAAATCTTCGGCCCGCTGCTGCCGATCGTGCCGTATCAGGATCTGGATCAGGCATTTGCTTACATCAATCAGCGGCCACGTCCTCTGGCTCTTTACTACTTCGGCTACGACAAGCGCGAACAGAAGCGCGTACTCAGCGAAACCCATTCCGGTGGCGTCTGCCTCAACGACACGCTGCTGCACGTGGCGCAGGACGACATGCCGTTCGGCGGCATCGGCCCGTCGGGCATGGGCCATTACCACGGGCACGAGGGTTTCCTGACGTTCAGCAAGGCCAAGGGCGTGCTGGTCAAACAGCGCTTCAACGCGGCGAAGCTGATCTACCCGCCGTACGGCAAATCCATTCAGAAACTGATCCAGAAACTGTTCATTCGCTAACGTCACCGCCGGGTAATAACAACAATGCACCCAAGCCTGACCGAAACACCTGCCCTGTCGCGCCGTGGCCTGCTGAAATTCAGCCTGGGCGCCACGGCCTTCCTCGCCACTGCCGGCCTTGGTGCCAGCCTCAGCGGCTGTTCGTCGAGCGTATCGGCCAACGGATTCGCCACGTTGCGCAGCGGCGATCTGCTGTTTCTGCGCGCACTGATTCCAGTGATGCTGGATGGCGCCGTTGCTGTGGAAAAGCTGCCCGCCGCTGTCGATGGCACCCTGAAGTCGCTGGATTACAGCCTCGATCACCTGTCGCCGGAAATGCTCAAGCTCACCCGGCAACTGTTCGATGTGCTGGGCATGGCGGTGACGCGCGGGCCATTGACCGGAATCTGGGGCAGCTGGGAAAACGCCAGCCCCGAGGCGATCCGTCACTTTCTAGAACGCTGGGAAAACAGCGCGCTGAGCCTGCTGCGCATGGGCCACAGCTCATTGCTGCAAATGGTGATGATGGCCTGGTACACCCGCGCCGAATCCTGGGCCCATTGCGGTTACCCCGGCCCGCCCGCCGTTTGAGCCTGGCGACCCACGCATAACAATAATAAGAGAACCTGATCGATGCCCGTACCCGACCCGTTTCGCGAAGGCCTTGCCCGTGGCTGGAAAACCTACAACGGCGCGCAACTCACCGATGACCTGACTCTGGAAGCCGATGTCGTCATCATCGGCAGCGGCGCCGGTGGCGGCACTACGGCGGAAATCCTCAGCGCCGCCGGCTATAAAGTGCTGCTGATCGAAGAAGGCCCGCTCAAGACCAGCAGCGATTTCAAACTGCTGGAAGACCAGGCCTACAGCAGCCTCTACCAGGAAGGCATCGGCCGCATGAGCAAGGATGGCGCGATCACCATCCTTCAGGGCCGCGCGGTCGGCGGCACCACGCTGATCAACTGGACATCGAGTTTTCGCACGCCCGAGCCGACCCTCGAACACTGGGCCAAAGAACACAACGTCAAAGGCCACAGCCCCGCCGACATGGCGCCGTGGTTCGAAAAAATGGAGCAGCGTCTCGGCGTCGCCCCGTGGATGGTGCCGCCCAACGCCAACAACGACGTGATCCGCAAAGGCTGCGAACAACTTGGCTACAGCTGGCACGTGATCCCGCGCAACGTGCGCGGCTGCTGGAACCTCGGCTACTGCGGCATGGGCTGCCCGACCAACGCCAAGCAATCGATGATGGTCACGACCATTCCGGCAACCCTGGAAAAGGGCGGTGAACTGCTCTATCTGGCCCGGGCCGAAAAGCTGTTGATCAGCGGCGACAAGGTCACCGGCCTGCAATGCGTGGCGATGGACGAACGTTGCGTCGAGCCGACTGGACGCACGATCACCGTCAAGGCGCGGCATTACGTGCTGGCCGGCGGCGGGATCAACAGCCCGGCGCTGCTGATGCGTTCGGATGCACCGGATCCGCACAAACGGCTGGGCAAGCGCACCTTTCTGCATCTGGTGAACATGTCCGCAGGGCGTTTCGACGAGGTGATCAACCCGTTCTACGGTGCGCCGCAGTCGATCTACTCGGACCATTTCCAGTGGAAGGACGGCACTACCGGCCCGATGGCCTACAAACTCGAAGTACCGCCGCTGCACCCGGCGCTGGCCGCCACGTTGCTCGGTGGTTTCGGTCAGGAAAGCGCGCAACACATGGCGAACCTGCCGCATACCCACGCGATGCTCGCCCTGCTGCGCGACGGTTTTCACCCGGATAGCCAGGGCGGCAGCGTCGAATTGCGCGGTGACGGCTCGCCGGTGCTCGACTATCAGGTGTCGCCTTACACCTGGGAGGGTTTGCGCCGGTCTTTCCACAGCATGGCCGAGATCCAGTTCGCCGGCGGCGCCAAAGCGGTGATGCCGATGCACGCCGATGCCCGCTACGTGAACAGCCTGGCCGAGGCCCGCTCGTTGATCGACACCCTGAGTCTGGAGCTGTATCGCACCCGCCTGGGCAGCGCTCACGTCATGGGCGGTTGCGCCATGGGCGAGGACCCGAAAACAGCCGTCACCGACAGCCTCGGCCGCCATCATCAACTGAGCAATCTGTCGATTCATGACGGCTCTTTGTTCCCCACCAGCATCGGCGCCAACCCGCAGTTGTCGGTGTACGGTCTGACGGCGCAACTGGCGACATCCCTCGGCGAACGGTTGAGAAACCCGTGAAAAAGGCGAAAATTCCGATCGTCTATAGTGCTTTCTTACCCAACAGGCGACTTTCCCGACCGGGACGGCTGCGATACCATCCGACTCCCCAACGGATTCCCGCCAGGACGACGCGATGAACCGAGTGTTGTACCCAGGTACCTTCGACCCTATTACCAAGGGCCATGGCGATCTGGTCGAACGCGCCTCGCGCCTGTTCGACCACGTGATCATCGCCGTCGCCGCCAGCCCCAAGAAGAATCCGCTGTTCCCGCTGGAACAACGGGTCGAGCTGGCCCGCGAGGTCACCAAACACCTGCCGAACGTGGAAGTGGTCGGCTTCTCGACGCTGCTGGCGCATTTCGCCAAAGAGCAGAACGCCAACGTGTTCCTGCGTGGCCTGCGCGCGGTGTCGGACTTCGAATACGAATTCCAGCTGGCCAACATGAACCGCCAGTTGGCCCCGGATGTGGAGAGCCTGTTTCTCACCCCGTCCGAGCGTTATTCGTTCATTTCCTCGACCCTGGTGCGGGAAATCGCGGCCCTGGGCGGCGATATCAGCAAGTTCGTCCACCCGGCGGTAGCCGAAGCCCTGACCCTGCGCTTCAAGAAGTAACGACCGTTCAAACGGCGCCCGCGTGCACTACGGGCGCCAATGCGGCACAATTGCGCGCATTGATTCATAGCGCCCGGGCTCCCCGCCCCGGCTGGAGTTAGCATGTCCCTGATCATCACCGACGATTGCATCAACTGCGACGTCTGCGAACCCGAGTGCCCGAACGCCGCCATTTCCCAAGGCGAAGAGATCTACGTGATCGACCCGAACCTGTGCACCCAGTGCGTCGGCCACTACGACGAGCCGCAGTGCCAGCAGGTCTGCCCGGTGGATTGCATTCCACTGGACGAAGCTCATCCGGAGACTGAAGAACAGTTGATGGAGAAGTACCGCAAGATCACCGGCAAGGCTTGAGCCACTGAATCCGATCGCAGCCCCCGGCTGCGATCGCGTCATTCGCGCTGCTCGAATCCCTCCCCTGTGCAGCCCAGGCATCGCACGAACGCCGCTTTCGCCGGCGCCACCACCAGCGCCTCTCCCGCATCGCCAATCCCGCCACCCAGCGCGGTGAACGGCAACGACACGACGAACGCCCCGGCACCAATCACCGTTGCCACCACCAGCAATGGTCGGGCAATCAGCAGATCGCCGAGCATGGCGTAGGCCGGTGGATTCTGGATGGCGTAACGAGGGTCACCGCTGCCGCCTTCCGTGGCCTGAACGGTCAGGCTGAAGCACAGCAGCAGGGCGACGATGAGGGTTTGCAAGGACTTCATGGCACGATCCTTCGAGCTGAACAGTGAGACAACTCACTATAGACCGTAGGACTTTTTCGGACGCCCTGCTCAGCTTTGGCAGCGCGGACACCAGACGCTCGCGCGCTGGCCGAGCTTCATTTCCCGCAGGCCCGTGCCGCAGACCTTGCAGTGCTCGCCGCCGCGACCGTAGACAAACAGTTCCTGCTGGAAATACCCCGGCTGCCCGTCGCCACCGATGAAATCACGCAACGTGGTGCCGCCGCGCTCGATGGCGGCAGCGAGGATGCGTTTGATCTCGATCGCCAGCTTCAAATAGCGCGCCCGGGAAATGCCTTTGGCTTCGCGACGCGGATCGATACCGGCGGCGAACAGTGCTTCGGTCGCGTAGATATTGCCGACCCCCACCACCACCGCGTTGTCCATGATGAACGGCTTGACCGCCATCGAACGCCCGCGCGACAGCTGATACAAGCGCTCGCCATCGAACAGATCGGTCAACGGCTCCGGGCCCAGGCGAATCAGCAATTCGTGATTGAGCGGGTCGGTGCTCCAGAGCATCGCCCCGAAACGCCGCGGATCGGTGTAGCGCAGGGCCAGGCCCGACTCCAGTTCGATATCGACATGCTCATGCTTGGCCGCCGGTATCCCGACCTCCACCAGCCGCAGGTTGCCCGACATGCCCAAGTGGCTGATCAGCGTGCCGACCTCGGCGTTGATCAGCAGATACTTGGCGCGCCGCTCGACCAGCACAATGCGCTGCCCGGACAGCCGCACATCAAGGTCTTCGGGAATCGGCCAGCGCAAACGCCGGTCACGCACGATCACCCGGCTGACACGCTGGCCTTCCAGGTGCGGGGCAATACCGCGGCGGGTGGTTTCGACTTCCGGCAATTCAGGCATGAGTGTCTCGAATCAAGGGTCTTTTTAAATCAGTGCGCGCCAAGTTCGCGGATAGTCTGCTTCAACGTTTCAAAGTCGTAATCCGAGAGGCCGATGTATTCCAGTACCAGCGGCCCGACGGCCTGCCATTCGAAATCTTCGGTCTGGTTGCCCAGCACCCGGTACGACGCGCAGATGTGCTCGGCCATTTTCAGGATCGCCAGCAGGTTTTTCATCTGGCTGTTGCGCGAAGTTTCATCGCTGAAGATCGCCAAGGCATTGTGGTGGTTGGCGATCGCAGCGCTGACGTGCTCCGGGAGGCGCCACGACTTGGCGGTGTAATAACCGACCACCGAGTGGTTGGTGTTGTAGACGTCGTTCTCAGTGTCCACAACCCGGCGCTCGGCACTCGCGTTGGCATAGGCCTTCTCGAGCGTCGTCATGTAATCCGGAAAACGCTGAAGCATCAACGGAACGCCGCAGTCGTGGAACAGACCCAAGGCGTAAGCCTCGTCGCTCGCCTCGGTGCCAACGCGCTTGGCCAGGGTCAGGCAGGTCATGGCCACGTCCTGGGCGGTGTCCCAGAAACGGTTGAGGGTGACGATGGTGTCATCGTTCATTTCGCCCTTGATCGACATCGCGTTGATCAGATTGATGATCGAGCGACTGCCCAACAGATTCACCGCGCGCTTGATCGAGGTGATCTTGTTGCTCAGGCCGTAATAGGGCGAATTGACGATTTTCAGCAGCGAGCCGGACAGGCCAGGATCCTGGGAGATCAGCTTGGCGATCGTCTCCAGGTCGGGGTCGGGCATGTACTGCTCCATTTGCAGATCCACCATGATCTGCGGCTGCGCGGGCACGCTGATGCCTTGCAGGGACTGTTGAATCTGTTCGGTGGTCAGCTCTTGGGACATAAGTACACACTCTGGGACAGGCCGCGATTCTAACCTCTAAAAACCGACGGACGACACACCAGTGGGCAATTCGCAGGAACTTTCACTTTCCACCAGCCTTCGGAATCTGTAGTGCCCGGAGCAGTTCCCCATCTGTCGCGGGCAGTAATTCCAACAGACTCAGGAGCTTAACGATGGCCACTTCTCTCAGCGGCAAGCGCGTCGCTTTTCTGGTAACCGACGGTTTCGAGCAGGTTGAACTGACTGGCCCCAAAAAGGCACTGGAGCAGGCGGGAGCGCAGGTTGACATCCTCTCCGCCGAAGCCGGCAGCGTCAAAGGCTGGAATCACGATAAACCTGCGGACGACTTCAAGGTCGACCAGACCTTCCAGGGCGCAAGCATCGATCAATACGATGCCGTGGTGCTCCCGGGCGGTGTGCAGAACTCTGACACCATCCGCATCGACCAGGACGCCCAGCACCTGGTCAAGACCGGTGCGTCCGCCGGCAAGCCGATCGCAGTGATCTGTCATGGCAGCTGGCTGCTGATTTCGGCAGGGCTGGTCAATGGCAAGACCATGACCAGCTACAAGACCGTCAAGGACGATCTGGTGAATGCGGGGGCGAACTGGGTTGATCAGGAGGTAGTAAAAGACGGCCACCTGATCAGCAGCCGCCAGCCGGACGATATTCCGGCGTTCAGCAATGCGCTGATCGACGCGCTGTCGGCATAGAGCATAAGCGTATGGATACGGGGCGGGCCTGCTCGTGATGAGGTCAGCCGCGTTTCATCGCACGCCAAACCCGGCATAAGGCGCAACACGGTATACTCCCGCTCTTTTTTCCGGAGCGACGTCATGTCCCTGCCTAGCTTGCGCCTCAAAGCCAACGCCGACCGTCGCCTGCGCGCCGGTCACCTGTGGATCTACAGCAACGAAATCGACGTGGCCGCGACCCCGTTGCACGGCTTCAAGGCCGGCGACCAGGCGATCCTCGAAGCCGCCGGCGGCAAGCCGCTGGGCATCGTCGCCATGAGCCCGAACAACCTGATCTGCGCGCGTCTGCTGTCGCGCGACATCAAGCTGCCGCTGGACAAGTCGCTGCTGGTGCATCGCCTGAACGTAGCCCTGTCGCTGCGCGAGCGCCTGTTCGACAAGCCGTTCTATCGTCTGGTCTACGGCGATTCCGACCTGCTGCCGGGTCTGGTGGTCGACCGTTTCGGCGACATCCTCGTGGTGCAGCTCGCCTCGGCGACCATGGAAGCCCATAAAGATGACGTGATCGCGGCACTGACCCAGGTGCTCAAGCCAAGCGGCATCCTGTTCAAGAACGACTCCGCCGCGCGCGATGCCGAAGGCCTCGAGCGTTACACCGAAACCGTGTTCGGCGTGGTGCCGGAGTGGGTAGCGCTGGAAGAGAACGGCGTGAAGTTCGAAGCGCCAGTGGTTCAAGGTCAGAAAACCGGCTGGTTCTACGACCACCGCATGAACCGCGCCCGCCTGGCCCCTTACGCCAAAGGCAAACGCGTACTGGACCTCTACAGCTACATCGGTGGCTGGGGTGTGCAAGCGGCCGCATTCGGCGCCAGCGAAGTGTTCTGCGTCGACGCATCGGGCTTCGCCCTCGACGGCGTTGAGCGTAACGCCGCACTGAACGGCTTCGCCGACAAGATGACCTGTATCGAAGGCGACGTGTTCGAAGCCCTGAAAGAACTCAAGGCCAGCGAAGAGCGCTTCGACGTGATCGTTGCCGACCCGCCTGCGTTCATCAAGCGCAAGAAAGACCTGAAGAACGGTGAAGGCGCCTACCGTCGCCTGAACGAGCAAGCCATGCGCCTGCTCACCAAGGACGGCATCCTGTTCAGCGCTTCGTGCTCGATGCACCTGCCGGAAGACGACCTGCAGAACATCCTGCTGACCAGCGCCCGTCACCTGGACCGCAATATCCAGCTGCTGGAGCGTGGCGGTCAGGGTCCGGATCACCCGGTACACCCGGCCATCCCGGAAACCCGCTACATCAAGAGCATCACCTGCCGCCTGCTGCCGAACAGCTAACGGTATCGATGCGTATAAAGAAGGGGAGCCTGGGGCTCCCCTTCTTTTTGCCTTTAACGTTGCTTTCCTACACTTATTATCCTGCAGACTTGCAGGATATTTCCGCGAATACTTTATTTACTGAAATTTAACTTACACACCCATTTCCAGCCAAAGATCACTCCGACAAAATTACTGGATTATTCCTACTTAATATTTGCTTGCGATTAATCCATTACAAACTATTATTAAGTCGTCACCACGGAGGTGACACCAACTAACCACGAAGCAGCAACGAACAAGGAGTTCAATCATGAAAGCAATTACTCTGGAATCCCGCACCCTCGCAAATCTGGCTTTTCTGGTCGCACCTAAAGCCCGTTAAGTAAGGTGGGCGCTGGGTATAGCCGGCTACCCAGCGCCTCTGACAAAGCACCTATCCAGAGCAGCGTGCCCCAACATGCATATAAATCCTTATTTATTCATACTGCCACTAACGCCCGGCCAGATAGTCTGGAACTACAAAGACCATACTCAACATGAACTTGATCTTGAATATTCCTCCCGACTGGCGCAACTTGTCCACAACCCTGACTTATACGACAACAGCAACATAATAGATACACAGCTTTTAAATGCAGGAATACTGACTTCTTATAAAATCCCGGCGCCTGCCTGGGGCTGGGATGAACTGTCCAGGATCTACCATATCGGGACTCGGGACATTCCTTGCGAACACACTCCCCGAAACATTCAGGAATGGTCCAGGCAATATCTCGAACACTGCAACAAAGTGCTTGCCACTCCCCCGCCAGCCGACATCCCTGTGGATACCCGTCCGAACGCACTCATCGCCCTGCCCAAGCCGCTGGCACTGAATGACGACAGCCTGTCGAATTCACTGACCCGGCGAAAGACCTGCCGATCCTTCACTGGCGCTGCCGTGTCGCTGGATGATGTGGGCACCTTGCTTTACCTGTCACTCGGTTACCTGGGAGAACGCGAAACCGACTGCGACGACAGCATCGCCGAAGGACTGGGCGCGCGGCGCAGCAGCCCTTCCGGCGGTGGTCTCAATGCCTGTGCCGGGTTCGTGTTTGTACAGAACGTCGAGGAACTGGCACCTGGCGTGTATGCCTACCACCCCGCCGAACACGCCCTGAGCTTCATCAACCCTTTGCCCGACACCGCGCCCGGCAATCTGCTGGGGGGGCAGCATTTCATCAATAACCTGCCATTGGGGTTGTTCATCACCGCCCGCTTCGATCGCCTCTGGTGGAAATACCCGCACTCGCGCGCCTATCGAATGGCGTTCGTCGAAGCCGGGCACCTTTCGCAGACGTTTCAACTGGTGGCTACAGCACTGGGCATGAGCACCTGGCTCACAGGCGCGTTTTCCGATGAGCAGGTCGAAGCGTTGCTGAAGCTCGAGAACAGTGCGGAACAACCCTTGTTCTTTGTCGGTTGCGGGGAAAGCGACGGCCAGGCGATGTGTCAGGAAATGCGCGACCTGTTGCGTGAGGCACAGTCATGAGCACCCTCGCTCCGGAACCGGTCTTTCAGTTCACCCTGAGTGACTGGAACACCCGCGCCTCGGTCCGCACCAGCCCTCACGATTACCGCTTGCCGGACAACGTGCAGGAGCAACTCGAGACCCGGCACTGGTTTCCGCCGGCATTCCTGCCCTATCTGGCCCACCCGGCGATTGAAGCAGCGGGCCGCTCGATGCTGCACCGGCTTACGGCCCGGCATCTGGTGCATTTTCTCGACTACACCACGTTGCTCGAACACCGGATCGTCAATCGCGCCGTCGAAACCATCGTGCATGGCGAACTGCCGGTCGAGGTTCCGACGTCGATGAAAACCGCCGCGCTCCAGCTCTACACCGACGAGGGCTATCACGCCCTGTTTTCCAGTCAGGTGGCGGAGCAGATCGCCAGCCTCTACGCCATCACCGGGCGCCCGGTCATGCCCAGACGGATCACCCGGATGAACCTGCTGATTGCGCGCACCGCACAGGAGCAACGGCCGCTGGCGTGCTTTCTTCTGGGCTTCGTCTCGGAAACCATCATTGCCCGTGAACTGCTGGATGTCTGCCGCGACAGCTTGGTGTCCGGCGTCAACGACATGTTGCGCGATCACCTCACCGACGAAGCGCGCCACAGCCGCTATTTCACCGAAGTGTTCCACTACCTCTGGTTGCACCTGAACCCGCGACAGCGAACGTTCACCGCGACGACCTTGCTCGACATTCTGGAAATCTTCTTCGAAGTGGATGAGCACTGGCTGCAGGAAAGCCTCTGTGGCGCGGGCATTGCAAATACGACGGTGACGGACATTCTCGGCACGATGACATCGACCCAGGCCAGTCGACGGCGGGCACGCGCCGGCAGCCTCGCTACGTTGAACGCATTGAAGAAAGCCGGATTTTTCGCCGAACCTCAAAACCAGACACTATTTGCCAGGGCGGGACTGATCGATGGATGACGGACAATCTGTGGTGACCCGACGACAGCGGCGCGGGGCTGTCAGTCTTTTGCTGGCAATGGTGTTGCTCGGCGTCTTTCCACTGGATGTCCTGCTGCCTTCGTTCCCGGCACTGGCCGAACACTTTCGCCGCACCCCGGCGGACATCGCCCTGTCGATCAGCCTGTTTGCGGTCGGAATTGCCTTCGCCCAGTTGCTGATCGGGCCGCTGTCGGATGTGATCGGACGCAAGGGGCTGCTGCTCGCCGGCATGAGCGTTTCCATACTCGGCGCCCTCGGTTGCGTGATGACCTCGGACTATTCGCTGTTTCTGATGTTCCGGGTGTTGCAGGCGCTGGGCTGCGGTTGCTTCGTGCTGTCACAGGCGCTGGTGCAGGACCTGTTCGAAGGCGAAGAACGTGACCGCCTACGGATTTTAATGGTCACCGCCGGCGGGATTTTCATCTCGATATCGCCGCTGGCTGGCACCTTTCTTCAGGCGACGCTGGGCTGGCGCGGCAGCTTCTGGGTGTTCATCGCATTATCAGCCGCAGTGCTGCTCAAGGCCTGGCTGTTTCTGGAGAACACCCGACCTACCGCCACTGGCACACGTACGAACTTCCTCACGGCCTATCGACGGGTTCTGGGAGATTTCGACTTCGTCGGTTACTGGCTGATTTCAGCGTTTGCATTCGCCTGCCATTTCTCATTCATCGTGATCTCGCCGCTGATCTTCATGGATCGGCTGCAACTGTCCGCTTACGAATTTTCGTTGATCCTGCTGATCTACGGTGCGGCTTACGTCACCGGGGGGATCCTCGCCAGCGTGCTGAGCAGGCGCATCAACAGCGGCCAGCAGATGGTCGTCGGCCTGAGCCTGATCCTGTTCGCCGGCGTGACCATGCTGTACCTGTCGTCGAACTTTGCACTGGCTCCGGCGACCGTGCTGATCCCGATGCTGATCTGCACCGCCGGCACCACCATTGCCCGGCCGGCCGCCACGTCCCGGGCCATGAGTCTGTTTCCGGAAAACGCCGGCACGTCGGCCTCGGCCGGCAGCACGATCATTCTCATCTGCGGCGGCTTGATCAGTGCCTTGATCAGCCTGAGCCCGACCAATCTGCAATCCACGCTGGGCTACAGCTTCGTGATACTCAGCGGGGTGGCACTGGCGTTGAACGCGCGGATCAGTCGCCGCAGCGATCTCGTGGGGCAACCGGACAGCGATTAATCCTGCCGGTCGTCATCCCGCACGCTTCGTCAGCACTGGAACAACGCTTTGCGCCATTCCCTCCTGACGCCAGCGGTGTAGAATCGCGAGATTCATCGCCATTCATCCCCGGCGGGTTTATGAGCTCAGGCTGAGACCAGCGGCGATCCCGCAACGTCATCGGCAACATCAGGACACACGGCCATTTCTGAGTGTTCCAGACGTCAATAGAAGCTCACTCCCTTTTGATACCTGATTAGCCGCCCGGAGTGCTCCATGCCAGATTACCGCTCGAAAACATCCACCCACGGCCGCAACATGGCCGGCGCCCGCGCACTGTGGCGCGCCACCGGGATGAAAGATGACGACTTCAAGAAGCCGATCATCGCCATTGCCAACTCCTTCACCCAGTTCGTACCGGGCCACGTTCACCTGAAGGACCTGGGCCAACTGGTTGCCCGTGAGATCGAACGCGCTGGCGGCGTTGCAAAAGAATTCAACACCATCGCCGTTGACGACGGCATCGCCATGGGCCACGACGGCATGCTCTATTCGCTGCCGAGCCGCGAGATCATCGCCGACTCCGTCGAGTACATGGTCAACGCCCACTGCGCCGACGCCATCGTCTGCATCTCGAACTGCGACAAGATCACCCCCGGCATGCTGATGGCCGCCCTGCGCCTGAACATCCCGGTGATCTTCGTCTCCGGCGGCCCGATGGAAGCCGGCAAGACCAAACTGGCCAGCCACGGTCTCGACCTCGTCGACGCCATGGTGATCGCCGCCGACTCCAGCGCTTCTGACGAGAAGGTTGCCGAGTACGAGCGCAGCGCCTGCCCGACCTGCGGTTCGTGCTCCGGCATGTTCACCGCCAACTCGATGAACTGCCTGACCGAAGCCCTGGGCCTCGCACTGCCGGGCAACGGTTCGACCCTGGCCACCCACAGCGATCGCGAGCAGCTGTTCCTGCAGGCCGGCCGCACCATCGTCGAACTGTGCAAACGCTACTACGGCGAGAACGACGAGTCGGTACTGCCGCGCAACATCGCCAACTTCAAGGCGTTCGAGAACGCGATGATGCTCGACATCGCCATGGGCGGTTCGACCAACACCATCCTGCACTTGCTGGCCGCGGCCCAGGAAGCCGAGATCAACTTCGACCTGCGCGACATCGATCGTCTGTCGCGCAAGGTGCCGCAGCTGTGCAAGGTCGCGCCGAACATCCAGAAGTACCACATGGAAGACGTGCACCGCGCCGGCGGCATCTTCAGCATCCTCGGTTCGCTGGCCCGTGGCGGCCTGCTGCACACCGACCTGCCGACCGTGCACAGCCGCAGCATGGAAGAAGCCATCGCCAAGTGGGACATCACCCAGACCGACGATGAAGCCGTGCACCATTTCTTCAAGGCAGGCCCGGCCGGCATTCCGACGCAAACCGCGTTCAGCCAGTCGACCCGTTGGGAAACCCTGGACGACGACCGTGAAAACGGTTGCATCCGCAGCTTTGAACACGCCTATTCGAAAGAAGGCGGCTTGGCCGTGCTGTACGGCAACATCGCCCTGGACGGCTGCGTGGTGAAAACCGCCGGTGTTGACGAGTCGATCCACGTGTTCGAAGGCAACGCCAAGATCTTCGAAAGCCAGGACAGCGCCGTGCGCGGCATCCTCGCCGACGAAGTGAAGGAAGGCGACATCGTCATCATTCGCTACGAAGGCCCGAAAGGCGGCCCGGGCATGCAGGAAATGCTCTACCCGACCTCGTACCTGAAATCCAAAGGCCTGGGCAAAGCCTGCGCCCTGCTGACCGATGGCCGTTTCTCCGGCGGCACTTCCGGTCTGTCCATCGGCCACGCTTCGCCAGAGGCTGCGGCCGGCGGCGCGATCGGTCTGGTACAGGACGGCGACAAGGTGCTGATCGACATTCCGAACCGCTCGATCAACCTGTTGATCAGCGATGAAGAACTGGCGGCACGCCGGGTCGAGCAGGACAAGAAAGGCTGGAAACCGGTCGAACAGCGTCCACGCAAAGTGACCACCGCCCTCAAGGCCTACGCCCTGCTGGCGACCAGCGCCGACAAGGGTGCCGTGCGCAACAAGGCGATGCTCGACGGGCTGTGATGCTTAACCGTCGCGCATAAAAATGCCCCGCCAAGTGCGGGGCATTTTTTTGCCTTCAGGTTTTGATCGTTCCCACGCTCCCGCGTGGGAATGCCTCAAGGGACGCTCTGCGTCCAGTGACGCGGAGCGTCACGGGCTGCATTCCCACGCAGAGCGTGGGAACGATCGTCGCGCTCTGCTCGGGAGCGATCACCGTAGCAATTACTGGATTTCTTCAGGTTTGACGATCACCCAGTTCTTGTCCGCCGTCACCGGCAAACCTTCTTTCGCCTGGGCCGCCGCGTGCTTGGCCATCATGCCCTGAATCTGGGTCATGTACTTGTCCTTGCGATTGACCCACAAGTGAATGCCACCCTTGGCCACGTCCACATCGTGGAACAGCATGTAGCCGTCGCTGGTCGGTGTGTCGCCACCCACCAGTACCGGTTTTTTCCATTCGTCGATATAGGTCAGGATTGCCGCGTGCTTGCCGGCCATCCAGGTTGCCGGAGTCCACAGGTAGGGTGTCAGCTCGAGGCCGAGGTTGGCCTTCTCGTCATATTTGCCGGCGGTGATCTGCTTGCGCGCGGTGGTCAGCTCGCCGGTCTCGCGGTTCTTCAGCAACGTGGTCACGCCGATCACGTTCTGCGGTTTGACGTTGTAGCCATACTTCGGATCGGCCGCGACCATCCGCACCAGTTCTTCGGAGGCGGCGGTCATCACGTAGACTTCGATGCCGTTCTCCATCAGTTTGTTGTACAGCTCTTTCTGGCCAGTGAAGATCTTCGGCGGATTCACATCCAGATTCTTGACCACGTCACCTTCGTAATAAGTCGCCGGCACCGGTTTGCCCGAGGCCATCAGCTCATCGACGTAGCCCTTGAGTTCCTTGAGGGTGAAGCCGGAAAACACCTGCGCCACCCATGGGTAGCAGACCATGTCGTCGACTTCGCAGAGGCGGTAGTAGTAACTGAACAGGCTTTCCTTGTGGTCGGCGGTGTCCTTGAACGGCATCAGTTTCAGGGAGGGGTCGAGCTTGTCCCGGGTGATCAGGCCCTTGTTTTCCATGAACGGCAGCAACGACTCTTCGAGGTCGTAGCGGTAACTGGTGTTGTCCATGTCGAACACCGCGTAGTTACCTTTGTTGGCGTTGGCGGCGATCATCGCGTCCAGTGCCTTGGCCTGATCCGCGGGCCAGTGTTTCAGGTCGGTGGCGAATGCCTGAGTGGCCAGGCCCATCCCCACAGTCAGTGCGACAGCCAGAAATTTCGGTGCAAACTTCATTGGCGCTTCTCCCTGGGTCAAAGAAATCGACGCTAACAAATAAATGTGACAGTCCCCGTCTGTCAGCGACCGTCCACGTCCGTTTCGCGCCAGTTGCATCCCCGAGAACGACACCCCCTTATTCCAAAAACGACGGACGACCTTTGATTTCGGTATTAAATCATTGGAAATCAAACTGTTAGGCTTGAAGGTTAGCAACAGCCCCGGAAGGTTGTTGGCACAGTCTTTTCTGGAGTCCTCATGAATCTGCCCCTGATTCTCAACTTGCTGGTGTTCCTCGCCCTGCTCTTCGGCCTGGCGCAAACCCGTCACACCTCGTGGAGCCTGGCGAAAAAAGTCCTGCTCGCACTGGTGCTGGGCGTGGCATTCGGCGTCGCGCTGCACACGATTTACGGTGCCGGCAACCCGGTGTTGAAAGCCTCGATCGGCTGGTTCGATCTGGTCGGCAACGGTTACGTGCAACTGCTGCAAATGATCGTGATCCCGCTGGTATTCGCCTCGATCCTCAGTGCCGTGGCCCGTCTGCACAACGCTTCTTCGCTGGGCAAGATCAGCTTCCTGACCATCGGCACGCTGCTGTTCACCACCGCGATTGCGGCGCTGATCGGCATCGGCCTGACCAACCTGTTCGGCCTGACCGCCGAAGGCCTGGTTGCCGGCACGCAGGAAATGGCCCGTCTGCAAACCATTCAGACCGACTACGCGGGCAAGGTCGCCGACCTGAATGTGCCGCAACTGCTGCTGTCGTTCATCCCGCAGAACCCGTTCGCCGACCTGGCGCGGGCCAAGCCGACCTCGATCATCAGCGTGGTGATCTTCGCCGCGTTCCTGGGGGTTGCCGCGCTGCAACTGCTCAAGGATGACGTCGAGAAAGGTCAAAAAGTGATCAACGCCATCGACACCCTGCAGGCCTGGGTGATGCGTCTGGTGCGTCTGGTGATGAAGCTGACCCCGTACGGCGTGCTGGCGCTGATGACCAAAGTGGTCGCCGGTTCCAACCTGCAGGACATCATCAAGCTCGGCAGTTTCGTGGTGGTGTCGTACCTCGGTCTGGGCCTGATGTTCGTGGTACACGGTCTGCTGGTGTCGGCGGCCGGGATCAACCCGCTGCGCTTCTTCCGCAAGATCTGGCCGGTGCTGACATTCGCGTTCACCAGCCGCTCCAGCGCAGCGAGCATCCCGCTGAGCATCGAAGCGCAGACCCGTCGTCTGGGCATTCCGCAATCGGTGGCAAGCTTCGCTGCTTCGTTCGGCGCGACCATCGGCCAGAACGGCTGCGCCGGTCTGTACCCGGCGATGTTGGCGGTGATGGTTGCGCCAACCGTCGGCATCAACCCGCTGGATCCGCTGTGGATCGCGACGCTGGTGGCGATCGTGACCCTGAGTTCGGCTGGTGTGGCGGGCGTGGGTGGCGGTGCGACCTTCGCCGCGCTGATCGTGCTGCCGGCCATGGGCTTGCCGGTTTCGCTGGTGGCGTTGCTGATTTCGGTCGAGCCGCTGATCGACATGGGTCGTACGGCGCTGAACGTGAGCGGTTCGATCACCGCTGGCGCGATTACCAGCCAGGTGATGCAGCAGACCGACAAGGCACTGCTGGATGCCGATGAGCATGCGCAGCTAGCGAGCTAGCCAGCTGCAAGCTGCAAGCTGCAAGCTGCAAGAAGAGCATTCCAGCTTTTACTTGCGGCTTGCAGCTCGAAGCTTGTAGCTATCTTCTTTCCCAGACTTCGAAGTTGTAAGCCGGTTTGTCGCCTTCAGCCGGATTCGGCACGTTCGACACCAGCTTCCACTGGTTCAGATCGAACTCCGGAAACCACGCATCCCCTTCCGGGCTCAACGCCACACGGGTCAGATACAAACGATCCGCCTGCGCCAGCCCTTGCGCATACAACTGCGCCCCACCAATCAGCATCAACTCGTCGACGCCCTGCTCTTTCGCCCACGCTTCGGCGCGAACCACGGCGGCTTCCAGCGACGGATAGACTTCCGCGCCCTCCAGCACCAGACCGGCCTGACGGCTGACCACGATATTCAGACGGCCCGGCAAAGGACGCCCCAGCGAATCCCAGGTCTTGCGGCCCATGATGATCGGCTTGCCGAGCGTCGTGGCCTTGAAGTATTTGAAGTCACCCGGCAGGTGCCAGGGCATGCTGTTGTCGACGCCGATCACGCGGTTTTCACCGAGGGCTGCGATCAGGCTGAGGGGGAGTGATTTAGTCATGCCGGCGAGGATACCAGAGCCGCCCTTACCCCGATAAGCGCCACAGCGGTTATGCTCACGGCTCAATCAAGCAACGGGATGCCGCGTGACTGAACTGACTCCACTGCAAAACCTCTGGCTCACCGAAACCGTGCGCCTGCGCGAAGAACACGCAGGCCCGCTGGAGGATCTGGAAGCCAATCGCCTGGCCCGCGCGGCCGGCGGCGATCTGCCGGGACGCATTCAACGCCGCGCCCTGTGGCTGGCCGAGCGCGATGGTCTGACCTCTGCGCTCAAGCACTGGCTGCAAGGCGCACGCCTGGCGCTGGTGCTGCTGGCGATCTTCGCGGTACTGAGCGGTGCCGGTCTGGCCTTCGCTGCACTGGGCCAGACGCCGGTCAATGTGTTCTGGGCCCTGGGCAGTCTGCTCGGGCTGAACCTGATTCTGCTGTTGAGCTGGGTGCTGGGGCTGATCTTCGCTGGCGAACACGGCGCTACACTCGGCCGCTTGTGGCTGTGGCTCAGTGAAAAACTCGCCCGCGATGCCAAAGCTGCACAACTGGCGCCGGCCCTGCTGTTGATGCTGCAACGCAAGAAGCTCAATCGCTGGGCGCTCGGCTCGCTGGTCAATGCCCTGTGGTTGCTGGCGATGTTCAGCGCGCTGGTTTTGCTGCTGACGCTGATGGCGACCCGGCGCTACGGCTTCGTCTGGGAAACCACGATTCTCAGCGCCGACACGTTCATCAACATGACCCAGGCCCTCGGTGCCTTGCCGACGCTGCTGGGCTTCAACGTGCCAACCGTGGACATGATCCGCGCCAGCGGCGACACCGCACTGAATATCGAAAGCGCCCGCCAGGCCTGGGCGACCTGGCTGGTCGGTGTACTGGTAGTTTATGGCGTGCTGCCGCGTCTGCTATTGGCGCTGTTCTGCTTCTGGCGCTGGAACAGTGGCAAAGCTGCGCTGCGTCTCGACCTGAACCTGCCCGGCTACGCCCAACTGCGCGAACGCCTGATGCCGACCAGCGAACGCCTCGGCATCACCGACCCTGAGCCTGCGCAACTGCACCGCGTCGAAAGCACCGTCGGCGAACACGCCAGCGATGGCGCGTTGCTCGTGGCAATCGAACTTGACGATCAACACTCATGGCCGCCGACGCTGCCGAAAAACGTCAGCAACGCCGGCATCCTCGATAGTCGCGAATCGCGCAACAAACTGCTCGAACAGCTCAGCCGCTTCCCGCCGGCACGGCTGGCGATTGCCTGCGACCCGCGGCGTTCACCGGATCGCGGCAGCCTGGCACTGATCGCCGAGCTGGCGCGCAATGCCGCGGCGACCCGCGTCTGGTTATTGCAGGCGCCGCAAGGACAAGCGCTGGATGCCGAACGCCTCGGTGACTGGCACGTGGCGTTGCAACAACTGGAGTTGCCGTTCGCCGATTGCGCCCCGTTGAACTGGCTGGAGCACGGACATGACTGATGCCTGGAAAGCGCCGCTGAAACTGGCGGTGGTCGGCCACACCAACGTCGGCAAGACTTCGCTGTTGCGCACCCTGACCCGCGACGTCGGCTTCGGCGAAGTCTCCCATCGCCCGAGCACCACCCGGCATGTCGAAGGCGCTCGATTGTCGGTGGATGGCGAACCGTTGCTCGACCTCTATGACACGCCCGGCCTGGAAGACGCCATCGCCCTGCTGGATTTCCTCGAACGACTGGAACGTCCCGGCGAACGCCTCGACGGCCCGGCACGGCTGGCGCGGTTTCTCGACGGCAGCGAAGCGCGCCAGCGTTTCGAACAGGAAGCCAAAGTGTTGCGGCAGCTGCTCGAGTCCGATGCCGGCCTGTACGTAATCGACGCCCGCGAACCGGTGCTGGCCAAGTACCGCGATGAGCTGGAAGTGCTGGCCAGTTGTGGCAAGCCGTTGCTGCCGGTGCTGAATTTCGTCAGCAGCGCCAACCACCGCGAGCCGGACTGGCGCGAAGCGCTGGCGCGTCTGGGCCTGCATGCGCTGGTGCGTTTCGACAGCGTCGCCCCGCCCGAGGACGGTGAGCGGCGGCTGTATGAAAGCCTCGCACTGTTGCTGGAAAACGCCCGCCCACAACTTGAACGCCTGATCGCCGATCAACAGGCCCAGCGCCTCGCCCGCGAGCAAAGCGCCGCACGCCTGATTGCCGAATTGCTGATCGACTGCGCTGCGTGCCGACGCAGTGTGGCGAGCAACGCCGAGCAGGAACAACAGGCCATCAGCGAACTGCGCAAAGCCGTGCGTCAACGCGAACAGAAGTGCGTCGAGGCGCTGCTGAAGCTCTACGCCTTCCGCCCGCAGGACGCCGCCGCCAGCGATCTACCGTTGCTCGACGGACGTTGGGGCGATGACCTGTTCAACCCGGAAACCCTCAAGCAACTCGGCGTGCGGGTCGGCGGCGGGATTGCGGCCGGTGCAGCGGCCGGTGCGGGTGTGGATTTGCTGGTCGGCGGCATCACCCTAGGCGCCGCCGCGCTGGCCGGCGCCATTGCCGGCGGCGCCCTGCAAACCGCCCGCAGCTATGGCAACCGCTTGATCGGCAAGATCAAGGGGCAGCGGGAGCTGACGGTCGACGACAACGTGTTGCGCCTGTTGGCCCTGCGTCAGCGGCAACTGTTGCAAGCGCTGAATGCCCGCGGCCATGCGGCGATGGATGCCGTTCAGGTGGCGACGCCGCAGGACAAGACCTGGCGCGAGGGCAAGTTGCCGGAAGCACTGAACAAGGCGCGGGCGCATCCGCAATGGTCTTCGCTGAATCCGCATCCGAAGCTGAATCAGGCGGAGCGGCAGGAGCAGATTGAGTCGTTGGTCGGGAAGGTGCTTGAGCTTTAGATCCGCGCCCTCACCCGGTCGACAACAAAACTTCAGCCTTGCGCTTGAGAACGGCAAGATCCATCACCGGCACCGCCATTTCCTTCGCCAGTTCATCCCACTGGCGCATTCGCAGGCTGACGGCGCACAACGGATCCTGCTCGAACGCATCCGCTTCAGCCTCGGTCATCACCCCGCCCTGATATTCCAGGGTGCGGCGGCTGGCTTCGCTCAAGCGGTCGTAATAGCCCGATTCCCTGAGCGTCAGATAGCGCTTGGCCTGGACGTGATATTCCACCAGTCGCGCCAGGCGTTCGCTGAAGCCGGCCTCACGCAAGTAATCCGCGCCGAGGCGTTCGTGGCTGACCACGCCGTAACCGCCCATGTTCTCTGCGCCGTCGGCACACAAGTGGCCGATGTCGTGGAAGAACGCGGCAAGCACCACTTCGTCGTCGAAGCCTTCGGCGATGGCCAGTTGCGCCGCCTGGGACATGTGCTCGATCTGCGACACCGGTTCGCCGATGTAGTCGCTGGCGCCGAAGCGCTCATAGAGGCCGAACACCCGGTCGATGACTTGCTCGTGACTCAACATCAGTGCTCTCCAAAAAGCTGTGCAACATTGCGCTCGGCCATGGCCGGGCCGACGCTCATGCCGACGCCGCTGTGCATCAGCGCCACACTCAGCCCCGGCGCCGGACGCAGGAACGAAAACGGCCCCGGACCCCGGGAACCATAGACGCCCTGCCAGCGCTCGACCACCTGCACCTTGCAACCGAGAGTCTGTTCGGCCAGTTCGAGCATCCAGTTGTCGACCTGCTCGGCGTTGAACGGTGATGGATCGCTGCCGTAATGGTGCGAGTCGCCGATGATCAGTTCGCCATACGGCGTCGGGCTGATCAGCAGGTGAATGCCGTTTTCCTGCAAGTGCGGTTGCTCGCGCAGGATTTGCGCCTGCACTGCGGCCGCTTCCGGCAGATCGGCGAAGGCGCCGTAATGCACGCAGCTGAGGCCGGTGAGCAAGGCATGTTGCAGGTTCAGGTCGATCTGCGGCCGGGCGCGGAGCATTTGCAGTCGGCAGATTTGCGGGTCGAGGGCGGCAATCGGCTCGGCCAGCAAGGTCTGATAATCGTGGCCGGAGCAGACGATGATCTGCTTGGCGGAGAATGTGCCGGCAGTACTTTGCAGGCGCCCAGGCTCGACGTCGCGAACCAGCTTCGAGAAGTGAAACTCGACGTCGAGCTCGCGGCGCAGGTATTCGATCAGCGCCGGAATCGCTTCCCGGGAATACAGCTGTTGGTCGTCCATACCGTGCAGCGCGGCGCGGTGATGGCTGAACTGGCCGCCGTACAGATCGCGCAGCGCGGCACCGCGCAGCAGTTCGACGCGGTAGTCGTGCTCGACGGCGCGTCCGGCGCAGAAGGCTTCGAGCAAGTGCTCTTCGGCTTCGGTGCGGGCGAACAGGTACGAGCCGTTGCGCTTGAGTTGCAGGCCGGCGAGCTGCGCCCACTGGCCCCAGATGTCGCGGCTGGCTTTGGCCAGTTCGAGCATCGGGCCTGGTGGCTGGCCGGTGACCAGGGCCTGGCCGAAGTTGCGTACCGAGGCGCCAATGGGCGTGGCGGTGCGCTCGAAAACCGTGACCTTGAGACCGCGCCGGGCGGCGGCCCAGGCGTGGGACAGACCCAGGATGCCGGCGCCGACGATCAGCAAGTCTTTGTGTTGTGTCATGCAGCTACCTCAATGATCGTTCCCACGCTCTGCGTGGGAATGAATACCGTGACGCTCTGCGTCACAGAGGACGCGGAGCGTCCTTGGCTGCATTCCCACGCGGAGCGTGGGAACGATCAATGCTCCGTCAGGGAACGATCGGGTAAGAAGATTTACTTGGCAGCGACTTTCTCGGACTTGCCGTCATAACGCTTGCGCCATTCGGTCAGGATCTCGTCGCGGTTCTTCGAGGCCCAGGCGAAGTCGTTCTTGATCAGGCGCTGCTCGTAGTCGGCCGGCAGTTCGGTCTGCGGCTTGGCGATACCCGGCTGGGCGAGGACGGCGAAGTTTTCCTTGTACAGATCCATCGCCGGGGCGCTGGCGGAGAAGTCGGCCAGTTTCTTCGCAGCCTCTTCATGCGGCGTGCCGTTGATCACGGCGGTCGCTTCGATCTCCCAGCCCAGGCCTTCCTTCGGCAGGATGATGTCCAGCGGTGCGCCCTGACGCTTCATCTGAACGGCCGGGTATTCGAAGGAAATCCCGATCGGGAATTCGCCCGCCGCCGCCAGTTTGCAAGGCTTGGAACCGGAGTGAACGTACTGGCCGATGTTCTGGTGCAGACCGTCCATGTAGGCCCAGCCCTGCTTCTCGCCGAAGGTTTGCAGCCAGGCGCTGACGTCGAGGAAACCGGTGCCGGACGAGGCCGGGTTCGGCATCACGATCTTGCCCTTGTACTCAGGCTTGGTCAGGTCCTGCCAGCTCACCGGTTTGCTCAGGCCCTGTTTCTCGGCCTCGACGGTGTTGAAGCAAATGGTCGCGGCCCAGACGTCCATGCCGACCCAGGCTGGCGGGTTGGCGGCGTCGCGGTAGTTCGCGCCGATCTTGCCCAGATCCTTCGGCGCATAGCTTTGCAGCATGCCTTGCTGATCGAGGATCGCCAGGCTCGACGCCGCCAGGCCCCAGACCGCGTCAGCCTGCGGGCGATCCTTTTCGGCCAGCAGTTTGGCGGTGATGATCCCGGTGGAGTCGCGCACCCACTTGATCTCGACGTCCGGGTTGGCCTTTTCGAAGGCCTCTTTGTAGGACTTCAACTGCTCGGCTTCGAGGGCGGTGTACACCATCAACTCGGTTTTTGCCGCGAAGGCATTCAGGCTGAAAGTAGCGAGCACAGCAGCGGCCAGGGCCATAGGCTTGAACATGATCGTTTTCCTGTCGGTGAGTTGAGGCTGAAGGGATAAGTCGTGGATCAGTGGCCGGGCGCCGTTTGCCGCCAGGCCTGGGAACGGCGCAGCAAGCCGCGCGAAGCCCACGCCAGCAGCAAGGACACGCCCGCCGAGGTGAACAGAATCAGGGTCGACATCGCCGCAGCCCCGCCGACGTTGCCGGCGTCATCCATGTTCAGCACCGCCACCGCCGCGAGGATGGTGTCGGGGCTGTAGAGGAAGATCGCGGCGGACACGGTGGTCATGGCCGAGACGAACAGGTAGCGCACGATGTCCAGCAGCGCCGGCAGGCAGATCGGCACGGTGACCCGCAGGTAATGCCGGTACAGCGGCGCCTTGAGCGACAGCGCGGCAGCTTCGAACTCGGCGTCGAGCTGGCGCAGCGCGGTGGTGGCGGTCATCTGCGCGGTGGTCAGATAGTGAGCAATGGTGCAGACGATCAGCAGGGTCATGGTCCCGTACAGCACGTGCAGCGGGTTGCCGGTCAGGTTGAAGAAGAAGACGTAACCCAGACCCAGCACCAGCCCCGGCACCGCCATCGGTACGAAACTGAGCATTCGCAGTGTCAGATTCAGCCCGCGCTGGCTGCGGGTCTTTTCCATCAGGTAGGCGCCGGTGAAGATCAGCACGCTGCCAATCAGCGCCGTGCCCAGCGCCATCTTCAAACTGTTGCCGTAGGCCAGCCAGCCACCGCCGGCAGTTTCGTTGAACTGATAGTGGTTGAGTGACAGCGACAGGTTGTACGGCCAGAATTTCACCAGCGACGAGAATACCGCCATACCGAACACCAGCAGCAACGCGGCGCTGATCAGCAGCACAACGCTGAAATAAAAGGCGTCGCGCTTCTTCGACGGTGCCGGTTTGAACACCTGGGCGCGACCGCTCATGGAGTCGCCGTGACGCCGACGCAGCCAGGCATCGACGCCAAAACTGAACAGCGCTGGCAGCAGCAGAACCATGCCGATCAACGCGCCGCGACCGAATTGCTGCTGGCCGACCACCGCTTTGTAGGCTTCCAGCGCCAGCACCTGATAGTCGCCACCGACCACCACCGGCACACCGAAATCGGTGATGGTCAGGGTGAACACCAGACAGAACGCGGCGAACACGGCCTGGCGGGTCGCCGGCCAGGTAATGCTACGAAAGGCCTTTGCCGGACTGGCACCCATGCTCGACGCGGCGTCGAACAATCGCGCATCCGCCAGCGACAGGGCTGACAGCAAAATCATCAAGGCGTGTGGGAAGGTGTAGATCACCTCACCCAGAACAATCCCCCAGAAACCGTAGATGTTGTCCGACAGCAGCCCGCGCAACAGGCCCTGATTGCCGAACAGATAGACCAGCGCAATCCCCGGCAGCATCGACGGCGCCATCAGCGGCAGCAGGGAAATCCCACGCCAGATGCCTTTGCCGGAAATCAACGTGCGCTGCAAGGCGTAGGCAAACAGGTAGGCCAGCGGTACGACGATCGCCGCGACGCTGAGGGAAACTTTCAGGCTGTTACCGAGCAACCAGTGGAAATTGTCGCTGGTCACCAACTCCTTGGCGGCGAGCCAGCCACCGCCCTGCCCGGCTTCGCTGCTGAAGCCGCGCCAGAAGATCGCCAGCAATGGCAACAGCACCGCCACACCGAGCAGCACCAGCAGCAGAAGTTTGCCGCCGAGGACGAAGATCCGGTCGCCGACCTCGGCCCCGGACATCTGCCGCGCCTGCTTTTGCGGTAGCGGCAGTGCGAGGTTGCTGTTCATCAGGCAAACACCTGCAGGCTGCGTGGCGGCAAGGCGACCATGATCTGCTGGGCGCCGAGGCGTGGCATGGCTTCCGGTGCCAGTTCGGCGAGCAAGGGGTGGCCGGGCAACTGATCGAGTTCGAAGCTCATGCGGCAGCGGTTGCCGAGGAAAGTGATCTCGCGAACCTTGGCCGGGAACAGGTTTTCCTCGTGTACCAGCGGATTGACGTTGATCGCTTCCGGGCGGCAGAACAGCCGGCCCGACGCACTGTGGACGCTGCCGTCGGCCAGGCGCAGGTTCATCCCGCCGACCTTGGCGTGGCTGTCGCTGCTGCGCTGGAATGGCAACCAGTTGCCTTGGCCGACGAACTCGGCCACGAACGGCGTGGCCGGGCGGTTGTAGATTTCCTGCGGGGTGGCGTACTGCTCGACCTTGCCGTTGTTCATCACGGCAATGCGGTCGGCCATCAGCATGGCCTCGTCCTGATTGTGGGTGACCATCAAGGTGGTGATGCCGAGGTTGCGTTGCAGTTGACGCAGCTCGGTGCACAGATGCTCGCGAACCCGGGCATCGAGGGCCGACATCGGTTCGTCGAGCAACAGCAGCGACGGCGCCGGTGCCAGAGCCCGGGCCAGTGCCACCCGTTGCTGCTGGCCGCCGGACAACTGGCCCGGGTACTTTTTCTCACTGCCGGTGAGGCCGACCAGTTCCAGCATCTGACCGACGCGACGGCGCACTTCATCGCGACCGCTGCCGGCGAGGCCGTAGGCAATGTTCGCTTCGACGGTCAGATTGGGAAACAGCGCGTAGGACTGGAACAGGATGCCGTAGTCGCGGGCCTGCGGCGCGAGGTGGGAAACATCGCGCTCGCCCAGGTACAGCTCGCCGCTGTCCTGCTTCTCCAGACCGGCGATGCAACGCAGCAACGTGGTCTTGCCGCAGCCCGACGGGCCGAGCAGGCACACCAGTTCACCGGCCGCGACATCGAGGGAGACGTTATCCAGCGCAGTGAATGCGCCGAAGCGCTTCTGCACGCCGCGCACTTTCATCGGTGCGCCGGGGTTGGTCAGGGCAGTTGCGATTGCAGGGTTCATGGACAGGCCTCATCAAGCAGATGAGACGAATCCTAGAGTTGTAATGCGTCGGTCATATGGCAGTGAGGCAAAAACCGCCGATAGTGGTATTCAGGATTTTTGGTTCACCACAGATCGTTCCCACGCTCTGCGTGGGAATGCCTCAACGGACGCTCCGCGTTCGGCTCTGGAAGGGACGCGGAGCGTCCCGGGCTGCATTCCCACGCAGAGCGTGGGAACGATCACTAAGCCGGGGACATTTCCTGCGCCAGTCCGAGAAACGCTGCCGGCAAGCGGGCGTTCTTGCGTTCCTTGAGGCAGTAGAGGTATTCGGGAATCTGCGGCGCATTTTCGAGGGTCAGCACCCGCAACTGCGGATCGTGCGGCACTTCCTGGCGGGCGATGATGCTGATGCCGATGTTGCGCAGCACCGCCTCGCGAATCGATTCGCGGCTGCCGATCTCCAGCAACGGGCCGAAACTGACGCCGGCGCTGGCCAGCAATTCTTCGGTGAGGCGACGGGTAGTTGAGCCGGATTCACGCATCAACAAGGTATGCCCGGCCAGCGCACTCAGCGTCACATGGTCGTGCGCCGCCAGTGGATGATTGCGATGCACCGCCAGCACCAGCGGGTCGCTGCCCAACACCCGACGGATCAGCCGTGCATCGTCGAGCAACTGCGACGAGGCCGCGACATCCACCCGATAATCCTCCAGCGCTTCGAGCACCTGCTGCGAGTTGCCGATTTCCACCGACACTTCTACCTGTGGCAAACGCTCGCGGAACGTCTTAACCAGATCAAGGATGTAATACGGCGCGGTGGCGGCAATGCGCAGCGTGCCCTGCACCTGGCCGCTGTTGCGCAGGAAGAACTCGATATCGGCTTCCTGCTGCAACAAGGCTTTGACCATCGGCAACAGTCGCGCACCTTCGTCGCTGACACTCAAGCGCCGGCCGCCACGGTAGAACAACTCCACCGAATACTGGCTTTCCAGATTGCGGATCTGAGTGGTCACGGTCGGTTGGCTGAGGCCGAGCTTTTTCGCCGCCAGCGTGATGCTGCCCAGGCGGGCCACCATGTAAAACGCTTTCAGCTCGGCACTCAGCACAACCGTCCCTCTTCCTCTATTTGCGCAACAGGCGCAAACCGTTGAACACCACCAGCAGGCTCACGCCCATGTCGGCAAACACCGCCATCCACATGGTGGCGAGCCCGGCGAAGGTTACCCCAAGAAAGATCGCTTTGATCACCAGCGCCAGCGCGATGTTCTGTTTGAGGATAGTGGCGGTATGGCGCGACAGGCTGATGAAGGCCGGAATCTTGCGCAGATCGTCGTCCATCAGGGCGACATCGGCGGTTTCGATCGCGGTGTCGGTGCCGGCCGCCGCCATCGCAAACCCGATCTCGGCCCGAGCCAGTGCCGGCGCATCGTTGATGCCGTCGCCGACCATGCCAACTCGACGGCCCTGCGCATACAGGTCTTCGATGGCTTGCAGTTTGTCGGTCGGCAGCAAGTCGCCCTTGGCCTGATCGATCCCGACCTGCGCCGCAATCGCCTGCGCGGTGTGGACGTTGTCGCCGGTGAGCATCAGGGTTTTCACGCCCAGTTCGTGCAGTTGGCGGATCGCTTCGCGGCTGGTTTCCTTGACCGTGTCGGCCACGGCGAACAATGCCAGCGGGCCGGAACGGTCGAGCAGCAACACCACGGACTTGCCCTGTTTCTCCAGCGCGAACAGCTTTTCTTCCAGTTGCGGCGAGCACAGGCCCAGTTCTTCCACCAGACGGTGGTTGCCCAAGTGGTAGACCTGACCGTTGACCTCGCCCTTTACCCCACGGCCGGCCAGCGCTTCGAAGTTATCCACAAGCAGAGCCGCGAACCCTTTATCCACAGCCGCATTGGCGATGGCCAGCGATACGGGGTGATCGGAGCGACCGGCCAGCGCGGCGGCAATCGCCGGGGCCGTGGCGTCGGCGGTCGGGTCGAGGGACAGGTAATCGGTCTGTACCGGTTTGCCGTGGGTGATGGTGCCGGTCTTGTCGAGGGCCAGATAGTCGAGCTTGAAACCGCCCTCCAGGTACACGCCGCCCTTGACCAGAATGCCTTTGCGCGCCGCAGCCGCGAGGCCGCTGACGATGGTCACCGGGGTGGAAATCACCAGTGCGCAAGGGCACGCGACCACTAGCAGCACCAAGGCGCGGTAGATCCAGTCGAACCACGCGGCGCCCATGAACAGCGGCGGGATGATCGCCACGGCCAGCGCCAGGACGAAGACCACCGGGGTGTAGATTTTCGAAAACTGATCGACGAAGCGCTGAGTCGGCGCTCGCGCGCCTTGCGCCTGTTCCACGGCGTGGATGATCCGCGCCAGAGTCGAATTGTTCGCCGCTGCCGTTACCGCGTATTCCAGCGAACCGGCCTGGTTGATGGTGCCCGCAAAGACCTTGTCGCCGACGGTTTTCTCCACCGGCAGGCTTTCGCCGGTGATCGGCGCCTGATCGATGGTCGAACTGCCGCTGACGACTTCACCGTCCAGCGCGATGCGCTCGCCGGGTTTCACCCGCACGCGGGCGCCGAGATCGATGCTTTTGACGTCGAGCTCGACCCAGTTGCCGTCCGCCTGCAACACGGTCGCCTGCTCCGGCGTCATCTGCATCAGGCCGCTGATGGCATTGCGTGCGCGATCCAGCGAGCGCGCTTCGATCAGCTCGGCCACGGTGAACAGGAACATCACCATCGCCGCTTCCGGCCACTGGCCGATCAACACGGCGCCCGTCACGGCGATGCTCATCAGGGCGTTGATGTTGAGGTTGCGGTTCTTCAGGGCGATCCAGCCCTTCTTGTAGGTGGTGAGGCCGCCGCTGAGGATCGAGATCAGCGCGATGATCGCCACCACCCAGGTCGGCGCGGCGCTGGTGAAGTGGATCACTTCAGCGGCCAGCGCACCGACGCCGGACAGCGCCAGAGGCCACCAGTGTTTTTTCACCGGGGCGGCGGCCGGGGCATCAACGCCCGCCTCCAGCGGCTCGGCCTGCATGCCGAGGGATTTGATTGCGTCGATGATCGGCGCGGTGTCCGGCAGATTGTGAGTCACGCCGAGCACGCGGTTGATCAGGTTGAATTCCAGTTGCTGGATCCCGGCCAGTTTGCCGAGCTTGTTCTGGATCAGCGTCTGCTCCGTCGGGCAGTCCATCGCCTCGATGCGGAAGCTGCTCAGCCGGGCGTCAGCGCTTTTTGCCTCGCTCAGTTGCACCAGTGAAGGCGTGGCGGCTTTCGACGAGCAGCAGGAATATTCACTCGAATGAACCGGCGCAGGCGCAACGGTTTTCGACCCGCAGCAGGAGTCGCCGGCGTGGGCATGTTTATGCACAGGCTGCAGTTTGTGACTGTGATCGTGCCCGTCGCCGGGCTTGTGGGTGTGCAGGGAATCGCTCATTGGTCGCGTCCATGAAGGTGCCTGTTGCCAAGTAAAGACCCTGTAGCCACTATAGGGTCAAGCACCCTTTTGGAGATTGCCGTCATGAAGATCGGAGAACTGGCGAAACAGACCGATTGCGCCGTGGAAACCATCCGCTACTACGAGCGTGAAAACCTGCTGCCGGAACCGGCCCGCAGTGACGGCAACTACCGCGTCTACACCCAGGCCCACGCCGAGCGCCTGACCTTCATCCGCAACTGCCGCACCCTCGACATGACCCTCGAAGAAATCCGCAGCCTGCTCGCCTTGCGCGACAGCCCGCAGGATCAATGTGAAAGCGTGAATGCGCTGATCGACGAGCACATCCAGCACGTCAAGGCGCGAATCGATGGGTTACTGGCGTTGCAGACGCAACTGCTCGAGCTGCGCCAGCGCTGTGGCGAAGGGCCGGAAGCGGATCAGTGCGGGATTTTGCAGAGGCTGGAAGTCAGTGGCGGGGTTGTGGCAACCGAAGTCGAACATTCCCATGTGGGCAGAAGCCACGGCCACTAACGACTGACGCTCGTTCCCATGCTCCGCGTGGGAATGCCGCCATGGACGCTCCGCGTCCAAAGTGACGCGGAGCGTCACGGGATTCATTCCCACGCAGAGCGTGGGAACGATCCTGCCGACTAGACCGCCATCGGCGCGGTCATCGGCGCATGGTGCTCGTAGCCTTCCAGCGAGAAGTCGCTCGGCTCCACCAGTTCCAGCCACTCCGGTTGATAAACACCGGTCTTGGCAAACTCCGGCACGCGGTCCGAAATCTTCAGTTTCGGCATGGCGAACGGCTCGCGCTTGAGCTGTTCGTTGAGCATGTCCAGGTGGTTTTCGTAGACGTGGGCGTCACCGATGAAATAGGTGAACCAACGCGGCGTGTAGCCGGTCAGGCGACCGATCAGACTCAGCAGCGCAGCGCCTTCGGTGAGGTTGAACGGCGTGCCCAGGCCCAGGTCGTTGGAGCGGATGTAGAGGGTCAGGGAAATTTCCTTGGTCTCAACATTCGGGTGGAACTGGTACAGCAGATGGCACGGCGGCAGGGCCATTTCATCGAGCTGGGCGCAGTTCCAGCCGTGGAACAGGATGCGCCGGCTGCCCGGATCCTTGATGATCGTGTCGACGCACTGGCGCACCTGATCGATGGCTTTGTACAAGACCACATAGGCCTGACCGTCTTCTTCGCCCTGGGCAATCTGCTTGTAGCCGTTGCTCAGGGTTTGTTCGATGGCGGCGGTGTTGCTCAGCGGGATCTGCTTGTACGCCGGCCATTTGCGCCATTGCACGCCGTAGATTTCGCCAAGGTCGTCTTCGCCCTGGCGGAACGGGTTGGCCAGCCACTGGGCGTTTTCGTTGGCGTTCTGATCCCAGACCTTGCAGCCCAGCGCACGGAATTCGGCGGCGTTGTTCACGCCACGCAGAAAGCCGCACATCTCGCCGATGGCCGATTTGAAGGCCATCTTGCGGGTCGTGATCGCCGGGAAACCTTCCTGCAGATCGAAGCGCAACATCGCGCCCGGAAAGCTGATGGTGTTCACGCCGGTACGGTTGGCCTGTTTGGTGCCGTTGTTGATGACGTGCGACACCAGATCGAGATATTGCTTCATGAGTTACCTGTCCTTGAGCCCCGGCAGACGTCGCCGGGGTTCGAATATTTAAGCTGTCGGTGCAACCGGCGCCGCCGGGGCGCGGTGGTAGGCCAGCCAGATCAGGAACAGCCCGCCGATGATCATCGGTACGCAGAGTACCTGACCCATGGTCAGCCAGTTCCAGGCCAGATAGCCCAGTTGCGCGTCCGGCACGCGGACGAATTCGACGATGAAACGGAAGATGCCATAGAACAGCGCGAACATGCCCGAGACCGCCATGGTCGGCCGCGGCTTGCGCGAGAACAGCCAGAGGATCAGGAACAGCGCCACGCCTTCCAGAGCGAACTGATACAGCTGCGACGGGTGACGCGGCAGTTGCGCCGGGTCGCTGAACGGCGGGAACACCATGGCCCACGGCACGTCGGTGGCCTTGCCCCACAGCTCGGCATTGATGAAGTTGCCGATACGCCCGGCACCCAGACCGATCGGCACCATCGGCGCCACGAAGTCCATCAGCTGGAAGAACGACTTGCCGTTACGCTTGCCGAACCACAACGCGGCCAGCATCACGCCGATGAAACCGCCGTGGAACGACATGCCGCCCTTCCACACTTCGAAAATCAGCGTCGGGTTGGCCAGGTAAGCGCTCAGGTCGTAGAACAACACATAGCCCAGACGCCCGCCGACAATCACCCCCATCGACAGCCAGAACACCAGGTCGGACAGCTTTTCCTTGGTCCAGGTCGGGTCGAAACGGTTGAGCCGGCGCGATGCCAGCAGCCACGCGCCGCCGATGCCGACCAGGTACATCAGGCCGTACCAGTGGATTTTCAGCGGACCGATGGCCAAAGCCACCGGATCGATCTGCGGGTAAGGCAGCATTGCGACTCCTCGTTAGCATTCAAATCTTCAAAAATTCCCGGGCGACGCTGTCACCTCAGGATTAAGCCAGGATTGCGACCTGCCAAAACCGACGGCTCAGAACAGAAAGCTCAGGCCCACGCAAAACAGCAAAGCCGCGAACAGCCGTTTCAGCAACTTCGGCGACAGCCTGTGCGCCAGCCGCGCGCCGAGACGGGCGAACACCATGCTGGTCAGCGCAATGCCGAGCAGTGCCGGCAAATACACAAAACCGAGACTATGGGCCGGCAGCAACGGATCATGCCAGCCCAGAATCATGAAACTTATTGCACTGGCCACAGCAATCGGCAGACCGCAGGCCGACGAGGTCGCCACCGCCTGCTGCATCGGCACGCTGCGCCAGGTCAGGAACGGCACGGTCAGCGAGCCGCCGCCAATCCCGAAAATCGCCGATGCCCAGCCGATCACACTGCCGGCCACGGTCAGACCGAGTTTACCCGGCACCGTTCGGCTGGCCTTGGGTTTGACGTCCAGCGCCAGCTGCGCCGCGATCACCAGGGCGAACACACCGATGATCTTTTGCAGGTTGGGCCCGGAGATCGCTTCGGCGGTCAGCGCTCCGAAACCCGCGCCGAGCAGAATGCCAACGGTCATCCACTTGAAGATCGGCCAGCGCACCGCGCCGCGTCGATGATGCTCGCGCACCGCGTTGACCGACGTGAAGATGATCGTCGCCAGGGACGTGCCGACCGCCAGATGGGTCAGGATCGACGGATCGAAGCCCTGCAAGGTGAAACTGAACACCAGCACCGGGACGATGATGATCCCGCCGCCCACCCCGAACAGCCCGGCCAGTACGCCCGCACAGGCGCCCAGCGCCAGATAGAGCAGAAATTCCATGACTGCCTCCCAAGGCGCGTCCCCAAAACCGGAGCGGCATGGTAACGGATGGATACCCTTCGGCTCCACTGGCGATGGATGCACGGACGATGTCTGCGTAGAGTGGGCAAAAAACACACAAGGACCACCTTATGTGCCTGATTGTTTTCGCCTGGCGGCCGGGGCATGCCCAGCCGCTGATCGTCGCGGCCAACCGTGACGAGTTCTACGCCCGGCCCAGCCTGCCGCTGGCCCAGTGGCCCGAGTCGCCGCATGTTCATGCCGGTCGCGATCTTGAGGCCGGGGGAACCTGGCTCGGTCTGGGCGCCAACGGTCGTTTTGCGGCGCTGACCAACATTCGCGATCCGCATCAGCCGCCGGCCCGGCGCTCCCGGGGTGAACTGGTGGCGGGTTTTCTGACCGGAAACCTGTCGATCGATGACTATTTGTCTGACGTTGTCGCCCGTTCGCCGGACTATGCCGGCTTCAACCTGCTGCTGGGCAATGCCAACGAGCTGTGGCACTTCAATGCGCGGTCTTCGGAACCGGTGATGTTGCAGCCCGGCGTCTATGGTCTGTCCAACGCCGGGCTGGATACGCCGTGGCCGAAACTGCTCAAGGCCAAGGCTGCATTGAGTGCGGTGCTGGATGATCCGCAGCCCGAGCGGTTGTTGGCTTTATTGAGTGATGCGCAAACGGCACCGTTTGCTGATCTACCGGATACCGGTGTGGGATTGGCGACCGAGTCGTTGTTGTCGAGTGTGTTTATTGCCAGCCAGAGCTACGGGACACGCGCAAGTACGGCGTTGATCGTGCAGGCGGACGGTACGCGGCGGATGGTGGAGCGCAGTTTCGGGCCGTATGGCGGGCACTTGGGGGAAGTGGAGATCAAAATTTAAAAGCTACCCTCACCCCAGCCCTCTCCCGGAGGGAGAGGGAGCCGACCGAGGTGTCTTGAGCCTTACATCGACCTGAAAGATCGAGTCGATTATGGATTCAATACAACTCGTTCAGGTCGATGCATATCTGCAGCATCCCGCGATCAGTCCCCTCTCCCTTTGGGAGAGGGTTAGGGTGAGGGGCTTTTCGGGATCGCCACTAATCTAGAGGGGTTTGACCGCCGCCGGATTGACCATCTTCGCCAAACCGAGGTTCTTCAGCGCCAGTTGCAGCGAGCTGTGGATGACCTGCGGGTTGTCGATGGTCATCAGTTCCGCCAGCAGATCCTTGGCCTTGCTCAGGTTGATCTGGCGCAGCATCCATTTCACCTTCGGCAGGTTGGTGGCGTTCATCGACAGGCTGTCGAAACCCATCGCCATCAACAGCACCGCTGCCGCCGGGTCACCAGCCATCTCGCCGCAGATACTCACCGGTTTGCCTTCGGCATGGGCGTCGCGCACTACGGTTTGCAGGGCTTGCAGCACCGCGGGGTGCAGGTAGTCGTAAAGATCTGCCACCCGTGGGTTGTTGCGGTCCACCGCCAGCAGGTACTGGGTCAGGTCGTTGGAGCCGACCGACAGGAAGTCCACCATCCGCGCCAGTTCCTTGGTCTGGTAAACCGCCGCAGGAATTTCGATCATCACGCCCACCGGCGGCATCGGCACGTCGGTGCCTTCGTCGCGCACTTCGCCCCAGGCCCGGTGAATCAGGTGCAGCGCCTCTTCGAGCTCGTGGATGCCGGAGATCATCGGCAGCAGGATCCGCAGGTTGTTCAGGCCTTCGCTGGCCTTGAGCATCGCACGGGTCTGCACCAGGAATATTTCCGGGTGGTCGAGAGTGACGCGGATCCCGCGCCAGCCGAGGAACGGGTTGTCTTCCTTGATCGGGAAGTACGACAGCGACTTGTCGCCGCCGATGTCCAGGCTGCGCATGGTCACCGGTTGCGGATGGAACGCGGCGAGTTGCTCGCGGTAGATCGCCAGTTGTTCCTTCTCGCTCGGGAAGCGCTGGTTGATCATGAACGGCACTTCGGTGCGGTACAGACCGACACCTTCGGCGCCGCGCTTCTGCGCTCGCGCCACGTCCGCCAGCAGGCCGGTGTTGACCCACAGTGGCATGCGGTGGCCGTCCAGGGTCACACACGGCAGGTCGCGCAGGGTATCGAGCCCCAGCGCCAGTTGCTTCTCTTCCTCCACCACCTCGGTGAACTGCTTGCGCAGCACTTCGCTGGGGTTGGTGTAAACCTCGCCCCGTGTGCCGTCGACGATCATTTCGATGCCGTCGACCTTGGCGTACGGCAGATCGACCAGACCCATTACAGTCGGGATACCCATGGCCCGGGCCAGGATCGCGACGTGGGAGTTGCCCGAACCGAGTACCGACACCAGACCGACCAGCGTGCCTTCCGGCACCTCGCCGAGCATCGCCGGCGTCAGTTCTTCGCTGACCAGAATGGTTTTTTCCGGGTAGACCAGGTTCTGCTGACGCTCTTCCTGCAAGTAGGCGAGCAGGCGTCGGCCCAAGTCCTTGACGTCCGACGCCCGCTCACGCAGGTACTCGTCGTCCATCAGATCGAAACGGTTGACGTGATCGGTCACGACCTGGCGCAGCGCGCCCTGGGCCCACTGGCCGGTCTTGATCACGTTGGTGATTTCGCTGCCCAGCGAGGCATCGTCGAGCATCATCAGGTAGACGTCGAACAGCGCACGCTCTTCCGGGCGCAGCTGGGTCGCCAGTTTGGCCGACAACGCACGCATGTCGGCGCGCACGCCTTCGATGGCGGTCTTGAACAACGCCAGTTCGGCGTCGATGTCGGTGATGGTCTTGTCCGGCACCACGTCCAGATCCGCCGGTGGCAGCATGACCACCGCGGTACCGACCGCCGCGCCCGGCGAACCCGGTACGCCGACGAACTTGGCTTCCTGGATGCCCTTGCCCTGACGGCCCAGGCCACGGATGGAACCTGTGGCCTCGGCGTGGGCGATTACGCCGGCGAGCTGCGCGCTCATGGTCACGAGGAAGGCTTCTTCACCTTCATCGAACTGGCGGCGTTCTTTCTGCTGGATGACCAACACGCCGACGACGCGGCGGTGGTGAATGATCGGCGCCCCGAGGAACGAGGCGTAGCGCTCCTCGCCGGTCTCGGCGAAGTAGCGGTAGCGCGGGTGATCCGCGGCGTTTTCGAGGTTCAGGGGTTCTTCACGCGTGCCGACCAGGCCGACCAGACCTTCGTTGGGTGCCATGCTGACCTTGCCGATCGAGCGCTTGTTCAAGCCCTCGGTGGCCATCAGCACGAAGCGATTGGTCTCTGGATCAAGCAGGTAGACCGAGCAGACCTGGCTGCCCATGGCCTCTTTGACGCGCAACACAATAATCCCCAACGCCGCCTTGAGATCCTTGGCGGAGTTAACTTCCTGGACGATCTTGCGCAGCGTATTGAGCATGGCTCGGGGTCGAACTCCGTCGTCAGTCGCGCGCTAAAAGGCGCGGGGCAAGCTCTTTGAGAGCGCGGCGATACACTTCGCGCTTGAATGTCACCACCTGGCCCAACGGATACCAATAACTGACCCAGCGCCAGCCATCGAACTCCGGTTTACCGGTCAAATCCATCCGCACCCGCTGCTCGTTGGAGATCAGGCGCAGGAGAAACCATTTCTGTTTCTGGCCGATGCACAGCGGTTGGCTGTGGGTTCGCACCAGACGTTGCGGCAAACGATAGCGCAACCAGCCCCGGGTGCAGGCCAGTATTTCAACATCTTCGCGTTCCAGGCCAACTTCTTCGTTCAGCTCGCGGTACAAGGCGTCTTCCGGCGTCTCCTCGGGATTGATTCCCCCTTGTGGAAACTGCCAGGCATCTTGATTGATACGGCGAGCCCATAGCACCTGGCCGGCGTCATTCGTCAGAATGATCCCGACATTAGGGCGGAAACCATCGGGGTCGATCACGGCAACAACCTCGCAAACGCATGTCGCCGCATTGTTCCACAAAGGTTGTGAAGGCGGCAACGAGGGTTCCGAGCTTATGTGCACTCTTGTGAAAAGACCGTATTCTTGTGGCCTTTTTACTGACTTTTCAGCGGGTAACTGCAATGCGCCTGGCTTTATTCGATTTGGACAACACCCTTCTGGGCGGCGACAGCGATCACGCCTGGGGCGATTATCTGTGCGAACGCGGCTTCCTCGACCCGATCGCGTACAAAGCGCGCAACGACGAGTTCTATCAGGATTACCTGGCCGGCAAACTGGATAACGCCGCGTACCTGAACTTCTGTCTGGAAATCCTCGGGCGCACCGAGATGGCCGTGCTTGAGCAGTGGCACAACGATTACATGCGCGACTGCATCGAGCCGATCATGCTGCCGAAGGCGCTTGAGTTGCTGAAAAAGCACCGCGATGCCGGCGACAAACTGGTGATCATCACCGCCACCAACCGCTTCGTCACCGCGCCGATCGCCGTGCGCTTGGGCGTCGAAACCCTGATCGCTACCGAGTGCGAGATGCAGGACGGTCGCTACACCGGGCGCAGCACCGATGTGCCGTGCTTCCGCGAAGGCAAGGTGACACGCCTGAACCGCTGGCTGGAAGAAACCGGGCATTCGCTGGAAGGCAGCTATTTCTACAGCGACTCGATGAATGACCTGCCGCTGCTGGAGCAGGTGGCGAATCCGGTGGCGGTCGACCCGGATCCGAACCTGCGGGCCGAAGCCGAGAAACGTGGCTGGCCCGTCATAAGCCTTCGCGGCTGATACCGCCATCGCTGGCAAGGCCAGCTCCCACAAAGAATTTGTGAACGCGTCAGATCAATGTGGGAGCGAGCCTGCTCGCGAACGGGGTCGACGCGGTCCCAAGCCTTAAACCGGCTTCGCCCCCATCAACGCCGCAATGGCCAGAAATCCGACGCCGCTGACAATGGCCAGCGCCAGATTGAATTTCCGGTTGCCGACCCCGCTGGTCCATAGCCGATTAAGCCGAACAAGCAGCCAGACCGCGCTGAATGTGGCCACGGCATAGATCACGCTGGACCCCAGAATCCAAAACTGTCCCAACGGCCAGCCAATCAGGTGCACCAACCACCAGCCGGTGAAAGGCATGCTGAGCACGCCGATCAGCATCAGACACCAGACGAACAACCAGGGTCGCTGCATCGTGCTGGCCGGCCCCTCGCTGCGATTACGCCAGGAAACAGCGGCGAGCCCCAGCCCGCTCGCCAGTATCACCACGGTCGCCGCGACGTGAAGGACTTTCAGGGTGGTCAGGGTTTCCATGAATTTCTCTTTCCTTGTGCCATACCCATCAGCGTAGCCGTTCAGCCAAGAAACAGCTGATAGGCCGGGTTGTCGCTTTCGTCCCAGTACGGGTAGCCGATTTCCTCAAGGGCTGCGGGCACCAGATGACGTTCGTCGTGGGGCACTTGCAGGCCTGCGACCACACGGCCATCCGCCGCACCGTGGTTGCGGTAGTGGAACATCGAGATGTTCCAGCGACCGCCGAGCTTGTTGAGGAAGTTGAACAGCGCGCCCGGACGCTCCGGGAACTCGAAGCGCAGCACCACTTCATCGACCACGTGCGCCGCGCGACCGCCGACCATGTGACGGATGTGCAGCTTGGCCAGTTCGTTGTCGGTCAGGTCGAGCACCGGGAACCCCTGTTCGGTCAGGCTCGCCAGCAGTGCGCTACGCGGGTCGTTGTCCGGGTGGGTCTGCACGCCGACAAAGATGTGCGCTTCGCTGCCATTGTTGTAGCGGTAGTTGAATTCAGTGATCTGGCGCTTGCCGATGGCCTCGCAGAAGGCCTTGAAGCTGCCGGCCTTCTCGGGGATGGTCACGGCGATGATCGCTTCGCGGCCTTCACCCAGTTCGGCGCGCTCGGCGACGTGGCGCAAGCGGTCGAAGTTGACGTTGGCCCCGGAGTCGATGGCCACGAAGGTCTGGCCGCTGACGCCGCGCTGCTCGACGTACTTCTTGATCCCGGCCACGCCCAGCGCGCCGGCCGGTTCGGTGATCGAGCGGGTATCGTCGTAGATGTCCTTGATCGCCGCGCAGATTTCGTCGGTGCTGACGGTGATCACTTCATCGACGTAATCCTTGCAGATATCGAAGGTGTGCTGGCCGATCTGCGCCACCGCCACGCCGTCGGCGAAGATGCCTACAGTCGGCAGCACCACGCGTTCGCCCGCCGCCATCGCCGCTTGCAGGCAGTTGGAGTCATCGGGCTCGACGCCGATGACCTTGATGTCCGGCCGCAGGTATTTCACGTACGCCGCGATACCGGCGATCAGACCGCCGCCGCCCACCGGAACGAAAATCGCATCCAGCGGCTGCGGATGCTGGCGCAGGATTTCCATCGCCACGGTGCCCTGCCCGGCAATGGTGTGCGGATCGTCGTACGGGTGGATATAGACGTAGCCTTTTTCATCGACCAGTTTCAGCGAGTAGGCCAGCGCTTCCGGGAAAGAATCGCCGTGCAGCACCACCTTGCCGCCACGGGAGCGCACGCCTTCGACCTTGATCTCCGGGGTAGTCTTGGGCATCACGATGGTCGCTTTCACGCCCAGCACTTTCGCCGCCAGGGCCAGGCCCTGCGCATGGTTGCCCGCCGAGGCGGTGACTACGCCGCGAGCGCGCTCTTCGTCGCTCAACTGGGTCAGCTTGTTGTAGGCGCCGCGAATCTTGAACGAGAACACCGGCTGCAAGTCTTCGCGCTTGAGCCAGATATCGTTGCCCAACCGCTCGGAGAGCTGGCGGGCGTTCTGCAGCGGGGTTTCTACGGCAACGTCATAAACGCGCGAGGTGAGGATCTTCTTGACGTACTGTTCGAGCATCGGAAAGCATCACTGGCGGTTGGGCGGGACCAGCGAGTCTAACCCGGCTTTCGGCCGGACGACCACACGAATCCAGAGGTTTTAGCCCGGCTTGAGGCTATAATGCCGGCCTTTCCGTTCTTACCTTGCCCGCTTCCGGAGCCCGCATGACCCAGGATCAACTCAAACAGGCCGTGGCCCAGGCCGCCGTCGACTTCATCCTTCCGAAACTCGACGACAAGAGCATCGTCGGCGTCGGCACCGGCTCCACCGCCAACTGCTTCATCGACGCCCTGGCCCAGCACAAAGGCGCGTTCGACGGCGCGGTCGCGAGCTCCGAAGCCACCGCCGCGCGCCTCAAGGGCCACGGGATTCCGGTGTACGAGCTGAACACCGTGAGCAACCTGGAGTTCTACGTCGACGGCGCCGATGAAAGCGACGAGCACCTGAACCTGATCAAGGGCGGCGGCGCAGCCCTGACCCGCGAGAAGATCGTCGCGGCTGTGGCCCAGACATTCATCTGCATCGCCGACGCCAGCAAACTGGTGCCGGTGCTGGGTGCGTTCCCGCTGCCGGTGGAAGTGATCCCGATGGCCCGCAGCCACGTCGCCCGCCAGCTGGTGAAGCTGGGCGGCGACCCGGTCTACCGCGAAGGCGTGCTGACCGACAACGGCAACATCATCCTCGACGTGCACAACCTGCAGATCACCAATCCGGTGGAGCTGGAAGCGCAGATCAACGCGATCGTCGGCGTGGTCACCAACGGTTTGTTCGCGGCGCGTCCGGCGGATCTGCTGTTGCTGGGTACCAGCGAAGGTGTAAAGACCCTCAAAGCTGAATAAACCAGGCTGCCCACATATTTGTGGGCAGATGAAAAACCTGTGGGAGCGAGCTTGCTCGCTCCCACAGTGTTTTGCGGTGCGAATTATTTCTGCGCAGGCTTCCTGAAGACATAAAACAGATTCGGCTCGCTCACCAGATACAACGTCCCGTCGTCATCCATCGCGATACCTTCCGCCTGCGGCACGGTTTTCTTCAGGCCCTGCCGGCCACCGCTCAACGACATGGTGCTCAACGGGCGCCCGTCCACATCCAGTTCCAGAATCAGCCGTGACTCGTCGGACAGCGCCAGCAAATGGCCGCTGCGCTCGTCGTATTGCAGGCTCGACAGATCGCGCACGAACATCCCGGCATCGCGCTTGGGATTGTTGATCACGTGTACCGCGTAGGATTTTTCCGGGTTGAAGTGCGGAAAACCGTGCACTTCATAGATCAGCATCGGATCCCGCTCCTTGGCCACGAACAGGCGTTTGCCCACCGAGTCGTACGCCAGGCCTTCAAACCCCTTGTTGCCGCTCATGTGCACACCGAGGGTCATTTGCTCGGCGTCCGCTGCATCGAGGAACGTGGTGCCGTGTTCCAGATGGATCTTGATCAGGCGTTGCTGGCGTTCATCGGTGATCACGTAGGTGTCGGCGCTGATGAACTCCACCGCCTCCGGATCACCGAAGCCGATCAAGGCGACACGGCGCAGGATCGTGCCGTCCAGCGACAGCTCGACCAGTTCGGCATTCTTGTTGGTCACGGTGAACAGGCTCTTGCGCACCGGATCGTAGGTCAGCGCCGAGACATCGTCGTTCAGCCCGTCGATGACCTTCGCTTCAATCTCCACCCGGTATTGATCCAGCCCGATCGCCTCGCTGCTCATCGGCTGCCATAGCGTATGCAGGTTGAACCAGGCACGCTCGAACAGGCGCATGTATTGGCCGATCGCAATCAACGCGATCAGGGCAATCACCGACAGGATGATGAACAGAGGCTTGGGACGGGCAAGTCGACGCATTCGGGCAGGCTCGGAGTCAAAACAGGCGGATGAAATATCACGCCTGTCTGAACTGAAGCTTAATGGCCACTTGCCTCAGGCCACAACTGCACAGATCTGCAATTGCTGTAGGAGTCGTTACTTCTGCTTTTCGAAGCGGTAGAACAGGTTCGGCTCGCTGACCATGTACAGCGTGCCCGCCTCGTCCATGGTCACGCCTTCGGCGCGGGGAATGGTTTTCTTCAAGCCGTTGAAACCGCCGAGCAGGGTCATGAAGCTGACCTGCTCGCCCTTCTCGTCCAGCTCCAGCAGCAAATGCGAATCGGCGGACAGGACCAGGGTGTGGCCGGTGCGCGGGTCGATCGACAGAGCCGAGAGGTTACGCAGGTCCAGTTCGTCGCTGTCGAGTTTCTGCTTGTCGCCCTTGAGCGTCTGGCTGCCGTCGCTTTTCCAGGTGAACAGCGCAGGCGGACGCTCCTCGCCCAGTAGCAGTTGCTGGTTGCGGGCGTCCCAGGTGATGGCTTCAAAAGCCTTGTTCTGGTCTTTCGACGGCCCCAAGTCGTATTTCGGGAAATCGTCGCGCTTCAGTTCGCGGGTCTCGGCATCGACCTTGACGATGGAGAGCAGGTGCTCGCGCTCATCGACAATCGCCATCAAGCCGTTTTCCATCACCGTCAGGCCTTCGGGATTGCTCCAGCCCACCAGCGGCATCTTGCGCAGCACGTTACCCTGCAGGGTCAGCTCGACCAGGAACGGATTCTTGCCCATCACCGAAAACAGGGTTTTGGTCTGCGGGTTATAGGACAGGTCCGAAGCTTCGTCCTTTTCCATCCCCGGCAGCAGCTTGGCGTCGATGACCACCCGGTAATCCGGGAGCCAGACGCTTTCCTGTTTCTCGGCAGAACTCTCGAAGCGTTCCAGCACCCACAACAGGCCACGGTCATCCCAATGCATGGCAAACGCCAGCCCGTACGCAGCGGCGACTGCCAGCAAAAGCCAGGAATACCAACGCAGGGCGAAACGTGAACGGCGGGTGGGTTTGAGCTGAGTTTGAGATGACATCAAAGGACGCGTTCCGAAAATTCAGGCTACGGGTAATAGCACAAAGAGGCCGGCTCAGACGCCAGAATGACCGGAATTATCCGGACAGAATGTGAAAAAAACGGCAAATGGCCGGAATGCCCTGCGTCTTTGCAGGTCGCATCACAAAACGAAAACGGGAGATTGCAGACTTGAGGGCTGAGCTCAAATCTGCAATCTCCCGCTCGGGAACGCGATGTACGGATCAGCGAACGCTGCTGGTGAAGCGACTGGCGCCCGGCAGCTCCAGCACGATCTCATCACCAACGTTCAGCGGGCCGACGCCCACCGGCGTGCCGGTCAGGATCACGTCACCGGCCTGCAGCGAGAAGCAGCCGGCCATGTGCTGGATCATCGGCACGATCGGATTGAGCATCGCGCTGCTGTTGCCGTCCTGGCGCACTTCGCCGTTGATGGTCAGGCGGATGCCGATGTCGGTCAGGTCGGCGAAAGTGCTGCCGACCACGAATGGCGCAATCACCGCCGCGCCGTCGAACGACTTGGCGATTTCCCACGGCAGGCCCTTGGACTTGAGCTCGGCCTGCTTGTCGCGCAGGGTCAGGTCCAGCGCCGGGGCGAAACCGGAGATCGCGTCCAGCACTTCTTCGCGGCTCGGCTTGGTCGACAGCGGCTTGCCGATCAACACGGCGATTTCCGCCTCGTAATGCACGGAGCCACGCTCGGTCGGAATGCTGAAACCGCCTTCCAGCGGCACCACGCAACTGCCCGGCTTGATGAACAGCAACGGCTCGGTAGGCACCGGGTTGTCCAGTTCCTTGGCGTGTTCGGCGTAGTTACGCCCGATGCACACCACTTTACCCAGCGGAAAATGAATCCGCGTACCGTCGACATACTGGTGCTGATAGCTCATTACCGACTCCTGCCTTCATTGATTCATCAGGGATTGCCAATCAAACCGCGAAGATCTTGCCCGGGTTCATGATGCCGTTCGGGTCGAACACCGCCTTGACCGCTTTCATGTATTCGATTTCCACCGGCGAGCGGCTGTAGGTCAAGTAATCGCGTTTGGTCATGCCCACACCGTGTTCGGCGGAAATCGAACCGTTGTACTTCTCGACGGTTTCGAACACCCACTTGTTGACGGTGGCGCACTTGGCGAAAAAATCGTCCTTGCTCAGGTTGTCCGGCTTGAGGATGTTCAGGTGCAGGTTGCCGTCGCCGATGTGGCCGAACCAGACGATTTCGAAGTCCGGGTAATGTTCGCCGACGATCGCATCGATTTCCTGCAAAAACGCAGGGACTTTCGAGACCGTGACCGAGATGTCGTTCTTGTACGGTGTCCAGTGGGAGATGGTTTCGGAGATGTACTCGCGCAGCTTCCAAAGATTCTGCAACTGGGTTTCGCTCTGGCTCATCACGCCATCCAGCACCCAACCCTGTTCCACGCAATGCTCGAAGGTTTCCAATGCAGTGTTGGCCACTTCTTCGGTGGTCGCCTCGAATTCCAGCAAGGCATAGAACGGGCAATCGGTTTCGAACGGCGCCGGGACATCGCCACGGCCCATGACCTTGGCCAGGGCCTTGTCGGAGAAAAACTCGAACGCGGTCAGGTCGAGTCGGCCCTGAAAGGCGTGCAGCACCGGCATGATCGAATCGAAATCGGCGGTGCCGAGGACCATCGCGGTCAGGTTTTTCGGCGAGCGATCCAGGCGCATGGTGGCCTCGACCACAAAACCCAGGGTGCCTTCGGCGCCGATGAACAGCTGGCGCAGGTCATAACCGGTGGCGTTCTTGATCAGGTCCTTGTTCAGTTCCAGCACGTCGCCCTTGCCGGTCACCACTTTCATGCCCGCCACCCAGTTGCGGGTCATGCCGTAGCGAATGACCTTGATCCCGCCGGCATTGGTGCCGATGTTGCCGCCAATCTGACTGGAACCTGCCGAAGCGAAGTCCACCGGGTAGTACAAGTCATGTTCTTCGGCGGCGTTCTGCAATTGTTCGGTGACCACGCCCGGCTGACAGACGGCGGTGCGGTCGGTCAGGTTGATGTCGAGAATCTGATTCATGTAGTCGAACGACACGACCACTTCGCCATTGGCGGCCACGGCTGCGGCGGAGAGCCCGGTGCGCCCGCCCGACGGCACCAGCGCGACTTTGTGTTCGTTGGCCCAGCGGACGACGGCCTGCACCTGCTCGATGGTCTTGGGGAACACGATGGCGCTGGGCGCCGGGGCGAAGTGCTTGGTCCAGTCCTTGCCGTAAGCGTTCAGGGAGTCGGCATCGGTCAGGACTTTGCCAGGCTCGACCAGGGTCTTCAGTTCATCAATCAGGGCAGGATTGGTCATCGACGGAACTCTCGAACAATTCATGGTCATCCTGAGAACGCTTCACGTCGCAGGAATGAGTGTTTAGCGGGGTGGCTATGCTAGCATACCGACCCCGCAGGCCAGTGCCCAAGGCCGGTTCTGCGGTGACGGCTTTCTTGTCGTCCAGGTCAATGTCTGTTGACCATTTCCTGCCATTTTTCTCCGGGATACAGGTTTACGCAGATGAGCAAGACTTCTCTCGATAAGAGCAAGATCAAGTTCCTTCTTCTCGAAGGCGTCCACCAATCGGCTGTCGACGTCCTCAAGGCGGCGGGCTACACCAGCATCGAATACCTGACAGGCTCCCTGCCGGAAGCCCAGCTCAAGGAAAAGATCGCTGACGCTCACTTCATCGGCATTCGTTCGCGCACCCAGCTGACCGAAGAGATCTTCGATCACGCGAAGAAGCTGGTCGCGGTCGGCTGTTTCTGCATCGGCACCAACCAGGTTGACCTGGAAGCGGCCCGCGAGCGCGGCATCGCCGTGTTCAACGCGCCTTACTCCAACACCCGCTCCGTTGCCGAGCTGGTGCTGGCCGAAGCGATCCTGCTGCTGCGCGGCATCCCTGAGAAAAACGCTTCCTGCCACCGTGGCGGCTGGATCAAGTCCGCAGCCAACTCTTTCGAGATCCGTGGCAAGAAACTGGGCATCGTCGGCTACGGCTCCATCGGTACTCAGCTGTCGGTCCTGGCTGAAGGCCTGGGCATGCAGGTGTTCTTCTACGACACTGTGACCAAGCTGCCACTGGGCAACGCGACCCAGGTCGGCAACCTGCACGAGCTGCTGGGCATGTCCGACATCGTCACCCTGCACGTTCCGGAAACCGCTGCGACCCAGTGGATGATCGGCGAGAAGGAAATCCGCGCCATCAAGAAGGGCGGCATCCTGATCAACGCTGCACGCGGCACCGTGGTCGAGCTGGATCACCTGGCTGCTGCGATCAAGGACAAGCACCTGATCGGCGCCGCCATCGACGTGTTCCCGGTCGAGCCGCGCTCCAACGACGAAGAGTTCGAAAGCCCGCTGCGTGGCCTGGATAACGTGATCCTGACCCCGCACATCGGCGGTTCCACCGCTGAAGCGCAGGCCAACATCGGTCTGGAAGTGGCAGAAAAACTGGTCAAGTACAGCGACAACGGTACTTCGGTATCGTCGGTGAACTTCCCGGAAGTGGCCCTGCCGGCTCACCCTGGCAAGCACCGCCTGCTGCACATCCACGAGAACATCCCGGGTGTGATGAGCGAGATCAACAAGGTCTTCGCCGAAAACGGCATCAACATCTCCGGTCAGTTCCTGCAGACCAACGAGAAGGTCGGCTACGTGGTGATCGACGTCGACGCCGAGTACTCGGAGCTGGCGCAAGAGAAGCTGCAACACGTCAACGGCACCATCCGTAGCCGCGTATTGTTCTGATCCGACGCTGAGCGACAAAAAAGGGAGCCTTCGGGCTCCCTTTTTCATGCACGCGAAAACATCATTCGACGTTGACGGTGATCTTCTTCGACACGATCGGCGGATCGAACGCCATGTGGCCGCTGTCACCCAGCTCCAGCTGCAGGGTGTGCTTGCCCGGCGCGAGCTTGATGTCGGCCTGGGTCTGCGCCTTGCCGAAGTGCATGTGGTTGGCGTCGGTCGGCACGACGGAGCCGGCCGGAACGACTTCCTTGGCATCGATCAGCAGATGGTGATGACCGGTGTTCTTGGTGACGTCACCGGCCGGTGCCAGCGCGATGTCCTTTACACCGAACTTGACCGTGAAGGTCTGCGAAACCGTGGCTCCGTCCTCGGGAGAAACGATGAACACTTCGGCGCCCTTCGGTGCCGGTGTGGCCGCACTGGCCAGTACCGAAACACCCATCAGCACACCGGCCAACGCTGCACGTGACATAAAGCTTTTCATTTTCTTCTCCAGTTTTTCCGTAAAATCCGCACGGTCATGACAACTTCATGACCATTCGTTGTCGAAGGCACTCGACAACCATAGCAAAGCGAGCCTGGAAAACAGGCCGATATCGATTTCAAAGGAGTGACCATGCGTTTTCTGCCTGGCCTGATCTGCCTGCTTCCCCTTCTGAGCCCTCTGGCTCACGCCGAACTGATTGATGACGTCTACGACCGTGGCGAGTTGCGCATAGCCCTTGAGGCTAATACACCGCCCTTCAATTTCAAGGACGGCGACACGCTCACGGGGTTCGAGGTCGAGCTTGGGCAACTGCTGGCCAACGAACTGGATGTGCGCGCCGACTTCATCGTCACTGACGAAGCCGATCTGCTCCAGGGCGTTGAAAGCGGCAAGTACGACGTCGCGCTCAACCACATAGCACTGACACCCGAGCTCAAGGATCGTTTCGACGTGAGCGAGCCTTACACGCAGGTCAATGCGCAGTTGCTGGCGAAAAAGGACGAGCAACCTCGGCCGATGGTGCTGGTGCAGACGCTGACCGAGGAGAAACCGAAGGTCGGGCCGCCGGTGGATCTGGCGATTCCGTTTCAGAAGGGCAACCCGGCGTTTCACGCGAGTCTGGAAAATGCCTTGCAGCGGATCAGGGCGGATGGGCGGCTGGAGGCGTTGTCGAAGAAGTGGTTGAGTGTGCAGGCTACGGAAAACTGAAGTGAACGTGACTAGTCGAGCAAGCTGAGGGCCTGTGCGGCTTGCGGCAGTTCGAGTTCGCTGAAGACCTGCACCCCATGGCGCTTCAGCAACGCGGCGGTAACGCCCTCGCCACTCACCTTCACCCCACTGAACGTCCCGTCATAGGTCAACAGATTCCCGCACGAAGGGCTGTTGGCCTTGAGCACCGCCACCCGAATCCCGTGCTTCTGCACCAGCGCCAGCGCCTGCCGCGCACCATCCAGAAACTGCGCACTGACGTCTTCGCCCTCGGTGGTGATCACCGAGGAGAGTCCGTCCAGCACTTCGCTGCCCTGCCCGCCCGGAATCTCTGCCGCTGCCCGTGGCGTCGGCAAACCACCGGCGACTTCCGGGCACAGCGGCACTACCCGGCCTTCGCTGATCCACTGCTCCAGCAGATCGAACGGCCCGCTGGCCCCACCGTCGTAACGCACGCGATGGCCCAGCAGGCAGCGACTGACCAGAATCCTGTGCATCTCAGAACGGCTCGTTGCCACGGCGGCGGAACCAGCCTGTCAGCGACAGCCGCTCGCGGTTGGCTGGCAACACTTCGTGAGGGACTTCGCCGGAGAGAAACACCACCAGACAACCGCCCGTAGGCTGTACGTCATGAACGCGGTCATTCTCCAGGTACATGCGCAGTTGCCCGCCATCCTCCGGCAGCCAGCCGTCATTGAGGTAGATCACCGCCGAGACCATGCGCCGGTCATCGTCGCGGAAACGGTCGACGTGCTTGCGGTAGAACGCACCCGGCGGGTACAGGGCGAAGTGGCACTCGAAGTCTTCAAGCCCCAGGAACAGGCCCCGGTTGAGCGCTTCGCGCAAGCTGTCCATCAGGTTCAGGTAGCGGTCACTGGCCTCGGCCTGACCGGGGTCGATCCACTGGATATGGTCGCCACGAATCCCCTCGCGGATCTCCGAAAACGGGCCACGTCCGACCCCCGCCGGCGCCAGTTCACCTTCGGCGTCACGTTTGCGGCACTCGGCCGCCAGTGCGCGGGTCAAATCCGCAGGCAGGAAAATGTTCTGCTGCGACCAGCCGCGCTCGGCCAGGTCGTCGACGATACGTAACAGCAGCGGGTGATCAGAGGATATTTGCATGGCGCGCATAGTATGCCTGCGGCAAGAAATCCGACAGAGCCACGCGGCGGCTTGATACGAATTCTCGACAAGTACTGGCACCGCACGGAGAATAGTCGGCTGCCGACAGGAGTCCTTATGCGCCGTTTGCTTTTTTCACTGTTGATGTTCTGCGTTTTGCCCGCCTGGGCGGACGGCCACGACCAGTTGTACAAGGTCGCCGGCTGGCCAGAACAACGCGCGCATTTCAACGACGCCCTGAGTGCCGCGCAGCAGCGTTACCAGAACAGCCTGCCACCGGCGGTGTTTCAGGCGCTGGTGAACAACAGCAACCAGCGCTTTGCCCCCCAGGCCGTGGATCAACGCGCCGAAGCGCAACTGCGCAAGAACCTCGCCGATCCGCAACCGGCCCTGTCGTTCTTTCAGTCACCGCTGGGCAAGAAGATCGTCGCCGCCGAACTGCTGGCGACCCGCCGCGATCAATTGGCAAAAAACGCCAAGGGCCTGCCGAAGATGCCGGCCAGCGACAGCCGCCTGCTGATCATCGGTCACCTCGCCCAAGCCCTGCCCGCCCGTGAAGCCGGTGCCGAAGTCAGCCTGGCGATTGCCGGCGTGGCGGCGGACAGTCTGAGCTCGATGATCCCCGGCCTGCTCGGCGGCGGTCAGGCCCAGGGCATGTTGAACGGTCAACGCCAGCGCCTGATGGATCAGATCGGCGCCGACCTGAACAACACGCTGCTGTACGTCTATCGCGACCTGTCGGATGAAGAACTGGAAGAGTTCGCGACCTTTGCCGAATCCACCGAAGGCAAAGCCTACTATCAGGCCGCGCTGGCCGCGATTCGCGCCGGGCTGGCCGTGGGGCAAAACACCTCGAATCTTAGTCAGTGATCTAGGGGTTGCGGCCCTTGATCCGCTTGCTCAAGAACTCGAAATACTCCTCGCGCATTTCCGCCGTCTCATTGGCCAGGTGATGCCGCGCCTCGGCCAGCAACAGAATCTGCGGCCGGTCGAACTTCCACTTCATCACTTGCAGGTTGTGCTGCCAGTCCACGGTCATGTCTGCCTGACCCTGAACGATCAGTGGCCGGCGTGGACTTTTCTTCGCGTATTCCACCCGGTTGATCCAGCGTGACAACGCCCCGACCCACGCGGTCGGCAAGCGTTTTGGCTGCAACGGATCAGCCTGCAGGAACGGCAGGAAATCCGGGTCGTTGGAGTTCTCGCTGAAACGCCGGGCGATGCCCCTGACAAAGGGCCTGAGCAGGTAATAACTGAACTGCGACCAGCCCCAGGCACGCGGACGCACCAGCGGCGCCAGCAGAATCAACTGCCCCTGCGCCGGGCTGTTTTCGCCATGATTGAGCACGTGATCGACAATGATCGCCCCGCCGGTGCTTTGCCCGCACAAATGCCACGGCTGCGGCAGTGCAATCGAACGCGCCTCGGCGAACAGGCCTTGCAGCGCATCCTGATACTCGGAGAAATCGCGGATGCTTGCCCGCTCGCCGCTGGACAGACCATGCCCCGGCAGATCGCAGGCGATCACCGCAAAACCCTGATCCAGCGCCCACTCGATCACATGCCGGTAAAGCCCGGTGTGGTCATAAAAACCGTGCACCAGAAACAACGTGGCCCTGGCCGTTTCCGCCGGCCACCAGCAATGGCTGACCAGCTCATAACCATCGATACCAAACCGACCCATGCCACGCCAGACATCGCGCTCCGGAAAGTCGGTCTTGTAGAAACGCTGATACGCCTTCGCCTCCTCGGACAACGGCTGCCACTCGGCCAGAGGCTTGAGGCTCGCACGCAGATGATCGGGATCGAAGGCAACAGACATGGGCAATTCCAGAACGGTAAACGGACTTTATCGGCCTGCGATATTCATCTGTCGCGGCAAGCATGGCAAGCTAGCGCGCTCTCAAGGAATCAAAACCATGCGTTCGCCCTACCGCACCGCACTGTTTGCCAGCCTGCTCGCCATCGTGTGTGCCGGCGTGCTGTGGGCCGCGTACGACTGGTTTCAGGGCCGCTACCTGCGGGCGTTCAGCGAACACACCGCTGTGTTTTCCGGCGACCCGTTGCGCCTGCCCGACGACCTCGCCGGCCCCGGCAATATCCGTCTGGTGCACTTTTGGGATCCCGCCTGCCCGTGCAACGTCGGCAATCAACAGCACCTGAGCGAGATGGTCGAACAGTTCGGCCCCAAGGGCGTGGAGTTCTTTGCGGTGCAGAAGGCCGGCAGCCACGGCCAGTTGCCGGCAACCCTCAGCAATCTCAAAACCATCGCGGTCCTGCCCGGCTCCGAACAGATTCCCGCCAGCCCGGCCGTGGCGATCTGGGACCGCAGCGGCAGACTGGCGTACTTCGGCCCCTACAGCGAAGGCCTGACGTGCAACTCCAGCAACAGTTTTATCGAACCGATCCTGCAAGCCTTGAGTGATGATCGTCCGGTCAATGCGACTCATACGCTGGCGGTCGGTTGTTACTGCCCGTGGCCGGCCGAGACGAAGTAAGGCATTCCGGACATTTCAAGGACGGCGATGCGCAGCACACGAGGCGTGTGCTAATTGTTTGCAGCCCGCACGGGCGGCAACCCCGAATGCACAAGGAGTCACCATGAAACGCGTCTTCACCGTTCTTGCCTTGCTCATCGTTGTCCTGCTCGCCGCCGGCGGGTGGTATGTCTACAGCAAGCAACCGACGCGTCAGGGCCAGGTGGAGTTGCGCAACCTGCAAGGCTCGGTGACCGTGCGTTACGACGAGCGCGGTGTGCCGCACATCCGTGCCGAAAACGAGACCGACCTCTACCGCGCCCTCGGCTATGTGCACGCCCAGGACCGGCTGTTTCAGATGGAAGCCATGCGCCGTCTGGCCCGGGGCGAGCTGGCCGAAGTGCTCGGGCCGAAACTGCTCGACACCGACAAGCTGTTCCGCAGCCTGCGCATCCGCGAGCGCGCCGCCAGTTACGTGGCCGGCCTCGACAAGCAGTCCCCGGCGTGGAAGGCCCTGCAAGCCTATCTGGACGGCATCAATCAATATCAGGACTCGCATGCCGCGCCGATCGAGTTCGACGTGCTGGGCATCCCCAAGCGGCCGTTCACCGCCGAAGACAGCATCAGCGTCGCCGGCTACATGGCCTACAGCTTTGCCGCCGCGTTTCGCACCGAACCGTTGCTGACCTACGTGCGCGATCAACTGGGCGCCGATTACCTCAACGTCTTCGACCTCGACTGGCAACCCAAGGGCGTGCTCGCCAAGGGCCACGCCGGCACCGCACCGGCCCTCGCCGCCGAAGACTGGAAAGACCTGAACACCCTCGCCCGCGTCAGCGAACAGGCATTGATCGACAACGGTCTGCCGCAGTTCGAAGGCAGCAACGCCTGGGTGATCGCCGGCAGCCACAGCAAGAGCACCAAGCCGTTGCTGGCGGGCGATCCGCACATTCGTTTTTCGGTGCCGTCGGTGTGGTACGAGGCGCAGCTGTCGGCGCCGGGTTTTGAACTCTACGGCCATCATCAGGCGCTGGTGCCTTTTGCGTTTCTCGGCCACAACCTGGATTTCGGCTGGAGCCTGACCATGTTCCAGAACGATGATCTGGACCTGATCGCCGAGAAGGTCAATCCGGACAACCCGGATCAGGTCTGGTATCGCGGCCAGTGGACCGACATGGTCAAGACCGAGCAGCAGATCGCCGTGAAAGGCCAGACGCCGGTGACCATCACCCTGCGCCAGTCGCCCCACGGCCCGATCGTCAACGACGCCCTCGGCAGCGCCGCCGGGAAAACCCCGATTGCGATGTGGTGGGCGTTCCTCGAAACACCGAACCCGATCCTCGAAGGTTTCTACCAGCTCAACCGCGCCGACACCCTGGCCAAGGCTCGCGCCGCAGCGGCCAAGGTGCAGGCGCCGGGGCTGAACATCGTCTACGCCAACGCCAAGGGCGATATCGCCTGGTGGGCTTCGGCGCTATTGCCCAAGCGGCCGGCCGGCGTGAAGCCTGGCTTCATTCTCGACGGCAGCAGCAATCAGGCGGACAAGGACGGCTACTTCCCGTTCAGCGCCAACCCGCAGGAAGAGAACCCGGCGCGGGGCTATATCGTCTCGGCCAACTTCCAGCCCGTGTCGCCGACCGGCATGGAGATTCCCGGTTACTACAACCTCGCTGACCGTGGCCAACAGCTCAACCGCCAGCTCGCCGACAAAAACGTGAAGTGGGACAACGAGGCCAACCAGAAACTGCAACTGGGCACCACCACCGGTTATGGCCCGCGTCTGCTGGCGCCGTTGCTGCCGGTGCTGCGTGAAGTGGCGGGCAATCCCGCCGAGCAGAAGCTGATCGAACAATTGGCCCAATGGCAAGGCGACTATCCGCTGGACTCGGTCAGTGCGACGGTGTTCAACCAGTTCCTGTTCAACCTCGCGGACGCGGCAATGCGCGATGAGCTGGGCAATGATTTCTTCGAAACCCTGCTGTCGACCCGAGTGATCGATGCGGCGCTGCCCCGGCTCGCGGCGAATGCCGATTCACCGTGGTGGGACAACCGCAGCACGCCGAACAAGGAAACCCGCGCCGACACCGTGCGCGCTGCGTGGCAGGCGAGCATGGCGCACCTGAAGTCGACCCTCGGCGAAGACGCTTCCGGCTGGCAATGGGGCAAAGCGCACACGCTGACCCATGGTCATCCACTGGGCCAGCAGAAACCGCTGGACCGCATTTTCAACGTCGGCCCGTTCGCCGCACCGGGCTCCCATGAAGTGCCGAACAACCTCTCGGCGAAGATCGGCCCGGCGCCATGGCCGGTGACCTACGGCCCGTCGACGCGGCGGTTGGTGGACTTCGCCGACCCGGCTCACAGCCTGACCATCAACCCGGTCGGCCAGAGCGGCGTGCCGTTCGACAGCCACTATGACGATCAGGCGGAAGCGTATGTGGACGGGATGTATGTGCAGGCGCATTTCAGTGAGGAAGAGGTGACGGCGAATACGCGGAGTACGCTGAAGCTGCTGCCAAAGCGGGCTGAGCCATAAAAGCCGCCCTCACCCCAGCCCTCTCCCCGAGGGAGAGGGAGCCAACCGAGGTGTCTTGCGTCATACATCGACCTGAAAGATCGGAGTCGATTATGGATTCACAGCAGATCGTTCAGGTCGGCGTATCTCTCCAATATCCCCCAATCGGCCCCCTCTCCCTCGGGGAGAGGGCTGGGGTGAGGGGGTAGCGGTCTCAAGCCAACCTCGGCTCAAAGCATCGCCGCAAAATTCAACCGAAACTGCTGCGGCGTCACCCCCAGCCGCCGGTTGAACACGCTGCGCATGTGTTGCGCATCGCGAAACCCGCACTGATAGGCCACGGTCTTCAGCGGCGCCGTGGTGCTTTCAAGCATCACCCGCGCCGCATCCACCCGCGCCCGCTCGACGAATTCCGCCGGGGTGACCTTCGCTTCGCGGGCAAACACCCGAGAGAAATTTCGCGCACTCATGTTCGCCGCGTTCGCCAGATCGGCGATGGTCAGGTCGCCCGTGAGATTGGCCAGCACATACAGCTGCACCATCGCCACCGCTGACGTCGGTTCGGCATGAGGCGTAAGGAACGGGCTGAACTGCGACTGCCCGCCCGAGCGCTGGGTGAACACCACCAGCCGCTTGGCCACGCTCAGCGCCACCTCGGCCCCGTGATCTCGCGCCAGCAGGTACAGCGACAGATCGATCCCCGCCGTCACCCCCGCCGAGGTGTAGAGCTGGCCGTCCTCGACATACAACCGATCAGCCTCGACCCGGCTCGACGGGCACAACTGCGCCAGCGCCTCGGCGTCGTTCCAGTGGGTGGTGACCGTACGCCCGTCCAGCAACCCGGCACGGGCGAGCATGAACGCGCCGTTGCAGATCGAGCCGAATCGCCGCGCCCGTCCACAGGCCTCGCGCAGCCAGACATCGAACGCCTCGCCGAAATCCAGGAACGGCAACTGCGGCCCACCCGCCACCAGCAGCAAATCGTAAACCTGCAACGCTTCGCTGAAATGCCGATGCGCACTCAGGGTCAGCCCGTTGGAACACGCCATCGACCCGCGCTCGACACCGATCACGTCGAGCCGGTAATGATCCTCCGGCGCCAGGAAGCGGTTGGCCTCGGCGAACACGTCCATCGGCCCGCTGACGTCCAGCGCCTGCACGCCGGGGAACACCACGATGGCGACGGTTCTGTTCATGGCGATGTCGGCTCCCGGGGAATTGGCGGATCAGCGCCAACCCTAGCCAATCCTCGCCGCAGAAGCGAGCTGGCACGATTTGCAGGTGGAATGGCAAGGATCGCAGCCATGGATCGATTGTCCGGTTTTGCCCCCGGGAACAGACTTTCCCGATCAGCGCCGTGACGGCGTTTTCGACGAGGAAGCTCAACATGACAACGACCATCGCCGGTATCCGGATCCCCGACAGCGCCCTCGCCCGGGCCACCACCGAGTACATCCGCGACATCGAATCCGACCTGCTTTACCACCACTCGCGCCGGGTATTTCTGTTCGGCGCCTTGAGCGGTGAGCGCCAGCAACTGGCCTACGATCCGGAACTGCTGTACGTCGGCGCGATGTTCCACGACCTGGGTCTGGTCGAAGGTCACCGCAGCGATGACGAGCGCTTCGAAGTCGATGGCGCCAACGCAGCCGCCGCGTTTCTCAAGCCGTACGGGTTGAGCGATGACGACATCGAGCAGGTCTGGTTGTCGATCGCCCTGCACACCACGCCGGGGGTGCCGAAGCATCTGCGCCCGACCGTGGCGCTGGTGACCGCAGGCGTCGAGATGGACGTGCTGGGCATGGACTACGCGGCGTTCACCACGGTGCAGCGCGAGGCGGTGGTGCATGCGCATCCACGGGGCGAAGGTTTCAAGGAGTGCATCATCTGCGCGTTCGCCGATGGCTTGCGTCATCGCCCGCAGACTACGTTCGGCAATGTGAAGACCGATGTGTTGAAGGATCAAGCGCCGGGATTCAAGCCGATGAACTTCATCGAAGTGATTCGCCAGTCGCCCTGGGTTTCCTGACCGGCATAAAAAAACCTCGCGACCGTTATCGGTCGCGAGGTTTTTTGTACCGGGAGGCTTACGCCGCTTCCGGCGTCGGCGCCCGGCGCACGTCCGGTTGCTTCCACGAATCCGCAGCGCCTTCTTCGATGGCCTGCTGAATCGCTTTCTTGCGAGCTTCTTCGGCACGGCGGCTGAAGAACCAGACCAGGAAGGTCACCAGCGACACCGCCAGCAGAATCAGACTGGCCACGGCGTTGATCTCAGGCTTCACGCCCAGACGCACCGCCGAGAACACTTCCATCGGCAGGGTCGTCGAACCCGGGCCGGAGACGAAGCTCGCCAATACCAGGTCGTCCAGCGACAGCGCGAACGACATCATGCCGCCCGCTGCCAGCGACGGCGCGATCATCGGGATGGTGATCAGGAAGAACACCTTCCACGGACGCGCGCCGAGGTCCATCGCCGCTTCTTCGATCGACAGGTCCAGCTCGCGCAGACGCGCCGACACCACCACCGCCACATACGCCGCACAGAACGTGGTGTGAGCGATCCAGATGGTGACGATGCCCCGCTCCTGTGGCCAGCCGATCATCTGCGCCATCGCCACGAACAGCAGCAACAGCGACAGACCGGTAATCACTTCAGGCATTACCAGCGGCGCGGTGACCAGGCCGCCGAACAGCGTGCGGCCCTTGAAACGGGTGATGCGGGTCAGCACGAAGGCTGCCAGCGTACCCAGCGCCACGGCGGCAATCGCGGTGTAGCAGGCGATTTCCAGCGAGCGCACCACCGAGCCCATCAGTTGCGAGTTGTCGAGCAGGCCGACGTACCACTTCACCGACCAGCCGCCCCACACCGTCACCAGTTTCGAGGCGTTGAACGAGTAGATCACCAGAATCAGCATCGGCAGATAGATGAACAACAGGCCGAGCACCAGCATCAGGCTGGAGAAACGGAAGCGCTTCATTCTTTACCCTCCATTTCCTTGGCCTGACTGCGGTTGAACAGGATGATCGGCACGATCAGGATCGCCAGCATCACCACCGCCAGGGCGGACGCCACCGGCCAGTCACGGTTGTTGAAGAACTCTTGCCAGAGCACTTTACCGATCATCAGGGTTTCCGGACCGCCAAGCAGTTCCGGGATCACGAACTCGCCCACCACCGGGATGAACACCAGCATGCAGCCGGCGATGATGCCGTTTTTGGACAGCGGCACGGTGATTTTCCAGAAGCTGTTGAAGGTGCTCGAACCCAGGTCGGAAGCGGCCTCCAGCAGACTGGTGTCGTGCTTCACCAGGTTGGCGTACAGCGGCAGGATCATGAACGGCAGGTACGAGTAGACGACGCCGATGTACACCGCGAGGTTGGTGTTGAGGATCTGCAGCGGCTCGTCGATCAAGCCCATGCTCATCAGGAAACCGTTGAGCAGGCCGTTGTTGCTGAGGATGCCCATCCAGGCATAGACGCGGATCAGGATCGCGGTCCAGGTCGGCATCATGATCAGCAGCACCAGCACCGTTTGCAGCTCTTTGCGGGCGCTGGCGATGGCGTAGGCCATCGGGTAACCGATCAACAGGCACAGCAGCGTGCTGAAAAATGCCATCTTCAGCGAGCCGAGGTAGGCGGCGATGTACAGTTCGTCGTCGCCGAGCATTGCGTAGTTGCCCAGGTTCAGCAGCAGTTGCAGCTTCTGCTCGGCGTAGGTGTAGATCTCGGTGTACGGCGGGATGGCCACGTCCGCTTCGGCGAAGCTGATCTTCAAAACGATGAAGAACGGCAGCATGAAGAACAGGAACAGCCAGATGAACGGAACCCCGATGACCAACTGGCGGCCACCGGGAATTATTCGATTGAGCCGGCGTTTGAATTTGCGCATGTTCATGAGCGAAGTACCACGCCGCTGTCGTCTTCCCACCACACGTAAACCTGATCGCCCCAGGTCGGACGTGCGCCACGGCGTTCGGCGTTGGCCACGAACGACTGCACCAGCTTGCCGCTCGGCAATTCGACGTAGAACACCGAGTGACCGCCGAGGTAGGCGATGTCATGCACCTTGCCGCTCGACCAGTTGTATTCGCAGGTCGGCTGGTCGGCGGTGACCAGCAGTTTTTCCGGACGGATCGCGTAGGTCACGGACTTGTCCTGCACCGAGGTGCTGATGCCGTGGCCGACGTAGATCTGCCGGTCGAGGTCCTTGCAGGTGATGGTCGCGTGGCCTTCGGCATCGTCGATCACTTCGCCTTCGAAGATGTTCACGTTACCGATGAATTCGCAGACCAGACGGCTGGTCGGGGTTTCGTAGATGTCGATCGGGCTGCCGATCTGGGCGATCCAGCCCAGGTGCATGATCGCGATGCGCTCGGCCATGGTCATGGCCTCTTCCTGGTCGTGGGTCACCATCACGCAGGTCACGCCCACGCGCTCGATGATCTCAACCAGCTCAAGCTGCATTTGCGAACGCAGTTTCTTGTCCAGTGCGCCCATCGGCTCGTCGAGCAGCAGCAGTTTCGGCCGCTTGGCCAGCGAACGCGCCAGCGCCACACGCTGACGCTGACCGCCGGACAACTGGTGCGGCTTGCGCTTGGCGTACTGGCTCATCTGCACCAGCTTGAGCATCTCGGCCACGCGGGCGTCGATCTCGGCCTTGGGAATCTTGTCCTGTTGCAGGCCAAACGCGATGTTCTGCGCCACGGTCATGTGCGGGAACAGGGCGTAGGACTGGAACATCATGTTGATCGGTCGCTCGTACGGCGGCATGTCGGTGATGTCGACGCCGTCGAGGAAAATGCGCCCCTCCGTGGGCCGTTCGAACCCTGCCAGCATCCGCAGCAGAGTGGATTTGCCCGATCCCGAACCGCCGAGCAGGGCGAAGATCTCGCCCTTCTTGATTTCCAGGGACACATCGTCCACGGCAACCGTCTCGTCGAACTTCTTCGTGACCCGGTCGATTTTGACCAGCACCTGTTTCGGTGTCTGGTCGCCCTCGAGGGCTTTCTTATAGGCGCCGGAGGCAACTGCCATTTACAAAACTCCCAGAAAAAAAGAGTGCAGTTCGCCCACGCAAGACGAACCCAGGATAGTTTGTACGTTGAAGCTATTTACCCGACTTGACCTTGGTCCAGCTGCGGGTCATCAAACGCTGAATGTTCGGCGGCAACTCGATCGACACGTAGGTCTTGTCGAGCACGGCCTGCGGTGGATAAACCGACTCGTCGGTGCGGATGGACTGCTCCATCAGCTTGTCCGAACCCGGGTTGGGGTTGGCGTAACCGACGTAATCACTGACCTGGGCGATCACCTCAGGTTTCAGCAAATAGTTGATGAAGGCGTGGGCCTCTTTGACGTTGGCCGAATCCTTCGGAATCGCCAGCATGTCGAACCACAGCGCGCCGCCCTCTTTCGGGATCGAGTAGGCGATGTTCACGCCCTTCTTGGCTTCTTCGGCGCGATTCTTGGCCTGGAAGATGTCGCCGGAGAAACCGATGGCCACGCAGATGTCGCCGTTGGCCAGATCGCCGATGTATTTCGAGGAATGGAAGTAGGTCACGTAAGGACGCACCGCCAGCAGTTTGGCCGTGGCCTTCTCGTAATCCTTGGGATTGGTGCTGTTGGCGTTCAGGCCCATGTAGTTGAGCACGGTCGGCATCATTTCATCGGCCGAATCGAGGAACGCCACGCCGCAGCTGTGCAGCTTCTTGATGTTCTCCGGCTCGAACAGCACGCTCCAGGAATCGATCTTGTCGACGCCGAGCACGGCCTTCACTTTGTCGACGTTGTAGCCGATGCCGTTGGTGCCCCACAGGTACGGTACGGCGTACAGGTTGCCCGGATCGTTCTGTTCCAGGCGCTTGAGCAGCACCGGATCGAGGTTGGAATAGTTCGGCAGTTGCGCCTTGTCGAGCTTCTGGAACGCGCCCGCCTTGATCTGCTTGCCGAGGAAGTGGTTCGACGGCACGACAACGTCGTAACCGGTACGCCCGGCGAGCAGTTTGCCTTCCAGGGTTTCGTTGGAATCGAACACGTCGTAGACCGGTTTGATCCCGGTTTCTTTCTGGAAATCGGCCAGAGTGGTCTCGCCGATGTAATCCGACCAGTTATAAATATGCACAGTACCGGCGGCTTGGGCACCGACAGCGAACGTCAGGCCGGCAGCGGCCAGCAGGGCATTGCGCAAAGAAGAAAAAATAGGCAAGTGGAGGTCCTCTAATTTAGTTGGGCCCAAGTTGCCCCGTGCTGCATGACAGTCACGGTTGCCCGGCAACAAAACCGGCGCGCAACTTACCTTCGAAAAACCGTTCCAGCAAAACTTTCTGTCATTTAATTGCACCGCTGACCGCCCGGGTGAAGGCGACGGCCAGCGGTGACTGCTTCAAACCGGCTTATTTACCGGATTTGATCTTGGTCCAGCTGCGAGTGATCAGGCGCAGGGTAGGCGCGTCCAGATCGCTGATCGCATAGAGCTGCTTCTTCACTTCAGCCGAAGGGTAGATGCTCGGATCGCTGGTGATTTCCTTGTCCACCAGGGCGGTGGCCGCCTTGTTGCCGTTCGGGAAACGCACGGCGTTGGTGATTTCGGCCATCACTTTCGGCTCGAGCAGGTAGTTCATGAACTTGTAGGCGGCTTCGACGTTTTCGGCATCCTTGGGAATGGCGACCATGTCGTAGAAAGTACCGGCACCTTCTTTCGGAATGGTGTAGGCCAGTTTGACCTTGTCACCGGCTTCCTTGGCGCGGGTCTTGGATTGTTCCAGGTCACCCGAGTAGCCGACCGCCACGCAGATGTTGCCGTTGGCCAGGTCCGAGATGTACTTCGAGGAGTGGAAGTAAGCCACCGAAGGACGGATCTTGAGGAACAGGTCTTCGGCGGCTTTCAGGTCAGCCTTGTCCTTGCTGTTGGTCGGCTTGCCCAGATAGTGCAGAGCCGCGGGAATCATTTCGGTCGGCGCGTCGAGGAAGCTCACACCGCAGCTTTTCAGCTTCTCGATGTTTTCAGGCTTGAACACGATGTCCCAGGAATCGATCTTGTCGATACCCAGCGCAGCCTTGACCTTGGCCGGGTTGTAACCGATACCGATCGAACCCCACATGTACGGGAACGCGTGCTTGTTGCCCGGGTCGCTGGCGTCGCCAACGGCCTTGAGCAGGTCTTCGTCGAGGTTCTTCCAGTTCGTCAGCTTGGACTTGTCCAGTTCCTGATAAACGCCGGCCTTGATCTGCTTGGCCAGGAAGTTGTTGGAAGGCACCACGATGTCGTAACCGGATTTGCCGGCCAGCAGCTTGGCTTCCAGGGTTTCGTTGCTGTCGAAAACGTCATAGACGACCTTGATGCCCGTCTCTTTTTCGAAATTGGCAACCGTGTCCGGCGCGATGTAGTCGGACCAGTTGTAAACGTGCAACACCTTGTCGTCCGCCTGAACCGCACCCGCCATCACGCCCATCAGGGACATGGCGAGCAGAGTCTTGCCAGCGAGCTTTTTGCCTAATGCCTTCATGCGTTAATGCTCCAAATTTTTCTTTTTTGAACCACTTTGTTCAGCGGCCGAACCCGGACAACTGGAACCGCGGCTAGTCTGGCAAGATCCGAGGCGGTCTTTCAAGAAAAGACCAGCCTTTCTGACAGCTCCGAGCGACAGCGCAACAGCTCCATCGCTCAGAGCCTAGCACTTAGCCCTGCAACGCACTCAGGGTCAGATCCAGGCACTTGCGTGCCTTTGTAACCAGTTCATCGATCTCCGCCTTGCTGATCACCAGCGGCGGCGCGATGATCATGGTGTCGCCCACGGCACGCATGATCAGCCCGTTGTCGAAGCAGAACTGGCGGCAGATCATGCCCACACCCTTGCCTTCGTAACGCTTGCGAGTGGCCTTGTCCTGCACCAGCTCGATGGCCCCCAGCAGACCGACTCCGCGCACTTCACCTACCAACGGGTGATCGTTCAGTTCGCGCAGACGTTTCTGCAAATACGGTGCCGTTTCTTCATGGGCGCGTTCGATGATTTTCTCTTCGCGCAGAATCCGGATGTTTTCCAGACCCACCGCCGCCGCTACCGGGTGACCGGAGTAGGTGAAGCCGTGGTTGAAGTCGCCGCCCTCGTTGAGCACCGCCACCACTTCGTCGCGCACGATCAGGCCACCCATCGGGATGTAGCCGGACGTCAGGCCTTTGGCGATGGTCATCATGTGTGGCTTGAGGTCGTAGAAATCGCTGCCGAACCATTCGCCGGTACGGCCGAAACCGCAGATCACTTCATCGGCCACGAACAGGATGTCGTACTTGGCGAGGATTTCCTTGATGCGCGGCCAGTAGGTGTCTGGCGGAATGATCACGCCGCCGGCGCCCTGGATCGGCTCGGCAATAAAGGCACCGACGTTGTCGACGCCGACTTCCAGAATCTTTTCTTCCAGCTGATTGGCCGCCCAGATCCCGAACTCTTCCGGGGTCATGTCGCCGCCTTCGGCGAACCAGTACGGCTGCGCGATGTGGACGATGCCCGGAATCGGCAGGTCGCCCTGTTCGTGCATGTAGGTCATGCCGCCCAGGCTTGCGCCGGCCACGGTGGAACCGTGGTAGCCGTTCTTGCGGCTGATGATGACTTTCTTGTTCGGCTGGCCCTTGATCGCCCAGTAGTGGCGAACCATACGCAGCATGGTGTCGTTGCCTTCGGAACCGGAGCCGGTGAAGAACACGTGGTTCATGCCTTCCGGCGCCACGTCGGCGATGGCCTTGGCCAGTTCCAGCGCCGGCGGGTGCGCGGTCTGGAAGAACAGGTTGTAGTAAGGCAGTTCGCGCATCTGTTTGGCGGCAGCATCCGCCAGCTCATCACGTCCATAACCGATCGCCACACACCACAGACCCGCCATGCCGTCGAGGATCTTGTTGCCCTCGCTGTCCCACAGGTACACGCCCTTGGCGTTGGTGATGATCCGTGGACCCTTTTCTTTCAGCTGCTTGAAGTCGCTGAACGGGGCCAGGTGGTGATCGCTGCTGAGGGCTTGCCACTCACGGGTTTGCGGGTTGTTGCTGGTCATGCCAATTCTCCTTGTTATCGGTGAAGGCGCGGCGGCTGGCCACCGCGCCCGGCGTATCAGACGGCGAAGAGCAGGTACTCACGCTCCCAGGAACTGATCACGCGCTTGAAGTTTTCATGCTCGGCCCGCTTCACCGCGACGTAGCCGGTGATGAAGGTCTTGCCCAGGTATTTCTCGATGGTCGCGCTGTTTTCCATGCGCTCCAGGGCGTCCTCGATGGTCAGCGGCAGGCGCAGGTTGCGGCGCTCGTAACCACGGCCCACGACCGGCGCGCTCGGGTTGATGCCTTCGACCATGCCGATGTAGCCGCAGAGCAGGCTCGCGGCAATCGCCAGGTACGGGTTGGCGTCGGCGCCCGGCAAACGGTTTTCCACCCGACGGTTCTGCGGGCCGGCATCCGGGACGCGCAGGCCCACGGTGCGGTTTTCCTCGCCCCACTCAACGTTCACCGGTGCCGAGGTATCCGGGAGGAAGCGGCGGAATGAGTTGACGTTCGGTGCGAATAGCGGCAGCAATTCCGGGATCAGTTTCTGCAGGCCACCGATGTGGTGCAGGAACAGCTGGCTCATGGTCCCGTCGTCATTGGAGAACACGTTCTTGCCAGTCTCGATGTCGATGATGCTCTGGTGCAGGTGCATCGCACTGCCCGGCTCGCCGGTCATCGGCTTGGCCATGAAGGTCGCGGCCACGTTGTGCTTGAGGGCGGCCTCGCGCATGGTGCGCTTGAACACCAGAATCTGGTCGGCCAGGGACAGGGCATCGCCGTGACGGAAGTTGATTTCCATCTGCGCCGTGCCGTCCTCGTGGATCAGCGTGTCGAGGTCCAGTTCCTGCAATTCGCACCAGTCGTAGACGTCTTCGAACAGCGGATCGAATTCGTTCGCCGCTTCGATGGAGAACGACTGACGACCGATCTCCGGACGCCCGGAACGGCCAACTGGCGGCTGCAACGGATAGTCAGGGTCGTCGCTGCGCTTGGTCAGGTAGAACTCCATTTCCGGCGCAACGATCGGCTGCCAGCCCTTGTCGGCATAGAGTTTCAGGACTTTCTTGAGGACGTTGCGCGGCGACAGCTCGATCGGGTTGCCTTGCTTGTCGTAGGTGTCGTGGATCACCTGGGCGGTCGGCTCTATGGCCCATGGCACCAGGTACACGGCGTTCTGGTCGGGGCGGCAGATCATGTCGATGTCGGCCGGGTCGAGCAGTTCGTAATAGATGTCGTCTTCGACGTAGTCGCCGGTCACGGTCTGCAACAGAACGCTTTCTGGCAGGCGCATGCCTTTTTCGGCGATGAACTTGTTGGTCGGCGAGATCTTGCCCCGGGTGATACCGGTCAAGTCGCCGATCATGCATTCGACTTCTGTGATCTTGTGGTCTTTCAACCAATCGGTGAGCTGGTCGAGGTTGTTACTCATAAATGCCTCTGGGCTGAGTCTCCTGACAGATGTCAGGCAATGTTTGACGCACCAGGCGTCGCGTTAAAGGGCCTTGCTTGCGCGCAGTGCCGGCTTACGCCCGGCACCGCGCATAGACAATGAAGGAGGAGCTTACCTGCCCTTTACGCTGGCGTTGCATTTCCTGTGCACATCCCGGGCGTGCAGAATCACGGGCACGGCGACGGACGCGGTGCAGGCCGGGAGCAGGAAAGAGATCTATATTGAAAGGAGAACCGCTAAAGAGGATGCCCTCGCACACGTCCAGAATATCGGACGCTGGCGCTCGATCTGCCATGGGCTGGGAGATCGCTGGCACGTTGCAGGCCTTGCTGGCCGCGCTGCGGACGGACGTGTCGCCACTGATGTGATAAGCATGCAGACCGGACTGCAAAGAGCAGTCGGTGACGCCGATTAACGGCAGGCGAGACATGAAGCACCCCGGTATTATTGCTGTTATGGGTTTGATCCGAGCTTAGCCTTGTTCATTTTTTTACACAACACCCCCGTAAAAAATACAACACGGCCTGCTCAAGCCTGCGGGTGGCGCGTCCTTCACGGATAAAAAAATGCCCCAAAGTGCCCCATAAATGCCCTCGTGGCGCTTTTTCAGGGCAGAAAAGGCCTCGCTTGACTTCGGCAGGCCGTTCGGGTTGACTGAAACCAGAAAAGATCAATGATTGATATTTTTAACAACAAAGGTGTTGCATCATGTCGGTACCCCCGCGTGCCGTTCAGCTTAACGAAGCGAACGCGTTCCTTAAGGAACATCCTGAGGTTCTGTACGTTGACCTTCTGATTGCGGATATGAATGGTGTGGTGCGCGGCAAGCGCATCGAACGCACCAGCCTCCACAAGGTTTACGAGAAAGGCATCAACCTGCCGGCCTCTCTATTTGCTCTGGATATCAATGGTTCGACGGTGGAAAGCACCGGCCTGGGCCTGGACATCGGCGACGCCGACCGTATCTGCTATCCAATCCCCGATACCCTGTGCAACGAGCCATGGCAGAAGCGCCCGACCGCGCAACTGTTGATGACCATGCACGAACTCGAAGGTGACCCTTTCTTCGCTGACCCGCGCGAAGTGCTCCGTCAAGTTGTTGCAAAGTTTGACGAGCTGGGCTTGACCATCTGCGCCGCGTTCGAACTCGAGTTCTACCTGATCGACCAGGAAAACGTGAACGGCCGCCCTCAGCCGCCACGCTCGCCGATCTCCGGCAAACGCCCGCATTCGACCCAGGTCTACCTGATCGACGACCTCGACGAATACGTCGACTGCCTCCAGGACATTCTGGAAGGCGCCAAAGAGCAAGGCATCCCGGCCGACGCCATCGTCAAGGAAAGTGCCCCGGCGCAGTTCGAAGTGAACCTGCACCACGTCGCCGACCCGATCAAGGCATGCGACTACGCGGTCCTGCTCAAGCGTCTGATCAAGAACATCGCCTACGACCATGAAATGGACACCACCTTCATGGCCAAGCCGTACCCGGGCCAGGCAGGCAACGGTCTGCACGTCCACATTTCGGTTCTCGACAAAGAAGGCAAAAACATTTTTGCCAGCGAGGATCCCGAGCAGAACGCCGCGCTGCGTCACGCGATCGGCGGTGTGCTCGAGACCCTGCCCGCGCAGATGGCTTTCCTCTGCCCGAACGTCAACTCCTACCGTCGTTTCGGCGCACAGTTCTACGTGCCGAACTCGCCGAGCTGGGGCCTGGACAACCGCACCGTGGCCCTGCGCGTACCGACCGGCTCCGCCGACGCGGTCCGCCTGGAACACCGCGTTGCCGGCGCCGACGCCAACCCGTACCTGCTGATGGCTTCGGTCCTGGCGGGCGTGCACCACGGCCTGACCAACAAGATCGAGCCACCGGCTCCGACCGAAGGCAACAGCTACGAGCAGAACGAGCAGAGCCTGCCGAACAACCTGCGCGATGCCCTGCGCGAGCTGGACGACAGCGAAGTGATGGCCAAGTACATCGATCCGAAATACATCGATATCTTCGTCGCCTGTAAAGAGAGCGAGCTGGAGGAGTTCGAACACTCCATCTCCGACCTCGAGTACAACTGGTATCTGCACACCGTTTAAGCGGATTGCAGGAATAAAAAGCGCTGCCGGCTTCATCAGCCCGCAGCGTTTTTTTATGGCCGCCTGCGGCGGATCGCTGGCAAGCCAGCTCCCACAGGGTTCTGTTGTGTACTCAAATCTTGTGTTCGACACAGATACCTGTGGGAGCTGGCTTGCCAGCGATGGCGGCCGACAAGACAACGCAAGAGCCGGCTCGTACAATGCCCGCTGCCCCGCAGGAGACTTTCATGACGCGTCCCGCCCCCGTCCGCAAACCCCGTGCCCGCAGTCAGGCGCGGATCGATTCGATACTCGACGCCGCGCGCACGCTGCTGGCCGCCGAGGGCGTGGCGAGCCTGTCGATCTACAGCGTTGCCGAGCGCGCACAGATTCCGCCCTCCTCTGTCTACCACTTCTTCGCCAGCGTCCCGGCGCTGCTCGAAGCCCTGACGGCCGATGTACACGCAGCCTTCCGCGCCTGCCTGCAAGCGCCGATCGATCACGATGCCCTGCGCGACTGGCGTGACCTGTCGCGGCTGGTCGAGGAGCGGATGCTGGAGATCTACGGCGAGGATGCCGCCGCCCGCCAGCTGATCCTCGCGCAGCACGGCCTCACCGAAGTCACTCAGGCCGACCGCCAGCACGACCTCGAACTCGGCGACCTGATGCACAAGCTGTTCGACCATCACTTCGAACTGCCGCGACTGCCGGACGATGTGGACGTGTTCGCGCTGGCCATGGAGCTGGGCGACCGCGTCTACGCCCGCTCGGTGCAACAGCACGGACAGATCACCCCGCGCATGGCCGAGGAAGGCATGCGGGTGTTCGATGCCTATATCGGGCTGTATCTGCCGCCCTATCTGCCCAAGCGGGTTCTCTAGCGCGGCACGCGACAGGCACAAAAAACCCCGAAGGGCTCACACCCTTCGGGGTTGTTTTTGTCCCACGCCCTTACAACTTGGCGATGGACACCTCGGTGGATTTCACGAAGGCGATCACTTCGCTGCCGACCTCCAGTTCCAGCTCCTTGACCGAACGGGTGGTGATCACCGACGTGACGATGCCGGAAGCGGTCTGCACGTCGATTTCCGACAGCACGTCGCCGAGAACGATCTCCTTGATCGCGCCTTTGAACTGGTTGCGTACGTTGATGGCTTTGATAGTCATGGCATTGATTCCTGTCGTTTGCTTGAGTTATTGAGCCCAACGCAGTTGCGTAGGCAAGGGTGAAACGGGTTCCGGCGCCGGCGGTTCGCCGGGCAGGGACAACACACGGTTGAGCACTTCGGTTTCCAGCGCCGCCAGGCGATGGGAGCCACGGACCCGAGGGCGCGGCAGCTCCACTTGCAGGTCAAGGCCGACTTCGCCGTCCTCGATCAGAATCACCCGGTCGGCAATCGCCACCGCTTCGCTGACGTCGTGGGTCACCAGCAACACGGTGAAACCATGCTGTTGCCAGAGACGTTCGATCAGTTGCTGCATCTCGATCCGGGTCAGCGCATCCAGTGCGCCCAATGGCTCGTCCAGCAGCAACAGACGCGGTTGATGAATCAGCGCCCGGGCCAGGGCCACACGCTGCTTCTGCCCGCCGGACAGTGCCGCCGGCCATTCGTTGGCGCGATCGGCGAGGCCGACTGCATCCAGCGCCTGCAAGGCTTGCGCACGCCAGTCGCCCTTGAGGCCGAGACCGACGTTGTCGATGATCTTTTTCCACGGCAACAGCCGTGCTTCCTGGAACATCAACCGCGTGTCATCCCGCGCATCGCTGAGCGGTGCGGCCCCGGCGAGCAGATCGCCGCCGGTGGGTTGATCGAGGCCGGCGAGCAGGCGCAGCAAAGTACTTTTGCCGCATCCGCTGCGCCCGACCACCGCGACGAATTGCCCCGCCGGAATGTGCAGATCGATGTCACGTAGCACTTGCCGCCAGCCGAAGGTCTTTTGCAGGTTGCGCACCGCCAGCGGAATCCCGCGCAGCAGGCGTGGAGGTTGTTGAGCGGTCATGCCGCACCTCCTTTCGCCACTTGATACGCCGGATGCCAGCGCAGCCACACACGTTCAAGGCCACGGGCCGCGAGGTCGGCCAGCTTGCCGAGCACCGCGTACATCAGAATCGCCAGCACCACCACGTCGGTCTGCAGGAACTCGCGGGCGTTCATCGCCAGATAACCGATGCCGGAGCTCGCGGAGATGGTTTCCGCCACGATCAGCGTCAGCCACATGAAGCCCAGGGCGAAGCGCACGCCGACCAGAATCGAAGGCAACGCACCCGGCAGAATCACCTGCCAGAACAGGCTGAAACCGGACAGGCCATAACTGCGCGCCATCTCCACCAGCGCCGGATCGACGTTGCGGATGCCGTGATAGGTGTTGAGGTAGATCGGGAACAACGTGCCCAATGCCACCAGAAAAATCTTCGCCGACTCATCGATGCCGAACCACAGGATCACCAGCGGAATCAGCGCCAGGTGCGGCACGTTGCGGATCATCTGCACCGAGCTGTCGAGCAGGCGTTCGCCCCACTTCGACAGGCCGGTGATGAAGCCCAGCACCAGACCGATGCTGCCACCGATGGTGAAGCCCAGCGCGGCGCGCCAGCCGCTGATCGCCAGGTGCGTCCAGATTTCGCCGCTGCGCACCAGGCTCACGCCGGCTTCGATCACCGCCACCGGCGCCGGCAGAATCCGTGTCGACAACCAACCCGCCGACACCGACAACTGCCACACCGCCAGCAACAACACTGGCAACGCCCAGGGCGCGAGGCTGTGGATAAATTTCTTCATGGCGGCGCCTCAGCTCTGGGACGCGGCTTTGGGAAGAATGTCGTTGGCCACCATCTCGCCGAACGGGCTGACGTAACCTGCGCTTTTCGGCAGTTCCGGACGCTCGACGTCGAGGTGCGGGAACAGCAACTCGGCCACCCGATACGATTCTTCGAGGTGTGGATAACCGGAGAAGATGAAGGTATCGATGCCCAGATCCGCGTATTCCTTCACGCGCGCCGCCACGGTCGGGCCGTCGCCGACCAGCGCCGTACCGGCACCGCCGCGCACCAGGCCGACGCCGGCCCACAGGTTCGGGCTGACTTCGAGGTTGTCGCGGCTGCCACCGTGCAGCGCAGCCATGCGTTGCTGGCCGACCGAATCGAACCGCGCCAGCGAAGCCTGGGCACGTTTGATGGTGTCGTCGTCCAGATGCGAGATCAGGCGATCCGCCGCCTGCCAGGCTTCAGCGTTGGTTTCCCGCACGATCACATGCAGACGAATGCCGAAGCGTACGGTGCGCCCGAGCTTGGCTGCTTTGGCGCGAACCTGTTCGATCTTTTCCGCCACTGCCGCCGGCGGCTCGCCCCAGGTCAAGACCATTTCCACTTGTTCGGCGGCCAGATCCTGCGCCGCTTCCGACGAACCGCCGAAGTACAGCGGCGGACGCGGCTGCTGGATCGGCGGGTAGAGCAATTTGGCGCCCTTCACACTGATGTGCTCGCCGTCGTAATCCACGGTTTCGCCTTCCAGCACCCGACGCCAGATCCGGGTGAATTCCACCGAGGCCTGATAGCGCGCTTCGTGATCGAGGAACAGACCGTCGCCGGCCAACTCTTCCGGATCGCCACCGGTCACCAGGTTGAACAGCGCACGACCGCCGGACAGGCGATCCAGAGTCGCCGCCTGACGCGCCGCCACCGTCGGGGAAATGATCCCGGGGCGCAGGGCGACAAGGAATTTCAGACGCTGGGTCACCGGGATCAGCGATGCCGCCACCAGCCACGAGTCCTCGCAGGAGCGGCCGGTGGGAATCAGCACGCCGCCAAAACCCAGTCGATCCACCGCTTGCGCGACCTGTTGCAGATAGCCGTGGTCGACGGCGCGAGCGCCTTCGGCGGTGCCAAGGTAATGGCCGTCGCCGTGGGTAGGCAGGAACCAGAAGATGTTGAGGCTCATGGAGTGGTCTCCTTGGGGATTCGAATTACTGCGCTTTTGCCACAGCGGCCGGCGGGGTCCAGATCACGTCCTTGATGCTCAACGGCTTGGGAATCAGCTTGAGCTGGTAGAAGGTGTCGGCGATTTTCTGTTGTGCGGCGACCACTTCCGGGGTCAGGAACAGCGCGCCGTAGCCCTGGCGTTTCACCGAGGTCAGGGTGATGTCTGCCGGCAGGCCGAGCAGCGGCGACACCTGTTGGGTCACGTCTTCCGGGTTGGCCTTGGACCACTCGCCGACGGCGCGCACTTCTTCCACGAGGGTCTTGATCACCTCTGGATTTTTCTGTGCGTAGGGTTTGGTCGCCAGGTAGAACTGGTGGTTGTCGACGATGCCTTTGCCGTCACGCAGCGTGTGCGCTTGCAGCTGTTTCTCGGCGGCGGCCTGGTACGGGTCCCAGATGACCCAGGCGTCGACGCTGCCACGTTCGAACGCGGCGCGGGCATCGGCCGGCGGCAGGAATACGGTTTGAATGTCGGTGTACTTGAGGCCGGCGTCTTCCAGCGCACGCACCAGCAAATAGTGGACGTTGGAGCCTTTGTTCAGGGCGACTTTCTTGCCCTTGAGATCCGCCACCGATTTGATCGGCGAGTCTTTCGGCACGAGGATCGCTTCGCTGTTCGGCGCTGGTGGCTCGTAAGCCACGTAGAGCAGATCGGCACCGGCAGCCTGGGCGAAGACCGGCGGGGTTTCGCCGGTGACACCGAAGTCGATCGAGCCGACGTTCAGGCCTTCCAGCAGTTGCGGGCCGCCGGGGAATTCAGTCCATTGCACGTCGACGCCTTGAGCAGCGAGACGCTTTTCCAGCGTGCCTTTGGCTTTGAGCAGCACCAGCGTGCCGTATTTCTGATAACCGATCCGTAGCGTCTCGGCTTGAGCTTGAGTGATGGCGCCGAAGGACACAGCCGCAGCAAACAGAGCGACCAGACCACGACGCAAAAATACAGTGCGCATAGCGCTCTCCTTTTTGCTGTTGGGTTTTGGCTGCACCTGCTTGGCCGTTGGCGGCTGAGTAAGGTGAGTACTTCAAGTTTCGGTGTGGTTCAAATGCTCCAGCGAGCACTCAACAAACGTTCGTTCAACAGCCCCGGCTCCAGCGGCTTCGGCCGGCGGGCCATGGCGCTGACAAACTGGTCCAGCGCTTCATGCAACCGCTGCTCCAGCGCCGGCGCCAACTGCGCCTGGGCACTGCCTTCGCCGTAGGCGATCTGGCTGTCCTCGGCAAAAATCCCTTGCAGCATTTCCTGGGCCTTCAACGCCGACAGCACAGGCTTGAGGGCGTAATCGACCACCAGCATGTGGGCGATGCTGCCGCCGGTAGCCATCGGCAGGACAATCTTGTGGTTCAGCGCACGCTCGGGCAGCAGATCCAGCACGGTCTTCAGGGCGCCGGAGAACGACGCCTTGTACACCGGCGTGGCGATCAGCAGGCCATCGGCGTTTTCAATCTGTTGCAGCAGGTCGAGCACCTTCGGGCTGTCGAAGCGGGCGTGGAGCAGGTCTTCGGCCGGGAAGTCCCGCACCTGATAACTCACCACTTCCACCCCTTGCTGCTGCAACCAGCGTTGCGAGCGCTCCAGCAACACCCCGGAGCGGGAACGTTGACTGGGACTGCCACCGAGTGAGACGACCAGCATTCAGACGATTCCTTGCGCGTTACAGGCGATTCGCGGGTTGCGATCTCGCTTCGATGTCAGTGACCTTACCAGTTGATTCATATATCCATAAATCATATTTATTCATTTGGTTATTCTTTATGGAGATATGCATTTCATTTTCTTGCGGCAAAAAAACAGGCCGTCAAAGCGGCCTGAAACCCTGCATCGTGGTTACAAATTGGAGGCGCGCGGCGCATTCGACGCCGCCATCGCCAGCAGGCTGGCTGGCTCCCACATGGAACGCCCACTTGTGGGAGCCAGCCTGCTGGCGATTGGACTTTATTTGTTCGGCTGTGGGGTGAGGCGCAGGTACGGCTTCACCGCGCGATAGCCCTTCGGAAAGCGTTGCTTGATTTCGTCTTCGTCCTTGAGCGACGGCACGATCACCACTTCTTCACCGTCCTGCCAGTTGGCCGGGGTGGCTACCTTGTAGTTGTCGGTGAGCTGCAGCGAATCGATCACCCGCAAGATCTCGTGGAAGTTGCGCCCGGTGCTCGCCGGGTAGGTGATGGTCAGGCGGATCTTCTTGTTCGGATCGATCACGAACAGCGAACGCACGGTCAGGGTGTCGTTGGCGTTCGGGTGGATCAGATCGTACAGATCGGACACCCTGCGATCGGCATCGGCCAGGATCGGGAAGTTGACGATGGTGTTCTGGGTTTCGTTGATGTCCTCGATCCACTTGTGGTGCGAGTCCACCGGGTCGACCGACAGGGCAATGGCTTTCACGCCGCGCTTGTTGAACTCGTCCTTGAGCTTGGCAGTGAAGCCCAGCTCGGTGGTGCAGACCGGGGTAAAGTCCGCCGGGTGGGAAAACAGCACGCCCCAGCTATCGCCCAGCCATTCGTGGAAACGAATCTTGCCGGCGCTGGAATCCTGTTCGAAATCGGGGGCGATATCGCCAAGTCTGAGGCTCATGGTGCGGCTCCTGATGAGTGGTTGGAGACCTCAACTGTAGCTCGGGATTCGATCTTCTTAAAAAGAATAAATAACTAGATATTTATATCTTTATTGAATATTAAACATCTGTTCACTGGACGTCCCGCAGCATCGCGACGAACATCGCCCTCAAGGTTCGAGAAGGCCTTGAGTTGCTGTAAAGAGGGGAACATCGGGAAAGGCTTACGGGGGTGAGCCGGACCCGAAAACGCAAAAGCCCCGTCCGGCGCGATGCCGGACGGGGCTTTTTTTCGTCATTTACCTGAGCGCGCTATTACAGCAGCGGGATCGAGTAGCTGAGGATCAGGCGGTTTTCGTCCTGGTCGCGAACACCGGCGATGTTGGTACGCCAGGTAGCGTTTTTCCACATGAAGCCGACGTTCTTCAGCGGGCCTTCCGGCACGACGTAACCGATGGTCAGGTCGCGTTCCCACTCGGTGTCGCCATTGCCGTTTTCACGACCGGTGGAAGTTACGGTGTCGATGTTATCGCCACGCAGGTAAACCATACCGGCGGTCAGGCCCGGTACGCCAACCTTGGCGAAGTCATACGAGTAGCGAGCTTGCCAGGTACGTTCGCCGGCACGGCCGAACTTCTGGATCTGCATGTCGGTGATGGTGTAGTTAGACGAACCGTCGCCCTGGTTCAGCCAAGGGAAGTCGCTGCTGCCGTTGGAAACCTGGTAGCCGCCACCGAAAGTGTGACCTTCAACGGTGTACAGGAACAGACCGCTGTAGAGGTTGTTGTCGACTTTACCGCGACCGCTGGCAACACCGGAGTAGTTACCGCTGCTGAAGTAAGCAGGCGTGTTGCCGTTGCGGCCGTCGTCAGAGCTGTTGAAGTAACGGAAGTCAGACTTCAATACGCCCGGGCCGATTGCCCAGTTGTGGACCAGACCCAGGAAGTGTTGCTTGTAGAAATCTTCCAGGTTGCCGTAGTAGTACTGGGCAGTCAGGTCTTTGGTGATCTTGTAGTCACCACCGGCGTAAATGAACTTGTTGCTGTTAACGGTACGCGGTGCCGCGCCGTTGATAGACAGCTGCTCATTGTTGCTGGAGTTACGACCCTTCGCGTGCTCGATCTGACCACCGACCAGGGTCAGGTCCTTGATTTCGCCGGAAGTGATCTGGCCACCCTGCCAGGTTTGTGGCAGCAGGCGACCGTCGTTGGTCACGATGACCGGGTTCTTCGGCTGCAGGGTACCCAGCTTCAGTTCAGTCTGGGAAATCTTGGCTTTGGCAGTCAGGCCCAGGCTGGAGAAGTTATCAACCGCTTGACCATTGGATTCGCTTGGGAAAACAGTGCCGCCGTAAGCGGTGCCAGGATTACCGTTAGCAGCAACGTTGCCGTTGGTGCCGCCGCCCGAATCCAGACGTACGCCCAGCAGGCCGATGGCGTCGATACCGAAGCCTACGGTGCCTTGGGTGTAGCCGGAGATGAAACGCAGATCGAAGCCTTGGCCCCACTCTTCGTTGCGGCTTGGTTCGGCAGTGCCGCTACGGTTGTCAGTGTTGATGTAGAAGTTACGCAGCCCCAAGGTGGCCTTGCTGTCTTCGATGAAACCGGCGGCGCCTGCCTGCTGCGCCAAAACCCCTACGGCCACGGCCAGGGCCAAGGTGGACTTGTTCATGTTTCGCTCCTCTCGTTTCTAATTCTTGTGTTCCTGGTCCGGGGTCTGATGCCCCTGGATCCTAAGATGCGCGATTAGCGCCAGACCGTGACTGACAAGTCAATCGTAACCTTGTATGTCTACGACCAAGGTCTAATCGCAGTGATTTGGTCCCTGCAGGGTAAAGACTTCCTGATAAACCCAAAAAGAATTTATTAATTCTTTTTGATACCTTTCAGCTATATGGCCAGCCATTTGCCATCCACACCGGATACAGCGTATCGGCGACTAAGCTCATTACTAAATGGTATTTGTTAGCCTTTTTTTAGATCGATTAGCTTTGACGCAACCCCGATTCGTCAAACCCTATCGAAAAGGCGACGCCATGATGGCCAAACGCGCACTATCTAGTCAATTTGTTACAGTTTGTGTGTCGGCGCTGATTTCTTTTTCAGCCCATGCCGCCAACCTCACCGTCGGCTACCAGACCGGTATTGACCCGAGCAAAGTCCCCCAGGCCGACGGCGTGTACGAAAAGGCCATCGGCGAGAAAATCGACTGGCGTCGGTTCAACAGCGGCCCGGAAGTTGTGACAGCCATCGCCTCCGGCGATGTGCAGATCGGCAACCTCGGCTCCAGCCCGCTGGCGGCCGCTGCTTCGCGCAATCTGCCGATCGTGGCCTTTATCGTCTCGGCGCAGATCAATGCCGCCGAAGCACTGGTGGTGCGTAACGGCAGCGGTATCAACAAGCCCGAAGACCTGATCGGCAAGACCATCGCCACCCCGTTCGTTTCCACCTCCCACTACAGCCTGCTCGGTGCGCTCAAGCACTGGGGCCTGGACACCTCGAAAGTCAAAGTGGTGAACCTGCAACCCGCAGAAATCGCGGCAGCCTGGAAGCGTGGCGACATCGACGGTGCCTTTGTCTGGTCGCCGGCGCTGGGTGAAATCCGCAAGACCGGCAAGACCCTGACCGATGCCGCGCAGGTCGGCCAGTGGGGCGCGCCGACCTTCGAAGTCTGGGTCGCGCGCAAGGACTTTGCCGAGAAGCATCCTGAAGTCGTGGCCAAGTTCGCCAAGGTGACTCTGGACTCGTTCGCGGATTACGCCGCCCATAAAGACAGCTGGACAGCCGACTCGGTGCCTGTACAAAAAATCGCCAAACTGACCGGTGCCAATGCTGCCGACGTACCGGAATTGCTCGCGGGTTCGGCCTTCCCGGACGCCCAGGCGCAACAGACCACGGCGCTGCTGGACGGCGGCACGGCGAAGGCAATTGGTGAGACGGCAAAATTTTTGAAGGAACAGGGCAAGGTCGAAAGCGTTTTGCCTGACTACTCGCCGTATGTCAGTGCGAAATTTGTAGCGGAGTAAACAAATTGCCCCCACGCATCCCGTGGGGGCAATCGCATCTCACAGAGACTTTTCGAAGATCTTCGAATTGCGCTGATAGTTATAGAGAGAAGCCCGCGCCGCCGGCAGGCGTTCAACGCTGCTCGGCTCGAAACCGCGCTCGCGGAACCAGTGGGCAGTGCGGGTGGTGAGGACGAACAAAGTCTTCAGGCCCTGCGCCCGGGCACGGGTCTCGATGCGCTCGAGCAATTCGTCGCCGCGACCGCCATGGCGATACTCGGGATTCACCGCCAGGCACGCCAGTTCACCGGCATCCGAATCGGCAATCTGATACAGCGCCGCACAGGCGATGATCATCCCTTCACGCTCGACCACACTGAACTGCTCGATCTCACGCTCCAGCACTTCGCGCGAGCGACGCACCAGAATCCCCTGCTCTTCCAGCGGGCTGATCAGGTCAAGCAAGCCACCGACGTCTTCAATCGCCGCCTCGCGCACCAGTTCGAATTGCTCCTGGGCCACCAGCGTACCGCCACCGTCACGGGTGAACAGTTCGGTCAGCAGCGCACCATCCTCGGCATAACTGACGATATGGCTGCGTGCCACGCCGCCACGACAGGCTTCGGCGGCGGCATCCAGCAGTTCCGCCTGATAGTTGCTGCCCAGACGCTGCAGATGTGCCGGCACCTGTTGCGGACGCAGTTCGCGCACCAGTTTGCCGTTTTCGTCGATCAGACCGAGGTCGGCGCCGAACAGCAGCAGCTTGTCGGCGCCCAGATCGATGGCGGCGCGGGTGGCGACGTCTTCGCAGGCGAGGTTGAAGATCTCGCCGGTAGGCGAATAACCCAGCGGCGACAGCAGCACGATGGAGCGCTCGTCGAGCAGACGGTTGATGCCTTTGCGGTCGACCCGGCGCACTTCGCCGGTGTGGTGGTAGTCGACGCCTTCCAGCACGCCGATCGGCCGCGCCGTAACAAGGTTGCCGCTGGCCACCCGCAGACGCGAGCCCTGCATCGGCGACGAAGCCATGTCCATCGACAGCCGCGCTTCGATGGCAATACGCAACTGGCCGACCGCGTCGATCACGCACTCCAGCGTCGCGGCATCAGTGATGCGCATGCCGTGGTGGTAATGCGGGGTCAGGCCGCGTGCAGCAAGGCGGGTTTCGATCTGCGGACGGGAACCATGAACCAGTACCAGCCGCACGCCGAGGCTGTGCAGCAGCACGATGTCATGGACGATGTTGCCGAAATTCGGATGCTCCACGCCGTCGCCCGGAAGCATGACAACGAAGGTGCAATCGCGGTGAGCATTGATATAAGGAGACGCGTGGCGAAGCCAATTGACGTATTCGGGCATGAACCTGGGCCTGTAATAAATAGCAGCCGGAAAAAGGGCAGAACGGAAAACGCACAGCGGGCTGATGGTTATCGTCGGAACAGGCTTGGCGACACGCGCGCTCTCCTCATGAATACGGGTGAGTGTGTGGGCAATTTATACAGCTTTGAGACAGTAATGTTCGATCAACTGCCGCAATAGATGCACGGTAGGCTGCAAACGTGACATTTCGAGGTACTCGTCCGGCTGGTGCGCACAGGCGATGTCGCCGGGGCCGAGCACGATGGTTTCGCAGCCAAGGCGCTGAAGATAAGGCGCTTCGGTGCCGAACGCTACCGCTTCGGCCGTATGGCCGGTGAGTTTTTCGGCAATTCGCACCAGTTCCGCGTCTTCGGCCTGCTCGAACGGCGGCACTTCGGGAAACAGCGGCGCGTAATCGATTTTCACCTGATGGCGTTCGGCGACCGGGTTGAGCCTGCGCAGAATCTCGCTGCGCAAGAGCTTGGGGTCCATTCCCGGCAACGGCCGCAGGTCGAACTCCAGCGAACACTGACCGCAGATGCGGTTGGGGTTGTCGCCACCGTGGATGCAGCCGAAGTTCATGGTCGGCTGCGGCACGCTGAACTGCGGGTTGTTGAATTCGCGCTGCCACAGCAGGCGCAGGCCGCGCAGTTCGCCGATGGCATCGTGCATCGCTTCGAGGGCGCTGTGCCCCAGGCGCGGATCCGACGAATGGCCGCTCTGCCCAAGGATATCGATGCGCTCCATCATGATGCCTTTGTGCATGCGGATTGGTTTGAGCCCGGTCGGCTCGCCGATCACGGCCGCCCGGCCCAGCGGGCGCCCCGCTTCGGCCAGCGCCCGGGCACCGGACATCGAGCTTTCTTCATCGCAGGTGGCGAGGATCAGCAGCGGCTGCTTGAACGGTTGAGCGAGCAGCGGTTGCACGGCTTCGATGATCAGGGCGAAGAAGCCCTTCATGTCGCAACTGCCGAGACCAACCCAGCGGCCATCGACTTCGGTGAGTTTCAGCGGATCGGTTTTCCACAACGCATCGTCGTAGGGCACCGTGTCGCTGTGCCCGGCCAGCACCAGCCCGCCGGGGCCACTGCCGAAACTGGCGAGCAGATTGAATTTGCCGGGACTGACCTGCTGGATGTCGCAGCTGAAGCCGAGGTCGCCGAGCCAGCCCGCAAGCAGATCGATCACCGCCCGGTTGGACTGGTCGAGGCCCGGCTGGGTGCAGCTGACCGACGGCGCTGCGATCAGTGCAGCGAACTGGTCTTGCATGGACGGCAATGGCATCGCTGACTCCAACTCCCGGATTGAGGTTCATCATAGAACCATCCGGCGCCGAGAATAAACCGCCGCAAAGCGTAGGAAGGTTCAGTCCTGTACACTGCACGGCCTTGGCAGCCACACATTCCCCCGGCTGCGCTCCCGATCCTGGATTTTCCGGCCATGCAGAAAGAAACCGAAATCAAACTCCGCGTCAGCCGCGAAACCCTCGCCGCCCTGCGCGAGCACCCTCTCCTGAAAAAACGCAACAAAAGTGGCTGGGAACGCCGTGAGTTGATGAATCAGTACTTCGACACGCCTGAGCGTGACCTGGCCCGGGCCAAGGTTGCCCTGCGCCTGCGCAAGGACGGCGAAGAGGTGATTCAGACCCTCAAGACCCGTGGCCAGAGCGTCGCCGGTCTGTCCGAGCGTAACGAGTACGACTGGAACCTGCCCAAAGCCAAGCTCGACGTGAAGAAACTCGACGGCGAATGCTGGCCCGAGTCCCTCGCCGAGCTGGACAAGAAAACCCTGAAGCCGATCTTCACCACCGATTTCGTCCGCGAACGCGCCGAAATCGCGTGGGGCCGTGGCAAGACCAAAGTGGTCATCGAAGCCGCGCTGGATCTGGGACACGTGGTAGTCGGCAAACAGAAAGAAGAAATCTGCGAGCTGGAACTGGAACTGCGCGAAGGCGAGCCTGCCGCGCTGCTGGAACTGGCCGCCGAACTGGCCGAAACCCTGGCCCTGATGCCGTGCGATATCAGTAAGGCCGAGCGCGGCTATCGCCTGTACGACGCCAACAGCTACTCGCTGAGCCTGCCGGCGCCGGCCATTACCGCCGAAACCCCGCTGGACGACGCCTTCGCCGCCCTGGCCTGGCACTTGCTCGGCAGCAGCCAGCGTCTGGCCGAACAGTATCGCTTCAACGGCCACTGGCGCCTGCTGCAGGACTGGGTCGAGAACCTCGCGGAAATGCGTGCCCTGCTCAGCAGCCTCGGCCAGGCCGCACCACGTCCGTCGACCCATGACCTGCGTGTTGCCCTCGATGCCCTGCTGGAAGACTGGCGTCCGCTGGTACAGGTCGGCATCGAAGACGAAGACGTGCGCAAAGCCGCGCCGGAACAGTTCCTCGAAGAGCTGGAAGACCCTCGCTGGGGCCTGTTCTCGCTGAACGCTTCGCGCTGGTTGCTGGCCCGCACCTGGACGGCTGACCGCAACACCCGTGGCAATCGCCAGGGTGCCGCGCAGTTGCAAAGCTGGCTGCCGCGCCTGCTGGGCGAAGAAGCCACTTCGCTGCAATTGCAGCGTTATCAGCAACAGCCGGAAGATCTGGCCGAGCAACTGCCGCGCATTGAACGCATACAGGTCTGGCTGCACCACGCGCGCAACGTGCTGGACATCCCGGAAATGGATCGGCTGTACGGCGAGCTGAACAAACTGGCGCAACTGGCCAACGAGCCGACCATTACCGACGAACTGCTCGATGCGCGCAAGCATCAGGCGATTGCGGTGTACCAGAATCGCGCCTGGAAAATGCTGCTGCGCATGTAACACCGGCGAAAGATCGTTCCCACGTCGAGGCGTCGAACCGTCTGCGTGGGAATGCAGCCCGGGACGCTCCGCGTCCCAAAGCGGACGCAGAGCGTCCATTGAGGCATTCCCACGCGGAGCGTGGGAACGATAATCCCCCGCGTGATCAGCGCAATACCGGCAAACTGGTCGTGGACTTGATCTCAGACAACGCCACAATCGAGTTCACTTCCTGAATCCCCGGCACCAGCGACAGCTTCTCGAAGAAGAACCGCTCATAAGCCTCGATGTCCGCCGCGACAATCCGCAACAGAAAATCCACAGCCCCCATCAGCACGTAACACTCCAGAACTTCGGGAAAACCGCGAATCGCCTCGGTGAATTCGGTGAAGTTCGAACGGCCGTGGGCGTTGAGTTTGATCTCGGCAAAGATCTGCGTGTTCAGACCGATCTTCTTGCGATCGAGCAAAGTCACCTGGCCACGAATGATCCCCTCCTCCTTCATCCGCTGAATCCGTCGCCAGCACGGCGATTGCGACAGCCCCACCTGCTCGGCGATCTGTGCGCTGGACAAGGAAGCGTCCTCTTGCAGCAGGGCGAGAATGCGCCGGTCGTAGCTGTCCAGCTCGCTGTGCATAAATAATCCTCAAAAGAAGCCAATAGCGAATTGATTCCACCAATCAACCGCCTGATCAGCTCATCTTAGACAAGAAATGCCCGGCATCGGATGTAAAAATTCCTCCACTGATTCCGGAGACCTCCCATGCCACACCTCGAAGCCGTCAACACCCCTGCGCCCCGTGCCGATGTGTGGAACGCCAGCAACGCCCATTGCCTTGCGCAGTATCAGATCCTGGCCGAGGCCGAGCCGGATTTGCTGGTGCGGGTCCTGAACCTGTTCGCCTTGCAGTGCCTCACCCCGGAACAGGTGAATGTCCAGCGGCTGGACGATCTGCTGTCGATCGACATCGTCATGAGCGGCCTGAGCTGGCACCGCGCCCAGGTGATCGCGGAAAAACTTCGTAACCTGATCAGCGTCTGCTCGGTGAACCTGCAAAACCCCGACGTGGCGTGGGATGCACCGGCGCAGGCGGCCGGCTGACAAGAACCGAAACGTCTTCGTCGGGTAGTGGCCCAACGGTCGGCAGGGCCACGACTATCCTTTGCGCACTGTCGTTCAAAAGGAGCCCGCATGTCCGTTCAACTCGCCACTCAGGACCGCTGGCTGGATCTCAATGAGGTACTGCGTGAACTGGTCGCCCAAGGGTTCATCTGCCAGGACTCGGCCGAGCAGGCGCTGAATGCCCGGCGCCGGCATGCCGCCCACGGCCAGAAGCACCCCCTGGAATTCATCGCCAGCCAGCAACTGGACGACCTCAGCCGTCCGGGCAAACACCTCGACCTGGAAAGCCTGACCCTGTGGCTGGCGCAGCAGGCCGGCCAGCCGTACCTGCGGATCGATCCGCTGAAGATCAACGTCGCGGCCATCACGCCGCTGATGTCCTATGCCTTTGCCCAGCGCCACAAGATTCTCGCGGTGTCGGTCGACCGCGACGCGGTGACCGTGGCCAGCGCCCAGCCCTATGTCAGCGGCTGGGAGGCCGATCTGACTCACGTCCTGAAACTGCCGATCAAACGGGTGGTGGCCAACCCGGCGGACATCCAGCGTTTCAGCGTCGAATTCTTCCGCCTCGCCAAATCGGTCAGCGGCGCCAGCAATGCCGATGCGCAGAGCGGCAACCTCGGCAACTTCGAACAACTGCTCAACCTCGGCGCCAGCGATCAGGAACCGGACGCCAACGACGCGCACATCGTCAACATCGTCGACTGGCTGTTCCAGTACGCCTTCCAGCAGCGGGCGAGCGACATCCACATCGAACCCCGGCGCGATCAAGGCACCGTTCGCTTTCGCATCGACGGCGTGCTGCACAACGTCTATCAATTTCCACCCCAGGTGACGATGGCCATTGTCAGCCGCCTGAAAAGCCTTGGCCGGATGAACGTCGCCGAGAAGCGCAAACCCCAGGACGGCCGGGTCAAGACCAAGACCCCGGACGGCGGCGAAGTCGAGTTGCGCCTGTCGACCCTGCCCACCGCGTTCGGCGAAAAAATGGTCATGCGGATCTTCGACCCGGAAGTCCTGCTCAAGGATTTCGATCAGCTGGGGTTTTCCGCCGACGATCTGCGGCGCTGGCAGGACATGACCCGCCAGCCCAACGGCATCATTCTGGTGACCGGCCCGACCGGTTCCGGCAAGACCACCACGCTGTACACCACGCTGAAAAAACTGGCGACCCCGGAGGTCAATCTCTGCACCATCGAAGACCCGATCGAGATGGTCGAGCCGGCCTTCAACCAGATGCAGGTCCAGCACAACATCGACCTGACGTTCGCCGCCGGCGTGCGCGCGCTGATGCGGCAGGACCCGGACATCATCATGATCGGCGAGATCCGTGACCTGGAGACCGCCGAAATGGCGATCCAGGCGGCGTTGACCGGGCATCTGGTGCTCTCGACCCTGCACACCAACGATGCGCCGAGCGCCATCAGCCGTCTGCTGGAACTCGGCGTGCCGCATTACCTGATCAAGGCCACCGTGCTCGGCGTGATGGCGCAACGATTGGTGCGAACACTGTGCCCGCACTGCAAGGCGCCGCTGACTCTTGATGAAGAAGACTGGCAAACCCTGACCCGGCCGTGGCAGGCGCCGCTGCCGGGCAATGCGCAACGGGCCATCGGTTGCCTGGAGTGCCGCGACACCGGTTATCACGGGCGCGCCGGGGTCTACGAAATCATGCAACTGACCGACAGCCTCAAGGCCTTGATCAGCCCCGACACCGATCTCACCGCGATCCGCCGACAGGCGTTCAAGGAAGGCATGCGCAGCCTGCGATTGTCCGGCGCGCAGAAAGTTGCTGCGGGGCTGACAACCCTTGAGGAAGTGCTGCGGGTGACGCCACAGAGCGAGCAGAAATAGCCGCTCACGGAACCGGATCGGGGAAACGGCGATCCAACCGGTTATTCAACACCAGTGGAGTCACCCAACATGCGTCTCAAACTTGCTGTCGCCACCCTTGCCCTGCTGTCTCTGCCCGTCGGTTCGGCAATGGCCGACAGCTTTTGGCGTAACGTCATTTCGTCCGGTGCCACCACCGGCTCGACCTACCTGACCTTCAAGGATCACAAACTGATCGTTGCCGCCCAGGACGATGCCGGCAGCTTCGTCGCCAGCGACGGCGGTATCCGTGGCCCGTACCTGGAAGCCGCGATGCAGAAAGTCCGCGCCGACAACCCGGGCCTGCAGGCAACGGACATGGAACTGGCGAACGCGATTCTGGCGAAGAACGCCGTGGCGTCGGAATAACCTTCCGGACAGAAAAAAATGCCGCTCACACGAGCGGCATTTTTTTGCCCGCTGTTCAGCGGTAATCGTCCACTGGCACGCAGGCGCAGAACAGGTTGCGGTCGCCGTAGACGTTATCGACCCGGTTCACTGCCGGCCAATATTTGTGCGCTTTGGTGTGCGCATCCGGCGTGATGCCCTGCTCGATGCTGTACGGCCGCTCCCACACGCCGGTGATATCGGCCAGGGTATGCGGCGCCCGTTTGAGCGGGTTGTCCTCGGCCGGCCAGTTGCCGTTCTGCACCTCGGTGATTTCTGCGCGGATGCTCAGCATCGCGCCGATGAAGCGATCCAGTTCGGCCTTGGACTCGCTCTCGGTCGGCTCGACCATCAAGGTGCCTGGCACCGGGAATGACATGGTCGGCGCGTGGAAGCCGTAATCCATCAGGCGCTTGGCGACGTCTTCCTCGCTGATGCCGGTGGCAGCCTTGAGTGGCCGCAGATCCAGAATGCATTCGTGGGCGACCCGCTCGTTGCGACCGGTGTACAGAACGGGGAAAGCACCGGACAGATGCTGTGCCAGGTAATTCGCAGCAAGGATCGCCACCTCACTGGCATCCGCCAATTGCGGCCCCATCATCGCGATGTACATCCAGCTGATCGGCAGAATGCTTGCGCTGCCCCACGGCGCGGCACTGACCGCACCGTTCTGCGGTTGCGGCCCTTCGATCGGCACCACCGGATGATTGGCGACGAACGGCGCCAGGTGCGCACGCACGCCAATCGGCCCCATACCCGGCCCGCCTCCGCCGTGGGGAATGCAGAAGGTCTTGTGCAGGTTCATGTGCGACACGTCGGCACCGATGTCCGCAGGCCGCGCCAGCCCGACCTGAGCGTTGAGGTTGGCGCCGTCCATGTACACCTGGCCGCCGTGCTTGTGGATAACTTCGCAGATTTCGCTGATGCCTTCCTCGTACACACCATGAGTCGACGGGTAGGTCGCCATCAGGCACGACAACTTGCCCCCGGCCTCGGACGCCTTGGCTTTCAAGTCCTCCAGATCGACGTTGCCGGCGTCGTCACACTCGACAATCACCACGCGCATCCCGGCCATCTGCGCCGAGGCCGGGTTGGTGCCGTGGGCCGAAGAAGGAATCAGGCAGATATCCCGTCCACCCTGCTGGCGGCTCTCGTGATATTTGCGGATTGCCAGCAGCCCGGCGTACTCGCCCTGGGCGCCGGAGTTGGGCTGCATGCAGATCGCATCGAACCCGGTAATTGCGCACAGCCAGCGCTCCAGTTCCTCGATCATCAGCGTGTAACCAACGGCCTGCTCCCGGGGCACGAACGGGTGCAGGTTGGCGAATTGCGGCCAGGTGATCGGGATCATCTCGCTGGTGGCGTTGAGTTTCATGGTGCAGGAGCCCAGCGGGATCATCGACTGGTTGAGCGCCAGATCCTTGTTCTCCAGCTGCTTGAGGTAGCGCAGCATCTCGGTTTCGCTGTGGTGGGCGTTGAACACCGGGTGACGCAGGTAAGGCGTGCTGCGCTGCAGCGTGTCGGGAATGCCGGAGGTCAGCGTTTCGGCGTCGAGCTCATCGACGCTCAACCCGTGATCAGCGCCCAGCAGCACATCGAACAGTCTGGCCACGGTGTTTTCATCACAGGTCTCGTCGAGGCTCAGACCGAGTTGGCCACGACCGAGGATGCGCAGGTTGATCTGCGCGGCCTGGGCGCTTTCGATGATCGCGGTTTGCGCGCCGCCCACGTCCAGCGTGAGGGTGTCGAAGAAATGTTGGTTGAGGCGCTTGATGCCATGGCGTTCGAGCCCGGCAGCGAGAATGCAGGTCAGCCGGTGCACGCGCTGGGCGATTCGTTTCAGCCCCTCCGGGCCGTGATAGACCGCATAGAAACTGGCGATGTTGGCCAGCAACACCTGGGCGGTGCAGATGTTCGAATTGGCCTTCTCCCGGCGAATATGCTGCTCGCGGGTTTGCAGGGCCATGCGCAACGCCACGTTGCCACGGGCATCTTTCGACACGCCGATGATCCGCCCGGGAATTGCCCGTTTGTATTCCTCGCGGCTGGCGAAAAACGCCGCGTGCGGGCCGCCGTAACCCATTGGCACACCGAAGCGCTGGGATGAACCGAACACCACGTCGGCCCCCAGTTCGCCCGGCGGGGTCAGCAGCAACAGACTCAGCAGATCGGCCGCCACGCAGGCCAGCGCCTGCTGCGCGTGCAGGTGATCGATCAGTGGCCGCAGGTCGCGGATCTCGCCGTGGGTGTCGGGGTATTGCAGCAGTGCGCCGAACACCTGGTGCTGCTTCAAGTTATCCACAGCGTCGACGATCAGCTGAAAGCCGAAGCCTTCGGCGCGGGTCTGCACCACGGAAATGGTCTGGGGATGACAGTTTTCGTCGACGAAGAACAGATTGCTTTTCGACTTCGCCACGCGCTTGGCCAGGGCCATGGCTTCCGCCGCAGCGGTGGCTTCATCAAGCAGGGAGGCGTTGGCCAGTTCCAGACCGGTGAGGTCGATGGTCAGTTGCTGAAAGTTGAGCAACGCTTCGAGCCGGCCCTGGGCGATTTCCGGTTGGTAAGGCGTGTAAGCCGTGTACCAACCGGGATTTTCCAGCACGTTGCGCAGGATGACGGTCGGGGTCAGAGTGCCGTGGTAGCCCATGCCGATCAGGCTGGTCCAGACCTGATTCTGTTCGGCATAACCACGCAGTTTGGCCAGCGCTGCCTGTTCGTCCAGCGCCGGCGGCAGGTCCAGCTCGCGGTTGAGGCGAATGCCCGGCGGCACGGTCTGTTCGATCAGCTCGACCCGGCTGCCGAGGCCGAGGCTGTCGAGCATCGCCTGTTGCTCGGCGGCATCGGGGCCGAGGTGGCGGCGCAGAAAGGCATGGGGATCGCGTAACTGGCTCAAGGATGGCAACTGGGACATGACGGGCTCTCTCTTGGCTGGCGGCTCGGCGTCAATGCAACACGGTCAAACCAGCATAGCAGCCACCCCGACGGCCAAAGTCCCGGGCAGAAAAAAGCCCCGACGGGTCGGGGCTTTGGGGTCTCGCCTGCAGCTTATTCGCCGATGGCAGCCTTGTAGCCGGCAGCATCGAGCAGCTTGTCCAGCTCGGCCTTGTCGCTTGGCTTGAGCTTGAAGATCCACGCGGCGTACGGATCGTTGTTCAGCTCTTCCGGCGCGTTGGCCAGGTCTTCGTTGACGGCAATCACTTCGCCACCGACCGGGGAATAGATGTCGGAAGCAGCCTTTACCGACTCGACGACACCGGCAGCATCACCGGCGGCGAACACCTTGCCCACTTCTGCCAGCTCGACAAACACCACATCACCCAACGCTTCCTGGGCGTGATCGCTGATGCCCACGGTGACGGTGCCGTCGGCTTCCAGACGCGCCCATTCATGACTTTCGGCAAAACGCAGTTCAGCTGGGATGTTGCTCATGCTCGGTGTCCTCAAGAAATTGTCAGCGGTCGTGCCCGCCGGAAAAGGTTTAGATCAAGGTTTTGCCGTGACGGACAAAGGTCGGTTTGACCACACGTACCGGATACCACTTGCCACGGATTTCCACTTCGGCGCGGTCGGCAGTCGCCATCGGTACACGCGCCAGGGCAATCGACTTGCTAAGCGTAGGAGAGAAACTACCACTGGTGATCTCCCCTTCGCCAACATCAGCGATACGAACCACCTGATGCGCCCGCAAAACCCCGCGTTCCTCAAGCACCAGGCCGACCAGTTTGTGCTGCACGCCGGCGGTTTTTTCCGCTTCCAGCGCGTCGCGACCGATGAAGCGGCGCGTGGCCGGTTCCCAGGCGATACTCCAGGCCATGTTCGAGGCCAGGGGCGAAACGTCCTGGTGGATGTCCTGACCGTAGAGGTTCATGCCGGCTTCGACCCGCAGCGTGTCGCGGGCACCAAGGCCGATGGGGGAAATGCCGGCGCCCACCAGATCGTTGAAGAATCCGGGGGCCTGATCGGCTGGCAGGGCGATTTCCAGACCGTCCTCACCGGTGTAACCCGTGCGCGCGATGAACCAGTCGCCGTCGATGTGACCTTCGAAAGGCTTGAGCATCTGGATCAGGTTGGCGCGGGACTGGGTCACCAGTTCGGCAATCTTGTGCCGGGCATGGGGGCCTTGAATGGCGAGCATCGCCAGCTCGGAGCGTTCGTGCATATGCACATCGAAGCTGCCCAGCTGTGCCTGCATCCAGGCCAGGTCCTGATCGCGGGTGGAGGCGTTGACCACCAGACGATAACCGTCTTCGAGGCGGTAGACGATCATGTCGTCGACGATGCCGCCGCGCTCGTTGAGCATGGTGCTGTACAACGCACGGCCTGGGCTGTGCAGGCGTTCGACGTCATTGGCCAGCAAATGCTGGAGCCAGGCCTTGGCCTGGGGGCCGGTGACATCGATCACGGTCATGTGGGAAACATCGAACACCCCGCAATCGCGGCGCACCTGATGGTGTTCCTCGACCTGCGAGCCGTAATGCAGGGGCATGTCCCAACCGCCAAAATCGACCATCTTCGCGCCGAGGGCGAGATGCAGGTCATACAGAGGCGTACGCTGTCCCATGGGTTTCTCCTTCCGGGCGTGGCGAAGGTGCGGAGCGCTGCTGCACGGATCGGAAAGCCCTGTAAAAAAGGGCTTTCAGCCGATTTCAGCGACAGGGTCTGTCAGACGGACCGCACCGAATGCCGCGCATTGTAGCCGCATGATTCAGGACTGACGACTAAGTGTTTCTGTGCGCCGAGCGCCGGATCAAACCGATAACCGGCAACAGACCGACCAATACCAGGGTCAGCGCCGGCAACGACGCCCTCGCCCATTCGCCTTCGCTGGTCATTTCGAAGATCCGCACCGCCAGCGTGTCCCAGCCAAACGGGCGCATCAGCAGGGTTGCGGGCATTTCCTTGAGCACATCGACGAACACCAGCAACGCGGCGCTGAGCGTGCCGGGCAGCAACAGCGGCAGATACACTTTGAAAAACAGTCGCGGCCCGCTGACGCCCAGGCTACGTGCCGCTTCAGGCAAAGATGGCCGTATACGCGCCAGACTGCTTTCCAGCGGACCATAGGCCACCGCCACGAACCGCACCAGATACGCCAACAGCAACGCCGCCAGACTGCCCAGCAGCAGCGGTTTGCCCGCACCGCCAAGCCAGCCGGACAGCGGAATCACCAGCTCCCGATCCAGATAACTGAACGCGAGCATGATCGACACCGCCAGCACCGAACCCGGCAAGGCATAACCGAGATTGGCCAGACCGACCGCAGAATTGATCGCCCGGGTAGGCGCCAGACGCCGGGCGAAGGCCAGCAACATCGCCACGCTGACCGTGATCAACGCCGCCATGCCGCCCAGATACAACGTGTGGAGAATCAGCCCGGCGTAGCGCTCATCCAGATCGAATCGCCCGCGCTGCCAGAACCAGACCACCAGTTGCAGCACCGGAATGACAAACGCACAGGCGAACACCAGACCGCACCAACCGGTCGCCGCCCAGGCCTTGGGCCCGCGCAGGTGATACAGCGCCTTGACCCGTGGTCGCTCGTTGCTCGCCCGATTGGCGCCGCGCGCGCGACGTTCGCCGTACAGCACCAGCATCACCACCAGCAGCAACAGGCTGGCCAGTTGCGCAGCACTAGGCAGGCTGAAGAAGCCGTACCAGGTCTTGTAGATCGCGGTGGTGAAGGTGTCGAAATTGAACACCGACACCGCGCCGAAATCCGCCAGGGTTTCCATCAGTGCCAGCGCCACGCCGGCACCGATGGCCGGCCGCGCCATCGGCAATGCCACACGCCAGAATGCTTGCCACGGCGACTGCCCGAGCACCCGCGCGGCTTCCATCAGTCCTTTGCCTTGCGCCAGGAACGCGGTGCGCGCCAGCAGGTAGACGTAGGGATAAAACACCAGCACCAGCACCAGAATCACCCCGCCGGTGGAGCGCACTCGCGGCAGGCGCAGGCCGGTGCCGAACCATTCGCGCAGCAGGGTTTGCACGGGGCCCGCGAAGTCCAGCAGGCCGACGAACACGAACGCCAGCACGTAGGCCGGGATTGCGAATGGCAGCATCAGCGCCCAGTCGAGCCAGCGGCGGCCGGGGAATTCGCAGAGGCTGGTGAGCCAGGCGAGGCTTACGCCGATCAGCGTTACACCGATGCCTACGCCGAGGACCAGCGTCAGTGTGTTGCCCAGCAGACGCGGCATCTGGGTTTCCCACAGGTGCGACCAGATCTGGTGGTCGATGGTTTGCCATGAGAGCAGGAGCACGCTGAGGGGGAGCAGCACCAACGCGGCGATGGCGAAGACGATGGGGTACCAGCGGCGTTGGGCGGGGTGGGCCAAGGAAACAGTCTCGTTCAAATGATTGTGCCCACGCTCTGCGTGGGCACACATTCTGTGACGCTCCGCGTCACGCTGTCGATGATGCGACGCAGAGCGTCGAGGGCTGCATTCCCCCGCAGAGCGTGGGAACGATCAAACAGTGCTGTCAGGAATGACTCAATTCCAACCCGCCCGATCCATCATCCGGATCGCTTCAGCCTGTCGCTTGCCCGCCACTTCAACCGGCAGCGTATCAGCCACGAACTGCCCCCACGCCGCCACTTCTTCCGAAGGCTTCACCGCCGGATTCGCCGGGAACTCCTGGTTCACATCGGCAAAGATCTTCTGCGCCTCAGGCGTAGTCATCCACTCCACCAGCGCCTTGGCGGCTTCCGGGTGCGGTGCATGTTTGGTCAGGCCGATGCCCGACAGATTGACGTGTACGCCACGATCCGCCTGATTCGGCCAGAACAGTTTTACCGGCAGTTCCGGCTTCTGCTTGTGCAGGCGGCCGTAATAGTAGGTGTTGACGATGCCGACGTCACACTGGCCGGCATTGATCGCTTCCAGCACCGCGACGTCGTCGGAGAACACGTCAGTGGACAGGTTGTTGACCCAGCCCTTGAGGATCTGCTCGGTCTTCTCGGCGCCGTGGACTTCGATCATGGTGGCGGTCAGCGACTGGTTGTAGACCTTCTTCGCCGTGCGCAGGCACAGGCGGCCTTCCCAGTTCTTGTCGGCCAGTGCTTCGTAGGTGGTCAGTTCGCCCGGTTTTACTCGTTCGGTGGAATAGGCGATGGTCCGCGCGCGCAGGCTCAGGCCGGTCCAGGCGTGGCTGGACGAGCGATATTGCAGAGGAATGTTGGCGTCGATGGTTTTCGAGGTGAACGGCTGGAGAATGCCCATCTGCTCGGCCTGCCAGAGGTTGCCGGCATCGACGGTCAGCAGCAGGTCGGCGGTAGCGTTCTCGCCTTCGGCCTTGATCCGCTGCATCAGCGGCGCTTCCTTGTCGGTGATGAACTTGATCTTCACCCCGGTCTTGGCGGTGTAGGCATCGAACACCGGCTTGATCAGCTCATCGATACGCGAGGAGTAGACCACCACCTCGTCGGCGGCCTGAGCGGCAGTGGTGCCGATCAGGGTCAGGGCCAGTGCGGTCAGAACACGCTTGGATGCCAACATGGGAGCGGTCTCTCGGTCGGGAAAAGTGGCCCAAATGATAAGGACTCACATTTACGAGCTCAATCGAACACTTTCCCAAGGAGTTACCAGATGTTGCACGACATTCGTCAGGCCTTGGCCAGGGCCGGCAAGTCCCCGGTCAGCCCCAACGCTTCACGCACGAACAACGCCTTGGCCTCGGGCATCTGCTCGACGATTTTCAGCCCGGTGTTGCGCAGCCAGCGCAGCGGCAGCGGATCGGCCTGGAACAACCGCTCGAAGCCTTCCATCGCGGCCATCAGCGCCAGGTTGTGCGGCATGCGCCGGCGTTCGTAGCGGCTCAGGACTTTCGTGTCCGCCAGGCGTTCGCCGCGCTCATTGGCTTGCAGCAGCACTTCGGCCAGCACCGCTGCGTCGAGGAAGCCGAGGTTCACGCCCTGCCCCGCCAACGGGTGAATGGTGTGCGCGGCATCGCCGATCAGTGCCAGCCCTTCTGCCACGTAGCGCTTGGCGTGGCGTTGACGCAGCGGCACGCACAGGCGCGGGTCGGCGCTGATGACGTCGCCGAGGCAACCTTCGAAAGCGCGCTCCAGTTCCCGGAAGAAGTCCGCTTCATCCAGCGCCATCAGCCGTTCGGCTTCGCTTGGCGTGGTCGACCAGACGATCGAGCACCAGTCCTGCTGACCGTCACGCTCCAGCGGCAAAAACGCCAGCGGCCCGTGATCGGTGAAGCGCTGCCACGCGGTCATGCGGTGCGGTTTGCTGCTGCGCACGCTGGTGACGATGGCGTGATGCAGATAATCCCACTCGCGAGTGGCAACGCCGGTCAGACGGCGCACAGCGGAATTGGCACCGTCCGCCGCGATCACCAGCGGCGCACGCAAGGTGCGGCCATCGGCCAGGGTCAGCAGCCAGTCGTCACCGGAACGGCGCATCTGCTCCAGTCGCGCGTTGGCCAGCAGACCCATATCGCAATCGTGCAGACGGTCGAGCAAGGCATCCTGCACCACGCGGTTTTCGACGATATGGCCGAGCACATCGGCGTGCACGCTGCTGGCCGAGAAGTGGATCTGGCCGGTGCCGCTGCCGTCCCAGACGTGCATGTCGGTGTAAGGGCTGCTGCGTCGGTTGACGATGCCATCCCACACGCCGAGGCGATCGAGGATCCGCTGGCTGGCCGCCGACAGTGCGCTCACCCGTGGCTCGAACGGCGCATCGCCATTGAAGGGTTTGACGCTCAACGGACTGCCGTCGAGCAGCAGGACTTCCAGCCCGCTGCCCTGCAACGCCAGCGCCAGGGCGCTGCCGACCATTCCGGCTCCGACAATCAGCACATCCGCGCGCATTTCCATGCTTTAAGCCTGTCTCGCTGGCGGCTTGAGCCGCACGTAAAGGGTTTTACCGACCCGCGCCACCAGGTTGCCGGCGCCGTCATGAATGTCGACCTGCAACTGCGGCAGGTATTTCTCGCCACTGGCGGTCTGCCGACGGATCTCGTCGAGCAGGGTGTCGTCGATGTTGAACCGGGCAAACACCGGGCCTTTGCCCGGCGATATGAAATCAATATCGGCGGCCTTGTCCCAGACGATGTACTTCGAGCCGAGGTTTTCCATGAGCATCAACATGAAGAACGGATCGACCATCGAATACAGACTGCCGCCGAACTGGGTGCCGACGTAATTGCGGTTGTACCAGCCCAGGCCCATCGAGACTTGGATGTCGCGAAAGTCATCGCTGATGTGCTGCACCCGGACACCGGCGCCGAAGTACGGCGGGTAGAACGTCATGATCCAGCGCATCAACCGCGCCTTGCCAAACTGCTTGATCAGCCACTCACGCATCCGGCCGCGTCCCCAGCCCCATGGCCTGACGGGCGAACCAGCGCTTGGCCGGCGGCAGCAGATCGAGGCCGAGCAGGCCGATGTTGCGCCCCAGCGACACCAGCGGCTGGGTGCTGCCGAACAGGCGCGTGACCTGATCGGAGAAACCGACGGTGAGGTCCTGATCGAGGCGCTGACGCTCGCGATAGGCCTGCAGCGTGGCGAAATCCCCCAGTGGTTTGTCGCTGGCCAGCAGCGCGGCGGCCAAGGCATCGGCATCGCGCAGGGACAGGTTGAAACCCTGCCCGGCAATCGGGTGCAGGCTGTGGGCGGCGTTGCCGAGAACGGCCAGATGCGAGCGCACCTGCTCTTCGGCTTCCACCAGCGACAGCGGATACAGATGCCGCGCGCCAACTTGTTTCAACGTACCGAGGCGGTAGCCGAACACGCCTTGCAGCTCGCTGAGAAAATCACGCTCGCTCAGATCCGCCAGCCGTTGCGCGTCCATCCCCAGTCGGGTCCAGACCAGCGCGCAGCGGTTTTCCGGCAGCGGCAGCAGCGCCATCGGGCCTTCGTCGGTGAAGCGCTCGAAGGCCATGCCATTGTGCGCTTCGCTCGGGGTGATGTTGGCGATCAGCGCGCTCTGGTTGTACGGGCGCTTGCGCACGTTGATGCCCAGTTGCTCGCGCAGACCGGAACGGCCGCCATCGGCGAGCACCGCCAGATCGCACTCGACGGTGGTTTCGTCGTTGAGGGTCAGGCGATAGCCGTCCGGCAACGGCTCCATGCGGGTGACTTCCGCCGGGCAGCGCCAGCTGATCACGTCTTTGTCGAGGTGCTGCCACAGACACTGGCCGAGCCAGGCGTTTTCCACGACATAGCCGAGCGCAGGGACGCCCTCTTCCATCGCCGAAAGTCGGGCGGTGGAGAAACGACCACGGTCGGATACATGAATCTGCTTGATCGGTTCGGCTCGGCGGGAGATTTCCTGCCACACGCCCAACCGCTGATAAATCTGCCGCGAGCCGAAGGACAGCGCCGAGGAGCGCGCGTCGTAGCTTGGCTGCCAGGTGTCACCGGGGGCGAACGGTTCGATCAGCACGATCTTCCAGCCACGAACCTTGGCCCCGGCCTGCAAGGCCAACGCCAGACTGGCGCCGACCAGACCGCCACCGATGATTGCCAGATTGACCCGACTCATGCCGCGCAGGTCCGTGCTTGCGCCATCAGGGCTTCGATCTCGGCGACGGTTTTCGGCACGCCGCCGGTCAGGATTTCACAACCGCTCTTGGTCACTACCACGTCATCCTCGATGCGCACGCCAATGCCGCGCCATTTCTTCGCTACGTTCTGATTGTCCGGGGCGATGTAGATGCCCGGCTCCACGGTCAGCGCCATGCCGACTTCCAGCACTCGCCATTCACCGCCGACCTTGTATTCGCCGACGTCATGCACATCCATCCCGAGCCAGTGGCCGGCGCGATGCATGTAAAACGCCTTGTAGGCTTCGGAGGCGATCAACTCGTCGACTTCGCCCTGCAACAGCCCGAGCTTCACCAGCCCGGTGGTGATGACCCGAACCGTGGCTTCGTGCGCCTGGTTCCAGTGCTTGTTCGGGGCGATTTCGGCGAACGCGGCTTCCTGCGAAGCCAGCACCAGTTCGTAGATCGCTTTCTGTTCAGCGGAAAACTTGCCGTTGACCGGCCAGGTGCGGGTGATGTCACTGGCGTAGCAGTCGATCTCGCACCCAGCGTCGATCAGCACCAGATCGCCGTCCTTGAGCAGCGCGTCATTCTGCTGGTAATGCAGGATGCAGCTGTTGCGCCCGGCAGCGACGATCGAGCCATAGGCCGGCATCTTCGCCCCACCCTTGCGGAACTCGTAATCGAGCTCGGCTTCGAGGCTGTACTCGTACAACCCGGCACGGCTGGCCTGCATCGCCCGGATGTGAGCCTGGGCAGAGATCCGCGCCGCTTCGCGCATCACCTTCACTTCTGCCGCCGATTTATACAGGCGCATGTCGTGCAGCAGGTGATCCAGGGCAACGAATTCGTTCGGCGGCTGGGCGCCGAGGTGCGCTTTGGAGCGGATCACGTTGATCCAGTCCATCAGGTGGCGGTCGAATTCCGGGTTGCTGCCCATGGCCGAATACACCCGGTCGCGGCCTTCGATCAGGCCCGGCAGGATGTCGTCGATGTCGGTGATGGGGAACGCGTCGTCGGCACCAAAATCGCGGATCGCGCCTTCCTGGCCGGCGCGCAGGCCGTCCCAGAGCTCGCGTTCGGCATTGCGCTCACGGCAGAACAGCACGTATTCGCCGTGTTCGCGACCGGGCATCAGGACGATGACCGCTTGCGGCTCGGGAAAACCGCTGAGGTACTGGAAGTCGCTGTCCTGACGATAGACATGCTCGACGTCGCGGTTGCGAATGGCGACCGCGGCGGCAGGCAGGATCGCGATGCTGTTGGGTTCCATCTGCGCCATCAGCGCCTTGCGGCGCCGGGCGTATTCCGCTTTCGGGATATGGATCATGGGCAGATGGCTTTCCCTGGCACGCGATCAGTGCAGCGACGGCTTGGCCGCTGGCGGCATGTCGGCCTTTTTGGTTTCGGAGAACAGCAGCAGCGGAGCGACACGCAGGTACTCCATGACTTCCATATAGTCGCTTTCGCCGTCTTCGGATTCTTCCAGTGCGTCTTGCACCTGGGAGATCGCTGCCAAATCCTGCAACACTTCGGTGGCTTCGGTGCTCAGCATGCTGCTGTCGCGGCAGTTCAGGCCGAAACCGGTGAGGAAGCCCTGACACCATTCGCCCAGCGCGGCGGCGCGCTCGGCCAGCGGTGCGTCATCGTTCGGCAGCAGCAGAACCACGGTGACGTCATCACCGGTGAGTTCGCTTTTGACCATCTCCTGCAGACCGATCAGCGCGTTGCGGACGTTGTCCTGCGGCTCGCTTTCGAGCAGCTCGGCGGCATCGATCAGCCATTCTTCGGCAGTGAAGCCGGCGCCAGCGCAACTGCGGCCCAGCAACAGGCCGTGCAGTTCGGCAGGCGAAACGGAGTGACCGCTGGAGTTCAGCAGGGTGGCAAAGCCTTGGTACGGGGAATTCTGAATGGGCATGGGCAGCTAGGCGCCAGACGGCGCTATGTCTAGAATGAAGGCCTTGTATCCTACATCGACAGACTCGCCAAGACCATTAAAGGCTGTCCGCCAGCCAAACCCATCAGACCGAATCAGTGGACACAATGGAAGACACCGACCTGCAAGCGCTGATGGCCAGACTCGAACTGCTGATTACCCGAGTCGAGCAACTAAAGAGTCAAAATGCACTCTTACTTGCTCAGGAAAAGACCTGGCGCGAGGAACGCGCGCACCTCATTGAAAAAAACGAAATCGCCCGGCGTAAGGTCGAATCGATGATTTCGCGCCTCAAGGCCCTGGAGCAAGACTCATGAGTTCAAGCAATAGCGTTACCGTGCAGATCCTCGACAAAGAATATTCGATCATCTGTCCCCAGGAAGAACGCAGCAATCTGGTCAGTGCCGCGCGTTACCTGGACGGCAAGATGCGCGAGATCCGCAGCAGCGGAAAAGTCATCGGCGCCGACCGCATCGCCGTGATGGCCGCGCTGAACATCACCCACGATCTCTTGCACAAAGAAGAGCGCCCGGACATCCAGGCCAGCGGTTCGACCCGTGAACAGGTGCGAGACTTGCTCGATCGTGTCGATCTGGTGCTGGCCGACGATCCGGACATCAGCAAGGGCTGATTCGCCAGGCCGCTTGAGTTATACTCGCCGCACTCCCTGGGGTGCTTGCCAGTTGACGATGTCCCTGAGCCGATTTGCACTACCCTGGGGGTTGCACGTTGGGCTGGTGTGCATGTCCGCCAGACGGAAAGCCTTAAAGCCTACTGCATCCTCCACCTTGAACTCTCGGGTTCAAGGGCTAAGTCGACAGCGGCTCATCCGGGGAGCCTGATTCGAATCCGATGCCGGTGCATGCCGGCATCGGATTTTTTATGCGTACGTTTTCGTCCCACCCTGCCGAAGCCGAACCATGACCGAACCCGCGTTGCTGCCCCGCCCCCAACTGCGCCGCCTGCTGCGCAAGGCCCGCCGCTCGCTGACGCGAAGCGAACAACGCGAGGCCGCCGAAGGCCTGTACAAGCAGTTGGCACAAGACCCGCACTTTCGCCGGGCGAAACACATTTCCCTGTACCTGCCCACCGACGGTGAAATCGACCCGCGCCTGTTGCTGCGCGCGGCCCAGCGTCGGGGCAAGAAAACCTACCTGCCGGTGCTCAGTGCCTGGCCACGGACCAAAATGGTCTTCCAGCAGATCCGCCCCGGCGAAAAACTCAAACCCAACCGCTTCCGCATCCTTGAGCCGCGCGCCAATCTGGCCCGTCAACGCAAGGTCTGGGCGCTGGATCTGGTGCTGTTGCCACTGGTGGGATTCGACGATGTCGGCGGACGCCTGGGCATGGGCGGCGGATTCTACGATCGCAGTCTGGCGTATCTGGCCCGACGCCAGAACTGGCGCAAGCCGACGCTGTTGGGGCTGGCCCATGAATGTCAGAAAGTCGAACGTCTCGCGCAAGCGAGCTGGGATGTACCGTTGCAGGGAACGGTGACAGACAAGGCGTGGTATTTCGCGGGATAGACGCCGCGCGGATCAGCGGCGTCGAGAAGGCAGTTTCAGCGTTTGAAGGCTGTCGACTGTTGTACTTGTTGCGCTACTTCAATCGGTGCATCGGCCTTGTTGGCCCACAGACTTTGCGCATAACCGGTGGTCACGACGCCCAGACCGAACAAAATCACCAAAGTCCACAGCAAATCCGGTTTGCGTTTCATCGATTGCCCCCCTCAAGGCACATCATCACGATGACAGCAGCGGTTTCCATTCGTAGGCCGTGCAGCAGCGTCAAGCTTTAAAGGCCGGCATTTTGCGACAACGTGAACCTCTGCGCAAATGCTGGCGTCAACCGACCGTCGGTTTGTCATAAAATTGCCGGACAACCTGCCCAATGACCGCTTGAGGAGCAAAAACCATGGCCTACTGGCTGATGAAATCCGAGCCCGACGAACTCTCGATCAAGGGCCTGGAAAAGCTCGGCAAAGCGCGCTGGGACGGGGTTCGCAACTATCAGGCACGCAATTTCCTGCGGGCCATGGCAGTGGGGGACCAGTTCTTTTTCTACCATTCCAGCTGCCCGGAGCCGGGGATTGCCGGAATCGGCAAAATAATCGAAGCCGCGTACCCGGATCCCACCGCACTGGAACCGGAAAGCCATTACTTCGATCCGAAAGCCACGCCGGAGAAGAATGCCTGGAGCGCGATTGATGTCGCCCACGTCGAAACTTTCAGCCGGGTCTTGAAGCTGGATTACCTGAAACAGCAGACCGCGCTGGCCGAGATGCCGCTGGTGCAAAAGGGTTCGCGACTGTCGGTGATGCCGGTGACGGCCGAGCAGTGGGCGGCGGTGATCGCGCTCAAACCCTGAGTCATTTGTCGCCTGACAAAATGCCATCGCTGGCAAGCCAGCGATGGGGACCGCCCGGACAACGAATGTCTTATTGAATGATCAGGTTGTTGAACAACAGATCTTCAACCACCGGCTTGCCGGTCTCGTCATTCATCACTTGCTGGGTCTGCTTCAAGGCTTCCTGACGCAGTTTTTCCTTGCCTTCGATGCTGCCCATCGCATCGGTGGTCTGCTGGGTGAACAGCGCCACCAGTTGATTGCGGATCAGCGGCTCGTTGGCCTTGACCAGTTTGGTCGCCTCTTCACCGGTCACCCGCAGTGCCACGTCGGCCTTATAGACCTTGAGCTTCGGGGTGCCATCGAGCCCGTAGTTGCCCACAAACGGCGGGCTCAGGGTGATGTAGTTGACCTTCGGCGCCTCGCCTTCTTTGGCTTCTTCGGCCAGCGCTGCCACAGGCAGAGACAGGGCCAGCAACAACATGATCCACGCTTTCACAATTCGCTCCTTATCCGGTTTGCGGCCTAGCATAACGACCCGCCGCGCAAGCACAAGCTTATGGCGGACTATCAGGGCCGGGCATGCTCGTTGACCCGTTGACTGCCACACCTACACTTATCGGCCATCACTCCCAAAGGAATAGCCCTGATGAAAGCCGTGCTGTGCAAAGCCTTCGGCCCTGCCGAATCGCTGGTGCTGGAGGACGTCGCCAGTCCTGTCGCCAAAAAGAACGAAATCCTGCTGGACGTGCACGCCGCGGGGGTCAATTTCCCGGACACGCTGATCATCGAGGGCAAATACCAGTTCAAGCCGCCCTTCCCGTTCTCGCCGGGTGGCGAAGCTTCCGGTGTGGTCAGCGAAGTGGGTGAAAAGATCAGTCACCTGAAGGTCGGCGACCGGGTCATGGCCCTGACCGGCTGGGGCAGCTTCGCCGAGCAGGTCGCGGTCCCGGGCTATAACGTGCTGCCGATCCCGCCGTCGATGGATTTCAACACCGCCGCCGCCTTCAGCATGACCTACGGTACGTCGATGCACGCCCTCAAACAGCGCGGCAACCTGCAACCGGGTGAAACCCTGCTGGTGCTCGGTGCTTCTGGCGGTGTTGGCCTGGCCGCCGTGGAAATCGGCAAAGCCATGGGCGCCCGGGTGATCGCCGCTGCCAGCAGCGCGGAAAAACTCGCCGTCGCCAAGGCTGCCGGAGCCGACGAACTGATCAACTACAGCGAAACCAGCCTCAAGGACGAGATCAAGCGCCTGACCGACGGCCAGGGCGCCGACGTGATCTACGACCCGGTCGGCGGCGACCTGTTCGATCAAGCCATCCGCGCCATCGCCTGGAACGGCCGTCTGCTGGTGGTCGGTTTCGCCAGCGGCCGCATTCCCGAACTGCCGGTCAACATCGCCCTGCTCAAGGGCGCCGCGGTACTCGGCGTGTTCTGGGGCTCCTTCGCCCAGCGCCAGCCGCAGGACAACGCGGCGAACTTCCAGCAACTGTTCGGCTGGTTTGCCGAGGGCAAGCTGAAGCCGCTGGTGTCACAGGTCTATCCGCTGGGCAATGCCGCGCAGGCGATCAATGATCTCGGGCAGCGCAAGGCTGTCGGGAAAGTCGTAGTGCAAGTGCGCTGAGCTGATCGGGCGATCCGGAATTGATGGCCACTTCCGGATCGCTCTTCAGAGCACTCCAGCCCTACATCAAACTGCGAATATCCTCCGGCAACAGGCTCATGTACGTCCGGACCGGGCTGCTACGGCAACTCCTTACAATCGATGGAATCCGCTTGTTCAGTCTGGCGATCATCGCCAGCCGCTGTTCGTCCGGCAGCTGCGCTTTGTGGAACACATTGGAAAGGTAGGCCCTGGTGTAAACGAACACCTTGGTATCGATCCATGATTGCTCCGCAATGTTGCCGAGGTATTCGTTCAAGGTGCGGCACTTCAAGGCTTTCAGTTGCTGGTTGATGTGGATGGGTTGATCCAGATCCAGCCTGAATACCATCGGTGCGAAGACCCGCGTCTGTGCCGGTTTGTCGCCCTCGACGATCCACGGTTTGAAACGCCATTGCTCGACAGCCGCCCTGACCGCTTCGATCAGCTCCGGATGGCTGCTTGGCGCAAAGCTGATCCGGTCGACTGAACCGTCGGCATGGACGGTGAACTCGGCGCCCACTTCACCGACCACGCCAGCCCTGAAAAGCCCTCGCGGATAGACCGGCCTCGGGTTGTTTTCCGGAATCAGCAGTACCTCTGACGCCCACGCACCTCCCGATGCCATCAGCAAAAACAGCAACACACACCACCGCATGAGCCCTCCCCCTTTACCGCTCGAATGCCCGATTGGCACCATCAAAAGGGTAGAGCCCGGCAGCCTGAAACAGAACGCCGCGCCTTCTGCATTGTTCGCAGGACATTTCCCAAACCTGCGCCCTACAAAGCCATGAAACCCGGCAGGAAGACGTCGAAGTAACATTTCCCACAGCGCCCCGCACTTATATCTGAGCGACATGTTCATAAAGGAACGCGCGACTTCCAACATTTCCGCTGTTTTGCCGATGGGAAGCGGTGCTATTTTCGGTAACGAAACTGTAACATTCGCATCCGCAGTCAAAACAAGAAATCTGGAGCTCTTGAATGTTTGCTTTCTTTCGTCCTGCCGCACATCAGGCTCCATTGCCTGAAGAAAAAATCGACAGCACCTACCGACGCCTGCGTTGGCAGATCTTCGCCGGCATCTTCTTTGGCTATGCGGGTTACTACCTGCTGCGCAAGAACTTCTCGCTGGCCATGCCGTACCTGATCGACGAAGGCTACAGCCGTGGCGATCTGGGTCTGGCGATGTCGGCCATCGCCATCGCCTACGGTCTGTCCAAGTTCCTCATGGGCCTGGTGTCCGACCGCTCCAACCCGCGTTACTTCCTGCCGTTCGGCCTGCTGGTATCGGCCGGAGTCATGTTCATTTTCGGTTTCGCGCCTTGGGCAACCTCCAGCGTGACCATGATGTTCATCCTGCTGTTCATCAACGGTTGGGCCCAGGGCATGGGCTGGCCGCCGAGCGGACGCACGATGGTGCACTGGTGGTCGCAGAAGGAACGTGGCGGCGTCGTGTCGGTGTGGAACGTGGCGCATAACGTCGGCGGCGGCCTGATCGGCCCGCTGTTCCTGATCGGCATGGGCCTGTTCAACGACTGGCACGCCGCGTTCTACGTCCCGGCCGCCGTGGCTCTGGCAGTAGCGGTGTTCGCTTTCGTGACCATGCGCGACACCCCGCAGTCGGTCGGCCTGCCGCCGATCGAGAAGTACAAGAACGACTACCCGGAAGGCTACGACGCCAGCCACGAAGACGAATTCAGCGCCAAGGAAATCTTCGTCAAATATGTGCTGCGCAACAAAATGCTCTGGTACATCGCCATGGCCAACGTCTTCGTCTACCTGCTGCGCTATGGCGTGCTGGACTGGGCGCCGACCTACCTGAAGGAAGCCAAGGGTTTCACCGTGGATAAAACCTCGTGGGCCTATTTCTTCTACGAGTGGGCGGGGATTCCCGGCACGCTGCTGTGCGGCTGGATGTCGGACAAGATCTTCCGTGGCAACCGTGGCCTGACCGGTATGGTGTTCATGGCCCTGGTGACCGTCGCGACCCTGGTGTACTGGCTGAACCCGGCCGGCAACCCGACCGTCGACATGATCGCGCTGTTCTCCATTGGCTTCCTGATCTACGGCCCGGTGATGCTGATCGGCCTGCAGGCACTGGAACTGGCACCGAAGAAAGCCGCCGGCACTGCCGCGGGCTTCACCGGTCTGTTCGGGTATCTGGGTGGTTCGGTCGCGGCCAGTGCAGCGATGGGCTACACCGTGGACCACTTCGGCTGGGATGGCGGTTTCGTGCTACTGGTGGGCGCTTGCCTGCTGTCGATGGCCTTCCTGGCCCCGACTCTGTGGCACAAGCAAGTCGCCAGTCAGAGCCGCGAAGCAGTCGCCTGATCGGCCTTTGACTTACAGCGCTTGAGCCGCGCCTCCAGATTCCGGTCTGGCATGGCGTGGCTGCGCAGGGCGTGGGCGGTCTGCTCGACATAATCGCGAGTGGTGCCGTAACGCCCGCAAGCGCTTTCGAACACCTGGCTCAGCACATGATCCGGCAAGTTACCGGCATAGCTGGGCAGGTGTCGCTCCAATACGAATCCCAAGGCCTGAACCTGGCTGCCATCTTCGAGTCGGCAGCTGAGCCAGTGTGGCCGATAGGACGGGAACGGCATCTCGCGCTTCCATAATGCATACAGCGCGCTGTCCAGATTGTCTTCCGGCAACCGGTAGGCGAAGCCGCTGCACGAGCCGCCACGATCCAGACCAAAGACCAGTCCCGGCATTTCCGGCGTGCCGCGATGCTCGTGGGACCACAAGTACAAGCCACGGTGATAGCCATGTACGCGCCCACGCACCCGCTCCACGGCTGTGCATTCCGGCCGCCAGATCAGCGAACCGTAGGCGAACAGCCACACCGGCCCGCCCTTGTGGCGCGCCATGGTCGATTGCATGGAAGCGAGAAGTTGTTCGTGCGTCAGCTGCGGCCCAAGATCGAGCCGCGGAGGGTAAGCCAGGTTCAGAAAAGCGTTTTCAATGGCGCTCATGGCGAATAGCGTTCAGCTCCCCGCGGGTGAAGAATTACTTAATAGAACGCACCGCTGTAACAATAAGGCACATATGTTTTAAGGCAATTTGAGTGCCATGGCACAGTTCTTAATTGATTGCCTGATGGATATATAACCTACCGGCATTTATGCAATTACATAAATACCGATCGGCTATATGAAGAGTTATAACGAACTCAGGCGCGGGGTGCGTAAGCAAACACATCCGCACGCATCTGATGGGCATCCATCCCTGCTTCCACCAGCGCATCCAGCGTGCCGTAGACCATGGCCGGCGAGCCGCTGGCATAGACGTGCAGCGGTTTCAGATCAGGGAAATCCTCGCACACCGCCTCATGCAACATGCCACAGCGCCCTTCCCAGCCGCACTGGTCACTGACGACCTTGTGCAGGAACAGATTGGGCAACTTCAGCCATTCGTCCCAATGTTCGATTTCGTAGAAATCTTCCGGACGACGCACGCCCCAGTACAAGTGCACCGGATGCTTGAAGCCGCTGGCCCGGCAATGTTCGATCAGGCTATGGATCTGGCCCATGCCGGTGCCGGCGGCGATCAGCACCAGCGGCCCGTCCGGCAGTTCCGCCAGGTGGGTATCGCCGAATGGCAGTTCGACCCGCACCATCGGGTTGCGCGTGAGCTGATCGATCAGGTTCAGCGCACTGGATTCGCGCGCCAGCACATGGATTTCCAGATCGCGCCCGCCGTGGGGCGCCGAGGCCATGGAGAACGCCGACTTCTCGCCGTTCTCGCGCTCGATCATCAGATACTGGCCAGCGTGGTAGCGCGGCGGCTTGCCGGCTGGTGCCCGCAGGCGCACACGAAAGGTATCGCCACCGACGTCCCGGCATTCGATGACCTGACACGACACGCTGCGCACAGGCAGTTCTCCCAGCGCGAGCACGCCATCCCACAGCACGATGCAGTCTTCCAGCGGCTCCGCTATGCAAGTGTAGAACTCACCGTGGTCGTGCACCTTGCCGGCCTGTTCGACCCGGCCTTCCACCAGCAGCGCCGCACACACATGGCAATTGCCGTTGCGGCAGCTTTGCGGGCATTCGTAGCCCAGGCGCCGCGCACCATCGAGAATCCGCTCTCCGGGCCGTATCTCGAGTACCGCTCCGGAGGGCTGCAGGGTTACACGCATCAATCTATTCCTAACTGATTCCAGATGGCATCGATCCGTTGGGTGACGGCGTCATCCTTGACGATGACGCGGCCCCACTCGCGAGTGGTTTCGCCCGGCCACTTATGGGTGGCGTCCAGGCCCATCTTCGAGCCGAGCCCCGACACCGGCGAGGCGAAGTCGAGGTAGTCGATCGGCGTGTTGTCGATCATCACCGTGTCGCGCTTGGGGTCCATGCGCGTGGTGATGGCCCAGATCACGTCGTTCCAGTCCCGCGCGTTGATGTCGTCGTCGGTGACGATAACGAACTTGGTGTACATGAACTGTCGCAAAAACGACCAGACACCCAGCATCACGCGCTTGGCATGCCCCGGATACGACTTCTTCATCGTCACCACGGCCATGCGGTACGAGCAGCCTTCCGGCGGCAGGTAGAAATCGGTGATCTCCGGAAACTGCTTCTGCAGGATCGGCACGAACACTTCGTTCAGCGCCACGCCGAGAATCGCCGGCTCATCCGGCGGACGGCCAGTGTAGGTGCTGTGGTAGATCGGCTTGATCCGGTGGGTGATGCGCTCGACGGTGAACACCGGGAAGCTGTCGACTTCGTTGTAATAACCGGTGTGGTCGCCGTACGGGCCTTCATCGGCCATTTCGCCCGGATGGATCACGCCTTCAAGGATGATTTCGGCCGTGGCCGGCACTTGCAGGTCGTTGCCACGGCACTTCACCAGTTCCGTGCGGCTGTCGCGCAGCAGACCGGCGAAGGCGTATTCGGAGAGGCTGTCCGGCACCGGAGTAACGGCGCCGAGAATGGTCGCCGGATCCGCACCAAGGGCCACGGACACCGGGAACGGCTGACCCGGATGCTTCTCGCACCACTCTCGAAAGTCCAGCGCGCCGCCACGGTGGCTGAGCCAGCGCATGATGACCTTGTTGCGGCCGATCACTTGCTGGCGGTAGATGCCGAGATTCTGCCGGTCCTTGTTCGGGCCCTTGGTGACGGTCAGGCCCCAGGTGATCAGCGGCGCCACGTCGCCCGGCCAGCAGGTCTGTACCGGCAGCATCGCCAGATCGACGTCGTCGCCTTCGATGACCACTTCCTGGCACGGCGCGTCTTTGACGACTTTCGGCGCCATCGCGATGATCTTGCGGAAGATCGGCAGCTTCGACCACGCGTCCTTCAAGCCCTTCGGCGGCTCCGGTTCCTTGAGAAACGCCAGCAGCTTGCCGATTTCGCGCAGTTCGCTGACCGACTCGGCGCCCATGCCCATGGCCACCCGCTCGGGAGTACCGAACAGGTTGCCGAGCACCGGGATGTCATAACCGGTCGGTTTCTCGAACAGCAGCGCCGGGCCCTTGGCCCGCAGCGTGCGGTCGCACACCTCGGTCATTTCCAGCACCGGCGAGACGGGAATCTGGATGCGTTTCAACTCTCCGCGCTGCTCAAGCTGCTGCACGAAATCCCGAAGATCCTTGAATTTCATTGACGATGGCACCCTCAAAATAGGCGTACATCCTACCTGCTCTGTCGGCCGCTGGCAGCTATCGTGGCTCTGCAAACAGCAATCAGTGTCTCCCGGAAGGTCGGGGCAGCCGAACCGTGGCAAAAAAAATGGCGCCCTCCAGGGGCGCCATTTTTCTGAACCGACCAGCGATGTTACTTGCGTTTCATCGACAGGAAGAATTCGTCGTTGGTCTTGGTCGTTTTCAGCTTGTCGACCAGGAACTCGATGGCGGCAACTTCGTCCATCGGGTGCAGCAGTTTGCGCAGGATCCACATACGCTGCAGTTCGTCGTCGGCGGTCAGCAACTCTTCGCGACGAGTACCGGACTTGTTGATGTTGATGGCCGGGAACACACGTTTCTCGGCGATACGACGGTCCAGTGGCAGCTCCATGTTGCCGGTGCCCTTGAACTCTTCGTAGATCACTTCGTCCATCTTCGAGCCGGTTTCAACCAGCGCGGTGGCGATGATGGTCAGCGAGCCGCCTTCTTCGATGTTGCGCGCAGCGCCGAAGAAACGCTTCGGTTTCTCCAGGGCGTGAGCATCGACACCACCGGTCAGCACCTTGCCGGAGCTCGGGATCACGGTGTTGTAGGCACGGGCCAGACGGGTGATGGAGTCGAGCAGGATCACCACGTCCTTCTTGTGTTCTACCAGGCGCTTGGCCTTCTCGATCACCATTTCAGCCACTTGCACGTGACGGGTCGGCGGCTCGTCGAAGGTCGAGGCAACCACTTCGCCGCGCACGGTGCGCTGCATTTCGGTCACTTCTTCCGGACGTTCGTCGATCAACAGCACGATCAGGTGAACTTCAGGGTTGTTACGGGCGATGTTCGCTGCGATGTTCTGCAGCATGATCGTTTTACCGGCTTTCGGCGGTGCAACGATCAGACCGCGCTGGCCTTTGCCGATCGGGGCGCACAGGTCGATCACACGACCGGTCAGGTCTTCGGTGGAACCGTTGCCGGCTTCCATCTTCATGCGCACGGTCGGGAACAGCGGGGTCAGGTTCTCGAAGAGAATCTTGTTCTTCGCGTTCTCAGGACGATCGAAGTTGATCGTGTCGACCTTGAGCAGGGCGAAATAACGCTCGCCTTCCTTCGGCGGGCGGATCTTGCCAACGATGGTGTCACCGGTGCGCAAGTTGAAACGGCGGATCTGGCTCGGCGAGACGTAGATGTCGTCAGGGCCGGCGAGGTAGGAAGCGTCAGCGGAGCGCAGGAAGCCGAAGCCGTCCTGGAGAATCTCCAGCACGCCATCACCGGAGATTTCCTCACCGCTTTTAGCGTGCTTTTTCAGCAGGGAGAAAATCACGTCCTGCTTGCGCGAACGGGCCATATTTTCTATGCCCATCTGTTCGGCCAATTCGAGCAGTTCGGTAATCGGCTTTTGCTTGAGTTCAGTCAGATTCATATAGGAATGACGTAATCATTTATGGAGGGGGGAAATTAAGCTTTTGGCTTAATGAGGCCGCGCCGCGGAGAAGGCGACAGGATCGCGTACTTATTCGAAAAGGAGTGCGTCGGCGACGGCTAGCAGGGGGCAGTGGAGAAACCAGTGCGGGGCCGAATGTATCACCTGAGTTTCGGAGCGTCTAGCCCTGAATACGCAAAAAGCCCCGCAATTTGCGGGGCTTTTTGAGGACAATCTTTACAGCGACGCTTAGATGTTGGCGTCGAGGAAAGCAGCCAGTTGCGACTTCGACAGAGCGCCGACCTTGGTCGCTTCAACGTTGCCGTTCTTGAACAGCATCAGGGTCGGAATACCACGTACGCCGTGCTTGGCAGGGGTTTCCTGGTTTTCGTCGATGTTCAGTTTGGCAACGGTCAGCTTGCCTTTGTAAGTCTCTGCAATCTCGTCCAGAACCGGAGCGATCATTTTGCAAGGGCCGCACCATTCAGCCCAGTAGTCGACCAGGACAGCGCCTTCGGCCTTGAGTACGTCGGCTTCGAAGCTAGCGTCGCTAACGTGTTTGATCAGATCGCTGCTCATGGAATTCTCCAGGTTGTAAGCAAAAAAACGTGGCCCATCATAGCCGCCCTTCCCTTGTTCAGGAAGCCGCAGATGATTGAGTCTTGCTATGGCACTCGATGAGTTTGGGTATAGCTCAAGTCACGCGCTGGCGGGGGCAATGAAGGAAATTCCGGTGCGCAGCGCCGCATTGCGCACGTGCTCCTGCATGGCTTTCTGCGCGGCAGCGGAAGCCCGACGGGCCAGTGCGCGGAGGATCTTGCGGTGTTCCTGCCAGGTTTCCATGGCCCGTTCGGCGCGGATGAACGGTAGTTTCTGGCTCTCCAGAAAGATGTCGGCGCTGGCGGTGAGGATGCTCAGCATCGCCTGATTGCCGCTGGCCAGCAGGATCCGCCGGTGGAATTCGAAATCCAGTTTCGCCGCGGCCTCGAAGTCGCCGGCGCGCAGTTGTTCGCGCATGGCGGCGACATTGTCTTCCAGTTCGTCCAGATCAAAGGTGCTCAGCGTCACCGCCGCCAGACCGGCCGCGAACCCTTCCAGCGCATAGCGCAACTGAAAGATTTCCAGCGGCGAAGCCTGGGCTGCAAACGGCCAGGCCGGAGCGCCCTCGCCGCGCGGCAATTCCACCGGCGCCTGCACGAACACGCCCTTGCCCGGCTGAATGCTGACCACACCCAGCGCGCTTAAGGACGACAACGCCTCACGCAACGACGCGCGGCTGACACCCAGCTGAACCGCCAGATCCCGTTGCGAAGGCAGAGCATCGCCGGGGCCGAAGCCCTGCTCGGTAATCAGTTTGCGGATCGCTTGCAGCGCCACTTCGGGTACGGCGCGGGAGATCGAGTTCATGGTTTTCCAGACGGACCAGGCCAAGGTGCGGCCAGTTGTAATGCTATTCGAGGCATCAGGCAAGTCGTGCCCCAGCGGGGTTCGACGGTGCGCGTCGATGCGCTATCGCAGTGCGAAACCCGAACTCACTGTTCAGACCAGTAAGACCGAACAAACCCGCTAAACCCGTGGCTTTGCGGGGCCGAACCTCAGTCTTGGCACGGCCCATGCTCTGTCCGATCGCAGAATTCACTTCCCGCCGATCCGGAGATTGTCCATGACGAAGCGTTACAGCGCCCTCCTCGCCGCCCTGTTTGCCGGTTTGATGCTGAACCAGGCCCCTGCCCATGCCGACGGTCTGGATGACGTGGTCAAGCGCGGCACTTTGAAAGTCGCGGTGCCTCAGGACTTCCCGCCGTTCGGTTCGGTCGGCCCGGACATGAAGCCGCGCGGCCTCGATATCGATACGGCGAAACTGCTGGCCGACCAGCTCAAGGTCAAACTCGAACTGACCCCGGTCAACAGCACCAACCGCATCCCGTTCCTTACCACCGGCAAGGTCGACTTGGTGATTTCCAGCCTCGGCAAGAACTCCGAGCGCGAGAAGGTCATCGATTTTTCTCACGCCTACGCGCCGTTCTACCTCGCCGTGTTCGGTCCGCCGGACGCAGCCGTCAGCACCCTCGACGACCTCAAGGGCAAGACCATCAGCGTCACCCGTGGCGCCATAGAAGACATCGAGCTGACCAAGGTCGCCCCTGAAGGCGTGACCATCAAACGCTTCGAAGACAACAACTCGACTATCGCCGCCTACCTCGCAGGCCAGGTCGACCTGATCGCCAGCGGCAACGTGGTAATGGTCGCAATCAGCGAAAAGAACCCGAAACGCGTACCCGCGCTGAAAGTGAAGCTCAAGGATTCGCCGGTCTACGTCGGCGTGAACAAGAACGAGCCAGCATTGCTGGGCAAGGTCAACGAAATCCTGGCCACCGCCAAGTCTGACGGCGCACTGGAAAAGAACGCGCAGACCTGGCTCAAAGAGCCGCTGCCGGCCGACCTCTGACCGGCGACGCGGGAGACTTTCATGGCCTATCAGTTCGATTTCTTGCCGGTGGTGGAAAACACCGACCTGCTGTTGCGTGGGGCGTTGTTTACCCTTGAGCTGACGGCCATCGGCGCGCTGCTCGGGGTTGGCGTGGGCATCGTCGGGGCGCTGGTGCGGGCGTGGAACATCCGCCCGTTCTCGACGATCTTCGGCGTTTATGTGGAGTTGATCCGCAACACGCCATTTCTGGTGCAACTGTTCTTCATCTTCTTCGGCCTGCCGTCCCTCGGCGTGCAGATTTCCGAGTGGCAAGCGGCGGTGCTGGCGATGGTGATCAACCTCGGTGCGTATTCGACCGAGATCATCCGCGCCGGCATCCAGGCGATTCCGCGTGGGCAGCTGGAGGCCGCTGCTGCGCTGGCGATGAGCCGGTTCGAAGCGTTTCGCCACGTGGTGCTGCTACCGGCGCTGGGCAAGGTCTGGCCGGCGCTGAGCAGCCAGATCATCATCGTCATGCTCGGGTCGGCGGTGTGTTCGCAGATCGCCACCGAAGAGTTGAGCTTCGCCGCCAACTTCATTCAGTCGCGCAACTTCCGCGCCTTTGAAACCTACGCCCTGACCACCCTCATTTATCTGTGCATGGCGCTGCTGATCCGTCAGTTGCTGAACTGGCTCGGCCGGCGTTACCTGTCGAAAAGCAGTGCAAGGAGCAGCCAATGAGCGACTTCACGTTCTGGGACATCCTGCGCAATCTGCTGACCGGCCTGCAATGGACGCTGGCGCTGTCGCTGGTGGCGTTCATCGGCGGCGGGATCGTCGGGTTGCTGATCCTGATCATGCGTATCTCGAAGAACCCGCTGCCCAGCAGCATCGCCCGCACCTGGATCGAACTGTTCCAGGGCACGCCGCTGTTGATGCAGTTGTTTCTGGTGTTCTTCGGCGTGGCGCTGGCCGGGGTGGAGATTTCGCCGTGGATGGCGGCGGCGATTGCCCTGACGCTATTCACCAGCGCCTATCTGGCGGAGATCTGGCGCGGCTGCGTCGAGGCGATTCCCAATGGTCAGTGGGAAGCTTCGTCGAGCCTGGCGCTGAATCCGCTGGAGCAACTGCGCTACGTGATCCTGCCGCAAGCGCTGCGCATCGCCGTAGCGCCGACCGTGGGTTTCTCGGTGCAAGTCGTCAAGGGCACCGCGGTGACCTCGATCATCGGCTTCACCGAACTGACCAAGACCGGCGGCATGCTCGCCAACGCCACCTTCGAACCGTTCATGGTCTACGGCCTCGTTGCCCTGGGCTACTTCCTGCTCTGTTACCCCCTGTCCCTCAGTGCGCGCTATCTGGAAAGGAGACTGCATGCCTCTGCTTAGAATTTCCGCCCTGCATAAATACTACGGCGATCACCACGTGCTCAAAGGCATCGACCTGAGCGTCGAGGAAGGCCAGGTGGTGGCGATCATCGGCCGCAGCGGCTCGGGCAAGTCCACCCTGCTGCGCACCCTCAACGGTCTGGAGTCGATCAACGACGGCGTGATCGAAGTCGATGGCGAATACCTCGACGCCGCCCGCGCCGATCTGCGCAGCCTGCGGCAGAAAGTCGGGATGGTGTTTCAGCAGTTCAACCTTTTCCCGCACCTGACGGTCGGCGAAAACGTGATGCTCGCGCCACAGGTGGTGCAGAAAGTGCCCAAGGCCAAGGCGCAGGAACTGGCGCGGCAGATGCTGGAGCGCGTCGGTCTGGGCGAGAAATTCGATGCGTTCCCGGAACGCCTCTCGGGCGGCCAGCAGCAACGGGTGGCGATTGCCCGGGCGCTGGCGATGTCGCCCAAGGTGCTGCTGTGCGACGAGATCACCTCGGCGCTGGACCCGGAGCTGGTCAACGAAGTGCTCAGCGTGGTCCGCCAGCTCGCGAAAGAAGGCATGACATTGATCATGGTCACCCACGAAATGCGCTTCGCCCGGGAGGTGGGGGACAAACTGGTGTTCATGCATCAGGGCAAGGTGCACGAGGTGGGGGATCCGAAAGTGCTGTTTGCCGATCCGCAGACGCAGGAGTTGGCGAATTTCATTGGCACCGTCGAAGCGACTGCCTGAAACGGCTGCTACCCGATCATTCCCACGTCGAGGCGTCGAACCGTCCGCGTGGGAATGCAGCCCGGGACGCTCCGCATCCCAAAAGCGGACGCAGAGCGTCCATTGAGGCATTCCCACGCAGAGCGTGGGAACGATCAGCGTCATTGAGTGCACAGCGGTCCCTGGCTTTTATGCGCAGGATCAAGGGTTTGAACCATGCGCGTTGGCGGCAGCGTTTGATCGTGGCACGATGTCGGGGTTATCGACCGAGACCCCCACACCATGCCGCAATCCCAAGCCAAGAATCTGTCCCTGATCGCCGCGATCGACCTGGGCTCCAACAGCTTCCATATGGTCGTGGCCAAGGCCCAGAACGGCGAAATCCGTATTCTCGAACGGCTCGGTGAAAAGGTTCAGCTGGCCGCCGGCATCGACGATGAGCGTCAGCTCAACGAAGAATCCATGCAGCGCGGCCTCGACTGTCTCAAGCGCTTTGCTCAACTGATCAACGGCATGCCACTGGGCGCCGTGCGGATCGTCGGCACCAACGCCCTGCGCGAGGCGCGCAACCGTGGCGAATTCATCCGCCGCGCCGAAGAAATCCTCGGCCATCCGGTGGAAGTCATCTCCGGCCGTGAAGAGGCCCGCCTGATCTACCTTGGCGTGTCCCACACCCTCGCCGACACCCCGGGCAAACGCCTGGTCGCCGACATCGGCGGCGGCAGTACCGAATTCATCATCGGCCAGCGTTTCGAACCGCTGCTGCGCGAAAGCCTGCAAATGGGCTGCGTGAGCTTCACCCAGCGCTATTTCAAGGACGGCAAGATCACCCCGGCGCGCTACGCCCAGGCGTACACGGCGGCGCGGCTGGAAATCATGAGCATCGAACACGCCCTGCACCGCCTGACCTGGGATGAAGCCATCGGCTCCTCGGGCACCATCCGCGCCATCGGCCTAGCGCTGAAGGCCGGCGGTCACGGCACCGGCGAAGTGAACGCAGAAGGTCTGGCGTGGCTCAAGCGCCGCCTCTTCAAGCTCGGCGATGTCGACAAGATCGATTTCGAAGGCATCAAGCCGGATCGTCGGGCGATCTTCCCGGCAGGTCTGGCGATTCTCGAAGCGATCTTCGACGCCCTAGAACTGCAACGCATGGATCACTGCGAAGGCGCGCTGCGTGAAGGCGTGCTGTATGACCTGCTCGGCCGCCATCACCACGAAGACGTGCGCGAACGCACCCTGACCTCGCTGATGGAGCGCTACCACGTCGACCTGGAACAGGCCGCGCGCGTCGAGCGCAAAGCCTTGCACGCGTTTGATCAAGTGGCCGTGGACTGGGAGCTGGACGACGGCATCTGGCGCGAACTGCTGGGCTGGGCGGCGAAAGTGCACGAAGTCGGGCTCGACATCGCTCACTATCACTACCACAAGCACGGCGCTTACCTGATCGAGCACTCGGACCTCGCCGGGTTCTCCCGCGAAGATCAGCAAATGCTCGCCCTGCTGGTGCGTGGCCACCGCCGCAACATCCCCAAGGACAAGTTTGCCGAGTTCGGCGACGACGGCGACAAGCTGATCCGCCTGTGCGTGCTGCTGCGTTTCGCCATCCTGTTCCACCACATCCGTGGTACCCAGGCGATGCCGCAAGTGACACTGCATGCCAACGGCAACAACCTCGACGTGGAATTCCCGGAGAACTGGCTGGATGAAAACCAGCTGACCCAGGCGGATTTCGGGCTTGAGGCGGAGTGGCTGACTCGGGTGGGGGTTGTTCTGACCGTGCATTGAGTAACGGGCAGGCACAAAAAAAGGCGATCCGGGTGGATCGCCTTTTTTATGGCTATGAAATCTGCGGTCAGCTGCTCACCGGCAGAATCGGGCTGCCCAATCGCTCCAGCAACGTCGCCTGGGCACTGCGCGGGTTCTGGTTGCCGGTCGGCGTATTGCGGATGTAGCGGCCGTCCGATTGCAGGCTCCAGCTGTGGGTGTTGTCGGTCAGGTACAGCTCCAGCTCTTTCTTGACCCGGGTCAGCAGCTTCTTGCCTTCCACCGGGAAGCAGGTCTCGACGCGCTTGTCGAGGTTGCGCTCCATCCAGTCGGCGCTGGACAGGAACATCTGCTCCTCGCCGCCGTTCAGGAAGTAGAAAACCCGGGTGTGTTCAAGGAAGCGGCCGATGATCGAGCGCACGTGGATGTTGTGCGATACCCCGGCGATGCCCGGACGCAGGCAGCACATGCCGCGCACCACCAGATCGATGCGGACGCCGGACTGGCTGGCTTTGTACAGCGCGCGGATGATCTTCGGATCGGTCAGCGAGTTGAACTTGGCGATGATGTGCGCCGGTTTGCCGTCGAGCGCGAATTGCGTCTCGCGCAGGATCATGTCGAGCATGCCCTTCTTCAGGGTGAACGGCGCATGCAGCAGCTTCTTCATGCGCAACGTTTTACCCATGCCGATCAACTGGCTGAACAGTTTGCCGACGTCTTCGCACAAGGCGTCGTCGGAGGTCAGCAGGCTGTAGTCGGTGTACAGACGGGCGTTGCCGGCGTGGTAGTTACCGGTGCCGAGGTGCGCGTAACGCACGATCTCGCCGGCCTCGCGGCGCAGGATCAGCATCATCTTGGCGTGGGTCTTGAAGCCGACCACGCCGTAGATCACCACCGCACCGGCCGCTTGCAGACGGCTGGCCAGCTGCAGGTTGGATTCTTCGTCGAAGCGCGCACGCAGCTCGATGACCGCCGTCACTTCCTTGCCGTTACGCGCGGCGTCCACCAGCGCATCGACGATTTCCGAGTTGGCGCCGGAACGGTACAGGGTCTGGCGCACGGCCAGAACGTGTGGGTCTTTCGCGGCCTGGCGCAGCAGGTCGACCACCGGGGTAAACGACTCGAACGGGTGCAGCAGCAGGATGTCCTGCTTGCTGATCACGCTGAAAATGTTTTCGCTGTTTTGCAGCAGTTTCGGAATCTGCGGCGTGAACGGCGTGTATTGCAACTCCGGATGGCTGTCCAGACCGGTGATGCTGAACAGACGCGTCAGGTTCACCGGGCCGTTGACCTGATACAGCTCGGTCTCGCTCAGGTTGAACTGCTTGAGCAGGTAGTCCGACAGGTGTTTCGGACAGGTGTCGGCGACTTCCAGGCGCACGGCGTCACCGTAACGACGGGAGAACAACTCGCCACGCAGGGCGCGGGCCAGGTCTTCGACGTCTTCGGAGTCGAGCGCAAGGTCGGCGTTCCGGGTCAGACGAAACTGGTAGCAGCCCTTCACCTTCATGCCCTGGAACAGGTCATCGGCGTGGGCGTGGATCATCGACGAAAGGAACACATAGTTGTCGCCAGGGCCGCCGACTTCTTCCGGCACCTTGATGATCCGCGGCAGCAGACGCGGCGCCGGGATGATCGCCAGACCGGAGTCGCGGCCGAAGGCGTCGATACCTTCGAGCTCGACGATGAAGTTCAGGCTCTTGTTCACCAGCAACGGGAACGGGTGCGTCGGGTCGAGACCGATCGGGGTGATGATCGGTGCGATCTCGTCGCGGAAATAGCGGCGCACCCAGGTCTTGAGCTTGGTCGTCCAGTTACGGCGACGGATGAAGCGCACCTGATGCTTTTCCAGCTCCGGCAGCAGGATGTCGTTGAGGATTGCGTACTGGCGGTCGACATGACCGTGTACCAGTTCGCTGATGCGGGCCAGGGCCTGATGCGGTTGCAGGCCGTCGGCGCCGGCCTGTTCACGGGCGAAGGTGATTTGTTTCTTGAGGCCGGCGACGCGGATTTCGAAGAATTCGTCGAGGTTGCTGGAGAAGATCAGCAGGAACTTCAGCCGCTCCAGCAACGGGTAGGACTCGTCCAGCGCCTGTTCCAGCACGCGGATGTTGAACTGCAGTTGCGACAACTCACGGTGGATGTACAGGCTGCTGTCATCCAGGCCGGGAATCGCGATCGCCGGAACCGCCGTGGCAGGCTCGGTTGCCGGCGCGGGTGGCGCAGGCTCCAGTTCCGGCGGGGTTTCGGTAATCTGCTCGACCACGGGTTGAGCTTCTTTTACGGCAACTTCAGTGAGTCCTTCGGTATTCATCGAATGTTCCTGGGAGGGCTATTTCTGCTCTCGTAACAATTGAGCGGCACGGACAGCAAAGTAAGTCAGGATGCCATCAGCGCCGGCACGTTTAAAGGCGGTCAGGGATTCGAGGATCACGCCTTCGCTCAACCAGCCATTCTGGATCGCCGCCATGTGCATGGCGTATTCGCCGCTGACCTGATAGACGAAGGTCGGCACTTTGAAGGCATCTTTTACCCGGAACAAAATGTCCAGGTACGGCATGCCGGGTTTGACCATGACCATGTCCGCGCCTTCAGACAAGTCCGCGCCCACTTCGTGCAGCGCTTCGTCGCTGTTGGCCGGGTCCATCTGATAGGAGGCCTTGTTCGCCTTGCCCAGGTTCGCGGCCGAACCCACGGCATCGCGGAACGGGCCGTAATAGGCGCTCGCGTACTTGGCCGAGTAGGCCATGATCCGCACGTTGACGTGGCCAGCCAGTTCCAGCGCTTCGCGGATCGCCTGGATGCGGCCGTCCATCATGTCCGACGGGGCAACCACCTGGGCGCCCGCAGCGGCGTGGGACAAGGCCTGTTTGACCAGTGCATCGACGGTGATGTCGTTCTGCACGTAGCCTTCTTCATCGAGAATGCCGTCCTGACCGTGAGTGGTGAACGGGTCGAGGGCGACGTCGGTGATCACGCCCAGCTCGGGGAATCGGTCACGCAGCGCACGGGTGGCTCGCTGGGCGATACCTTCGGGGTTCCAGGCTTCGGCGGCATCGAGGGATTTGAGTTCGGGCGGGGTAACCGGAAACAGCGCCAGCGCCGGAATTCCCAGCTCGACCCATTTGGCGGCTTCTTCAAGCAGCAGGTCGATGGTCAGGCGCTCGACACCCGGCATCGAGGCCACGGCTTCGCGGCGGTTTTCACCGTCGAGCACGAACACCGGCAGGATCAGGTCATCGACCGTCAACACATTCTCACGCACCAGCCGACGGGAAAAATCATCACGGCGATTGCGACGCAGGCGGGTGGCAGGGAACAGACGGTTGGCTGGGGTAAAGCTCACGGCAGACTCCTGAGCCCGCGCAAACGGGCGAGCGTGACAGTTATAGACGGCCATTATGACGAACAGATGACAGTTGTGTGAGACCTGTGACGTGTAGCCGCATTCCATTCTCAGCGTAGGAAATGTTCACGTCGAGACACATTTCGACACTTTCCTGAATGTGTCCGAAGGGTTAGGCTGCGCGTTCATTTCGCCAGCACCCAGACAATGCTCCAACAATTTCTGCATGACTTCGGCTACTTTGCCCTGTTTCTCGGGACGTTTTTCGAAGGCGAAACCATCCTGGTGCTCGCGGGCTTCCTCGCGTTCCGTGAATACATGGACATCAAACTGGTGGTGGTCGTGGCGTTCTTCGGCAGCTATGCCGGCGATCAGCTGTGGTACTTCCTGGGCCGCAAACACGGGCGCAAATTACTGGCGCGCAAACCGCGCTGGCAGATGATGGGCGACCGCGCGCTGGAACACATCCGCAAGCACCCGGACATCTGGGTCCTGAGCTTTCGCTTCGTGTACGGCCTGCGCACGGTGATGCCGGTGGCGATCGGCCTGTCGGGCTATCCGCCGGGACGTTATCTGCTGCTCAACGGTATCGGCGCTGCGATCTGGGCCACCGCCCTGGCCGCTGCCGCCTACCACTTCGGCGCCGTGCTCGAAGGCATGCTCGGCAGCATCAAGAAGTATGAGTTGTGGGTACTGGGCGCGCTGCTGGTGCTTGGCCTGGGCCTGTGGCTGCGCCGCCGGTTCAAGAATGCCCGGCTGGCGAAAAAGGTCTACGAAGAAGAACAGGCCGAGCAATTGGCCAAGGCCGAACGGCACAAAGCCGAAATGGCCAAGACCGCCGACCCTAAGACGCCAGCCGAGTAAGTCGCTGGCGGCAGCAATACAGCCCGATGCCGCTGAGCAGGCTGTAACTGAGCAGGCCGACCCACATTCCCGGGCTGGCCGGCCAGAGTCCGACCAGCGGCGCCAGCCACACCAGCGGCAGATTCGATGCCAGCCGCAGCACTTCCAGCCTCCCCGCCCACGGGCGATTCTCAAGGGCCACGCCCAACACGAACAAACCGAAGGCCACCGCGCCCCAGCCGAGCAGCAATGCTCCGGTGGGCAGGCTGTGTTCCAGATTCATCAGATAACTGCCCAGCGCGACATAGACGCCGAACTGCAACCCCACGTACCACTGCTGACGGCAGTCCAGCGGCACCTCGAACTTGCGGAACTGACTCAGGTCAGGCTTGCTCATCGGGTACTTCGCCGCGACGTCCGCCGGACGCCAGCCGGTGCGCATGAACCAGATCCGGATCTTGTCCCACGTACGCTCGGCCCGGCGCGCGTCGCCCCACAGCTGCGCGTAGAACTGCAGGTTGGCCCATAACGGATTCCAGCTCGCCAGCGGCGTGGTCACGCCGAAAATCACCGGTTCGTTGTCATCCTCTTCCTGAAACGAGCCGAACAGACGGTCCCAAATAATGAACACCCCGCCGTAGTTGCGATCCATGTAGAGAGCGTTCTGTGCATGGTGGGCCCGATGATTGGATGGCGTGACGAAGCACCACTCGAACCAGCCGAGCTTGGGAATGTGCCGGGTGTGGACCCAGAACTGATACAGCAGATTCAGCGCCGCAACGCTGACAAACACCAGCAGCGGCACCCCGAGCACGGCCATCGGCAGGTAGAAGATCCAGCTCAGCAGGAACCCGGTGCTGGTCTGGCGCAAGGCCGTGGAAAGGTTGTAGTCCTCGCTCTGGTGATGCACCGAATGCGCGGCCCAGAGGATGTTGCGTTCATGGCCCATGCGATGCAGCCAGTAATAGCAGAAGTCATAGAAGACAAAGGCAAACACCCAGACCCAGACGCTGTCCGCAGGCAACCTGACCAGCGCCAGATGCTCCAGGGCAAACGCATAGGTCACCAGGCCCACGCCCTTGGTCAACAGGCCGGTGGTGGTCGACAACACCCCGGTGCTGATGCTGCTCACCGCATCGGCCAGGCGATAGTTGCTCACCCCGCGCCAGCGGTCGGCGATGAGCTCCACCGCAATCAACACGAAGAAAAACGGTACCGCATACAGGATGAAGTTCATGACGCGCCCTGGTCGGAATCTGTAGCACAGATCCTAGGTGTAGCCGCGGCTTGATCCTATGGCAACGAACGACAAATTAGAGGACATTTAGCGCCATGAATCTGGAGAGAAACCCATGAGCAAAAAAGTTGCAGTGATCCTGTCCGGTTGCGGCGTGTACGACGGCGCCGAGATCTACGAAAGCGTCATTACCCTGTTACGCCTTGACCAGCGCGGCGCACAGGTGCAGTGCTTCGCCCCGAACATCGCGCAATTGCATGTGATCAACCACCTGACCGGTGAAGAAATGCCCGAATCGCGCAACGTGCTGGTGGAATCGGCACGCATCGCCCGGGGTAACGTCAAGGATCTGCGTGAGGCCGATGTCGAGGACTTCGATGCGCTGATCGTGCCAGGCGGTTTCGGTGCGGCGAAGAATCTGTCGAACTTCGCCATCGAAGGCGCCGGCTGCACCGTACAGCCGCAAGTGCTGGCGCTGGCCGAAGCCTTTGCCGAAGCGGGCAAACCGGTGGGCCTGATCTGCATCTCGCCGGCACTGGCCGCGAAGATCTACGGCCCGGGCGTGACCTGCACCATCGGCAACGATGCCGACACGGCCGCCGCCATGAACAAGATGGGCGCCACCCATGAAGACTGCGCGGTGACCGATATCGTCGAAGACAAGGCGCGCAAACTGGTGACCACCCCGGCGTACATGCTGGCGCAGTCGATCAGCGAGGCGGCTTCGGGGATCAACAAGCTGGTGGATCGGGTGCTTGAGCTGACCCACGAAAACGACGCCTGACCGGCGATAGCGATCGTTCCCAGGCTCCGCGTGGGAATGCAGCCTTGGACGCTCCGCGTCTGCCTTGCATCGGTGGTGAGGCTGGGACGCGGAGCGTCCCGAGAGGCATTCCCAGGCAGAGCTTGGGAACGATCAATCAACTCAGGATTGGCGCGCCAGCCGTGTCAGGATCCGGTCCAGCGCATTGGCGAACGCCTGCTTCTCACGGTCACCGAACGGTGCCGGGCCGCCGCTGACCTGCCCCTGCTCTCGCAGATCGGTGAACAGGTTGCGTGTCGCCAGCCGCTCACCCATGTTCTGCGCGTCGAACTCCTTGCCGCGCGGGTCCAGCGCCGCCACGCCCTTCTTCACCAGCCGGTCGGCCAGCGGGATGTCACTGCAGATCACCAGTTCACCCGGCACCGCGTGTTCCACCAGATAATCATCCGCCGCATCCGGGCCGCTCGGCACCACGATCAGCTTGACGATCGCCAGCGCCGGTTTGCTCTGCGGCTGCCCCGCCACCAGCACCACTTCGAAGCGGCGCTTGAGGGCGAACTTGACCACCAGCTCCTTGGCCATCTTCGGGCAGGCGTCGGCATCGATCCATACGCGCATCATCTCAAGCCGCCATGCGGCGCTTTTCAGCCACCCAACTGCGACCGTACAGCACGATAATCGCCGCAATCGCCACGGCCTGCGCCGTCAGCGAATAGGCATCGGCATGAATGCCCAGCCAGTCGAAATCGAAGAACGCCACCGGCCGGGTGCCGAACATCCCGGCTTCCTGCAACGCCTTCACGCCGTGGCCGGCGAATACCACCGACAACGCACAGAGCAGCGCTGCGTTGATGCTGAAGAACAGCGTCAGCGGCAGTTTCGCCGAGCCGCGCAGAATCACCCACGCCAGACCGAACAGCAGCACCAGCGCCGTCGCGCCGCCGGCGAGTACCGCGTTATGCCCGGCAGGGCCGGCCTGCAGCCAAAGGGTTTCGTAGAACAGGATCACTTCGAACAGTTCGCGGTACACCGAGAAGAACGCCAGGATCGCGAAACCGAAACGCCCGCCTCCGCCAACCAGGCTCTGCTTGATGTAATCCTGCCAGGCCGCCGCGTGCCGACGGTCGTGCATCCACACCCCGAGCCACAACACCATGATGCTGGCGAACAGCGCCGTGGCGCCTTCGAGCAGTTCACGCTGGGAACCGCTGACGTCGATCACATACGCCGCCAGTGCCCAGGTGCCGAGGCCGGCCAGCAGCGCCAGCCCCCAACCGACGTTTACGCTGCGCACCGCCGATTGCTGGCCGGTGTTGCGCAGGAACGCGAGGATCGCTGCCAGCACCAGAATCGCTTCCAGACCTTCGCGCAGCAGAATCAGCAGACCGGAGATGTAGCTCAGCGACCAGCTCAGACCATCGCTTCCCAACAGGCCGGCGGATTCCTTGAGTTTGGCCTTGGCCGCGTCCAGACGCTGCTCGGCCTGCTCCACCGGCAAGCCGTCCTGCAGCGATTGCCGATAGGCCATCAGGGATTTTTCGGTGTCCTTGCGCACGTTGGCGTCGACGTTGTCCAGCGAGCTTTCGACCAGTTCGAAGCCTTCCAGATACGCCGCCACCGACAGGTCATAGGCCTGATCGTGCTCACCGGCGCGGTACGCCGCCAGGCTCTTGTCCAGCGTCGCGGCGGTGTAGTCGAGCAACTGCGCCGGGCCGCGCTTGACCTGCGGCGGCTGCGCCCGTTGTACACGGAAGATCGCGGCGGCTTCAGCGCCTTCGGCAGCCTGCACTTCGGCCGGGGTCTGGCGGGCCAGGTCGGCGATATTGTAGGTCTTGTCGGATTTGGCCGTGGCCGGATCGGCGCTGAACTGTGCGATGTAGGTCGCCAGGTCCCAACGCTGACGGTCATCCAGTTGATCGGCGAACGCCGGCATGTCAGTGCCTTCGACGCCCTGGCCGAGGGTGCTGTAGATCGCGTACAGGCTCAGGTGATCCATCCGCGCAGCGTCGCGCAGATTGGCCGGCGCCGGCGTCATGCCGAGACCCGCCGGGCCGTCGCCGGCACCGGTGTCGCCGTGACACACCGAGCAGTTTTGCGCGTACAACGGCGCACCACGGGTCGGATCAGGGGTGATGATCGGGGCCTGGCTGACTTCATAAGCCACCGCCAGTTTCGCCCCCAGTTGCCGGGCCTGACGGGCGACGTCCGCGCCGTCCTGTTTCGCCGAGATCGCGGCGTGCAAGGCGGTGACGCCCTGTTCGAGAGCCGCTTTCTCAGGCTTGGCAGGCAGGCCGGCGATCAGCCCTTGCAGCACCTGGGTGAACTCCAGCTGCTCGCGGTATTCGCCGTCGTCGATGACCTTGCCTGCCTGTACCGTCGGCGGGTAATCGGCGCTGATGTAATCGAGCAGGTGCAGCGCTTGCGGCGCGCCTTCCACGGTGTCGGCCAGCAGATTGAAGCTGCTCAGGGCGCACAACGGGAACACCAGCCAGGCCAGAAATCGGGACGCGGCAGTCATGAATGAGTCTCAAGTGGAAATGCGAAGTTACATATTGTTCACGTCGAGCGCGTTTCCCTCAAGCTTTCTTGGCGGCCCGACGGCTTTTAGCGCAAGGGTGCACTCGCCTTGCGGTAGTGTTCGGCCATGAATTCGACGAACACCTGCACCTTCAGCGCCACATGCCGGGCGTGAGGATAGAGCGCGTAGTAATGCCGCTGACCGAGGCTGTAGTTGGGCAGGATCTGCACCAGCCGGCCACGCAACAGATCGTCCTGCACCGTGGCCCGGGTGAACGCGGCAATCCCGACACCGGCCAGCGCCGCCGCATGCAGCGAGCTGATCGAGTCCGCCTTGAACCGCCCCTGAGCCCGCACCGCTGTCGTCAGCCCGCGCGCATCGGTCAGCGACCAGTCGCCACCGCCGGCGAACGCGAGCAATTGATGTTCGGCCAGCTCACTGACCTGGCGCACCAGACCGTGTCGCGCGACGTAGGTCGGCGAGGCCACCAGCACCAGCTCGGATACCGTCAGCAGACGCGCCACCAAGGATGAATCCGCCAGCGGCCCGCAGATGCGCAGCGCGACATCGAAGCCTTCGGCGATCAGGTCGACAAAACGGTCATCGCAGGACAGATCGACCTCAACCTCCGGATATCGCTGCTGAAACGCCGGCAACCAGCACGCCAGCTCCAGCGTGCCGATCACCACCGGCGCGCTGATGCGCAAAAGCCCACTGGGTGTCTCACGGGCCTGCCCGACCGCCAGTGCGGCCTGATCGACGCGATCGAGAATGTCCACGCACGCGGCGTAATACTGCTGCCCGGCCGTGGTCAGGCTGAAGCGCCGGGTGTTGCGGTTGATCAGGCGCGTGCCGAGCTCCGCCTCCAGTTGCTGGAGCTGGCGGGAGATCGTCGAATGCGTGGTGTCGAGCCGCTCGGCGGCGGCAGTGAAGCCGCGACACTCGACGATGCAACGGAACGCGCGCATGGCCAACAGCTGATTCATCGAAGCCCTCAGTCGAGTGGCAGGCGAACGATCTGCTGCGTGGTCATGACGTCACCGAAGGTGTCTTCGATTTCGGCCAGCGCCGCGCGGTGCAGGCTGTCCTTGTCGACGGTGTCGCCGTTGACGCGGGTGATCGCCCGGGTCGCCGAAGCATCGGATGCTACCACGACCTGATAGCCCAACGGCGCAGCGTCCCGGGCACCGCCGGCAACGCAGGCGTGGGTCATCAGCCCGGCGAAAATCACGGTCTTGATGCCGGCCTGCTTGAGCTGCCGATCGAGATCGGTGCTGGCGAACACGCTGACCGTTGTCTTTTGCAGCACGTGATCCTGCGCCCTCGGCTGCATCAGCGGATGAAACTTCACGGTCTCGCCGCCCTGTGCGAACACTGGCGAACCGGCGGGCGCGACGTGCTGGACCTGGAACACTGGAATCTTCGCCTGATCGGCAAAGCGGATCAGCTCACGGGCCTTGTTCATGGCTGCGATGCCGTCGGGAATCGGCAGGCGTCCGCTGAAGTACTCGTTCTGGAAATCGATCACCACCAGCGCGGTGGTCTTCGGGTCGAGGCGTTCGATCGGCGCCGCGCCGGATATTGCACGAAGGGTTGGATGAGCATCCGGTGCAGTACTGGCCATCGCACTGCTGACCGCAGCGAGACCAAGACTGGCGAACAGGATTCTGAAAACTGAGCTGCAGCGATACGTTTGCGAGAGAGTCATGACGCGGTTCCTGTAGAGAGGCGTATAAGTCGGGCCAAGTCTAGAAATCCGCAAACGGCCTGACCACGGCAGTATTGGCACATGATCTGTGCAACTTTTGCACAGACCATGTCAAAAAATCTGCCCGGCAATTAGCCATCATCTCCCACTATAATGCGCCACTTCAGCCGCCCTTCTGTTCAAGGAAGAACCCCTCGCCATGCGCCATTGCCTGCTGTTTTCCCTGTTGTTCAGCATCGTCTTGCAATTGAGCGGTTGCGGGGCCTACCGCAATTACGACCTGGAACTGCAACAGACCACCGATCAGTTGAAAGCGGGCGACACCAACGGTGCGCTGGCCCTGATCGAGGCGCATAACCCGGATGAAGAAAAAGACCTGCTGTATTACTTCGAGAAAGGCGCGGTACTCAGCGCTGCCGGGGAGTTGCCGCAAAGTCAGGTCGCCTGGCGCAGCGCCGAACAGATGGTGATCCAGCGTCAGGACACCATAGAAACCGCCGGCGACAAGTTGCTGTCCGCCCTGGGCAATCAATGGGGCAGCATCATCAACGACAAGATTCGTCGCTACGATGGTTACGACTATGAAAAGGTCATGCTGACCACGCAAATGGCCTTGAATCAGTTGGCCGTGAATGACTTCGACGGTGCCCGTGCGGACATCAAGAAAACCCACGAACGCGAAACAATGATCGCCCGGCAACGGGAGCTGGAATACGAGCGCATTGAAAACGCCGCCAAGGCCCAAGGCGCGCGTGTGCATTACAAGGATCTGCAAGGTTACCCGGTGGTCATGCTGGACTCGCCGGCGGTCATCGCTCTGAAGAACGGCTATCAAAGTGCGTTCAGCCACTATCTGGCCGGCTTCACTTATGAAGCCCTGGGTGAAAAGGATCTGGCCGCACCCGGTTACCGTCAGGCCATAGAACTGCGTCCTGACATGCCGTTCTTCCAACAGGCATTGCATGACCTCGACAGCCCCGGGCTCAAGGCGGGCGAAAGCGATGTGCTGATCATCGTGCAAAGCGGGCTGGCGCCGGCTCGCAGTTCGGTGCGAGTGCCGTATCCGGTGAAGCTTGAGGACGGTCAGGTGATCGTGGCCAATGTGTCGTTTCCGGTGATGGTGCCCGACACGTCCACCCCACCCTTCGATCAGATCAGCCTCGACGGTCGTCCAAAGAAGCTGATCACGGTCAACAACATTACCGACATGTCCTTGCGCACTCTGCGTGACGACATGCCCGGGATCATCCAGCGCACCACGTATCGCGCGTTCCTGGCGGCAGACGTCCAGGGCACCGACAATCGGCGCAACCCGGCCAAGGCGTCCTATGTGACCCATTACGATGGATTCGAGCACGCAGACACCCGCACCTGGCGCACCCTGCCCAACCTCACCCAGGTACTGCGCCTACGGCTGAAGAAAGGCGAGCACATGATCAATCTGCCTACCGCACCCGGTGTCGCACCGCTTAAAATCCGCATCGATCAGGATCGTCAGATCATCGGCCTGCGCGCCCTGGGCGACAGAATCTATGCCAACGGCAGCGCTTTCCAGGCCTCCACATCGCCGGAAAGCCGCGTGGTATCCGGCCTGAAATAAGTAATGGCACCTTACCAACCGGTGCAATTAAAAAGCTATTACATAGCCAGCACCGCCCGCTTATAATGCCGCGCCCGCGCTATCGCGTTGCGGCATTAAAGCTCCTCTTGTTATGAGGAATTGGCAGGAGGCCAGCGCCACTGTCGATCGGTCCCAGCAGCCCGACCCGCACCCGAGGCTGTCGCTACTCATGGAAGAAGTACCCCATGGCATTCCGCGCTCCCACTCTGATCGCGCTCAGCGCTGTCACCCTGCTGTCCGGCTGTTCGGCGTTTCGCAACTACGATTCCGAACTGGCCCAGACCAACCAGCAACTGGCCACCGGCAACGTCGACGCCGCCCTGACCCTGCTGGAAAAGAACAACACCAGCCCGGACAAGGACCTGCTCTATTACTTCGAGAAGGGTGAACTGCTGCGCGCCAAGGGCGATTTGTCCGGCAGCCAGAATGCCTGGACCAGCGCCGACCAGGTGGTGGGCAAGTGGGAAGATTCGGTCAAGCTCGACACCGACAAATACCTGGCCCAGTTCGGCAGCTTCCTGGTCAACGACAAGGTGCGCCGCTACGAAGGCTACGACTACGAAAAAGTCATGCTGACCACGCAGATGGCCCTGAACCTGCTGGCGGTCAACGATTTCGACGGCGCCCGTACCGCGATCAAGAAGACGCACGAACGTGAAGCGGTGATCGCCGACCTGCGCGACAAGGAATACCTCAAGAGCGAAGAGGAAGCCGAGAAGGAAGGCGTCAAGACCGAATACAAGGACTTGCAGGGCTACCCGGTCGCCAGCCTCGACGCGCCGGAAGTGGTCGGCCTGAAAAACAGCTACCAGAGTGCGTTCAGCCATTACTTGGCCGGTTTCGTTTATGAAGCCCTGGGCGAGAAAGACCTCGCTGCGCCGGGCTATCGCAAGGCTGCCGAACTGCGCCCGAACACCCCGCTGCTGGAGCAGGCGCTGGTCAACCTCGACAAGCCGGTCAAGAGCGACGACAGCGACATCCTGATCGTGGTGCAAAGCGGTCTGGCGCCAGCCCGCGATTCGATCCGCGTGCCGCTGCCGCTGCCAATCTCCAACAACGTAGTGATCACTCCGCTGTCGTTCCCGATCATCAAACCTGACACCTCCACCGCGCCATTCGCGCAGATCGGTGTCGATGGCCAACAGGTCGACCTGACCGCGCTGAACAGCACCACCGCCATGTCCCGCCGCGCCCTGCGCGATGACATGCCGGGGATCATCCTGCGCACCACCGTGCGCGCAATCACCAAAGGTGTGGCGCAGAAGAAGATCAACGAAACCAACCCGCTGGCCGGTCTGGCGGTCGGTATTTCTTCAGCTGTGCTCGAAGGTGCCGATACTCGTACGTGGCGCACCCTGCCGGACACCACTCAAGTGGTACGTCTGCGCTTGAAGAAAGGCGAGCACCAAGTCACTCTGCCGAGCGCCGTCGGTGGCTCTCAGGTCAAGGTGACCGTCGATCAGCGTTATCAGGTGATCACCCTGCGCGCCGTCGGCAATCAGGTGTTCGCCGCAGGCCTCGCCGCCCACGTGACCCCGAGCGCTGGCGCCACCGCCGTGGCCAGCCTCAAACAACCTTAAGAACGGAGTCTTTGCATGCGCTTCAAACTCATCGCCGTCGCCGCCCTCGCCCTGTTGGCGAGCGGTTGCGCCACCCCGCCACCACCGGAGCCGGGCAGTGCCGCGAGCAAGGTCGTGGCCATGGGCCCGCAGAAACACATCGTGGTCGGCGCGATGCGCGTGGCCCGCGAAAACGGCTTCATGACCGTCAACGTGCAGTTGAGCAACACCCTCAACAGCAACAAGACGTTCTACTACCGCTTCGCCTGGCTCGGGCCGGAAGGTTTCCCGATCGCCGAAGAAGAAGTCTGGAAGAGCCAGATGATGTACGGCGCCCAGACCAGCTTCATCCAGGGCATCGCCCCGACCCCGAAAGCCGTGGATTTCCGTCTGGAACTCAAGACGCCTTAAGCCCGACACCCTATTCCCGATTCAGAGAGCATTCCCATGTTTGCACGCTTTTCCTTCATCGCCGTCCTCGCCCTGCTGGCCTCCGGTTGCGCCAACACTTCGCCGACCCTGGGCAGCAAGAACATCAGCTACGGCGACACCAAGGCCGTTGAAACCGTGACCAACGAGTTCGGTTCGACCGACCTGCAGATGATCGCCGAGTCGATGACCCGTTCCCTGGCCCAGTCCGGCATTCTGCAGGGTCGCCCTGTAGTGCAGGTCTACGACGTGAAGAACAAGACCAGCGAATACATCGACACCCGCGAAATCACCACCAGCATCAAGACCCAGCTGATGAAGTCCGGTACCGCCCGTTTCGCCAGCGACAACACCGCGATGCAGAGCCAGGTCGACCAGCTCAAACTGCAAAACCAGAGCGGCCTGTACAAGAAGAGCACCGTGGCCAAGACTGGCAACATGATCGCTGCCAAATACCGTCTTGAAGGTTCGATCAGCTCGATCGTCAAGCGCAGCAGCGACTACAAGGACGTCTTCTACAAATTCAGCCTGCAACTGATCGACGTTGAAAGCGGTCTGGCCGAGTGGATGGACGAGAAAGAGATCCGCAAAACCACGGAGCGTTAATCGATGCGCACATGGATTGGCATGATGGCCCTGGCTTGCGCGTTCAGCGTGCAAGCGGCCCCGAAAGTCGCGGTAACGGATCTGGCGTACCAGGAACGTGTGGAGCAATACATCCACATCGTTTCGTCGAAGAACAACTACCGCGAGGGCTACTACAGCTCCAGCGGTTCTTCGAGCTACGACGAATTCGAAGCCAACACCAGCTACATCGAACAGACCGAACTGCGTAAGTTCACCGGCGACATCAAGGGTGAAATCCTGCGTACCGGCATGTTCCAGCTGGTGCAGGGCACGCCGTACACAGCGTCGTCCAAGGGTGACATCTACGATGTGATCAAGCGGATCAAGGCCGGCAACTTCAAGGGTGCCGACTACGTGCTGTTCGGCACCGTGTCGGACATCGACTTCACTCAGGACATGAACGAGCTGGCGCACACCGACAGCTATTCGGCCGTGCTGGGCCTGACGCTGGTGGCCGACTTCAGCCTGATCAATACCAAGACCTACGAAATCACCTCGGCCTTCACGGCGATGGGTGAAGCGCAGGACACCAAACTGGTGAACCACCGCGACATCAAGATCTCACTCAACCGCCCGCGGGTGGTGCGTGAAGTCTCGAAGGCACTGGGCGAAGACGTGGCCGGACAACTGAGCATGCAGCTCGGTGGTGGCGGTTACGAGCAGCCGCGCGAACCGCAGCAGCGCAACAATCTGCCGCGTGATACGGCGCCAGTGATTCTTCACTGACCGATGATCGTTCCCACGTCGAGGCGTCGAACCGTCCGCGTGGGAATGCAGCCCGGGACGCTCTGCGTTCCAGACACAAAAAAAGGCGACCTGAGAAGGTCGCCTTTTTTTGTGTCTGTACGCTTTACACGGCGGCTTTGCGCAACGTCGCCATGAACGCCGCGGCGCCAATGAACAGTCCGGCAAACGTGCGGTTCATGCGTCGCTGCTGTGTCGGTGTGCGCAACAGGCGCAGCACCTTCGACGCCAGACCGGTGTAGCCGGCCATGACGATCAGGTCGACCGCGATCATGGTCACGCCGATCACCACGTACTGGATCAGCAGCGGCGCATGCGGATTGATGAATTGCGGCAGCACCGCGAGCATGAACACCAGCGCCTTGGGGTTGCTGATGTTCACCAGAAAGCCACGGAACACCAGAGCCAGCGGTTTACCGATCGGGCGTACCGCTGCGTCATCGCTCATGTCCATAGGTAATGCGCGCCACTGCTTGATCGCGAGATAAACCAGGTAGGCGACACCGAACCATTTGATCGCATGGAACGCGGTGGCCGAAGCCGTGAGGATCGCGCCGACACCGGCGCCGACGATGGCAATCTGCACAGCCAGGCCGATCTGCAGGCCCAGGGCATTCCAGTAGCCGCGCCAGAAACCGTATTGCAGGCCGCTGGACATCGACGCAATGGCGCCGGCACCCGGAGAAAGACTGATCACCCAGCAAGCGGCAAAAAACGCCAGCCATGTTTGAAGCTCCATCGCACACCTCGACTTCGGACTCGTGACAATCCTCAAAGCTAATGCGGATTTGGCTGGATGACTACCGATTTTTTGCAGGATGTTGCGGCCGCCGACCAACGTGGCCGGCGTCCGATCACTTTTCGAAACCGCTGGAAGGGAAGATATCCGTGCCGCGCCAGCGGCGCACCGAGCGCTGGAAGAACAGGCTGTTGGGCACTTGCACCATGGCGCTGCCGGTGCCGAGTTCTTCAGCCTCGATCAACGTGGTGTAGAGCAGATTGATCGCCACCACCCGGCCTTTGACGCCGGGCTTGTCGGTGGTGTCGACCAGTTCGACCACGTCGCCGAGACGGAACGGGCCGACGGTGAAGATCAGAATCGCGCAGAGCAGGTTCGACAGCACGCTCCACATGGCGAAGAACGCCACCGCCGCCACCGCGACGAAGCCCGACAACGCAGTCCACAGCACTGTGGCCGAGACCCCGAGGCGTTCCAGCACGAAGATCAGCGCACTGCCCATGATCAGCCAGCGCAGACCGCCGCGCAGCGGCATCAGCAGCTGCGGCGGAAACGGATACTTCTCGCCCAGGCGGGTCAAGAATCGGGCGACGACGCGCTGGGCGAAGTAGCCGGCCAGCAGGATCAGCAGAATCTGCACGCCGAGCCAGATCGGCTCGACCCACATCGCCGGCAATGGAAGTTTGAAGGCGTCCATCAGGACAACGCCTCCAGCTCCGCCTGCATGCTTTCCAGCGTTTCCAGGGCTTGCATCCACGCTTCTTCAAGTTCGCCTTCGCGGACTTTCAGCTTGGCCTGTTCGGCCAGCAGGTCTCGCAATTCGTTCTTGCGCGCCGGCTCATAGAGGTCGCTGTCGCCAAGGCTGGCATCGACCTTGGCCAGTTTCTCGTGCAGCTTGCCGAGCTCGGCTTCGAGCTTGTCGGCTTCGCGCTTGTGCGGCGCCAGTTGCTGACGCAACGCAGCGGCAGCCTGACGCTGGGCCTTCTTGTCGGTCTTGTCCGGGTTGACCGGTGTGTTGCTGACCGGGGCATTGCGCTGACGGTATTCCACCAGCCAGCGGGCGTAGTCCTCGAGGTCGCCGTCGAACTCTTCGACCTTGCCGTCCGCGACCAGGAAGAAGTTGTCGGTGGTGCTCTTGAGCAGGTGCCGATCGTGGGAAACCACCAGCACCGCGCCGCTGAATTCCTGCAACGCCATGGTCAGCGCCAGGCGCATTTCCAGGTCGAGGTGGTTGGTCGGTTCGTCGAGCAGCAGCAGGTTCGGCCGTTCCCAGGCGATCAACGCCAGGGCCAGACGGGCCTTTTCGCCACCGGAGAAATTCAGCACCGGCTCATCGATGCGCGCGCCACGGAAGTCGAAACCACCAAGGAAATCGCGCAGGGTCTGCTCGCGCTCGGTCGGCGCCAGACGCTGCAAGTGCAGCAACGGACTGGCCTTGGCGTCCAGCGAATCAAGCTGATGCTGGGCGAAGTAACCGACCACGGTGTTCTCACCGCGAGTCAGGCGCCCGGCCAGCGGTTCGAGCTCACCGGCGAGGTTTTTGATCAGGGTCGATTTACCCGCGCCGTTGGGGCCGAGCAAGCCAATCCGCGCGCCGGGGGTCAGTTGCAGCTTGACCTTCTCCAGCACGGTTTTCTCGCCATAACCCAGACGCGCATCAGATAGGTCGATCAGCGGGCTGGAGATCTTGGTCGACTCGCGGAACACGAAGTCGAACGGCGAATCGACGTGGGCCGCCGACAGTTCTTCCATGCGCTCGAGGGCCTTGATCCGGCTCTGGGCCTGACGGGCCTTGGTGGCCTGGGCCTTGAAGCGGGCGATGTAGCTTTCCATGTGCGCACGCTGCGCCTGCTGCTTCTCGTAGGCCTGTTGCTGCTGGGCCAGACGCTCGGCACGGGCGCGTTCGAACGCGGTATAGCCGCCACGGTAGAGCGTCAGCTTGCGCTGATCGACGTGGGCCACGTGATCGACCACCTCATCGAGGAAGTCCCGGTCGTGAGAAATCAGCAGCAAGGTGCCGGGGTAACTTTTCAGCCACTCTTCGAGCCAGATGATGGCGTCGAGATCCAGGTGGTTGGTCGGTTCGTCGAGCAGCAACAGGTCTGATGGGCACATCAAAGCCTGCGCAAGGTTCAGACGCATCCGCCAGCCACCGGAGAAATCTCCTACCTGACGATCCATCTGCTCGTTGGTGAAACCGAGGCCGGCCAGCAATTTGCGCGCACGGGCGTCAGCAGTGTAACCATCGGCGCTGTCGAGTTCGGCGTGCAGGCGGGCCAGCGCGGTGCCGTCGTGGGCCTCTTCGGCTGCCGCGAGCTCACGCTGCACTTCGCGCAGGCGCATATCGCCGTCGAGCACATAGTCGACCGCCAGGCGTTCGAGCGTGTCGACCTCCTGGCGCATGTGGGCGATACGCCAGTCGGCCGGCAACAGGCAGTCGCCCGAGTCCGGGTGCAACTCACCGCGGAGCAAGGCGAACAGGCTGGATTTGCCGGCGCCGTTGGCACCGATGAGGCCGGCTTTGTGGCCGGCGTGCAGGGTCAGCTCGGCGTCTTCTAGCAGACGTTGCGGACCACGCTGTAAAGTCAGGTTCTGAAGTCGGATCATAATGGCGGCGGAGTCTACCAGCTTCCCCCGCAACTGGCGCGAGTAGCACGATGTCCTCTGACCTGTGGAGCTTTGCCCTTGCCGTCTACGCCCGTCCCGGCGTGGAGGATGCCTGCCTGCGCCTGCAATCGGCGGGGGCCAACGTGTGCCTGATGCTGTGCGGTTTATGGCTGGAACAACGCGATGCGACCTGTGACGAGGCGCGTGCCCGGCAGTTGCTGCAACTGACAGAGCCCTGGGACCGGGAAGTGGTCCAGCCGTTACGCGCATTGCGCATGCAGTGGAAAACCCTGGCCGACACCGATCCGGTGCTCAAGGGCATGCGCGAGCAGATCAAGGGATTGGAGCTGGAGGCGGAGCGTGCGCTGCTGTCACGACTGGAAGGTGCCGCGCAAGGCTGGAAGCGTCATTCGAAGGAATCGAGTGACTGGCTGGAAGTGCTGGCCGGCCCTGCGGCCAACCTGAACCGCGACGCGCTGCAAGTGCTGCGCGTCGCGGCGACCGACACTTAGGAAGCGCTGGACGGGTTGCTGGTGACGCTCGACACCGGCGCCGACGATGGCGTGGTTGCGGTGGTCGAGGTAGTGGCGGCGGATGCCGGTGCTGCGGTCGGAGCCGGGGTTGCCGGTGCGGCAGGTTTGGCAGCAGGTGCAGTGGCCGGTTTTGCTGCAGCTGGTTTTGCTGCTGGCTTGGCGGCAGCTGGCTTGGCGGTAGCCGGCTTGGCAGCGGCAGGTTTTTTCACTGCTGGTTTTGCAGCAGGTTTCGCGGCTGGCTTGGCGGCCGGTTTTGCAGCGGCCGCTGGCTTGGCGGCGGTCGTTGCAGGCTTCGCTGCAGCAGCCGGTTTGGCCGCTGGTTTTGCAGCGGATTTTGCCGCAGGCTTGGCCGCTGGTTTCGCCGCCGCTTTGGCTGCAGGTTTGGCAGCAACCGGCTTGGCAGCGGTTTTCGCCGCAGGCTTGGCAGCAGCAGTTTTAGCGGCTGGTTTAGCGGCGGCTTTAACGGCTGGTTTTGCTGCCGGCTTGGCGGCTGCTTTGGTGGCTGGCTTGGCAGCTGGTTTTGCAGCGGCAGTTCTTGCCGGAGCCGCTTTCGCAGCAGCGGTTTTCGCCGCAGGCTTGGCAGCTGGTTTTGCAGCAGCCGGCTTGGCGGCAGCTGGTTTGGCCGCTGTGGTTTTAGCCGCAGGTTTGGCAGCGCTGGCTGCTGCGGGTTTCTTCGCGGCTGGTTTTGCAGCGACTTTCACTGGCGCTTTGGCAGGCGATTTGGCCGGTGCTTTTGCAGCAGGTTTGGCGGCCGCTTTTTTCGCAGGTGCCGCTGCAGGTTTAGCCGAACGCAGGGACAACGCCTTGCCGACAGCCTCTTGAACACGACCGACACCCTGGGCCAGTTTCAGGCTTTCCTGGGCATCGCGTTTGAGTTGCAGAATGTAGCTGCGGGTATCGGACTGACGATCCTTCAGCGCATCGAGCAGGTCTTCGAGTTCCTTCACGGCAGCCTTGGCCTTGGTCTGCGCCTTGGCTTTACCGGCTGCTGCTGCGTCCTGCAATTTGGTGCGGGATTTGTGCAGTTTTTCTTGCGCCTTGCCGCGTTGCTTTTCCAGTTTGGCGAGCAGTTTTTCAGCATCAGCCAAGGCTTGGGAGCAAGCGTTTTCCAGATGCTCGAGCAGGCTGCCCGAGAGTTGTTGGAGTAAATGCAACGGAGTGTTTACAGGCTTCTTGGTGGCCGACATGGTTTACCTCCTGGCTGACGTGAGTGCGGCTCATACTAGACCTCTGCTGCTACCGCCGCTAGGGCATGTTGACAGTATCGAAAGCACTCGGTTGCAGGCTTGCGAAAAACTTCTGTGCATTGGCAAAAGCAGTTCACCGTTGCAGACGTTCGCGCTGGCATAATCCACCGCAATTCAGGACGGAGAGTGCCCATGTCGCGCTACCTTTTTTTATCCCTCTGCATGATTTTTTCCGTGGCTCAGGCCGACGAAAAAACCACCGCGAATGACGCTCACGATCTGGCTTACAGCCTTGGTGCCAGCCTCGGCGAACGGCTGCGTCAGGAAGTGCCGCAGCTCCAGATCCAGGCGTTGATCGAAGGCCTGCAACAGGCCTATCAAGGCAAGCCGCTGGCATTGAGCGAAGCACGCATCGAGCAGATCCTCGCCGATCACGAATCGCAGACAGCCGAGCAGGCGGCGATGCCTTCGACTGAAGCGGCGATGGAAAGCGAGCGACGTTTTCTCACCGCCGAAAAAGCCAAACCGGGTGTGAAGGAGTTGGCCGACGGCATCCTGCTGACCGAGCTGGCGCCGGGGAATGGCACGAAGGCCGGCCCGGATGGAAAAGTGCAGGTGCTGTACATCGGTCGACTGCCCGACGGCACCGTGTTCGATCAGAACAGCCAGCCGCAGTGGTTCAATCTCGACAGTGTGATCGCCGGCTGGCGCACCGCGCTGCAGAACATGCCGGTCGGCGCGAAGTGGCGTCTGGTGATTCCATCGGATCAGGCTTATGGCGCCGACGGTGCCGGCGACTTGATCGCGCCGTTCACACCGCTGGTGTTCGAAGTGGAATTGCGCGGCGCGACCAGTTGATCGCCCAATAAAAAACGGTGCGCTGTGGGCGCACCGTTTCTGTGTCTTGCGAAGTCCGATTCAGGCCTGAACCGAATCCTCTTCCTTGTGTGCGGTATGCAGCACTTCGATCAGGCAGTCTTCCAGTTCGAAGCGCTCGTGGAGCAGGCCGCCCAGTTCCTTGAATTTCTCCGCAACGCATTTGCCTTCATCGCAAAGGTCGTTGAACGCGAGCAGTTTTTCGGTGATGACATCGATCCGCGCATAGATCGTCTCGGCCAGTTCCAGGCCGCGCTTGTCGTTGAAGGCCTTGGCCTCGCCCGTCAGCTGTTCGTAGATCTCGAAGTGGCCGGCCGAGACGTAATCGACCAGCACGCCGCAGAATTCCTGCAAGGGCTTTCGATCCTCGGACAGTGCCTGAGGTTTGGCGCCCAGCTTGTCATAGGCAGCGATCAATTCCTCACGCTCCTGCAGCCAGCGGTCGATCAGCAGATGAACTCCACCCCAACGTTCCTGAGCATTCTGACAACTTTCGAGCATGGCGATCTCTCTTCCCTTGTGGGTCATGCTGCTCTACACCCGCGCCCCTTCTTGTGAATATTGCTTTGAGAGGCGGCCAGGCAGAGCGTCATCGAGCAACACAATTCCAATGACACGTGCGGGCCAGATTATGCCCGCACGCCTATGGCTTCAAGGTACGCAGGAGAGAAAGTTCATACAAGTGTTTAATCCCTGACCAGCACCGGGTGCGACGGTTGGCCGCTGAGCGGTTGCTGCAACGCCATCCAGACCTGCCGCAGCAACTGGTAAACGGCCAGGATCGACATCCCCACAAAAAACAGCAGGCTCCACTCCGGAATGCTCAGATCGAACAGCGTCCAGGACAATTCCGCGCAATCGGCCGTATCGTTGAACATCCGCATCAGCGCGCATAACCACGGCAGGCTGCTGAACATTTCTTCCGGACCCGGCGCGCAATGCGCCAACCTTTGCAGGGAATCACCTTGCAGCAGCACTTGCCGCCACGCCGCTGTCGTCCCGCCAAGACTGGTGAGCAACGCCATCATCCAGTAAAGCGACAGACCGACACGTTGCGGCCCATGGATCGCAGCCACACCACAACAAAGGGTGAGGACGCTCATGAACAGACGCTGGACCAGACACAGACTGCAAGGCACCAGACCGACCGCATATTCAAGGTAATAGGAAGCTCCCAGGGCCAGAATCCCCGCAGTAAAAGCCATAAAGAACAGGGAGCGTGAGCAGGCCAACGACATGGCTTATCCGTAACAATAAAGACAGGCAGTTACGGTAGAGGAAAGGGCCTCGGGCTTTCAAGGCAGGTCACTGGCGACACTTCAGCAGAAGTGTAGGGAAATCCCGACAGGCACCGAAGGATTCGGTGTAGCCCTCTGTAGGACGTTGCTCTGGAGGAGATTTAACGGTAACTATTCCGTCATCGGAAAGAAAAGGAGGAGCACGCTCCTCCTTTCTGATCACGCCCGAACGGCTACGGGCAATGGCGAAGCCAAAAGTCGTTCATCCAGCATACCGAGCCCTTCCTGGAACAGCAGGTTGCTGCGCTCGGTGTCACCCAGCCGGGCCAGCAGGCGCGCCAATTCGGCACACGCTTCCGGATTGCGCTGTACTCGCAGGCTGCTTTCCAGATAGTCCCGTGCCTTGCCCCACAGGCTGGCTTGCAGGCACAGGCGCCCCAGCGTCAGCAGCAGGCTGGCATCACCCGGATGATCCTTGAGCCAGCCTTCGGCCGTCTGCAACTGACGCGCCGGATCGCTGCCGCGCACCAGACCGTAAAGGCGCGCCAGATGGCTGTCGTACTTGCGCTTGAGCGCCGTGCGCAGCACTTCTTCCGCTTCGACCTGAGCGCCCAACTGACGCAATTGCTCGGCATAGGCCAACACCAGCGCCGGCTCCTGGCGCTGGGCAGAAGTCAGTTGCTGCCAGGCGCGGTTGAGCGACTGCAAACCGACAGCTCCATCCTCTTCACGCTGGGCCGCCAGGGAAAGGTTTTCCCCCCAGGCACGACGCTCGAGCTCGGACAGTTCGGCCGGTGGCAGGACTTTGTCTTTGCGCAGCTCCGGCAACAGCCGGATCACCGACGACCAGTCACCGCGCTGCTGATGCAGACGCTGCAATTGACGCAAGGTCTGGACATTGTGCGGATGGCGCTCGTGCATCGCCTGCAAGGTGACCAGCGCCCCATCGGTATCACCACGATCGGTCTGCAACTGCGCATGGCTGAGAGCGATCGCCAGCTCGGCCTGCGGCTGACGCTCGAGGGCGCGTTCCAGCAGGCGATCGCTTTCCTCGTAGTTGCCTTGTTCGTTGGCGGCGCGGGCGGCACCCAGGTAATACAGCAACGGCTGGCGCTCGGCTTCGGCGGCCCGGTAAAGGTGACGTTGGGCACTGGCCCAGCGACCTTCGGCCAGATCGAGCTGACCGTGCTCGATCGCCACTTGCACGCGACGGCTGCGGTTGCGACGCGACCAGGGATTGACCACGCCGCCCGAGGTCAGCACCAGTTCGACCAGCGCCTTGATACCCCAGACCAGCAGCCACAGCACCGCCACCACCGCCAGGGTCGCCCACAGGCTCGATTCATAACGAAAGCTTTTGTAGGCGACCAGGACGTATCCGGAATGCTCGGCAATCGCCAGGCCCAGCGCCGCCGTTGCCGCGATCACCAGAAACACGATCACATACAGGCGCTTCATGGTGTCGCCTCCTGCGCGGTGCTGGCGGCTGGTTTGGCGAAGGGTTTCACCGAGTCTTCGGCGTTGACGTTACGGCGCTCCAGATACGCCTGAACCGCACTCAAGGTTCCAGCGAGATCCGGCGTGTTGACGGTAACCGGTTGCTTGCTCAATTCCGCGACCTGCTCGAGCATGATCTTGCTCTGCGGGTTGTCCGGATTGAAGTTGCCCGTGAGGACGTCACGCGCTTCTGCAAGGGCCTGGGTGTACACCGGCGCCTGACCGTTGAGCGCGGCCCATTGCGCCTGTTCGAGCGAAAGGCTCAGGGCCAGACGCACCTGGCTCAGACTCTGGCCAGCAAGCAGCGGCCGAACATTTTTGTCAGCGTTGAAATCGATGCGGATGTAGCGCGAGATCTGATCCCACCACTGCGCCCAGCGACTGGCGCCGTCGCCATCGGAGGTCAGGCCCAGCAGCGAATCGCCGCGATCCCTGTATTCCGGCGCCAGCTCGGTGAGGCCGACGACCTGATCACGCAAGGCGCCCAGGCGCAGGAACAGCCCGGTGCGATCCGGTTGCTCGGTGCTGCGCAGCGCCACCAGGGTTTTCGCCACTTGCTCACGAGCGGCGAACGAGCCGGGATCATTCTGCTCGCGCAGGATTTCATCGGCACCCTGCACCAGCGCCTGGGCGCTGCTGATGTCCTGGAGGGCGGAAAGACGCAGGCTGGCCAGACGCAGCAAGTGCTCGGCCTCGGCCAGACGCCAGTCCTTGCGGCTGGCGCCAAGGACGGTTTCCAGACGTTGATTGAGGCGCTGCTGATCGCCCTGAAGTTGCGACACCAGACGCTGGCGATCGGCAAGTTCATCGGCGCCGGGCAATTGCGCGAGGCGCTCGGTCAGTCGTTGCTCATTGAGCTTCAGGGTCTGGGCCTGATCGTTCAACGCCTGGACCTGGCTCAACTGATTCTGAGTGCTGGTCTGCAGGTGTCGCACCTGCCAGACACCCCAGCCACCCACCGCAACACCGGCGGCGCCGAGCAGCAGCGCGAGAATGGCCAATCCGTTGCCTCGGCGCGGTTCCGCGGCCGGTGGCGGTGCATCAACCGGTGCATCGATCACAGGTTGAACGTCATCTTTAGGCAAGGCTGTTTCGCTCACGTATCCATCCTTTGCATTAGAGAACGGGCACGGGATGCTCCCGTAACGCCGTCAGCAAGGCCGCGGCACTCGCGCCGCGACAATCCACAACTGTTCGGGCCCCGGCGGCACTGGCCTGCTCGGCAACCCTTGGGCTTGGAACAAACAACGGCAACTGCGCAAGTACAGGCCAGCTGTCGCCAGCCAGTTGGCGCAGGTGCTCGAAACCCTGTCCACTGCTGACCACCAGCCCGTTCAGGCGTTCCGCTGCAATCCTGCGGGGCAGCTCCTGCGGCGGATAGTCCGGCAGGTCGCGACGGTACAACTCCAAGTATTCGACACTAGCACCAAGCGCGCGCAGGCGCTCGGCCAGCAGCTCGCGTCCGCCCTCCCCGCGCAGGATCAACACCTGCGAGCCGGGCTCTGCCACCGCCGCCAGCAGACGCGGCAATTGCAGCAAGGCTTCGCTGTCGTCACCCGCGTCGGGGAAGCTCACATCCAGTCCTTGATCCCGAAGGATAGCGGCGGTCGCCGCGCCCACGCTGAACCACGGCATCGTCAGAGTCGCCAGACCCAGAGCGTCGAGCAGATCCACCGCGATCCGCGCCGCCGGTTTGCTGACCACGATCACCGCGCTGTAACGCGGCAGTTGCGTGATCGTGCGGCGCATTGTGTCAGAGACCGGCAGTGGCGCGATTTCCAAAAGCGGCAGACAGCTGCTGAAAATCCCTTGTTCGGCCAGCACGGTGGCGAGCGCCGAACAGTCCTCCGCCGGGCGCGTCAGCAGCAGGCGCCAAGCGGTCACTCGTGACCTGCCTCGCCGTAGACTGCCTTGAGAATATCGTCGGCGCCCTGGCTGAGCAGGTCTTCAGCCACCTGCACACCCAGCGTCTCGGCTGCGGCACGCGGTGCACGAGCCTGTGCGCTGAGCAGCTTGCCGCCGCTCGGCTCGCCCACCAGGCCGCGAAGCCACAACTGATCGCCTTCGAGCACGGCGTAGCAGGCGATCGGCACCTGGCAGCCGCCATTCAGATGTTTGTTGAGGGCACGCTCGGCGGTGACACGGTCGGCGGTGTCGGCGTGATGCAGGGGCGCGAGCAAGGCATGAATCTCAGCGTCGGCGCTGCGGCATTCGATACCGACGGCGCCCTGGCCACCGGCCGGCAGGCTATCGTCGACGCTGATGGCCAAGGTGATGCGCTCTTCGAAACCGAGGCGGATCAGACCGGCTGCCGCGAGGATGATCGCGTCGTACTCGCCGGCGTCGAGCTTGGCCAGACGGGTGTTGACGTTACCGCGCAGGAAACGGATCTCGAGATCCGGACGGCGCGTCAGCAACTGTGCCTGGCGACGCAGGCTGGAGGTGCCGACGATGCTGCCGGCTGGCAACGCATCGAGGCTGGAATACGTATTGGAGACAAACGCGTCACGCGGATCTTCGCGCTCGCAGATGCAGAACAGACCGAGGCCTTCGGGGAAATCCATCGGCACGTCTTTCATCGAATGCACGGCGATGTCGGCTTCGTTTTCCAGCAGCGCGGTTTCCAGTTCCTTGACGAACAGGCCCTTGCCGCCGATTTTCGACAGGGGCGAATCAAGCAGCTTGTCGCCGCGACTGACCATGGGCACCAGCGTCACCAGCAGGCCCGGGTGGGCTGCTTCCAGACGGGCTTTGACGTATTCGGCCTGCCAGAGGGCCAGAGCACTTTTGCGGGTGGCGATGCGGATTTCGCGAGAGGACATGGATCAATCCGTACTGAATAGATACGGCGGATAATAACAGCTCAGCCAAATCCACTTTGACCTGAATCAGAAACGGCGTGGCCTCCCTGGCCTGCGATGCCTGGTGAATGAAACGAAGAACCGCCCGGAGCCTGCGGACTAAAGCCCCTGCATCATTTTGCGCACGCCCGCCACATGCCGGCGGCTGACGATCAGCGCATCTCCGTTGAGGCCCTTGAGGAACAACTGGAAGTGGCCCAGCGGTGTGCGCTGCAATCGCTCGATGCGGTCGCGGGCGACCAGCGCGTTGCGGTGGATCCGCACGAAGCGCTCGCCGAATTCGTCTTCCAGCGCCTTGAGCGGTTCATCCAGAAGGACTTCGCCACCTTCGTGGCGCAAGGTCACGTATTTGTGGTCGGCAATGAAGTACACCACCTGATCCAGCGGGATCAATTCGATGCCTTTGCGGGTCCGGGCGCTGATGTGGCTGCGCGGGCCGTTACCGCTTTCGGCGGCAGGACGGGTCAGGGCCGAGAGCTGGGCCCGGTTGGGACGTTCAGCCCGTTTCAGGGCGTCATGCAGATGTTCGGTTCGCACGGGTTTCACCACATAGCCCACGGCGCTGGCCTGCAGGGCTTCCACGGCAAATTCATCGGGACCTGCGCAAAACACCACGGCTGGCGGGGTTTCGCGTTCGCACAGACGGGCAGCCACCTGCAGGCCATCGAGGCCCGGCATGCGGATATCGAGCAGTACGATATCCGGCTTGTGGCTGTCGATCAGCGCCAACGCCTCTTCGCCATTGGTGGCGCTGGGCTCCAGGACTGTGTAGCCCTCGAGCTCGCTCACCATTCGGCTGAGTCGCTCGCGGGCCAGTGGTTCGTCATCAACGATCAGGACATTCATATTGCGCTGGATTCCTGCGTGAGTCTCGCACAAGGATAGCGTAGACAAGTGGAGTGACGTCCGTCACCGCGATCCACGCTAAGACTAGCGCGAGCGCCAAAAAGTGCCGTACGTCGGCCGGCAATATTTGCCGACACCTGCAACGTACCGCCTGACGCCCGTCGCCGACTGCGTTTTACGCAGGGTATGCCAATGGCCAATACACCCACCCCTCTCTCTTCTTATAGTCGGTGGCCGGACCTTTGCGCGATCCGCCGCCACGTCGACCCCTATGTCCTACTGTAGACGCTCGTCGGGCCGATATTGCTCAATCGAAAAATATCCTTGCGCAAATCCCCCGGCGACACCGGCGACTATGGATCAGGTCATGAGAAAAAAACGTATCGACCAGTGTCAGCGACAGGATTGGCAACCCTGTTATTATCCGCGCCAGCGTTTCACGCCTTCTTTCTTCAAGCCGATACGAGCGAATTCATGAGCACTGACAAGACCAATCAGTCCTGGGGCGGCCGCTTCAGTGAACCCGTCGACGCCTTCGTCGCCCGCTTCACCGCCTCCGTCACTTTCGACCAGCGCCTGTATCGCCACGACATCATGGGCTCGATCGCCCACGCCACCATGCTGGCCAAGGTCGGCGTGCTGACGGATGCCGAGCGCGACAGCATCATCGATGGCCTGAAGACCATCCAGGGCGAAATCGAGGCCGGCCAGTTCGACTGGCGCGTCGACCTCGAAGACGTGCACATGAACATCGAAGCACGCCTGACCGACCGCATCGGCGTCACCGGCAAGAAGCTGCACACCGGCCGCAGCCGCAACGACCAGGTCGCCACCGACATCCGCCTGTGGCTGCGTGACGAGATCGACCTGATCCTGAGCGAAATCACCCGCCTGCAAAAAGGCCTGCTGGAGCAGGCCGAGCGTGAAGCCGCCAGCATCATGCCGGGCTTCACCCACCTGCAGACCGCTCAGCCGGTGACCTTCGGGCACCACATGCTGGCCTGGTTCGAAATGCTCAGCCGCGACTACGAGCGTCTGGTCGACTGCCGCAAGCGCACCAACCGCATGCCGCTGGGCAGCGCCGCGCTGGCCGGCACCACTTACCCGATCGACCGCGAATACACCGCGCAACTGCTGGGCTTCGACGCCGTCGGCGGCAACTCGTTGGACAACGTGTCCGACCGCGACTTCGCCATCGAATTCTGCTCGGCCGCCAGCATCGCGATGATGCACCTGTCGCGCTTTTCCGAAGAGCTGGTGCTGTGGACCAGCGCGCAGTTCCAGTTCATCGATCTGCCGGACCGTTTCTGCACCGGCAGCTCGATCATGCCGCAAAAGAAAAACCCCGACGTGCCAGAGCTGGTACGCGGCAAGACCGGCCGAGTGTTCGGTGCGCTGATGGGCCTGCTGACCCTGATGAAAGGCCAGCCGCTGGCCTACAACAAGGACAACCAGGAAGACAAGGAACCGCTGTTCGACGCCGCCGACACCCTGCGCGACTCGTTGCGCGCCTTTGCCGACATGATCCCGGCGATCAAGCCTAAGCACGCGATCATGCGTGAAGCGGCGCTGCGCGGCTTCTCCACTGCCACTGACCTGGCCGACTACCTGGTACGCCGTGGCCTGCCGTTCCGTGATTGCCACGAGATCGTCGGTCATGCCGTGAAGTACGGCGTCGACACCGGCAAGGATCTGGCGGAAATGAGTCTGGAAGAACTGCGCCAGTTCAGCGACCAGATCGAGCAGGACGTGTTTGCCGTGCTGACCCTGGAAGGCTCGGTGAATGCCCGTGACCACATCGGCGGCACTGCGCCGGCGCAGGTCAAGGCTGCCGTGGTTCGCGGTCAGGCGTTGATCGCCAGCCGCTAAAAGCATCGCGGGCAATTCGAATGGTCGACTTGCCCGCGAACTTGCTCAAAACTTTCTACTTTTTGGCGGCGATCATCGCCAAAAACGCCGGCATCGCCGCATCCTTGTCCGCTGCAATTTTCTGCACATGCGCATTCTGCTCAAGCCGCTCCAGCAGCGCCTTGGCCTTCGGCATCTCCGCCAGCAAATCCAGACCGAACAGCTTGTGCCCCACGGCAACCGCCAGCGGCACGCTGTAGAGGAAATACAAATCCGCAATGCTCAAGCTGTCGCCCGCTACATACGGGGCGAACTTGCCGTGGCGCCCCAGCGCCGCAAAGCCCAGCAGCAATTCAGCCTTGGTTTTCTCCTTGATCGCCTCCGGCAGCGCCGTACCGAAAAACGCTTCGCCGTAACAGGCTCGTGCCGGCAGCTCGATATACAGCTCGATTTCCTTGGCCACTGCCAGCACCTGAGCACGGGCAAACGGCTCGGTCGGCAACAGCGGGACACCCTTTTGACTGCTTTCGAGGTATTCGAGCATCACCATCGTTTCGTTGATGTAACCACCTTCGGCCCCCAGCACCGGCACCTTGCCACGCGGGCTGATGGCCAGAGACTCAGGCGTAGGCGTCGGGTAGAACGTGACCTCTTCGAACGGCAGGCCTTTTTCCAGCAGCGCCAGTTTGACCATGTTGTAGTAGTTGCTGACGGAGAATCCATAGAGCTTGAACATCACATAGCCTCCAGGCCGTGCGGGGTGGGCAGTGCCTGTTTATAGATCGCACCAGGGATTCGCGCCAGCAGCATCACGCTGCTGAATGCGGGTAAACTGGCGCCTTTCCTTGAGGAGCCTGCCATGAGCGAGCCGACTGACATCGACAATGATGAAGAAGAGTTCACCGAATCGACGCTGATCGAAGCGATCGAGAACCAGATCGAAAGCGACAACCCGCCAGCGGCCAAGGCAACCTTCAACAAGCTGACGCTGGTCGGCTACGAGCGTGACGACATTCTGAATCTGATGGCCCACGTGCTGGCCTACGAAATCGACGCGATGCTCGACGAAGACCGCGCGTTCGATACCGAGTGGTACGAAACCGCGCTGCGCGCACTGCCCGAGCTGCCACCGGAAAAGCAGTAAACGGCCCTGCCCTGTGGGAGCAGGCCTGCTCCCACACAATTTGTCACCCATCTTCGCGGCCTTCTGCCGCCCCCTGACTACACTGGAATCCACCCCGGGACAAAAACCCTGACACGCGCACTGGACAGGCCGCGCCGGCAGGTTCACCTTAGGGGCGCTGTCGTCCAATTCCTAGAAAGTCTGGAGTCCTTATGTCGCTTACCCCTGAGTTGGTTGCCGAACTGGAAGTCCTCGCACTCTTCAACCTGGACAGTTCCCAGGAAGGTCTGAAAATTCATCAGACCGCTGCCCCGAAGCACATTGCTGCCGCACAACGCCTGTTCGAAAAAGAACTGACAGACCAGCCTGATGGCGGTTACCTGACCAGCCTCGGTCGCGATGCCGCACAAAACGTGCAAACCGTACTGACGATTCTCAAAGAGCAGCAAACCGCCTGATCCTCCCGACTTTGCCCACGGAAACCTCTGCCACGGGATTTCCGCGGGCCAGCCATGAACGTCGCCCATCGCCGCGCGATAGAAATCTGACGTCAAAAAACAAATTCAGCTTAAAACTCCTGTCGCTCAGGCGCTAAACTCCCGGACACCCGAGACCCTTTGCCTCCGAGCCCTGCGCGCCGGTTTGAGACGACATGACCCGCACCCATGAAATCCGCCCCGACCTGGACGAAGGCATCGACCGCAAGGTACTCAGCCAGCTACGTGCACGTTTTCTCAAACTCAATGAAGGCCGCCTGAACCGGGCGCTGGAAGGTCTTTCGACGCGCCAGCAAAGTGTGCTGACGCTGCTGCCGCTGTTTTTCCACGTCAATCATCCGTTGTTGCCGGGTTATGTCTCGGGCAGTACGCCGGCCGGGCTGTCGAATTACGAACCGGAAGCCGATGCGCTTGCCGAAGCCCAGCGCCTGACCCGCTCGTTCTCCTACAAGCCGCGTCACGGCAGCAACCCGCCACGGCCGATTCATGGGCTGTTCCTGATGGGCAGCCTCGGCACGCTGGCCCAGGCCGACCAGAGCGACATGGACGTGTGGGTCTGCCACGCTCCCGACCTGAGCGACAGCGAACTGGCCGAGCTGCGCAAGAAATGCCAGTTGCTCGAAACCTGGGCTGCCAGCCAGGGGGCTGAAGCGCACTTCTTCCTGATCGACCCGGTGCGCTTCGTCAAAGGCGAACGCGACACCCAGCTCAGCTCCGAAGATTGCGGCACCACCCAGCACTATCTGCTGCTGGACGAGTTCTACCGCACTGCGATCTGGCTCGCCGGGCGCACACCGATCTGGTGGCTGGTGCCGGTCTATGAAGAACGTGCCTATGACGCGTACACCCACACCCTGATTTCCAAGCGTTTCATCCGCAACGATGAAACCCTCGACCTGGGGCCGATGGCGCACATTCCGCCGGGCGAGTTCGTCGGCGCCGGGCTGTGGCAACTGTTCAAGGGCATCGAGTCACCTTACAAATCGGTGCTCAAGCTGCTGCTGACCGAGGTTTACGCCAGCGAACATCCGCAGGTGCAATGTCTGAGCCTGCGCTTCAAGCAGGCGGTGTTCGCCAACCGGCTGGATCTCGACGAGCTGGACCCGTACATGGTGGTCTACCGGCGGATCGAGGAATACCTCACCGCGCGCAACGAGCCGGAGCGCCTGGAGTTGGTACGCCGCGCGCTGTATCTCAAGGTCAACCGCAAGCTCACCGGCAACACCCGCACCCAGAGCTGGCAGCGTTCACTGCTGGAAAGACTGGCCAGCGAATGGCATTGGGATCAGCGGCAACTGGCGCTGCTCGACAGCCGCAGCCAGTGGAAAGTCCGCCAGGTCAGCGCCGAGCGCCGGGCGCTGGTCAACGAACTGAATTACAGCTACCGCTTCCTGACCCAGTTCGCCCGCACCGAACAGAATGTCAGCCTGATCAACAAGCGCGACCTCAACGTTCTAGGCCGGCGCCTGTATGCAGCATTCGAACGCAAGGCCGACAAGGTCGAGTTCATCAACCCCGGCATCGCCCCGGACCTGGCCGAAGACACCCTGACCCTGGTGCAATCACCGAACAAAAAGGAACCGGGACAAACCCAGTGGGGCCTGTACAACGGCAGCCTGACGGCGCTGGAGTGGGAACACTTCGCGCCGATCAAGCGCAGCCGCGAGTTGCTCGAACTGCTGACCTGGTGCCACCGCAACGGCGTGATCGACAGCAGCACCCGACTGGCCCTGCACCCCGGCACCAGCGATTTGAGCGAGTTCGAGCTGTTCAACCTGCTCGGCAGCCTGCAACAAAGCATCCCCCTGCCCTTGTCGACCGTCGCCGAAGAACCGCTGCTGCGCGCCGCCGTGCCGAGCGAAGTGCTGATGCTGGTGAATGTCGGGGTCGATCCGCTCAAGCATCACCGCGACCTGAACATCCTGATGACCACCGAGCGTACCGATTCGCTGAGCTACGCCGGTGTGCGCGAGAACCTGGTGTTGACCCTGGATCAGGTCACGCTCAACAGCTGGAACGAAGTGCTGGTCAACCGCTTCGATGGCCCGCATGCCCTGATGGACTGCCTGCGCGATTACCTCAACAACCTGCCGCGCGGGCCGCAACAACCCTCGCTGCGAGTGCGCTGCTTCTGTCACAACCGCGCGCAGTTCATCGCCCGCCGGGTGGAAGAAATCGTCGACACCGCGCAGACCCTGTTGCTCAGTGATCTGAATCACCGCTATCTGATCCAGGTGCAGCAGCACTATCACGTGCTGGAGCTGGTGCCGGGCCAGGTCAGCCATGTCGCCCTCGCCACCCTGCCGGCGCTGCTCGATTACCTGGGCGAGGAACAGCCGCGCTACAGCCCGCTGCACCTGGACCCGATGGCGCTGGAAGACCACGACCTGGCGTTGATCCTGCCGATGGGCCAGCCCGAATGCATTCAGGTGTTCTACCGGATCACCGAGCGAACCGCCGAGCTGTACGTACTCGACGAGTTCAATGCGCTGTGGCAACAGCACTTGCCCTATCACGACGAGCAAAGCCTGTTGGTGCCGCTGCAGCGGTTCCTGCAATCGATCCAGTTCCGCCGCGAAGCGCTGCTGCCGATGGATGCGGGCCATGCCGCCAGCCTTGAAATCTTGTATTACCAGTTATTGCCATCAGGGCCGGGACGCGCACGACGGGTCGAAATGCGCCCGGCGCCGCAGACGCCGGTCAACAAACCGTTCTACGACGTGCAGGCGATCGTCGGCAAAGCCGCACCCGGCGAAGTGCAGGTCACGCTGTATTGCAATCAACGGGAATTCAGCGAGCTGGAACATGGCGACCAGCTGTTCAGCGTGGTCGCCCGGGAGATCGTCGGGCAGCGCCGGGAAAGCGAGCGCTACCGCTGCTACATCACCGACCTGGACCTGTCGGGTGTGATCGGTGACGGGCAGAGTTCGAGCAATCTGTATCTGCGTTACAAGGCCGACCTGGAACGCTCTCTGAACGAGGCGCTCGAGCAGGTCTGAGGCGGGTTACTCCGGGAAATCACCGCCGTTGGCCGGCTGCGATTCGACTTCGAGCAAAGTCAGTTTCAGGATCTTGCCACCCGGAGCCGGCCAGTCGATGTGCTGACCAACCTTCAAGCCCAGCAGCGCACTGCCGACCGGGGCCAGGATCGAGACTTTGCCTTCGTCGGCGTTGGCGTGCTTCGGGTAGACCAGGGTCAGGTGGTAGTCCTTGCCACTGCTCTCTTCGCGGCAGTGCACACGGGAATTCATCGTCACGACATCGGCAGGCACTTCATCGTGACCGACCAGGGTATCGGCGCGGTCCAGTTCGGTTTGCAGCGCGATCACGCCCGGCAGCGTGTCATCCAGGCTGTCGATCAGGCGCTCCAGACGTTGCACGTCCAGACGGGTAAGGGTGATGGAAGGTGCGGTCATGATCCGGGCAGACTCCTTTCTTCTGCACACAAAAAAAGCAAAACCCCGCCAAAAAAGACGGGGTTTTCACCAGGCCTCGATGGGTTGAGGCGTTTCCGGACACTATCACAGCTCAAAAAATATACAAGCTACGCTCCGGCGAGCTGCCGGCGCTGAGCCGCCTGCGCGCAAATCACCCGGCGGCGCTCGTCATCGGCCGAACGCCACTCGCGGATGTCTTCGACATGGCGCATGCAGCCGAGGCAGACCTTCTGTTCATCCAGCCGGCACACGCCGGTGCACGGCGAAGGGACGGCCGGGCTGACGTTGCTGTAGAGCGGCTTCGGCGGACGGACGGGCGCAATATCAGTCACGAAATCACAGGCCTTCGAAATCGAATTCGGTGCCGGCCTGCTGCTTGACGATGCGCTCGAGCATTTCGCCCAGCTGTTCTTCGCTCTTGTCGCACATCCAGCGTTCGCTTTCTTCGTCGTAGTCGAAGTGGAAACCGCCGGACACCGCGGCCAGCCACAGCTGACGCAACGGTTCCTGACGACTGAAGATCAGCTGGGTGCCGTTCTCGAACTTGACGGTCAGCACACCGGCCGAGTTCTCCATGTCGATGTCCAGGTCGCTGTCGTCGAAGATGTCTTCCAGTTTTTCCTGGGTTTCATCGACCAGATCGTGGAAACGGGCTTCGGACAAACTCATTGCGGCAACCTCAAAAAATGTCTGATCAGGCTCAAGCGCCGCAAGATACGGACGCTGCCAGCCGATTGCAAAGGATAACGACCAAGCGCCCTGCCCGGCGACGAAATATCCACCCGCCACGCGGGAAAAGTTTCCGCGCCGCAGCCCGAGCCCCGCCGGACGGGAGTTCCGTCGCATAGGCAAGCTGCCGGGTGGCCGGTATACTCCGGCGCAATTAACGCATTTTCAAGGATTTCGCCATGAAGCGCCTGATCTCTTCCCTTGCTGCGCTCGTCGCGGTTGCCTGCCTTGTTTCGGCTTGTGGTCAAAAAGGCCCGCTGTACCTGCCCGATGAAGATCAGGACCCGGCCGAGCAAGCCCAGTCTTCGCAAAAGCAGCCTGTCTCCAAGGCACACAAGCACGACGTTTACTAAGGGATCGCCATGGACGCTTTTAACTACCGTGGCGGGGAACTGTTCGCGGAAGGTGTGGCGCTGTCCGCCATCGCCGATCGCTTCGGCACACCGACCTACGTCTACTCCCGCGCGCACATCGAGGCCCAGTACCTGGCCTACGCCGATGCGCTGGCCGGCATGCCGCACCTGGTGTGCTTCGCGGTCAAGGCCAATTCCAACCTCGGCGTCCTGAATGTCCTGGCCCGTATCGGTGCCGGTTTCGACATCGTTTCCCGTGGCGAGCTGGAGCGTGTTCTGGCCGCCGGCGGCAGCCCGGACAAGATCGTGTTCTCCGGCGTCGGCAAGACCCGTGACGACATGCGCCGTGCGCTGGAAGTCGGTGTGCATTGCTTCAACGTCGAATCCACCGACGAGCTCGAGCGCCTGCAAGTGGTCGCCGCCGAGCTGGGCGTTCGCGCGCCGATTTCGCTGCGCGTGAACCCGGACGTCGATGCCGGCACCCACCCGTACATTTCCACCGGTCTCAAAGAAAACAAGTTCGGCATCGCCATCGCCGACGCCGAAGACGTGTATGTGCGTGCCGCGCACCTGCCGAACCTGGAAGTGGTCGGCGTCGACTGCCACATCGGTTCGCAACTGACCACCCTGCCTCCGTTCCTCGATGCCCTCGATCGCCTGCTGGATCTGGTCGATCGCCTCGGCGATTGCGGCATCCACCTGCGTCACATCGATCTCGGTGGCGGCCTGGGTGTGCGTTATCGCGATGAAGAGCCGCCGTTGGCCGCCGATTACATCAAGGCTGTACGCGAGCGTCTGGTCGGTCGTGATCTGGCGCTGGTGTTCGAACCGGGCCGCTTCATTGTCGCCAACGCCGGCGTGCTGCTGACTCAGGTCGAGTACCTCAAGCACACCGAGCACAAAGACTTCGCCATCGTCGACGCGGCCATGAACGACCTGATCCGCCCGGCGCTGTACCAGGCCTGGATGGACGTGACCCCGGTCAAGCCACGCGATACTGCTGCGCGTACCTACGACATCGTCGGCCCGATCTGCGAAACCGGCGACTTCCTCGCCAAGGAACGCGAACTGGCGCTGGAAGAAGGCGATCTGCTGGCCGTGCATTCGGCCGGTGCCTACGGTTTCGTGATGAGCTCCAACTACAACACCCGCGGCCGTGCCGCTGAAGTGCTGGTGGATGGTGATCAGGCATTTGAAGTGCGTCGCCGCGAAACCGTGGCCGAGCTGTTTGCCGGCGAAAGCCTGCTGCCGGAGTAACCCCATGCTGCTGCGTTTTACCAAGATGCACGGCCTGGGCAACGACTTCATGGTTCTCGACCTGGTCAGCCAGCACGCGCATATTCAGCCCAAGCACGCAAAAATGTGGGGCGACCGGCACACCGGCATCGGTTTCGACCAGTTGCTGATCGTCGAAGCGCCGAGCAATCCGGATGTGGATTTCCGTTACCGGATCTTCAACTCCGACGGTTCCGAAGTGGAGCAGTGCGGCAACGGTGCGCGCTGCTTCGCCCGCTTCGTGCTCGACAAACGCCTGACCGCCAAACGGCAGATCCGCGTCGAGACCAAGGGCGGCATCATCGAACTGGACGTGCGTAACGACGGCCAGATCGGCGTTAACATGGGCGCCCCGCGCCTGGTGCCGGCGGACATTCCGTTCCAGGCGCCGGAGCAGGCCCTGAGTTATCAGGTCGATGTCGACGGTGCGCCGGTCGATCTGGCCGCGGTGTCCATGGGCAACCCCCATGCGGTGCTGCGGGTCAGCGATATCAACACTGCACCGGTGCATGAACTGGGGCCGAAAATCGAACACCATCCGCGCTTTCCGGCGCGGGTCAACGTCGGTTTTCTCCAGGTCATCGACCGCCATCGCGCGCAACTGCGCGTCTGGGAACGCGGCGCCGGGGAAACCCAGGCCTGCGGCACCGGTGCCTGCGCTGCTGCTGTAGCTGCGATCAGTCAGGGGTGGATGGATTCGCCACTGCTGATCGACCTGCCGGGCGGGCGTCTGTCCATTGAGTGGGCAGGCCCCGGCCAACCGGTGTTGATGACCGGCCCGGCAGTGCGCGTATACGAAGGACAAGTGCGTCTTTGAGTGAGCAGAAGCCATGACCGATAAGCCTCAGGTACCCGCCCGACAGTCCGGTGAATCAGCGTCCGAGAGCCTGGAGGCGGCAGCGGTTGCCGCGTACCTGGAGGCTCATCCGGACTTCTTCGTCGAGCATGAAGAACTGCTGCCGTCCCTGCGCATCCCCCATCAGCGCGGCGATACCGTCTCGCTGGTCGAGCGCCAGATGGCCATCCTGCGCGACCGCAACATCGAGATGCGTCATCGTCTCTCGCACTTGATGGACGTCGCCCGGGACAACGATCGCCTGTTCGACAAGACCCGCCGCTTGATCCTCGCCCTGATGGACGCCGCCACTCTGGAAGACGTGGTGATCAGCGTCGAAGACAGCCTGCGTCAGGATTTTCAGGTGCCCTTCGTCAGCCTGATCCTGCTGGGCGACAACCCGGCCCCGGTCGGCCGCTGGGTGACCCACGCCGACGCGCAAACCGCCATCGGCGGATTGCTCACCGAAGGCAAGAGCGTCAGCGGCAGCCTGCGTGAGCATGAGCTGGACTTCCTGTTCGGCGAAGAACAGCGCAAGCAGATCGGCTCCACCGCCGTGGTCGCCGTCAGCCATCAAGGCATCCACGGAATCCTGGCCATCGCCAGCCGTGATCCGCAGCACTACAAGAGCTCGGTCGGCACGCTGTTCCTCAGCTACATCGCCGAAGTCATGGGTCGCGTGCTGCCACGGGTCAACAGCTCCCTGCGCTCGGTACGCTGAGCATGGAACGACAACTGGACGCTTACTGCGAACACCTGCGCAGTGAGCGGCAGGTGTCGCCGCACACGCTGTCGGCCTACCGACGCGACCTCGACAAAGTCCTCGGCTGGTGCAACAAACAGAACATCGATAGCTGGCAGGCGCTGGACATCCAGCGCCTGCGCAGCCTGATCGCCCGCCTGCATGCCCAGGGCCAGTCCTCACGCAGTCTGGCGCGCCTGCTCTCAGCGGTGCGCGGGCTCTATCACTATCTGAATCGTGAAGGTCTCTGCGATCACGATCCGGCCACCGGCCTGGCACCGCCCAAAGGCGAACGCCGGCTGCCGAAAACCCTCGACACCGATCGCGCCCTGCAACTGCTTGAAGGTGCCGTGGAGGACGATTTCCTCGCGCGGCGCGATCAGGCGATTCTGGAGTTGTTCTATTCCTCCGGACTGCGTCTGTCGGAGCTGACCGGGCTCAATCTCGATCAGCTCGATCTGGCCGACGGCATGGTTCAGGTGCTCGGCAAGGGCAGCAAGACGCGTCTGTTGCCCGTCGGCAAAAAGGCCCGGGAAGCACTGGAGCAATGGCTGCCGCTGCGGGCGCTGACCAATCCGGCGGACGACGCGGTATTCGTCAGCCAGCAAGGCCGACGCCTCGGCCCGCGCGCGATTCAGGTTCGGGTCAAACTCGCCGGCGAGCGCGAACTGGGGCAGAACCTCCACCCGCACATGCTGCGGCACTCCTTCGCCAGCCATTTGCTTGAGTCCTCCCAGGACTTGCGCGCGGTGCAGGAACTGCTCGGCCACTCGGACATCAAGACCACCCAGATCTATACCCACCTGGACTTCCAGCACCTGGCGGCGGTCTACGACAGCGCCCACCCACGGGCCAAACGCATGAAAGGCGACGATTCATGAGCATCCAGTTGATCACCTTCGACCTCGACGACACCTTGTGGGACACCGCCCCGGTGATCGTCAGCGCCGAAGCGGTTTTGCGCGAATGGCTGAGCGAACATGCGCCGAATCTGGGCGCGGTGCCGGTCGAGCATCTGTGGTCGATCCGCGAGCGGGTGCTGGCCAACGAACCGGGCCTGAAGCACCGCATCAGCGCGTTGCGCCGGCGCGTGCTGTTCCATGCGCTGGAAGAAGCCGGGTACGCCCACGGCGAAGCGTCGGATCTGGCGGACAAGAGTTTTGAAGTGTTTCTGCATGCGCGGCATCAGATCGAAGTGTTCCCGGAGGTGGAGCCGATCCTGGAAACCCTCGCCAAACACTACGCACTCGGTGTGGTCACCAACGGCAACGCCGATGTCCGTCGTCTCGGGCTGGCGGACTACTTCAAGTTTGCGCTGTGCGCCGAAGACATCGGCATCGCCAAGCCGGATGTGCGACTGTTCCATGAAGCGTTGCAGCGCGGTGGCGTGAGCGCCGAGGCGGCGGTGCATATCGGTGACCACCCGGGGGACGACATCGCCGGGGCTCAGCAAGCGGGATTGCGTGCGATCTGGTTCAACCCGGCCGGCAAGGTCTGGGAAGCGGAGCGCCTGCCGGATGCCGAGATTCGTAGCCTGAACGATCTGCCCGCGGTGCTCGCCCGCTGGAACAGCCGCGGCTAACTTTCTTTCGCCCATGAAAAAGCCCGCAGCGACGGCGGGCTTTTTCAGCAAGCAAGCGACACGCCTCAGATAGGGCGGCTGCCGTACTTGTTGTCCGGCTTCTTGGGCGGATCGGCGACCACGTTGGCCTCCACTTCCTGCACCTTGCCGCCGCGCGCAAGGAACTCTTCCATGGCCTTGGCCAGGGCATCGCGCTCCTTGTTCTTGGCTTCGATGCTCGGCAACTCGTCGACCGACACCGCAGCCTTGGCCTTGCCTTTGGCAGCCGGGGCCGGCGTATCGTCACCGCCATCGTCTTCAGCAACGTCTTCCGCTGCTGCTTCCAGACCGTCTTCGGCCTCGTCTTCGTCGCCTACTTCGAGGTCGTCGTTTTCCAGATCATCGTCGCTCATGTTCTACCTCATGACTTGCGAAAAGCAGATTAGTTATAGACCAGCTTTGGCGACTGTCGAAAGTCGCCGGAAAAAAATCGGTAACCATTGGTGACCAACGGTTTATGCCCCTTCACCGTGCAAGGTGGCGAGGACTTTACGGGCACCGCCATGATCACGGTGCTCGCCCAGGTAAACGCCTTGCCAGGTGCCCAGTGCCAGTCGGCCCGCCGTTACCGGCAAACTGATCTGACAGCCCAGCACGCTGGCCTTGAAGTGCGCCGGGAGGTCGTCCAGGCCTTCGTCGTTATGCTCATAGCCGTCTGCTCCTTGTGGGATCAGACGATTGAAAAATCGTTCGAAGTCGCGACGTACCGCCGGATCGGCGTTCTCGTTGATGGTCAACGACGCCGAGGTATGCTGCAGCCACAAATGCAACAGACCGACCCGGCATGCCTTGAGTTCAGGCAGGCCGGCGAGCAACTCGTCCGTCACCAGATGAAAGCCCCGGGGCCGTGCCCGCAGGGTTATCAGAGTCTGTTGCCACATACAGTTCTCCGCACGTTCGGGGCGCATTCTAGCGCGCTCTGGAAAAAAACAAAGGCCCTAATATTCCTTCAATGGTGTAAGCCTTTGGCCGCAGAAAAACACTCGTCGTAAACACGACCAAAGCAGTACGAAAAATCCTTTCAGCGGTATCAGGGAAGACAAATTCCAGACAAAAAAATGCCCGGCGAGCCGGGCAAGTTTTTTGCGGCGCGTGCTTACAGGTTGTAGCCGCGCTCGTTGTGTTGTGCCAGATCCAGGCCGACCGATTCTTCTTCCTCGGTCACGCGCAGACCCATCACGGCATCCAGTACCTTGAGGATGATGAAGGTGACGATCGCGGTGTAGATCACGGTGAAGCCGACGCCTTTGCACTGAATCCAGACTTGTGCGGCGATGTCGGTGACGGTGCCGAAGCCACCCAGCGACGGTGCAGCAAACACACCGGTCAGGATCGCGCCGAGGATACCGCCGATACCGTGCACGCCGAAGGCGTCCAGGGAGTCGTCATAACCGAGTTTGCGTTTCAGGGTGGTAGCGCAGAAGAAGCACACCACGCCTGCCGCCAGACCGATCACCAGTGCGCCCATCGGGCCCACGGTGCCAGCCGCCGGAGTGATCGCGACCAGACCTGCGACGACGCCGGATGCGATACCCAGTGCGCTTGGTTTGCCGTGAGTGATCCACTCGGCGAACATCCAGCCCAGTGCCGCAGCGGCGGTCGCAATCTGGGTCACCAGCATCGCCATGCCGGCGGTGCCGTTGGCGGCAGCAGCGGAACCGGCGTTGAAGCCGAACCAGCCAACCCACAGCATCGCTGCGCCCATCAGGGTGTAACCCAGATTGTGTGGCGCCATCGGGGTGGTCGGGAAGCCTTTGCGTTTACCCAGTACCAGGCAGGCAATCAGACCGGCCACACCGGCGTTGATGTGCACCACGGTGCCGCCGGCGAAGTCGAGCACGCCCCAGTCCCACATCAGGCCGCCGTTGCCGGACCAGACCATGTGCGCGATCGGTGCATAGACCAGGGTGAACCAGATGCCCATGAAGATCAGCATCGCGGAGAACTTCATCCGCTCGGCGAACGCACCGACGATCAGCGCCGGGGTGATGATCGCGAAGGTCATCTGGAAGGTGATGAAGACCGCTTCAGGGAACAGCGCCGCCGGGCCGGTCAGGCTCGCTGGCGTGACACCGGCCAGGAACGCCTTGCCGAAACCGCCCACGAACGAGTTGAAGTTGACGACGCCCTGCTCCATGCCGGTGGTGTCGAACGCGATGCTGTAGCCATAAATGACCCACAGGACGCTGATCAGACCGGTAATGGCGAAGCACTGCATCATCACGGAAAGAATGTTTTTCGACCGGACCATGCCGCCGTAGAACAGCGCGAGGCCGGGAATGGTCATGAACAGCACGAGGGCTGTGGAGGTGAGCATCCAGGCGGTGTCGCCGGAGTTCAGGACTGGAGCTGCCACTTCGTCTGCCGCCATGGCCAGGCCGGGCATTACGATAGACAACAGGGCTCCTAGCCCTGCGAATTTACGCAGAGTCATATTGTTTTCTCCTGGGGCGTTGGGTTTGTGGCGGCGTTTAGATCGCGTCGGTATCGGTTTCGCCGGTACGGATGCGGATCGCCTGTTCCAGATTGACCACGAAGATCTTGCCGTCACCGATCTTGCCGGTGTTGGCAGCCTTGGTTATCGCCTCGATAACCCGATCCAGATCCTTGTCGTCGATGGCAACGTCGATTTTCACCTTGGGCAGAAAATCGACCACATACTCCGCGCCGCGATACAGCTCGGTGTGACCCTTCTGCCGACCGAAGCCTTTGACTTCAGTAACGGTAATGCCCTGCACGCCGATTTCGGACAGCGACTCGCGCACGTCGTCCAACTTGAACGGCTTGATGATGGCAGTGACTAGCTTCATGAAACTCTCTCCCGAATTGGTGGACTTGCCCCAGGAAAACAAACCCGACTCAAGTCTAAGCGCAGTGCCTGGCTTTGTAACGCTTCGTTGTCGACGCCAGCTAACCGCTCCAGACGAAACTCCCCGCTCCGTCTGCCGCACTGCATTCGTCACAGCGACTGCATCAGTGCATGGGTCGAAGGTGTCTAAGCAGAAAGCTTGCCATCTCGCCAAAAACCACTGATTTCAATCCCTTGGCCGCTGCAGCAGAGGCCATCACCCAAATGGCACTCGGGATACGCACAACAACGGTGCGTGGCCGTGCATCCAGTTGCGCGAAAAGCGTGCATCCGTGCCTGCGCCAATGACTATAGACACTGCGTGATACACTGCCGGCCATTGTTTCCAGGACATATCCCATGCTCGCGCCCAAAGACTTCCTCGACGCCCTGAGCGGCACCGCCTCCCGCCTGTTCAGCGGCGACACGCCCTTGCCGAAAGCCGAAATAGAAAGCCAGTTCAAGATGCTGCTGCAAAGCGCCTTCAGCAAACTGGACCTGGTGAGCCGCGAAGAGTTTGACAGTCAGATGGTGGTACTGGCGCGCACTCGCGCCCGGCTCGAGAGCCTTGAGGCGAAGGTGGCGGAGCTGGAAGCGAAGCTGACGCCGCCGGCTGAGTGAGTCCTCATCCCAGCCTGCCACTGGCTGGCGGAATTTCGTTGATGCTTGCGCCAGCGATCAAACATGCATAACCTCGGGATACGCGAGTGTGTCCACTAAGGATGCGCAGGCCTTGGCCTCACCGAAGCCTGCAACTGAAAACCGTCTCCTCAAGGCGGTTTTTTTTCGCCTCGAGATAGCTGCAACAATCGGTTTTCTGAGGAGTAGTCACAGCAACTGTTCAGCTCCCCGCCGTACGACCTTGGATTCAGATCAAGCGCAATGCGCCAGCCGCTCCACTTGATCACGGACGGAAGCTCCTCTCTAAACTTCAGCTTTTCGCAAATCGTAAGTCGACTGAAGATCCATCCAGAACTCAGGCGTGGTGTTGAGGTGAATGGCCAGCCTGATTGCCAGATCGGCGCAGATCCTGAGCTGGCATTTCACAAGCTTTTCGATCTCGGTTTCAGGCCAGTTCGTGGGCATGGCCAAGTCCATGACCGTCATGCCCAATGGCTCCATGAATTCCTTATCCAGCACCTCGCCCGGATGAATCGGGCGCATACCATTGCGGTCCATTTTTCGCCTCCAGAGGCTGCATTGAGCGGCCAAACTGGAGCATCCGACTTTGCGATACAAGACCGTCGAGTCGCTTTCGCTGGCGTCCTACAACTATTAGGGCATGCCCCTACAAAAATCAGCGCCTGCGCCTATTTAAGTTGTCCTTACGCCTGTCATTACATTAGCGACACCCATCAGGAAGGAGGTCTCTGTGAAGGATAAAAAGAGAAAGACAAAGCTACTTCAGGTTGTTGAACTACACCTCGAAGCACTCCGACTGGCTGGAAATTGTCAGCCAATCAACGGAGGTTTATTGAAGTTGCCGTTACGTGCGGACCTGAGCTTGAGCCAAGTGGTCCGTTAGCAGGCAGAAGATGAATGCATAGGCCCGCACAACCGCTTTCTGATACGTCTTGTAAACCTCTACTCAAACGCTAGCACCCCGCTCAACTACCCTTCAAAAACCCGCAGGAAGCGGCCCCCGATTCAACTCAAGGAACGACCATGTCCCTCGCCATCGTCCATAGCCGCGCCCAGATTGGCGTGGATGCTCCCGCCGTCACCGTCGAAGTCCACCTGGCCAACGGCCTGCCCTCGCTGACCATGGTCGGCCTGCCCGAAGCCGCGGTGAAAGAGAGCAAGGACCGGGTGCGCAGTGCGATCATCAATTCGGGGCTGCAGTTTCCGGCGCGGCGGATCACGCTGAATCTGGCGCCGGCTGATTTGCCCAAGGATGGCGGGCGGTTCGATCTGGCGATTGCGCTGGGGATTCTGTCGGCGAGTGTGCAGGTGCCGACGTTGACGCTGGATGACGTGGAGTGCCTTGGCGAACTGGCGTTGTCCGGTGCCGTGCGGGCGGTGCGCGGGGTGTTGCCGGCGGCACTGGCAGCGCGCAAGGCCGGGCGGACGCTGGTGGTGCCACGGGCGAATGCCGAGGAGGCTTGTCTGGCATCTGGGCTGAGGGTGATCGCGGTGGATCATCTGCTGGAGGCCGTGGCGCATTTCAACGGGCATACGCCGGTCGAGCCTTATGTCTCGGATGGGCTGATCCATGCCGCGAAACCCTATCCCGACCTGAATGAAGTACAGGGCCAACTGGCCGCCAAACGGGCGCTGCTGATTGCCGCCGCCGGTGCCCACAACCTGCTGTTCAGCGGGCCACCGGGGACGGGCAAGACGTTGCTGGCAAGTCGATTACCCGGTTTGCTGCCACCGCTGGCCGAGAGCGAAGCGCTGGAGGTGGCGGCGATTCAATCCGTCGCCAGCGGCGCACCGTTGACCCACTGGCCGCAGCGCCCGTTTCGCCAGCCGCATCACTCGGCCTCCGGGCCGGCACTGGTCGGTGGCAGCTCAAAACCGCAACCCGGCGAAATCACGCTCGCCCATCACGGCGTACTGTTTCTCGATGAACTGCCCGAGTTTGATCGCAAGGTGCTGGAGGTTCTGCGCGAACCGCTGGAATCCGGCTGCATCGTCATCGCACGGGCCAAGGAAAGGGTGCGGTTTCCCGCGAGATTCCAGCTGGTGGCGGCGATGAATCCCTGTCCCTGTGGATATCTTGGCGAACCGAGCGGCAAGTGTTCGTGCACGCCGGACATGGTGCAGCGCTATCGCAACAAACTGTCGGGGCCGTTGCTGGACCGGATCGATTTGCACCTGACGGTGGCGCGGGAGGCGACAGCGTTGAACCCTGCGGTGAAACCGGGAGAGGACAGCGCCAGCGCGGCCACATTGGTCGCAGAGGCCCGCGATCGTCAGCAAAAACGCCAGGGCTGTGCCAATGCATTTCTCGATTTGCCGGGGCTGAAGAAGCACTGCAAGTTATCCACAGCCGATGAAACCTGGCTGGAGACGGCGTGCGAAAGACTGACCTTGTCGCTGCGCTCGGCGCATCGGCTGCTCAAGGTCGCGCGGACGCTGGCGGATCTGGAGAAGTGCGCGGATATCAGTCGCGAACATCTGGCCGAAGCGTTGCAGTATCGGCCGGCGACTCAGTAAGTGTCGAGGTCGTGGCGGGCCCAAACGCAAGCAGGCTCGCTCTCACAGGTCCAACAAAAAACCTGTGGGAGCGAGCCTGCTCGCGATAGCTATTTCAGAGACGCCTCACCGGAAGCGGTCGACTTCCTGGCGCAGGTCGGCTGCGAGGCCTTCCAGTTCCTTGGCGGTGATTGCCAGGTTCGATACCACTTCGCGCTGCTCGCTGTTGGCCATCGCGATGCTCTGCAAGTTGCTGCTGAGCAAAGTCGCGGTGCTGCTCTGCTCCTGAGTCGCGGTGGTGATCGCGGCAAACTGCTCACCCGCCGAGCGGCTTTGCTCGTCAATGCGCGCCAGCGCCGACGCCACATTGGCATTGCGCGACAGGCCTTCCTGCATCAGCAGGTTGCCCTGCTCCATGTTGCTGATGGCGTTGCCGGTTTCCTGCTGAATGCTGTGAATCATGCTGGAAATTTCATCCGTCGCCTGACGGGTACGCGAGGCGAGGCTGCGCACTTCGTCGGCCACCACGGCAAACCCGCGACCTTGTTCACCGGCACGGGCCGCTTCGATGGCAGCGTTGAGTGCCAGCAGGTTGGTCTGTTCGGCAATCGAGGTGATCACGCTGACGATGCCGCCGATTTCCTGGGAGCGCTGACCGAGCGTGTTGATCACGGTCGCGGTGGTGTTCAGTGCGCCGGCAATCTGCTCCAGCGAGGAAGACGCTTCTTCCATCGACGTGCGACCGATCTGGGTCTGCTGGGCGTTTTCCTGGGCCAGACGCTGGGTGTTGCCCATGTTGTCGGCAATGTTCAGCGAAGTGGCGGAGAACTCTTCAACGGCGCCGGCCATGCTGGTGATTTCGCCAGACTGTTGCTCCATGCCTTCATAGGCGCCGCCAGACAGACCGGACAGCGCTTGAGCCCGACGGTTGACCTCTTCCGAGGCGCGGCGGATGTGCTCGACCATGGTCGACAGGGCTTGGCTCATCTGGTTGAACGCGCGGGCCAACTGGCCAATCTCGTCGTTGCTCGACACACTCAGGCGCACGCTCAGATCGCCGGCGCCCAGGGCTTCAGCCTGGCGGACCAGATCGCCCAGCGGTGCCAGTTTGCTGCGCAGCAACCAGACCACGGAGCCGACCGCCAGCAGCATCGCCAGCAGACTGCCGATGGCCAGCTGGGTGCCGACGCTCCAGGTCACCGCGCGGATCTCGGCTTTCGGCATGCTCGCCACCACCGACCACGGGCCACCCTCGAACGGCACGGCGATGCTGTAGAAGTCTTCGGACTTGTCGCTCCAGAACTGTCCTTTACCCGGCGTTTTCGCCAGACCGTTGATTACAGGAACCGCTTGATCCAGCGCCTGCACACCGGCCGGCGCCACCAGCCACTGGTTCTTCTCGTCCAGCAGCGCCAGCGAGCCGGTCTGGCCGATACGGAAGCGCTTGAGATTGGCGAACTGGGCGTTCTGCGCGTCGGTGTAATCGAAGCCGACGAACAACACCGCGATTACCTTGCCGCTACTGTCACGCACCGGGGTGTACTGAGTCATGTAGGAGCGATCGAACAGCAAGGCGCGACCGACGTAACCCTGCCCCGCCATCAATTTCGCATAGGCCGGGTGAGCGTGGTCGAGCACGGTGCCGATGGCGCGGGTGCCGTCCTGTTTGCTCAGAGAGGTGCTGACGCGAATGAAGTCTTCGCCGCTGCGCACGAACAGCGTGGCAACGCCCGCCGTCATCTGCTTGAACTCGTCGACTTCCTTGAAGTTGTTGTTCAACACTTCGCTGCCCAGGTGCAGGCCCGGGGTCTGGGTGCCCGCAACATTGACCGGCTCGCTCGGGTGAATGCTCAGGCCCGCGATGAAGCGCTTCTCGAACAACCCGCTCAGGCGCTGGGTGCTTTCGCGCAGCGTGCCGTGAAAAGTGCTCAGCTGGTCGGCGAGCAGGCGTGCCTCGCTGGCCAGGTGTTCTTCACGGGTGGCGAGATTGGCGGTGTCCAGCGAACGCAGGGCGAACACCGTACTGCCGCTGATGACTATCGCCAGTATCACGGCGAGCGCGAGGCCCAGCTGCGAGGCGATCCGAGCGCGAGGTTGAGACATGGACAGCTCCTGGCCGAACTTCCGATCCTCCTTGATCGCAGCTCGGGTAATTTTCTAATGGGGGTAAATCGTGGCCACCGGCACGACGGTTCCACATGCACGTATTCGGCGGTAAAACCGAATACTTGAGCGAACAGCAGGGTTATGGCGAAAGGCCGGCATTGTGCAGGCTCGAACGTTTCAGCTCAAGCGCGTGACCGCCGGCAGCGCCATGGCGCGGACTTCGCCTTGCAGGAAGTCGCTCAGACGGCGCAAACGTTCACCTCCCGGACGAGTCTTTGGCCACACCAGGTAATAATTCAGGCCGCTGGCGACCGCCGTCGGCCACGGCAGACTCAAGCGTCCTTGCGCGACATCCTCGGCCACCATCAGCAGATCGCCCATGGAAACCCCATAGCCCCGAGCCGCCGCAATCATCCCCAGTTCCAGAGTATCGAACACCTGTCCGCCCTTGAGCGACACCTGATCCGACAGCCCCATGTGCTCCAGCCAACTGCGCCAGTCGCGGCGGTCCGGCGTCGGGTGCAGCAATTCGGCGCTGGCCAGCCGCGCCACGTCCCACGGCTGATCGTTGAGCAGATTCGGCGCGCCGACCGGAATCAGCTCCTCTGGAAACAGCAGGCTGGCTTCCCAGTCCGGCGGAAAATGCCCGTCACTCAACAACACCGCGCAATCGAAGGGTTCGTTATTGAAGTCCACCGAATCCACGTCCATCCACGCGCTGGTCAGTTGCACCTCGTTTCCTGGCTGCAAATGGCGGAAGCGACTGAGCCGGGCCAGCAACCAGCGCATCGTCAGGGTCGACGGGGCTTTCATGCGCAGGATGTCATCTTCGGCGCGCAAGGTATTGCAGGCCCGTTCCAGCGCGGCAAAGCCATCACGGATGCCCGGCAGCAGAAGGCGTGCCGACTCGGTCAGTTGCAGGTTGCGCCCGCTGCGGTGGAACAAGCGGCAGGCGAAATGCTCTTCGAGCGTGCGGATGTGCCGGCTCACCGCACTCTGAGTGATCGACAACTCTTCGGCTGCCCGGGTGAACGAACTGTGGCGGGCCGCCGCTTCGAATGCGCGCAGAGCATACAAGGGTGGAAGACGACGGGACATGCACAACGCTCCAATGGCGGGATTGCGCCAACTTAGCAGAATCGCGACAGGATGAGTTTTAATCATGCTACCCATCCTTTTTATCCCTTTGTGCAACCCGCGCCAAACCCTGAGAATCGACGGTCTCTTGCTCCCTCTTTTATAAGGATGTGAAAACATGCAGCGTCCTGTGCGTACCGAACTCTGGGCCATCCTGCGGCTGGCGGGGCCGTTGATCGCCTCGCAGTTGGCGCACATGCTGATGGTGCTGACCGACACCCTGATGATGGCCCGCCTCAGTCCCGAAGCGCTGGCCGGCGGCGGTCTGGGCGCGGCGAGTTATTCGTTCGTGTCGATCTTCTGCATTGGCGTGATTGCGGCGGTCGGCACTCTGGTGGCGATTCGTCAGGGCGCCGGCGACATCATCGGCGCCGCCCGCCTGACCCAGGCCGGGCTATGGCTGGCGTGGCTGATGGCACTCGGTGCCGGGCTGCTGTTGTGGAATCTGAAACCGGTGCTGTTGCTGTTCGGCCAGACCGAGACCAACGTCAACGCCGCCGGGCAGTTCCTGATCGCCCTGCCATTCGCCCTGCCCGGCTACCTGAGCTTCATGGCCCTGCGCGGTTTCACCAGCGCCATCGGCCGGGCGACACCGGTGATGGTCATCAGCCTCGCCGGCACGGTGGCCAACTTCCTGCTCAATTACGCGCTGATCACCGGCATGTTCGGCCTGCCGCAGCTCGGGCTGACCGGTATCGGCCTGGTCACGGCGATTGTCGCCAACTGCATGGCACTCGCACTGGCCTGGCACATTCGCCGGCATCCGGCCTACGACGCTTACCCGCTGCGTGAAGGCCTGTCGCGGCCGAACCGGCAGTACCTCAAAGAGCTCTGGCGCCTGGGTCTGCCGATCGGCGGGACCTACGCGGTGGAAGTCGGGCTGTTCGCCTTCGCGGCGCTGTGCATGGGCACCATGGGCAGCACGCAACTGGCGGCGCACCAGATCGCTCTGCAAATCGTCTCGGTGGCGTTCATGGTTCCGGCGGGGATGTCGTATGCGATCACCATGCGCGTCGGCCAGCATTACGGCGCCGGGCAATTGAGCGATGCGCGGATGTCCGGGCGGGTCGGCATCGTCTTCGGAGCAGTGGTAATGCTGGGGTTTGCGATGGTGTTCTGGCTGCTGCCGAATCAGTTGGTCGGCTTGTTCCTCGACCATAACGATCCGGCGTTTGCCGAGGTGATTCGTCTGGCGGTGAGCCTGCTCGCCGTGGCAGCGTGGTTCGAGCTGTTCGACGGCACGCAGACGATCGCCATGGGCTGCATTCGCGGGCTCAAGGATGCCAAGACCACGTTTCTGGTCGGGCTCGGTTGCTACTGGCTGATCGGCGCGCCGGCGGCGTGGCTGATGGCGTTCCATTTGCACTGGGGGCCGACCGGCGTCTGGTGGGGTCTGGCGCTGGGGCTGGCGTGTGCGGCGGTGAGCCTGACGCTGGCGTTCGAATGGAAGATGAAGCGGATGATTCGGCTCGAACCGCAAGCTCAAGGCTTCAAGATCGCTCAGCCGGAATGACAGGTCGGCGGGAGCAACCTTGCTCCCGCTTACTGGTTCGTCAGACCACAATGCCCAGCGGCGGCTGACTGGCATCAGCCACCAGGTAATCAACCAGTTCCGTCAACGGCAATGGCTTGCTGATCAGGTAACCCTGCACCTGATCGCAACCGAACCCGCGCAACAGATCCAGTTGCTCGCGGGTTTCCACCCCTTCGGCCACCACTTCCAGGTGCAGGTTGTGCGCGAGATTGATCATCGCGTGCACCAGTTTGCGGTTCTCTTCGCGCTGCTCCATGCCACCGACGAAACTCTTGTCGATCTTCAGCAAGGTGATCGGCAGGCTGTTGAGATGCACGAACGACGAGAACCCGGTGCCGAAATCATCCAGCGAGAAACGCACGCCGAGGCGACCGAGCGCGTCCATGGTCTGCTTGACCAGATCGCTGCGGCGCATCACGGCGGTTTCGGTGAGTTCGAATTCCAGCCACTGCGCTTCGACTCCGCGCTCGGCGATCAGACGGCTGAGCGTCGGCAGCAACTGGCTGTCCTGAAACTGGCGGAACGACAGGTTGATCGCCATATGCAGCGCCGGCAATCCGCGTTCGCGCAACGCCTGCATATCGCGCAGGGCCCGGGAAATCACCCAGTAACCCAGCGGCACGATCAGACCGCTCTGCTCCGCCAGCGGCACGAACTCGCTCGGCGGCAGCAGGCCGCGCTCACTGTGGCGCCAGCGCACCAAGGCTTCGAGGCCGACGATCTGGCCGTCCTGCAGGTTCAGGCGCGGCTGGTAGTGCAGCTCCAGCTCGTCGCGACGCAAGGCCCGGCGCAGCTCGCTTTCGAGGTCGGCCATGCTTCGCGCGTTGCGGTTGATTCGTTCGTTGAAGATGTGAAAGGTGCAGCCTTGCGTGCTCTTGGCCTGCTGCATGGCGATGTGCGCGTGCCACATCAGCGGATCGGCGCCGCCCTGGGCGCGGGCATGGGCGATACCGAGGCTGGAGCCTATCAGCAGGCTTTCGCCATCGACCCAGTAGGGTTCGGCCAAAGCCTCGGTGATGCGTTCGGCCATCCATTCGGCCCGTTGCGGGGCGCGGCGGGTATCGATCAGCAAGGCGAATTCATCGCTGCCGAGGCGCGCCAGTTGATCGCCGACTTCCAGCTGGCTTTTCAGGCGTGCGACGACTTGCAGGATCAGGCGGTCGCCGGCCTGGTGGCCGAGGGCGTCGTTGGCGTGGCGGAAGTTGTCGAGATCAAGATGCCCGAGGGCCAGACCGCGGCCGTCGTTTTCGGCGAGGCGCGCCGTCAGAAGAGTCTGGAAACCCTGACGGTTGGCGATGCCGGTCAGCGGATCCTGCTCGGCCAGGCGTTGCAGGGTGTTTTCCAGCACGCCGCGTTCGCGCACATGCCGCAGGCAACGCCGTAGCATGCCGGCATCGAGGGCATCGAATACCAGCCAGTCGCTGACGCCGTCGGGCGCGGTCGCCGGCTCGTGTTCCAGAAGCAATACCGTCGGCAGGCTGCAACGGCCGGGCGCCGGCTGCAACGCGGGAACGGTCAACAACACCGCGTGGCGGTTGTCTTCGAACAGACTGCTGACCGACTCCCAGCTCGGCGCGCTGATCAGCACCGCCGCACTCCCCAACGGAGCCAGACACTCGCGCAATAACGCTGTCCACGCTGGCTCTTCGGCCAGTAGCAGCAAACGCAAGGGTTCGACAGGCGTAGTCAAGCTGACTCCCTAGACTCTGCAATGATGTGGGCGGCGGGCATTATGCCGTTGCGGCTACCAATGACCAAACGACAACGGTTATCAAAACGTTATTTTGTGTCACGAATGAGAACATTAGCCGCAAAATCACCGCGCATCCTGCGTGAAAGTAACAAAACCGGCAAATTTGAATCGCGTGCTGCGTCACAAGTCGGAGAGAGCAGCACAAATCGCTGAGCCTGTTAAAATGCCGGCCCATTTCGTCAACGACTCCCGAATTTTCGTATGTCCCGACTCAATCCCCGGCAGCAAGAAGCCGTGAACTACGTCGGCGGCCCTCTATTGGTGCTCGCCGGTGCTGGCTCCGGCAAGACCAGTGTGATCACGCGCAAGATCGCGCACCTGATCCAGAACTGCGGCATCCGTGCCCAGTACATCGTCGCCATGACCTTCACCAACAAGGCCGCGCGTGAGATGAAGGAACGGGTCGGCACCCTGCTGCGTGCAGGCGAAGGTCGCGGCCTGACGGTCTGCACCTTCCACAACCTGGGCCTGAACATCATCCGCAAGGAACATGAACGGCTGGGCTACAAACCCGGTTTCTCGATCTTCGACGAAACCGACGTCAAGTCGCTGATGACCGACATCATGCAGAAGGAATATGCAGGCGACGACGGCGTCGACGAGATCAAGAACATGATCGGCGCCTGGAAAAACGACCTGATCCTGCCGGCCCAGGCCCTGGAAAACGCCCGTAACCCCAAGGAACAGACCGCCGCCATCGTCTACACCCACTATCAGCGCACGCTCAAGGCGTTCAACGCGGTGGACTTCGACGACTTGATCCTGCTGCCGGTGAAACTCTTCGAAGAGCACGCCGACATCCTCGAAAAGTGGCAGAACAAGGTGCGTTACCTGCTGGTCGACGAATACCAGGACACCAACGCCAGCCAGTATTTGCTGGTGAAAATGCTCATCGGCAAGCGTAACCAGTTCACCGTGGTGGGCGACGACGACCAGTCGATCTACGCCTGGCGCGGCGCGCGGCCGGAAAACCTGATGCTGCTCAAGGACGACTATCCGTCCCTGAAAGTGGTGATGCTGGAACAGAACTACCGCTCCACCAGCCGCATCCTGCGCTGCGCCAACGTGCTGATCTCGAACAACCCGCACGAATTCGAAAAGCAGTTGTGGAGTGAAATGGGCCACGGCGACGAGATCCGCGTGATCCGCTGCCGCAACGAGGACGCCGAAGCCGAGCGCGTGGCCATGGAAATCCTCAGCCTGCACTTGCGCACCGACCGCCCGTACAGCGATTTCGCGATCCTCTATCGCGGCAACTACCAGGCCAAGCTGATCGAGCTGAAACTGCAGCACCATCAGGTGCCGTACCGTTTGAGCGGCGGCAACAGCTTCTTCGGGCGTCAGGAAGTGAAAGACCTGATGGCCTACTTCCGCCTGATCGTGAACCCGGACGACGACAACGCCTTCCTGCGGGTGATCAACGTGCCGCGCCGTGAAATCGGCTCGACGACCCTGGAAAAACTCGGCAACTACGCCACCGAACGCAAGATCTCGATGTACGCCGCCACCGACGAACTCGGCCTGGGCGAGCATCTGGACAGCCGCTTCACCGATCGCCTGTCGCGCTTCAAGCGCTTCATGGACAAGGTACGCGAGCAATGCGCCGGCGAAGACCCGATCTCCGCCCTGCGCAGCATGGTCATGGACATCGACTACGAGAACTGGCTGCGCACCAACAGTTCCAGCGACAAGGCTGCGGACTACCGGATGAGCAACGTCTGGTTCCTGATCGAAGCCTTGAAGAACACCCTGGAAAAAGACGAAGACGGCGAAATGACCGTCGAGGACGCCATCGGCAAACTGGTCCTGCGTGACATGCTGGAACGTCAGCAGGAAGAGGAAGACGGCGCCGAAGGCGTGCAGATGATGACCCTGCATGCGTCCAAGGGCCTGGAATTCCCTTACGTGTTCATCATGGGCATGGAAGAGGAAATCCTCCCGCACCGTTCCAGCATCGAAGCCGACACCATCGAAGAAGAACGCCGCCTGGCCTACGTGGGCATCACCCGCGCGCGCCAGACTCTCGCGTTTACCTTCGCCGCCAAGCGCAAACAGTACGGCGAGATCATCGACTGCGCGCCAAGCCGCTTCCTCGATGAACTGCCGCCGGACGACCTGGCCTGGGAAGGCAACGACGACACACCGACCGAAGTCAAAGCCGTGCGGGGCAACAGCGCATTGGCTGATATACGCGCGATGTTAAAGCGCTAGAATTGACCACTTTTTACTAGACCTTCGACGCACAAAGCGTCAAATGAGGACAGCTTCATGGAAGCATTGCACCAGAAAATCCGCGAACAAGGCATTGTGCTTTCCGACCAGGTCCTGAAGGTCGACGCCTTCCTGAACCACCAGATCGACCCGGCCCTGATGAAGCTGATCGGCGACGAATTCGCCACGCTGTTCAAGGATTCGGGCATCACCAAGATCGTCACCATCGAAGCCTCTGGCATCGCCCCGGCGATCATGACCGGCCTGAACCTCGGCGTGCCGGTGATCTTCGCCCGCAAGCAACAGTCCCTGACCCTGACTGAAAACCTGCTGTCGGCCACCGTTTACTCGTTCACCAAGAAGACCGAAAGCACCGTGGCCATCTCCCCGCGTCACCTGACCAGCAGCGACCGCGTGCTGATCATCGACGACTTCCTGGCCAACGGTAAGGCGTCCCAGGCGCTGATTTCGATCATCAAGCAGGCCGGCGCCACCGTCGCGGGTCTGGGCATCGTGATCGAGAAGTCGTTCCAGGGCGGCCGTGCGGAACTGGATTCGCAGGGTTACCGCGTCGAGTCGCTGGCTCGCGTGAAGTCGCTGAAGGATGGCGTGGTGACTTTCATCGAGTAATCGCTGATAGGCGCAAACACACTGCAATACCTGTGGGAGCTGGCTTGCCAGCGATGGGGCCATATCCTTCAACATCCTAGTTGAGTGATAAACCGCCATCGCGGGCAAGCCCGCTCCCACAGGTTTTTTGTTGTTTGTTATTGCGCGGTGGCCTTCAGGCCCGTTAGCAACAACCGCTGAAACAGGTCTTCCTTCAGACCTTCCGGATCAGTGAGCTGCATGCGCGCCAGATGCTCCGGATACAGCGAAGCCTCAGGCGCATCCAGCGCCGCCTTGCCCAGCTCCAGAATCTCGGTCAGCTTGAATTTGCTCTTGAGCCAGTTCAGCGCCCGCAACAGATCCTTCTCGACCTCAGTGAAATCACAGCCCAGCGGATACTCCGGAAACAGGTTCGGATGCCGCGCGGCAATCGCCTGCAAGCGTTGCGGGGTGTTGTCGGTAAAGCGCGGATCGAGACGGAAATCCTTCGGCAGCTTGCCGACCTTCTGCGCCTGCTCGATCAGCCCCTGCTGGAAGCGCGAATCGCTGATGTTCAACAGCGCCTCTATCACCACCGCATCCGACTTGCCGCGCAGATCGGCGATGCCGTACTCGGTGACCACGATATCGCGCAGGTGCCGTGGAATCGTGCAATGGCCGTATTCCCAGACAATGTTCGAGCTGACATCGCCGCCGGATTCGCGCCAGCTGCGCAGCAGCAGGATGGAGCGCGCATCGTGCAGCGCATGCCCTTGGGCAACGAAGTTGTACTGCCCGCCGACGCCGCTGAGCACCCGCCCGTCTTCCAGTTGATCCGCCACTCCGGCGCCCAGCAGGGTCATGGTGAACACGGTGTTGATGAACCGCGCATCCAGACGCTGCAGACGTTTGAGTTCTTCCTGACCGTACAGCTCGTTGATGTAGCTGATGCGGGTCATGTTGAATTCAAGGCGTTTGCTCAGCGGCAACTCACGCAAGCGTTCATAGAAACTGCGCGGCCCGAGGAAGAAACCGCCGTGGATCGACAGGCCGTCGGTTTGCGCCGCTTCGTCGAGGGTCCCGGCGTTGGCTTGCTCCTGAGTCTGTACATCCGGGTAGACCTTGCGACGGATGATCCCGGCTTCGGCCAGCACCAGCAGGCCGTTGACGAACATTTCGCTGCAACCGTACAGGCCTTTGGCGAAGGGTTCGATGCCGCCCTCGCGTTCGATCAACTGCGCCCACTGGCTGAGGTTCACATCGGCCAGCAAGTCTTGGTATCCGGCGTTGTCGGCCTGACGCGCCAGCAATGCAGCGGTCAGCGCATCGCCCATCGAGCCGATGCCGATCTGCAAAGTACCGCCATCGCGCACCAAGGTACTGGCGTGCAAACCGATAAAGTGATCCTGAAATCCCACGGGCATGTTCGGCGTGGAAAACAGCGTGCTGCTGTCCTTCTGGTCGATCAGCAGGTCGAAGGTATCGATGTCGACTTCGGCGTCACCCGGCATGTACGGCAACTCGGTGTGCACCTGGCCGACCAGCAGGATCGTTTCCCCCGCTGCCCGGCGTTTGGCGATCATCGGGAACAGGTCGAGGGTGATGTCCGGATTGCAACTGAGGCTCAGACGATCCGGGTGTTCGCTGCTGCTGGCGAGCAACTGCGCCACCAGGTTCAGGCCGGCGGCGTTGATGTCGCGGGCGGCGTGGCTGTAGTTGCTGCTGACGTAATCCTGCTGGGCCGGCGCGCTGTTAAGCAGGCTGCCGGGCTGCATGAAGAATTGCTCGATGCGGATGTTGGACGGCAAGCTGTCACGGTGCAGGTCGGCGAGAAATTCCAGTTCCGGGTAATCACCGAACACCCGCTCGACGAAGGGCTCGATAAAGCGCTTCTGCAAACCATCGCCCAGGGCCGGACGGCCGAGGCACAAGGCCGTGTAAATCGTCAGTTGCCGTTCGGGCAATCCGGCAATACGCCGGTACAGCGCGTTGACGAAGGGATTGGGTTTGCCCAGCCCCAGCGGCAGGCCCATGTGGATGTGCGCCGGCAACCGCGCCAGCACGTCGTCCACTGCCTGTTCGATCGAACACAACTGCACCATCTGAAGCCTCCTGCCCATTCCGTGAATAGAGGTACGACCGAGATTGCCGGTTGTTTGCTGCAAAGAACAGCCTCAGGCCCGAATCGCGGGCACAAAAAAACCGTCCGAAGACGGTTTTTTTCGTCAGAAGCGCGGCTTATTTCAGGCCGGACATCTTCTGGATCGCGCCCTTCAGCTCGTCGTCCGAGCAATCGGCGCAGGTGCCTTTCGGCGGCATGGCGTTGATGCCGGTGATGGCCTTGGCCAGGATGCCGTCGAGGCCGCCCTGGTGATCGGCGCGCTCTTTCCAGGCTGCGGTGTCACCGATTTTCGGTGCGCCCAGCAGGCCGGAGCCGTGGCAAGCGTTGCAATGTTTGGCAATCACTTCGTCCGGCGTCTTGGCGCCGCCACCGCCGCCTGCCGAAGCAGCGACTTCCATCCCCTTGCACTCTTGCCCTTGAACACACACCTGGCCGACCGGCTCGAGGCGTTTGGCAATGTCGTCATTCGTCGCAGCTTGAGCGCTGACAGCCCAGAGGGCCAGTACGGTTGCTGGTGCAGCCAGCATTTTCATAATTAGGTTCACGCGTTCACCCTCAATGGTGGCTATTCACGCCTGCGGCCACGGTTCGCAGGCGGGCGCAAGTATAGCGGTTAGCCCGCTTCACTGAAACAACCCCAAAGTCGAAGGGGTTATATCGCGCTGTGGAAAAACGTTTCGGGTGCCTTCGCCGGTATGGCCTGGCGCCTCTTTGTTTAAAAATTCGCCGGCGTGGCTGCGCTGATTAGTCGCGCCGGTGCATCGAACGGATTACGGAAACGATGCGGCTTGGTACTTTCAAAGTAGTAGCTGTCGCCGGCTTCGAGGATAAAAGTTTCAAGGCCCACCACCAGCTCCAGGCGCCCTTCCACCAGAATCCCGGTTTCCTCGCCTTCGTGGGTGAGCATTTCTTCGCCGGTGTCGGCGCCCGGCGGGTAGATTTCATTGAGGAACGCGATGGCCCGACTCGGGTGCGCGCGGCCGACCAGTTTCATGGTCACGGCGCCGTCGGAAATGTCGATCAGCTCGTTGGCCTTGTAGACGATCTGGGTCGGTTTTTCCTGCAGGATCTCTTCGGAAAAGAACTCGACCATGGACATGGGAATCCCGCCAAGAACTTTCCTCAGCGAACTGATCGAAGGGCTGACGCTGTTCTTTTCGATCATCGAAATGGTGCTGTTGGTGACGCCCGCGCGCTTGGCGAGTTCACGCTGGGAAAGCCCTTTGAGCTTGCGGATCGATTGCAGTCGTTCACCGACGTCCAAGGCTGGAGCCTCCTGATGTTGTAGAAATATTGAGCGTTATCATGGCGACAGCGTTCAGTATTTACAACACTTGGGCCCCGCTAGCGCTTCAACCCTCGGAATAGAGCCTTGGCACCCGGCGCAGGTTGCAGAAGATCTGGTACGGAATGGTGTCCGCCCACTTCGCCACGTCGCTGGCGAGGATGTTCTTGCCCCACAACTCGACAGTCGATCCGAGGCCGGCTTGCGGCACGTCGGTCAGGTCGATGCACAGCATGTCCATCGACACCCGGCCAAGAATGCGGCTGCGCTGACCGGCCACCAGTACCGGAGTGCCGGTCGGCGCCTGACGCGGATAACCGTCGGCGTAACCCATGGCGACCACGCCGATGCGCATCGGTTTGTCGGTGATGAATTTCGCACCGTAACCCACCGGTTCGCCGGCCGGCAGCTCGCGCACGCTGATGACTTTCGATTCCAGGGTCATCACCGGTTGCAGGCGCTCGGCCACGGCGTTGGCTTCTTCGAACGGAGTGGCGCCGTAGAGCATGATGCCCGGACGCACCCAGTCGCTGTGAATCTGAGGCCAGCCCAGCACCGCCGGCGAATTGCGCAGGCTGACTTCAGCGGCCAGGCCCTGACGCGCGGCCTCGAACACGGCAACTTGCTCGGCGCTGCTCTGCTCGTGCAGCTCATCGGCCCGGGCGAAGTGGCTCATCAGCACGACTTTCGCTACGTTGCCGCTGGCCAGCAGACGCTGATAAGCCGCCGGGTAATCCTTCGGATGCAGGCCCACACGGTGCATGCCCGAATCGAGCTTCAGCCACACGGTGATCGGTTTGCCCAACGCCGCCTGCTCGATCGCTTCGAGCTGCCACAGCGAATGCACCACGCACCAGAAGTCGTGCTCGACGATCAGCGCCAGCTCATCGGCCTCGAAAAAGCCTTCGAGCAACAGCACCGGCGCGCGAATCCCGGCGGCACGCAGTTCCAGGGCTTCTTCGATGCACGCCACCGCGAAGCCGTCCGCTTCAGCCTCCAGCGCCTGGGCGCAACGCACTGCGCCATGGCCGTAGGCATCGGCCTTGATCACCGCCAGTGCCTTGGCACCGGTGACTTCACGGGCGATACGGTAGTTGTGACGCAGGGCTTGAAGGTCGATCAGGGCACGGGCAGGACGCATGGCAGCAGACTTCTTGGCGGTCATGGGAATAAAAACCGGCGCTGGCTGACGGCGTGAACCGCCAACAGCACCGGGAGAGGGATCTTTACAACGGGTTACGGCAGCGCGGCGACGATGGAGATCTCGACCAGGATGCTCGGCTTGGCCATCTTCGCTTCAACCGTGGCACGGGCCGGGGCGGCGCCTTTGGGCAGCCACTGATCCCACACCGAATTCATGCCGGCAAAGAGCGCCTCGATGTCGTTCAGGTAGATCGTCGCCGACAGCAGGTGCTGTTTGTCGGTGCCGGCCAGATCGAGCAGTCGCTCGATGTTGGCGAGGACGTCGCGGGTCTGCTGTTCGACACCGGCGTTGAAGTCATCGCCGACCTGCCCGGACAGATACACCGTACCGTTGTGGCTGACGATCTGACTCATGCGCTCATTGGTGAGCTGGCGCTGGATTGCCATGCTTTGCGGACTCCTGGGTGGTGTTGCCATAACGGGAAATATCGAGGCCTTCGGCGCTGATCTGTGGCTTTTTCTTCGCCATCAAATCAGCCAGCAAGCGACCGGAGCCGCACGCCATGGTCCAGCCGAGGGTGCCGTGACCGGTGTTCAGGAAGAGGTTCTTGAACGGGGTGGCGCCGACGATCGGCGTGCCATCCGGGGTGGTTGGACGCAGGCCGGTCCAGAAACTCGCTTCGGCCAGATTGCCGCCCTGAGGATAAAGGTCGTTGACGATCATCTCCAGGGTTTCGCGCCGACGCGGGTTCAGCGACAGGTCAAAACCGGCGATCTCCGCCATGCCGCCGACGCGGATGCGGTTATCGAAACGGGTGATCGCGACTTTGTAAGTCTCGTCGAGAATGGTCGAAGTCGGGGCCATCGCCGGGTTGGTGATCGGCACGGTCAGCGAGTAGCCCTTCAACGGATACACCGGGGCCTTGATGCCCAGCGGCTTGAGCAGTTGCGGCGAGTAGCTGCCGAGGGCCAGCACGTAGCGGTCAGCGGTTTCCAGCTTGCCGTCGATCCACACGCCGTTGATGCGGTCACCGGCGAAGTCGAGCCGCTGGATGTCCTGGCCGAAACGGAACTCCACACCGAGCTTGGTGGCCATTTCGGCCAGGCGGGTGGTGAAGATCTGGCAGTCGCCGGTCTGGTCGTTCGGCAGGCGCAGGGCACCGGCGAGGATGTCGGTGACACCGGCCAGAGCCGGTTCGACGCGGGCAATGCCGGCACGATCGAGCACTTCGAACGGTACGCCGGACTCTTTCAATACAGCGATGTCCTTGGCGGCGTTATCCAGTTGCGCCTGGGTGCGGAACAACTGGGTCGTACCGAGGCTGCGGCCTTCGTAGGCGATGCCGGTTTCGGCGCGCAATTCGTCGAGGCAGTCGCGGCTGTACTCGGACAGACGCACCATGCGCTCCTTGTTCACCGCGTAACGGTTGGCAGTGCAGTTGCGCAGCATCTGCGCCATCCACAGGTACTGGTCGATGTCGGCGGTGGCCTTGATCGCCAGCGGTGCGTGGCGTTGCAGCAGCCACTTGATGGCTTTGAGGGGTACGCCCGGCGCGGCCCACGGCGAGGCGTAGCCCGGCGAGACCTGGCCGGCGTTGGCGAAACTGGTCTCCATGGCCGCGGCGGGCTGCCGGTCGACCACCACCACTTCAAACCCGGCACGGGCCAGATAGTAAGCACTGGCGGTACCGATGACGCCGCTACCCAAGACCATAACGCGCATTTTGTATCCCTCATCGCGGCGTGCCGCGTACGTCTGTTGTTAGAGCAATGATGCGCGCAGTGTAAAAAAGATTTGCCAGTGCTTTTCACTGTATAAGCGCCTATATTTGGCGACAATTCTCGGCAAAAACCCTTTTCACGGAGGCGCATCCCCTATGCGTACCAACACTCAGACCAAACGTGAGCTGGACAAGATCGACCGCAACATCTTGCGGATCCTGCAGGCGGACGGGCGGATTTCATTCACCGAGCTGGGCGAGAAGGTCGGGCTCTCCACCACGCCTTGCACGGAGCGGGTGCGGCGCCTGGAGCGCGAGGGGATCATCATGGGCTACAACGCCCGCCTGAATCCGCAGCACTTGAAGGGTAGTCTCCTGGTGTTCGTCGAGATCAGCCTCGACTACAAATCCGGCGATACTTTCGAAGAGTTCCGACGTGCGGTGCTGAAATTGCCCCACGTGCTGGAATGCCATCTGGTGTCAGGGGATTTCGACTATCTGGTGAAGGCGCGGATTTCCGAGATGGCCTCGTACCGCAAGCTGCTGGGCGACATCCTGCTCAAGCTGCCGCACGTGCGTGAATCCAAGAGCTACATCGTGATGGAAGAAGTGAAAGAGAGCCTGAGCCTGCCGATTCCGGACTGAACGCTCAGACCAGCACCTGCCGGTTTTCGGCCATGTACTCGAACACCTGCTTCTCGACCCGTGGGTGAATCAGCTCCACCGGCCGCCGGCCGTTGGGGCACGGCAAGGTCTGGGTGGTGCCGAACAACCGGCAGATCAGCGGCCGTTCGTCATACACCGTGCAGCCATTCGGTCCCAAGTGCACACAGTTGAGCTCCTCCATCGCTGCGTCCTGCTCGGCGCTGGTCTTGCGCGGCAGGCGGGACATTTCCTCGGGCGAGGTGGTCACCGGCCCGCAGCAGTCATGGCAGCCCGGCACGCACTCGAACGTGGGAATCTGCTGACGCAGGGTGCGGATTTTCTGACTGTTGCAGCTCATTGCAGCGGTAACCGGAGCGGAATAGGCGGCAATTGTGCCGCAAAAGCCGTGATCCAGACACCACGGGCCGACCAATGTTGCCCGGCCTCGGGCCTGCGGCTTATGCTCCGTCAAATTTTCTCGACACCCGCTCAGGATGACGCCCATGAATGCCCGCGCCCAAGCCACCGCGAGCCAACCCCACGTTGCCTCTTATTACGCCGCCAGCAGCCTGCCGCAGCCCGACCATCCGGTGCTGAAAGGTGAACTGATCGCCGACGTGTGCGTGGTCGGTGGAGGTTTCTCCGGGCTGAACACGGCGCTGGAATTGGCTGAACGGGGTTTGAGCGTGGTGCTGCTGGAAGCGCACCGGATCGGCTGGGGCGCCAGCGGACGCAACGGCGGGCAACTGATTCGCGGGGTCGGTCACGGCCTCGATCAGTTCGCCAACGTGATCGGCGCCGACGGCGTGCGTCAAATGAAACTCATGGGCCTGGAAGCGGTGGAAATCGTCCGCCAGCGCGTCGAAAAATTTCAGATTCCCTGCGACCTGACCTGGGGTTACTGCGACCTCGCCAACAAACCTTCCGATCTGGAAGGCTTTGCCGAAGACGCCGAAGAGTTGCGCAGCCTCGGTTACCGCTACGAAACCCGCCTTCTGCAAGCGAACGAAATGCACACCGTAGTCGGCTCCAACCGCTACGTCGGCGGTTTGATCGACATGGGTTCCGGGCATCTGCACCCGCTGAACCTGGCACTCGGAGAAGCCGCAGCGGCGCAACAACTGGGCGTCAAACTGTTCGAACAATCGGCGGTCACCCGCATCGACTATGGCCCCGAAGTAAGGGTGCACACGGCGCAAGGCTCGGTACGGGCGAAGACGCTCGTGCTGGGCTGTAACGCGTACCTCAACAATCTGAATCCGCAACTCAGCGGCAAGGTGCTGCCAGCCGGCAGCTACATCATCGCCACTGAACCCCTGAGCGAAGAACAGGCCCACGCCCTGCTGCCGCAGAACATGGCGGTCTGCGACCAGCGTGTAGCGCTTGATTACTACCGGCTCTCGGCGGATCGTCGTCTGTTGTTCGGCGGCGCCTGCCATTACTCGGGGCGTGATCCAAAGGACATCGGCGCCTACATGCGGCCCAAGATGCTGGAGGTGTTCCCGCAGCTCGCCTCGGCGAAGATCGATTATCAGTGGGGCGGGATGATCGGCATCGGTGCCAACCGTCTGCCGCAGATTGGCCGGCTCGCGAATCAGCCGAATGTGTATTACGCCCAGGCTTATTCTGGTCACGGCGTGAATGCCACGCACCTGGCGGGCAAGCTGCTGGCCGAGGCTATCAGCGGCCAGCACAGCGGTGGCTTCGACCTGTTCGCCAAAGTGCCACACATCACCTTCCCCGGCGGCAAGCATCTGCGCTCGCCGCTGCTGGCGTTGGGGATGCTGTGGCACCGGCTTAAAGAGTTGGTCTGAGATCGTTCCCACGCAGAGCGTGGGAACGATCCCTCTAAATCCGCCAGAACGGCTTCAACCCTTCCTCCAGCGCCTGCTCGCGGGTCAGCCCGATGTCCTTGAGCTGTTCCGGCGTCAGGCGCAGCAACGCCTTGCGCGTGTGCAGACGATGCCAGAACAGGTCCCAGCGACTCAGGCCGGACGGTGCGTTGCACATGCTCTCGTTGCGCGCTTTGTCCTGTTGCCCTGCCTCCAGTTCCTGACTGTGTAACGTCAGCCGCACATCGCTCAAACCGTTCATTTTCATTGCTCCTGTTTACTTGGGTAGCCAGAGATTCCATGATGCGCGGGCGAGCAAAAGCATTACAGATTCAACACATCTGTATTATTTCCATACAGATTTGCTGTCTCTGAGACTGAATTGTCGATTTACGCCGCATCTGTACTGGTTTAACGAATCATCTGCATCGAGGCAGTGCCATGACGCTCTATGTGAATCTCGCCGAATTGCTCGGCACCCGCATCGAACAAGGCTTCTACCGTCCTGGTGATCGCCTGCCCTCGGTGCGCGCCTTGAGCGTAGAACACGGAGTCAGCCTGAGCACGGTGCAGCAGGCCTATCGGATGCTGGAAGACAGCGGCCTGGCCACGCCGAAACCCAAATCCGGGTACTTCGTGCCGGTCGGGCGTGAGTTGCCCGAACTGCCGGCAGTCGGGCGCCCCGCGCAACGGCCGGTGGAAATTTCCCAGTGGGATCAGGTGCTGGAACTGATTCGCGCCGTGCCGCGCAAGGACGTGGTGCAGCTGGGTCGCGGCATGCCGGACATCTCGTCGCCGACGATGAAGCCGCTGCTGCGCGGACTGGCCCGTATCAGCCGCCGTCAGGACATGCCCGGTCTGTATTACGACAACATCCACGGCACCCTAGAACTGCGCGAACAGATCGCCCGGCTGATGCTCGATTCCGGCTGCCAGTTGAGCGCCAGCGATCTGGTGGTCACCACCGGTTGCCATGAAGCGCTGTCTACCAGCATCCACGCAATCTGCGAGCCCGGTGACATAGTCGCAGTGGATTCGCCAAGCTTCCACGGCGCCATGCAGACTCTCAAAGGGCTGGGCATGAAAGCCCTGGAAATCCCCACCGACCCGCTCACCGGCATCAGCCTCGAAGCCCTGGAACTGGCACTGGAACAATGGCCGATCAAGGTCATCCAGCTCACGCCCAACTGCAACAACCCGCTCGGCTACATCATGCCGGAGTCGCGTAAACGCGCCCTGCTCAACCTGGCCCAGCGCTTCGACGTGGCGATCATCGAGGACGACGTGTATGGCGAACTGGCCTACACCTACCCGCGTCCGCGCACGATCAAATCCTTCGACGAAGATGGCCGAGTCTTACTCTGCAGTTCATTTTCCAAGACGCTCGCGCCGGGATTGCGCATCGGCTGGGTCGCGCCCGGTCGCTACCTCGAACGCGTGCTGCACATGAAATACATCAGCACCGGCTCCACCGCGCCCCAGCCGCAGATCGCCATCGCCGAATTTCTCAAGGCCGGGCACTTCGAACCGCATTTGCGGCGGATGCGCACGCAATACCAGCGCAATCGCGACGTGATGATCGACTGGGTGACGCGTTACTTCCCGGCCGGTACCCGCGCGAGCCGTCCGCAAGGCAGCTTCATGCTCTGGGTCGAACTGCCGGAAGGTTTCGATACGCTGAAACTGAATCGTGCGCTGCACGATCAGGGCGTACAGATTGCCGTCGGCAGCATCTTTTCCGCCTCGGGCAAGTACCGCAATTGCCTGCGCATGAACTACGCTGCCAAACCGACAGCTTTGATCGAAGAGGCAGTGCGCAAGGTCGGTGCGGCAGCGATCAGACTGCTGGCCGAAGCCGACTGACTTTTCACGAGCAAACAGCGTCCATATGCCCAACCCTGCCGCCAACCGGAACGATCCCACGTGAGCTTCAGACAGCCCCTACCCGCTCTGCTGGTACTCTCCACGTTCCTTGGCGGTTGTGCGTCTATCGACGTACCGCGCGAACCGAGCCAGGCGTTGCCGGCGGCCGACTCCGCGTTCGGCCGTTCGATACAGGCCCAGGCGGCGCCCTACAAGGGCCAGTCCGGCTTTCGCCTGCTGTCCAACAGCACCGAAGCCTTCACCGCTCGCGCCGAGCTGATCCGCAACGCACAACGCAGCCTCGACTTGCAGTACTACATCGTCCATGACGGCATCAGCACGCGAATGCTGGTGGAGGAAGTGTTGAAGGCCGCCGATCGTGGCGTGCGGGTGCGGATCCTGCTGGACGACACCACCAGCGACGGCCTCGACCTGATCATTGCCACACTGGCGGCACATCCGCAGATCCAGATTCGCCTGTTCAATCCGCTGCACCTGGGGCGCAGCACCGGCGTGACCCGGGCGGCCGGGCGGCTGTTCAACCTGTCGCTGCAACACCGGCGGATGCACAACAAGTTGTGGCTGGCGGACAATAGCGCGGCCATCGTTGGCGGGCGCAATCTGGGCGACGAATATTTCGACGCCGAGCCCAACCTGAATTTCACCGATATCGACATGCTGAGTGTCGGGCCGGTCGCCGAACAGCTCGGGCACAGTTTCGACCAGTACTGGAACAGTGCCCTGAGCAAGCCGATCGACGAATTCCTCTCCAGCAAACCCTCGGCCAAAGACCTGCAGAACACCCGCACACGCCTGGAAGAATCCCTCGAAGAAACCCGCAAACAGAATCACGCGCTGTATCAGCAGTTGATGACCTACCGCACCGACCCGCGCATGGATATCTGGCGCAAAGAGCTGATCTGGGCCTGGAACCAGGCGCTGTGGGATGCGCCGAGCAAGGTGCTGGCCAAGGGCGAACCCGAACCGCAATTGCTGCTGACGACCCAACTGGCACCGGAGCTCACGGGTGTCAGCAAAGAACTGGTGATGATTTCTGCCTACTTCGTGCCGGGGCAACCGGGGTTGGTCTACCTGACCGGCCGCGCTGATGCCGGCGTGTCGGTGAGCCTGCTGACCAACTCGCTGGAAGCCACCGATGTGCCAGCGGTGCACGGCGGTTATGCGCCGTATCGCAAGGCGCTGCTGGAACATGGCGTGAAACTGTTTGAGCTGCGGCGCCAGCCTGGGGATAACTATGGCAGCGGCCCGCACCTGTTTTACAGCAAGTCCTATCGTGGCTCGGACTCGAGCCTGCATAGCAAGGCGATGATCTTCGACGGCAAAAAATCGTTCATCGGCTCGTTCAATTTCGACCCGCGCTCGGTGCTGTGGAACACCGAAGTCGGGGTGTTGGTGGACAGTCCCGAACTGGCAGCCCACGTACGCGAACTGGCCTTGCAAGGCATGGCGCCAGCGCTCAGCTACGAAGCGAAACTGCAGGACGGAAAAGTGGTGTGGGTCACCGAGGACAACGGCCAGATGCACACGCTGACCAAGGAGCCGGGGAGTTGGTGGCGGCGCTTCAATGCGTGGTTCAGCACCACCGTGGGACTGGAGCGGATGCTGTAACAGCCCGCTCCAACCGGCTTATCAAGCGGGCGCCGACACCTTGCCGAACGCCCCTTGCCGTGACAGAAGAATCACCAGTCCGAATGCCCCGGCCGCCATCAGCCACGGCAGCGCATGCCCGCTGATCCACTGACTGCCCGCCCCCGCCATCAACGGCCCGATCAAACAACCGACACCCCACAGCTGCGCGACATGCGCATTCGCCCGCACCAGCGCATCGTCGCGGTAGCGCTCGCCAATCAAAATCAGCGACAGAGTGAACAGGCCACCGGCACTGGCGCCGAACAGCACCCACAGCGGCCAGATCAGCAAAGTGTCGAGCAGCATCGGGATCGCCAGACTCGACAGCATCAACACCACAGCGCAGCCGGTAAACAGGGTCCGCCGTGACAGATAATCGGCCAGCGCACCGATGGGCAATTGCAGCAGCGCATCACCCACCACCACGGTGCTGACCATCGCCAGCGCGATTTCGGCGGTGAAGCCCTGTTGCAGGCAATACACCGGCAATAGGGTCAGGATCATCGCCTCGAACGCGGCGAACAACGACACCGCCCAGGCGATTGCCGGCAGCTCGCGAGCGAACCCCCACAGATCGCCGAAGGTCACGCTGCTGGCCTCGCTGCTTGGCGCGCCGCTGCGACCCAGCAGCAGAAACGGCGAAGCGATCAGCAGACCGACACCCACCCAGAAACCGTAATCGTGATCGGTGCCCAGTGCGCCCAACAGCAACGGACCAGACAGTTGGCTCAACGCATAACTGCTGCCATACAGCGCCACCAATCGACCGCGCCAGTGCTCGACCACCAGTTGATTGATCCAGCTCTCGCCGAGGATGAACACAATGGTCAGGATCACCCCGATCATCAGCCGCAGCACCAGCCAGATCGGGTAGCTCGGCAGCAGCGCCAGCAGACCGATGGACAGTGCCCCGGCCCACAGGCACAGGCGCATCAGGTTCGCAGTGCCGAAACGTGCCGCCAGATGACTGGAAATCTTCGCCCCCAGCAACACGCCAATGGCCGGCATTGCCGCCATCACGCCGATGGCGAACGAGCCGTAGCCCCAGCCCTCCAGGCGCAACGACACCAGCGGCATGCTGACACCGAGGGCCAGGCCAACACTCAAGACAGACGCCAACACGGCGAAATACGTCGCCCAACGCATGGTCCACGCTCCTGTGGATAATTTTTATTCACACAAAACCAATGTGGGAGCGAGCCTGCTCGCGATAGCGGTGTCACATTCAACATTGATGTCGACTGTCACACCGCTATCGCGAGCAGGCTCGCTCCCACAGGGATCTCTGTTCGATTCGAGAGCCTGATTCACTCAGGCTCCCGTCAACGATTTACAGCTTGATCCAGGTCGCCTTCAGCTCGGTGTATTTGTCGAAGGCGTGCAGCGACTTGTCGCGACCGTTGCCCGACTGCTTGAAGCCGCCGAACGGTGCGGTCATGTCGCCGCCGTCGTACTGGTTGACCCACACACTGCCGGCACGCAGGGCCTTGGCGGTCAGGTGCGCCTTGGAAATGTCCTGAGTCCAGACCGCTGCCGCCAAGCCGTAAGGCGTGTCGTTGGCGATGTTGATCGCTTCTTCAGCGGTATCGAACGCAATGACCGACAGCACCGGGCCGAAGATCTCTTCCTGGGCAATCTTCATCGCGTTGCTCACGCCGTCGAAAATCGTCGGCTCGACGTAGGTGCCACCGGTTTCCTGAAGAATGCGCTTGCCGCCGGCCACCAGTTTGGCGCCGTCGGTGTGTCCCGACTCGATGTAGGAAAGCACGGTGTTCATCTGTTGGGTATCGACCAGCGCGCCAACGTTGGTGGCCGGATCCAGCGGGTTGCCAGGCTTCCAGGTTTTCAGCGCCTCGATCACCATCGGCAGGAACTTGTCCTTGATCGAACGCTCGACCAGCAGACGCGAACCGGCGGTGCAGACTTCGCCCTGGTTGAAGGCGATGGCGCTGGCGGCGGATTCGGCGGCGGCTCGCAGATCCGGAGCATCGGCAAACACGATGTTCGGGCTCTTGCCGCCGGCTTCCAGCCAGACGCGCTTCATGTTCGATTCGCCGGAATAGATCATCAGTTGCTTGGCGATCTTGGTCGAACCGGTGAACACCAGGGTGTCGACATCATTGTGCAGCGCCAGCGCCTTGCCGACGGTGTGGCCGTAACCTGGCAGTACGTTCAGCACGCCTTTCGGAATGCCGGCTTTAACGGCCAGTTCGGCAATGCGGATGGCGGTCAGCGGGGATTTTTCCGACGGCTTGAGGATCACCGAGTTGCCGGTCGACAGGGCCGGGCCGAGTTTCCAGCAGGCCATCATCAGCGGGAAGTTCCACGGCACGATAGCGCCAACTACGCCCACTGGCTCACGGGTCACCAGACCCAGTTGATCGTGCGGCGTAGCGGCGACTTCGTCGTAGATCTTGTCGATCGCCTCACCGCTCCAGCTCAGGGCTTGCGCAGCGCCCGGCACGTCGATGTACAGCGAATCGCTGATCGGCTTGCCCATGTCGAGGGTTTCGAGCAGGGCCAGTTCTTCGGCGTGCTGCTTGAGCAGGCCGGCGAAACGGATCATGGTGGCTTTGCGTTTGGTCGGCGCCAGGCGCGACCAGACGCCGGAATTGAACGTGGCGCGGGCGTTTTCCACGGCGCGCTGAGCGTCGGCGGCGTCACAGCTGGCAATCTTGCCCAGCAGACGGCCATCGACCGGACTGATGCACTCGAAGGTCTCGCCGGAGACGGCATCGGTGTACTCGCCATTAAGGTAGGCGCGGCCTTCGATCTTCAGGTCGCGGGCGCGTTGTTCCCAGTCGGCACGAGTCAGGGTGGTCATTCGAGTGTCCTCCTCTTGTTCAATACGAGCGCCGCGATCGTCGCGGTCGTCCTCAGGAATACTGCCCGGCCAGCCTGCTTTTCGGCCCAAGGCATCCGCCACCCTAAACCAGCGGCCGGGGTTGTTTCAATATATTTGACATAAGCTCGCCATACGGCCTTGCGGCGTTCAATTTAATCAACATAGACTTTGGCCCTTTCACGCCATCGCGCCGTCATCACGGGAGAAAACAACAATGAACATCCAGAACGTCGTCGACATCAGCCTGACCACAACCGAAGCCGAACGCTATCGCCCGGACCCGGCCAAAGTGCTCAAGGGTGATCCCGAGCAAGCGGTGTTCAATCAGTACGACAGCCCTTGCGGGCAAATGGGTGTCGGCGTGTGGGAAGGTGCGGTAGGTCAGTGGACGGTGAATTACACCGAGCACGAATACTGCGAAATCCTGCAGGGCGTATCGGTGCTGCGTGACAGTGAAGGCAATGCCAAGACCCTGCGTGTCGGCGACCGCTTTGTGATTCCGGCCGGCTTCCGTGGCACCTGGGAAGTGCTGGAGGCTTGCCGCAAGATCTACGTGATCTTCGAAGAAAAATAACTATGTAACGCACGACCGAATGCTGACGGGTTGAAAATCGGGTCGTCCATAAGGACATTCCCGTCACGTATAAGGAAATGCGGCATGACCAAAATAGAAGCTTTCAACAAGATTCACCACTTGATCGGCACCCCGTATGTAGAGACCGTAAAGGCCTATATCAACGAACTGACCGGTTTCACCGCCAACGGGCCAATTCAAGGGCCAGATAACCTCCGGGCCAGGTATAGGACCGTAGACATCTTCATCTGCAACGAGGGCAAGATCCTGTCGTTTCAGATCCACGAATAATTGGCGCCACTGAAAGGCTTACCTTTCGAAGGCCTGCATCGCGAGATGCAGGCCTTTTTTGTCGCGATCCCACCGGCCACCACAATTGCCGGACAACAAAAAAGGCCCGTATCGTGAGATACGGGCCTTTTTCGTAAGTCGGGAAAAATCAATTACTTGATTTTGCCTTCCTTGTAGATCACGTGCTTGCGAACAACCGGATCATATTTCTTGATCTCGATTTTGTCCGGGGTAGTACGCTTGTTCTTGTCGGTAGTGTAGAAGTGACCAGTACCGGCGCTCGAGATCAAACGAATCAATTCACGCATGATTAGCTCCCTTAAACCTTGCCGTCGCGACGCAGCTCGGCCAGCACAACGCTGATGCCACGCTTGTCGATGATACGCATGCCTTTGGCGGAAACGCGCAGGCGTACGAAACGTTTCTCTTCTTCAACCCAGAAGCGGTGATGCTGCAGGTTCGGCAGGAAACGACGACGGGTTTTGTTGTTTGCGTGGGAAATGTTGTTCCCAGTCACCGGACCCTTACCGGTAACTTGACATACTCTAGACATGCCTCAGCCCTCTAAAACCACATGCCCAACCCGGCATGGGTTGGCCGCTTAATCTCTAGTCATTGTGGCGCCAGGCGCCGCGATTCTTTAGAGGTCTTACCGGCTACACCTACAAGCGAAGGAACCGGGCCCCTAGAAAAGAGCGCTGCTTTATACCAGAAAGACCACGGAGCAACAACTTTCCGTGTGGAAAGAATGGCTAAAAAGCCGCTTTTTCCGGCTGAAAGCGCTTTGGGCAAAGGCTGCCGGCAATTTTTACCATTCGTCGAAGAAAACCGATCATACCCGCGATCGGGACTTTTCCCATCGCCTCTTCCGACAAATCCTCAGCCGCGCAGCCCCGAAAATGCAAAAAGGGGATAGTCATTTGCAATCGCGACCACTAGGGTAGACCTTTTCCAGACTGCACTTGCAGATGGGCCTTCGATCTGTAAAGGAAGCCGACCATGCGCCTCGCTGCCCTCCCCCTGCTCTTCGCCCCGCTGTTACTGAGTCCACTGGCCCAGGCCGCCGCCCTGAGCGTCTGCACCGAGGCCAGCCCCGAAGGGTTCGACGTGGTGCAATACAACTCGTTGACCACCACCAACGCCTCGGCGGACGTGCTGATGAATCGCCTGGTGGACTTTGACACCGCCAGCGGCAAGGTCGTCCCTAGCCTGGCCGACAGCTGGGAAGTCAGCACTGACGGCCTTACCTACGTGTTCAAGCTGCACCCGCAGGTGAAGTTCCACAGCACCGACTACTTCAAGCCGACCCGCGAACTGACTGCCGAAGACGTCAAATTCAGCTTCGACCGCATGCTCGACCCGGCCAACCCGTGGCACAAAGTCGCCCAGAGCGGCTTCCCACACGCCCAGTCGATGCAGCTGCCGAGCCTGATCAAGAAGATCGACGCGCTGGATCCGCTGACCGTTCGTTTCACCCTCGACCACCCGGACTCGACGTTCCTCGCGACCCTGAGCATGGGTTTCGCCTCCATTTATTCTGCTGAATACGCCGACAAGCTGCTGAAGGCCGATGCCACCGACAAGCTCAACAGCCAGCCGGTCGGCACCGGTCCGTTCGTGTTCACCCGGTTCCAGAAAGACGCCTCGATCCGCTACAAGGCCAACCCGGACTACTTCCGTGGCAAGCCTGCGGTGGACCCGCTGATTTTCGCCATCACTCCGGACGCCAACGTGCGCCTGCAAAAGCTGCGGCGCAACGAGTGCCAGATTGCCTTGTCGCCAAAACCGCTGGACGTACAGGCCGCGAAGCAGGAGCCGACGCTGAAAGTCGAAAAAACTGACGCGTTCATGACCGCATTCGTTGGCATCAACAGCCAGCATCCGCCGCTGGACAAACCGGAAGTGCGCCAGGCGATCAACCTCGCGTTCGACAAGGCCAACTACCTCAAGGCTGTATTCGAAGACACCGCCGAAGCCGCCAACGGTCCATATCCGCCGAACACCTGGAGCTACGCGAAGAACCTGCCGGGTTACGCCCACGACGTGAACAAGGCCAAGGCCCTGCTGGCCAAGGCCGGATTGAAGGACGGTTTCCAGACCACCATCTGGACCCGCCCGTCCGGCAGCCTGCTGAACCCGAATCCGAGCCTCGGCGCACAACTGCTGCAATCGGATCTGGCGGAAATCGGCATTCAGGCAGAAATCCGCGTGATCGAATGGGGCGAGCTGATTCGTCGCGCCAAGGCTGGCGAACATGACCTGCTGTTCATGGGCTGGGCTGGCGACAACGGCGACCCGGACAACTTCCTGACCCCGCAGTTTTCCTGCGCGGCGGTGAAGTCCGGCACCAACTTCGCCCGCTACTGCAATGCCGATCTGGACAAACTGATCAGCGCCGGCAAGACCACCAGCGAGCAAGGCGTACGCACCAAGCTCTACGAACAGGCACAGGCGCAGATCCAGCAGCAGGCGTTGTGGCTGCCGCTCGCGCATCCTACGGCGTATGCGCTGACGCGTAAGGACGTTCAGGGTTACTCGGTCTCCCCGTTCGGTCGGCAAGACTATTCCAAAGTCACCCTCAAATAACCCGCCACAACACAAAACCTGTTGGAGCTGGCTTGCCAGCGATAGCGGACTGACAGCCAACATTGTGCTGAATGTGCCGCCGTCATCGCTGGCAAGCCAGCTCCCACAGGGTTTTGCATTCTCCCCTCGGATCTACATCCAGCCACACTCCGCCATCGACAACGGCTCGCCATCGCCAACGATGAAGTGATCGAGCACCCGCACATCGACCAACTCCAAAGCCTTCTGCAAGCGCTTGGTCAATAATCGATCAGCCTGACTCGGATCGCTGTTCCCCGACGGATGGTTGTGGCACAGGATCACCGCCGCCGCGTTGTTGGCCAGCGAACGCTTCACGACTTCCCGGGGATGCACGGCGGTGTTGTCGATCGAGCCGCGAAACAGCGTCTCGAAGGTCAGCACCTGATGTTTGGAGTCGAGAAACAGGCAACCGAACACCTCGTGCGGCTCGTGGCGCAGCATGGCTTTGAGGTAATCACGTACCACTTGTGGATTCTCCAGCGCCGTTTTCTGGCGCATGCGCTCGGCCAGATGTCGCCGCCCCATCTCCAACACAGCTTGCAGTTGGGCAAACTTCGCCGGCCCCAGGCCCAATTGCTCGCTGAACGCCCCGAGATCAGCCTCCAGCAATGCACGCAGACTGCCGAACTGACTCAACAAGTGTCGCGCCAGATCCACCGCGCTTTTACCGGATACGCCAGTCCGTAGAAAAATCGCCAGCAATTCGGCATCGGAAAGACTTCCCGAGCCCTGTTCCAACAGCTTCTCCCGCGGCCTTTCCGCCGCCGGCCAATCGCGAATACTCATACACCTTCCTTGTCTGTGGGCGCCGCTGTTCCGTAGCGGTCGCTGTGATATCGTAGCCCATCTTTTTTGCGGGCGAATTCACTCTGGGGAGGGGGTTTCGCCACGTATGTCACCAACGAAATGAAAGGCAGACCTATGCAGCGGCTGTATCGGAAACGCATCGTTCTGGGCGTCGGCGGCGGCATTGCTGCCTACAAGAGCGCCGACCTTGTGCGCCGCCTGATCGACCAGGGCGCCGAAGTGCGCGTGGTCATGACCCGCGGCGGCAGCGAATTCATCACCCCGCTGACCATGCAGGCCCTGTCCGGCCACCCGGTTCACCTGGACTTGCTCGACCCGGCTGCTGAAGCCGCAATGGGCCACATCGAACTGGCCAAATGGGCCGATTTGGTGCTGATCGCCCCGGCGACCGCCGACTTGTTGGCCCGTCTGGCCCAAGGCATTGCCAACGACCTGCTGACCACGCTGGTGCTGGCCACCGATGCCATCGTCGCGGTCGCTCCGGCCATGAACCAGGCCATGTGGCGCGACCCGGCGACTCAGGCCAACCTGCAACTCCTTGAAAGTCGCGGCCTGAAGACCTTCGGCCCGGCCTCCGGCAGCCAGGCCTGCGGCGACGTCGGCATGGGCCGCATGATGGAAGCCACCGACCTGGCCCAGCTCGCGGCGGACTGCTTCCAGCGTCAGGCGTTGACCGGCAAACACGTAGTGATCACCGCCGGCCCGACCCAGGAAAACATCGACCCGGTGCGCTACATCACCAACCACAGCTCCGGCAAAATGGGTTTCGCCCTGGCGGAGGCGGCGGTGGAAGCCGGCGCCCGCGTCACACTGATCAGCGGCCCGGTGCATTTGCCGACGCCGGATCGCGTCACCCGGATCGACGTGGTCAGCGCCCGCGACATGCTCGCCGCGTGTGAAGCCGCGATCCCTTGCGACATCTTTATCGCCTCGGCGGCGGTTGCGGACTACCGTCCGGAAGTCGTCGCCCCGCAAAAATTGAAGAAAGACCCTACGAGCGGCGACGGCTTCGTCCTGCAAATGGTGCGCAATCCGGACATCCTGGCCACCATCGCGACCCGTCCCGACCGTCCGTTCAGTGTCGGCTTCGCCGCCGAGACCGAACACCTGCTCGACTACGCTGCGCGCAAGCTGAAGGACAAGAATCTCGATCTGATCGTCGCCAACGACGTCGCCAACCCGAGCATCGGTTTCAACAGCGAAGAAAACGCCTGCAGCGTCATCGACCGTGCGCTGCACGCCACGGTTTTCGCCCAGACCAGCAAGAGCAAGATCGCTCGCCAACTGGTCACTTTTATCGCCGAACGTCTGAACCAGGTTTAATTTACATGCACGCTTTGCAAGCCAAGATCCTCGACCCACGCATCGGTACCGAATTCCCGCTGCCGCAATACGCCACACCGGGCTCCGCCGGCCTCGACCTGCGCGCCATGCTGCAAGAGGACATCGTGATCAAGCCGGGTGAAACCGTGCTGATCCCTACCGGTCTGTCGGTCTATATCGGCGATCCGAACCTCGCCGCGTTGATCCTGCCGCGTTCGGGCATGGGCCATAAGCACGGGATCGTGCTGGGCAACCTCGTCGGCCTGATCGACTCCGACTACCAGGGCCCGCTGATGGTGTCCTGCTGGAACCGTGGCCAGACCGAATTCACCATGCCGGTCGGCGAGCGCCTGGCTCAACTGGTACTGGTACCCGTGGTGCAGGCGCACTTCGAAATGGTTGAAGAGTTCGTCGAGACCGAGCGCGGCACGGGTGGTTTCGGCCATTCCGGCACCAAGTGATCGACTAGAAAATCGTCGTGGCGAGGGCCTTTTCCTCGCCACGAATTTCAAATTGTCATCTGCAAGGTTTAGCGCCGAAAATCAAGGCATTGACAGGCCAAAGCCACGCCGTACAAGGCGTCATGGCCCTTTCACACCACGAACTCTCTGTGAAAACCGCCGTCATACCCTTCAGTTTGAGCTTGCCGTCGAATGAATCGTCGGTGTGTCCAGCCACTTTCGAGATGGAGCATTTTTGCAGATGAGCACCCCCGCCCAAGTCGCCCCGAAGCTTCCCGACAGCATCTTCCGCGCCTACGACATTCGCGGCACCGTGCCGGAATTCCTAAATGCCGAAACCGCCTACTGGATCGGCCGCGCCATCGGCTCCCAGAGCTTGGCCCAGGGCGAGCCGAACGTGTCCGTCGGTCGTGACGGCCGCCTGTCCGGCCCGGAACTGGTTGCCGAACTGATCCGCGGTATCGCCGAAAGCGGCTGCCACGTCAGCGACGTCGGCCTGGTGCCGACCCCGGCGCTCTACTACGCCGCCAATGTGCTGGCCGGCAAATCCGGCGTGATGCTCACCGGCAGCCACAACCCGTCGAACTACAACGGCTTCAAGATCGTGATCGCCGGCGACACCCTCGCCAACGAACAGATTCAGGTCCTGCATGAACGCATCAAGACCGGCAATCTGAGCAGCGGCACGGGCAGCGTGACCCAGGTCGAGATTCTCGACCGCTACACCACCGAAATCGTCCAGGACATCAAACTGGCCCGCCGCCTGAAAGTCGTGGTGGATTGCGGCAACGGCGCGGCCGGCGTGATCGCCCCGCAATTGATCGAAGCGCTGAACTGCGAAGTCATCCCGCTGTTCTGCGAAGTCGACGGCAACTTCCCGAACCATCACCCGGATCCGGGCAAGCCTGAGAACCTCGTCGACCTGATCGCCAAGGTCAAGGAAACCCAAGCTGACATCGGCCTGGCCTTTGACGGTGACGGCGACCGCGTCGGTGTGGTGACCAACACCGGCACCATCGTCTTTCCGGACCGTCTGCTGATGCTGTTCGCCCGTGACGTGGTGGCGCGCAACCCGGACGCGGAGATCATCTTCGACGTCAAATGCACCCGTCGCCTGATCCCGCTGATCAAGGAATATGGCGGTCGGCCGCTAATGTGGAAGACCGGTCACTCGTTGATCAAAAAGAAAATGAAACAGTCCGGCGCACTGCTGGCCGGCGAAATGAGCGGGCACATTTTCTTCAAGGAACGCTGGTTCGGTTTCGACGACGGCATTTACAGCGCCGCACGGCTGCTGGAAATCCTCAGCAAGGAAAAATCTTCGGCCGAGGAGCTGTTCGCGACCTTCCCGAACGATATTTCCACGCCGGAAATCAATATCCATGTGACCGAAGAGAGCAAATTCAGCATCATTGATGCACTGCACGATGCGCAGTGGGGCCCAGGCGCCGACCTGACCACCATTGACGGCGTGCGGGTCGACTACGCCAAAGGCTGGGGCCTGGTGCGCGCGTCCAACACCACACCGGTGCTGGTGCTGCGCTTCGAGGCCGATGACGAGGCGGAACTGCAGCGCATCAAGGCTGTGTTCCATGCCCAACTGAAACGCGTTGCACCTGATCTCCAACTACCGTTCTGATTGCTGATTCACCCGGAGCCCTGAATGACCCTCGAACGCGATGCCGCCGCCAACACTGCCAAGGTCCTGTCCGAAGCGCTGCCTTACATCCGCCGATACGTCGGCAAGACCCTGGTGATCAAATACGGCGGCAACGCGATGGAAAGCGAGGAGCTGAAAACCGGCTTCGCCCGCGACATCGTGCTGATGAAGGCCGTGGGCATCAACCCGGTGGTCGTGCACGGCGGTGGCCCGCAGATCGGTGATCTGCTCAAACGCCTGTCGATCGAAAGCCATTTCGTCGACGGCATGCGCGTCACCGATGCCGCGACCATGGACGTGGTGGAAATGGTCCTCGGCGGCCAGGTCAACAAAAGCATCGTCAACCTGATCAACCGTCACGGCGGCAGCGCCATCGGCCTGACCGGTAAAGACGCCGGGCTGATTCGCGCGAAGAAGCTCACCGTCACCCGCCAGACCCCGGAGATGACCCAGCCGGAAATCATCGACATCGGCCATGTGGGCGAAGTGGTCGGAATCAACACCGAACTGCTGAACCTGCTGGTCAAAGGCAACTTCATCCCGGTGATCGCACCGATCGGTGTGGGTGAAAACGGCGAGTCGTACAACATCAACGCGGACCTGGTGGCCGGCAAGGTTGCTGAAGCGCTGAAAGCCGAGAAGCTGATGCTGCTGACCAACATCGCCGGCCTGATGGACAAGTCGGGCACCGTACTGACCGGCCTGAGCACCCAGCAGGTCGACGACCTGATCGCCGACGGCACCATCTACGGCGGCATGCTGCCGAAGATCCGCTGCGCGCTGGAAGCGGTACAGGGCGGCGTTGGCAGTTCGCTGATCATCGACGGTCGCGTGCCGAACGCGATCCTGCTGGAAATCTTCACCGACACCGGTGTGGGTACGCTGATCAGCAATCGCAAGCGTCCATAAGCGCTCGCGCAAACAAAAAGACCCCGCTCAGCCTGGCTGAGCGGGGTCTTTTTTTGCCTGAAGCTGCGATCAGACGCCGAACTGGGCGCGGTATGCTTCAACGGCTGGCAGGTGCTGCTTGAGCTGCGGATCGTCAGCCAGGAATTCCAGCACCTGGTTCAGCGACACGATGCTGATGACCGGGATACCGAAATCACGCTCGACTTCCTGAATCGCCGACAGCTCGCCGTTGCCGCGCTCCTGACGGTTCAGGGCGATCAGCACACCGGCGGCCTTGGCGCCGTCCTGGGAAGCGATGATCTGCATCACTTCACGGATCGCGGTGCCGGCAGTGATCACGTCGTCAATGATCAGCACTTCACCGGTCAGCGGTGCGCCGACCAGGCTGCCGCCTTCGCCGTGGGCCTTGGCTTCCTTGCGGTTGAAGCACCATGGCAGATCACGGTTGTGGTGTTCGGCCAGCGCCACGGCAGTGGTTGCCGCCAGCGGGATGCCTTTGTAGGCCGGGCCGAACAGCACGTCGAACGGAATGCCGCTCTCGGCGATGGCTGCGGCGTAGAAACGCCCCAGCTGCGCCAGCGCGGAACCCGAGTTGAACAGGCCGGCATTGAAGAAGTAAGGACTGGTGCGCCCGGACTTCAGGGTGAACTCACCGAAGCGCAAAACGCCGCGATCGATGGCAAAACGAATGAAATCGCGCTGATACGCTTGCATGAAAAAAACCCCAAATACCACGGATTTAGCTAATTAGCTTGACGCCGTGTATCATACACGCACGCGATTTTTGGGGCCATTTATGCGGATCATCAGTGTGAACGTCAATGGTATTCAGGCTGCAGTCGAGCGCGGTTTGCTCAGTTGGCTGCAGGCACAGAATGCCGACGTCATCTGCCTGCAGGACACCCGTGCCTCCGCCTTTGAACTGGATGACCCAGCCTTCCAACTGGATGGCTACTTCCTTTATGCCTGCGATGCTGAAGTCCCTGCCCAAGGCGGCGTGGCTTTGTATTCGCGGTTGCAACCGAAGGCTGTCATCAGCGGTCTCGGATTCGAGACGGCCGACCGCTACGGGCGCTACCTGCAAGCAGATTTCGACAAAGTCAGTATTGCCACCTTGCTGCTTCCTTCGGGGATGAACGGCGATGAGGACTTGAACCAGAAGTTCAAGCTCATGGACGACTTCGGCAAGTACCTGGACAAACAGCGGCGCAAACGTCGCGAGTACATTTATTGTGGCTCGCTGTACGTCGCGCAGCAGAAGCTCGACATCAAAAACTGGCGCGACAGCCAGCAATCACCGGGCTTCCTGGCGCCGGAACGCGCCTGGATGGACGAGATTGTCGGCAACATGGGCTACGTAGATGCCCTGCGCGAAGTCAGCCGCGAAGGCGACCAGTACAGCTGGTGGCCGGACAACGAACAGGCCGAGATGCTGAATCTGGGCTGGCGCTTCGACTACCAGATCCTGACTCCAGGGCTACGGCGCTTCGTGCGCAGCGCACGCCTGCCACGTCAGCCACGGTTCTCGCAGCATGCGCCGCTGATCGTCGACTACGACTGGACGCTGACCATCTAAGCGGCCTTTCGCAGACACAAAAAAACCGACATCACTGTCGGTTTTTTTGTGGGCGATCGTTCGTTATTTGATCAACCGCCAGGTGAACGGATAACGGTACGGGAAGCCTTCGTTGGCTTTCACCCCGCCGATAATCGTCAACACCAGCGCCGCAATGGCCAGCAGGCCGAACAGCACGAACCCGATAAGCAACAGCATCAGCACGAAACAGATCATCGAAGCGATTGCCACGGTGATCTGAAAATTCAGCGCTTCTTTACCCTGTGCATCGATGAACGGATCGGTCTCGCGCTTCATCTGCCACAGGACCAGCGGCCCGATCAGCGTGCCGAACGGAATCCAGATCCCCAGCAAGGCGGACAAGTGACAAAACATGGCCCATTGGCGAACCTCCTGGCTCGGCTTGGGCAGCAACTCTTGCTCATCACTCATCGCGTCCTCCTTGCGGGTTACGAACCTGCTCAGTCGGCCAGTGCAGCCTTTTGCAGTTCGAAGATCTCGTTCATGCCTTTCTTCGCCAGTTCCAGCATCGCGTTCAGCTCTTCAGGCTGGAACGGCGCGCCTTCGGCGGTGCCCTGCACTTCGATGAAACCACCGGTGCTGGTCATCACCACGTTGAGGTCGGTCTCGGCGGCGGAATCTTCAAGATAGTCCAGATCCAGCACCGGCTCGCCCTGGTACATGCCCACGGAAACGGCGCCGATCATTTGCTTGAGCGGGTCGCCGCCTTTCAGGCCGCCGCGCTTCTTGATCACTTTCAGTGCATCGACCAGCGCAACCATGGCGCCGGTGATCGACGCGGTGCGGGTACCGCCATCGGCCTGGATCACGTCGCAGTCGACGTACAGGGTGACGTCGCCCAGCTTGGACATGTCCAGCGCAGCGCGCAGGGAACGGCCGATCAGGCGCTGGATTTCCAGGGTACGACCACCCTGCTTGCCACGGCTGGCTTCACGCTGGTTACGCTCGCCAGTGGCGCGCGGCAGCATGCCGTATTCGGCGGTCAGCCAACCCTGGCCCTGGCCTTTGAGGAAACGCGGCACGCCGTTTTCGACGCTGACGGTGCAGATGACTTTGGTATCACCGAATTCGACCAGTACGGATCCCTCGGCGTGTTTGGTGTAGTTGCGGGTAATGCGGATCGAGCGGAGCTGATCGGCAGCGCGACCACTTGGACGTTTCATAGGAGATACCTGTACTGGGGACGGAAAACTGCGGAGCATTATAGAGCCGCGCACCGCGCCTGGGCACTCGTTAAAAAATCCGGCCGACGACCGAGGGCCCTGAAACGCGCTTCGCCGACGGCCTGCAGCCCTTTGTCACACCGTGTGTTTGGGCGCATCTGCCGCACTGCGCTACAATCCTGCGCCTTTGCTGCCAGTCGGCTTAAATTCATTGATATCGAGCTGCGGAGCTTCAATTCGCGCCGATCTGTATCGCGAGGTCACCCCATGGTGCACAGCATGACCGCCTTCGCCCGCGTCGAAAAAGCCGGCGTTCAGGGCACCCTGAGCTGGGAGCTGCGCTCGGTCAACAGCCGCTACCTGGAACCCCATCTGCGCCTGCCGGAGTCGTTTCGCGACCTCGAAGGCGCCGTCCGCGAAGCCCTGCGCCAGGGCCTGTCGCGCGGCAAACTGGAATGCACCCTGCGCTTCACCGAGGAAAGCACCGGCAAGCCGCTGCAGGTGGATCGCGAGCGCGCTGCACAACTGGTTGCCGCGGCCGAAACCGTCGCCGGCCTGATCAAGAACCCGGCCGCGCTGAACCCGCTGGAAGTACTGGCCTGGCCGGGCGTACTGGTCGCCGACGCCACCGACCCGCAGGCGCTGAATGCCGAGGCGCTGGCCCTGTTCAATCAAGGCCTGAAAGACCTCAAGGCCGGCCGCGAGCGCGAAGGCGCGGAGCTGGCCCGCCTGATCAACGACCGCCTGACCTCCATCGAGGAAGACGTGGTGACCCTGCGCGAACTGGTTCCGCAGATGCTCGCTACCCAGCGCCAAAAAGTCCTCGACCGTTTCGCCGACATGAAGGCCGAGATGGACCCGCAGCGTCTGGAACAGGAAATGGTCATGCTCGCACAAAAGAGCGACGTGGCCGAAGAACTGGATCGCCTGAGCACCCACATCATCGAAGTTCGCCGGGTGCTCAAGTCCGGCGGTGCCGCCGGCCGGCGCCTGGACTTCCTGATGCAGGAGCTCAACCGCGAAGCCAACACACTGGGCTCCAAGGCCTTCGACCCGCGCAGCACCCAGGCGGCGGTCAACCTCAAGGTGTTGATCGAGCAGATGCGCGAACAAGTGCAGAATATTGAGTAAGGCTACCCCCGACATGACCCACAGCACCGGCACCCTGTACATCATTTCCGCCCCTTCGGGCGCGGGCAAGAGCAGCCTGGTCAAGGCCCTGACCGACGCCAACCCGGAAATCCGCGTCTCGATTTCCCACACCACCCGCGCCATGCGCCCGGGCGAAGTGGACGGCGTGAACTATCACTTCGTAACCCGCGAAGAGTTCGTGAAGATGGGCGAGCACGGCGACTTCCTGGAACGCGCCGAAGTCTTCGGCAACTTCTACGGCACTTCGCAAAGCCGTCTGCAGCAGACCCTGGATGAAGGTCACGACCTGATTCTCGAGATCGACTGGCAAGGCGCCGAGCAAGTGCGAAAGCTGATGCCGCAGGCCCGTTCGATCTTCATTCTGCCGCCATCGCTGCAGGCCCTGCACCAGCGCCTGACCAACCGTGGCCAGGACAGCGACGAGATCATCGACGGCCGGATGCGTGAAGCGGTCAGCGAGATGAGCCACTACGTCGAGTACGACTACCTGATCATCAACGATGATTTCGCCCACGCGCTGGACGATCTGAAAGCGATTTTCCGCGCCAATCAGCTGCAACAGAAACGCCAACAAGTGCGTTTCGGCAAATTGCTGGCGGAATTGCTGGGCTGAAACAGCACTTCCCAAAACCGCTGCAAGGGCTTTACATTGGCACTTGCAGCGCGTTGAAGAGTCTGGTCAAAAAATCAGCGCTTCCCTAATCGCTGGTGATTTTTTAAACTGTTGAGTCCGCTCGCCCAACCGGGCAGCGCGCATATTGCATTCGCTCCGAGGAATACCATGGCCCGCGTAACCGTTGAAGACTGCCTAGAACACGTGGAAAACCGCTTTGAGCTGGTCATGCTCTCTACCAAGCGTGCCCGTCAACTGGCCACCGGCGGCAAAGAGCCCCTGGTTCAGTGGGAAAACGACAAACCGACCGTAGTTGCGCTGCGTGAAATCGCTGAAGGCCTGATGAGCTACGAGTTCATCGCCGAGCAGGAAATCGTTCACGAAGACCCTGTCTTCGCTGCGTTCGAGGACGAGTCCAACGAGGCCGTCTAAGCCTATGCCTGGTCGACGTAGCACGGCGCGGGATCACAGCCTACGGCAGGAGACATCATGCCGAGCATAGACGCCCTCGCCGATCGCTTATCGACCTACCTCGGCAATGACCAGGTCAACCTGGTCCGCCGAGCGTATTTCTACGCCGAACAAGCCCACGACGGCCAACGCCGCCGTAGCGGCGAGGCGTACGTCACGCATCCTCTTGCCGTGGCCAATATTCTTGCCGACATGCACATGGACCATCAGAGCCTGATGGCCGCGATGCTGCATGACGTGATCGAAGACACCGGTATCGCCAAGGAAGCGCTGCAAGCGCAGTTCGGTGAAACCGTGGCCGAACTGGTCGACGGGGTCAGCAAACTGACCCAGATGAACTTCGAAACCAAGGCTGAAGCCCAGGCGGAAAACTTCCAGAAGATGGCCATGGCCATGGCGCGCGACATTCGCGTGATCCTGGTCAAGCTCGCCGACCGTCTGCACAACATGCGTACGCTGGAAGTGCTGTCCGGCGAAAAACGCCGGCGTATCGCCAAGGAAACCCTCGAGATCTACGCCCCCATCGCCAACCGCTTGGGCATGCACGCGATCCGCATCGAATTCGAAGACCTCGGCTTCAAGGCGATGCATCCGATGCGTTCCGCGCGGATCTACCAGGCCGTCAAACGCGCCCGGGGCAACCGCAAGGAAATCGTCAACAAGATCGAAGAGTCCCTTGGCCACTGCCTCGCCATCGACGGCATCCAGGGTGAAGTCAGCGGTCGCCAGAAACACCTCTACGGCATCTACAAGAAAATGCGCGGCAAGCGTCGGGCCTTCAACGAGATCATGGACGTCTACGCGTTCCGGATCATCGTCGACAAGGTCGATACCTGCTACCGCGTGCTGGGTGCCGTACATAATTTGTACAAACCGTTGCCGGGGCGATTCAAGGATTACATCGCGATCCCCAAGGCCAACGGCTATCAGTCGCTGCACACCACGCTGTTCGGCATGCACGGTGTACCGATCGAGATCCAGATCCGCACCCGCGAAATGGAAGAGATGGCCAACAACGGCATCGCCGCCCATTGGCTGTACAAATCCAGCGGCGACGAACAGCCGAAAGGCACCCATGCCCGCGCTCGCCAGTGGGTCAAGGGCGTGCTGGAGATGCAGCAACGTGCCGGCAACTCGCTGGAATTCATCGAGAGCGTGAAGATCGACCTGTTCCCGGACGAGGTCTACGTGTTCACGCCCAAAGGCCGGATCATGGAGCTGCCCAAAGGCTCCACAGCGGTCGACTTTGCCTACGCGGTACACACCGACGTCGGCAACAGCTGCATCGCCTGCCGGATCAACCGTCGTCTCGCACCGCTGTCCGAACCGCTGCAAAGCGGCTCCACGGTCGAGATCGTCAGCGCCCCCGGCGCGCGGCCGAACCCGGCGTGGCTCAACTTCGTGGTCACCGGCAAGGCGCGCACACACATCCGCCATGCGCTGAAACTGCAGCGCCGCTCCGAATCCATCAGCCTCGGCGAACGCCTGCTGAACAAGGTGCTCAACGGCTTCGACAGCGCGCTGGAACAGATTCCGGCCGAACGCGTGAAGGCGATGCTCACCGAGTACCGCCTCGAACTGATCGAAGACCTGCTCGAAGACATCGGCCTGGGCAACCGCATGGCCTATGTCGTGGCGCGCCGCCTGCTCGGCGAAGGCGAACAACTGCCAAGCCCGGAAGGCCCGCTGGCGATTCGCGGCACCGAAGGCCTGGTCCTCAGCTACGCCAAATGCTGCACGCCGATCCCGGGCGACCCGATTGTCGGTCACCTGTCGGCGGGCAAAGGCATGGTCGTGCACCTGGACAACTGCCGCAACATCAGCGAAATCCGTCACAACCCGGAAAAATGCATCCAGCTCTCGTGGGCCAAGGATGTCACCGGCGAATTCAACGTCGAACTGCGCGTCGAGCTGGAACACCAGCGCGGCCTGATCGCCCTGCTGGCCAGCAGCGTCAACGCAGCCGACGGCAATATCGAGAAAATCAGCATGGACGAACGCGATGGCCGCATCAGCGTTGTCCAGTTGGTGGTCAGCGTCCACGACCGTGTGCACCTGGCCCGCGTGATCAAGAAACTGCGCGCCCTGACCGGGGTGATCCGCATCACCCGCATGCGTGCATAACTCAAACATTACAAGGAGTCATACATGACCAAGACCGTTATCACCAGCGACAAGGCCCCGGCCGCCATCGGTACTTACTCCCAGGCGATCAAGGCCGGTAACACCGTTTACATGTCGGGTCAGATTCCCCTCGATCCAAAAACCATGGAGCTGGTCGAAGGCTTCGAAGCCCAGACCGTCCAGGTGTTCGAGAACCTGAAAGCCGTGGCCGAAGCCGCCGGCGGTTCGTTCAAGGACATCGTCAAGCTGAACATCTTCCTCACCGACCTGAGCCACTTCGCCAAGGTCAACGAGATCATGGGCAAGTACTTCGACCAGCCGTACCCGGCGCGCGCCGCCATCGGCGTGGCAGCCCTGCCAAAGGGTTCGCAGGTTGAAATGGATGCCATTCTGGTCATCGAGTAATGCGCACGGCGCGGTCTAATACACCGCGCCGACTGCTCTGCGGTAAAGAAAAGGTTTTGAAAGGATTCCACCATGCGCAAAGCGCTTGCTCTCTCGCTGCTCGCCATTTTCCTCGGCGGTTGCGCCAGCAACCCTGCCGACCGTGACATCAGCGGCACCTGGATCAATCAGGTCGCCATCGATGCTGCTGCCAAGGGCGGCCCCCTGCGCGAAGCGCTTCAGGCTTACGGCCCGAACCTGGAGTGGGACGTCAACACCAAGGCCGGTCAGGCCCGCTACACCAACGGTTTCGAAAACGTAGAAGGTCGACTGCTCGGCGAACAGTCCGGTGCCTGGAAAGTCGATTTCTATGGCAGCTCCGCCAGCGAGCTGAAACGTGATGGTGGTCAACTGCAACAAGCCGCCAATGAAAACGAACCGGAACAGGTCTTCGACCGCGCACAGATTCCGGTGCCGGAAGGCGCACCGATCGGCGCCAGCTTCGAACGCGCACTGTATTCCGCTTATATGGGCGGCAACTGGACGATCACCAGCGGCCAGGGCGAAGGCGCCACCGTGCAATTCCAGGCTGACGGACAAGTCTCCGGCCTGCCGGGTGCCGACCGCTATGCGCTGTGCCTCGCAGGCGATTGCGCATCGATGAGCAGCGGCAACGACAGCATGTGGTTGCAGCAGAACGGTCAGGGCAATAACTGGATCTTTGTGCGCAAGGGCAAAGAGCTGGAAATCCTGCATGCCGTGAACACCGCGCTGGCGGACGAACAACCGCAGTTCACCCCGGGTGAACGCAAGTGGTTGCTTGAGAAGCAGTGATCGGCGCTTGAGACAAAAAAGGCGGGAGCAAGCATTTGCTCCTGCCTTTTTTACGCCCGAAGATCAGCAGCGCCCCTCAAGAATCGCGGCATAGCCCTCGCGATAACTCGGATACTTCGGCACCCAACCCAGCGCCTTCGCCCAGGCATTGCTGCAACGCTTGCTGCCGGTGCGACGCACGCTCTCGTCTTCCGACCATTCGGTGACACCCAGATACTCACGCAACCACGCCACCACCTCGGCCAGCGGCGCCGGCGCATCGTCCACGCCGATATAGATGTCATCCAGCGTCACGCCTTTGCGATCCGCCTCCAGCAAGAACGCCATCAACCCCGCCGCGTCATCGGCATGGATGCGATTGCCATACAGCGGTGGATCGACCGCCACCCGATAACCCCGACGCACCTGGGTCAGCAGCCACTCACGGCCGGGGCCGTAAATGCCGGTCAGGCGCACGATGCTCGCGGGGATGCCAGAGTTGAGCGCAACCTGCTCGGCCTCCAGCATCAATCGACCGGAATAACCCGCAGCGACAGTTTCGGATTTTTCATCGACCCATTCGCCGTTCTGCTGCCCGTAAACACTGCTGCTGGAAACGAACAGCAGCCGCTCCGGCTCCTGACCGTAATCGTTCAGCCAACCCAGCACATGCTGCAAACCCTGCACATACGCCGCGCGATAACCGGCCTCATCGTGATCAGTGGCCGCCGCGCTATACACCAGGTAATCGATAGCGCCCACCGGCCACGTCTCGGGGCAATCCTCATTGAACAAGTCACCGGCCACACCGATAACGCCGTCCGGCAAACGTGAAATATCACGGCGCAGGCCGTAGACCTGGAAGCCGGCAGCCAGCAATTGCGTGGCCAGACGGCTGCCGACATCACCGCAACCGGCGATCAAAACAGAAGGCGCGGACATCAAAAATCTCCCATCGGAAAGCGACAGACTAGCCTCGACAAGGGACGAGCGGCTAGCAATGAAGGAAAAAAAGCAACTCTATTACTTCTGTTAACAAGAATTACTTGCAATAATGCACGCCACTTTTGTTCTCGGCCTCACGAGGCCTGGAAGAGCATTACCGTTTTTCTATCTCAGGTCCGGCCAGCATGACACGCATTCAAAACTCCGCTTCGCCAACCAACCGACCTCGCGCCTGGAGCGCCGTGGCTGCCCTGCTGCTCAGCCTGATGCTGGCGCCAGTCGCCGCATTCGCTGACGCCCAGGCCCCGGCCGCGCCAGCCGCCACCGAGCAAAGCGCTCCGGCCGCCGCACCCGCGACCGACCCGGTGCAGGCCGTAGAGGCCAGCGCCGCCGACGCGCCGGAAGTCCTCGAAGCCGACAACACTCTGGGCATGGCCCACGACCTGTCGCCATGGGGCATGTACCAGAACGCCGACGTGATCGTTAAAGCCGTGATGATCGGCCTGGCCATCGCCTCGATCATCACCTGGACCATCTGGATCGCCAAGGGCTTCGAGCTGATGGGCGCCAAGCGTCGTCTGCGCGGCGAGATTGCCGCCCTGAAAAAAGCCGCCACGCTCAAAGAGGCCAGCGCCACCGCCGCGAAGGAAGGCACCCTCGCCAACCTGCTGGTACACGACGCGCTGGAAGAAATGCGCCTGTCGACCAACGCCCGCGAGAAAGAAGGCATCAAGGAACGCGTCAGCTTCCGCCTCGAGCGCCTGGTTGCCGCCTGTGGCCGCAACATGAGCAGCGGCACCGGCGTCCTCGCCACCATCGGTTCCACCGCACCGTTCGTCGGTCTGTTCGGTACCGTGTGGGGCATCATGAACAGCTTCATCGGCATCGCCAAAACCCAGACCACCAACCTTGCCGTCGTAGCACCGGGTATCGCTGAAGCGCTGCTGGCTACCGCACTGGGTCTGGTAGCCGCGATTCCTGCCGTGGTCATCTACAACGTCTTCGCCCGCTCCATCGCCGGTTACAAGGCTCAGGTGTCCGATGCGTCGGCTCAGGTGCTGCTGCTGGTCAGCCGCGACCTCGACCACCAGCCTGAGCGCAACAGCTCGCAACCGCACATGGTGAAAGTGGGGTAATCGGCCATGGGCCTGCATTTGAAAGAAGGCGCAGACGACGATCTGGCCGAGAACCACGAAATCAACGTCACGCCGTTCATCGACGTGATGCTGGTGCTGTTGATCATCTTCATGGTGGCCGCGCCGCTGGCCACCGTGGACATCAAGGTTGACCTGCCTGCCTCGACCGCCAAACCGGCGCCGCGGCCGGAGAAACCGGTGTTCCTCAGCGTGAAGGCTGACCAGCGCCTGTTCCTGGGCGATGACGAAGTGAAGGCCGAAACCCTCGGCGCCGCACTCGACGCCAAGACCCAGGGCAAGAAAGACACGACGATCTTCTTCCAGGCCGACAAAGGCGTGGATTACGGCGACCTGATGAGCGTGATGGATAACCTGCGCGCCGCCGGTTACCTGAAGGTCGGTCTGGTCGGACTCGAGAGCGCAGTCAAGAAATGATCACGACGCGCCATAAGCTGACGCGTTACAGCGGTAGCCTGGCCGTGGTGCTGGGTGTTCACGCGCTGGCCATCGCGCTGGCGCTGAACTGGACCGCCCGCCCGCCCATCGAATTGCCGCCGCAGGCAATGATGGTCGAGCTGGCACCGGTTCCGGCCCCACCACCGCCCGCACCGCCGAAAGTCGTCACGCCACCGCAGCCACCGGCTCCGGTTGAAGAACTGCCGATCCCGAAACTGGCCGAAGCGCCGAAAGCCGAGATCGCGGTGCAGAAACCGAAACCCAAGCCGAAACCCAAACCGCCGAAGCCGATCGAGAAGAAACTGCCCGATCCGCCGAAGGAGAAACCGTCCGAAGAGAAGCCGGCCGATACCCAGCCGACTCAGGCCCCGACGGAGAAATCAGTCCAGCCTGCACCGGGCCCGTCGCCTGCACAATTGGCCGCCAAGGCCAGCTGGCAAGGTACCCTGCTCGCGCATCTGGCCAAGTACAAGAAGTACCCGGCCAGCGCTCAGGCACGGGGCAAGGAAGGCTTGAACCGGTTGCGTTTCGTGGTTGATGGCGAAGGCAACGTGCTGTCGTTCGAACTGGTGGGCCGCTCCGGCAACGCCGATCTGGACCGGGCCACCCTGGAAATGATCCGCCGCGCCCAACCGCTGCCCAAGCCGCCGGCCGACATGCTGACCAATGGCGCGATCGAAATCGTTGCGCCGTTTGTGTACTCGCTGGAACGCCGCCGCTGATCCGCACTCGCGGATCCCGGCCTGATCCAGCCCAGAAGGCACCGAAAGGTGCCTTTTGCTTATCCATCCACGGCAAACCGGCATTGCCCGGTGTCGCATTCATCACTCAGTCTGATAACGTGCGTCTATCGATTGCAGCCGGTATGCTTGGCCCGCATCTTCATGGACGCTTGCTATGACTCTCACAGAATTACGCTACATCGTTACCCTCGCCCAAGAGCAGCATTTCGGCCACGCGGCCGAGCGTTGCCACGTCAGCCAGCCGACCCTGTCGGTGGGCGTGAAAAAGCTTGAAGACGAACTCGGTGTGCTGATTTTCGAGCGCAGCAAAAGCGCCGTACGCCTGACACCCGTCGGCGAAGGTATCGTCGCCCAGGCGCAGAAAGTGCTGGAGCAGGCCCAAGGCATTCGCGAACTGGCCCAGGCCGGCAAGAACCAGTTGACCGCCCCGCTGAAAGTCGGCGCGATCTACACCGTCGGCCCGTACCTGTTCCCGCACCTGATTCCGCAACTGCACCGGGTCGCCCCGCAGATGCCGTTGTACATCGAAGAAAACTTCACCCACGTGCTGCGCGACAAATTGCGCAACGGCGAACTGGACGCGATCATCATCGCCCTGCCGTTCAACGAAGCCGACGTGCTGACCCTGCAACTCTACGACGAGCCGTTCTACGTCCTGATGCCGGCCCAGCACCCGTGGACCCAGAAAGAATCCATCGACGCCGCGCTGCTCAACGACAAGAGCCTGTTGCTGCTTGGTGAAGGCCACTGCTTCCGCGATCAAGTGCTGGAAGCCTGCCCGACCCTGACCAAGGGCAACGACGGCGCCAAGCACACCACGGTCGAATCCAGCTCGCTGGAAACCATCCGCCACATGGTCGCGTCCGGCCTGGGCATCTCGATCCTGCCGCTGTCGGCAGTGGACAGCCATCACTACGCCCCGGGCGTGATCGAAGTGCGCCCGCTGTCGGCACCGGTGCCGTTCCGCACCGTGGCCATCGCCTGGCGCGCCAGCTTCCCACGGCCGAAAGCCATCGAGATCCTCGCCGACTCCATTCGCCTGTGCTCGGTCGCCAAGCCTGCCGCGCCGGTTACGGCCGGTTAAGCCAGCGTCATGACGGAGCTGTCGCAGGTGTCGGTCACCGCACTCAAGGGTGTCGGTGAAGCCATGGCCGAGAAACTGGCCAAGGTCGGCCTGGAAAACCTTCAGGACGTGCTGTTCCACCTGCCGCTGCGTTATCAGGATCGCACCCGCGTGGTGCCGATCGGCGCGTTGCGGCCGGGGCAGGACGCCGTGGTCGAAGGCACCGTCAGCGGCGCCGACGTGGTCATGGGCCGACGCCGCAGCCTCGTCGTGCGCTTGCAGGACGGCACCGGCGGACTGAGCCTGCGCTTCTATCACTTCAGCAACGCGCAGAAAGAAGGCCTAAAGCGCGGCACGCGGATTCGCTGCTACGGCGAAGCCCGGCCCGGTGCCTCGGGGCTGGAGATCTACCACCCGGAATACCGCGCCATCAATGGCGACGAACCGCCGCCGGTGGATGAAACCCTGACCCCGGTCTACCCGCTGACCGAAGGCCTGACCCAGGCGCGTCTGCGTCAGTTGTGCATGCAGACCCTGACCCTGCTCAAGCCATCCACCCTGCCCGACTGGCTACCGACCGAACTGGCCCGCGACTATCAACTGGCGCCGCTGGCCGACGCGATCCGCTACCTGCACAACCCGCCCGCCGATGCCGACGTCGACGAACTCGCCCTTGGCCATCACTGGGCCCAGCACCGCCTCGCTTTCGAGGAACTGCTGACTCATCAACTGTCCCAGCAACGCCTGCGCGAGAGCATGCGCTCCCTGCGCGCGCCGGCGATGCCGAAAGCCACCAAGCTGCCGGCAAAATACCTGGCCAACCTCGGCTTCAATCCGACCGGCGCTCAGCAACGGGTCGGCAACGAAATCGCCTACGACCTCAGTCAGCACGAACCTATGCTGCGGCTGATTCAGGGCGACGTTGGCGCCGGCAAAACCGTGGTCGCCGCCCTCGCCGCGCTGCAAGCGTTGGAAGCGGGTTATCAGGTCGCACTGATGGCGCCGACCGAGATCCTTGCCGAACAGCACTTCATCACCTTCAAGCGCTGGCTCGAACCGCTGGGCATCGACGTGGCGTGGCTGGCCGGCAAGCTCAAGGGCAAGAACCGCGTCGCCGCGCTGGAACAGATCGCCAGCGGCACGCCGATGGTGGTCGGCACTCACGCGCTGTTCCAGGATGAAGTGCAGTTCAAGAACCTCGCGCTGGTGATCATCGACGAACAGCACCGCTTCGGCGTGCAGCAACGTCTGGCGCTGCGGCAGAAAGGCGTCGGCGGGCGCATGTGCCCGCATCAACTGATCATGACCGCCACGCCGATTCCGCGGACGCTGGCGATGAGCGCCTACGCCGACCTCGACACCTCGATCCTCGACGAACTGCCGCCCGGCCGAACCCCGGTCAACACCGTGCTGGTCACCGACACCCGTCGCGTCGAAGTCATCGAGCGGGTACGCAGCGCCTGCGCCGAAGGTCGACAGGCCTATTGGGTGTGCACGCTGATCGAAGAGTCCGAAGAGCTGACCTGTCAGGCCGCCGAAACCACGTTCGAAGACCTCACCGCCGCACTCGGCGAGTTGAAAGTCGGGCTGATCCACGGCCGCATGAAACCCGCCGAGAAAGCCGCCGTCATGGCCGAATTCAAGGCCGGCAACCTGCAACTGCTGGTCGCCACCACCGTGATCGAAGTCGGCGTGGACGTACCCAACGCCAGCCTGATGATCATCGAAAACCCCGAGCGCCTGGGCCTTGCGCAGTTACACCAGCTACGCGGTCGGGTCGGCCGGGGCAGCGCGGTCAGCCATTGCGTGCTGCTCTACCATCCGCCGCTGTCACAGATCGGCCGCCAGCGCCTGGGCATCATGCGCGAGACCAACGACGGTTTCGTCATCGCCGAAAAAGACCTCGAACTGCGCGGCCCCGGCGAAATGCTCGGCACCCGCCAGACCGGTCTGCTGCAATTCAAGGTCGCCGACCTGATGCGCGACGCCGATCTGCTGCCCGCCGTGCGCGATGCCGCCCAGGCCTTGCTCGAACGCTGGCCCACCCACGTCAGCCCGTTACTAGACCGCTGGCTGCGACACGGGCAGCAATACGGCCAAGTGTGAGCACCGTCGCAGTTTCTGACAGCTCGTTCCAACCAAGCTGGTTATACTCCAGCAATTGTTTCAAAAACGGATACAGACCATGACCGAAGCTGCTCTCGCCCCCGAACTCCCGCACGCTCCGTCTGTTATTCGGCTGCTGCTCAACAAGCTGGGCGTCGCCTACGAAGAAGTGCTCGACCACCACGGCCTCAATGCCTCGCGCAAAGTGCAGGCCGTGTTGCTGGACGACGCGGTCGGTGCGCTGATGGTGCTGTTTCCACAGAGCCAGTTGCTGGATCTCAACCGCCTCGCCGAACTGACTGGCCGTCGCCTGACCGCCGTGTCCACCGAGCGCCTGGAAAAGATGCTCGGCAAACACAGCCTGAGCCTGCTGCCGGGCCTGCCGGCGCTGACCAGCTCGCCGTGCCTCTACGAAGAAGGCCTGCTGCGCGAGCCGAAGTTGCTGATCAACTCCGGAGAGCCGGGCCTGCTGCTGGAAATCGCCAGCGAAGACTTCAAGACCATGCTGACCAAGGCCAGCGCCGCCAACTTCGGCGAAGCCCTGAGCAGCATCCGCCCGAACCTCGACCGCCCGGACGATGACCGCGAGGAAATCACCCAGGCCGTGCAGGCGTTCACCGCGCGGCGCATCCAGCAGCGTCTGGAAGCTACCATCGAAATTCCGCCGCTGGCCGAAACCGCACAAAAAATCATCAAGCTGCGCGTCGACCCGAACGCCACCATCGACGACATCACCGGCGTGGTCGAAACCGACCCGGCGCTGGCTGCGCAAGTGGTGAGCTGGGCGGCGTCGCCGTACTACGCCTCGCCGGGCAAGATCCGTTCGGTGGAAGACGCGATCGTCCGCGTGCTGGGCTTCGATCTGGTGATCAACCTGGCGCTGGGCCTGGCCCTTGGCAAGACCCTGAGCCTGCCCAAGGATCACCCGCAACACACCACGCCGTACTGGCAGCAGTCGATCTACACCGCTGCCGTCATCGAGGGCCTGACCCGCGCCATGCCGCGCGCCCAGCGTCCGGAATCCGGCCTGACCTACCTCGCCGGCCTCCTGCACAACTTCGGCTACCTGCTGCTGGCCCACGTGTTCCCGCCGCACTTCTCGCTGATCTGCCGCCACCTGGAGGTCAACCCGCACCTGTGCCACAGCTATGTCGAGCAACACCTGCTGGGCATCAGCCGCGAACAGATCGGCTCCTGGCTGATGCGCTACTGGGACATGCCGGACGAACTGGCCACCGCCCTGCGCTTCCAGCACGACCCGAACTACGACGGCGCCTACGCCGAATACCCGAACCTCGTCTGCCTGGCCGTGCGCCTGCTGCGCAGTCGCGGGATCGGCTCCGGGCCGGATGAAGATATTCCGGATGCGCTGCTGGAGCGTGTTGGCCTGACTCGCGATAAGGCCAATGATGTGGTCAGCAAAGTGCTTGAGGCGGAAGTGTTGTTGCGTGAACTGGCTTCGCAGTTCAGCCAGGCTTAAAGCATTCTTCGGAACGTCAACCAGGGCCTGTTTTGATTGCAGATAGGGCCCTGGCTCCACAGATTTCGGCCACTTTGCCAGCAACGACAGCAAACAAGCGCCCTGCTATGATTTGACGGCATTCAGAGGAATTTCCGATGACCCAAACAGATGCTGTCAGCGTTGCAAGCGAAGTGCGCAAGCTTGCCAAAAACAACAAGGTTACAGCCAGTCGTGACGGCATGAGTCGTATGGCCGTGGGTATTACCCGCTTGTCTGGCGATGTCGTCGAGCTGGATGGCATCGAACAGCTGCTCGTCAATCTCAAGAGAAAAGGCGTTCTGAGCAAATCTGAAATCTTGGCGCTCCAAGGGCGCTATCTTCAAGAAAGGCGCGCACAGAAACGTAGCGCATGACTTTTGATCCGTTCGGCGACTTCGACACGGCTGGATATCTTCAAAACTCGCTGCAACTGAAAGATCCCGTTGAAGTAAAAGAGTCAGAGCATCTTTCGTTCGAATTGAGTATCGAAGAGGCGCTTGCCTATCTGGCCAAGAAAAAGCCAATCGATTACCAGACTGTACTCAAGGTTCACGAAATCCTGTTCTCCGGCTTCTATCACTGGGCAGGAAAAGACCGGAACGAGCTTGTCCCCCACCTGGCAGTCTTCAAGGGCTCTCTCGACGACCCTCGCAGCACCGCCTTCGAGCGCCCGGACTCCATCAAAATATCTGTCGACTATGCGCTCAAGCTCGCATCAGACAAAAAACGCTTCAGAGACCATCCCGGTGGAGTGATGGGCCAACTGGCTTTCGCACACCCCTTCCTGGACGGCAATGGCCGCGCGATTCTATTGGTCTTCATGGAACTCTGTTATCGAGCCGGGTTCGCCATCGACTGGTCAAGAACAAACAAAGACGACTACCTGCGGGCCCTCAGCGACGAGATCCGAGAGCCGCGCGAAAGGCATCTCGATAACTACCTCAACCCGTTCGTAATCGATATATGCAGTCGTGACGAATGGCCAGAGACCATCAGTGGCATCCGAGGCCTGGATGGCCTGGACAAGGAAGACATCACTTACGAGAACCTGGACAACCCGCAAGTCCAGCAGATCTACAAGACATACCGGGCCCAGCCCCTGGACGCCGAGCCTCCCGAGCCCGAAAGCTGAAGAGGCAGGCCCGTCCCGACAAGCTGCCTGAAAGCCCTATGACTTCGGCTTGGCCTTCCGCGGCTTCAAATACTTCATCAACCCCTGGAACCACATCACCAGCGCCGGGTTGCCCTTGAGCTGGATCGACTTGTCCTGAATCCCCTGCATGAACGCCAGCTGCTTGTTCTTCGCCTGCATCGTGGCAAACCCGAACGCCGCGTCTTTAAAGGCAATCGCAAACGCCGGCTCCGCCACCACCCCGGACTTGCTGGTAATGCGCTGATCCTTCACCACGAAATGCCGCGCCACTTTCCCGTCCAGAGTCTGTAGCTGAAACACCAGATCCTTGTCACCCAACTGCTGCTGGAACGCAGGATTTGTCCGACTGGCCTTACCCATCAACAGACCCAGCATCCACAGAAGAAAACGAAATTTCATGCGCACAGCCTCAAAAGGGAAATGAACGGCTGGGGGAGTGTAAGGGATTCGGACGGATTAGCCACTATCTAGGATTGATAGAAGACGATGTAGGTCTTTTCCTGCCAGATGACTACCAAGTCACGAATTCCAACCCCCGAACCTGATCGTTCCCACGCTCCGCGTGGGAATGCATCCCGTGACGCTCCGCGTCACACCATCCCCCCGTCCTACACCTGAAGAAACACATTCCTGTAGGAGCTGCCGAAGGCTGTGGTTTCTTGTTCCTCTACCTCGCAAATCCTTGGGAAATGTCCTTCAAACTGCGGTGCTGTCCATGAACTAGGCAGGCTGGACCATCGTCGATAGCCTCTGTGTGTCACCGCAAAATCGGTGACCGGATGTGCAAGTCCGAAAACCGGGGCAAATCTTTCCAACTCCAAAAGGATTTACACCGATGATCGACCCAACCCTCACTGACGAAGAAGTTTCCCCCTACGAATTCCCATACTCAAAGAAACTCCACGAAGCCGCCGAACGCGCCCTCGACCACCATTTCAAACCCACCACCCCACGCCCC